>JAQTZV010000012.1 GCA_028687585.1 Desulfuromonadaceae bacterium | reverse complement strand
ATAGTCTGGCTGACCAGTCGGGTGAATTATCCGCCATCTACTGACCTCCTGAGTGAATTGTCAACTACAGGGGCAGCATAGCGGGAAAATCAGTGGGGAGATAGATGGTGCTCGGTTGACGGTTACCGCAAAGCGTAGTAAAGAAAGTTGCCTCGTGAGACCTATCCCCGGCTACAAGCCGGGGCATTACGGCCTCACGAAAATCCGGCAACTTTCAAAACCAGAAGCAAACCAGAACCGCCATTCATCCCCGTCCACAGAACGGGGTATTCTGGCTTCTTTCATAAACGTCAGGATTCCAAATGATCATTAGAAATAAGCAAAATAATGTACTGACACAATCAGCAGAAGACGGTTATGTCGCGTCCGCTGTTGCACATCTGAAGCAATACAATCCTTTGCTTGCTACCAGTGCGGGGCAGTCGGGTCTTGAAAATTTGGCTCGAAAAGGGTTAATGGACGCACGGCGTTATGGGCTTGCTGAAGGACGCTCTCTGCAGCTTTATCTGGAGTTGATGATGTCGCTCGGTATTGGTTTTGACAATGATCCTCAATTCATTTGGTTACACCCATTTTTACAGAAGATGGACGGTGTTGGTTCCGTTGCGCGGGCTCGTCTGTTACATTTTCACGCCACCGCGTATCTGGATCGTGCCTATGGAGTGAATTGGGAGTTCGGAAATGCTGCCATCAAGCGCGCTGTTCAAATTAATACAGATCAATTACGTGTCGTTGGCTCGGGAATTGGTTCCAGATCGATGCAACTGCTCCACTCGATTCATCCGGAGCGGATGGATTTTCTTGACAGGTATTCACTTGATTCATTAATGGCACAGGCTGTTAATGAGGCAATGTCGGCCAGGTTGCCGCATCCGGAAGGTATTGGCCTGCTGTTTCTATTGAAGTTCGCGTTTGGACATGAAATCTGCTCTGACCCTCGGCATCCATGGTTTGTGCGGATACTACACGAAGAAAGTGGAAGAAGCGAATCCGAACGTATGGAGTGGCTGACCGCCCGAACTCGAAAATATATGGAGACCTTGCTGCAACAGCAAATGGAGACAAGTTAGCTATGTCAAGTTGTTCTAAACCGAATGATCCGGTTCCTGGTACTACTCCCCCCGCCTCTGTTCCCGAAGCGCCCGGCACATCTGCATCGCCTGGGGGAACGGCTCCCGCCCCTGGGCCAGCAGCGCAGCAGGATACGCCTCCGGTTGCTCCGCCGGGACCGGTAGCCCCGTGCGTTACTTGTGAGATTACCTCTGAAACCATTATGACGCAACCACCAGACCGCACACGTACCAGTATTGGAGTTGGAGAGCGGGTCAGTGTGACATTTTCTCTCGGTGATGCCGCCTGGACACTGGCTGGTGAGGGTTTTTTGTCAAGTCCGACGGGACAAACGATCATTTATCGTGCTCCAAGTCAGGCGCAGACCGTCACTCTGACCGCTACGGGAGGCGGATGCACGGCAACGAAGAGTTTTACCATCATTGCTCCGACATCGGTGAAAATGCGGACTCGCGATACACTTCATCATCATGACTCTGTTACGATTGGATTGCATACCGATATCTATATTTTGCCTGACACCGTGAATTTTCACGCTATTGATGTTCGGGAAGTTGATGTGGCACTTGTATCGTCAGGTGTTTTTGCGCCGCTTGCCGGTGGTGGCCATATCAGAAACCCGCCGTCAGGTGTGGGGAGTGCTGTGGCAGCAACATCAACTGTTCGCTCAGGGTTTGGGACCAAAATTGACGCGGTCGATACCATTCTTTTGGGTTTTCTAGGTGCGCTTCCACTGGCAGCAGTCGGGCGTGGCCAGTGGACAATTCCCTGGCAATACGCTCTACGAGGCGGTACATTCCGTAATTTCGACACTGTTCGTCAGGTTCACACCTGTGATGCCATCGGAAACCTGCGAGCCAGCAAGGCCCATGCAGTCGCGACCGCAACCTACGCAACTCCTTCGTCTGGTAGTATCACACGGGGCGGCGTAACGACTGTACTATGATTTGGCTTGCTTTGTGAGCCGTTGATTCAAAGTGAATCAGTGGTAATGCGTCACCAGCACGTTGTTCCAGGATCAGGAGAGGAATACAGATGTTGAATAAGATCAAGATTGCGGTGACTGAGCTTGAAATTTTTAAAGCGAACCAGGGAAATGAACATGTGATCAACGCGGTTGAATCCCTGGAAGAAGTAAACCTGCTGTCGATTAAGCAAAACAGCGAGCGGCTCATTGCTCGTCATGAATTATTACTGGCATGGTGCAGGGTTCTATCAGTAATTGAAGAGCTTAAGGATCCCGACTTCGATCCCGATGATGCTCCTTCCCTCAATATTACTCCACCATTGGATTCAAGCAACGAGATTCCACCGAAATCCATGAGTCCGGAAGCTCAAAAGCAGTTTGAGAAAGCTGTTACATCAAATGAAGAAAAAAAAACTCTCCGACGCACACAGCTTTTGGTGAGGGAACTTGAGGCACGTGCAGTTGAGTCTGCTCATCGCATTACCGTACGGTGGTACACAAAATCAGCCGCCGATCAAAAAGAAGTAGAATCTGTGTTTCAGGATGCCGGAATATCGGATGCGAAGAAGGTGCAAATTCTGTCTCCACCTACATTGCCAACGCCTGATCATTCGGTCGAATGAACGAATCGGATACATAGGATAAAAGGAGGAAATCACTATGTCATTCCAGGTAGTTTCGGGCGCAATGCTCATGTGCACAATGGGAGTCGCTCCAAGCAGTCTGACCGTCTTGCCGACTAATAAGGTGATGTGCGGTAATATGCCGGCTGCAAATATCATGGACCACAAACCGAATGTCAATATCATGCCGTTTGGAATGTGCATTTCGCCGGCGAACCCGCAGGTTGCTGCCGCAACTGCGGCAGCCATGGGGGTGCTGACGCCGCAGCCCTGCGTCCCTGTAACAACCGCTCCCTGGATTGTTGGCGCTCCTACAGTGCTGATTGCTAATCAGCCGGCGCTGAATAATTCATCAACATGCATGTGCACCTGGACAGGGGTTATTTCGATTACGTACGCCGGTCAGGCAACCACAATGATCCCATGAATACGGTTATGTATCACATTGCCAAGGAGAGTACGTTATGGCCAACTCATGGAGGTCCGAATGTAACTTCGTTGCTTGGTGATACACCCGGTTCGCTTGGGAAAAACGATCATGCTGATCCCACGATGAATCTAATATTTCAAACATTCGAAGAAACTGCCGGAACCATAGTTCAAACTGCGGACGGTATTTCGGTGTCAGTCGGTACGGCTGCGGATAGTGTTAAAGAATGGGCAGTCAAAACTGACAAAGAGGCAGCCTACCAGTTTTTTGCTACATTTTTCGACCACTACCTTCCCAAAAAATTTCTGAATCATTATGTGTATAAAAAAGGTGACGCTCTGACACTAACCCAGCAGGAAATGATTGACTGCAATCCCGCAATCAGTCTCGAGCGGAGCCGTGATTTCAACAAACTTCTGCAGGAGCTTTCGCGCGCCCACGCCAAATGCCTTATTGAGCCTGATATCCGACCGATTGATATCCGCTTGATTGCAGCTGCGTTGACAAATGGCACTCTTGGGCAGTTCACCGTCAAAATGAAGGGAAATATTGAATACAGATCTGCAAGCGACTGGAAAATATATATAAGAGAATATATATAGGGTAGAGTAGAGGGCAGGGTGAAACCTGCTCTCTACTCTACCCTATGTTTTCTGCTGTTACGGTGGCGTTGACTTCGTTCACGACCCACACAAGCGGCTTTACCGTTCGCGTTCGTTTGGACTTTATTGTAGTCAAGTTTTTTTAAAATAGATCCCAAGAGGAGGTAGCCAACTATGGCTTGTTCCTGTTCAAAAAAGCCCTATGGGTATAATCCCTTTGAAGTAGCAACCCGCACACCCGGACCCTTGGGGTGTAACGATGCCGGCTCTCCTGACACTCCATTTTGGTTTTTGGGAGATACGCCGGGAGCGCTTGGGTTTAATGATCATGCCTATTTGAGCGCACAAGTGATTCCTAAGCCAACTCTTGTGATTGATTGGGCACCCGAAATGAAAAAAGGCGACTATGATGATTCTTTCGCGAATGGCAATAGGAATGCTACAGCCGGATATAAACCGGGGAAGTATGTTTATGAACTACAGCAAAATCTGGTTGCCATAGGATTTAAAGATGTTGGAATACCCGACGGGGACTTCGGCAAAAACACTGAGAAAGCACTGACAGCATTCCAACGTATGGCTAAAACGTCTAACCGCCTACAATCAGGCAAGTTGATAACGGTAACTCCAACTTACACAGGAAATGAAAAAGGCTATGCGGACCAACTGACACATGTAGAACTTGCTTTATGGAAATCACAAGGATATAGCGTCCCAATTCTGACTTTTGCAGACACAAAATTTCGCTATCAGCCAACTCGTAAATCATTATCGGACTGCATTCAGACGCTGCCATCAGAATTGCGCAGTGCTTTTCGAAGAAATATTGAAATTATTATCACAGAAATGCACAAGCTTGGTTTTGCGTTTGGAATACGGCGCGGAAAAACAGATGGCTATCGAACTTTTCAAATGCAGTACGAAATTAATCCGACAGCAACTAAAGCTGGGCCAGGTGAGTCTTTCCACAACTTTGCGTGTGCGGTGGACCTGGGTGTTTTGGAATGGGTCGACGAAGATGGAGCCTCGTATGAGGATTTTTGGCTGGGAATAATGGGGCAGAAGAAACCAGGCTTTTCAAAATTGATTTGGGACAAGCGCAACAGTATCTGTAATTCTGGTGTATACACACTAAACTTTGAGCAGATTCATATGCAAAGTGTGCTGGCAAATACAAGTGGACCAGCTGCTTTGGTGAAATGCCTCAATGAAGCAGCTAAGCAGGCCGGGGATACAACGTGGGAGTACAAGCTAGGTTATGAATGCACTTTGGGAAATGTTGAAAAACTGGCAAAAAAATGGACTAAGATAGGCACTGCTAAGAATATGTGGAATAAGTCGGCAACTGCTTGCACTAACGAGCAGAAGGATAAGATTTATTCACATATGGTAGCGGCTGAAACTATTGCAAAGACGATCCAATTGGTCTAAATCAAACATCACATGAAAACTATATTATTGATTTTTATTTTTTTATCTCTCTCGTTTGTTTCTCATGCGAAACAAGACCCTATAGAAACGGTGAACAAGCATGTAGCTATACTACAGGCGAAAATCTCACGTGGAGAGTTACCTTTTATAGAGATCAATGATGTGGCCGTCACGGAGGGTAAACCGCCGGAATTCAAGCTTTATTATAGCGGAAACAGCCTAATCGCTGCCTTAATTAGTGTTGGGCATGAATCTTGGTCAGTTCGTTTCAGTTACTTCTTCTATGAGGATGGCACACCGATGAAGTTCACTAAAGTTGTCCAAGGCAGGTCAGACATCGCACCCAGACAGGGGATTATCTTTGATCGCAATGGTAAAATTTTGTGGAGTGATATTTCTGTTCCACCTGTCGACCCCGCACACATTCAAGATATTTTCCATCGTTTTAGTCAGTTGAGGGGCAGGTTTTCCGAGTACTAACGGCATTTAAATGTGACAAAGAAAAAAAACGCTGCGCAATCAAAGGGGTCTCAACCTGGTATATTGCTGACAACTTCTTGTTTGAACCGGGATACGTCAGATTAATGGTATTAACAAAGTGCAAGATAAATGACAGCAACCAGCTCAAATAACAGTTACAACGGCAGCACCATTGTGGCCGCAGTCATGAAGGGGGATGCGACTCCTGGGGAGAAGCGATTCTCTGTGCCCTTCACCATAGGCAGGGCTGACGGGTGCGAACTGCAGATTAATGAAAACTTTGTAAGTCGCCGCCATGTCTCGATTGAACCTGCGGCAGAGGGGTGGTGGCTGAAGGATTTGGGGAGCGGCAATGGCACCTTTCTTGACGGAGAACGAATCACTGAGATGCTGCTGCCTGATAAAGGTTCAATCGAACTGGGCATAGGAGGGCCGGTAATTTCTCTGCGTATCGAAAGGTTTGAAGAGCCGGTGCGAGAGACTGTTCGCGTTTTACATCACTCCGATCCGAAAAAGATCCCTGAAGTCACGGAGCCCCAAACTGAACAGAAACCCGATTCTCAAAAACTGCACCGCTATTTTTCGGATGAAGCACCTGAAGATGCCAGTGAACAGACGATGATGTTCAGGCAGGCAATCAAACAGGCCCACAAAAAGAAATCGAAGAAGTACCTCTGGCTGATCGGTGTAGCAGTTATGCTGCTGGTTGCGTCGGGTGGCGTTATCCTGTTTCAGAAGAACAAACTTGATACGATGCGGGGCACTGCGCAGAACATCTTCTATATGATGAAGGAGCAGGAAGTCCAGATCGGCAAACTGGAAGAAATTGCTCTCTTAAACACCAACCCGGCCCAAATGGCGGAACTGAAGGCGAAAAGGAACAATTCAAAAGGTATGGAAAAGGAGTACGATTCCTTTGTTAAGGAGTTGGGCATTTACGCTAAACTTTCGGACGAAGATCGCATTATCATGCGGATTGCCAGGGTTTTCGGAGAGTGCGAGCTTACTATGCCCAAAGACTTTGTGGCTGAGGTGAAACGCTATATTTCTATCTGGAAGTCAACCGACAGACTTCAGACGGCACTGAAGAGGGCTAATGAAAAAGGCTACACTCCGCTGATAACACAGCTGCTTAAGGACAATAACCTGCCCCATCAGTATTTCTTTCTTGCCATGCAGGAGAGTAATTTTGATGAACGGGCGGTAGGGCCACCAACCAGATATGGACACGCAAAAGGTATGTGGCAGTTCATTTCTCTGACTGCGAACGATTACGGACTCCGCATCGGACCAATGTTCGAGCAGCCGGTGTACGACCCCTTTGACGAACGCTTTGATTATCGGAAGGCCACTGTGGCGGCTGCCAGATACCTGAAGGATCTTAACAACAGCGATGCGCAAGCATCAGGACTTCTTGCCATGGCGTCCTACAATTGGGGCGACGGCAATGTCCGCAAGATGATCGGCAGGATGCCGGAAAATCCCCGTGAGCGCAATTTTTGGAAACTGCTGGCCCGAAAAGATATTCCGAAAGAGACCTATGACTATGTGTTCCTCATTTTTTCTGCAGCGGTAATTTGTGAAAATCCAAAACTGTTCGGCGCAGACGTTGTCTGTCCGAATATTCCTGCGCCATCCGGACAGGCACAGCCAGTGTTACTCCCTCCGTCGTCGCCAAAAAGGCCTAAATGACCGGTTTATGTGTTGTTTGTATAAAGGAAGATGCAATGTTTGAACGTTTAAATCCTCTCCAGAAATTTGTAGCCTATAGTTGCCTTGTTCTGTTTTTTTTGGTCGCGGTCTTTTCGGCGTCATCCCTTCACGCCGCTGTAAAAATCGGCGCAACCGCCCCCCCGTTTTCTTTGAAGGACACGCAGGGCAAAACACATTCCCTTGCCACAGGAAAGGGGACGCACATTACGATGCTCTATTTTTTTGATTTCGATTCCCAGTCAAGCCGGGAAGGACTGGTCAATATCTCTCTGCTTCATGATGACATAGGAGGGTGGCCGTAGTATTGGTTTATTGATGGTATGAATCGGGGATGGGACTTCGTTGGTGATGGCATTAAAGATAGTTCCATCCTGACAACTACAGCCTGTTCCAACTATTTCGTGGTCGCTTAATAGACAGTAATGATCATAACTTTATCAAAAGGAGATTTGTCACCTTGAATACATTTATTCGCAATCGGTTGCTGCTTTTGATAATTCCTTGTTTACTTCTTTTTTCGTGCGCACATACCAAGCCTATACCGACCCGGACTATGGATTTTGAAGAAGGGATTAAAGCTCTTGCGGTCAATCTTGCTGAACAGCTTGAAAAATCAAGCATTGGCAATATGTTGAACAAGATTGTTGTCAACCCTGTTACGAATCAAAAACAGTTGAAAAAAATCGTGATAGACCCATTTATCGATGTTGAATCCGGCTATCCTGTTAAAATTAATTCAAACATCGCCAGTATCATGACTCAGGAAATTACCAGGCGCTTCGAGATCTCCGGTGAGATGGAACCGGATAAACTCGAGATCTCGGAATACGTACTTAACGGCATGGTCACTCTTGATGAGAAGCAAGAAGGGGGAGGTAAAGCCTATAAAGTCTATGCCACCGTCTTTGAAAAAATTTCCGGAAAGGTACTTGCTTCAGCTTCTGTTTATGTCAACAATTTTGATACAACGCCAATGGATATTTATAAGGATAGTCCAGTATATCTAAAAGGCATAAACTACGAGCAGCATACTTCTTCAGTGAAAAAGATGCCTGATGAAACTGTAAATAAAGAGTATCACGATAGATTGGCAATAAAGTCAATGCAGGTTAAGGGTGACAAACTTTATGAGCAGAAAGAGTACAAAAAATCTCTATCTTACTATAATCAGGCGGCAAGCAGTCAGAACGAGCAGCAACTGGAGGTGTTGAATGGCCAATTTACCATTCTTGTCAAGCAGGGACAGTGGGGGGATGCAGAAAGCGTCTATGGAAACTTGATAAGGGTCAGTATTACCGAAACCAGTGAGATAGCCAGTAAAATAACTTTTAACGCCAACTCAATAAACCCTGTAGAGAATAAGGCTAATCTCTATAATATTTATGTGAAACAGATTGCAAAATTTGTTGCATCAATTCCTGAGTGCAGAGTCGGCATTATTGGCCATAGCAGCAGGAGTGGCGGAGATGCATACAATACCAGGTTATCTCTACAACGGGCTCTGTGGATTCAAAAACAGATGGCTCCCTATATGCAGGACATCACCCATAAATCAGAGACAAGTGGGAAAGGCTTTCATGAAAACCTTGTTGGGACCGGCAAAGATGATATAACCGATGAAATTGATCGACGTGTTGAGTTTAAGTTTAGTCAGTGTGTGGGGAAATAGTTTGTAAAAAAATGAGAACAAGGTGAAGTTTGAACTACGGCAGATATCAGGTAATCAAAGAGGTTGGACGTGGATCAATGGGTGTGGTTTATGAAGCTCGTGATCCAAACATTGACCGTATAGTTGCTGTGAAGGTTTTACGCCAGGATCGTATGGATTCTGAGACCAGCGTCAAAAGGTTCATGAAAGAGGCGAAAGTAGTTGGACGGTTGTCTCATCCTCATATTGTGATAATTTATGATGTTGGAGAGGAACAGGGAAGCGTCTATATTGCTATGGAATTCATTATTGGTAAATCTCTTGATGAAATCTTAAAGGAAAAATCTCTGAATTCGTCTGAAGTTGTGGCTTTTGGCATTCAGATCGCAGAAACCCTTAATTATGCTCATCAAAAAGGAGTTGTTCATCGTGATATCAAGCCTAGCAATATTGTAGTACAAACAAACGGAAAAATAAAAATTACCGATTTCGGTATTGCTCATATTGATGATGCCTCGGCAACCTTGCAAACTAAAGCAGGGGAGATTATGGGCACTCCGGCATACATGTCCCCGGAACAGGTTATGGGCAAGCCGGTTGACGGGCGTTGTGACATCTTTTCACTTGGTGCCATTCTCTATGAATTAAGTACAGGGATTAGGCCGTTCGGAGCTAAGGGTAAGAATCTGGCAACAGTCTTTAATGAAATTATCAATGTAACCCCCAAAGATCCTTTTGTTGCAATGTCCCCGGTTCCTCAAGAGTTATCCTGGATTATAATGAAGGCTTTGCAGAAAGAGCCTGAAAAAAGGTTTCAGACCGGGAAAGAGCTTGCAGAAGCTTTAAAGAATTGCCTCAAAGAATCGCCTCTGTTTGCCACACAAATATCAGATGCCGCAAAACCGAAGAAATCCAAATTTCTATCCCTAACCATTGCTGCAGTGACTGTGACAACGGTTGCCTGTGGGGTTTTATTTTATTACCAGAACAGAACACCCTTATCTCACTATGCTGATACCACAAAAGATGCTATGCCACTAGGAACTAAACGGATTGACCCGGTGGCACAGCCTGATAGAGTTACTTCAGAAACTAATAAACCCGTTCAAAATCCGCTTGAGCAGGTGCAAAAACTTTCTTCTCCTACAACCCATATGGCACAACCTCGTTCAAAACAGGTCCAGGGAAAAAAAACCATAAAGGAGAGGTCACTGCCTTTGAAATTGCAGCCAGTGCCTGCATTGGTCGCTCTCATGATGAGGACAGCTCCACAAGGAGCGAGTGTCTCTGTTGATGGGACTTTCAAAGGTAAAACACCCTTGACTCTTATGTTGCCTATAGGGAAACACCGGCTCGTGATAATGCTATCAGGATACCGTGAAATAGAAAAAGTGATCACTTTGGAAGAGACAATGGAGTATCCTCTCTTGTTTAAATTACAGGCAGTCGCTAGACCCGATTAGCATTCAAACAGATACACTCATCACGCTCCGAGCTTCATGTCACTTACGGTCAGCGGCTGATTCGTGACGGATCGCATTTTTGCCGCTTCCCTTTACCCTGAACATCACAGCTTCACAGGCGGCAAAAACCTCATCAACCGACGCCGGAGGGACTAGATAGGTCATCGCCAATATCTGCAAGAGTTGCAACAACCAGAGTGATTGCAGCAGGAACCAATGTGTAAAGTATCCGCATGAAAGCGGAGGTTACAGCTCTGTTGCCGCAGATTGTGCAGCATCAAGCAGGGTCTGCATATCTGTGGAGGTAACTACCTTCTTGACAGCCTTGCTGATTCTTCCAGTCTCAACGTCAACTAGGCGAATGTCGATCCTCACCTTATCACCAAGCATCTGATAGCCTCCAAATACCATGAACCGGGCGCCGATCAATTCACCCAGTCTCAGCTGCGTCTGGCGATCAGCAAGTGATGAGGCTGACAACTGCTGCTCTTCGAGTATCCTGATGAGCCTTGATCGCTCCACAACGACGTATTTGCCCTGCTTGCCGAGAGTATCCGTTATCTGCGCCGCCAGAAGCTCTCCTACATGGGCAAGCTGTCCCTCTGCGGTGAGATCCTCCAGTTCCCAGACGGCAACTCCGGGTGGGCCGCTGCTGCGGGGCGTTATGCTTGAACACCCTGCAAACAGAAGCGTGACAATGAAGAACAGTATCAGCGGAGACAGACGCATGTCAACGACCAGTTGTTTCGACAAGACGTTCCTGGATCCTGGATTCAGGAGTGAGTCGCGTCTCTTTGCTGACCGGTTTGACGTACGCCAGATCAGTCTCTACCCGCACCACCTCCAACCGACCGATGACTTTTGGTGCTGATCGCAGCGTTTTCCCCTTGAATTCGATAGGCTTCGTCTCCTCCAGAAGATCGAAAGAGGTTCCAGGCACAACTCCTTGGCTGGCACCGAGATTTATGACCGCTTCATTGTCGGAACTCTTGACGATATAGCCTCGCAGCGGGTACTTGTTGATCACTGTTTTCAGAATGTCCCGGTTGAACTGGAAAAGCTCCTGGTCGAATACCGATGTGGGGCCAATCTGTTTGATGGTCGTCTGAGGGATGTCCGAAGTCTCGGTATCGATCAGCCTGAACGAAATTGTCGTAGATTGTGGCTGATGAATCATTGAACCGGTAACGATCAGCTTTGCAGCCAGGATCTTCCCAAGTTTCAACGCAGTGGCAGGGTCAGCCAGTTCCGAACTCCCTATGTTCAGCTCTCCAAGCAGACGGTCCAAAAGTGCGCGCTCCACAACCTTGACTCTTCCAGATGCATTGAGGTACCGGGTCAATTCTGTAGAGAACACCGTAGACATGCCGCTCCGCTCAACTATCCCACCCTTTTCCTCAAAGTCGATGAATGTCATGACCATCGGTCGTGAAGTCCATTCATCCTCCTTCATGGCGTCGGTTTTCTGGTTCCTGAAGCGTGCAGCGAGGTCCTTTACCAACTGGTCAATTCTTTTTGAACGGGCCGTATCCTTCTGCAGATCGAGCATCTCCTGTGCCCTTCGTGCCAGAGCAACGGCATAGATATCATTCTTGTCAATTTCCAGCGCCTGACGGTATGCCTGCAGAGCCTGGTCCCACTTTCCCTCCGATTCGAAGCTCAACCCTTTGTTTGTTGTAACCTCGACATAATAGGGGTCAATAGTCACCGCCTTATCAAACATCTCCCGGGCCTCTTTCTTCTTTCCGGCTGCATCGTTAAGTCTGCCAAGACGGTTATAAGCAACAGCCTCCTGGTACGGCGCAGAAGACTTTTTCTTCGTTGCCTTCTCATACTCCGCCTTAGCCTCACTCTTTCTGTTCTTGGCATACAGAGCATCACCCTTGATGACATGCACAAATGAACGTTCCGGAGCCGCCTTCTCCACCTCCAGTGCCAGTTTCAGAGCGTCGTCAAACTTCCCTTTCTTCAGGTATACCTGCGCCAGACATTCCTTGCCCTGCACCTCTCCCTCCGCACCATCACTCAGGATGCTCCGGCACTCGGCCTCAGCCGCTTTCAGGTCACCATTTCTCGTGGAGACTGCTGCAGTGACCTTCCGTGCATCAAGGTTCTTCGGGTTCTTTTTTGTTACCTCCCTGCTGATCGCCTTTGCCATGACACTGTTTTTCCTCTGAAGCTCCCGCTCTGCGAGTCTCGACAACATTTTCTCGGTCGTCTTGCCACCTCCCTGAAAAATGTCAAGCACCTTCAACCCAGGCCCCAGGGTGCAGATGACCGGCAGAATCTGCCGGGCTTTGTACTCGCTCCTGACCTGACCGGAATCAAGCAGCGCAGGGAACAAAAGCTTGTTGCTCTTCACGAACTGGCTAACCTTATCCCGTGGAGATCCGGTTATTGCGAGCACTTTGATGTCGAACTTGCTTGATGTCACAAGTTGGTTGATGCTGAGGAGCCCTTCCTGGCTCGATCTTGATTCGACATCGAAGAAATAGATCATCGTCAGAGGCGAATTTTTCATCTGGGAAAGGGAGTGCGACGTACCATTAACGTCTTTCAGATCGAATCCCGGCGCAATCGCTCCAATGGTTACTTCGGCACTTCCGGTGGAAGGTGCAAGCATGCAGATGGTCAATACCGCTATCATAAAAAAGATGTTTTTATTCATAACTGAGCCCCCATATTATTTACCTGCTGGTGTAAGTGTCACAGAAACCGGAGTTTCTGTCCCATTTTCAAATTCAACCTGCGCTTCCCACTTGTCGTAATTGGGGAGACTGATAATCAATTCGTGTTTGCCCGGTTCAAGAGACACACTATTGGGAGTAAATCCCACCTGTACGCCATCTACGTAGATTGTCGCGCCGGATGGAGTGCTTTCCGCTTTCAAGCGGGAAGATTTCTGTACAACATCACTCGGCTGCGTCGTCGGTGGCTGAACTCCTGTCACTGCGGCTGATTCGGGTAGTGGTGAAGAGCGCCCGAGAAGCAAAAAGGCAACAATAGCTATCGCAACAATTAATCCGGCAATGATCAACACCGAGATGTACTTTCCGGATTTTTCTTTTGAAACCGTTATGCCAGTAACAACTGGGCCGCATATTGCGACAGATGAACGCAAAGCAGCAGCAAGTTCCCTGCCGTCGGCGTGACGCGCTTCCGGAGATTTGCTGAGGCATTTCATAATAATATCGGAGAGTGATCGGGGAATTGTCTGGCTAATGGTGTGAATCGGAGGCGGAACATCGTTGGTGATGGCATTGAAGATAGCGTTCATTCCCTGTCCCTGGAACGGGCGCGAACCTGTTGCCATTTCGTACAGGATAATTCCGAGGGAAAACAGGTCAGATCTCCCATCGATCGGTCGTCCAAGAACCTGCTCTGGTGACATGTAGGCCGGAGTACCGAGAATTTCGCCCGCCTGCGTCTCTTCAACACCGGACGGGTCTTCAATATGGGCAATCCCGAAATCGGTGATCTTGAGTTTTCCCTCAGTAGTGCACAAAATATTGCTTGGTTTTACATCGCGGTGGATGATCCCCTTTTTGTGTGCATAGTGTAGCGCTTCCGCCATTCTCGAACCAAAATCAACGATCGCATCAGGGGCGTACGGCTGCTTTTTCATCAACGAGGATATCGGCTCGCCCTGAATGAATTCCATGGCAATATAGACATCATCTCCATCCTTGTCGACATTGAAGACCCGGACAATTTCCGGGTGATCGAGGCGACCAAGCGCTCGCGCCTCGGCCATAAACCTACGAACGAAAGGTTCGTTTGTAAGCCGCTCCTTTTTGAGTACTTTTAGCGCAAGGATGATATCGAGGTTTGGGTCATGGGCCTTAAATACAACACCCATTGCCCCCCTACCTATTTCATCTATTATCTGGTATCTTCCGATGTTCACTTTTTCCCCATTTCGACGAAGGAGCGAACCGTATCGAACGGTATCAGGAAACCACGGGACTCCGTCCCCCTGTAACGCCCCTTCACTACACCGATAAATCTGCCGTTCTCATCAACGACCGGACTGCCGCTACTGCCAAGGAAAATGTTTTGAAGCTTTACCTGAAACAGTGTCTGCGAGTTGACTATCGCCTTCGGCTTGTCAACCGTTCCTGACTGAATCTGAATGGCGCCGGTGTTATTGCAGCAGAGCATATAAATGCGCTCCCCGAAATGCAACTTTGATCTCCCCTCTTTCAGGAAGAAAAAATTACTGTACTCCAAGTGATCAGACTTGATAAGCGAGAGGTCTTTGGCTGTGTCTCTTTTCAGCACAAGCCCTTCAGTAACCTCGCCCCCTGAAAATTTAAGTTTGAAATCAATGAGTTTTTCTAAATCATGGGCTATGGTAATAATGGTGCCACGCTTGTCAATGAGAAATCCGGTGAAATTGAGTTTTTTTTCATCCGCTTGCGGGGAGTTAATACAGACAACTGCATCGGCCAGTAACCTAATCCGTTCGGGAACTTTTTTAGTCACGCTACCAGTTTTTTCGGCTTTTGCCAGGAATAATTCCCATGACGACCTGAATGCGGGCACGTCCTCCATTCCGGTTGTTTCTATCAGTTCAATTTCCGTGGCCAATGGCGAATGAGGCCGGATTGAAATTCTGATCAATTTCCCGACTTTTACTCCATGCAGTAATATTTCACCATGCGCGAGCACATCCGAAGCAACCGAATACTTCTCCTGCTGAAGCCATTTAGTGAGTAATGACTCTGTCTCGATAGCAGGAAGGGGATAAGTGCCGATGCCGCCCGTCCCGCTCCCGAAGCTGGTACCCATGCAACAGTGAATAATCAGAATCATTATAACGGAAAAGGCCAGCTTCATGTTTGGCATACCTTTGGCTTCCCTTCACGTGGAGCAGCCTACGGGAGGATACTGATGCCGACACCGGGGATTTCAGCACTCAACTGGTTTGCAACCCTCCCGGAAATGACAACATCTGAAGGGCGGAGCAAGGTACCAGCTGCAACTGTACAGTCCACGGTCGCTAATTCACCGCCGGTAAAGGTTGGCACCGGTTCAACACGAGACATCAGAAAACTCAGGCGGGCGCCCGACGTTGCGGTTGAAGGAGTATAGTCAATAAAAGCCGGCTTCAATTTCCCCGCTGCCTGGCCGCTTGAAGACACCGCGTCCGTCGGCACTCCCTGTATTGTTACACCTTTCGGCAGCGTCATAATAACTTCCGCACCGGTGATGGCGGTCGAGCCGACTGGCAACTGCCCAGAAACCCCCAGGCGGAGTGTCGCTTGTACAGGTAACCCACTCCCTCCCGACGAACTCTCTCCACCTCCCCCCCCCCCACATCCGGCAATTGGTATCAGGACGAACAGAAAGAGACTGAGCAGGATACCCGACATGTCCAAAGGTGATCGGTTCGCAATCATTAGTATCCCAATCCGATACTTTTACTCAAGAGTGAAAGGACATCAAACAAATCTATTTTACCGTTTCCAAGAGGTTTGCCATCGGTCCCAAGCGGGGCGACATCAAGCAGGTTAAAATCATCAGGATTTGTCGGAACAATGAACCCTTGGGCGATTTTGTAAGCTCTGAGTGCATCTGCAATAGTTACAGTCGAGTAGACTACGGTCCTAAATTGCTGAGATTTAAGGCCCATGGCATCTGTTGCAGTAATTGTGATCTGATATGCTTTTTCTGCATCAAGTGGAACATCCTGGAAATACGATCCATCGGGAGCCACCTGAGGAGTGTAGATGATCTGATCGACAGTGATCTCAACCGTTACTGAGCTGACATCCGTTACTGTTCCCGAAATACGGTAAATTTTATTACTGGTAGCTCCATTATAGATCTGTTCAGGAGCAGGAGTGATGACCGGAGGAGTGATATCGGCAAAGCTGGCGCTAATGGTGTGACTGGCAATGATGTTACTGAAGGTGTAGTCAGTTACCGCACCAACAGTCAAACCATCAACTAAAACGTCGGCAATGTGGTAGCCGGTTGCGGGGGTGATGCTGTAGCTCTGACTGCCGTTATAGGTGACGTTGGTCGTGCTGACCGGGGTGATGCTGCCGTTGGCTCCGGCAGTTGCTGTAATGGTGTAGCCGTTGATTGCAAAGCTGGCGCTGATGGTATGGCTGGCCATGACGTTACTGAAGGTGTAGCCGGCTACTGCTCCAACGGTCACGCCGTCAACCAAAACGTCGGCAATGTGGTAGCCGGTTGCGGGGGTGATGCTGTAGCTCTGGCTGCCGTTATAGCTGACGTTTGCAACTCCGGTAGGGGTAATGCTGCCATTGGTTCCGGCAGTTGCGGTAATAGTGTAGCTGTTGACTGCAAAGCTGGCAGCGATGGTGTGATTGGCAGCAATACTACTAAAGGTGTAGCCGGCTACCGCTCCAACAGTCACGCCGTCAACCAGGACATCAGTAATATGGTAGCCGGTTGCGGGGACAATGCTGTAGCTCTGGCTACCGTTATAGCCGACGTTTGCAACTCCAGTCGGGGTAATGCTGCCATTGGTTCCGGCAGTTGCTGTAATAGTGTAGCCGTTGATTGCAAAGCTGGCGGTTATGGTGTGGCTGGTGACGACGTTACTGAAGGTGTAGCCGGCTACCGCTCCAACCGATACGCCGTCAACCAGGACATCAGCAATGTGGTAGCCGGTTGCGGGGGTGATGCTGTAGCTCTGGCTGCCGTTATAGCTAACGCTGGTCGCACCTGACGGGGTAATGCTGCCGTTAGTTCCGGCAGTGGCGGTGATGGTGATGGTATCGATTGCAAAGCTGGCGGTTATGGTATGGCTGGTGACGACGTTACTGAAGGTGTAGCTGGTCACCGCTCCTACCGATACGCCGTCAACCAGGACGTCGGCATTGTGGTAGCCGGTTGCCGGAGTGATGTTATAGCTCTGACTACCATTATAGGTGACGATCGTCGTGCCGGTTGGGGTAATGCTGCCATTCGCACCAGCGCTGGCAGTGATGGGGTATGAGGCTACGCTGAAAGTGGCGGTAACCGTACAGTCCCCGGTTATTGTTCCTGTAGTGTAGGTATTGCCGTTCAAGGTACCGCTGCAACCGGCCATTGTTGCAATCTGGTACCCAGGGTTAGGCGTGACGGAGATGCTCCCGGTGCTGTCATAATTGACCTGCTGACTCGTGGGAGTGACGCTACCGTTGGCACCGGCCGTTGCGTAGACTGTGTACGGTAAGGGTAAAAACGTTGCGATTACATTGCAGTTGCTGTAGATCGGCCCAAAATAGTAAGGTCCGTCAAATCCTCCCTGAGGGCAGGTACCCCCCAAGGGGATATTACTGTCGAGATAATAGCCTGTGTCCGGCGTAACGGTAAGTGGCACGGGCCAATCGCCACTGATAACACTTTGTGATGATGGGGAAATAGTCCCGTTGACTGTTGAGGCGGTAACAGTCAAGGAGGGGAGAGCTATACGCACCGGCCAGACAAAGTTAGTGGATGTCTTGATATCCGAATCCATGTACCCGGTATACATATCGCCGAACCAGGCAGAGCCATTATTCAAATCATTGGTGCTGGACGTCCAATACTTATACGACCCGCTCGCGTTGTTCTGCACATTGATGAAAGGGTGCCCGACAGGGAGCGCCGGGCCATATTGGGAAAGGTCCGCGAGGCTCTCCAGTTCTGTACGGTTGGGGAGCCGCCAGAAGCCTGTAGTGGACCCGTCATTGAGTCCACAGGATCCAGCGGCAAGAGCATTACTCCAAGTAAGGGCATTCTGCCAGGTGAGAGAACCGGCCCCTTTGGGGATGCCCCCAACGGTATCAAAACAGCCGGCGTTTTTAAGCCAGACAACCCCGGTCAACTCGTCGATTACCGTGCCATTGCCGGGGTCAGTGAATCGCGAGAAAGGCCAGGCAGCCCCCTTCAGCCAGTCTCCGTCCTGACCGGTGCCGCTGCAGGAGATTACGTTTCCGGCAGCGTCATAGCAGAGATTCTGCCCGGTCTCTGGCAGGGTTACTGCCGCATCGGAGTGGGTGATGAATATAAAAAAATTAATTATTGTTATTAACAACATAGCGAGATGCACTGTATTATTATTTTTCATATAGGGTACCCTCGTTCGGTTATATTGTTAATCCTAGAGTTATTTAATCCGGCCCTACAGTCCGCCACGAACTGGCAACACATAGAATGCATTAGTCTTAAAATTGCTGCCCAAAGCGCCCTGGCCCATCATGACGCCCCAGGCTCTCGTAGTCACACTCGCCCAGGTATCGGATGACCAATAAAGGTTGCCCTGAACGGCGGTGAACGGGTACCCTGTAGGGAGTGGTGGGGTGTTTTTGGAGAGATCGTGCAGACTCATCAGCTCCTTCCTATTGGGAAGCCGCCACTGGCCGGTAACGGAGTTGTCGCTCAGGCCACAAGCGCCGTTGGCAAGGGCGTTGCTCCATTGAAGGGCCTGTTGCCAGACCAGGTCACCAACTCCTGCGTAATGCGACACGTTTTTGGCAATACCGCCGACAGTGTCCGTACAGTTGGCGTTCTTCAGCCAGATCAGTCCGGTCAGGTTGTCGGTAATCGTGCCGTTGGATACACCAGCTAAATTCAAATTTTCAGTGAAGCGCGGAACCGGCCAGACAGTCCCCCTGGGCTGGTCCCCGTCATCACCCGGGGCATAAATAGTCGTCTGACCCGTCGCAGGGAGCTGGATCGTGCCTGCCTGAGCGGCGAGAGGATATAGTGAAAGGAACAGTGCAATGAAAAGAAAACGTACGGTAAGAAGTTTCATAAAGCTGACCTCCCTGTTGTTAAAGTTGAGATACTGACAGATCGACGGTAACAAATTCACCCGTCGGAGATGGAGCAACTGTCACGCTCCGATTAGTGGTAACATAGCCGGTTTTAGCTACAGCAACGTTGTAGGTACCCGGAGCCACTTCGATGTAATACATGCCGATGACACTGGTCGTGAACGAAGAATTGGAGCCGAAGGTGACCGTTACCCCTGTCAGCGGCGCGCCGGTTGCAGTGTCGGACACAGTCCCGATGACTACGACTGTGCCGAGCGGTGCTGTGACCTCCCAGCCGGAAAACAATACGGTTACCGGTTCACCGATAAGGTTGTACGGTTCGGATATTTTCCGATAGACCGGCTTGTTATCCAGATTGAGCAGCTCTCCCGTAAAGGTGCGGGCTATCCCGTTGGGAACCTCAAAAATGCCGGTTACTTCCTCTGAGCCGGACGGCAGGTTCAAGATGAGGCTTTTGGCTTGCATATCTGCCGCCGTAGCGGTGACCCTGAACCTGTTAACTGTATCAGGAAAAGGAGCCGCGTACGCCAAACTTTCCCGCCAGGCCCGTTTCAGCTTAAGCTCTGCCCGGGCAAGAAGTGTGGCCGGCTGTACGTTGAGGGAGGCGATTTTGCCGTTACCGCCTATTGATACGGTGACCAGCGAGTTACCGCTTGAACTGGTGGATGTAGTGGATGAACTGCCGCAGCCGCTCAGAAGGAGCGCACAAAGCAGGGTGATTGCCAATACTGCTGTCAGTCTCTTGTTCATGGTTTCTCCTCCTTTCAGAATCTGCCGGTGAGTGATGCTGCTATGCCTACACCGGTAAAGGTACGCGCGTCATACGGTTCAGGGATGCGTGTCGGGTCATCGTGCTTGTAATAGCCTTTCAGGGTGAAGTCGGCGGAAAGTACGGGAGTGATTTCCCGTGTTACTCCTGCACCAAGGGAGTATTTCTCTTTGGCACCGACGTGGCTGTCGCCACTGTTTCCGTTGTCGGCCATAAAGCGGAGCTGAAGCGGCACAGAGAGAGTTGTCTTGCTGTCAAGGGCGTAACTCCCACCAAGATCAATGATGGTTTCGTCACCGTTGTAGGCGTTCTGGTTCTGTTCGGTGGCGGATTTCTTGTAGTCTTTGACATCCCCTCGGATGATTTCCCTGAGGCCTGCGGTGAGTTTAAGGCTAGGATTTACTGCATGGATAAGAGAACCGCCTATCTGGAAAACATCCCCTTCTTGAAGGAGGTCTTTGCCGTTGGCGGTGTCGGTACTGTAGACGGTATAGCCGGAAAAGATCCGGGCATAACTATTGGCCTGGTAGTAGTACCGTGCTTCAGCAACAGTGTTGAAGACCATGCCGGGCTGATAATCCTTGAGATCTTCACTGAAATCGTATGAGCCGCGCCAGAGGTAGCCTACCCCGAGAGCGAAGGTCCAGTTGTTCCAACCCTTGGCGATAGTTACCGTCGGATTGATGTTGAACCCCTCGCCATAGCTGTTGATCGGCAGCAGATCAGGGTCCATCACCAGGCGGGTTTCGTCAGCCGACAGATTTGTATGGCCGGTTGGCAGGTTGAAATCAAGACCTAACAGGAGTTCGAAGGGGAGCTTATCCGACAGACGGTAGGTGGCCCCTATCTTGGTATCAAGCAGGCCGTTCATCGAAATATCCATTGATCCGGTAGAGAGCGAAGTGTGGGTATATGCCGTAATCAGCCGGAAAGAGAGGTTGTCTCTGGTTCCCGTGAACAGCAGCGGAAAGGTAAGCTGGCTGGCTCTGGCATCGTGATTATCCTTCCACCAGTCGAATGTGGCGCCGGATTGAAGCTGCAAGTCCGTTGCCAGACTGTGGGTTGGCACGCAGATAAGGATAAGTGATAGTATCTGCAGCAGTAACAGCTGTTTCGTGTTTTTCATGTAATCCCCCTTTGACGCAAGGCATGTCAGGCAGGCATCCGAAGTGCGCACCGGATACTGCAAAAATAATTACGGAAAGGTGACTTTGATTCTGACCGGTGTTGTCGCCGCTATCGCGGACTTGGGTAACACATCTACGTGTACAATCTGGTTGGTAAGCGATGTCTGGCTGCTGACAGAGTACGCAATGTCCGCCAAGGCTGACTGGGGTGCAAAGATATCCCCCTTTGCAGTTTTCCCCCCTTTCCCTTTCATACTATCAGAATACCCTCCCATACCTATCAGTTCCTGTAATGCTGCAGCAGCGGCACAGATGTCAGGATCGATCTTCAGTGCTTCACTGTACAGCTCGCCTGCCTGCTGATATTCCCCCCGATCACTGGCATCAACTCCACGGAACAGGGAATCTAAGGCTTTCACACTATTGGAGCAGGGTTTGCGGATCGCAGCCACCTCCTCTGGCTTGAGGCTGATCTTCAATGTATCCACAATTTTGAAGACGAGTTCTTTCTCTGTTGCAAGGATTTCGTCAAGGGTGCCGGACAAGGAAAACTGCGCCGATATTTCTGAGGATGTAACATCAAGAAGCCGCGACTGAGTATCAAATCGAGCTTCTTTTCCTCCAACAAAATCGCCTCCGGAGATAAAGCGGGCGCCGACCAGCTTCCCGACCCTGGGAGCCGTTGTCTGATCCACCAAGCCCGAACTTCCAAGCCCAAGCTCCTCAGCAAGCGCCTGCAGTTTTATACGCTCTACGAACTGGAGATTGGGAACCTGGGAAAGATCGGTCAACAGCATCAGGGTCATCCCTTTTTGTAAGGGGTCCAGTTCGGCCCTTCCGGTCCGGTTGAGAAAGTAGAGGATAACCATGGCATTTTGGGTTGGGGCAACTGCAACAGTTTTCTCATTCTCAATAGTTTTTTTTGCCCAATCCCTCGTTTCCTGCGTAACGACCTGTCCGGCTGCATGCGTTTTGGGTACTGATACCACGCACATCAGCAGGGCCAACACTACCGGTAATATCACTCGTCGTATCTTCATCATGTTGTCCCCCTTTATAATTTGACTACACTCTAATCAATACCGTTCAACAAACCATTTAATTGTCATTTGATGAACCTCTCGGCAGATGCCACCGTAGAATCGAGCTGTCAAGATTCCAGCCGCTTCTCTATAGAAATAGGCAGAGTAGGCGGTTGGGTAGTTTCTGACGAAGAGTGTTATTCCCCTGACCTGCGGAACTTGACCATGGAGCAGATGAAGAAGAGCAGAGCAAAGATTAATATGTGCAAGATAACGTTCCATAAAGTAGCGACTCCGAATGTTATTCGGGTAGCACCAGGCAATTCAGGTCGTTGCTGTTAGATAACCACACTCTAACAAAAAAAGTAAGTTTTGACTTAATTATAATTACGTTTTGTAGAGGTTTTTGTAAAAATGACATGACTTTATTTCATCTCACCTGTAGAATTGCTAAATGATCTTTATAACGCAATAACATAAGCCTTGCCTTGCCAACTGATAGATTTTATTCTATAGTCCCGACACTGTTTTTATATTCAAATTATTTAACCGAGTACATTCAAACATATCCAGCGTTACGGTGAAAAACGTACCCTTTGAAAGAGCATACCATGGCCATTATTGAAACTGCCGGAGCAACAGATGTCGGACTGCGCCGCTTAAACAACGAGGATGCTTTTGTAATAATGCCTGAGCATCTTGTCGTAGCTGTCGCTGACGGTATGGGCGGTGCCTCTGCGGGTGAGGTGGCCAGCAGTATATTTGTTACAGCTGTTCGAGAATATTTTACTGTTTCTGCAGTAGCTTCGGAAGAAGAAGCGTATCAGCTTGTCCAGCAGGTATTCAGTGTTGCTAATAATCGAATGGTCGAGCATGTCATCCGAAACCCTCACGATTCCGGAATGGGGTGTACGGCAGAACTGCTGACGTTTGCCGAGAGACGTTATATTATCGGTCATGTTGGCGACAGCCGGATATACCTTTTCAGAAATGGCGTACTGCGGCAATTAACCAAGGATCACTCGTTGGTGCAGATACAGGTGGATGGTGGAATAATCACTGCTGAAGCGGCTCGCGTCCATCCCAAAAAAAACATCGTACTCAGGGCCGTAGGCATTGACAAGGACATTTCCCTTGATATCCTGCGTGGTAATTTGCTGCCGGACGATCTGTTTATTCTTTGTTCGGACGGCCTAACCGATATGATCGAGGATACTGAATTAGTCACTATTCTCTTAGCCCCGGTTACACTCCTACAAAAAATTGAGCAGCTCGTGGAATCGGCAAAAAAAGCGGGTGGTAAGGATAATATTACCGTAGTCCTCTGTCAAGTAACGAATATATGATTTGTTACTGTTAAAAAGGTGGGGAAATATTTTTCTGGCTGGCCCCCCTATTCATTTAATTTCTTAATAAATCTCCTCAGCCGTGTCCCGAAATTACCCTCAGAGCTTATGACTAAAAGTGGTATCTTCTCGCTCACATATTCCAATCAATTCTTGTGTCGATAAAATTTACATATTTCAGAATCATCAAATCACCTCCACACATAATCAGCAATTTTAGCATGTTACAGTTTTGGAATAATTTTTGCTTTTAACTATTCGTCTTAGCTGCCCGGATTTTAGCTGAATAAGTCTAAACAAAAAATGGAGGTAGGGAAAATGAAAAAGAAAATTTTGGCATTACTGGCAGGGGCAATGTTAATGATGGCAACGAGTGCCATGGCAACACCATTTAGCGGTTCAATTTGGACTAATGGCTCAATGTCTCAAGTTGCTGCGGGAAATCTTTTGTTACCGGCTAACATGCCGACAACTGCTGCAATCGCATCTTTTCAAATCGATAAAATTAACTTTGATAGCAATAGAGGAACAACAACTTACGATACTTTTTTGCAAGGCAGCAATTCTATAAACCTGAATGGCCTTGTATGGGCTGGTGGAACTACCGACGCAATTAAAAATAGCTTCTTCACCGGACCTGGTTTTGTAGGTTCTATCTTCCAGTTCACAGGTACAGCATATTTTGATGCTAATGCCACGATCAGGCATGATGATGGATTCTACTTGACGCTGACAAACGCTCAGGGGTCTACTCCCTACAATTTTTCGTATCCAACTGCTGCAAAAAACGATTCTCTTGGAAATGCCGCTGGTGTTTATGATTTTGTGTTGAATTATGGTGCATGTAACAATTTTCCAGAAGTTCTCATAACGACTGGTGTTGCCCCCGTCCCAGAACCCGGCACCATAATGCTGCTTGGCATCGGTATGGGTGGTCTTGCTTTATTCGGCAAGCGCAGAATGAACAAAAAGGCCTGAGTTGGGACAGAATTACGCATAGAGTTTTATATAAAGGCATTGGTGATGCCTTTATAGTGTGTTGTCGGAAAAGTTAACGCTTTATATGACAGGTCAGATGTTCTGGGTCGCCATAGGGCACTGCAGTGAACGGCAGAAATTACACTCGGGTTAATTACTCCACTGGCGCCTCTATTCGTTTTGACAACGAAATGGAGATGTGCAAAACAGACAATCTGAGTCTGCGTGGCATGTACCTTAAGACGGATATCGATATACCACTTAAATCGTCGGTTAATGTTACCGTCTATCACTCCAGCCACTCGTCTTTAAAGGTCAATGCAAACGTTGTTCGGAAAGATGTCAACGGCGTGGGCCTTCAGATAATAAGCATAAACGCGGATTCATTTTCTCAACTGCGTGACATCGTTGCAACTAACAGTGTCGATCCGGGAAAGGTGATGCAGGAAACATTTGGTATGCTCAAATGTATTTACTGAATTGCTAACAGAAGTTCACAATGCAGCTTCTCGGCGGAGGCATTGCAGGTCTGGCATTCTGGAGACACAAGAAAAGTTAAAGGCATGTCAGAAAAGTTTACACATAAAACAGGGTGGCGAACTGTTGTCCGATAATAACTATGAGAGAGGTGTAGGATGCTAATTCATGTGCAATACAATAGCCAACGATTTGATTTTGTAAAACCGTCTTTGTTGGATGATCTGATTGATGCAAAGAAAATTTCTAAATTCAAACGTTCTACTGGATGGGCCACAGTTGGGCTTGATCCTATACGGAGTGTCCGACGTAAATAACCCTCGCTTGCCTTCATGAGAAAAAGGAAAACTGTGTAAAAATAACGACATACTCGAAAGGGCTTCCAGAATCGGAGGCCTTTTTTTCGTCCATCAAGTCCCCTTGGCATCCAGCCTTGGGGACTTTTTTTGCCCAAAACTCAAACACATATTCCCTAACCACTCACAGTGAAAGGAGAAATCGCCGCCGTAACGATCCAGACAAAGCATTGACACAGGCAGAGCGAGAGGCGGCGGTCATGGCACACCTCCCTTCCAGACGGGCGAGTGTTATTTCCCTATACAGGACGTAGTGTCAGTACCAATTTCAGAGTGGTAGATACTCAGAAAGATCACGCCGGAAAATGATTGATTATGAGACTGCGGAAGAGATGATAAAATAGTTGAAAGGTTACCAAAAGAAAAGCCAACAAAAAAGGACTTAACCGCAATTGGCTAAGTCCTTGAATTGTCTGGTCGGTGAGACTGGAATCGAACCAGCGACCCCCTGCTCCCAAGGCAGGTGCGCTACCAGGCTGCGCTACTCACCGACGAAAGACGAATTGTATAGCATGGCCGTTGTTTCTACGCAAGAAAATAATTACCTGCCCACCATTTCCCCTTTCCTGAGCGGCACAACTCATTCATCAGAGCATCATTATACTTTCGGCCACTACATTCGGGTTCAATGCCTGTTTGCATATCTACCCCGTCAGCAATCGCAAAAGCAACCGGGACATGCCGCCATATAACAAGCCATGCAAGCGACATACATTCGCATGTTTCGCATAATATATTGATATTACTAATATTATAATATTGGCACGTCGTATGCTTTACACAATATATCAGTTATATTGCGTAAAAAAGGAGAGCTGAAAATGCCGTGGTATACAAATCCAGCCATCACACGTAAGGTCTTACACCGGATAGCCAACCGCTATGCTCGCGCATCGCTTCAGGAGCTAAATTCCACCCTTGATAAAGCCACTCAAATGCTCTGGAACAAACAGCATCAGTACGTTTCCTACAATCAGACAGGTGCACACAATTAATTTGCATGTTCATTTTTTGCCAATGAACATGCATTTCAGAGTCAAATGGTCAAAATTATGATTGAAGAATTTACCGTTAATCTAGCAAAACAGAGGGGAATAACCCTCACAAGCGTATCACTTGCCGATGGGAAGATGATGGGATGTCAAGACGTGTATATTCTGGAGATTTCCTCAAAAGGACGACTGGTCAGCAAATTGGTCCATCATTCAGATATCAATAAGCTTCAAAATGATTCAGCTTGCGACCGACTGGAAGTAATTATCAGATCTGCATTAACAAAATTAGCGATGCTATTGGATAACAAGAAATACTTGCTCGGAATTGAGGCAACAGGCTAATGAATCTCCTCTGCAAGCGCTTACCTACCCGCCATTTCCCGTTCCACTGAACTGCGCCACTCATTCACCAGAGCATCATAATTAAGATTATAGTCTTTAAGAGCTGCCGTAGCCGCTGCATCAAAAGTGAGTCCTTCCCCGAGGCCTGACAGGATCAGCCTGACCCTGTGCCAACCATATGTCGCGACCATATACTTAACCAGCGCATAGCTCTGCTGGTATGCCAGGGAAGCAGCTGAAGAAGATAATCCGCTAAAGTCGACTTCCATACTCCTGATTTCTATCAGCTTGCCCGTACGTGCAGCACGGCCGAACTCCTGCAGTGAACGGCTATACTGCATCCGTCCAAACATCTCTGCGATACCTTCATTCAGCCAGAGCGGACAGTTGCCGCGTGTCATTTCGAATACGACGACATGCGCGTATTCATGATACAAAACGCCTCTCATTGGAGGAGTAATTTCGTTCAAAGCACCAAAGGGAAGGCGTATTTTCCCGTCATAAAAGCCACCAGACCAATCAGGGGAATCGGTGACCGTTTTATAATCTGCCCGTTTATAGATACCAACCGGAATTCGAGCTTCCGGGAACAGTCCAAGCTCGGCTCCGACCAGATTTGCCGCCGACTCAAGTACTTCAAGGATTGCAAGCGCAAACTCCGTATCGACTCCGGAATCGTACGTAAGATCAAACCGGGAGCTGTG
The DNA here is from genome assembly GCA_028687585.1 of Desulfuromonadaceae bacterium. GTDB lineage: Bacteria > Desulfobacterota > Desulfuromonadia > Geobacterales > Pseudopelobacteraceae > JACRCG01. The sequence continues at coordinate 124,423 of JAQTZV010000012.1, read as the reverse complement.
CCCCCTGTCCATTTTTGCTTCAACACTATTTTCCTTACGGGATTTATTGAGGAGTTCAACAATTTCGCTCCGGCCGGGAGAGAGCTTGAGTGCCTGTTCCCATAGCGCTATGGCTTCCAGGCGATGATCTGTATCGAACTGCACGAGGCCTAAATAATAGAGAACTTCAGCAGAATCATCTTTGAGATTTTTTGCGCTTTCGAGTTCATAGCGCGCCACATCATATTTTTTCAGATAATAGTTACTGATGCCGCGCAGAAGCAAGTACTTAACTTCTTCCGGGTAGAGTTCCTCTGCTTTGATGAAATTTTCATCCGCCTGCTCATAACGCTTCTGTTTGAGAAACTGATGGCCAAAGGCGGCATAAGCCTCTGCAAGGTTCTTTTTGATTGCAAGCTTGAGGGGAAAGAGCAGGTACTCTTTCCGTAACTGTTCAATACCCTTTTCGTATTCCCCGCGTTGAGCCAGTTCGTGGCCGTCACCGCCCTGCGTGACCGGTTCGCTGCCGGGCGGTTGTGCAGATGCGATGGTCAGCAAGAAGAACCAGACAGCGAAGAGGGCACCAGACATGCAGCATATTTTCCGCACGGAGATTGTCATAATCGGGTAAGAAATGTACGAATAGAGGTCGCAATTCCGGTACTGTCCAGACCCAGCATGGTACGCAGTTCGTGCTGTTCGCCCTGGGGTATATAGGTATCCGGATACCCGAGACGCAGCACCCGTGTGCCGCGCAGGCCGCGCTGTTCGAGCAGTTCCAGAACGGCAGAACCAAAGCCGCCCTGCAATGAATTTTCCTCTATTGTAATCAGAATGCCATGTTTCTCTGCCAGCGTTATGAGCAGTTCTTCGTCAAGCGGCTTTACAAATCGGGCGTTGACAACTGTCAAAGAAATGCCTTCTTCCTCTAAAGCGGAAGCTGCTTCCAAAGCCGGACGCACCATCGTACCAAGTGCAAGAATCGTAGCGGCAGTACCTTCGCGCAGCAGTTCAGCCATGCCAACCGGAAGGATTCCAAGAGCCTGATCCAGTGCTACTCCGCACCCGTTTCCACGGGGGTAACGCACCGCAGCCGGACTCCCCAGGCTTATTGCGGTAGCCAGCATGTGCTGCAGCTCATTTTCATCTTTGGGGGCCATGAGTGTCATATTCGGGAGATGGCGCAGATAGGAAATATCAAAAGCACCATGATGTGTCGGCCCATCGTTCCCGACTACTCCCCCGCGATCAACGGCAAAGGTGACCGGCAGGTTTTGCAGACAGACATCGTGACAAATCTGGTCATAGGCACGCTGCAGAAAACTGGAGTAAACGGCAAAAACCGGTCGGTAACCGCCGACCGCTAATCCTGCGGCAAAGGTTACGCCATGCTGTTCGGCAATACCGACGTCAAAAAAACGGTTGGGATGCTCTTTTGAAAAACCGGCAAGGCCGGTACCGTCCAGCATAGCTGCTGTGATGGCAACAATTCGATCATCTTCTGAAGCCAACTTGCACAGCGCTGCTCCAAACACAGCGGTGTACGAGGCAGCCCCACCCTTACTTTTAAGCACCTTACCGGTCTCAGACTCAAACGGTCCGACACCATGAAACAACGCGGGATTTTCTTCGGCCGGGGTATACCCCATTCCTTTTTTTGTCAGGACATGGATAAGGACTGAATTGTCAAATTTTTTTACTTTCTCAAGTGTTTCAATCAGTGCGGGCAGATCATGGCCATCTATCGGCCCGATATATTCAAAACCAAAGGCTTCGAAAAGCATTCCCGGAGTAAAAAGTCCTTTGAACGACTCTTCCATTTTACGGGCGACATGCAGGACACCTTTGCCCATATCCAGCCGCTTTAAAAACGATTCCGTACTTTTTTTGAAGCGGTGGACAAACTCGCTTGACGCGGTACGGGTGAGAAAAGTAGACAGAGCACCGACATTTTCGGCAATTGACATTTCGTTGTCGTTCAGGATGATAATCATGTCCTTATTGAGATGGCCGGCATGGTTGATCCCCTCATAGGCAATGCCGCCGGTCATGGAACCGTCACCGATAACTGCCAGCACCTTGCCCTTTCGCCCGACCAGGTCGCGGGCAACGGCAAAACCGGTCACCGCTGATATAGAGGTGGAGGAGTGACCGACATCAAACGAATCGTGTGGTGACTCATGACGCTTGGGGAAGCCACTAATGCCATTCAAGCTGCGCAACGTGCCAAAGTTGTCCCGGCGGCCTGTCAGCAGTTTGTGGGCGTACGCCTGATGCCCCACATCCCAGATGATCCTGTCTTCCGGAGTGGTAAAAACTTTGTGCAGAGCAATCGTGAGCTCCACCACACCGAGCGACGGCGCCAGATGTCCGCCATTGGCAGCACAGGTTTGAATGATAGCTTGACGCAAATTTGCGGCAAGCTCAGGGAGTCTGGCGACTGGAAGTTTTTTGAGATCTTCAGGTGAGTCTATTGTTTCTAAAATCGACATTCTTACGCCTGTCATTTATGAGATTGTAGAATTTTTCAGTTTTTCCGCAGCACAATGTAGCGGGCAATTTCTCGAAGCGGGTCAGCCTCTGCACCAAAAATGTCCAGCGCTCGCAGCGCTTCATCCATCATCGCCCGGGCCTCTTCCTTGGCTGCGGCCAATCCCATTACCGCCGGATAGGTGGCCTTGCCACGAGCCTGGTCACTGCCGGCATCTTTACCAATCTCCTCGGTAGTGCCTTCAATGTCAAGAATATCATCAGCAATCTGAAAGGCCAGTCCGGCCGCTTCACCATACCGGGTTACCGCCGCCAGCTTCTTTCCGGAAGCCCCGCCAAGGAGGGCTCCGGCGACGACTGAAGCCTTGATGAGGGCACCGGTTTTATGCGTATGAATGTATTGGACGGTGGGAAGATCTATGTCCGGTAGCCCCTCACTTTCCATATCTATCACCTGACCTCCGACCATACCACCGGAACCGGCACATGTTGCAATTTCATGAATCACCGCGAGCAGACCGGTTGGGTTGGCACCCTCCACGAAACGGAGATCGCTGGTCAGCTTGAATGCCTCTGTCAGAAGCGCGTCGCCGGCCAGAATTGCTATGGCCTCGCCGAACACTTTATGATTGGTCGGATTTCCGCGACGGAAATCATCGTCATCCATTGCAGGCAGATCATCGTGAATAAGCGAGTAGGTATGAATCATTTCCATTGCACACGCTGCGGGGATTGCAGAGCGAGCGTCTCCGCCAACGGTCTCACAGGCGGCCAGCATCAAAATAGGCCGCACTCGTTTACCACCGGCAAAAACCGAGTAGCGCATCGCCTTATGCACCGTATGGGGCAATTCTGTTTCTTTCGGCAGAAAGCGGTCTAGCGCCGCATCAACATAGGCACACTGTTCTTTTAAATATATTTTCAGGTCCATCGGCATTCCTTTATTGTTACTCTTCATCCGGCTCAAACGGCTCCCGCTTCAATGAACCGTCTTTCTGTCTCAGAAGGATTTCGACCCGCCGTTCAGCCTCGTCAAGCCTGCTGGAGCAAAAAGCGGAATGCTTTACCCCCTCTTCAAAAGCTTTCAGGGAATCCTCAAGCGAAAGAGAACCGGTTTCCAGACGCGTTACTATTTCTTCCAGTTTCTTAAGTGATACTTCAAATTTATCCGTGGCCATAGTTGCGGTCTCTCACATAAATAGTTTTTTGATTGTATATAGATATGGCGTCGAGCGTCAAGTTTTACCGGATTCCAGTGATTCCACCCGACAGCGGGCCTCACCGAGATGGAATTTCACCCGCAGTTGCTCACCGATTGTCAGCGAACCGGCATCGGTAACGGTTGATCGAACGTTCTCCCGGGTGGCAATCGCGTAGCCACGAGCAAGCGTTTTGAGCGGAGACAGCACCTCCAGTCGCACCGCCTTATCGTAAAACTCTTGCTTGAGAGCATCTAAACGGTGTGCCAGCAGCCCTTCCGAGCGCATTGTCAACAGGGCAATCCTTTGGCGGAAGGCATCAATTCTGCCGAGCGGATCATTATGCTGCAGAGCATCCAGAAGTCGCTCAAAACGGTCGCGGCGGCGTGAGACGGCAACACGCAGGCCCAGCTCAAGCCTTCCGGTCAAATCATCCGTTCGTTGCGCCATATGGCCAAGCATAGTACGCGGATCATGCAGTGCCCTCCGCAAGCCTTCAAGACGGCCAATATGAGCATTCAACAGGGTTTGGACCGACCTCACTGCCCGGCCGGATAATGAATCGATCTGGTTGCGAAGTTCGTCACTGCTTGCAATCACCAGTTCGGCTGCTGCTGATGGCGTTGGCGCCCGCAGATCGGCAACAAAGTCACACATTGTCCAGTCTGTTTCGTGCCCGACAGCCGAGATAACCGGAATTTCAGACCGATAGACGGCTCGTGCCACAACCTCTTCATTAAATGCCCACAAGTCTTCGAGTGAACCACCACCACGGCCGACAATAAGTACGTCAACCTCGGCCAGACGATTCATCTCATCAATGGCCCCGGCAATTTCCACCGCCGACCCTTCCCCCTGAACGCGTACCGGATAGAGCTGCACATCCAGCGAGGCAAAACGACGCTTCAGTACATGCAGAATATCGCGGATAACGGCGCCGGTCGGTGATGTTACCACACCGATTTTACGGGGAAAACGCGGGAGAGGAATCTTGTGCGCTTCGGCAAACAGCCCCTCGAGAGCAAGTTTTTCCTTTAATTGTACAAAGGCGGCCTGAAGGGCGCCGATTCCCGCCGGTTCCACGTACTCGCAGATCAGTTGGTATTCGCCGCGCTGGTCATATACTGAAATCCGACCACGTGCAATCAGTTCCATGCCATCAGTCAAACGGAATTTAAGATTCTTTACGGCGCTCTTGAACATCACGCAGCGGATCTGTGCACCAGGATCCTTCAGGGTAAAATAACAATGACCTGAAGAAGGGTAGGAAATATTAGAAGCCTCCCCCTGCAGCCAGAGCTGCTCGAAGTTTTCCTCAAGGACTCCACGAAGCAGAGCGGTCAATCGGCTTACCGTGAGAATTGTTTTTTCAGAGAAGATGTCCAAATTTATGGCTCGCTTGGTATTAAACAATCTTCCTTGCCATAGCGCAGTTTCATACCGGTCAGGATAACATTACATACTAAAGGAGTAATATTGGCAAGTATCAACGGTAAGTCCCCGATAAGAATTCCGTATACCATCCAAAGAGCAACGCCGAATGACAACAGGAGCGGCTGCCAGATGGAGATATCGCGGACATGGCGGGTTTTCACTGTTTTTATCACCTGCGGAATGGCAGCAATGCTGGTAAGTGTTCCGGCCACCAGCCCGATTGTTGTCGCAGTCACGAGCGCTTTCTCCCGTCAAAAGCCGAACTGGCCCAATCTATCTGTGTCAGCATCCCGCGCAACACCGTTACTTCGCGACTGTCAAGATTCGCCCGGAAAAATATTCTCCGCAGTGAGCGCATCATGTGCTCGGGATTCTGTTCATTGAGAAAACCAATTTTGTTCAGCGTCGCATTAAAGTGACCAAAGAGAGACTCCATCTCACCGGATTTAGCCAGGTCAAGCGGACGCCCCCCCCCGGCTGATTCTGACGCTTTGCCAAGTTCGTAGCAAAAAAGCAGCACCGACTGCGCCAGATTGAGCGAACCATATTCGCGCGATGTCGGAATAGTGGCATGCCAGCGGCAGAGAGAGAGCTCTTCTGTCGTCAAGCCACTGTCCTCGCGCCCGAAAACAATAGCTGCCCTGCAGTCGGGAGCAGCCTGCTCCCTGAGATGACTTGACACCTCTGCGGGAGATAGAATCTCCTGGCGGTATTTACCATGTCTCCTGGTAGTGCCGACCGTCAGGGTGCAGTCGGACATGGCTGCGGCAAGATCGGGGTAAACCACTGCCGATTCAAGCAGATCACGTGCAGCAACAGCGAATTTGAGCGCTTCCGAGTCAAACCGGTTACAACCTTTGACGATTCTTAACTGGGTAACACCCATATTTTTCATGGCCCGGCAGGCCATACCGATATTACCGGGTGATTGGGGTTCAACCAGAATAATGATGATATCTTTGATCAAGAGTGCACCTTTCGAGAAGTATGAAGGGACCGCATCCGGGCTAATCGATCTCTGGCCGGTTTTTTGAGCTTCCATACGTGGTAGACATGAGCAGACCACGCCAGACCGATGAAGCAGAGCAGGGCTAAAACGAGGTAATGCTCATAGCTGCTGACGTTGTCCAGCAGTAGCGAAGCGCTTTTACCAAACAGATACCCCCCAAGAGAAAAGGCAATCGCCCAGATAAGAGCGCTGGCCAGATTTATCAGGAAAAATGTACGGGGAGCAAGATTGGTCATGCCGAGTATTATTGGCAGAACGATTCTGAATCCATAGGTAAAGCGGGAAATGAACGCGACAAAATTACCGTATCTTTCTATAAGCTTAAGTGCCAGACGAAATTTTTTGGCAATAGAGTGAAAACGTTTGAGCAGCAATCTCCCCTTGAAACGGCCAAGGAAGAAATAACACTGATCACCAAGGAAAGATCCGGCCCAGGCGGTACTTATAACACCTACAATATCCAGGTACCCCTGAAAAGCCAGAAAACCGGCCAGGAGCAGAATGGCTTCACCCTCAAGAAACGTTCCGACAAACAACACCCAGTATCCGTGAATCTCCAGGTATTCTTTAAGAATCTGCTGAACGTGCACGGCTAGTCCCTGTTGTTTCGACCATTAAACTGCAAGCCGGCCGGTAATTTCTGATCTCATCAGGTCAATCATTTCGTCAATACGGGCATGACTGTCAATTTCCATGGAATCTGCTTCGACGAGCGCAAGAAATTGCGCGCGCTTCCCCTGATCAAGCAGTAACAAAGGGCCGCCCAGCTCCTTGATTCTTTTTTCAACAATGACTCGACCCGCCCGTGAAAGATAGGCTGCAGCAACTTCAGAAATATCATCAACCAGTTCCAGCAGCTTTTGTTCACCTGGCCGTGTAACAGGTGGCTCAACATCATGAGCAGTTTTCAGGCGAGCCGCAACGCAACGTGCCAGAGCTGATTCCCATAACTTCGGGAGGTTAACCATCTGCAGCAAGTCATATTCCAGCAACTCTTCAAGTGTCCTGGTGGTGCAAACTTCTACACGCGCACCAGGCAACGCGGCAATTTTCCGTGCTTCATCCGAAGAGGATTCAATTGAGTCGGCTTCATCGTGGTAAAAACCAATCGGCACTCCATCTTTATAAAACATCATGGCGGAGCGTTCCGTTGTGTAAAAGCGTACCACCCCGTTCAGTCCCTGACTTCTCAGACGGGCCAGAACACCTTTAATATCAACCTGCCGTACCTCTTCACCACTAAATAGTCGAGTGCCGACAATCTGGGCGTGAGCACATACCGCAAGATCAGTAGTCATGCGGTACACATTAATTTCGCCGCCAGTCGCGATCACCGCATCACACAGAAAAACAAGAGCTTCAAAACCCGACTTATCCCTCGTGCCACTACAACTGTGGGCACACAGCAACTTCCCATGGGCGAAAACTCCATAGAACTCAAATTCCGGGGCCGTGTGATGTACATACCCGGTAAACCCGCCGATGCCAAGTTTTTCAAAAACATCAGGAATAATTACACTATTGGCGGGAGTTTTTTCGTAAAGCGGATTTGCTTTCGGCAGGAAACGCATCCCACAGCCTCCAGATTAAAATTCACGGACTCATATGCGCCGCATATTAATGGTTGAAACAAAATGACTGCCGTACCGTAAAGGATTTTATGGGGCATGTCAAAGCAAAATAAAACCACTTAAAACGCTGAATATCCTAATATAACCAAGATATTAAGCTTGACAAAACCGTACTGCTACAGTAGCTATTACCTTGTCTTCAGACGTTACTGATTTGGTCAACTTCCCGCTTACCACGCTCGAGGAAAACTATGGCGGCCAGCTCAAAAAAAGATACGCTGATCGAAGAAGCTCAAAAGTTTGCGTCTCGCGGTCAATTTGACAAAGCGGCCAAAGCCTACGAGCAGATTATTGTATTAGAACCTGCGGCCATTAACCATCGCCAAAAGTTCGCAGAGCTGCTCATTAAATGTGCGCGTAATGATGATGCCCGTAAAGAATTTGAAACCGTTGCCAAACATTTCTCAAAAAACGGTTTTTATCTTAAAGCTATCGCTGTTTACAAACAGCTGCAGAAACTTTTCCCCGCCGATATTTCACTTTCATTGACGCTTGCCGAACTTAATGAAAAACATGGCCTCGTTGCAAATGCTATTTCGGAATATAAACTCATATACGAATACTATGAAAAGTCTCATAACGTTCCCGAGGCGCTGAACATCCTTGACAGGATGCAAAACGTTGATCCGCAAAATATCCCAATTAAAATCAAACTGGCAGAAGCCTATGTTCAACAGGGGAAAAAAACCGAGGCATATGCCGTATTCATAAAAACGGCGGCTCTGCTTATAGAACGCAGTGACAATATAACCCTTTCCAAAGTTTGTTCTCGCGTTCAGCAACTTTTCTCCGAGAAGCCGGACTTTTTGTTTGAGGTGCTTTCTGAACAGATCCGCCAGGGCAATGCCACAACAGCGATAGGCAGTCTCCAGAATCTTCTCCGGAGCAATCCCAACAACAAAGGTGTCTGGGAACTGACAATACAAGCGTACAAACTTCTTGATCAACCACAGAAGGTCAAAATAGCGTATCAGCATTATCTCAAATATTTTCCTGCAGAACCGGTCGCCATGCTTGGCCTCATCTCGTCAACGACTGCGGAACAGAATCTCACATCGGCTCTTGAGTTACTTGATCAATACGAATCAACCCTTATTTCAGCTGGTTTCCTGCAGCAACTTGAGCAGATATATCATGCCCTTGACAAATCAGATCCAATCAATACAAAAGTTCTGGAAGGGCTCCTCAGAGTTGCTACTGCTGCCGGAAATGAAGGCGAAAAAGTTTCACTGACATCAAAGCTAAAATCGTTGCATACGGTGTCACTCGGCAAACAAAGCATCTCCGCCGAACAGGGTTCATCGACTGCTCTTCCGGGTGTTGAGACTCCTGAAGCTGGTTTCTCTGAAGATATGGTGACCACATCGCCGTTGTTTGATGAAGAGGTCGAGGTCGAGATCGAGATCGACTCCCCCTTTAGCGTATTGGAAGAGGGGGCCGCTAATTCATCATCTAATGAAAACTGGCTTGACTCTGTCGGCGCCCTGTTTGATACCGTTAACTCTGCTCCGCGAGGTGTAAAGTTCAGCAACGAACAGGAAAATTCTGACGCCCAATCGCATTTTGACCTTGGACAGGCTTTTAAAGAGATGGGCTTATACGATGAGGCACTCAATGAATTTCATCAGGCTTCTCAAGACCCTTCACTGCTGGTAGGATGCCTGATAATGCAGTGCGTTTGTCTGAGAGAGCGTGGTGAATTGGAAAAAGCCACCACGATACTGCTGGCTCTATTAAAACCAGGTCTCACTCCGGAAGAGAGCTGCACGGTGAAATATGAGTTGGCGACCGGATACGAAACGGTGGGAAAGACAGAAGAGGCACATGCTCTTTTCAACGAGATTAACGCCGTAATTCCTGGTTTCAAAGACATTAGTTCACGCCTCGACGCAACAAACATTTCGGACTTACTTGATTTTTCAGACGATGACCTGAATGATTTCGGGCTGAAATAACCAATAATAATTTTTGCCAACATCTTTATTCGAACTTCATTGAACTTACACTCCGGAGGTTTACCAGATGAAAAAAGCGTTTACTGCCGTGCAACTTATTGCGGTACTGATATGCATGCAGTCCACTCTCTTCGCGGCTGAACTGCTTGATGTCAAACCGGTTGTTGCTGGAGGTTCCGTATCTATTGAAATTTCAGCTGACATTCCAATGACGTACACGTATTACAAACTGCCCGGACAAGCCCGGGCAGTAGTCGACATTGCAGAAGCCGATCCGGAAAAAGTCGAGCCATTGATTGTCGTAAACAAAGGCGTGGTATCAAGCATCAGTGTTGATAAGGCCCAGTTTTCCGGCATCGTAGTCAGTAGAATTATTTTCAATCTCGTTTCGGAAGCAGATATTTCCGTAAGTGCCTCTCCTGATCGCAAATTACTGACGGTAACATTTGGTGGATCAACATCTGCGGCAAGTAAACCGGAAGCCAGCCCGGAACTGAAACCGGAGATCAAACCAATGACGGTTCCCGAACCAGTATCAATGATAGCATCACCTGCAGCCACGGGAGCTCCTCAAGAAGAAGATCCACTAGGACTCGATGAACCGGAAGTCGCATCAATTATTCCAACCGCTAAAACCTCGACAACAAAAACAGATAGCGGGACTGAACTCTCAGCAGCACCAACGGCGCAAACACCGAAGCTAGAGCCGGTTGTTCCGGTTACCGCCGCCCCGGCACCTTCTGCAGCACTGACCATAAAAGAGATTGTAACCGGCGCAACATTCATTGAAATACGTGCGAACCAGGCGATACCTGATTACAAGACATTGAAATTAAATTCCCCGGATCGTCTGGTCATCGATATCGCCACTGACAATACAAACCAGAAACCAATGACTGCTGCCATCAATAAGTTCGGGATCTCAAAAGTCCGCATCGGTGTCTCTCCAACTAATATTCGTGTTGTAATGGATTCCAGCAAAGCCGGATTTCCTTCTCATACCATTACTAAAATGGCATATGGTCTGCGGATAAATTTTAAGTAGCGTTGAAACATGAGACTGCTGCTGGTCGAAGACGATCCGATGTTGGGCGATGCCGTGCAGCGCATTTTGCGACTGGAATCCTTTGCAGTGGATTGGGTGCAGGATGCTGAAGAAGCAGGGTTGGCACTAAACTCATTATCATATGATCTTGTGTTGCTTGACTTGAAATTGCCCGGGGGAAAAAGCGGACTGGATATTTTATCTGATCTGCGCAGAAGAAAGGATGCGACTCCCGTCATCATCTTGACGGCCCGAGACGCAGTCAGTGATCGAATTGCCGGATTGGATAGTGGCGCAGATGACTATCTGGTCAAGCCGTTTGACCCGGATGAGCTGGCAGCACGCATCAGGGCACTCCTGCGACGTCGGGATGGCAGAGTAGAGCCTGTAATAACATTTGGACCGTTAACACTTAACCCGGCAACACATGAACTATGGTGTCATGAAAAGGCGATCAAGCTTTCGCAGCGTGAGTTCTCCATTATCACCCATCTGCTGGAGCGACCTGGAGCGACCGTTTCACGTGAACAGCTTGAAGAACGTTTATACGGCTGGGACGAAGAGGTTGAAAGCAATGCCATTGAAGTACATATCCACAATTTAAGAAAAAAAATCGGCCAGAACCTGATTCGTACCGTACGCGGAATCGGCTATCAGGTGGTCGATAAAACATGAGATCTATCAACCGACAGCTTCTTGCGCTGCTCCTCACGGCGCTGACCGTGTCTGCCGTGCTGATCGGTGTCAGCTCATACATGGAAGTCCATGAAGAAATCAGTGAGCTCTTTGACTACCAACTCTATCAAATAGCCCTTTCACACCGCGATCAGAAAACCTTTGATCTGCAACCCGCAGCAGCTTCCGACTATGAAAAGGATGAAGGCTTCACCGTTCAGGTTTGGGATCCGTCCGGCACTCTCATCTATACATCACGCCAGAACACCACTCTTCCGCGCGCAACAACTACCGGTTTGCACACTATTTCCGCCGGGAACGAGCAGTGGCGGGTGTATCTCATTTCGCATCTGGGGCGAACCATACAGGTATCCCAATCATTAACGGCACGCCAGGAAATGAGTGTTTCCTTTATCCAGCGTACCATGATTCCCATATGTATTATTTTCGCTGTACTTGCCGTGATAATCTGGATAGTAGTCCGCCATGCGCTCACTCCGCTCAACAGGATTGCAAATGGCGTGGCGCGGCTCTCACCAACATCACTGGAACCGCTCCCGGAACATGACCTGCCGGTTGAGATTCTCCCATTAGTCAAACGGCTCAACTATCTGTTTGACCAACTTGGACATGCTTTTGATATCCAGAAGCGCTTTGTCGCTGACGCCGCCCATGAACTCCGGACACCACTGACTGCAATAACGCTGCAACTGCGCATCCTGGAACAGAGTTCCGGAGAAGAGGAACGTATCGAGGCGCTGGATAAGCTAAAATCAGGAGTTAATCGGGCTGCCCGGCTGGTCGGCCAGCTTCTTGCGCTGGCGCGCGTTGAACCGGAAGCGCCACGCTTCACCATCAGAGAAGTTTCGATCAACAGCCTGGTAACAGAGATCATCTCTGAACAGTCCCGGATTGCGGCAGACAAGGGGATTACGCTTGCGGCACAGGACGATGAACCGGTTATAATCACGGGAGAACCTGATGCGTTACGGGCCATGATCAGCAATCTGGTTGATAATGCCATACGCTATACGTTGCCTGGCGGCAAAGTCGATGTGACAGCACGCAACACCGAACGTACGGTTGTTATAGAAGTCGCCGACACCGGCCCTGGTATCCCGCTCGAAAAAAGAGAGCTGATTTTTGATCGATTTAATCGTGGTCAGCGCACGGATGCCACCGGCTGTGGCCTTGGCATGGCTATCGTCAAATCCGCCGTTATAAGGCATGACGGCAGCATCGCACTTGGCGAGACAGCCACAGGGAAAGGACTGAAGGTGACCATTAAACTTCCACGTTATCCGCTCAATTAATCGTATATCGGCACAAAACTTCTTACCGTTCATCACCTGATATTCCCCTATAGCAGCCCCCCCAAAAAACATTCCGTAACTTTTTTTTAAAAATACTTCTTTCCTTCATATTCAGTTAAGAATTCTCCGCTATTTCTACCCCATAACAGTGGGATGAACCATGCGTCAGATGTTGTTCTGTGACAACGGAGTGAAGAATGTAGCATCAAGCACCGGGTGGGATAATGTTCAGCACACCTGTGCTAATTCTTGTCATTGAAAAGAGAGCTGGTAATCAAGGCAAATAAACAAGCGGTATATTCAAAAAAAAGCCCCCGATTTCTCAGGGGCTTTTGGTCTTTTTCGGACTATGCCGAATTATTTAGTGGCGGAGAGACAGGGATTCGAACCCTGGATACCGGTTTCCCAGTATACTCGCTTAGCAGGCGAGCGCCTTCGACCTACTCGGCCATCTCTCCGCATGGCGTGACAATTCGTCAGTAACGCGGAAGTGATAACTACCACGCTCTAATAAATAAATCAAGTCCAAAGAGCCGGAACCAGAAGCTTATTTTCCACCGCCGCCATAGCTGTGCAATCCTGATAAAAGCAGGTTCACACCCAGATAGCAGAAAAGCGTAGCGGCAAAACCAATAATTGAAAGCCAGGCAGCGCGTTTACCGACCCAGCCTTTCGTGATGCGGGCATGCAGGAATGCGGCATACACGAACCAGACGATCAGCGACCAGGTTTCTTTCGGGTCCCAGCTCCAGTAGGTGCCCCAGGCATAGTTTGCCCAGGCGGCACCGGTAATGATGCCGAGTGTGAGCAGCGGAAAACCGACCATAATTGAGCGGTAGTTCAGATCATCGAGAACTTTAGTCGGCGGAAACATGGCAAGCAGACCGTTTCCGGCCTTCCCATCGGCGGCCTCTTCGCAGCCGGCTTTGATCAGGTACATGATAGAGATACCGCAGGCCACGGCAAAAGCGGCGTAGCCGAGGAAACAGGTAACAACGTGATACAGTAGCCAGTTACTCTGCAGAGCGGGTACGAGCGGCTCGATGGAGTTGTTCATACCAAGTTGTGCCCAAGCCATACCGAGCAGGGCGAAGGGCATGACGAAAGCACCGATCACCCGGTATTTGTACTTGATGTCAAGCAGGGCATAGATCAATACGATCGTCCAGGAAAAAAAGACGATCGATTCGTACAGATTGGAGAACGGGGCATGACCCACCCCCATGTCGTAGGATTCCTTCCAACGGAGGGCGATTGCTACCGTCTGTGCAAGCAGTCCGCCATAAGAAACGGCCATGGCTGCAGCACCGATTGCTTTGGCACGACTGGCGAGAAAGGCAAAGAACAGCAGCATCGATATGAGATAGGCAAACGTAGTTATGTTGAATAGCAGTGAACTGGTCATGGTTGTTTCTCCGTAGTAAGAGCTGTTTTGAGTTGCGCGACAAGGGCCTCAAAGTTTTGCTGGAAGGCACCGGGATTCTTGCTGGCATTGCCGCCAATGGTTACCGCACCGTCCTGAATGCGGATCCAGATGCGACGGTGAGACATAAAGAAAGCGACATAAATGCCGACCACCATCAGCAGACACCCAAGCCAGACTATTTCCACCCCCGGGTCCTTGGCAACCTGGAGTCCGGTATACATTTTTTCTTCCGCGCCTCTGTAGTGAATGACCGGACCGGCGCCATGCTGCTTTGCGTGCTGGATGTTCAGTTCGGGATGATTGGCATAGACAACAAAAGCTTCCGCTTTTCCGTTCGGCGTATGCAGCTCAACCTGAGCAGCCGGTCCGGACAGATCTTTTGCAAATTGAGAGACTTCACGTGTTGCTTCCAGAACGTGCAGGCTGCTGCCATCGGGGAGAGTAACCGAAGACTGGCCGGCAACCGTCAGGGAGACGGGATTGCTGCCATTTATATCGGTAACCGTAAAGTAATAGTTCCCGGCATTGCCGTAGCTCGATTGATAGAACGTTATCCCTTTGTAACTAAGCGGATCGTTAACAATAACACGGACATTGGTGTAGTCAGGTACCGGTTTGCCGTTCTCCAGTACCGTCAGAATACTTTTGAACTCTTTCGGTGCTCCGCTGGGATACTTTGCCATACTGAATTGCTCGAGGCGCACGGAGTAACCAAGATCGATTTCCTTTTCCGAGCGGGTCATAACTTTGGAGACACTTTCACCTTCAAGAATGTTCACATAACCTTTGAAGCCAAAAAGTGAGCCGATTATGGAACCGATGAAGATAACAATGATGCTCAGATGGACGAAATAGACCGAGAGCCGGCACCAGGGGGTTTTCTGGGCAAAGAGGTGCCAGGCGCCATCGACCTCGGAAACAACAGGAGTGGAAAATTCCGCACTGAGAAAAGAAGCGAGCCTCTCTTTGACTGCCGTCGGTTCAGCTGAAGTTTTTATCGTTGCCACATTGGTAAGGGACTGCTCCAGAGTGTTGCTCAGAGTTGTTACCGGTTGGGAGATGATCTTCCAGATATGGGGCAGCCGCTTGAAGGAACAGGCGATCAGGTTGACGGTCAACAGGTACAGCAGCAGAATGAACCACCAGGAATGGTACATATCAAAAAAACCGAGCGCCTTGTACAGCGTTATTTTAGCCGGGCTGATCCGGGCTAGATACTCTTGGGGGGGTATTCCCTGGGGAATGACCGTCCCGATAATCGAGATGACCGCCAGAGATATCAGCAGAAACATGGTCAGCTTCAGTGAACAGAAAAAGTCCCAGAGGGAGTGCAGAAAATCTTTTTTAGGTGTTGTCACGTGTAGGTTCTCCTTGGATATGTGCACCACTATCCTATATTTCCATATTCTTCTGGAATAATTTGTCAGGTAAGATGGGGTGTTGGTGTCGCCGGTATTTTAAAATAGAGGGGTTGATCAGACGTAGTTTTGCGGCGGGACAAATATGGAGCGGTAGACCTGCAATAACGACCAGGATGGTTCTTGAAAACATTGAGTTGAAATCTCCGGCGAATAGGAGAGTTGCAGCCCATGAATCAGGGGAGCGTGGCAGGAGCAGGAGCAGAAGATTGAGTCGCAACAGTCAGAACCATGACCATCGGAACAGGGGCAATTATCACAGGGTGCCGTAGTGGCGGTGCTGCTGAACATCTGCACAGAAGATGAGCCGGAATCGAGGGTGGCGGCACGGGCAAGCCCCGATGCCGGCACCGTCAGGTATGCAATGATCAGGGTGACAACGACAATAAAATCATATGTGCGGGCAAAGCTCATGGTCGTATCCGATAAAAACATGCGGGTAATCTATGGAACCGGTAACGAAATGTCAACAGGCTAACCGGGCTTGTCTGCCGTTGAGACAACGCGCTCGCAGACACAACCTGAATAGATCTCTAAGTAAACGTTTTTTTGAAAAGATGTATGACAAGTGCCAGCAGCAGCAAAAACGCCACCGCAACCGCTCCGGCAATCTTGCGGTTCTGTTGCGTGGTATCCAGTGCTGCAAGCGCAACCTGGGTTTTCTGCAGATCCGCCTGAATCTGGGCAGATTCATTTTTGACAAGTTCCACATTAACATCATGAAACAGAGTATGGAAGCGATTGCGCACCGCAAAGAGATCTTTTTCCAGCTTTTCAATATCGGTACCGATCATTTTGTATGCGCCGATACGACCGTCAATCGCCACGATGGTTTTTTCAGTTTCCTGCATGGTATCCCGGATAACTCTGGCCCGTTCAAAGCTGTGACAGCGGCTGCAGCTCTTTTCGTTAATCAACTCCAGAGATGCCTTCATTACCTGATGGTTGCCGTGGCAGGTAACACAGGTCGGGCCGCCGACACCAAGCTTGCGCCCGTGAGCACTGGCCAGATAATCCTTCATCACGCCGACATGGCAGCGGCCGCAGAACGCAGGAATGGCCGATTCTTTGGGCGCTCCCAGAAAACCGCGCGCCGGATTCATGGCATTGGCAGCATCTTTCGGATCACCGCCGTGGCAGCCATTGCAGGCGATGCCGTTTTCGGCATGGATGCTGCCCCGCCAGAGTTTGACCGGCAGGCTGTATTTTTCCGGCATTTTAGAGTGACACTGGATGCAGACAGGCTCTGCAGCATCTTCTGCAGCGGCATGCGTCGGCATGAGGAACGATATGAACGGAAGCAACAACAGGGCACACAATTGGAGACAAAGCGTCATGGTAGTATCCTGATATTTCATGATAAATGCCCCCATATACTCAGACCGATCCAGAGCAGCAGGCCGCCGACAGAACAGATCATGAACAGCGGCCGCTTCAGCGGATGACGTTCCCTGCCACGATCAATGAACGGGAGCAGCGCCAGGAACGTCATCGCAGCACCCTGCAGCGACAGACCGATCAGCTCATTGGGAAAAATTTTCAGGGTCTGGTAGTTGGCCAGGAAGTACCACTCCGGCTTGATGTGAGCCGGGGTCACAAAGGCATTTGCCGGGATGAAGGCATCCTTCGGGAAAAACAGATACGGGTCGAAAAATACCACCGCGAGAAATATCGCCATATAGATGGCAATCGACCGCAGATCTTCAAGAGCAAAATCGGGAAAAAAGGGAATCCCGCCAGGATGATTCTCATGTGTATAACTCTCGCCTCGCCACTGGTTCAACGTGTCCTGTTGCCCGAAGGGGGGTGTCGATACCCCGGTGCGTTTGAGGAAAAAAAGGTGGGCAGCTATCATGGCGGCGATCCCGGCCGGAATGACCGCGACATGCAGCGCGAAAAAGCGCCCCAGAGTCGGAGGTCCGACCAGCGGACTGCCGCGCAGGAATTCCACCAGATATGGACCCAGCACCGGGATGGCATTGGCGCTATTGGTGGCAACGGTAGTGGCCCAGAAGGAGAGCTGGCTCCAGGGGAGCAGATATCCGGTCAGAGATATCCCCTGAATCATGCTGAGAAGGATAAAACCGGTCACCCAGTTCAATTCGCGAGGTTTTTTATAACTCCCCATGAACAGCACTGAAATCATATGAAGCAGCAGCACCAGAACCATCATATTTGAACCGACCGCGTGAAGCATGCGGATCAGCCAGCCGTAGGGGACATCGTTCATGATGGCGGTAACACTTTTGAAAGCCTTCTCTGCATCCGGCACATAATAGATCAGCAGCAGCATGCCGGTAACGACCTGCAGAGCAAAGGCAAACAGCAGAATGCTTCCCATCGAGTACCAGGCGTTTATATTGCGCGGCAGGAGATAACCGGTCAGTTCCTTCTCCGCTATCTCGCGAATTCCAACGCGAACATCGATCCAGTCAATAACACTTTTAATGAGAGTCATACCGGCTCCTTCAACAGGTTACGTTCACAAGTTACCCAACAGTTATATTACCGCCAAACACGGTAAACGGCAGTTTTATTAACGGTTTGGGAGGCGGGCCGGCCGTGACTGCACCATCGGCGGAATAATGCCCACCATGACAGGGGCAAAGGAAATCCTGTTTATCTTTTTCCCATTGTACGATACAGCCCAAATGGGTACAGACCGCAGAAAGAGCGATAAGTTCACCGCCCCTTTTCCTGATCAGCACCGCAGAAGAACCGGCATATTCAAAGAATTTCGCTTCCCCCTCGCGTACTTCCGCATCCGGAATAACTACTTTTCCGCTTGTCCCACTGCCAGAGCGAGGTGACAGATAGCGGAACAGCGGCCAGGCAACCGCTGCGGTAGCAATTGAGCCAAGACCGCCAAGGCATACCGCTAAAAAAGTCCTCCTGCTGCTGGTATCCATAAATCCTCCAGAACGTGTGGTGACAGTGATGACATCCAATACGTTAGAACTGTCAGCTATTGCTGCATACGAGTGCCATCGGCGTGTAGTGCAATTACCTATACTTCAAACTCAATCGGATCCAGACGGTACAATTGGTTCAAGATGTTCAAGAGATTCAAGAGGCTTAACAGACTCGACAGGCTCAGCCGGCACGTCATTTCTTCCATGCCTGGGACAGTATTCACTTGGCTCCGTCCCCGAAATAAAAAACTCATCCCGTTTTTCCGGGCAGTCGGGTGACGCAAGATACCCTGTCTCCAGATCAACACTCACACTAACAACCGAATCCGGACGCGAAAAATCGGCAGGCGCCTTGGTTGCCACCGCTCTGCGCATGAATTTTTCCCAAATCGGGGCAGCAACAGCGCCACCAGTAAAGCCCTTGCCCCCCGGCTTTGGCTTGTCATAGCCAACCCAGACCCCGGTTATTAACTGAGGGGTATAGCCGACAAACCAGGCATCCCGGTAGTCATCGGTTGTTCCGGTCTTCCCGGCTGACGGATGAGTCAAATTGAATTTCTTGAGACTTTTCCCGGTACCATAGGTCATGACGCCTTTGAGCATCTGCGTAGTAATATAAGCCACCGCAGGCGAAAGTACCGGGAGCGTCGTTGCGGGAAATTCCACCCAGGTATTTCGTTTGCGGTCATAAATTTTGATAATGGTTCTCGCCTCTGGACGCATGCCACCATTTGCCAACGGTGCATACGCCAGTACAAGGTCATTCAGAGTAACTTCATCCGTCCCCAGGGCGAGCGAAAGACCATTCTCCGCGTGCATCGAAAGTCCCATTTTTCCGGCAAAATCGACGAAATACGGAATGCCGACAGCATCCAGCAGTTTAACCGCTATGACATTGTTGGAATACGCCAGTGCCTGACTGAGGGTAAGCTCCCCGTATACCTCCTTGCCATAATTCTGCGGCGTCCAGGTTCCATTGTTACTGCCGGGGTATGAAACCGGGGAGTCATCCCACACGCTGCTGGCAGTGATACCTTTTTCCAGTGCGGCAGCATAAATCAGCGGTTTTATGGCCGATCCCGGCTGGCGTTTGGCAAAAAATGCGCGGTTATAGGCGTTACGAATACCGTCTACCCCACCCACAGCAGCAAGAACGTCGCCCGTAACCGGGTCAAGGCAGACCAATGCCCCCTGCAGCTCCGGTGAACGTTTTTTGACCCCTTCTTCTAACACCTTTTCTGCACTTTTTTGCAGAGCCAGATCCATGGCAGCAGTGACTTCAAGCCCCCCCTGTTCGATAACATCGAGGCCAAAACGCTCTATCAGTTTGCTGCGGATGTGAGCAACATAATGCGGAGCCTGGCCCGATTGAGTAAAAGTAACGCGCTGGTTTCTCAGTTTTGCCTTCTGGACGGGCGTGATCATGTTCAGTGTCACCATCCGCGCAAGCACGATATCCCGCCGCCCGGTAACCTGGGCGGATTTACCGAGTGGGTTGTAGCGACCAGGGTTTTTTTGCACACCGGCCAGCAGAGCACATTCGGCATCGTTCAGCTCCTCCGGGCTTTTATCAAAATAGAGCCGGGATGCCTGGGCGATGCCCCACGCCCCGTTGCCGTAATAAATTTCGTTGAAATACATCTCCAGGATCTGCTTCTTGGTGTACTTTTGCTCGTACTCAATAGCCATTTTGGCTTCTTCATATTTTCGTTCGATGGTCTTTTCACTCGACAAGTATCTGTTTTTGATTAGCTGCTGGGTAATGGTTGACCCCCCTTCAGCCAGACGCCCCTTGACCACATCTTTTACCAAAGCCCGGGCGATTCCGCGCACATCTATACCGCCATGTTCGTAAAAGCGGGCGTCTTCAACAGCCACCACAGCCTTTTGCAGGAAAGTGGGAATCCGGTCAATAGACACCCAGTAGCGTTTATCGGGCAGAATTCTACCAACAAACTGCCCTTTATTATCGAAGACTTTTATTGATGTATAGCCAAACGGCAGGGGTGGGTACGTGGCATAGCTGTCTTGGGCCCGGGCCGGATAGTCGAGCAGCAAGAACAGAAAAAAAGCTGCTGCGAAGAGAGATGACTTTTTAAAACGCAATGACAGAGAAACCACAAATTGCTTCTTTCTAAACCGGGCAAACCGCGACCACGTGCTGTTACTCAAGGCGGCAAAGGGACTTAGTACCCTCAGAATCCGACTCGCAGGCCGAAAACAAGGTTGTGGCTTACATAATCCATCTTTAACTTCTGCCCATTGGCTTCGGTGAATTCAGGACGGATACTGTTAAAAAAGCGGTAGCCGAGATCGAGGTTCAGATATTTTGTCAGCGAGTAATCAACTCCAGCTCCCAGTTGGTATGCTAAAACAGTGTCTGAACCTGAGGCTAGCGGTTGGCCGGTCACCTTCAAGCTTGACGTCTCAATACGGGCAGCCCCGATGCCGACCCCGAAATATGGTGCCCATTTTGTATTGTCAGGGTAGACGCCAAAAAAGTTAATCATCAGACTGTCAGCTTTTATGTCGCCGTCCCCCTTGAAACTCCCTTCAACAAACTTTACCTGGTCGAGCGGGTTGCTGCGCCTGGTGTATTCAAGCTCGACCCGCCCCGTCCCCACAGGGTTGCCCGGCGCAAACTCCCAACCGAGTACGGCGCTCCCCTGCATATCCGGATTAAACGTGAAGGTGAATAGCCCCGAGCTGTCGGAACTCTTGGCGTCCATCAGCACATTACCCCCGACAAAAGCCCCGATGTAGGGGCCCGCATGCTGTGCCATAGCCGGGCTGCAGAGCAGGAGCGGCAGACAGAGAGTGATTATTATCCGGCAGATTCGATTCATATCGTCCTTTCCTGGAAGCGAAAATAGTTCAATGTACGGTGACGGTAACGGTGACCGCAGTAAATTGGCCGCCATATGCAGCAGTAATGACGGTGGTGCCGGCAATTCCGCCGGTAACCAATCCGGTCGCGCTTACTGAAGCATTCGAAGGGGCGCTGGATGTCCAGACACAGCTGCTGGTCACGTCCTTGGACGAGCTGTCAGTATAGGTTGCCATTACGGTAAGTTGTTGCGTCGCGCCAACGCTCATACTCGGGCTGGCCGGGGTAATCTGCAGCCCGTTGGTGTCCAAAACCGGAACCGTCACCGTGAGGTTTGTGCTGCCGCTGATACCGTTCAGCGTGGCACTGATTGAGGTCGTGCCTGCCGCAACAGTAGTGGCAACACCACTACCAGCTACAATAGTGGCAAACCCTGGCTTGGTCGATGCCCAGGTGGCCTGACCGGTGATATCGGAAGTCGTGCCGTCAGAGTAATTACCGGTGGCCGTAAATGTCACTGTCTTCGACAAGCCTGAGACGGTAGAGTTGGCCGGCGAGACTGTAATCGATTGCATTGCCGGAGCAGAGACCGCCAGTGATGCAGTGCCGCTGACAGGGGCAGCGCCAAAAGTCGCAACGACAGACTCATTACCGACTGCAGTAGCGCTGGCGAGTCCCTTGCTGACGGAGATGTTACTTACCGTAGCAAACGTGCCTGGAGTTGAAGACCAGACCGCATCAAAGGTCAGATCCTGAGTCGTTGCATCCGAAAAGGAGCCGGTTGCCGCAAACTGGGTGGTCATACCCACGGGGATAGATGCAGTGGCAGGCGTAATCGTTACCGCTTGCACCGTGGCGCTCGATACCGTCAGCACGTAGGTCGCCGACACCCCATCCACCGTTGCAGTAACGACGGTGGTTCCCGGAGTAACCGCGGTCACCCGGTTTTTGTTCGGTGCAGCAGAATATCTGAAATCGGCCACGGCCGGCGAAGCGCTTGACCAGACCGCACGATCAGTAACGTCACGGTCGAACTGACCGGAGAAGTGGCCGGTTGCAACGAGCTTGGCGGATGTACCGTTGGCAATGGTCGCAGAGACGGCACTGATCGTAATTGACGTCAGTTGGGCGAAATCATTGGGGCGAGTCGGAGTACCGTCCCAGCCACAGCCGGCTAACAGCAGCACCGTAAGTAAACCTGACCAGAATCGGTTGATCATGCAGCCCCTCCACAAAACAGTAATGGTGCGTATAATAACAGGAGTTATGAGAGCAGGCTATGAAAATTTTGGATCTTCACGGCAACAAATCAACTATGGTATAAGAAGCGACTCAAAACTCACAGATTTCTCCCGGAGAGATAATAACATGTCACTAAAAGGCGATCTCGGAAATTTTCCGATAATCGATATCATACAGCTGCTGAATGGATCCAAAAAATCCGGAATATTGCGGCTCTCCAGTGAAAAAGGAGAAAGTCAGCTAGTCTTCCATGATGGAGATCTTGTCAGTGCCAATTACCTCAATAACCGGGTGCGGATCGGGCAGGTTCTGGTCAGTGCCGGAGCAATAACGGAACAACAGCTTGCTCAGGTGCTGGATATCCAAAAAAACGCCGGAGACCATCGCAGGCCGCTCGTCATTACACTTCTCGAACATAACATGGTTGAAGAAACTGCCGCCTATAACGGCATAGAATCATTAATTGAGATGACAATTGTTGAGGTTCTGACCTGGAAAACAGGGGAATTCTCTCTGGATATTGCCAAAAGCAACACTACCGATGGCTACCATTTTTCCCGGACAAAGTTTCCGCAAAGAATCCTGCTGAATGCGCAGGGAATCCTGATGGAATCATTGCGGATCTTTGACGAAAAGGTGCGTGATGGCACCATGGATGAAATTCTGAGCATTGCCGGTGTCACTAATCTGGACCTGGATACGGAACAACAGGGAATCAATGCGCAGGCAATGACATCAAACGAATGCGATCAGGGGAGTGTCCCGTCAGGACTCCAGCAATTTCTGGCAGAACAGCGGGACATGATTCAACGGAGCAGCGATCAAGGCTACCGCGAGGTGAACACGGTCAGGAAGCTGGTTATTGAGGAGTTTCCCTCTGCGGCAAAAGAGCAGAAACAGGAACTGGCAACGCTGTTGTCAGGATCCGTACAGAAGGAAAACGGAGCGCTGTTACCTCCCGATATAGCGGTGATCGTGATTACACAGTCACCGATTCTATCGACAATGGTACGATCGATATGTTTTCAGGAACGTATCTATTCAGTTTCATCAGATACCGTAGTCTCACTTGCGATCAATATCAGGTTATTGCTCTGTCAAATGGTTCAACTGGTTATTTTTATTGATGTCCCACACGACGATGCCACACAGGACACATTGCAGATCTGCAAAGAGCTGCAGAAATACCCTCAGGCGTCAGTTGTCCTGATTGCCTGTTCGCGTTTCTGGGGCACTCAGGGACTGCAGGCACTCAGCTCCGGAATACGTTCCATTATTCCCCGACCCTGCAAAGAATGCGCGGAAGAATCGTCGGCGCAGCAGGCACTTTCTTTCTGCTCCGGCCTGGGAGCCTTTCTCCGGACATTGTCGTCGGAATACCGCAGCAGTGATGACCAACGTTTTTTTACCTGCATCACCAAACTGCGCAACTGCAAAACACATACGGAGATTTCCGTCACTATTCTTGCGTACCTGATCGAAGTATTCGAGCGGGCCATTGTTTTTTCGGTGACAGAATCAGAGCTTGTAGCGGAAGAATCTTTCGGGGTCAGAGGGGAAAAAAGTGACGGATTGGAACTCCTTGCCAATCTGAGAATCCCGCTTGATGATCAGCAGATATTTGAGGAGGTCATTAAAAACGGACAGATGTACTTTGGGTTTCATAGCGACTCAACGTGGCCGCATGAGCTTTACCGGCTGATCGGCCGAATGGAAGAGCCCGAAGTGCTGCTTTTCCCTCTCATACGCGCAAACAGGGTTGTAGCGTTCATCTATGCCGATTTCGGTTCAAAACCGGCCGCATCTCCGTCGCTTCGCTATCTGGAAGCCTTGCTGCAATACACAACCGCCCAGATAAGCGTATCTGCGTATCGTCATAAACTGAAAACCATGCTGGAACAGGCGAGGACACATGCAAACCCTGACGAGTCGTATGACAATTGACCAACTCTATTTGAGGGGTCAAGTGATTCCAATTTCAAAGCAAAGATGCCATCAAGGCGGCGAGGATTGAGGCGACGAAGGCATACAATAAGTATGCTGAGGAGCTGAAGACGAGCCAACGAAGAGGGGGCTTTGATCTGGAAAAGGTATGAGACCGTATCCCCCGAGGTAAGGCCCCAGAACCCTTTCCAGATGCCGTTTGAGATTATCAAACATCTGCAGGGTCGTATCATTCGGGTTACGGCAGCAATGTACTGTAGAACCAAGATTGAAGTAAACCCGGCAGGCAAACGGTCTGACGCCATAAATGCCGCAGTTTTTTTTGGCCGGGTTGAAAAAGGGGCAGTATTCGGAATCGCCAAGCCTTTTCGGCAGCAAATCCAGCACGTTCTGCTCATAAGCAAACACATCGGGCCGGCAGCGGCAGCATGAACCAGTCGAGCAGCCAACAGCCAGATTTATTTCTCCATGGCAGAAAGAATGGTCAAAAACCCGGCTGCCAAACCTGTCCGCCGACCGGTAAATAAAGGAAATCTGCCGCCAGCTGTCGCCTCCTGCACGCTCACACCAGATGACCCGCCGCTTTAACTTTTCAATCTCCCGCGCAACTTTCATTTCACGGCCATCAGCCGCTCCCGCAATGGGTATTATGCATGACATCCATCAGCTCCTCAGCAAATCTGCCAGCAAGCGCAGAAGCAGTAAAGGCGGCCATGCGGCCGCCTTACATTACACCTGACATACCTGGAACGTCCCAAAGGAACCACCCTGCGTTGCGCCTGCTACTTGTTCACCTGCAACGGATTCTTCTGTTTCCAGAAAATGCCAAGTACTTCCCGCTCTGAAGCGCTTAGGGATGCTCCTTTGCCTTCCATTACTTTTTGAATCTTCGCCATATCCTTATGGGCACTAATGGCAGCATCGATAACCTGTACAGTGTGGCATTTGGAGCATTTCGTTTCCAGAATGCTCTGGGCCGTCCGCGAGTCCTTCTGTTTAGCGGGTTGCTGCATCGCCCACGCTCCTGTTGCACAGAGCAATAAACTACCGATTAAAATATGATTAGCTTTCACGTCAACTCCTTGTTGGGTAAATTTGGATCGTTTTTGATTCGCCCCCTACCGCCGCTTCCGAATCTTATTGTCCGGAGTATACATTTGAGCTTCCAAAATTGCAAGAAGAGTACCCCCCTGCGACCTTCCTTCCTCACTTCTACTCCACATTCTTCGGTATCCCCTCAGGTCAAAAACAGAAAGGCGGCCGATTGGTCGCCTTATAAATTACATAACATGTTGTCGGAAAACGTAAAACGTGATCCCGGAGTTTTCTCTTTCTCTATTGACAATGACCGGTTTACGGCTAAACTCCCAGGACATATCTGCCTCAGGAGCTATTTTAATGACGAAAACAAGCGTATCTCACACCCTTGACGCACTCGATTTGATCATCAAAGCCTGTGAAGAAATTCAGGTTGTGCTTCATGAACAAGTCAAAAAAGCCAGCAACCCCAACTACCTGGCTGATTTTCAGCAAGACATCGTGACGCTGGATAATCTGAAACTTATTCTTGCGACTGTGTCGGATGATTTCCGGAATGAAACGGTCGGAGCCAGTACGGAACTGCTGTTGAGGATCGCCGCCAACGATTTCAAACAGAAACTGGCGGCCATTCCGGAAAAGAAGGCGTTGCGTAGGGAAATTGAGCAGCTTCTGAAAGATGTCCACAAAAATGTTGTTACGCTTAAAGTGACAACGCACATCAGGGGCAGGGCCTGAAAAATCAGCTCTCTTCGACTATTGACCTCCTTGCACCCAAAGGGAGGCATGAAGTGACAGAGTTGCCAGGATACATTTCATCCACGACAAGTACGGCAACAAATACGGTGGGGGTGATACGGTAGCTGTCGGCACGCATAAAGAGACAGGCCACGCACTCGAACCGGCTTTTCCTATTTTATGTTCTTGCTTGTGAAAAGGAGTACTTTGTCCCCCACAAAATTTACCGTAATGTTCATCTGTTCGTTCCCCCAGACGCAGTTCTTTACAAACAGTGCATCCGAACAGGTGTCGGGTTTGCCAAGAATATTGACCACCTCGGAGTACTCGGTCCCAGCCTTGATTTTAGAGTAATTCTTGATCGTCAGCTTGCTGCAGCCAATGAGCATGGCCAGTAAAGACAGTGCAAATATCAGCCGTATATGTGTCAACAATGTATTTCTCCTTTCCTTCTGGCCTTGTGAATCCGGAAGCCGCAACTATAGCAGAATCATGGATAAGAGTCCCTGCTTATCTCGATCGTGCGCTGAGAGGCAGAGGGTACTGCAACGCGGCGTGGTCATATGTCATGAGCGCTCCCGGAGCATTTCCTCCCCTCCCCTGCCGGTGACCTATCCCCCGGATTAACGGGGTCAGCTCAGCAGAGCCGGTGCAGAGCAGCTTCGAACGCCCGCACTGTTTTGGCCCGCCGCATTTCCTTGAGTGGTTTTGCCAGTTCCGGATCATCCAGGTACGCGATGATCTCCTTCACCTTGTTCAGCACCTGCGTATCGCCGCAGAACAGCCGGCCATAGCGGATCAGTATCTCCCTCAGATAGCGGTTAAGTTCCGCTCTCCGCTCTTCCCGGCCCGGCTCGGGGTTTACCACTCCCCGCAGACGCAGGAACAGCAGCGGATCGGCAATCGCCCCCCGCCCCAGCATCAGCCCGGCAGCGCCGGTCTCGCCCAGCACCCGTCCACCATCGGCAGCGCTCCGGATATCCCCGTTGGCAATCACCGGCAGCCGGGTCTCCCGAATCACCCGGGCGGTCACTCTATGGTCGGCAGCGCCGTCGTACTTCTGGACAACGGTACGGGGATGCAGCACCAGAAAATCCACCCCGCTCGTTTCAAAGAGCGGAAGCAGCGACAGGATCTGGTCCGGATCGTCGTACCCGGTCCGGATTTTGACGGAGAAGGAGCCGTCAACGGCATCCCGCATTGCGGGGATGATCTCCGCAAGATTGTCCGGATAGCGAAGCATCCCTCCACCGGTCAGGCCGCCCCCCATCCGGCCATAGGGGCACCCCATGTTGAGGTTGATATGTGCAGCACCAGCCTCCTGCGCGACCCGGGACGCCAGGACCAGCGACTCCCTCTCATGCCCCACCAACTGCACCACCAGCGGCACACCCTCCTGCCAGGTGGCAACATCACGCAGGTCAACAGCGGTGAGCCCCGCTCCCGCCGGTGCTGTATTGACACGCATGAACTCGGTAAAGATGACATCGGGCCGGACATGTTCGATAAAATAGGAGCGCAAGGCCCGGTTGGTCAGCCCCTGCATCGGCGCCAGCATCAGCGGAGTTGTTCCGGATTGCCATGGGAGCACTGTCATGCCGCGCTCACGATTGCCGGTGTTTTCTGAACGGCGCAACCGAATCCCCCCAACTTCGTTGTGTCGATTCCTGGAATACGGGAAAGATCCTCTCCAACACTTTCATTTCCTTCTCTGTAAGCCCGGCATGGGCAATGTTCTTACGCTCTGATGCCGGATTGCCGCGATGGCAGTCACTGCATGTGCCATGCTCGGCATAATGAGCAGAATGACAGGCGATACAGGCTGCGCAGGTCTTTCCCCCCAGGCAGAAGGTATAACTGAAACGGAGGTTACGCTCCAGTACGACGCGGGGGAAGAGATGTTTGAGAAAATCGGAGATCATGGTTTAGTCTGTCACAGCAGGAAGAGGCTGAAGTTCGCTGTTATTTATAAATAGATATATCAGCATGTGCCTGAATCTATCACAGCCGGGCAGTTCGGGCAAAAGGTATCTTGAAGCGCCGGATTGACCGCTTGACATATGCAACCGGCATTGATAGGTTGTCATTATACAACCAATTCAAGTCAGGTGGTCTCGCCATGCAGCAACTAACAGCGCGACAGCAGCAGGTTCTGGGCATTATAACCAGCTACATTGAACGCAACGGCACTCCCCCTTCCCTGCGCGAAATAGCTGCCCAGCTCGGCGTTAACGGCACCCTCGGCATCATGAAGCACCTGAAGGCCCTGGAACTGAAAGGCTGTCTCAACCGCCGGGAAGGGAGTTCGCGGGGAATTGTCCTCTCCCCTCCCGCTTCACAATCAACGTCGCTTCCCATCGTCGGCGTAGTTCGTGCTGGAATGCCGCAACCGCCGGTCGAGGATATCGAGGGATACTTTTCCATCGACCGGACCGAGGCAAAAAGTGGCGGCACATTCTTTCTTCGCGTCAAGGGCGATTCCATGATCGAGGCCGGAATCCTGGATGGGGATCTCGTTCTTGTACAACCTCAGACCACGGCAGAAAGCAAGGACATTGTCGTAGCGATGGCGAATGGCGAGGCCACCCTGAAACGTTTCTACCGCGAGAAGGGAAACATCCGGCTTCAGCCGGAAAACCGGAACATGGAGCCGATCATCCTGCGGGCCGGCAAAGATGAAGTTTCAATCCTTGGGAAAGTTACCGGGCTGTATCGTAGGTTTTAATCACGCTGCCAGATCGAGCGGACTTCTCGGCTCCTTCACCGTCCTTACCGGCACGCAATGAGTGTAGATCATCGTCGTCTTCAGACTCGAATGCCCCAGAAGTTTCTGAATAACGCGGATATCGTAATTAGCTTGCAACAGATGGGTGGCAAACGAGTGACGGAAGGTATGTGCAGTGACTTTCTTGGGGATCTTTGCCCGGCGCACCGCCCAGTAGAGTGCCCTCTGTAACTCTGATTCATGCAGGTGATAGCGCCGCATCTGCCCGGTTTCCTCCATCTTGGTCAGCGATCGTTGCGGAAAGAACCACTGATGCGTGAACTCCTTCGGCGCCTTTGGATATTTTTTCTCTATATCATCATCCAGAAACACCCCGTTGTATCCCGCTTTAAGATCCTTATCATGCAATTTTCCCACTGCCTCGATCTGCGTTCTCAATTCCGGCAGGATCGATTCCGGAATCGGCACAGTTCGATCTTTCTTCCCCTTGCCATGCACCGTCAAGATACCGGCATCGAAATTGAAATCTTTCACCCGCAACTGCAACCCTTCAAACAATCGCAGACCGCAACCGAACAGAACTTTGACGAAGAGACTATATGGATGTGCAAGTTCGCTCAGGATAGCATCTATCTCCGGACGGGACAGCACCATCGGAATGTAAAGCGACTTTTTTGCCCGTGGCACACCTTGAAGAATGCCAAAATCTTTTTTCAGCGCATGACGAAAGAGAAACAGGAGGGAATTGAAAGCTTGGTTTTGTGTTGATGCGGCCACTTTGCACTTAACAGCCAGATACGTCAGGTACTCTTTCACATCTGCCGATGTCAGTTCCTGCGGGGGCTTACTTTTCAGGAAACGCTGAAATTGTCGCGACCACAGAGCATACGTCTTGAGCGTTTTCCGTGAGTAATGCCGCACTTTTATCTCACCCGCCAATTTATCAATCAGGGCATCCCATTCTGGGGAATCAGATTTTTGCTGATATCCTGCTGCACAATAATGCGATGATCCCGGCCGAGGTCGAGTATAGTGCGACTGATGTCCTGTGGGAACAACCGATATCGCCCGCTGTAAATCAGGCACTTCAGCATCTGGAATGAGATCACTCGATTGAGTTTTATCTCCTTCTTGCCCTCGCATATCACAATAAAGCGCTACTGCATGTGCGGCCTGTTCTCTCTGTTCTTCGCTCTGCTTCTTTTCTCGCAGTTTTTTCAAAAATGGTTGCACCCGTTGAAACGCGCACGTCGATTCCGGATATTTGGCGCAGAAATCCAGGAAAAACCGCAGCCATTTTTTGTAATCTTCGAATTGAGAAATCGGGATGTCCTGTTTTTCGAGGACGGCAACATATTGATTAACAAGATTATTCGGGACGAGATACATATCAGCCTCCATTTCACAAGAAATATAATATGGCATTTATCCAGCATGGTTGCCACTTGACAACCATACCGTCAACATGTAATTCTGTCAATAGATGAATCCCATATATTCATTTTTTTCTAACGATGTTTGTGATATTACGTTACGGGAGACGGCAGATGAAAACACGGCTGACACTCAAACCGGGGCAAAAAGGGACAAAACAACTGACGGATAAGTACGGAGATGCCCTACTCTGCATACGATTTCGCTATGATGATGAAACGGGTAAACGATTCAAAACGGTGGAATTGATAGTGGAGCAGACCGACTGGATACCACCGCCGCCAAGATATGATTCTGATATCCTTGTTCCGCTCCGAATAGATGTTTCGAATTTTTCCTTGAGAGCAAAGGTAAAAGCGGCTGGCGGCAAATGGTTTCCGGAGGAACTACTTTGGTATGTGAAGTACGGAGCTATTGTTGGCGGGCCATTGGAAAAGCATATATATGTAGATTACAAGAACAAGTTTAAAAAACATAAAAAGCATCTATAGGTGGATGATACTCAGGTATCTACATATAGATAACGGTATATACCGGTAGTGAATTGCATATACATGTAGATGACAATTGTCGTCTGCTCAAGTACGAGTTAGCTGAAAAATAAACATCTTGACATGGAAATATGGTTCCATATATGGTATCATTCTTTCGTGGGAATAGGTTCCTTATGGGTCTTCTTGAAAAATTGCACAAACTCTATGGTAAATGCGAGCTTTCACAAAGCAATGTCAGCTTTGCTGAACTGTGCAAACTGGCCGAAATAGTAGGCTTCATATTTGATCGTCAAAATGGCTCTCATAGAGTATACAGGCACGAAAAATTCCCCGGTATCATGAATTTTCAGGATGTTAAAGGCAAAGCCAAGCCCTACCAAGTGAAACAATTGCTCAATTTTATTAACGAACATAACCTTATCAAGAAAGAGGTGCCCCATGTATAAATACGGCTTCAACCTCTTGTGGAGTCAGGAAGATCAAGGATTTATTGTTACTTGCCCTGACTTTCCTGGCCTTTCTGCATTCGGTGAAACACCAGAAGAAGCGTTATCGGAAGCAAAAGTGGCACTTGATCTATTTGTTGCGTCTCTACAAGCTACTGGTGATTTATTGCCTAAACCCACTGAATGTTTTGACTATAGTGGACAAACTCGTCTCAGAATGCCCAAAACGCTCCATTCTTCTTTAGCCTATCAAGCAGACAAAGAGGGCGTGTCACTGAATACTTGGCTTATTACTTTGTTATCAGAAAGAAACGCGACATCTAAACTTGTTGATATCGTCTGCTCTAAAATAGACAACGTTGAAAAAGCTATTCACGTCCACAGAGCAGAAACAAAACAAATAAGAATTCAACAAGAAATATCTTATACTCCACAACTAATTAAAGGCGGAGAATATGGAAAAGTTACATCTTACCTTAATTGATGGTCCTAAGCTTGTAGTCTGTAATTTCAACTTAAATGAAGCAAAACTGCGACCTAAGAAGAAATCTATTGTTAAGTGTCAATTTGCTATTGAGGTAAATGTTGACGAAGAAAAAAAAGAAGTAACTGCATCACTTTCTGCAAAATCTGATAGCGATGGATTGCCTTTTGGTTTTGATATAAAATCAGAAGCTAGTTTTAAATGTGAAGCTAGTTGCCCATCAGAAAAACATATAGTCATGGAGGCTATTCCGTATATTTACCCCTTTGTAAAAGAATTAGTTGCTGACTTAACCCGAAAGTCATATCATTCGCCCTTCTATTTACCACCAATTGAGATTAAACCGGAATCCTTTGAAGAGATTGACGAATAGCTTCTTACATGGCCCTGAATTTCAGGGCTTTTTTTATTGGCGACAGTAACATCTAACAAACGGCGTCAGACGGTCTGCGCTTCGCTTGCCGCTGCGCCTTACCACGTTATGCATGAATACTGCGGAGTATTAAATGACCGAACAAGAAATATCACTATTAGCTGGAAAGATTGTTAATGACACCAAATTCTGGATAGCTTTGGTAGGCGTAATCGGAGCTATTGTAGGCTCGGCGTTAACCCTCGTCGGCAATTTTGCCATCGAATGGTACAAGGGCAGAAATCAAAAGAAAATTGATACTGCCAGACAAAAATTACTGGAAGAAATGCTTCAGGATAAGACCTTTCAGTGGCGAAATCTTTCAACGCTCGCTGCAGTTATTGGGTGTGACGAGGAGCAAACAAAGAACCATCTTATTACGATTGGTGCACGTGGCTCAGAAAACAACGACGGCAAATGGGGCCTTATCTCACGACACCCTCTTACCGAAATAAGAAGAAGCGATTAATGCATAACCAGCCGGTTGCACTCGGCCTTGAGGCCGGTGAACCGGGCACCCCGTTGGTCACAGAAGGAGATAAAATTGGAACAGATTCCACCTAAATTATTCATTTCGTACAGTTGGTCAACTCCAGAACATGAGCAATGGGTTCTTACCCTTGCCACAGAACTTACCGATGCAGGTGTTGATGTTGTTCTGGATAAATGGGATTTAAAGGAAGGGAATGATGCTCATGCTTTTATGGAGAAAATGGTTACCGATCCAGAAATAAAAAAAGTAGCTATCATATGTGACAAGCTTTATTCGGAGAAGGCTAACGGTAGAAGCGGCGGCGTGGGTACTGAAACGCAGATAATATCGCCAGAAATCTATAATAAGCAGAACCAGAATAAGTTTGTTGCTGTCGTCGTTGAAAGAACTGAAGACGGAAAACCATGTTTGCCTGTCTATTACAAATCTAGGATCTATATTGATTTCTCTGATCCGGACGCTTACGCAATAAGATATGAAGAGTTATTGAGATGGGTATACGACAAACCACTGTACGTTAAGCCTAAAATAGGGTCAATGCCTTCATTTTTATCTGAAACTGACCAATTATCTTTAGGCACTACCGTAAAACAGAAGCGAGCAATTGAATCTATAAAGTCAGGTAAAGATTATGCAAAAGGGGCAATAGAAGAATATTTAGAAACAATAGTAAAAAATCTTGAGGCATTTCGCATAACTCAGAATGAGCAAGAGTTTGATGATCTTGTAGTTGATAATATTGAAAAATTCCTACCTTACCGCAACGAAGCAATAGAGGTATTTCTTGCAATTGCACAGTATAGAGACTCAATAGATGGAGGAGAACAACTTCATCGTTTTTTTGAACGATTAATTCCATATATGTACTGCCCAAAGGAAGCGAGGGGGTACTCAGATTGGGATTTTGATAACTTCAAATACATTATTCACGAACTGTTTTTGTATGCATTAACGGCGCTGATAAGATACGAAAAATATGATGGCGCCAGATATTTGATTCAACAGTACTACTATGTTGAAAGAAATGCAGATCACGGTCGAGAGGTAATGGTCTCTTTTACGGTTTTCAGAAACTATCTGAAATCAATTGAGCGCAGAAACGAGAGACAAAAACTTGGACGGCTATCATTACGTGCGGACCTTCTTGAGCAACGATGCAAAGTATCTGGACTTAAGTTTCATGAGGTAATGCAGACAGACTTTATACTCTACTTAAGGAGTTGTCTGACTTCCATAAAAGATAACAAGCAACAGAACTGGTGGCCTGAAACACTTATCTATGCGGATAGGCATTATGCGGCATTCGAAATTTTTGCCAGATGTCAGTCTGTAAAATATTTTGAAAGAGTTAAAACACTTCTTGATATAGATACAAAAAATGATCTTGCACCTATCTTTGAAGCTTTTGATAAAAAAGAGCTGAGGGTGCCTTCATGGGACTATGAGACACTGAATGTTAAAACGTTGAGTGGTTATGACAAGCTATGCATCCGGCCATGAGCAATAACAACTAAGTATGGCAGACATCGCTGCGCAGGTCACGCCGTGCCGTTGGCCACAGACAAGAGGTACTTCAATTGAAAAATAGCCTGACAGTCTTTCTATGCAGCACCTACGCTGACCTCACTGATGAACGTCTGAAAATATTGAGTGCAATTCGTAAACTCCAACTTCAGCACGATTCTATGGAGTTTTTTGGGGCACGTGCTAACCAAGCAATAGAGACTTGTTTGGAAGAGGTTCGGCGAAGTGATCTCCTCGTTGTGATTGTCGGTCACAGATATGGCTCACTTGTCCCTGGCAGGGAAATCTCATTCTCGGAAGCTGAATATGAGGAAGGGCATCGTTTGGGGAAGCCATGCCTAGTTTATCTACGAAGTGATGAAGTTCCTGTGCTGCCTAAGTTTATAGAGCGAGACCCAGACAATTTGCGTCGGCTTGAGCATTGGAAATCTATTCTCTGTGAGCGTCATACAGTCGCCCAGTTCTCTGATCCGAACGACCTCGCTCTCCAGGTTTCAGCGGACATTTCAAGGACTGTTCAGTCCATAAAGGAAGCTCAACTAGAAGGCAAATCCGCGACCCAGCCGTCTCTTGAATCCATGATGGCTGAAGTCTCAGAAATTTTAATGGGAGCTCTTGGGCAAGGTATTGCAGAGGATAAGTTACTATCGGCAGTGCGTCGTACGGTGACCTCGCTTCTGACCGATGTGGGTGGGAGACCTCCTACGGTTTTTCTTAGCTACTCGCACGAAGACAAGAAGATTGTCACGGAAGTTGCTGAGTATCTCCGTGCAGCCGGAATAAATGTGTGGCTCGATCTCTCTGAAATCCGATGGGGCGATAGTCTCCGAGAGCGTATTGATCGTGGGCTTGATTCTGCCGACTTTCTTGCGTTTTTCATGTCTTCAAGCTCGCTGGGGAAACCATGGCCTCGGGCTGAACTCAACGCCATTATTTCTCGGCAACTTCAAGCTGACCGCGGAGCGATGGTCCTCCCAATTCTGCTAGAGGACACGGAGATCCCACCTATATTGCGCGACATTCGATACATCGACCTCCGTGATCAGGATGTGAAGGGCAGAGCGCAAGAATTAATAGATGCAATTCGACACCACATAGGAACCAGACGCGAAGGAGGGGTATGATGGTCAATTCTCCATTCCCTATTTTTACAAATATACGGCGATAGCGAAGCTTCCAACCATCGGCACGACCGGCCCAAAATCCGATCAGTCAGCCTCAGCCCCGAGAGGTATTGAAGGACATAGTACAGGGGCGGGGACAACTCCGGGCTTGTACTGCTTGCCCAGAATCCTTCCAAATGAATTCAGATTATTTTATATTCCAGTTAGAATCTTTTTTGAATTTTCACTTGACAGTAAAAGATTCTGATAATATACTCTCTGTACATAGCAATTACCTACAACCTGAAGGAGAGAAATTATGGCACGCGTCAGCGAACTCATTACCCTACGGCAGCAGCAGGACGAAAAGATGGAGGCAATCACCGCCAGGATACCAGTCTCATATGTGGCCCTTCTCGATGAGCTTTCATCGTCGCTCGATGTTACCCGACAGTTGTTATTGACGGAGATGATCAAAGACGGCGTAGATGCAGCGTTGGCATTGTATGAGGAGAAGCAGAACACCCCACCGGAGACTGACCATGATGAAGAGCACGCCAGCGGCTCACGGTTTTTCGTCCTTAACACTAACAAGCGACATGACATAGCCACCCATCGCGATATGGTGACGAACGGAGTAGCCGCTGCGTTTTGCGACCCATGGAAATTTCAAATCGAAAGGATCAAGGAAGGAGATGTTGTTTTTCTATACGAAAACGGCGTTGGGATTGTCGGAACGGGGATAGCCCCTCATGGGGTGGAAAAAGTGGAGTATGACGGCGTGCCTGAAGACGCTTACCGAAAGAAGCTGCTTGATTATAGAAGGTTGAAGCCACTCAATGCCAGAGACATCAAGAAGGTTGTCGGCAGTAATCTGGTCTTCCTGAGAACTTTGTTTGAGGTGCCTGCAGAGTTTGGCAAGAAGATACAGGAGAGCATACAGGACGTTTAGCGAATAAAGGATTTCCCAACAAGACACATGGACGCCGACCGCCCGAAGAAGATGGGCGGGCGGGTCATGTGCCGCGCCGTTATCGCGACACGATGTCGCGTTGATGACTGTCTGGCTGAATCCCGTGAGATTCTGACCAGACCCCGTGTTCCCCCACGGGTAGCGAAGATTACACCAATAGCAGCTTGATACAGCATTTCAAAGAACAGAAAGTCGGAGAGAACATGAAGCACTGAGACAACATCCAAGGCATATGCGGGTTCAGAGCCACGTATGGAGAATCCTCGTTTTTTTTATGCGGATAAGGTTTACCGAACTCCCGCTCCTAGACAGAGGCCGCTCCGCGATGAAGACAAGTCTTGCCGGTATCCAACCCGCGTATATCAGAATAATCAAACGTCGCAACACAGGTTCTGGCCCGGCATATGCCTTGGAATTTATGAAACAGCATAGCCACTTGCAAAAGCGGATCGGGAAACTTTATTCTGCTTGACAACTGACAACCATATCAAAAAAAGAACTTGGGGAGCTTTAACAGGCGGCTGGGTTCCCCATGATATCCGCGATGCCGTTGGAAGCATCATGGAGGGTCAAGTCTCAACTTAAGCATCATGGAGGGTCAAGTCTCAACTTCTGACAAAACAGAGCAAAAATCATATGGATAAAAATAGCAAATATGCTATATTGACATCATGACTTGGACAATCACTTACTACAGCAAATCAGTGCAAGGAGAAATCCTTGCTATGCCTGCCGGGTTCCTAGGCCGCTATCTTCGTTATTCCGACAGGATGGAAATTTTTGGCCCAGATCTTGGTATGCCACATACCAGAGCAATGGGAGACGGCCTTTTTGAATTGCGATTGAAGTCAGTTGAAGGCATAGCTCGGGTTTTCTACTGTACGATGATTGGTCGAAAAATTGTGATGTTGCACCAATTTGTAAAGAAGTCTGACAAAACTCCACCAAGAGAGCTTGAAACGGCACAACGAAGAATGAAGGA
Organism: Desulfuromonadaceae bacterium; assembly: GCA_028687585.1. Lineage (GTDB taxonomy): Bacteria > Desulfobacterota > Desulfuromonadia > Geobacterales > Pseudopelobacteraceae > JACRCG01. Next base: position 87,078 of record JAQTZV010000012.1, on the reverse strand, counting down.
GTACAAAAATGCTCACACACAAAGAACTTAAAGCTCGGGCTCTTGAAAGAGCCGACGTAAAAGCTGAATATGATGGACTGGATGAAGAATTCCGATTTCTTGATGAATTCCTCAAAGCTCGCACTGCCGCAGGCGTCACACAAGCTGAAGTAGCAGAGCGCATCGGCACTACCCAGTCTGCTGTGGCCCGCCTTGAATCAGGTCGAGGGAAACATTCTCCTTCAATTGCGACATTAGAAAAATACGCTCATGCTCTCGGCTGCCGTTTGGAATTGCGGCTAGTCAATGAAATGTCCACAAGAAAAGCGGAAGGCAAAACAGCACGCACAACACGTACAAAAAAGTTGCGTGCCGCTTAAGATCTCTCCTCCTACTCAAATATCCACTGAAAAAACCGGAATACCCAATCGGGTAGCCGGGGGTTTTTCTCCCCCAGCCCCCACACCACCTAGCATGCGGGGAAACAATAAGGGGACAGGCTGATTATTGAGGTGCCATTATGCCGAGAATCTCAAGAGCATTAACGGACAACGGCTGCTATCACTTCATAAATCGCGGTAACGGCAGACAGCAGGTTTTTCACAAAGAGGGTGACTATTGCTCTTTCATTGATCTATTGCAGCAGGCACGGGAGAAATTCCAGGTACAGCTTCACGCATGGTGCCTAATGCCCAATCATTTTCATCTTCTCGTACAGCCGGAACAGGCCGATCAGCTGACAAAATGCATGCAATGGGTGATGACAAGCCATGTTCGGCGTTATCACCAGCATTACCACACCAGCGGCCAAGAAGAGAACTAACGGGGTCAAACCTACACTCTTGACAAACGTAAATTGTGTAGGTTTGACCCCATGAACGATGCCATGTACCGCCTCATACAGCCTTCTTTATGGAGAATATTATGAATAATTGCGACTTAAGTTTTCTTAAAGCTGCGTTTAAAATTTCAGAACTCGATAAAAGAATTAGTGAAATTGAGAGCGGAGAAATATGTATTCTTGAAACTGAGAAAGTCAAATTACTGGAAGAGAGAGAAAAGCTAGCGGACGATTTTATTGAGTCGTGGATAGAAGCTGATAGAATAGAAATCAGAGAAGCAGAACATCCCTTTATAAAAAATCTTATTCAACAAATACGTGAACAATATACGCTAGATGGACTATGGAATGAATATTATGAAAAAATATTAGATTCACATGAAAATGGCGGTATATTGGACAGAGGTGCATTTCTCCGAAACTATTATGAACTTAAACCACCTTATGTTAAAGAAGGCACAAAGATACCAAAAGGATTAAAGGATATCTGCAATGAAGCAAGGCTTTGCTATGTTTATGGGCAGTACAGTGCATGCGTTGCATTGTCCCGAACAGTATTAGAGATCGTCCTAAAAGATAAACTATCAATACAGGATGCAGACAAAATGTGCCTGGCTTTACTGCTTGAGGAGGCAAAAACTGGTAATTCAATAAGTAAAAAAGCCTATCACAGGGCAATCGATATAAAGAACCGAGCCAATGATATTTTGCATAAGGCAAAAAAAGTTGAAAAGCGCCATGCTTATAGCGCGTTGGATCATTTAGTTGATTTCTTGGAAGAAATATATTTATCAAATTGAGACTGTACTGAATTCCACTTAATCAACAAACCCCGGTGGAGGCAGCGCTTGACACGAGACAAATGCAAGAATCACCGGAAATTTAACTGCGAAAGGAGAAATGATTATGCCAATAATTGCGAGATTTTATGGAATTCTGATCAAAATGTACTTCAAGGAACATGGCGTCCCCCATTTTCACGCCATTTATGGGGAGTTCAACGGAGTATATGACATTCAAAGCTGCGAAATTATCGAAGGAGACTTACCATCAAGAGCGGATCGTATGGTGCGAGATTGGACACAAAGTTACCAAGCCGAGTTACTGGATATGTGGAAGACACAGCAGTTTAAACAACTTCCTGGATTGGAGTGATATTGTCATGGCAACTTACCCAAAAGTAAAATCAGTGACGCCGCTTTCAGGAAAACAGATCTCCGTTACATTCGTCACGGGGGACACGAGAGTTTATGACTGCGCCCCTCTCCTCAACGAATCCTCTTTTTATCCCCTTAAAGATGAAGCTTTCTTTAAAAATGTCCACGTAGACCAAACGGGCTACGGAGTCGTTTGGAATGACAACGTCGATCTTAGCGAATCTGAGTTATGGATAAATGGAAAGGTTACAACGTCCAACTAGCGGCTCGACCAGACCGCCCGGAAAGACTGGGCGGGCTGGTCAGCCTTATGGCGTTGCGAAAACCAGGCAAGCCAATCGACAATATTAAAGCAGAAGATAGAGGGGTTACAGAAGATAGTTGGGCCAAACTTCGACAAAAAAAGAAATAATGAGCCGATATGTCAAGAGTTGAGATTTGACCCCTTAGCTCTCTTCTCAGGCGAAGAGCGAATAGACCGAGGACGCATCATTCGCGCGCCATTTGCCCAGCTCCGTAATAAAGCCCCCGTCGGATCCGGCCGGTGTCAACCCGACCGTATAGGCGGCAGGCTTGTTGAATTCGTAGACAAACCCGTCGCGGACCAGAACGCAGTGATGCGTCACATCGGTGGTGCCATTGTGGACCAGGATGATTGCCCTGCCCTGGGCATGATTTGCAGTGATCTCGGCCACGATCTGAGCGCGGGGTACCTTGTTCAGTATGCGCAGCATCCCCGCCCGCGCTGCTACCACCTCGCCGCTGGGCGTTGTGACATTGGAGAACTGCTTGAGCGCTGCCATCAGGAAGGTCGTGCAGTCGAATCCGCGCTGCATGGGGTCGGTGACCAAGTTCCCGCCGTAAACAAAGTAGTAATTGGCCGCGATCTCCGATCTGCCCGGTATATTGAAAATCAGGCATCCGGTCCCCACCCCGGTGTATCTGAGCTTGAACTCCTGTTCCGCCAGGCGGGGCGAACATTCGCTGACGGGTCTGACCGGCGCGTCGAAGGTCTGGCTGGTTGCGGAGACGACCATGTCACGGTCCGATGTCCAAAGGACGCCCCTGGCCTTCACCTTCTTTTCCAGAAGCTGGTTGCGTCCCAGGCAGGCAAGCACATCGCCCAGAAGCGCCGCACTCTGCAAATTGCCGGTCCAGGTGGTCTTGCCAGTCAGGCTGGCAGTAACGTCGACTGTCGCGGTGCGGTTGACCCCGGCGCCGAACATGGTGCCGAACTCGATCAGGGCCCTCCGATTGGGCGTCAGGGGACCGGCGAACTGAACGGCGAATCGTAACCCGCCGTCGGCCACCTTGATGGACGAGATGTTCGTAATCGTGAGATTCGGCATGGAGAACTCCACTGGGATAGGAATTTATTTTTTCAGTGCGTACCACACAAAATATTACTGCGTCAACGGTTTTGGGAGTTTTCAAGTGGAATCTGGAACTGTATGTGTTAATTCTGACCTGTCAACTATTCAATCCGCAGCGGCACCTGTAACCAGCACCGCTTAACCTGCAAAACACTCCATTTTCACCATTTTCGACACAAACCATCCTTGCAGAAGAAGATAGAGGCGCCAAGTCTCAATTACTGACAAAACAGAAATAATGAGCCAATTTGTCAAGAGTTGAGACTTGACCCCTTAGTTCTCTTTTTTGCCGTTGACAGCAGCCGTTTAATGGGTGACCCCTTAGTTCTCTTTGAAAACAAAAATTGGCATGCGTCCCAATAGTGGTACAAATTGAGTGCAAATGACCGAGATTTCAATTGTCCTCAACGTCATATTTTGTTATTTCAAAGCCGATAATGAACCGGTCCGGGAATGGCTATAGGATTTGCAACGCGATGACAAGCGCCAAATCGGCAAAGGATGCCCGATGCAAGTGAAAGCAATGAGAAAATATATCCGTACATTTTGAGGTATTCAAATGAGCTCTGCTTCTGAACAACTAACTCAATTTGGCTGGAATGAATGGTTTGATACGCAGGCAGATGAAAAGGGCTTGTCAGGACAGCGTCTTGCGCGTGTTATTGCCGTGGATCGTAATCAACTACTTGTCATAGATGAATCTGGTGAATTTCGCGCCAAGCTTGCCGGTCGTTTTCTTTACCGTACTGAGCAAGCAACCGATTTCCCTTGTGTCGGAGACTGGGTGTCCATTCAATACAACTGCTCCGACATGTTTGCATTAATTCATGACGTCATGCCGAGAAAGTCGTTTCTGCGTCGCAAGGCCGCCGGAGATACCATTGAATACCAGATGATTGCTTCGAATATTGACACAGCATTAATAGTCCAGTCCTGTCATTTCGACTTCAATGTTAACAGGCTTGAGCGGTATCTGGTAATGGTTAGAAATGGGCATGTACATCCTGTCGTATTACTTACAAAAACCGACCTGATCACTCCTGAAACGCTCCAACAGATGATAGAACAAATTGGGAGCGCCGGAATCAATACGGAGGTAGTCGCGCTTAGTAACGTCACCGGCGAAGGTGTTGACAAAGTGCGTGAAATGCTGCAATCCGGAAAGACCTACTGTCTTTTGGGTTCATCAGGGGTAGGCAAGAGCACCTTGATCAACCGGTTGACTGGCGGCCACAGACTTGAGACCAACGTGGTAAGTGAGACAGGCGAGGGTCGACATACGACGGTGCGGCGCGAACTCCTCATGTTGAATAATGGTGCCATGCTGATTGATACCCCGGGAATGCGCGAGTTTGGCATTTTGGGCGCTGAAGAAGGAATGGGCGACAGCTTTGCTGATATCTATGCGTTTGCATCGAAATGCAAATATGGTGATTGTTCCCACTCTAACGAACCAGGTTGTGCCGTTTTGAGTGCAATCGAGGCAGGAAGTCTCCATCTGGCACACTATAAGAACTTTATCAAACTCAGGAGAGAATCAGAGTTTCATGATCTGTCGTATCTTGAAAAGCGAAATAAGGATAAGGCGTTTGGACGCTACATTAAGTCTGTGAAAAAACGATCTGGGCATCAAGCGTAAATAATGCGGTAGATGAAGGGACAACTTTTCATTTCCCACTTTATACGCAACTGTTGATGCGATGACGGATACAACAACAGACAAGAAAATGAAATTGTGATATAAGAATACCGGTGAGTATTCCTTTTTTTTGTATTTTATAGCATTCGATGATAGTGAGGTGGTTATTATGAAACATCCGAACTCGTCCAATTTATTAGTCGCATATACCGTTGTTACGCTTATAATGCCACTTCTGGCGTTTCCACGGTCTGTTTTTGCTGAATGTAAGGAATTTAAGATCGTTGAGTATGCAGATAGAGTAGAGGTTGTATGTGTCGGAAACCCGCCGACTGAGGCAGAGAAAAGGGCCGCACAGGCAGAGCAAAGGCGTCAGGAGCAGGAAAATCAACGTCAAAAAGCCTATGAACTCAGTCTTCAGCGAGAAGAAGCCGCCAAGGCAAACAAGGCGAAAGCGGATGCTGCAGCTGCAGCCACCAAGGCAGCCGCTGAACGTAAAAAACAGAACATACCACCGCCCACTCCGAAACAGATACAGGATAAAAATCTGATCAACATCAAGAACCTATAGCAAATACGTACACTTCTACGTTCCTCACCTTGTAAATACTCCCCTTGGTCTTGTTTCTCCCCAGACGAGTTACAGATCAGGGACATATCTCCAAACGGTTGAGTCCTTTTTTGCTGCCGAATTTCTAATTGTCGATTGAATTCACGATAGCGCTCATATAGTATAATCAGGCAAAAAAATATTTGTTAGTATTCGAGGAGAAATATGATTAACACCACGTTCAGTACGTCCATAGATGATCGTTACTTTGAGGATTACGTGCCTGGCTCCATACACGAATTCGGTTCCATATCAGTTGACCAGGATGAGGTTATTTCTTTTGCCCAACGCTTCGACCCTCAGGATTTTCATACCGATCCGGAAGCGGCCAAACAAACAATTTTCGGAGGATTAATTGCCAGCGGATGGCATACAAGCGGATTAATGATGCGTCTCTATGCTGATCACTATCTGTCCAAGGTCGCAAGCCTGAGTTCTCCCGGCGTTGATGAATTGCGCTGGAAACTTCCGGTACGTCCTGGTGATGCGTTATCCATACGGGTGACGGTCACCGAAGCACGACGCTCAAGTTCCAAACCGGATCGAGGCATTGTTCGGTCGTTAATAGAAGTACTGAATCAAAAGCAAGAGGTTGTCATGAGCATGAGTGCTTTGAATCTGTTACTCTGTAGAGAGTGAGCTCATTCCACTTGCAGCTTCAATCCGGTGACAAAAAGGATAATCAGCCATGAGTAAAATGATCGGCATCTTGACTTCAGGTGGCGACAGCCCGGGACTGAATGCGGCCATCCGGGGAATCGGCAAGGCTCTCCTGGGACGTTATGGCATGAAGGTGATCGGATTTCGTGACGGTTTCCGCGGTATGATGGAAAACCGGACCCAGCTGCTCGATTCTGAGGCCCTCTCAGGCATTCTAACATTGGGGGGCACAATTCTGGGTACGAGCCGTGACAAGCCATATGCCATGCCGGTCGCTGGGAAGACGAGGGATATGACCGATGTAATTGTCGGCAATTACCGCAAACACCATCTGGACGCTCTGGTCTGTCTGGGAGGTGGCGGTACGCAAAAAAACGCCTACCACCTGATGAAACAGGGGCTGAACGTCATAACACTTCCCAAGACGATTGACAATGACGTGGCAATGACCGATGTCTCCTTTGGCTATGATACCGCTCTCGGAATTGCCACAGAGGCTATCGACCGGCTGCACAGCACGGCCCATAGCCATCATCGCATTCTTGTGCTGGAGCTGATGGGAAACAAGGCGGGCTGGCTGGCTTTGGGGGCCGGCATCGCCGGTGGGGCCGATGTGATTTTGATACCGGAAATACCGTACGATGTAAAGAAGGTGGCGGCGGCAATTCTGCGGCGCAGCCACAGCGGACAAGGCTTCAGTATTGTAGCGATGGCCGAAGGCGCTATGTCCCGGCAGGTCGTTGCCAAACTGGATGAGGCGAGTAAGAAGGATAAGGGTAACAAGAAGAAAGAGAAAAAACAGCAGGCCCAGGAAGTGGCCGCAGGCAACAAACCGGGCAACAGCCAGTATCTGGCCCAACAGCTGGAAGAGCTTACCGGGCTGGAATCACGTCTCACCATTCTGGGTTATCTGCAACGCGGCGGGACACCGTCGGCGGGAGATCGTCTGCTTGCTACTCGCCTTGGCACCGCCTGTGCCGATCTCATCCATAATGGCGAGTTCGGGGTAATGGTCGCTGCCCGTGGCGACGGCTTCGAGGCGGTGCCGCTTAAGGACGTAGTCGGCAGGCGTAGAACGGTGCCGCTTGATCATTACTGGATAGAGAGCGCCCGCAGTGTGCATACCTGTTTTGGCGACTGATCTCACCAGGCGGTCGTTCCTGAGTATGCAATTATCCTCTATCCAGAATATCCCGTATCCTGGTAAGAAGGTCATTGGATTTGACAGGTTTTGAAATGAAGTCCATTTCATCTTCCAAAATCCCTTTAGCGCTGATCAAGTCTGCCGTATATCCACTTGCAAAGAGAATTTTGGCTTGCGGATCAAACGTTCTTATAGCATCAAAGACCTCCTTGCCGTTCTTCTTTGGCATAATAACGTCAAGAAGCAGCAACCCGATTTCTTCCCTGTTGCTGAGATATTTATGAATAGCGTCTTCCCCGTCAAGCGCCTCAATGACCCTGTATCCGTGTTCTTCAAGCACTTGCTTCATGAGCAGCCGTACATTGTCATCGTCCTCGGCTACCAGAATTGTTTCGGTTCCTTTCAGGGGGACTACAACTTTTTCCGGAAGCTTGTCTTCGACGGCATTGATTAACGGCAGGTATATCTTGAATGTCGTACCGTTCCCCGGCTCGCTGTATACATCGACATAACCGTTATGCTGTTTAATGATGCCATGTACAATTGAAAGTCCGAGTCCGGTTCCCTTCCCAAGTTCCTTGGTGGTGTAAAACGGTTCGAATATTCTTTGTATGACTTCTCTGGACATTCCTTTTCCGGCGTCGCTTACCGACAGAAGAACATACATGCCCGGTTTTTTGGGTGTAAATGGAACAATATCACTGCAGTCAAGCCGGACCGCAGTGGTTCTGATAGACAGAGTTCCGCCACCGGGCATGGCGTCACGCGCATTGGTGCAAAGATTTATCAGAACCTGGTCTATCTGGCCGGGATCCAATAATACCGGCAATGGCTCATCATGAAGCTGCAGCGAAAGTAAAATATCCTCCCCAATAACCCTGCACAGAAATTTATCAATTTCCCTGATAAGTACATTCAGGTCCGTTTTCCGGAGATTGGTCACGTGCTTTCTACTGAACAGAAGCAGACGACTGACGAGATCCGCCGATTTTTCGGAAGAAACAAGTATCTGTTTTACGTAATACTGCAACTTGTCATCATTACCTAATTTCGCTTGCAGCATTTCTCCCCAGCCGGATATGACCATCAACATGTTGTTGAAATCATGAGCAATGCCACCGGCCAGCAGACCTATTGCCTCCATCTTCTGGGACTGCAGAAGCTGGTCTGCAAGCTTTGCCTTCTCTGCCTCAGCCTCCATACGCTCTGAAATATCCCGAGCCAACCCCATGATGAAGAGAGATCCGCTGATTTCCATAAGACCGATTCGCATCTCTACCGGAAAGGTTGTCCCGTCAATTCTGCGAAGCATGCCGACGGTGGATACAGGAGAATGCGGCTTCAAATTTTTCAGAAGTGCTTTGTCGGACAAGTCGTAAATTGTCCCATTATCTATATCCTGAAGAGACATGGTCAACAGAGTTTCAAATGTATAGCCGAGGCTTTCACACCCCCTCTGGTTTACATCCACTATAGTGCCGTCGAGGTCAAAAAGGAAAAATGAATCCACCGCCTGCTCCACAAGTATGCGGAAGCGTTTTTCGCTTGAGCTGAGCTCAAGATCTCTTTTTTCGATTTGCGACAACATGGAGTTGAATGCGTCTACGGAGCGGCCGATTTCGTCGTTAGCATGTTTTGGCGCGCGCAGGGAAAAATTGTTTTCCCGTGTAACCCGTTCGGCGGTCGAAGAGAGAGAAAGGATCGGATTTGATATGATCCCCTGAAGTGTCGAGGCAAGCACATACGATACGCAGAGAGCAACCGCGACTGCTACGGTCAGCATCAGGAGGGCAACCTGTCTGGCCTGATTGATTCCGCTCATGTCGTCAAACAGAGTAATTGAACCGGTTTTGATGCCGTTTACCGCGATATCATACCTGGCCATCAGGTGATCATCCAGCTTCAGCTCAGAATAGTTGTAGAGATTCTTACTTCCGACTCCATCAGGCTTATTTCTGTCAAAAACGGCAAAAACCGAACCGCTTTGATCGCGCACCACTGCAAGTGTTATGGATTGTTTTACGGACAATGTTGCCAGAGCATGCTCGGCATCTTCCGGAATGTGAAAGGCAAGAGCAGCACTGCAATTGTTCCCGGTCATCTGTGCCAGAGATGAAAGATCAGATTCATATGTTATTTTGAGATGCTCAGCAGTCATGACGTAAAAGACAGCGCAGGCAAGCAGAACCGTAATGGTGCTCGTCATCATTAACAGCACGGTAAGCTTTCTTTTGATTGTCATGTTATGTAACATAGTGGCCACCGCAAACAATATGCATACTTAAGGTTTATCAACTACAGTGAGCGCAATACTCAGCAACTGCGCACTTAATCGCAAACCGGCCTTATCGGTCATCCCCCGGTTTATCATCCAGCGAATTTTTCCTTTTTCCCGAACCAGAGCGATCATACCGCCTGAAGAGATAAAATCGTCAACATCCGATACGGTAAGCACAGGAGCCCCTTTGACATTTGACATGATTTTTCCGATATGTTGTTTCTCTGATTCGGAAACAAAAAGGAGGTGGCACCCCCTCAGGTTCATGTCTTCGTGGTACTGTCCGTAATATATTACCTTGATCGGGTTGGTGACATTTTTATTCACGGTAATCTGTAACTCTGCCAAAGCGGTACCAAAGGGAGAGTCGCCAACCACACCAATGATCTTTGCGTTGCCTTTTGACCAGCCACCCAACGGTGATGGCCACTGAACAAACTGCAGAAAGTTATACAGGTAGACCGCCTTAAGCTCGTTTTCAGAGGCCTTTTGATTGGAGGAGCAGATAGATTGCAGCGGATAACATAAGGAGAGGCAGGTAAGCAGGGTGAGCTGAAATATGAGGGTACCCGGCTTGAATCGTCCGGGCTGTGTACTGAACCGGTCAACCATATTGGCAATCCGCTGAAAAACACGACTAATTGGCCTCAATGTATGCATGCTATCCCTGGTTCTCAAAAGGTAAAACGGAGTTCGGTCCAGAAACTTCGGCCTTCCAGCGGATAGTCGCCGGGAACTTTGGGATCGCTTGGTTCCAGTGCCGAACGGTCAAACAGGTTTCGGACAGCTAGGGAGATATCCCAATGTTTCAGGATCTCTTTTCTGCGTACGGTAAGATTCACCAGATCATAATTACCGATATCAGCCCTCAGATCTCCCACTGCCCTGTGGCGATCCCCAATCCAGAGGTACTGGGCAGCAGCTGACCAGCGGGGGAGAAACGCCCAGTCCACGTCGGCATACAGCTTCATACCGGGTGTATCCGGTACTGCGTGGTCGGTAGCCTTGTCAACAGAGTTCTGATACGCAAAATTTCCCCGCAACCGCAATATCTCCGTCACTTTCCAGTCGGCCTCCAATTCACCGCCATACCCTTCCTGATCTCTGGCGTTTTGGGCGGTCTTGGTGGTTGCCGGCTGAGGATCGGCAACATAGTCGATCATCCCCTTGATCCGGTAAGCAAAGACATTGAGACCGAGTCGCACTGTATTGACCGGGCGGTAATCAAAAACCAATTCCAGCGAATCGAGCGTTTCGGGATCAAGATTTGTATTTCCCAGAGTAGCTGGATTATTCTGAAAGTGCTGTTCACCGAATGTCGGCGGGCGGAAGGCCCTGCCGTAAAGCAGTTTGGTAGTGAGTTCCGGGGTCATATTCCAGACAAGGGCAAGTCTTGGATTGATCGCAGACCCGAAATCGGAGTAATCGTCCAGACGCACGCCGGCAGTCAGTTCCCACCCCTCGGTAAAGTTCCATTCATCCTGCAAGGCCGCATACAGAAGCGTACGATCATGCCCCTCCAGATATACATAGGGGGTGTTGCTGATGTCTACAAGCGGGCCGAATTGCTCCGGCACGCCCGGGCCAAAATTTTTACGCTGAGAGGTGTCGGTAGTATAGTAGTTCATCCCTCCTGCGACTCTCAGTTGATGGTGACTAATTCCGTGATAGTCGCCCGTTAATTCCAGGCCACCGTTCAGATCTTCACCCTCCGGAACGCCAACCATGTTGCGGTAGGCTTGTGGAAAAAACCGGAACCAGTTTTTTGCCAACAGGTATGAACCGCTGAGAGTGGCACTTGCAGTAAAATCCGGCAGTATATCTATGCTTTTATATGACAGCGAACCTAGAAGCTGTCTCCCTTTGCTGGTGCCGTCACCCGTAAGGGTCTGGCTAACTCCGGGCCCGTGACCGCTTTCAAACACTTCATTGTAAAACAACCGGGACGCGAAACCGTTCCTGACTACGGACAGATGGCTGGTCAGTTCTTCATAGTGGGTATCAAGCGGACCGGGAGCCATTGATGGCGATCCGCTGCCCAGAGCGTCTCTCTCTATCACACGCCCCTGGTCGCCGCGGCTCTTCTGGTATTCCGCACCGGCGGCAATTTCCCACTCTCCGTATGAGCTGCCATGTTCCGCCCAATAGGATTGTGAATCAAAGGAGCCAACCCTTACACCCCCCCTTGTCCCGGCAATATCGCTGCTGCTCTTGGTAATAACATTAATCGTACCGGCAAAGGCATCGGCCCCATGAACAGCTGAACCGGGACCGCGAAGAATCTCGATGCGTGAGATAATCGAAGCGGGTATCCGTAATCCATAGGGTTTGTTGCCATTGGTGTTGGATCTCATTGGCTGACCATCGATTAAAAGCAGTACTTGCGGATTCAACTGGGAATAAATGCCGCGAATGCTCCAGATTGAAGTAAATACGTTGGTAGCCGAAGGAATGACGTGAAGACCCGGTACCGTCTCAAGCGCTTCGTCAAGGGTGGTGACGCCAAGCCGTTCGATATCCTCTGCGGTAATTACGGTTGCCGCTGATGGTGCAGCTTTGAGCTGTTTCGGGCTACCGGTAGCAAGGGAAAATTCCACCTCCACAAGCTCTTGCAGATTTTTGTTTAGAAGGGAATCCATTTTGATTATTTCGGAAGATTGATTGGCTGATGCAGTAACTGACAGAAAAAACAACAGCGGCACCACAAAACAAAGGATGCGGGCAAAAATCGGCGGGTTTCCGGAGTGTCTTGCTCTGGTCATAGTTGCCTCAACAGAAGGTAATCCGTCCATGAAAAGAAACCATACCACATAAGTTGTTTCTGTCAAAAATTTTGGAAAAAAAAAGGGGGGTGAACCAACCGCCCCCCAAACCTTATATCTACCGGATCAGCAACCTAAAACTTCATTCTTACCCTTGACTGCCGGCTTGGCGTCAGTCTCTTTCTTCTTGCCGTCTTTTTTCTCTTTTTTAGCTTTCAGCAATGGGAATGAATGTAACGGACTTTGCAGCGCAGAAGTCTACTGACACGAAAGCAGATATATTCGATAAGTCCCTACCGTCAGCGGTATGCTACGCTTTTAGATAGCACGACGAGAAAGCCGCTCGGTGTAACACCGAGCGGCTTTAATACGACCAAAGTAACTAACGAATTTAAAATCTGATTATTGATTACCCGCCATTTTACGCCCACCAAACTTCATTGGGTCACCTTTGTAGCCAAGATTCTTCCAGTCCATCCGGTCACCACCCATGTGGCATTCACCACACTGAAGCGCGTCTTCTTTTGGCGACACCTCATGCTCTGCCGCAATGTAGGTAGCGGTATTTACGAACTGGAATTTGCCGCTATAGAGCAGACCGGATCCCTCGGCACCATTCTTGATAGCATTGTCCCAGTTGAAGTCTACCCAGAGTGACTCGTACTGCTGGAATATGCTCAAATACTTGTATTTGGAGTCCATCGGCTGGTCGCCGGTGAAGAGTTTATACGGGTAAATCTTGGCGGTTCTGTCATTTATAGAGCCAACAGGGCGTGCCATATAGACCGTTTTGCTCGGATCCTTGATCTTGTCACCGACCATGTAACGTTCGATCATACCGTTATTCCAGGCATAAACCGGTTTGACGTTCATACCCCAGGTGAATGTACCTTTTTTCTTTGCAAATGTTTCCTTGTCGAACTGTTCCTCTGCCTTTAAATCCTTGCCCATATCGGACCATTTCCAGCTCATCTTGGTAGCCTGCTCTTTGGAAAAGACCGGAATGTGACAGGTCTGGCATGCAACAGCAGCCAGGTGACGGCTCAGTATCTTGCCGTTTTTGGACTTTTGGTGTGGAGCCTTGGTGCCGGTATGGCACTGCTCGCAGTTCACGCGGGAGTCAAAATGGGCCATTGTGCTGGAGGCGCCGCCGATCTTGTGATCCTTGGTAACATGGCAGGCCTGACACGTCATATCCTGTCCGCCGGTCGCAGTGCTGCCCATGTGTACGTCCTGCTTTTTGGCCGGTTTTTCCATGGTTGAATCAAGCCCTGCATGCTTGACGGCATCGGCACCACCGCCAAAGAAATGGCAATAGCCACAGTTCCTGCGGGTGGGGAGACCAACACTCTTGGCGGCCAGGTTGAGGTCCATACTGCCTCTATCCATCGACTTCGTATCAACGACACATCCTTTTGCCGCCCTTTGGTAATTTCCTTTAGTTGAATGGCAGACCAAACAGTCGACGTTTTCTTTTTTGCTAAAGTCATAATTGGTGCGGGTCCAGCCGTAACCTGCATGGCACTTGCCGCAGGCTTCATGAACCAGCCCGTCTTTCCCCCCCTGAATCGAAGTACAAAAAGCGTTGATCATGTTGGCTTTACCGAACTCTTTTTTACTATTTTCCATACCCTTGACATGGTTGGGAGTTCCCTTCCATTTCCAGTGGGAGGTTTTCATAAAATCGCCTGCCTGCTTCTCGTGACATTCAAGACAGACCTTGGTCACTTCCTGGCCGGATTTAAACGGTCCTTTTACGAATTCCGAGTGATCCTGTCCTGCAAAGGCCTGTAATGCAACCAGAACCAGTACCGAAACCATAAATAGTATCATCACGCTTTTTTTCATAATCTGCTCCTTTTTTGATGGCATACTACTGCACACTCTTCGGAACGAAGTGCCATGGTTCACATAAACTATATATTTATTATTGAATATTGAATTTCCAAATAACGGCATACTCCCGAGAAATACGCCGCTACAGCTTTGTCTGGATATGTTGCAGCTACGGGAAAAAACTCTAGCGTGTTAAGCGTTCGCAACCTCATGGGTGAGGAAAGCCTTAACAGCCGGCTGTTTTTTTAAACATCTTGCTGCTGTTTGTGTCGCCGGATTTTTCATACTTTGTGCGTATTTCATCACCTTCAACGATGCGTTTGTCTTTAAACTTGTCGAGGGTAAGCTCATCCGTTACGGTAATGGTAACCAATGCTTCCGTCTTACTGTCTTTTAACACCGCAGTAGCCGATTTGCCATCTGCGGCAAGCACAAGTTTTGTAATTGTGCCGGTCATTTTCAGCTCTTCTGCACTTGCCGTTTTAACAACCGTAAGCGAAGAAAAAATCATAAGTGCCATAACCAAAACGATCGAAACTATTTTTTTCATTGTCAGGTCTCCTTTGTTAAATCTCGTTGAATAAAATCTGGCAGATATTATTACCTATTCAATCTGCCACCAAAACGTCGGGAAGCCTCCCAGACTCCCCGACTGACCTTTGTGTTTAGAAATGGACTTCAAATGTTCCATAGATATTATAAGCCGACTTCATAGGCGCCATTAACATCAGATCCGTCGCTTTGATATCAGAAATCTTTACAGGAGCTCCAACCCAGTTGTTGCTGCCGGTGTATTCAAAATCATAATATTGGTAACCGAGCTTGAAGAAAGCTTTGGCAAAGTAGCTGGAGATTGGTTTCAGGTTAAGTTCCTGAATAATATAGGGTTCATATACATTGCCGCGTGTACCAACTTTGCTGGTCCACATATCATCGGCTGATGGAGCGAAGGTGATCCAGTATTTCGAACCATGGTTAAATTCAAAACCGATCTTGGTTTTAGAGGGAAGATCATAACGGATGCCGGTATAAACAGCCCAGCCAGTGCGATCTTCCGGTGTAAAATCCTGGGCAAAGAACGCACCACTCATCAAACCCTGAAATCCGGCATTATTGGAAACATTGCCGTTTGGATGGGCAACACTCATTCCAAGATCACCAAATAACTGCAGAGTACCGGGACCAACTTTTTTGAGGGTACTCATGGCACCGGCACCATACCAGTCGATGTTGCCGAGATTAGCAGCCGGCGCTGTATTGCCAAATACCGTGTTGTTCATTGCGGGGAAGTCGAAAATATTAAATCCACGGTTCCA
The DNA here is from genome assembly GCA_028687585.1 of Desulfuromonadaceae bacterium. Lineage (GTDB taxonomy): Bacteria > Desulfobacterota > Desulfuromonadia > Geobacterales > Pseudopelobacteraceae > JACRCG01. Next base: position 71,483 of record JAQTZV010000012.1, on the reverse strand, counting down.
CTGCAGCCAGATGCGCAGAGGATCAGTATCGATAGGAATCACTGAGACACCAAGCATATCGGTGTCTTTAATGCTGTTGTCTGCCGTTTGGAAACCACTTTCAAATCCGCGACCATAACAGACTTTTGCGGAAGCGCCCGGCAGCGTATCGATATCCGGGGCGTAACCTAACACTACACCATCAAAGGCGTAATCTACCAGCAGCGCCGGAGTACCGGTACTTCCGGGGCTCGCCCGGTTGAGCCTCAGATGCGAAGGAGCACCATTAGTGGAAGGACGACGACCGACCGAGAACCAGATCGGTTCATCGGCAATATTGCCCCATGTAGCGTAGGCACGATCGACGTTAAGCTTGCTGTCGGTCGGAATATGCCCGATAGTTCCGTCAAATGCGCCGACGCGATCGGCAAAATAATTGCCGACTGTCGGAGTATCGGTTTGCGAACCGAACGCTTTGTACATACCGAGACTTGCATGAACAGTAATGTCCTTAATCGGCTTGGCGGTTAGATCCAGACCGAATTTATTGGTATAGAGTGTCTCGTTTTTTGGCTTGTAGGATGGGACAAAGTCTAAATTGCCGCTATCTGCCCCGAGAAAACCCTGCATCAGCATCTGCATTGCAAGCTGCTGTGAAGCCGGTGGAAAACCGGAAAACACCTGACCAACGGTAGTCGTCGTTGGTGTGCCAGGCGGCAGAACAGCGGTCATACCAGGGATACTGCCGACCTGCATCCCCATTACCGTCGGCATGACCTTGACACTCATGGTATTGAGTATGGCCTGCTGCTGAACCGTGAGTGGAGGAATTGAAGCCGGATTAAACCCTGGGGAACCCATCGCAGTAAAAAGTCCCGGCAAGGACGCACCCATTGCCTGCGGCATGTACTGATTCAGCATTGTGTTAAACTGCGCGGGAGTAAAAAGGGAGCCGGCCTTACCTTGCATGATGAATTGTGTTGCTGAAGGACTTACAAAACCGCCAATATTTGTACCGGCAACACCTGTTGGTGCGGTAAAACCGCCAACCATGTTCATCATCGTCCCGATCGCATTAGTATAGGGCACCGTCTCCCCACGCAGACTGTCAACCCTGAAACGATATTCACCGCCAATCGACAGCCATTTGCTGAGAGACTTGTCCTCAACCTTTTTAACCGACCCCTTAAGGTCGGCAATCTCTTTGCTCAGTTTGTCGATCTTCAGCTGCAGATCTTCCTCTGACGCATGAGCTGCTAGCGGCACCATTAGAGCCAACATAACTGCTACGGCAATTTTTCTGATGCTCTTCTTCTTCATACTACCTCCCTATAGAGTAAGATTGAGTCTATATACCACGTATTTTTGCAAGGTCAATTCCACTTATACGAATAATTCGATAATATAAAACTATGTGCATTCCAAATATATGGTTTAACGCATATTTATGTTTTATTAAAATAATCCGTAATTGAAATAAACTGTTATTCTAAAAACCAATCGGTGGTTTAACGGGATTTTTTCGGTCAAATAGCCGAAGACGCCGCTTCATTTACGCAATCGTCGGCTGCAGTGGAGTTTGTTTGTTTTCGAGAACAGCGAGTATTTCACTCCTCTGGGGTGTCAAGTTCACAACGAGTGCTCTGTAACGATACTATTTCCTCTAAGCGGGTACGGCCAGGCAAGTATGCCGCCATCCAAATATTTTGTATTTTCAAAGCCGGCGGCGTCAAGAATCTTCTGGGCTTCGTAGCCTCGAAGGCTGACCTTGCAGAAGGCAATTATTTCCTTGTCTCTTGGCAGTTCATCCAACTTTTCGCGCAGCATTCCCAGTGGAATCAGTTTTGCTCCTTCAATGCCGATCTCGCTATGTTCTGCGGGAGAACGTACATCCAGTAGAATAAAATCGTCACCATCATCGAATTTTTGCTTTACCTCGTGCGACGAAATTCCTCTGCCATGGCCTGTCAGTTTGTTTTTCATAATATCTGCCGCCACTATGAGATTGTCCATGGCTGCAGAATAGGGTGGCGCATAGGCCAAATCTATCTGAGACAACTGCTCTGCTGTGGCACGGAAGGTTATTGCTGTTGCAGCAGCATCGAGTCGCTTGTCAACAGCGCCTTCACCAACAGCCTGCAGCCCGAGAACTCTGCCGGTTGTCTTTTCTGCTATCAGTTTCAGGATAATCGGCCTTGCTCCCGGAAAAAAGTGAGCTTTGTCATGGGCCGGAGACAACACGGTCTCAATATCAAAGCCGCTGGCTTTTGCTTCAGTTTCGGACAGGCCGGTTTTTCCGGCATTGATGGTAAAGACTCTGAGGATACTGGTGCCGATAACGCCGCTGAAAGTTGCTGCGCCTCCGGCAGCGTTGATTCCGGCAACACGTCCTTGTTTGTTCGCTGTGCTGCCAAGAGGGATGTTAACTTTCCTCCCGGTTATCAGATGGGTGGTCTCGCAACAATCTCCACAGGCGTAGATATAAGGATCATTGGTGCACAACCTCGCATCAACCGCAATTGCTCCGGTAATGCCGATGTCGATACCGGCAGCACGTGCCAACTCGACATTGGGACTGACACCGGGGGCAAGCACAACCAAGTCTGCAGGCAACTCCTGCTCGCCGATAAGTACTTTTTCTACGGCACTCTCGCCGGTAAAGCCGGTTACCCTTGAGCCGGTTATAACCCTTACGCCCTGCTGCCGGAGTTGTTTTTCAACGAGAAAAGCCATCTCTTGATCAAGGATGCCGGGTAGAAGCTGCTCTCGCATTTCAATGACCGTTACTTGCATACCCTTCTGCTGAAGAGCTTCTGCTGTTTCCAGGCCGATCAATCCGCCTCCGACAATACAGGCTGTGTCGCCCGAAATGGCGCAGTTTTTAAGCAGCTCGGCATCTTCAATGGATTTGACGGTCAAGATATTTGGGAGATCGACATTGCTTATTTGGGGAATAAATGGTGAACTACCCGTAGCAAGAATAAGACGATCGTATTCCAGAGACGCTATCTCGGCTGTACCCGTTTCAAGGAGATGGACAACCTTGGCTTCGCGGTCAATTCCGGTCACTTTAGTACGAGTTTTGACCGTAACCCCTTTAACCTTTTTAAAGAAGTGAGCGTCGCGAACAACGCCAACCGGCGTGCTCATCAACTCCTTCACATCAGCTACCGTATCTGACACGTAATATGGAATACCGCATGCCCCATACGAAATGAAGCTCCCTCGGTCAATCAGTGTTACTTCGGCTTTGGGGTTGATCCTTTTCGCTTTCGAGGCGGCCTTGGCACCGGCCGCATTAGCACCGATGACGACAATTCGCATGTTCATATGTTCCCTCCATTTTAGAAGCTAACCAGCTGTATGTATTTTCTATTCCAGTAATAAAGCAAAGTATTCTTCGCGTTATGGAACCGTGTGATTTTTTTAATCTCTGGACGACACCGAACCGGTGTCAGGATGGCATCCTTCAACCGCCGGAGTTACAACCGGTGCCTGAAGTTGAAGGCCCAACTGAAGAAAATGTAGAAAACTCTTTTTGGATCTCCCACGAGCCACAATCCGGACAGGCCGGTTTAGGCTCAGTTGTTGTTTTATGAAGTTTTTCAAAATTACATCCGCACTCAGTACAGCGATATTCAAATATTGGCATTGCCGTCCTCCCTTATCGGTTATTATTTTTGATATTTCTCTCATGTGGTAACCAGACTCCACGCAGCCGGCTATATGCTGCCCGAAATCGCCAGAGCCTTCTTCCCGACAAGCGCCTGGGCCACCTTGCATCGGGCGCTGGCCAGAAGGCGTTGCACCGTACCGCGAGATACTCCCATGCAGACGCCCGCCTCAATCTGATTCTTCCCTTCTCCGTCACACAAATGTAAAACCTCCAACTCATCCTGGGCAAGCGGGATAATCTCCATGTCTTTCAGTGATGTACCGGCTGGTTTGAAAACGGCTGAGTAACCTGCGCGGTGCGGGCATGCACAAATTCTTGGCTTACGTGGTCGTGACATACCTAGTGTGAGCAGCCGTGGCTATGGCCGTGACCGCCACAGGTATGGCCTGGCAGATATTCCTGGAGCGTCCCTGACTTAAACAACTCAATATTGTCAGAAATCAAGCCATCATTAGCCTTGAACGCCCGTATTCCGGCAGAATTCAGTTTATGCAGGGCTCCGCCGCCGATTCCACCTACTACGATTGCATCAACATGATGCCCGCCAAGACCTGCAACCGGATTGCATGCTCCGTGCTGATGCACCGTATCGCTGTTGCTGATTGACAAAAACTCGCTGGTGACCATATCAACTACGATAAACTCGGGTGCCGAACCGAAATGATTGAATATTTGACTGGCCAGCCCCTGATTCTCTACTACCGGGAAACAGACTTTCATAGTGTACCTCCATTAGTTTTGTGACTATGCACAAAATACTATCCAATTATATGAATGTCAATATATATAATACAAAAAAAACACCATTCCTTTCATGAATGATGGCATTTCATTACCTGATTCGTTCTAAATCGCTGCCAGTTCCTTCTTCCTGCGGGTCGAAGCAGTTTGTCGTCAAAGCGAAAGAATAGAAATCATCCGTTTTAGTAAGTTAGAAGTTATTTTCTGCGCGTTTCTGGCAGAAAATAACTTCGTTAACGCACTTATCCTGTTTATCAGGGTTAGGTTATTTTTTCGATAACAGAGAATATTCACCCCCATCCTTTCCCGCCAGCCCCAACTCTTTCAGGCGATACTGCAGGGTTCGAAGTGAGAAGCCAAGCTCCTGAGCAGCTTGGCGACGATTACCGCGATTTCTCAGCAAAACAGCTCTAATCGCCTCAGTTTCGCCATGTTTGAGAAGTCCTTCACCGGATTGAGTTGCGCTGCCGCATTTAACTATCTGCAGAGGCAACTCATCCGGTGTAATTTCCCTGTTGGCCAGTATGATGCCACGTTCAATAACATTCTGAAGTTCGCGCACATTGCCGGGCCAACCGTATAAGGCCATCAAACGCAGCGCATCCGGCGTTATACCGATAACACGCCGAAGCCCCGCCGTAGCAGAAAAACGGGCACAAAAATATTTGGCAAGCGCGTGAATAGCATCAGCGCGTTCCCGAAGTGGCGGCAGGAGTATGGGAAAGACATTCAGACGATAATAGAGATCTTCACGGAAACGCTTATCTGCAACCTCAACGGCAAGGTCGCGATTCGTGGCAGCGATTACTCGCACGTCGGCCTTGATCAACAGGGAGCCGCCAAGCCGCTCAAAAACCCGCTCCTGCAGAACCCGCAACAGTTTCGCCTGCAGAAGCGGCGGCATTTCACCGATCTCATCAAGAAACAGTGTGCCCCCTTGCGCAAGTTCGAATTTTCCCCGCCGTGCCTGGACAGCGCCGGTGAAAGCACCCCGTTCGTGACCGAACAGTTCACTTTCCAGCAGATTTTCAGGGATGGCGGCACAGTTTAGCGGAATGAACGGCCCGCTTTTGCGCGGACTTGCCAGATGAATTGTGCGCGCAACAACCTCCTTGCCGGTACCGCTCTCTCCCATCAGAAGCACGGAGGTCGGTGTCTTTGCCACATCGAACACCAACTTTTCCACCCGCTCCATTGCCCTGCCGCTAAAGAGCAACTCCTGCGGCGGCAGCCCGGCATTGTCAAGTTCCTGCAGAGAAATACTCATTCGCTGCAATTCCACCTGGTCTATGGCCCGTTTTACGGTTGCGAGAAGAGCTGCCGGATTTTCAAGCGGTTTGGGTAAAAAATCAAAGGCACCACCTTTGATTGCCGCAACCGCCTCTTCCAAGCGACCAAATGCGGTGATGAAGATAAACAGCGGCGAATTTGGCTCATCATGCACAAGGTGGAAAAGCTCCAGCCCACTCCTGACCGGCATTTTTAAATCTGAAATAACCAGATCAAAGCGCTCCCGCTGAATGCGCCGTAACCCCTCACCGCCATCAGAGGCGGTAGCAACAGTATAGCCGGCAGCGTCCAGAATGGTCGTCAGCAGTTCCCGAAATACGGCATCATCTTCAACAATCAGTATGGTTGCAGACATGGTGTTAATTCTCCAGCGGCAGCTGCAGTGTGAATGTGGTACCGACCCCAACCGTACTCTCAACCGTCAGACTACCGGCATGCTCAAGGGCCACTTTGCGGCAAAGTGCCAGCCCAAGCCCAGTGCCACGCGCTTTGCTGGTCCAGAATGGTTCAAAGATGTGCGAGATGTCTTCAGGGGGAATACCGATACCGGAGTCACAGACTCTCATTATAGCGTCGGATTTCACCTTTTCAAGTTCGACCCGTAACGCACCGCCGTCCGGCATCGCCTGCAGCCCGTTTTTCAACAGATTGAGCAGCAGCTGAATTATACGATCTGAGGCAATCATAAGCTTGAGTGGCGTTTGTGAGGAGTAAACGACCGTAACCTTTGCCGAATCAGCCTCTGATCGTATCATCGTAACGCAATCCTCGACCAGTGCAGCAAAATCAGCCAATTGCCGTTCCCCCCTATCCTCACGCACAAAGGAAAGCAGGTCACTAACCAGCGATTCCATACGGAGAGATTGGGTCACTATCCTGTCCGCATAGAGGCGCGCCTGATCGGTTGTTTCAGCAGTTTCGATAAGTTGTGCAAAACCTTTGATGCCGGCAAGCGGGTTACGGATTTCATGCGCCATGACCGCCCCCAACTCACCAAGACGCGCCATTTCCTCTTGCCGCGCCAGCTCATGTTGGTGTTTTTCGTCTCGCCGCAACAGATACATAACGCCAAGGGTAACGAGCCAAAGAGAGATAGTCAGAAAAACCACTACCGTAACACCAGCCTGCGCCCGCCTGACAACTCGATCAGCCCGGTACGTATGTAATCCAAGGGTTAGGAGATAGTCATCACCAGCTCCATGGATGGTGGTTTGAAGGAGATATATCTTCTCACCGGTGCCGAGTTTTTTACGCCCTTCATAGATGCCGCTTTTGCTATCAATACTTGGAATTGCTTCCTCTGAAACTGTTCCGATGAGTGCGGAATTGGTATGAAAGCGAATAACTTTCTGTTGGTCGACCAGTGAAAAATAGGCGATATCAACCGTGCGGTAACGTGTCAGTGATTGAAAATCCGGATTGACCGCAGCAAGCTGTTCTATGGCAGCTGCTATGGAGAGCCCCGCGCCGCGCAGATTCTCTTCCGCAACTTGTGGAGCGGCCTGAAATGCACTCCAGGAAAACCACACCACCAGGAGGGTAAAACAAATTGGGACAGCAATGATAAAACGCTCGACTTTTCGCATCAGAACGAATAGACGACCGCAACACCGCCGGCGAAGTCGGGACTACTGTTACTGATGCCACGGGAAACAAAGAGATCCATTGCTGTTGACGGGGTAAGAGACAGGAGCAGCCTGCCCCGTATTTCCAGAAGGTTGTCGGAATAATCAGAAGGAGCCGTTGCTCCCTTGACAACCAGCATCGGGAGGATGCCGTGCGTCACCTGATACCCGACGGTACCGCTGTAACTGAGGTAGTCCCTTAATCCAAAACCGGCCACTTTGCCCTGATAACAATAGATGGCCTCCCCGGCCAGATACATGTCGCCGAACCATTTGGAGAGATCAAGCCCTCCGCCGAGGTCGAATTCTCCCGTGCCAAGTCCGTCGGAAACTGAAGCGGTCGGCGCTTTGACAAACAGGGACGTTCTGAGCTGTGGCAGGGCGTCGCCCTCAAAAGTCAGGATATACCCTGCCCGCAACACAATGTCGCCAAGCCCTGAAACCGCTGAACTGCCTGTTCCGCTTGTTCCGCTTGTTCCGCTTGTTCCAACGGATCCACTTTGTCCACCGGTTCCACCTCGGCGGGCTGTGCTCTGGGAACTGGTCATGGCGGTTGGAGTTTGATAGATGGATGTCGTTATCTCGGAACTGCTTTGATAAAGAAACGGCAACTCTACACTCGTATCAAGGCGGTCGGTCGGATACCAACTGGCAATCAGCGGCAGATAGAAACTGCGGGTGGTACTCGCGGTATTGTAGCTACCCGAGCTGAATTCGCCACCAACGCTGATAGATGCGGTTGACTGTTTTTCAGAAAGCTCGACGCCCCATGAAGCCCCTGAAAGAAATGTAATGAGTACAAATACTGCAACTGCAGAAAAAACCGGTGAATTCATCATCTACCCCCCCCCCTCATGGCGCCGCCACGATACCCTGCTCCACCACCAGTGCCACGATTAATGTTTTGCCCTCCACCGCCGCCTCCACCGCCGCGACCACGCGACCAGTTTGGAACACCTGAATCAGAGCGCAGTGAAAGTGAACTGCCGGCCGTTATATTTTCCAGTTTCTGGGCAAAGAGATAGGTCGAGCCATCTTTCCCCTGGGCTCTGGAACCGGTTATACTGATTTCCTGGTCACGGTTCACGGTGAAGCCTTGTCGTTCCCAGTATGACCAGGGGCCAAGCAGTACCGTTGCAACACCTTGCCCCGTCGCTATGGTCATCTGGGTATGCTCATTCTTATCTGCTTTGGCAGGAGGTGTGATGACCGTTCCGCGTATGGTGGTTACGGTATTTACATCATAACCGGCAGCAACATCGAGCCCACTGGGACTCTGACGCGCAACATCACCCCAGAAAGCAAAGGTTTTACTGGCACCGCCACAAATCAGAGTAACAGCAATCAGGATAACAACAACTTGTTTCATAGCGGCAACCTCCATTCATCGAGCAATAAAAGTCCCGGCCAGGAATGTACAGTCTGGCCGGGACAGTTGGTGGTTCATACTAAGGAGCGGTAGTTGCAGCCGGGACAGACGGTGTTGTGGTCAGGCATGAACCATCCATCAAGCCGCTGCCTTTACCCTGACGAGTAGTCGAGCCGTTGGCCGTTACACCGGTGGTGAGGAACGTGCCGTCACGGCGCTGTGAGCCAGCCGGTCGTGTTGCTGTAGTTCCGGCTGCTGCCTGGGTGGAGGTGCTCTGTCCCCTGGAGCCGCCGTTGCCGCGACCCGCTGCAAATACGTCACTCGTTGCCAATGCTGCCAGAAGTCCCGCTACTGCTACTGTTGTGATGATGCGTGTTTTCATGGTGATGCTCCTTCTTGGTAGGATAGTGAATCTGACCTTTTAAGAGCAGATGGTGTGCCAAGTTTATAACCAGTTGAATTAGCTTAAAATTACAGCTTTTATCACAATAAGCGGATTCATATTCCGTGCAAAATCTGCACCTGTGTTGCTATGATTGCACACCTTTGCAGGGGGTAGTTGCTGAATACGCACCCCCCTGACGTGGGAAAAACTCAGCGGCTTAGCTTTCTCTCGTAATACGGCCATCACTTACCTGAAAGATCCGGTCGAAGCCTTCAACCATGCGATGGTCATGGGTTACAACCAGGATAGCGGAATGATTTTCTACAGCCAGTTTTTTCAGAAGGTCCATGACGTTTTTACCATTTTCAGTATCAAGCGCGGCAGTTGGCTCATCTGCGAGAATCACTTTTGGCTTGTTGGCTAAAGCCCGCGCAATTGCAACCCGTTGCGCCTCTCCACCGGAAAGGGCTGAGGGATAGCTGTTCAGACGGTGACCAAGATTGAGCGAGGTGAGTAGTTCGATAGCCCGGCTTTTAGCATCAGGCCGTGACAGATGGTTTATCTCCAGCGCGATCATAACGTTCTCAATCGCGCTCAAAAAAGGAATAAGGTTATGGGCCTGGAAGATGAAACCGAGCTTTTCACGCCGCATCCGCTTCAAGTCGAAGCCTGGCGTCCAACCTTCGTCAGCAACCACGGCGCCATCGATGACGACCTTACCGTGTGTCGGTTCGTTGATCAGGCCGATTGAGGTAAGCAGAGTTGTCTTTCCTGACCCGGAAGGGCCGAGAATGGCTACCAGTTCCCCCGGTTTCACCTGAAATGTAGCATCGGCAATTGCGGTGACCGCCGTCTCGCCCTTACCATAGATTTTAGTCAATTTTTCCACTTCTATTGCATACATGGATTTACCCACCCAGCGCCTCCGCAGGCTCAACCTTGAGCGCTTTTCTAATGCCGACAAAACTTGCAATTACGCAGATTGCAACAACAATTACAAAGAGCATCTGCAGGTCGAATGGTTCCAGTACAATCCGGCGGGGGAATTTTTCGTAGGTGAGCAGGATCAGCCCGTAACCAATGCCGTAGGCAATTATGCCCATCAGAAGCGACTGCTGGAGAATCATACCGACGATTACGCGATTCTGTGAGCCGATCAGCTTCAAGGTGGCGATAACTTTAATCTTGTCAAGAGTCGAGGTATAGATGATGAGTGAAATTATGACCGCAGAGATCACCAGCAGGATAATCCTGAACAGCCCCAGTTGCATCCGTGCCTTTTCAATCATCCCCTTGGTAAGAATCCTGGTCTGTTCTTCAACCGAGATCGGTCTATAATGATTCCAGCGACTGATCCGCTCCTGCACATCTTTCAGATTTGCACCAGGTGCCAGGCGTGCCACGACGGTATTAACCGTGTGTGTTGATTCGGTGACACGTGCGATGTTCTGCTGCAGGAATTTGGTTTGGGAAGGAGAAAGCGCCTGAATGCTTGACAGGTTTGCCCCGATACGCTCCCGATCGTTTCTGATGGCGTCATTGTCCTTTTTGAACTGGATATCCTGGGCGTCAGCCAGAGTCACAAACGCTGCCGGGTCTCCGCTTGATGAAACCACCTTGCCGGTGATACCCACGACCGAGTATTCGTGGAGCCCCAAACGAATCTTTTCGCCGATTTCCATATTCATCCCCTTGGCAACCACCATTTCATAATGCTTCTGGCGGATGTCCCGTCCGGCCAGGATCACCGGCGGGCCGCCGAAGCCGTTCAGATCGTAGCCAATAAGGAAAAAACGGAGCGGTTTGTCCATTCGATCAATCTGGATGGTTTGAAACGAGAGCGGGGATGCCTCAGCGACTCCAGGAACGGCTTTGATGCGGTATTTGATATCCTCCGGAATGCGCGAGTTTTCCGCAAAAGGGCCGTTGGTATTCTGCTGCACTACCCAGATATCTGCCTTGGTTATATTGAGAATAGTCAGCGCATCGGCAAACAGACCACGGTAGATACCGCCCATGCTCATAACCACACCAAGGAGGAGTCCCAGGCCAATGGAAGTAAGAATGAAACGCCCCAGGTGATATCGGATGTCCCGGATGGCAAGATTCATAGTGTGACCGTAACCTTCATACCTTCCTTAAATTTTGACATTTCAGGCGGCAGTGCTACTGCGACCCGTTCATCACCATTAAGACCGGTAACTATTTCGGTAAAATTTCGCCGGTCTGTTATGCCGATCGTAACTTCCTTGAATGTGAGTTTCCCGTTCTTCACCAGCCATACGCCACATTTTTTGCCCTTTGTGACAATTGAAGCAGACGGGAGTGACTGAACTGCTTTCTTTATTCCTGCAATAATGTAGACATCGGACTGTTCACCGAGGCGGAAGCTCTTCAGCGGTGCATCAAAGGCCACATCTACTTCCAGCTCTTCGGTTACCCGGTCGCTCTGATGTCCCAGGCGTGCCACCTGACCGGGAAGCTGCTCCCCTTGCGAAGAACGAAGTGTAATCATGGCCTTCTTACCGATAGCTACCCCTTTTAACAATGATTCATCCACATTTGCCTTGACCCAGACCGTGCGGGGGTCAGCCAGGGTGAATATCGGTATGCCCGGCGAAACAGTGGCACCCTTCTCCAGGTCACGAGTGATTATTATTCCATCCAGGGGTGCATATATAACCGTATCCGCAATCTTGCTCCTGGCAAAACCGACACCGGCGCGACCGGCCTGCTGCTCCATCTTTACGGCTTCTACAGCTGCCTGACTGCGAGCAACTTCCTCCCTGGCGACCTGACAGGCAGTATCGTACTGCTCGGCCTCCAACTTGGAGACGAAGCTCTTTTCAGATAGAGTCTTAAAACGTTGGGCATTCCTCTCCGCCAGTACCAGATTTGACCTGGCCTTTTGGAGATTGGCCTGCTCAACACTCAAGGTCGCTGCGGAACGTTTCAGTCCGGCCCCGGCCTGCAGTTCCTGATTGCGGAAGTCGTCATTTTCCAACCTGGCAAGAAGTTGCCCTCGCTTTACCCGATCACCCTGATCCGCGTACAACTCGACAATTCTTCCGGTAATCTTGCTGGAAACACCGACCACTACTTTGGCCTCAACCGTTCCGTTACCATAGACCTGCTCAGTGAGATCGCGTCTCTCAACAGGCACGACCGTTACCTTTGTCGGGGCAAAGAGCGTCATTTTAAGAGCAGCGCCGCCGACAACAAGAATCGCGAGCCAGATCAGATAGTTTTTCTTACGGGCCACACTTTTCCACAGATTCATGCATCACTCCTTATTCCAATTTAAAATCAAAGATGCCATCAAGGCGGCGAGGATTGAGGCGACGAAGACATACAAACAGTATGCTGAGGAGCCGAAGACGAGCCAACGAAGAGGGGGTTTTGATCTGGAATTGGATCTCATTGTTTACCGACAGCCCTGTCGAGCCGTGCCAATGCCGTGTAATAATCGTATCGTGCCTGAATATTGGATGTTTGGGCATCAAGCGCCTGTGCCTGAGCATCCGTTACCTCGATGATGCTGCCAACCCCTTCCTGATAGCGCCCCTCAGCCAGATATTTGCTTTCATTGGCGGCGGCAACTTCCTTCCCGGTTGAGAGAATGCGGGCAGCGGCTTCATTACCGCCAAGCCAGGCGGATTCGACCTCCCTGACGATTTGCAATTTGAGGTTGTTTTGTCTGGCCTCAATTGAGTTGATCGCTGCAGTGGCTTCGCGCACCTGCTCAAGCGACGAGAAACCTGAAAAGAGAGGTACGGTCAGATTCAGGCCAACGCCCCAGACAGTGCCGGTGGGAGGAAAAACACGCTCGGCGTAACCTGCAGTTGCAACAGCAGAGAGAATGGGCAGATAGCTGCTTTTAGCTGATTTGAGAGTGCCGGACGCAGCCGACTTCAGGGCGGTGAATTGCTGAAGTTCAGCGCGGTTACGTACGGCATCCTGCTGCAGTGAGTTCCGCTCCGGTAGAGGGAGCGACGCAGCTGATGGTTCGACAACAGTACGCTCCTCGAGAGAGGCCATTCCCATGGCGTTAGCGAGCTCCACCCGGGCGATCTCCCGGTTATTTTCTGCCCGGATCAAAGACGTCCTGGCAGCAAACATGGTCGCTTCAGCCCTGGCGACATCGACCTTTGCCCTGATTCCATGGTTAAAGAATTCCTCTGCCTGCCTGAAAACGTTCTCTCGGGCTTTAACCGTTTCCCTAACGGCAACTACCTGCTTTTCAGTCGCCAGAAGCAGATAGAACGCACTCCTCACCCGTAACGTCAGATCCTGCCGTGTCACAGTGAGGGCCTTATCAGTAGCGTCACGATTGCCGCGGGCCGCATCAACCGCCCCGGAAGTGCGGCCAAAATCGTAAATAGTCTGTTTCAGGTAAAATCCGGCGGTATTGGTTTCTAATAGCCTGATGTTTTCCAAAGCAGCAACAAAAGTCTCCCCTCTGCTCCAGTCAGCAGCAAAACTGATCTGGGGATAATAGTTGGCGAGTGATTGGCCGGCTCTGGCCTCGGCTCCAAGGAGGTTTTCCTGAGCCTCGATTGCCTGGGGATGGTTTTTCAGTGCTGTGACAACCGCCTCATCAAGTGTCAGGGGTGTGGCAGCATAAAGCGGCTGATTACAGAGAATAAAAACCATCAGAATGAGTAAAAGCAGTTTCATATTGAATCACCGATATAGATATTGTTGAATTTTATGTAAGCTTTCGTTCACATGTGGAGCAAAAAAATCAGCTGATAAGTTTCATAAAATTGGCCCAAAGCTTCTTACTCTCGACAGTTATATCACAGTTCAGTACACCGATTGTTTGTCTCAGCGCAGTAAACTGGATCATTCCCAGCATAGTCAGTGCGGTCTCCCGAGGTGAAATTTCCGGTTTAAGTTCTCCTTCGCGGACGCCCGCTGCTATTACACCCGATACTGTTTCGACATAACTGCCGATACGTGTTGTCAGGGATTTTGCGACATCGGGATGGCCAAGGAACACATCTTCAGAGAAGATAAAACGGGGGACACCCGGGTTCTCTGCAATAATTTTGATATGGGAGAAAAAAATTGTCTCCAGCTTTTCAAGTGGTTTACGACCGCCAGCGGCTATTGTTGCAGCATTGCCCATAACCGAATTACCTATGAAATCTGCAAGAGAGGAATACAGTTCATCCTTACCGCTGAAGTGACGATAAATATTTGCCTCGCTCATTCCGGCTGATTCTGCAATTGCGGCAATGGTAAGCGCTCGCACACCCTTGCCACCAACAACCTCAAGGGCCGCCTGTACTATTTCTTCCTTCCGGATACGGGTGCTTTTTTTTTCTCGCATTGTGGCCTCATGTGATCATGTATTCACATAATATTCAGAAACAAGAATGTATGCAAGTAAAAAAATTTCAGTGATACTTAGGATTCGGGTCAGGCTGTATGACTTTTTTGCTGTTCCACATAGGACAAAAAAAAGCCACCGATTCCTTAGAGGAAGGGTGGCTTTTTACCACAGCATTTGTGAGACTACTTTACACAGGTGGTCCCGGGAACTCTGATCTGAGTCTTGATCTGAGTCTTGATCTGTGTTCTGGTTGCTGCAAAGGCGGTCATGCTGATGGACATTACAACGAGGGCTGCGGTTGCTGCGATAACAAGTTTTTTCATGGTGATGCTCCTTCTTGGTAAGATAGTGAATCTAACCGTATATAAGGCAGAAGGCGTGCCAAGCTTGTAACATACTTAATATACTTACGTACTGTTAATTTACACCGAATGATTATCGCCGTTATTGTGCATATTCTGCACTTGCCTGATATGCATTACACTCCTTTGCACGGTTTTAAAAAGCCACATTACCCCTGATGATGGAGTAAAGCCCGAAAGCAACCAGAACGCCTCCAGTGATATAGCGGAGAGCCGTATCATGCCGCAGCAAACCCTTGATCTTGTTCTGTAGCAGTTGTGATGAATAGCCGACGATCAGCATCGGTATTGCCAAACCGAGTGAATAAAAACCGAGCAAAATGATTCCGGTCCCCAGCTGACCACTGGTGGCAACCATAGTCAATGTGCTGGAGAGAAACGGGCCGACGCATGGCACCCAGATTACTCCAAGCGACATACCGAGTATCAGGCCGCCAATTCGCCCCTCCCCTTTGACCCTGATATTGGAAAGCCGATAAAACCGCTTGAATACACTCAGATCAAACATCACCATCAGCCCCATAATGACGATGATTGCAGATCCGCCAATCTCGATATAACGGGTTTTCCCGATCAGCAGAGCTCCAAAGAGGGAGGAGACCGCTCCCATCGCCATGAAGGAGATTGCAAGCCCCGTCACAACAATCAGCGGACGAAAACGATCCTCCCGCTCAGCACCAGCCATGATTATCGGGATGACCGGCAGTACGCAGGGCGACAGCACGCTTGCCAAGCCGGCACCGATCGCCATAAAGAGAGTAACGATGCTGAAGTCCACTACTTTAACCCGTCAAGCGCAGCGGAAAGGGTTTCGATACTCTGAATACCGGGAGGAAAAACCTTGCTGATTTTACCCGCTTTATCAACCAGCACCAACGAGGGGAGACTTCTGACACCGTAGTCATAGAACGCTTTCTGATCGTTTTGATCCATGGCATTGACGGGAGCAACAGTGAAAGCGCCCCTCCGTTTTTCCGTAAGTTTGTTTAGTACCTGCTGTTGTGCCCGGCATGGCCCTCCATTTGGATTTTGAAAAAACACCAGGGTAGGCTTGCCTTTTCCGATAGCCTGACTGAGCACGGGGGTACTCAACGGTGCAGTCGGCGCGGCGGAAGCAAGTGATGCTGCTGCGAATAATAGTGCGGCCAGTAGAGCTATGCTGCGTTGTTTCATTTTTTTGTCTCCTTGTTTTATAATTTTTCCAATTTTAATCCAGCCCTGCGCCATCCGGACATATGCCCATCAAGCAGGGTTGTATTTTTATAGCCATACATACTCAACAATCCCTGCGCCATCTGGGCGCGCGGCCCATGCTCGCAGGTAACAACCAATTGGCAGGCTTTATCCTCCGGCAGTTTCGCCAGTTTCAGCAGAATTTTCAGATTTGGGGTGTGGATGGCCCCCGGAATATGACCTGAATTGAATTCAATACTGCTTCTCACATCAAGAACGACCGGTGCTGCTTTAGTTGTTAACCGCTGCAATAGCTCTTTTGCCTGCATAGCGACTCCTTTGAAATATGGCTATCTGTATTCACGTAAACTTTCGCAGGTCTCAGAGTTCAATATCTGACCTGGTGCTTGTTATGCGGATGTTTCAAGTGCTAAGGAAGATTTATGCCTGCGCAACCGCCAGAAGTACCGGATACGTTCGGTCTCCCTTATGTATCGCCGTTGCCTCTGTTATTGAAATTGCGGCATAACCGGAGTGTTCCAGAAGGCGCGTCAGTTCTGTCCTGCTGAAGCCGTGGTGGAAGATACCGGTGGGGTCTTCATGGAAGCTGCCATCCTCTGTTTCAAGGTCGGCAAAGGCAATCCATCCGCCTGGATACAGCCGTGACGCCAGTGATGATAAAAGCGTCTCCGGATCTTGTATATGATGCAGGGTCATGGCACTGACGATCAGGTGAAATTTGCCATCCGGCATCTCACCGGCGGAAAGATCGTTCAGGGCAGTTGTTACGTTTGCTGTTCCGGATGCTTTTACTTTTTCGGCGAGCTTGTCCAGCATGGCACAGGAACTGTCAACGCCGGTTATACTGCCAAGATGTGGTGCAAGGGCAAGTGTTACCAGTCCGGTTCCGCACCCGAGATCCAGGGCATCCCAGTCAGTTGACAGATTAAGTCGGCCGCAGATCGCGGTGGCAATTTCTCCGGCAAGCTTAACCCGTCTCGGTTCTTCGTCCCAGTTCTGGGCGACAGCATTAAAATCACGTATATTTGTCATCCTGTTTCCTTTCTGACGCCAGTTGAAGCAGTTCACTGCTGGTAATTACGCCAATCTCTTTGCGTCGGTAGCGCTCCATAAGCTTATTCATGTCAGAACGAGTTGCAACGGCATCCAGCACAACACTTACCGCATATCCGCGGTTTTTTGCGCCAAGCGCCGTGTAATACACGCAGTAAGCGGCATCCACTCCGGTCAGATACAATTCATCCACCTGATGTTCAATCAAAAACCGCTCAAGGTCACGACACGAAAAAGCATCCGTCCGGTTCTTTTCAAAGTCATTGTCATTGATCCGCGTTATTCTCCGATCCACAATAACCCTGCTAACGCGTCTTCCGCCATGCAATCGCACGAACAGGTTATTACTGAACACCTGGCGGACATAAACGACTTCCATGTCCGTTTCAACCGCCATGGCAATCAGGCTGTTGACGGTGGCAAGCAAACCTCCCTCCGGCGGCGCGGTTGCAGGCTGCAGAGAGTTTGTCCCTCCGTATCCTTCTTGAAGATCAAGTACGAGCAGGGCTTTACGCGGAGCTTGGTAGGCGTGTATTTTCTTGCCGCGTGTGGCGACAAACATACTGCGATACATCGTCAGCCCCGCCATAGCGGCAAAGAAAAGAATGATTCCGAAAAACAAAAGCAGATAGGTCATTTCTATCGACCCTACTTTTTCTTCCCGACTGCTTTTGCAAAGCGGCCACCGACAGTCATCGGATCTCCCTTGTAGCCAAGAGCTTTCCAGTCCATACGGGTACCGGACAAGTGACACTCACCACATGTCAATGCTTCTTCCTTGGGGGCAACTTCGTGGCTGAGAGAAAAATAGGAGGCGGTCTTGACGAATTGGTATTTACCGCTGTAGGGGAGACCTGAACCTTCTGCACCACCCAGCAAAGCTTTTTCCCAGTTAAAATCAACCCAGAATGATTTGTAATGCTGAAACACGCTCAAGTACTTGAAGGTTGAATCCATAGGTAAATCGCCAATAAACAGTTTGTAGGGATACAATTTAGACGTGTTATCCGCAATACTCCCTGCAGGTTTTGACATAACCACCGGTTTCGAAGGATCCTTAATTACATCACCCTTCATGTAGCGATCAACCGTTCCGTTATACCAAGCGTAGACCGGCTTAACATTCATACCCCACACGAAGCGCCCCATTTTTTTGACGTAGGTCTCTTTGTCAAACTGCTCTTCAGACTTGAGATCCTTGCCGGCATCCGACCAGTACCATTCCATTCTGGTTGCCTGTGATCGTGCAAAGTACGGGATGTGACACGTTTGACAGGCAACAGTTTTGAGGTGTTTTGAAATAATGCCGCCGTTTTTAGATTTCTGGTGCGGAGTCTTTGCGCCATTATGGCAGTTATCACAGTTGACCCGTTCATCATAATGGGCAGTCATGCTCGAAGCACCTGCAATCTTGTGGTTTTTGGTAATGTGGCATGCCTGACACGCCAAGTCTGCGCCACCACTCGCCTTTGTGCCCATATGCACATCCAGCTTACGATCCTTTTTCTCCAGCGTTGATTCTATACCGGGAACCTTAACCGAATCTGAACCGCCACCAAAATAGTGGCACGATCCGCAGTTGTTTCGGGTTGGAGCGGCGACACTCTGCGCCGCCAGATCAAGATTCATGGACCCTTTTTCCATCGCCTGCTTATTGACATTACCACCGATGATTTTGGAGTAGTTCCCCTTCTGGGCGTGACAGATCAGACAGTCAATCTTGCCTGTATCTTTGAAATCAAAATCTGCCCGCATCCAGCCATAGCCGGCGTGACATTTGGAGCACTGTTCGTGGACAACGCCGTCCTTGCCACCTTCAATGGAGGTGCACACCGCATTGAGCATATTCGCTTTGCCAAATTCTTCTCCATCTTTCTGCTTCCCTTTCAAGTGATTGGGCGTCCCCTTCCATTTCCAGTGGGTGGTTTTGATAAATTCATCCGCCTGTTTCTGGTGGCATTGGAGACATACTTTGGTGACATCTTCTCCTGTTTTAAATGGTCCTTTGACAAGCATCGTGTGATCGGTGGATGCCAAGGCAAGTGAGGTCACGAGAAGTCCGAACAGTTGCAAAAACATTAAACGCACTATTTTCATTTTCAATCCTTTTTTGAATATAAATTACACTTCCAACGTATAGCCAACCATCGCCACCTGAAACTCCTTCGGCATTTCCCGTGACAGGCGCGCTGAAGCGGCGAAGCCGGTACAGTGACCGGCAGCAAGCTTCTTGACTCCAACAGTTCGGATTGCCGCTATCGTCTTCGTGAGCTGTTCCTGGCTGCAGAATCCGAGATGCGTGCCGCCGACTACGGCAAAAAAATCTCGTCTGCCGGTCATGCGGGCAACATGCTCTATGGTGTTTACTACCCCGGAATGGCAACAGCCCAACATGAGGACAAGACCCTTTTCCGTCTCCAATACCAGTGATTGATCATCCGGGGTGCTGTCAGGCTCCTGCCCGCCGCAGTCGCAATACAGCCCCTGATCACCGGTCTCGAAAGCGGTCACTCGGGGCACCTCACCCGTCAGAAAAACCCCGGGAGCAATGGCACGAAATTCCCTGGAAAGATCAAAGGCGGCTCCTGCTTCCTCCAACTCCTCACGGCTTGCCGGAATTGATATTGAATAACATTCCCCGGTGTCCTTAACCCGGTAGCGGGATCTGAACAGAGAAGGATGGCTGAATACCTGCTTTGCGCCATAATCCTTCAGCAACGGCATCAGCCCACCGGCATGATCGTAATGGCCGTGCGAGATGACCACCTGCTTCACGCAAGAGAGATCTTTGTTCATGCGCCTGGCATTATGCAGCAGGGTCAGTCCCTGGCCGGTATCGAACAGTAATGGATCCCCTACTGACGGTTCAATCAGGGCAGAAAAACCATGCTCCCCCAGAGTCCCTGAAAGCGGCCCAACCGAATTCTCGCAGAGGATTGTAATTCGAACGTTCATTTACAGCAGGAATTTTTCGGAAATCTCGGCACACCCATCTTCTGCAGAATATTAAACATCGGACAGAACTGGGTAAAGCCGGACTGAAACAGGTTCAGACCGACAAAGCCGGTGAACCAGAGCCAGTTTGGCGAATGAAAATGCGCCAGAGCAAGTGAGATCATGATAAATGATCCGGCCACAATTCGCACAATACGCTCGATGTAAAACTCTTCCTTCATGACGTAACTCCTTTAGTTCAAGTCCCCCTTGATAAAGGGGGATTTAGGGGGATTTGCCTTTTTCGATTTCTTTTTTCTTGCCCCGGTCCCCGAGGTCGCATGAGTCAGACATTCAGGTCTGTACCCCGAGACGGGGCAGAATATATTTCTGCAGAACAACCCAGAACACCAGGATTCCAATCATAACAAGCATATCTTTCATAAACGTGTCCTTTCTCAAAAGCTATTTCCTTCCCAACATCTCGGCAACTTTTCCCGTAACGCTACCAGTCAGAACCGGGCAGACAACATTGTCGTTCTGGCGAATGATCTTGCAACAGGTTACACTGTACTTTTCCTTGAACCATGTGTGCAGCTCTTTGGTGAGGCGGGTGGTTTCCTTCTTGTCAGCCAGGACCAGGCCGAGTGCGACAGTACCGCCTGAAACGGCGCCACAGATGCATCCTGAGCCGGAGCCACAACCAAAACCGGATACCGTGCTGACTATAGACTCAGACAGGTGAGCGGCAAAATGCCTGCGTACCGTTTCCATGACCGCTTCAGCACAATGATATTTTCCCGAACGATAGAGCTGCTCGGCTTCCTCCTGACATTTCGTGCTCAACTCACGTTCCTCCTGTGATAATTTTTGAATTGTTCCAGAACATATGGACCTCTCTCTAGTTACCAATTACTTCCGGTTTACGCGGTTCTTTCCTCCGTTGCACAAGAAAATAGAGGATCGGAATCGTAATTTGGGACAGTGTTGTCGCAGCAATTTCGCCGCACATCAAGGCAATGGCCAATCCCTGAAAGATCGGATCGAACAGGATCACAAAGCTTCCAACTACAACCGCAGCGGCGGTCAACAACATAGGACGGAAACGGACCGCTCCGGCCTCAATGATCGCCTCGTCCAGAGGCAGTCCTTCATTCCTGCGCAACACAGCAAAGTCGATAAGAATAATAGAGTTACGAACAATGATTCCGGCCAGGGCAATAAAGCCGATCATGCTGGTGGCGGTAAAGAAAGCCCCGAACATGGCGTGACCCGGCAGGATACCGATCAGAGTCAACGGTATCGGTGCCATAATCACCAGAGGTGTCGTGAAATCCCGGAACCAGGCTACTACAAGGATGTAAATCAACACCATGACAGCCCCAAAGGCGATCCCCAGATCACGAAACACTTCAAAGGTAATATGCCATTCACCATCCCACTTCATGCCGAGATGGTCTTCACTCCAGGGTTGTTTCGATGCCAGAACTTCAATTTTTCGTCCATCAGCCGAGGCGATGGCATCGATTTCCTTCTGCATCTTCAGAATCGCATAGACCGGCGCTTCGATCTGCCCCGCCACATCCGCGGTCACATAGACGACGTTTTTAAGATTCTTGCGATAGAGGGTTTTCTCCTCGCTGCCGTTGGTCACTCGCACCAGCTCTGAGAGTGGAATATTCCCCCTGGCCCCGGTTACATACACCGATGATAATGCCGCAACGGAACTACGCTGGCCTGCAGGAAGACGAAGGTTGATGGTCACCGGCTCTTTCTCTTTGGGTATATGCAGCAACCCGGCATCCTGGCCATTCAGGGCAATGTGCAGGGTCTTGGCAACATCATCTACCGAGACGCCGGAAAGAGCGGCCTTTTCACGATCTACGGTGAAGGTCAGTTTGGCCTGATTGTCCTCACGATACCAGTCAACATCAACTACCCCTTCGGTTTTGGCCATGATGGCCTTGACCTTGGCGGCAGCTCCTGCCCGGGAAGCGTCATCCGGGCCGTACAGTTCGGCCACCAGAGTTGCCAACACCGGAGGACCCGGAGGAATCTCGGCAACTTTAACCCGAGCGCCGTATTTGTCGGCGATCGCCTTCACCAGCGGACGAATCCGCTTGGCAATAGCATGAGACTGATCCTTGCGTTCATCCTTGGGAAGCAGATTGACCTGGATATCGGCCAGACTGGACCCTTTGCGCAGATAATAATGCCGAACCAGGCCATTGAAATTGAACGGGGCATTGGTGCCGATATACTCCTGGAAATCCGTTACTTCGGGAACAGTACGGAGCGCATCTCCCATCTCCTTTGTCATTCGTGCGGTCTGTTCAAGCGGAGTACCATCGGGAGAATCGATGATAATCTGCAGCTCGTTCTTGTTGTCGAACGGGAGCATTTTTACGGTGACCGCTTTGAAATAAATCAGTGAGCAGGAAGCAAGCAGCAGCAGCACTACTCCCGCCAGAAACGCACTCCGCATTTTGGAATTGTGCAGGAACGATCCCATCAAACGGCGATAGAAAGTGGTCAGTTTCGAGACTTTGACCTCGTCTTCGGCGTTGAAATGTGCTTTACCCCTCATAAAACGGAAGGCAAAGTACGGGGTAACAATAAAAGCGATGAACATGGAGAGCAGCATCGCCGTGCTGGCTCCTACCGGGATCGGCCGCATGTACGGCCCCATCAGGCCGCCGACAAAACCCATCGGCATGACAGAGGCGATGACGGCAAATGTGGCAAGAATCGTCGGGTTACCGACCTCGTCCACCGCTCGTATTGCAGCTTCCAACGGGTCCATCACTTTGGTGGTGAAAAAGCGGTGAATGTTTTCTACTACGACAATCGCATCGTCAACCAGAATACCAATCGAGAAAATCAGCGCAAAAAGGGTGATACGGTTAAGAGTGTAGCCAATCAGATAAATTACCAGCAAGGTCAGCGCCAGGGTGACCGGAATTGCAATTGCCGCCACCGCTCCGGCACGCCACCCCATGAAGAGCGCGATCAGGATGGTGACCGAGATGGCTGCAAGAAACATGTGAAACAGCAGTTCGTTGTTCTTTTCCCGGGCGGTCTCACCGTAATTGCGGGTGATTGTCACCTGAACATCGGAAGGGATGGTCTTCCCTTTCATGAATTCTATTTTTTTCAGAAGGTCATCGGCAATCCAGGTGGCATTTGCTCCGGTACGCTTGGCAACGGCAATGGTTACCGCAGCGTAGTCCTGTTTGGGATTCGCTGAAATGCCCTTTTGTGCTGCTCCTGGCCCCATGCCGAAAAAGACATAATCTTGCGGAACGTTGAGACCATCCTCAACCGTGGCTACATCAGACAGATACACCGGCTTGCCGCCGTAAACCCCAACAATCAACCTTTTTACAGAATCAGCATTATCGAAAAAGTCGCCGGTTTGTACCAGCATGGATTTATTGTCGTTGGAAAAACTGCCGGATGGCAGGGACGAATTTCCTTTTTGTAATGCTCCTGCAACCTGCAGCGGAGAAAGTCCATATCCTGCCAGACGTGGCGCATCCAGAGTAACACGCAGTTGCCGTGAAAGCCCGCCGGTTATGGTCGTTTCAGCGGTGTTCTCGCTTTTTTTCAACTCATCGGCAACTTCGCGGGCCAATGTTCTCAGCGTGCCATGGCCATAACGGTCAGACCAGAGTGTCACAGCCATAATAGGAACATCGTCAATTGATTTCGGCACCACCAGAGGTTCAAAAGCACCCGGAGGAAGCAATGTGCGGTTGCTCATGACCTTGTTGTACAGCTTGACCAGGGACTCTTCCATCGGCTGCCCTACCTGAAAGCGGACCGTGATGATCCCCATGCCGGGGCGACTCATGGAGTAGAGATATTCGACCCCCTTGATTTCCCACAGCTTGGCCTCAAACGGCTTTACCACCCTCTCCTGCACCTCCTGCGGTGATGAGCCCGGCATCGGGAGGTAAATATCCACCATCGGCACCACGATCTGCGGTTCCTCTTCTCTGGGGGTCATCTTTACTGCGAAGAAGCCGAGCAGAAGAGAAGCTCCTACGATCAGCGGGGTAAGCTTTGAATTTATGAAAGAGCGGGCGATTTTTCCCGCAAAACCGAGGTTTTTCATGGTCTACTCCACCCTTGCCCCTTCGGTAACCTTCTCGGTTCCGGTTACAACCACACGATCACCATCTGATAATCCGGAAAGTATCTCAACTCGCTCACCCACCGTTCTGCCAACCTTGACGATCCGCATGCGAGCGATGTTATCCTTGTCAACTGCCCAGACTGAAGTTAATGCGCCATGTTCAACAACAGCATTTTTCGGCAGGGAGATGCCGTTAACCGTTGAACCGAGAGAGATCGCGCCACGGCCGAACATACCCGATTTCAATCCCTTCTGATTTAGAGCGATTTTGGCCACAAAGGTTCGGCTGCCCGGGTCAGCTGTCGGAACGATCTCGGCTATTTTAGCCGTGAAGGAACTGCCGATGGAATCGAGCGTCACCTGCAGCGGTGAACCGGGCTTGACCTTGGTCGCTATATTTTCCGGCAGAGCCAGCTCCAGTTGATAGGTCCCGTCGTCTTCTATGGTCATCAGCGGCTGCCCCGGAAAAACAGATGCTCCCAGGTCAGCCTGTTTGCTGGCAATAATTCCTGAGATAGGGGCGATGATTCGGGTATAGTCGGACATCGTAGCGGACGCTTTCGCACCCGCCTGAGCCTGCGTAAGCCGTGATTCGGCACGAGCTACCCCCTGTGCCGCCATATCTTTTTCGGTCTGCCTGACATCGAATTCCTGGCGGCTGATCGCCTGCTCTTTGAAGAGATTCTGGTAGCGATCAAAGGTTATGTCGGCCAGTTTTTTTCGCGACATCGCTTCGTCCACCCCTCGACGGGCTTCATCGACACCTGCCGTTGCCACAGCTGCAGTGGCCTGGTTTTCCTGGGCATCCAGCTGGACAAGCAGTTGTCCTTTTTTCACCCGGTCACCTTCGCGAACCCGAAGCACGCTGACGCTGCCTGGAATACGGGTCGAGACGACCGCACTGGTGCGGGCACGCACGCTCCCGACGACGTCCAGCAGTTCCGGTACGGCTACGGTCTTGACTGTTTCCAGAGAAACACCCTTGACAACAACAACCGGTGCGTTTTCACTCTTTCCTGCCTCATGCTTCTTGGAGCATCCGGCAGCAAGTGCAGCGGTCAGCACCATCGTTACAAACAGTACATAATTCCTCATTTAAGCATCTCCTTCACGAATGTTCCCGTCATGTAATAGACCTGTCCACCTGCCAGAGCGTACCCTGCCTCGGTTTCCACAAGATTAGCCCTGACCTGGTTAAGCGCCGTTTGTGCATCAAGCAGCTCGACCATTGTTGCCAGCGAATTCTCATACCGTTTCGTGAGAAGCCTGACCGTTTCCTCGGCATCCAGTACCGCATGCTTGGCAACTTCAAGTTGTTTTTCCGCTTCCTGGCGCCGCAGGTAACTTTCCTTGAGTTGATACCTGACATTCTTCGTTGCCGATTCAAGCATTTCGCGTGCAGCCGATTGACCGGAGAGTGCCCGTTTGCGCTCGCTTCCCCGGCGGAATCCGTCAAAAACATTCCATTTCAGAGAGACACCGGCACTCCAGGCATCATTGTCCGAAGTGAAGGGAGCGTCCTTTGCATTCAACTGATATGAGGCAAAAGCTCCAACTGTAGGCAGATACGCGCTACGGGCAAGCCTGAGCGCCGCATCCGACTTT
This sequence comes from Desulfuromonadaceae bacterium, assembly GCA_028687585.1. Classification (GTDB taxonomy): domain Bacteria; phylum Desulfobacterota; class Desulfuromonadia; order Geobacterales; family Pseudopelobacteraceae; genus JACRCG01. The sequence continues at coordinate 45,794 of JAQTZV010000012.1, read as the reverse complement.
TCCAGATCTACATTGGACTGCTTGATTTCAACCCGGTTCAGCAGGGTTTCACTGATGACCTGATCGCTCATCGCAGGAACCTCAATGCTCCCCAACAATCCGGACACCGCGAAGTTTTTGTCTTCAGGCATACCGATAAGCATCGCCAGCTTCATCCGTGCAAGTATCAGGTTGTTATAGGCTGAGATTTGCTTCTGTTCAATCATTGACAGGTGAGTACGAGAGCGCAATTCATCAGATCTTAGACCAACTCCGGAGGATGTCCGGACCTTTGCCAGCCGCATGTTCTCACGGGCATCGGCAACCGCTTTATCTGCAGCTTTAAGCTGAGCATCGCTCTTCTGTACTTCGAGGTACGTGAAAAACACCTGAAAGGCGATTCCCTGGCGGGACGCTTCCAGTTGTAACTCGGATTTCCGAGCATCCTTGACGGCCATCTCCTTAAGCGGAGAGAGTGAGGGTACAAAAAGCGGTTGCTGAAGCGACAGAGCGGTTTTGAAGTCGTGTGCGGCAGAGGGGTTGTTGAGGCTGCTGATCTGGAAATCATTCTGGGTAAAGCGCCCCTCGTCGAGTTTCATCATAAACGTATTAGTCGGCGAATTTGATGCGACGGCCGTTTCCTCAAACTGGATGGCGGGAAGATAGCGGGAATTGGCGGCAACAATCCCCTGCTGCGCCGCTTGAGAACTGAAATGTGCCGCCTTGACCTGATTGTTGTTTTCAAGGGCCAGATTAATTGCGTCCTTAAGTGACAGCGTTACGGTCTCAGCCTCGACAGTGACAGCCGATAACAGTAAGACCGCATATATGATTAGTATCCGATACATATCCCCCCCTTGTATTTATATCGATTATTATATATATAAAACTGAATATGTCAACGCATATTACACACCACAAGAAGAATGCCAGATAGCAAAGAAAGGTGCCTACTGGAAGGGGCAACACTATAACGCGTTACCCCTTCGACCACTCTGTTTTTCAGCCATCAGTTGCCTCACGACTCTTTTCGGTCAGGCCGACCCTGATCATCCTCCGGTTATCCGGCCTTCTGCATCTTGAGCCTTGCTATCTCTGCCCGCAACTCATCCTCGACCTTCTTTGCTGCGGTGATGTCGTTGCAGGTAATCACAACACCATTGATCCTCTTGTCGCTGGTACGATACGGCATGATCCGCACAAGAAACCAGCGCCCGTCTGAGGTAGTCACCTGATTTTCCACCGAAATAAGTTTTCGCAGCACATCCTGAACATGCTCGTACAACTCCGGATAGTTAAGGTTTGAGACGATATCGGTCAACGGCCTTCCGACATCACCGGGAATCAGCTTGAACAACCTGTTGGCCCCGCAGGTAAAGCGGCGAACCTGCAGATGGTTATCCAGGAAGATCGTTACGACTTCGGTGCTGTTCAGCAGGTTCTCCATATCGCTATTGACCTGCATGAACTCATCGAGTCGATTGGACTGTTCGGAGTTCACGCTCTGAAGCTCTTCGTTCATGGACTGCAGCTCTTCCTTCGAGGTGGTCAGCTCTTCGTTGGTTGATTGCAGTTCTTCATTGGTGGATTGCAGCTCTTCGTTGGTCGATTTCAGCTCTTCGTGAGCCGCCTGCATCTCCTCGCGGGTAATGCGCAGATCTTCGCGGTATTTCAACAGCTCCTGTTCAACCGCATCTGTCCGGCTGCTGTCGGGGAGCATGCCTGTCCGCCTGCGCCGCGCCTTGGGCGGAAGCGTTACATCCCTGAAGGCGATCAATACCATTCCCCGCAATGCTTCCGGTGTTTCAATCCTCATCAGCGTCATGTCAACGGCCTGGAGGCGGTTGTCTGATCCAGCCAGTTCGCCTCTGACAGTGACCGGCTCACTTTGCCGGATCACTTTATTGAAAGCACTGTCCAGCTTGTACTGCAATCCTTCACGGGCCATGGCGAATATGTTCATGTTGGCTTTGCCGGCGGCCGGTTCGAGATACTTGCCGGTTCGTCCACTGATGTAGAGGATGTCCCCCTGATCATTGACGAGAACCGTCGGGGCCGAAAAATGCTGCAGAATAAGGCCGTCAGCCAGTGTTTGAAGATTGTCGGCTGTTTTGAACATAAGAGACTCCTGGTGAGATAAGACTGAGGCGGTTGAGGGTAATGACGTTGGAAATGATATCAATCCGTTATGAACAACATTTTTGCTGCGCCAGAAGAGCTTTGACTTAACCGTTGCGGCGGAAAACAGATCTATCTGGGAGCCGACTGTCTCAGCGCTGCCGAGGAAAAGCAGGCCGCCCGGCTTCAGACTGTAGTGGAACAGCGGCAGCAGTTGTTTCTGAAGGTCTGTCGTCAGGTAGATCAGCAGGTTGCGGCAGAGCAGGATATCCAGTCTGGTAAAGGGTGGATCCATGATGGCGTTCTGCTGGGCGAAGGTGACCATCTCGCGAATCTCCCGGCAGACCCGGTAATTGCCCTCCTCTTTGATGAAAAAACGCTGCAGCCGTTCAGGCGAGACATCGGCTTCGATCCTGACGGTATAGAGCCCTCTGCGGGCCTTATCAATCGCGTCGGCATCGAGGTCGGTGGCAAATATCTGCAGGGTATAATTATCAGGCTGCGCATTCTGATCCAGAGCCTCCCGAAACAGCATTGCCAGGGAATAGGCCTCCTCTCCGGTAGAGCAGCCGCACGACCAGGCCCGCAAGGCGCCCCCTGCGGGATAGGCTGCCAGGATTTTCGGCAATGCTTCGACCTGCAACTCTTTCCACATGGCTGCGTCCCGGAAGAAGCTGGTAACACCGATCAGCAGCTCCTTGAAGAGCAGTTCCACCTCCTGGGCATTCTTCTCCAGAAAGCGGGCGTATTCGGCAATGGTATCGATCTTGTGCACCGACATGCGCCGTTCGATCCGGCGATACACCGAGGATGGTTTGTAAAGAGAGAAGTCGTGTCTGGTCCTGGCTTTGAGAATGGTCGTGATCCTGTCAAAGTGGCTCTGTTCCTTGTCTCGATGCTTCTGATCGGCAGCCCAGCATGTGGTGGCGTAATTGAGATATTCAACAATCTTTGCCGGCAGTGCCTCTGCCGGTGCAATTATGTCAGCAAAACCGGCATTTTCGACACTTTTTGGCATACTGTCGAACTTGGCCGAAGCTGCTTCCTGTACCAGTGTCAGCCCACCCTGCTCTTTAATGGCACACATTCCCAACGTGCCGTCAGACCCCATACCGGAGAGGATCACACCGATGCTCCGCTCGCCGCAATCGGCTGCCAGTGAGCGCAGGAAAGTGTCTATCGGCAGCCGCAGACCATGTTTAACATCAGGTTTCTGAAGGTGCAGGGTCCGGTTGCTGATCGTCATGTCCTTATTGGGAGGAATGACATAGACGCTGTCAGGCTCCACCCTGACAGCGTCATTGACCTGCTGGACTTTCATGGCTGTGGAGCGTTGGAGCAGCTCAGGGAGATTGCCGACGTGGTTGGGTGAAAGGTGCTGCACCACAACAAAGGCCATGCCGCTCTCTTTGGGTACATGACCGAGAAACAGTTCCAAAGCCTCCAGGCCGCCGGCGGAAGTGCCGATGCCGACTATGGGAAACGATGCGGCAGCAGGCGGCAAGGTAACCGTAAAAAGTGGCGATTTAGGCTTCGCGGTCTGTTTCTTTTTGCTTGTCGTCATGAGCGGCATCCGTAAATTTGAATATCGTAACTATATCGAAGTTTTTGCGGTATGCAATTGCAAACCGGGAAGGGCTCTTTAGCTCGGAATCTCAGCAGCAACTGAAATCCGCCACCAACAGCTCTTTTTCCGCACGATTCATGCGCTTGATACAGTACTCCCGCCGAGCGGCAGAACTTCGACTGTGATTTTCTTCGCGGTACACCACCTGCTGCGGCGTACGCCCCCTGAAATACTTGGCGCCCTTCCCTACTGCATGCCGCCGGAAACGCCGGTCAATATCTGTTGTGATTCCGGTATAGAGGGAATTGTCCGAACAGCGAATAATATAGACGTGCCATTTCGCCTGCGACTCTGCTTCAGGTTTGTTTGACATGGAACAAAGCCCTACGGCAGCACCACCAGCAGCACTCCGCCCGCCAGAACTGTCAGATTACAGACAGCTGAAACGCCGTGAATCCTGGAGAACTCCTTCCGGAGCGGATGATCCTTGCTGGTCGTCTCAAAAGAACCAATCTGCCGCTTCAGTTCCGCGGCACGTGGCTCCACGTAGAACGCCTGAAATGAGGTCACGGCCAGCATGCAGCCAAGCAGTATCACCGGCAGTTTGGCCTCAAACCCGCGGCCGACCAGTCGGCAGACAAGCGCAATTACTCCGCAGGCAAGCCCCCAGCGGAAATAAGCGGGGAACAGGTTCCCGACTATACGTGCTGCAGTGTCGCGCCCCTCGGTTTTAAAGAGAATCGGTGTCAGCAGCAGTGAAAAAATGGCGTTGCCGCCAGCCCAGAGGCTGACCGCCAATCGGTACAGCATATCCAGATAGTGCATTGTCTCTCCTTGATATTTTTTATCGACTTCCAACCCGCTCCTGAAGCCGCATCTCGAACGTCTCATTCCCGACATCCAGATACAGATTACCATCGGTAATGGTGATTGACCAGTTTATAGAGCGATCCAGCTTTGTTACCAGACGGCTGATACATACCTGATCAAAACTGATGACGGTAAGATTTGACACCCCCTCGAGTTTCGGGAGCTGCTGCAGTTCCCAGCTCGGCAAGGCCTTTCCGCCGGCAACAAGAGCCACTCGAGCGGCATGGCGGGCGGCTTTGATGACACGTTCAGCGTCAGGAAGTCCCACTTCAATCCAGAGCAGCACCCGGCCGTCAGGCCCCTTTGCCCAGAGATCCGGTTCGTCACCGGCACTGACCCCTTTGGCAAAGAGCAGCTGTTCATCGTAGAACAGTGTATACGCCAGCAGTCGGGTCACCAGACGCTCTTCAGTTTCGGAAGGATGCCGGGCAACGGTTGTCTGGAGCGATTCGTAGACGCCTCGATCGATATCGGAGAGCTGGATAGTTACCCGGTAGACAGTTGATGGTAACGCCATGGTTACACCGATCGTTTTCCGCAAATCGTCTGCGTAAGGAAGTAGTCAAATGGTGAAGCAAACCGGCATCGTACGGATAAACTGAATTTTTTCTTTGTCAGGAATATAGACCTTCAGCGCCGGTTTTGCATGAAAATTCTGCCGCGCCATCAAACTTGTCCTGTGGTCTTTTATATTGCTTCATTATAATTTAATGTTATATGATCATTTACCAATGTGTTTCAGGCAATTAATTTGCGTTGATTTATAGCTACTGATGCGTGACTCCACATCAGAAGTGATTAAATCGTCACATCTCAGCTAGGGGGACACCACCATGAAAGTCGCGATTGTTCGGGTGATTCAGCAACGCCTTATCGATGAGGGATTCAAGCCGGGTACCGTTGACGGCCGGTTGGGCGACAACTCCTACCGGGCGGTCAATGCGGCCCTGACGAAACGGCAGACGGCGCTGCCCGGCGACTGGACGGCATGGTCGAACCCCCGTAAGGCGGTCGCCTATCTCCAGCTCCTCTGCAAAGAACGCGACATCGACACGGGGGACATCGACGGGTTTTGGGGGCCACAGACCGACTACGCCGCCGACACCCTGACACAACTCATCGTAACCGGGGAGATGCCCAAACCGTGGCGGGACGAAACACCGGTCATTGTCAATCCCAATGGCTGGCCGGCCCAGAACGAAGCTGAACTCAACAGATATTATGGCAAAGTCGGGACAAACCAGGTCTCACTCGCCCTCCCATACCCCCACCGCATAGCCTGGGACCTCAAAACAACCATTCACTCCTACCAATGCAACGCCAAAGTTCATGATAGTGCACAGCGGGTACTGCAGCAGGTCTTTGACCACTACGGCATGGAACGGATCAAGGAGCTGCGCCTTGATCGCTGGGGCGGCTGCCTCAACGTCCGCCAGATGCGCGGCGGGACCCAATGGTCGATGCACTCCTGGGGAATCGCCATCGATTATGACCCTGAAAACAATCAACTGAAATGGGGCCGCGACAAGGCGATCTTTGCCCGACCCGACTACGACGCCTGGTGGCGCTTCTGGGAAGAAGAGGGGTGGACAGGTCTCGGCCGCAGCAAAAACTACGATTGGATGCACATACAGGCAACCAAACTATAAAGGAGACGATCATGCCACCAAAAGCTGCTGCCACAAGAAGCTGGACAATCATGGTGTACCTTGCCGGCGACAACAACCTCGACAGTGCCGGAGTTGTGGACCTGAAAGAGATGAAGAGCGTCGGCACCTCTGACAAAATCGCTGTCCTTGCGCAATTCGACCGGTCCGGAAACAAGGGGGCCACCACGCGCTACTGCCTCAAAAAAGGGACCACCATTGCCAAAGACGCTGTGCAGACGCTGGGGGAAACCAACATGGGCGATCCTAAGGTGCTGGAAGACTTCGTCACCTGGGGAGTCACGAACTATCCGGCCGATCATTACCTGCTGGTACTCTGGAACCATGGCGCCGGCTGGGATGACGCCAACCTGTATCAAGGGGACGTCTTCAGCGGCACCACTCCGCCGGTCAGCCGCAAGAGCCAGCCGGTCGCCACTCGGGGAGTCGCCGCCGGAATCAAACCGATCGCCTTTGCCCAGGCCAGAGCCGGCATATCCCGCACCAAACGCGCCCTGTTCAGCACGACGGTGGCTAGTGCCGTCAAACAGCGCGGGATCGCCTTTGACGATCAGGCCCAGGATTTTCTGGACAACGTAGAACTGAAAAAAGTGATGACGTCTATCAAGAAGAAGCTCAAACGGAAGATCGACATCCTTGGAATGGACGCCTGCCTGATGAGCATGATGGAGGTATACTACCAGATGCGTGACGTAGCCGAATTCAGCGTCGGCTCCGAAGAGAGCGAGCCGGGCGAAGGGTGGCCGTATGACCGCATCCTGAAGGCCTTGGCTGCAAAACCGGCCATGACCCCGGAGGAGCTGTCCAAAACCATCGTCAGCCAGTATCTCGCCTCCTACAAGGCAAGCGACGTCGTCACCCAGTCAGCCGTTAATCTCTCGGTTCTCAAACCACTGGCCACGGCGGTCAGCAGCCTGGCCACGGCTCTCACGGGCGTCCTGTCCGATACAGCTTCCCGCACCGCTCTGGTCAACGCCCGGGCCCAGGTCCAGGAGTACAGCCGCCCTTATGACGACTACTGTGATCTGCTCGACCTCTGCGATCTGCTCGACAAAGGGATCACCAAACCGGCGGTAAAAACCGCCTGTGCCGCTGTCAGACAGGCCGCGTCATCTGCCATCGTTGCCAACGGATACAAAGGGCTGGCGGTAAACAATTCGCGCGGAATCTCGATCTACTTCCCCAAACGTTCGCTCTCGCCGCTCTACAGCACACTGGATTTCACCAGGCAGAGCAGATGGGACGAGTTTCTGGTGGCGTATCTGGCGGGACTGGGGCGCTGAAACAGTTCCTGTTGATGGCATATGTCAAATCGTGAGGAGGAAATGACGATGACCAGGCTGCAGAATATCGATTTACGGATGATGACTAAAAACAGGAAATTTCATCCGTCACCAACCTCCTGGGCAGACCAGGTCCTGTATTTTCTGCTCCTTGACCGATTTTCAGACGGCTCGGAACATTCGTATCGCGGCAACGACGGCAAGATTGTTTCGGGAGGGAGTACCGCTCCATACAATCCGGCGCTCGATAACGGCACCGCCGTGACTACCCCGGCAGCCGCCGCAGCATGGCGGGAAGCCGGAGGGAGATGGACCGGCGGCACCCTGCAGGGGCTTACCGCCAAGATCGGCTACCTCAAACGACTGGGGATCACCGCCCTGTGGGTCAGCCCGGTATTCAAACAGGTTGCTTTCCAGGAGACCTATCACGGCTACGGCATCCAGAATTTCCTTGATGTCGACCCGCACTTCGGCAATCTCACCGACCTCCGCAAAATGGTGGAAACCGCTCACGCCAACGGGATCCACGTCGTCCTCGACATCATCCTCAATCACACCGGCGATATATTCGCATACGCACCGAATCGCTACCGCAAGCCGGATGGCACAATGGACGTCCGCTTCGACGGCAACTCCTATCCGGTGCGCGGGTTTAACGACAGGCACGGCGCCGCGACCATCCCGTTTCAGGATCTCACCACCAGCTCCCTTCCGCTCGGGCCGGACGACGCCATCTGGCCGCAGGAGTTACAAAACCCTGCCTGCTTCACGCAGAAGGGAGAAATCAGGAACTGGGACAACTCCCCCGAATATCTGGATGGCGATTTTTTCTCCCTGAAGAACGTCTATCTCGGCAGCGGCACCGATAACGACTACACCCCCTCGCCCGCTCTGATCAATCTCTGCCAGATCTATAAATACTGGATCGCTGCCGCCGACATTGACGGCTACCGCATCGACACGGTCAAACATATGGAAATCGGCGCCATGCGCTTCTTCATCTCGGCCATCAAGGAGTTCGCCCTGACTATCGGCAAGAGCAACTTCTTCCTGGTGGGCGAAATCACCGGCGGCCGGGAACGGGCTTTCGACACTCTGGAGTCGACCGGCCTGGATGCCGCCCTGGGGATCGACGAGGTGCAGCCAAAGCTGGAGGGAGTGGTGAAGGGGGAATGCAACCCGGCGGACTTCTTCAACCTGTTTCGCAACTCGCTGCTGGTGCACAAGGATTCCCATCTCTGGTTCAAGGACAAGGTCGTGACAATGATCAATGATCACGATCAGGTCTGCAAAGGTCAGAACAAGGCCCGCTTCTGCGCCGACAGCATAGGCGGCAAGCTGGTCCTGAGCGCCATGGCGTTCAACGCCCTCACCCTCGGCATACCGTGCATATACTACGGCACTGAACAGCTGTTCGATGGCCAGGGCGCTGGCGACGGAGCGGACCGCTACATCCGCGAGTGCATGTTCGGCGGCCCGTTCGGCGCGTTTCGCTCGCAGGGACGGCATTTTTTTAACGAAAACGGTCCGGTCTACCGGGAGTTAGGCAAAATTCTGAAACTGCGGTCCAAACGGCTTGTGCTGCGCCGTGGTCGCCAGTATCTGCGGGAGATCTCCGGTGACGGCGTCAATTTTGGCCCGCCAACGAAGTTGGGAGACCGGCTGTTATCAATAATCCCGTGGTCGCGCATCCTGGACAGCGAGGAAATTCTGCTGGCCATCAACACCGATCCGGAGCACCCCCGCACCGCCTGGGTGCTGGTCGATGCAGGCCTGCACCCTGTGGGAAGCAGCCTCAAATGCGTCTATTCGACGGAGGCAAAACAGGTCGGAACGTTGCTGACCGTACAACTGAAAGGACCGTCCGGGAGTATAGCGGCAGTCGAGCTGCAACTGCCGGCAGCCGGGTTTGAAGTGTGGGAGTAGGTATATGCAGCTCAATCCGCGACAGGTATTCCTTTTCAGCGGCCACATGATCGATGCCCCGGATCGTTCCGAGCCTCGATTTCCGGCGACACAGGAAGCTGCGGCTGCCCGGGCCATCAGAGACATCCTCGACAGACTTGATGCCGGATCTGAAGACCTGGCGCTCTGTAGCGGGGCATGCGGCGGAGACATCCTTTTCACCGAAGCCTGCCTGCAAAGAGAGGCGCAACTTGAGATGCAACTCCCCTTTGCCATACCCGCATTCCTGGAGAAATCGGTCACCTTTGCCGGTGAGAGCTGGCGCACCCGCTTCTACGCCATCAAGAACAATCGTCTCACCACACTCTTCATCATGCCCGACAAAGCCCACGAGAAGAAGTACGACGAAAAGAACCGCAAACTGGAAACCTATCCGCTCCTTAACTGGCTGGCAGCCGAAGTCCTGCGGAAGTGGTACGGGATGAAGCCGGAGGTTATCCCGGCCGAGATCGTGGAGTGGTGTGAAAAAGCCCGGGGTTGTGCCGAAGAAAAGGACCGGTTGGAGCCGAACTTCTGGAACAGTGTCGTCAGCCCTGAATGCGATCTGGTTCTGGCACTGGCCGATGGCACCCTCGACCAGCAAAAACAGGCGGTCGTGGATGCCTACCGACATGCCAAAGCACGTGGCGCAAGCCCTCGACAATTCAGCTCGGTGATCGATCACCTGGAGTTCCTGGCGGAGATGACCGCGGAAGCCGGGAAACATAAGGAGGTCAAGCAGCAGGCCGCAACGCTGCGGGAGGTTGTTGAGCAGCTGAAAGTATAAGCCAGAATACAGCGTTATTGAAAAAGAATGGCCGACTCTCCCTCGGTATAGACCTGGATGGATATTTTGTCCTGCTGCACGATCACGTCTTTAAACTTCAGGTTGCGGATATCACTTTTCAGGAATACATGATCCATCAGCTGCATCCGGTTGAGCGCTTTGGCAGCAGTTTGTCGGGTCTGCTCAAGTTGTTGGGTAAGGTTCATGTTGAGTTTTTCCTGAATAATACCCCTGATGGTACCATGAAGAAACCAGTCGGCTGATTTTAGCAGCATGCTCTGCGTCTGCAGGTCAAAGTCGACATCCTCTACGGAAAACACATTGGTTTGTGCGTTGAAGACCGGTTTCGCGGTCAGATACACAACACCGTCCAGTGAGCCCTGCGTCTCCAGTTTGACAACAAGCTTGTCACCGTTGCCCGACAGGTCAAAATCTTTGATAGTGACACTTTTGCCATCGGAATCGAATTGCTTGTTCAAGAGCAGCGGCGCAGCAATGGCACGCAGATCCTTGTAGAAAATATCGGCGTTCAGAGCGATGCGGAAGGTTTTGTCAAAGGTTTTGACCAGCTTGAGGTTGGGCAAGGGGCGCTTGACTGGAGTAACTGGCTCAGGACCGACCACTACTTCGGCAAACGTACTGATGCCCAGGCTTAATTTAACCCTGTTATTTTGGGCGTACAAGGGGAACAGCATTGCATCCAGAGGTGTCAGTTTCAGCCAGGTTTTGTAGCTCTTGTCCAATAGAATCGGTTTCTGGGCGGTGTCCCATACTTTGGCAACCTGCGTCTTCAGCGGAAGCTGCTCATTAATCTTTTGTGCAACCAGGTCGGACAAGACCTTCTGCACCGGTTGGGTAATACCGTCAACGATACTGCGAGGTTTGAACGACAGTGGACCGACGCCGACATCTTCGGCAAGAAGATCGCTTACTCCCAGATAAAAAATATCCGTGTGAAGACGCCAGTCAGGTGTGACACTGGCAGTAGCTCTGAATTTCAGCTTCATCGAAACAGGCTGGGTTTCAAACATGCTGTAGCTGAATGACATGGTAACCGGCAGGGTTATATACAGATAATTATCGGCGGCTCTGAGAGCAATCGGTCCGTTACGGATCACATCTGTTGACAGACCTTTTGTCCTGGTCGATCCCTTGTAGAGTTCTTTACGGATCGAAAGATTCAGTATGTTAGCGAGCTCGTCCGTTGACATTTCAATCGGTATGTTGAGTGTGGATGTTTCCTTATTAAGCGCCGTGCGAAAGGACTCGACTTTCGGTTTCTCTGCTGCAAGCGGCTTATCTTCTGCGTATGCGGATGTCAAGGGTACGGCAAGTAATGATAATGCAATCAACAATAAGATACTTCTATTAAAATCCATGTTATGTCCCAATTCCTTTGAGGGTGTGCATTTAGCAACGATTAGTGTGAACGGCAGTGTCATTGACCCGAGAACAGGGTTACATCAGGAGTGTTCCACTGTCACGCACCCCTGATGAAACTCCGTCATTTCCATTAATTATTGTGGTCGTTTAACGTACACCACCGAGCCACTACCTGTAACTTGCTATATTTAAAGCAGTTTGTTATTGGCGCATTTCGTGCAATGACGTTTAAATCGCTACAATAAATGTTTATAAATGACTTTAGACAAAATCAAGCTACTGGCTTAGGTACGAGGGTTCATGAATTCCCTGCCGAGAAAAAGCGTCGAAGTCGACTGTAAACGAAACGGCACCAGGTTCGCCTGCGAACACGACTGCCACTTGTTTCATAATGGCAGCTTATACCAGTGCCAAATGAAGAATATTTCTATTTCCGGAGCATTGGTCACTGCAAAAGATTTCCTTCCTTCAACCATTCAGATCGGCGATACATGCGGCCTGTCACTAAACGGTAACCTCTCGTTGATTCACGGAGGAGGATACACGAGCAGAGTCACTCGCGTCGATCAGTCAAACATCGGGGTTCATTTCCTTAGCATCGCTTTCTAACGGACAGCGGTAGTCAGCGAATAAAATTCATGAAGATTTTGTTTTCTCTTTCCGGTTCCGCAACGGTTCCTTTGCCGTTTTCAACCAGTTTCATCAGCCACGCCATGTTTTTGCCCAGTACCCGCATAATCTGCATCCCTTCTTCGTCCTGAGTCACTTCTCCCGGTCGCGCACCATGGATAACATTCCAATAATTGGACGTCGGGATCAACATTTCGGAATAGTTGATAAAATTATTCAACTGATCAAAGGTCGGCAAGCCGCCGGAACGTCGGACTGCAACGACCGCAGCGCCAACCTTGTGCCGCAGCATTCCGTTATTGACACCGGCAACATAAAATGCCCGATCCATAAAAGATTTCATGGTACCGGCCATGGCAGCGTAATGGACGGGAGAGCCGAAAATTATCCCATCAGCGTGCTTCATCTTCCGGATCCACTCGTTTACCTCATCACCGGACTGAACGCACTGTTCGTTTTTGTTTGTCTGACATTGACCGCACGCAGCGCAGCCTCGTATCGTTTTATTGCCAACGTGAATAATTTCGGTGGCAATGTTCTCTTTTTCCAGTTCAGCGGTGACCATACTGATGGCGTGCCAGGTATTGCCTTCCCTCTTGGGGCTTCCGTTAAATGCCACAACGTTCATGTAATCCTCCTGTTTGTTGATTAATTGCCTTGTAGAGAGTGCGACATCGTTACAACAATGTATGCTATTGCTACCCAAAGTAACAAGCTGAAAGGATGAGTCAGAGCCACCGTGATATCCTGCCGGGACGGAGTACATGCTGCGGCACACGCATACAGAATAACCACGAGCAGACTTTCCGGCATCCAAACCGGCCGTATATCCCATAACGCCATCGAGTAATACCCGATCACCAGCCACCCGAGTGGCGCCAGCGCCGTCGGCGCTGCTGAGAGGAGTGTCGGGACGGAGTTCACACTCCCCAAAACCCAGCCATTTCCTGACTTTCTCGGCCGGATACTGAATGCCGAAGGCCGCCCTCCGGTAATGAAGGCGGCCACAAAATGAGACATCTCATGCATGCATGTAAAGGGAAGAGAGTACAGGACCGCAATAAACGACCCGGATGCAGACAATCGCCGGTGAATGGCTCCCATTACCACGGATGCAGTCAGAAATCCGGTAATCAGATACGGACTATGAAGCGATTGAGAGAAAATCACGCCTTCTTGACGAACTCCGATTTCAACTGCATCGCGCCGATGCCGTCAATTTTGCAGTCTATGTCGTGATCTCCCGACACGATACGAATGTTCTTTACCTTGGTACCAACCTTGACGACCAATGACGACCCCTTAACCTTCAGATCCTTAATGACGGTGAGCGAATCGCCATCTTTAAGTTCTGTCCCGAAGGCATCCCGCACGACACTGGCCGTGCCCGGATTCTCCGCCGCTCTCTTTGGCCATTCATGGGCACACTCCGGGCAGACGAACTGGTCGCCGTCTTCGTAAGTATATTCGGAACTACAGGTGGGGCATTTAGGCATGGCACTCAATGTTCTGCTCCTTAACACGTATTTTGGAGTATGATAATACGTAAAAGGCTCGGGTAATGTCATTATAAATTTATCCGGGAGCATTCTTCATACTTCTGAATATATCCATCTGCTCTTTGGCACAGTCCGGGCAGACACCGTGACTGAACAGAGCTTCAGAGTGTTCGGTGATATATTTTTCCAACTGCTGCCAGCTATCCGTATCATCCCTAATTTTTTTACAGTACATACAGATCGGGATAATGCCTTCCAGCTGCTTAACCTGATCAATGGCCCGCGTCAACTCTTGAACATGTCCGGAAAGTGCCGTTTGCAGGCAGTTCATCCGGTGTCCAACCGCGACCCGTGCGCGCAGCTCATCATTGTCAAATGGTTTCCCGACAAAATCGTCAGCTCCGGAGTCAAGAACATGTGCGGCAGAACCTCTGTTATCGCGAGAGGTAACAACAATGATATAATACGGCTCTTGCGACGTTCTCTCCTGCAAACGCCTTACAATCTCAGGCCCTTCAATCCCGGGCATCATCCAATCAAGAATTACCAGATGCGGATGTTCCGGCTCACACAGAATACTCCATGCTTTATCACCGTCCGGTGCAGAGGTGACCGAATAGCCCCACGTCTCCAGCAAAGACTCCAGCAACTGTCGTGTCGGAGCGTAGTCTTCCGCAATGAGGACGTTCTTTGATCTGTTCTCCATTATTTCTCCTTGTTTGTCCTCCGGCAGGTCCTGCCTTGAAAACACCTCGTTCAGCGCCTACAGGGCTCTCCGTCCCTGGATGACACGCAGCAGAACCGTTATGATCGCAATTACAAGCAGAATATGGATCAGCCCGCCCATTGTGTACGAAGTAACAATTCCCAACAGCCATAGGACTATCAGCACCATAGAGATCGTCCATAACATACCTTCCTCCTCATCCTGATTTATAGTTTAGTTGCAGATACCTCTATGAGTAGCAATTGGTCTGCCAATACAACGGCGACAGCTATAAACAGTATAAATTGTTTTGTATCAGCAGGTTACAAAGCGCGAAGGATGCCGGTTGCGGGGTGAGATGACTTAGTCGACCTCAGTATATGATGGAACCTCAATATTATAAGGGCACTATTAAAGCGGGCACGCATTACCAGTTGTAATGACACGGTGATACGCAACAAAAAAGCCACCCGGACAGGATGGCTTTTTTGTCTACTTCTCTCTACAGCGTTCTAGTCGTTTTGATCGTGATCCTTGTCATTATGATCATCATGCTGATCTTTATCATTGTGATCGTTATCATGGTGATTTTCGTCATCGTGATGGTCATTTTGTGTTGGCGCGTAGATCACATTACGCACGATGGTGCTGCTGTTGCCGGCAGCATCCTTGGCGGTAATGGTGATGGCATACAGCTTGGCTTTGGTAAATGTAAGGTTCTGCTTGAAAGCACCATTGGCGACTTCAGGGGAGAAACTCTTGCCGTCCATGGTGATACGGACTTTTATGTTGCCGGATGAACCCACAACGGTACCCCGCAACGTAAGTTTGGAATCACTGGTGGTGATGTCCTGATTGGGGACGGTAACCGCCAGCGTGAGGCTGGTAGCAGCGGCTTCATACGTCACCGTACGCTTGGCGGCGGTTGTGTTGCCGGCCGGATCGGTAGCGTTGATGTCAATTGTGTTGATGCCCGCAACCAGATAGACAATGGCGCTGAAGGTGTCACCGGCAATAGCGGCAGTCTGCGGAGTGCCGTTGTTGATGCTGATGGTGACTGCTGAAGTTTCACTGATGGTGCCGGTCACCGTAACGAAAGACTGAGTGGTAGTGCTGTTGTCAGCCGGTGCGGAAACGGTGAGAACCGGTGCATTGGCATCAAACGTAACCGTCCGGATATCAGTCTGCTGATTGCCGGCATTATCGGTGGCGATGGTTGTAATAGTATTGGCACCAGCCACAAGAGTCAGAGCGAAGCTGAACGAGCCATCAGGATTGACGGTGACAACCTGGCCGTCGACGGTAACGGACTTGAGTCCGCCAGCATCAGTTGCCTTGCCGCTGACGTTAAGCGTTGCTGTGTTGGTGTATGATCCATTGCCCAGCGAGGAGATATTCAGTGTCGGCTTGGTGGTATCGGTTGCGGTGGCGATTGTCACGCTGGCACTTTTTGAGAGCGAGACATTACCGGCAGCATCCTTGGCCCACGCATAGAACGTGTTGGCGCCGGCAACTGCAGTGACTGTCGCCGGAGCAGAAGCATTCCAAACGGCGGCTGCGGCAGGGGTTGCAGAAGTCGTGCTAATCAGGTAACCGGTGACGCCGACATTATCGGTAGCAGTAAATGCAGAGACCGCAACAGTAAGGTTGGTTGATGTTGCCGGAAGAGTAAACACTCCAACTACAGGGGCGACCGTATCAAGCAGGGCCACTGTAACAGTGGCGCTCTTTCCGGCCGAGACATTACCGGCTGCATCCTTGGCCCAGGCATAAAACGTGTTGGCGCCGGCAGCAGCAATAACTGTGGCCGGAGAAGCTGAACTCCAACCTGCGGCGGAGGCTGCAGGGGCGGTGGAACTGGTGGTGATCAGGTAACCGGTAACGGCGACATTGTCGGTGGCAGTAAAGGCACTGACAACAATGGTCAGGTTAGCGGCGGTTGCCGGGAGGGTGAAGGTGTTGACCACTGGTTTGACGGCATCAGCAACGATCACGGTTACCGTAACAGTAGCGCTCTTGACGGCGGAAACATTACCGGCCGCATCCTTGGCCCAGGCGTAGAAGGTGTTGCTGCCGGCGACGGCAGTTACGCTGGTCGGGGCTGCAGCTGTCCAGCCGGCGGCGGTGGCTGCCGGAATTGTGGCGCTTTTGTTGACCAGATAGCCGGTGACGGCCACGTTGTCGGTGGCAGTAAGGGAGCTAACCGGCACGGTCAGGCTGGTGGCGGTTGCCGGAAGAGTGAAGGATACAACCGGAGCGCTGCTGTCGACAGCTGCAGCAACGGTAATGGTTAAATTGACAGATTTCTCAGAGTGAACATCGCCTGTGCCGGTACCATTATTATTACCTAAATAGGCCATCTTCCAGGTATACGTGCCTGCCGTGGCCGGAGCCGGGGCAGAGAGCACTGCCGGGAATACGGTAGCCCCGCCCATGCCGCTCTGATTGCCGGTAGAACGGGCAACTTCAACGCCAGACTGGTTATAGAGACGGGCACCGATCCAGCCGCTTCTGCTGCCGCCGGCCAGGGTCGCGGTTACCGTTTCGCCGGGAGCGTACGAGGTCTTGTTGACAGAGGCACTCAGGGGTGTACTGCCGTGGTAATGGCATGCGTTACAACTGGTGACCACTGGTGTGGAGTGACAGTTTACGCATCCTCTGCTGGTGAAATATGATGATTGTGCTGAAGCCTCGGTCCCGTGCAGCTGGACAGCAGCCAGAGGCGCTGCGACCAGCGCCAATGTCAGAAAGAGTTGTTTATACGAATTTCGGGTATTCTTCATACGAGTCTCCTGTATACCTACGGTTGTGACCCCGGATAAATCTGCACACAAAAAAGCCGGGGCCGATTATCGTTTGATATTTCGGCATCCCGGCTGTCTCTTTGAGACCCAATAGGCTTTCCGCCCCATTCTCGCGAATGGTTTAGTATTATCGTATACCGCTACCTTTTTTATACCGAATTCCAGCCGCAAAGCCGGTCAGCATAAAAATTCGTCTTATACCGGGTTACAACGGTGCCATCATAGGTCACCTCCTTTCTGTTATGGTCGAAATTTGCATTCCGAAATGTTGCTAACGGTCTGCAGGAAGATCTGCAATGCAATTCACAGAAAGTGCAGCCGATTACTCCACTTCGTTATGAGAGTATGAAGCAACAAATGTGCCTCATAGATACTATTGACATTTTAAGCTGCAACAGACTGATTATATTTCAGAATAATTGAAGCGGACTGCGTATGGCGCGGGTAACGCTGCCATAGAAATCTGTCGGGTTTAACAGTAACGTCATATATAACGACTAACCGGACCGCTCCTTCTAACTATTTTCCTCCGCATTAATCCTCACATTCCAATTTCATTATTTCAATCAGCCTGTTACACTCCTGACGTTCTCACTGTTTGTCTGGCGCGCTATTTGCTCACTATATTGATGACATGTAGTTGATCCACTGGCCCATAGAGACCGGCTATAGCCGGAATACCAGGATGTTTTACGTGGAAAATAATTACTGCCGGGGCGGCGTATGAATTTATTAGCAAAGACAGGGATTATTCTTATTATCGCACTGGCGGGATGGGTTTTCCTGCCGTTCATCCCTGCGTTCATCTGGGCTCTGGTCATGGCCAGGGTAGTGCAGCCCATCTATATGAAAACGCTACGGCACTGTTCGGCACCTGTTGCTTCGTTGCTCATGGTTGGTCTCGTAACTCTTGCCGTGCTTATTCCGCTTTCTCTCCTCGCCACCAAACTGGTCTACGAAGCAGCCAGAAGCTACCATCTGTTCGGACAGTGGGTAACAACGAATCTGTCGTTGCAGTGGGTCAAGAGTGCTATAGACAGTTTGCCATTGCCCGATGCTGCCCATCGTTTTTTATCACAATATGAGTTTGACGAGCAGAGTGCCGTCGCCTATGCCACCGAATACGGCAAAATGGCTCTCGACCTGCTCACCTCTCTTGCCAGGTCTGCCGCCATGGGTGCAGGGGGTTTCCTCTTTGCTGCTGTCGCCTTTCTGGTCCTCTTCTACTTTGCGTGCAAGGATGGTGATAACTGGTACAACAGGATTATTCGGGCCGTCCCTCCTCGTTTCGGCCTGGAATCTTTATTTGCACGGATGGGAACCGGAGCCGCCGCCCTCTTCTGGGGGGTGGCAGGGACCTGCCTGCTGCAAGGAATTACCGGAGGTGTTGTATTCCTGACCCTGGACCTCCCCTCGCCGTTTCTTGCCGGGTCGCTCATGGCAATCTGCGCCTTGCTCCCGGTTGTGGGGACCTCCTTCGTGTGGCTTCCCGTTGCGGCCTGGCTTGTCATAACCGGTGCGTGGGGGAAAGCCCTTATTCTGGTCGCCCTTGGCGGAGGGGTAATCGGCATGATGGACAACATCACGCGCCCCCTGCTCTCGAAAATCGGGGGAGCGCAGATGTCTGTTCTCACCGTGACCATCGGAGCTATCGGAGGAATCGCCGCCTTTGGGTTAACGGGCATCATTATCGGGCCGCTCGCCTTGGAAGCTTTTTCCTGGCTACTTGAATATCTGGGTCATAAGCCGTCTGCCGAGGAGTGTAATCGTAAAGAGTAGCATATGAATGGTCTCTATTAATTTAATACGGGAAACTGAATCAGGACTGTTATTTTGACATCGGCTGGATTTCAGCAGAGGGAACGTATGCAGATACATCAAAAAGTACTGTTTGTTGACCCATCCACGGGATTCTACAAAACCAGGAAATACGGGTTTGACCGTTACTTCGGTCCGGCGGATCTCGGGATACATCTCGCAGAAAAGTATCGGAGCCTCAATTTCGGGGTCGGCATGTTTGCCGGTTCGATATTCCCGGGGTCAAACCGCATGGTTGTGACCGGATTCTCACCCTGCTGGCAGGGGCTTTACATCAGTTCCATGGGTGGAGCGGGACTGGTATTTGATAATCTTGGCATCAATATGCTCAGCCTGGTCGGCAAGGCACCGGTCCCTTCGGTGCTCTATCTGAACCGTAATCACGGCGAGGAGATCGTCGTCGAGGTTATTCCGGTTGATGTTGAGGCAATCTGGAAGTCGGGGCGCACCGGGGTGTATTCCCTTACGGACCACATCTATGCACTGCTGGGAAGTCGCTACGAGAACGACCCGCGCATCCTGGTCGCGGGACCTGCAGCCATGCATACCGATATGGGCGGGATCATGTCGGTTCCGATCACGAAAAGACGCATAAGTTACGTTGACACCTGGGCCGGTCGCGGCGGTTTCGGCAGCGCTATGATCCAGGAGCATGGCATCGTGGCAATTATGTATGGGGGGACTGTCGTCGGTGACGATTTCCGCGACCATTCGGTCGCAGACGAATGGTTCAGGAACAAGTATAACCTGCGCCTGATGCAGAAAGATCTTGAGGCAACCTCCAAATACCGCTTCGACGAAAAGATCGGCACCGGCGGCACCTTCGGCGTTAACTACGCCACCATGGGTGGCAAGATCATAGCCTTCAACTATCGCACGATCTATCAGACGGAAGAGCAGAGAACTTCTCTGCACCAGAATCTCATCATCGCCCACTACCTGAAGCAGTTCAACGAAGAAACCATTCAGGCGAAACAGCAGGCGACCTGCGGTGAACCATGTGTGGCTGTGTGCAAGAAAATGAACGGCGCCTATAAAAAGGATTATGAACCGTATCAAACAATGGGGCCGCTCTGCGGTATTTTCGATCAACGGGCGGCAGAGAAACTGAACCATCATTGTGACGCCATGGGCTTTGATGCCATTTCGGGAGGAGGGGTCCTGGCGTGGCTGATGGACCTGCTTGACAACGGTGTGCTGACACCGGTGGAGTTGGGTGTTACGCGTCGTCCCCGCTGGGATACAACGAATTTCGATGTCGTGCACGATTCGATGCACAACGCGGAACTCGGCTGTGAGCTGATCGATTCGATACTGGAGTGTCGTGGAATCCTGAATTTCAGGGAAGGGGTACGCAAGTGGAGCCGAACGCAATCGCACAACAGGTCAATTGCTCTGCACGACCGCTTTGTGTACATCGCGTTCAGTCGGCACGGCTGGATGGTACCGAATCAGTACTGGGTTGCAGGGGCGCTGGCCCCCATGTCAGTCATGGGGAAGTATTACATGGTGTACAGCAATGAATTCATCGCGCCGCGCGAACTGGGAAGGAAGTGCGCTGAGCGGATGAAGCAGGAACTGATACTGGACAACCTTGGTATCTGCCGTTTTCACCGGGGGTGGGCGGAAGAACTGCTTCCGGAAGTTATGGACTCGCTATTTAACAACAGGGAACAGTTTATGCGCTCGGTCGCGGTGCTCGCCAGCAGAATGAACAGCCGCAACTGTCCCGTCTTCTGGGAATCAGAGCGGAATATCGACTTTATACACACATTCCTGCAGCGGAAAAAAGAGATTGATAACGATCCAAATCCGGAACTCTCATTTTGGCTGGATAAATTCGACACAGACAAGCATGAAGCGGCAAAGGAGTTCTGGTACGAGACCCTGAAGGGTATCGACGAAAGCCTGCGGGAGCTTTTCTGACCGGCAGGCCTGCTTCCCTCTAAAATTGCCGTTGTTGTCGATGCCTCCATGTTTCAGCATCATGAAGGCCACTTCGAAATATGTATATTTTTACAATTGTTCGATGACCTTCTTAAGTTTCAATTGAATCTCTCCTGCAATCGCCTGCAGTTCTTTGTTTTGTATTGCCTGCATAGAGGCAAGTGGATCCACGGCAGACACTTCAATCAAGCCATCTTCCAACTCCTGAATAACAACATTGCAGGGCAGCATCGTCCCTATATGGGGTTCTGCCAGTAATGCCTTATAGGCAAACTGCGGGTTGCAGGCACCAAGAATAGTGTAGTTGGGAAAATCAACGTTCAATTTCCGTTTCAACGTTTCAGTTACATCGATCTCTGTCAGTATTCCGAAACCTTCGTTCTTCAACTCCTCAATTACCCTCGTGGTCGCTTTATCAAAGGGCACATGCAGTTTTTTACTGAAACAGTATGACATGATGGTATCTCCTTTTTTGCTTCTCGATTAGTACATCGCTTACGGTGTGGCATCTTTACCTCGAGCAAATATCGCGCCAGACAAACAGTGAGAAAGTCATGAGTGTAACAGACTGATAGGAATAATGAAATTGGATTGAGAAACTAAAGAGGAGCAAAAGCCGGCGGAAGATTCTGTCGCAAAATAACATAACTGTCATATGTGGCAGTTATGTGCTGAGGTCACACATTACCGCAATCCTTCATATATAACAGTTACTCTGATTTGTGACGGATTCCTCCAGCAACTTTAATATTCCGGGCCCAGCCGTTTATAATTTCACCTCCAAAATCAGACTGTTACACCCTGGATCAGCAGCAAACCTCCTCTGGCACGTTAGTTGCTCACTTACTTAACAACCGATGGTAAATCTGCAGTCACAATCGAAAGGATGGATGACAAATGAAAACAACAATATTAGTCAAGCTGGCATTTCTGCTTCTGGCAATCGCAACAATTTCCGGCTGCCTCTTAGTGCCGCTGGATGATGGAGGGTATCATGGAAATAATCAGGAAAGATCTCGCGGGGAGCATCGCGGTGAACATCATGAAGATAACGATCGTCGTCGTTGATCGTAGCGGGGCATTTTGAAACAAAATCAACGTATACGTGAATACGCGTAAACAAGCCGGAATGCACCCACTTCCGGATCGGAAAATCAGATGTTCATCATCAGATTTATTAAACACGCTCTGTTCGTAGTCATTGTAACCTCCGGCAACGGCTGCGCAACTTTGCCAGATGTTACGGAAGTTATTGATAACACCCCGGCAGCTCAAAAACCCCGTCGGATAGTTACGTCCAAAGAACTGCTCTCCCCCCAAAAAAGCAGGGAACTCATGGCGAAACTGAAGCGATCTGTCGCTCCGACAGATATTCTTGAACGACATACGGCTGTTGTTGAATCAGTAACAGAAAGCCCACTGACGAAAGGGAACAAAGTCGCTCTGCTCGCCGATGGCAAGGCTACGTATGCCGCCATGTTCACAGCGATCAAAAAAGCCAAAGACCATATCAATATCGAAAGCTATATCTTTGAAGATGATGAAACAGGTCGTGCGTTTGCTGACCTGTTACTTCAGAAACAACGTGAAGGTGTTCAGGTACGCATCATATATGACGGCATGGGCAGTATAAATACACCTGCCGTTTTTTTCCAACGCCTGCGTGACGGCGGAATTCAGATTGTCGAATTCAATCCGATAAACCCGTTACACTCACGGGAGGGTTGGGAACTGGCGCACCGTGACCATCGTAAGATTCTGATAGTCGACGGCACTGTTGCCATTATTGGAGGAATAAACATCAGCAAGGTCTATTCAAGCAATCCGCTGAAACGGAAACAGAGTAAAAACACTCCTGTTCACTGGCGTGACACAGACATCCAGATTGAAGGACCGGCGGTGGCAGAGTTTCAAAAGCTCTTTCTTGATAGTTGGCGCAAGCAGAAGGGACCGGTACTTGCCGAACGCGCCTACTTTCCACAATTGAAAGAACGGGGTAATGCCCTGGTGCGAGTGGTCGGAAGCACTCCGGGAGAGACGAACAGAATTCCGTTTATCGTGTATGTATCTGCCATCACTTTTGCAGAGCATTCAATTCACCTGACGAACTCCTATTTCATACCTGATGAGCAGGTAATTACCGCACTGAGCGATGCAGCGAGACGGGGCGTAGATGTAAAAATAATTCTGCCCGGAATTACCGACTCCCGGTTGGCGTTTTATGCCCAACGGCACTATTATGCGGACCTTTTGAAGTCGGGAGTGAAAGTATACGAACATGGGACCTCCCTGCTGCACGCCAAAACCGCAACCATTGACAAGGTCTGGTCAACAGTCGGCTCAACGAATATGGATCTGTTAAGCTTATTAACCAATGACGAGGTCAATGCGATAATCCTGAACAGGGAATTTGCTGCCGAGATGGAGAACATGTTTGCAAGAGATCTTGTCAATTCAAAACAGATTATGCGGGATGATTGGGATAACAGGCCGTTGTTGCCAAGGCTGCAGGAGTGGTTTGTAAGTTTATTCTCCCGATGGCTATGAAGAATGCTATGTGGCGCATTTTGCAGGTGCATTCAATTAAAATCAGCACGATATCGGTACTCTGCATGGCTGCCGTTGCGTTCCTTTTCCCTGACGGATCCGCTGTAGCCGCTGTAAGCCCTCAACAGGGAGCAGCGATGCTGCTTGATACCTATACCGACAACAGAGCGAAATTAACTGCCAGCAGTTTCGGAGTTCCGCTCTTCCTCAACTCTTTTGAGCAGAGCAGCAGAGTGAATGTTGATGTATACGGTGTCTTCGATTTTCCCTTCAACAGCGTCGTTACAGCACTCAAGGTCCCGTCATCCTGGTGCGATATCGTGTCACTTCATCCGAATGTCAAGGCATGTACCTACAGTAAAGAACCGGATTCCGGTCAGCTGACCTTTTACATCGGGAAGAAGGTCTATCAACCTCCGAAAAAGGCCCGGCAAGTCCTGTACCAGTATCGTACCGTTGTGCAGCAGCGGGGATACCTCGATATGATACTGACTGCCGATGAAGGACCATTCGGCACCAAGGATCACACCATGAGATTTGAGGCCCTGCCGCTGGACGGTGGGAAGACGTTTGTTCATGTCAGTTATGCGTACAACGACAGTGTTGCGCTGCGACTAGCCGAAAAAGCCTATTTTGCAACACTTGGACGGGACAAGGTAGGCTTCACCGTAACCGGAACAGACAAAAGCGGCAGACCGGTCTACATAGGCGGTCCTCGCGGGGCGATTGAGCGCAACGCAGTCCGGTATTACTTTGCAATTCAGACGTGTATCAATACGTTGCATTCTCCCAGAAAAACTCTTTTCCGCACGAGAATCAATCAGTGGTACGACCTCACTTCCCTTTACAAGAAACAGCTCCTCGACCTTTCAAAAACAGAGTATCTGAAATCCAAGTCAAGAGAACACGAAAATCAGGTGATTCTCCAGAAACAGGTTAAAACGAGAGAGTGAAGAGACACCCAAACATTACGATCGGTCATGATATAAAAAGGAATGCACAAAAATGGAAACCCAAAACAGTAAAGAATCCAACTGCGTTGTTTCATGAATGATATTCTGAATAAACAGTGGCATACCCTTCCGGAAAAAGAAGCCTCGGATTTACTTGCGACAGAGCCGGATAACGGGCTGGACAGTCCTGAGGTGGCGCGTCGACAGGAACAGTTTGGTTCAAATACGATCACCCAGAAAAAAGGGCGTGGCCTGGTTGTTCTGTTTCTGCTGCAGTTCCATCAGCCACTGGTCTATATTCTGCTTGCTGCGGCAGTTGTTACCAGCTTCCTCCGGCAATGGGTCGATGCCGGTGTGATTTACGGGGTCGTGCTGGTCAATGCCGTCATCGGTTTTATCCAGGAGGCCAAAGCGGTCAGAGCCATAGAAGCGTTGGCACACTCCATGACCAGCACGGCAACCGTATTGCGTGACGGTGAACGACGGCAAATTGCGGCAACTGAACTGGTTCCGGGGGATATCGTTCTGCTGCAGTCCGGTGACAAGGTTCCCGCTGACCTGCGATTACTGAGTTCGCGGGAACTGCAGATCGACGAATCAGCACTGACGGGGGAATCAGTCCCGGTGCAGAAACAGAGCGACCTGCTGCCGCAGGATACACTGCTGGCTGACCGCATAAACATGGCCTATTCATCAACGATGGTCACCTATGGCATCGCAACCGGTGTTGTCGTGGCAACGGGCAACAGCACGGAAGTCGGCCGCATTAACGAGTTGATAGCATCTGCTGATATCCTGGCGACGCCGCTCACCAATAAAATCACCCGTTTCAGTGGACTGCTGCTCTATGTTATTCTCGGTCTGGGCGCAATCACCTTTGTTGTCGGGTTACTGCGGGGTTCCTCCTGGATAGAGATGTTCATGGCGGTGGTTGCCTTGGCGGTAGGAGCTATTCCCGAAGGGTTGCCGGCAGCGGTGACAATAACGCTGGCCATCGGTGTTGGCAAAATGGCCAGACGGAACGCAATTATCCGCAAGCTTCCAGCGGTCGAAACGCTCGGAAGTACGACGGTTATCTGCTCCGACAAAACCGGTACCCTTACCCAAAATCAGATGACTGTTCAGGAGGTACATAGCGGAGGGAACCTTTTTCTCGTTTCCGGCATCGGCTACGCACCTGAGGGAAATTTTTCCTGTGATGGTGAAACCATACATCCGCTGGAAAACCCGGCTCTGCGTGAGTGCCTGATCTCAGGTCTGCTCTGCAACGATGCCATTGTTGTCAAGACTGATACCGAGTGGCATGTGGAGGGTGATCCCACCGAAGCAGCACTGGTTGTTGCCGCCCGTAAGGCGGGGCTTGAACGGGAGCAGTTTGCCGCAGCTCTTCCCCGTGTCAGCGCTATTCCTTTTGAGTCGCAACATCAGTACATGGCAACTCTGCATGGGAAGCCAGGCAGTCGCGTTGTGTATCTTAAGGGGGGTGTTGAAAGCATTCTGGCACGGTGCAGTCATACCTTCTCAAGCACGGGAGAACAGGCCGCTCTGGAGTCAGATGCATTGTATCGTGCTGCCGGGCAGATGGCTGAGAAGGGGTTACGGGTACTGGCTTTTGCCCGCAGTGAGAGCGCTCCCTCCGATTCAGCGCTTGAGCATGACGATGTTGCCGGCGGGCTGACTTTTCTCGGTCTGCAGGGAATGATTGATCCACCCCGGCCTGAAGCAGTCGCTGCCGTGAGGGTATGTCAGGCTGCCGGTATCCGTGTAAAAATGATTACCGGCGACCACGCTATTACCGCCACGGCGATTGCCCGGCAGATCGGCCTGCTTGGTGACACCGGCGAGTCGGAACAGACGGTGACACTGAACGGCAAGGACATTGAAGCTCTGAACGACACGGAACTTATTACTGCCGTCGAGCGCAGCATTGTCTTCGCACGAGTTGCGCCGGAACAGAAGCTGCGTCTGGTTGTGGCGTTGCAGGCGTCAGGGAATATCGTTGCCATGACCGGAGACGGAGTAAATGATGCACCGGCTCTGCGCCAGGCAAATATCGGTGTGGCTATGGGAATTACCGGCACCGAGGTTGCCAGAGAGGCGGCCGACATGCTGCTGACCGATGACAACTTTTCCACTATTGAAGCTGCTATAGAAGAAGGGCGCGGAGTCTATGACAATCTGGTCAAGTTCATTACCTGGACCCTGCCCACCAATCTTGGTGAAGGTTTTGTGATAATGGCGGCAGTTTTTGCCGGTGTACAATTGCCAATCACTCCTGTGCAGATTCTTTGGATCAATATGACCACAGCGGTCCTGCTTGGCCTGATGCTCGCCTTTGAGCCGAAGGAGGCAGGTATCATGGAGCGCTCTCCCCTTGATCCCCGGCAGCCGCTATTGACCCGGGAAGTGGGGGAGAGAATTGTTCTGGTCGGTTTTCTGCTGCTGGCTGGTTCGTTCGGAATTTTTGAGTGGGAACTGCATCGGGGAAGCGGTGTGGCAGCAGCACGAACCTGTGCGGTCAACGTCTTTGTCTTTGGCCAGATTTTCTATCTGTTCAACTGCCGCTCACTGCGTCATTCAATGTTCCGTATCGGGCTGTTCAGCAACCGCTGGGTTCTGGCCGGAGTCAGCCTCATGCTGTTGCTGCAGATGTTGTTTACCTATCTGCCGGCAATGCATACCGCTTTTGGCAGCCAGTCAATAGGACTTCGGGAATGGGGGCTGATTATTGGCGCTTCCGTAGTCGTGTATATCATTATCGAGTTTGATAAATGGATCCGCAACAGAAAAAATTCCGGGCCAAAAGGTTTTGACCGCCAATGATTGATAGAGCTCACCCATGAAACACCTTGTGTTAAAAACAGTGGCACAGGCAAAACGCCTGATAGTCGTCGTAGCCGGCTTCACAATCCTGATTGTCGGAGTGGCCATGATCGTGCTGCCGGGACCGGCGTTTGTGGTTATCCCGATCGGTCTTGCAATACTGGCAACCGAATTCATCTGGGCAAGAAAACTGCTTGATACGGTAAAAGAACGAATTACGCGGATGAGGAAAAGACGTGGTGCAGCTATGGCAGGCTGCCGGAAGGAGAATGTTACTCATGATTCACTGGCTCCGTGACCATCGTCGCTCCGAAATACGTGAGCGTCCATTTCCTGGGGAATGGGAGGCTATTGTACTCGCTAACGTTGCGCACTTTAAAATGTTGGAAGATGCTGAACGTACCGAGTTGTGTGCGATGGTGCAGGTTTTCCTGGAAGAGAAAAACTGGGAAGGGTGCGGCGGTCTGGAACTGACCGACGAGATTCGTATCACCATTGCTGCGGAGGCATGTCTGCTTCTGTTGGGGCTCCCACACGATTATTATCGTAACGTTGACTCGATTCTCGTTTACCCGACCACGGTTGTTGTTCCGGAACGGCGTTACGGTGTTTTTGAACGCATTGACGGTCCGGTTGATGCCAACGCAGCCATACTGGGGCAGGCGTTCGCCCAGGGGCCGGTGATTCTTGTGTGGGACGCCGTACTTCGCGGAGCGCGTCACCCCGAACAGGGTCATAACGTGGTCTACCACGAGTTTGCCCACAAGCTTGATATGCTTGATGGAGCAGCCGACGGCACTCCGCCACTTACCGGTAGTGATCTTTTTGCCGAGTGGGTAACCGTCTGTACCCGTGAATTCCTCC
Source organism: Desulfuromonadaceae bacterium (assembly GCA_028687585.1). Taxonomy (GTDB): domain Bacteria; phylum Desulfobacterota; class Desulfuromonadia; order Geobacterales; family Pseudopelobacteraceae; genus JACRCG01. The sequence continues at coordinate 17,605 of JAQTZV010000012.1, read as the reverse complement.
GCCTGCGCGGTCTCGCCAAGAAGGGACAGACAACCTTTCTCGACGCCTACGGTGCAACGAATGAGGCTGAATTTTTTGCTGTGGCTACCGAGGAGTTTTTCGATCGTCCCCTTGCCCTGCGTACTCACGCCCCCGACCTTTACCACGTCCTTGGATCCTACTATCGTCAGGACCCGGCAGCGCGTGTGAGCCGTATTAATCCACCGGAACTCAATACATCCAATTAAGTAGCCTCAACGCAATCTGTCATATATGGCAGTTATGCAACAATATGACAGATTCTTCTGACAGTTTTTCCTCCTTATCAATCCACACAATTCAGTTTCATTATTATAATCATCCTCTTACATTCCTTACCTTCTCGCTGTTTGTCTGGCGCGTTATTGGAGCAACTCATAAGGGTCGCGTCTTCTGTTTGTAGCAGCTTTTCGGACTGCCCACGATTGCGGGGGAGATTCAATCCTTAATATGAGGCCCACTCATACCACACCCTTGCAACCCGTAAAATTCGTATTCAACCCCGGTAAACGGATTGGTAATATCAAAAACAGAATCTTCGCAGAGATCTTCGGCTGAGATGTAATGATTGGGCATGTTTTTGATCTTGTCGATGATCTCTTCCATAGGCATGTTCTTTGGAATGTCCTCCAGACTGATAACACGCACTGCGTACTGCCAAAGGCCGGGCATGTACAGCATAGCGTGCGTTCGTAAGAGTTCTGCGAGTTCGTCATGGCTTAGCATGTTGACCTCCACACATGATCATCTGAATTTACGCAGCCAATTTGAAAGTCGCGTCTATCTCATCCCATGGCACATGGAAATGGCCGCTGGTGACTTTTTCCACTAATCCATTTTTTCCGATTTTAATGGGTGCCCCCCAGAGGTTCTGTAATGTCACTATTCTCAGAGGTCACCCTGCTTAGGTTTGCTCGCTGACAAAGCCTTGTGCAAATTGCGCAGCCGCTGCCAGACCAGCGCTTTCGGCAGTGTCATGGACATCGCCTGCATGCAGTGCTCAAGCCACCCCTGACGCTGCTGAATCAGGTGAATGGCTTTTTCCAGATCGACGCGGACAGTCTGCCCATAAGCGGCCTCAGCTTTGGCGATGGCCTGGCGCAACAAGGGCAACCTGGGCTGCATCATGGCTATGTCAATCAGATCTCGACTAAAGACCCCGTCGTCGGCCCAACGGTCGGAGTTCGCCAGAAGTTTGCTAGTCAGCATGTCCAGAACCGTCAGGGTGGCAATGCCACAGACAACATCTTTCGCTGCTGGTGTGGCCAGTTCGATCCGACCTTCCAGGACTATCTCGAATTTGATGGGCTGCCCGTCCACCGAGAGAACTGTTCTGATGCCATATTGATCAGCCCGGATATCGCGCACCTGCGCCAAAGACGGCTGTCCAGGCAGCAAGATGGCATTGACACCACTGGTGCCCATCAATAATTGACGCACGCTTCGGTAGTGGGTCACATCCGATAACAGAAAGTCGATATCGACTGACTCTCGATATTCGCCGAAACGGAGCGCAATTGCTGTTCCGCCTCCGAACAGGCAACAGTGCTCTTTCAACAGCTTCCCGTTCAAGGCGGCGAGAACCTTGGCAATGATTTTGTGGAAGGGTCGCTCAAACATGGCTGTTGCCACCTCCAAACGCCACGTGCAACGCATCGATCAGCTGTTGCTCGTTCACCGTCAGAGCCTGTCCATCCAAATGTCGCCAATTGCGCTCGTAGATGTCCCAGGCCTCTTTTGGCGACAAGGTATCTGCACCCTGCACCTGCCAGGCAAGTTGCTTAAGCTGGGGATAGTCGATCAGGCGAATACGTGCGGGTATCCAGCCTTCCCGGCTGACTTCAGGATGTGTTTCGATCGACTCTGCAGGTGTAACCAGTCCGAAGTTCAAGCCCAACGCAGCCATGGTATTCACGTAGGCCCCCATGGTCACGGCCGGTTCTCCTTTTTCGATGCGGTGCAACGTCACCCGCGACATGCCCGCAGCTTCTGCCGCCGTGGTGGCACTGATCCGCAGTGCCTTGCGATGGGTTCGGATCTGCTGCCCCAAAGCAATCAGATGCTCTGCTGCAATACTGGATGTGATAGGTGGTTTTGCTGGCATAGTGTTACTCATTATATACAATGCTTATTTAATGTCAATAATAAGAAACAATATTGAGTTTGTTGTCGAGCCAGTTCCCGTGTTGACATCAGACCGCCGGTCTTATGCTTGTTCAGCATCAGTTATACTTTAAACGCCTTTTAGCAGGGTGAAGAAGACGACTTTCATTTTTCTGAACTCTATAAATCAACCAAATATCCAGAAGTCAATCCTGCCCTGAAGGATCTCACCCAAACAGAGACCCTCACTGGACTAAATCGCTATTGCATTCCTTCCGGATAAAGTTCTGGTGCCAATTTCTGCAATACTGCAAGTATTTGCTCTTGGTTATGGCCCAACTTATCCAAACAACGTACGTAGTTATTAATGCAATCCTGAAGGTATGGATGGGAATTGCCGGTGGTTCGACTGATATTGATAACTCCTTCCAGCACTAGTTCATATAACGACTTAGCAGCCGAATAATCGTCTTCAAACTCCAACATTCTTGCATTATCAATAATACGCTTAAATAATTTCGAAATATCTTCAAAACTTTCGAGCGTTTCAGAATATTTCTCACCGTAAAACTCGTTGAATGTTTCCCATCTTTGACACATAAGCTGTTCTGCTTCTTTGTATTTATGCATATCTGCAAGTACTATCGCCAAATTTCTCATGACAAAAAGAGTAGAACTATGTTCAGGACCGAGTGAATTACTATAACCAATCAATGCTCGTCGATAAAACGATACTGCAACATCATGCTGTCCGTTACGCCTAAAATGTTGGGCTGAATTATTAACACTCTTTATAGTATCAGGATGCTCTGGCCCCATTATCCGTTCACGACCCTTTAGTGCATATGTACATAATTTCTTTGCCTCAGAATATCCTCCTACTGCATTCAAAAGAACTGAAAGATTATCTGCCGCATCAAGAGTCTCAGGGTGCTCATGTCCAAGCACTTTTCCCCGTATCGTTAGAACCCGCCTGAATAGTGCTATAGCGCCAGCAGGTCCTAAGAGATCTCCTTGATACCCTAAAACCGCGGCCAAATCGTTAAGACTGTAAAGAGTATCATGATGTTCAGAACCGAGAACCTTTTCACGTGCTTCATATACTCGCTGAAATAAGGCCTTAGCTTCGACATAGTCCTTTGACATGTGCACAATCAGCTCGCCTAAATTGTTTAAAATACGTAACGTATCCGGGTGCTCCGGTCCCTTTTCACTTTCACTTGTTTTTAATGCCATCTGACAAAAAGTTTTTGCTTTTTGGTAGTTACCCTTATGTTGATGTGACTCTGCCAGCTTATTTAAGGTTATGAAAAAAGGCCCTATCTCAGGATTTTGCATATGAATATCAAATGCACGTGAAAGGAATTCAATCGCCTCTTCGTAAAGGCCTGCATGATCAAGGAAAGTACCTAAATTTTCTAATACTTCGGCAAGAGAAGCCTTGTCAGATTTATTTTGGTCTTTACTTTCCCAATCCATGATACTTGCGAGGTAGTGCTGTCCCAATGATCTTTCCTCACCCAGCCAGATCCAATAAGATAGCAGTTCGTTTTCATCCATTTGATTGAAAAGCATAACTCTGCAAATATCCAGCAGGCAGACTCGCAGACGATCACGGTCTTCAGCTTTTTGAAGTGCCCAAGATAACTCGCGGCAACAACGGGTTGTAATAGGTTGCGTCTCGAAATAATTAGCCAAGGCAATATGCACAGCTTGTCGTGATTTTGAGTCCGAAAGCCATGCTGTCTCCACCGCCTGACGGATGAAGTCGTGCCCAAAGCCAAAAAGCCCGGATCGTTGGCTGAGATGTGGTTCCAGTGCGAGGAAGAGCGGGGTCCAGTAGGCACGGGGAAGAGGGGAATAATTATGAATTATCAAGAATGGATCATGAAGCGTTGAAGGTTCATCTTTTTCTTTCGTACCTAGCAGGTCAAGCCATTCGGATTCGGAAAGCCCTTCTCGTGCAGCCCAGAGGTGGGTTAACGCTCGTCGGACAAGGTCGATTCTTTCTTTTTCCTTTTCCGGGCCTTTACCGTCGAAGTCTGCCTGCCAACGGCGGAAGACACGCAGGAAGAGCTCCTTTGGATTATCCGCCTCAAGATAGTACCTCACCTGATCCGGCAGTTTTTCAAAACTGCCAAACTGGCGGAGTTCTTCCAGGAGGGTGCGCAGAAATAGCGGGTTTTTCGATCCTGAGGCGACGACCAACTGCCGCCGCAAAGAGTCATCCAAAGCGCGGGAATGGATGGCCAGGTAGGCTCCGACCATGTCGTTCACTTCACCTTCATCCGCAAGGGGGAGATCGTGCTTAGTCCAGCTGCGTTCGCAGAGTGCGTCGAGTGCAGGTCCGGGAAGGGATGATGCCAGCACTACGACATGGGGCGGGAAATAACGAGGCAGAAAGTTCAGCCGTTTATCAGGATCAGAACCCTGTACCTGATTGAGCCCATCGAGGATGAGGACAATCCGGCCCTTATTGACGGTCTGCGCCAGCCAGAGCGGCAGCGCTTCGCGGAGTTTATCCGGTTGGGAGGGCATCTCTTCAGTGATGCCGAATCTAGCTTTAAGCTCACCCAACAGGCGGCGCAAGAAACCGACAGGCGAAGCACTGTCCGGTGTAGCCCCAAAGTAGTGCTGGAAGAGGAAAACTTCCGGGTGCAACGTTGCCCAGTTTTTTGCCCATGCTGCCAGCAGAGCAGTCTTGCCGCTACCGCTCTCGCCGGTAACGACCAGCCCCTTGCCCCCATGTTCCGGTATTTCTGCAAAGGCAGTAAGTGCCGCCAGGTGGGTAGGACGGTCAATACAAGCGAAGAGCTTATTTTTCGCGTGGGCCTCATGAGCCAGCCTCTCACGGTCAAGCGGGTCAGGAGTGTCTGATTCCGGATAAAGCTGGTCAATCAATTTCTCAAACTGTTGTTCGATGAGCGTTGCCAGCACTTCCGGGCTTTCGTACCGATCCACCAGAGGTAACCCGCTTTTTCGAATTTGCTGCTTCAGTGCGGCTAGCTTCTCTTTGCGCTCTTCCGTACGGCGGGCCGCTTCGTCGGGGCCAAATTTCTCAACCTCGGCCGGAATATCCCGCTCGACCATCTCCCGCCGCTCCTCTTCGGTCAGCGTTGGATTGTCGACATAGGCCGGATCGCGGAAATAAAAGAAAGAATGCCCTCGCATCTCCGGGTCATTGAACACCCCGTGAAGGATTTCCAGTTCAGTAACCGATTTGCGGCCATGCAGATGCTCCTTCAGCCATGGTTCCTTTTTAACAACCTCTGCCGGGATGGCGTCCGGTATCCAGCCATAGCGCTCGCCCAAAAGCCCAATGAAATAAGGTCGACTCCGCTCGATCTCGGCCAGACAGAGGGGGAGGACCTTCCCCTCAGCAGCCTGCTCTTCGGTTATTCCCCAGCGCAGATCCACCTCGGTAAAGGTGACAAAGCGCTTGGCGCAGATTCGCCGTAGTGCCGGGAACACTTGCTTCACCAGCAGGTCACGCTCCTTCATCATGTCGCGGAAGGTTGAAGAGATGAAGACGCGGATTACACGATCGTCGGTAGTCAAATATTCCTCCAAATATTGCTCACTATCATTCATCAGATAGAAAAAATATTTAATGCTCAGTTACAGCAACATGCCAATTCATATACTTTTTATATCGGCAACCCTTCAAACTCTACCGGAATAATCGCCCTAAAACCGCGCATACCTCGTTCTTTGTCAAAGTTAATTTGACCCGACATCAGTACTAACATCAACTTAAAAAGAGCATTCTCAAATATGTCACATTGTTGAGATCGATTAGACATTGCTATAGATAAAAGCTGCTCCATTGCCCAATCTTGCAAAGGTGAAATGTTTTCTGCTGTTCCTTTTACAAAACAATTATGCAATGCAGGTAGGTTTAGATAGAATGTTCCGGTCGCCCTATTGTCACCTAATTGTGGTTTGTATTTCTGTTCATGCCACGAGGAAGAAGGCATTACAAATGGACGTGGTTTTGCGGCGCCTGTGTATATTCCTGTAAGAGGACCATCTAAGCCGTCAAATGGTATTATTTCAATCATAAGCGGTCGAATATCCTCATTTACTGGCTGTTCAGTGTTCGGTCCGTCAGCCTGCAATTTGGCATGGTCAGCGTTTTGTTTTTTCAGAATCCAGTTTAAGTACATTCGTTTGAAGATGGCACCTCTATTGGCAACCGGTTTTACCATAACTGATTGGAGTTGATTTCCCTCAACCCAAGTCAGAACTTGATTGAGTACTTCAAACAGAGGGAATAATGCATTGAGAGATGTTTCCACATCTTCAACATTTGGCTGATCATCAAGCCGAGTTATTTTGACCCACTGTAACAAACCCTCCTTGAAGTGATTTGCAACCGATGATGCTAATGCTTGAGAAACCGCTTCCTCAAATTCAGGGAAGGATATAATCATTACAGGTAGCAAGCTGCCATTTGTCACAATATCATCCCAGACATTGATTAAATCCTCAGTGATAGCTTGGGCTATCACTTTTCTGCCTTCCTCAGTTGCAGGATTTGGAGGCATCTCCTTCGATGGTTGTGATTCGAGTATAAGTAATATTAACCCTAAGGGAGCTTTAGTATTCTCAGCGCCTTGAGCACGTATTTCATAATTTTGATGCAATGATTTTTTTACCGTCTTGGTAAAATCATGCTCATCACCCAGAATTGACTTAAATATTTCTGCTGATTTGAATAATGCCTGTGAAGCACGATAAAATTGGTTCAGAGCAAGCAAAGGATTCGCAATATTTGCAAGGCTTAATGCTGTATCACGATGATCGTTGCCAAGCTGTTCCTTGCGAATCAAATATGCTTGACGATGCCAATGCAAAGAGCCTTTCGGATCTTCCTTAAATGCAAGATTATTGCCTATGGTTTGCATCACTGTGGCAACTTCAACTGAGCGTTCACCGCAAGCTTCTTTCATAAGAGTAAGTGCATCTTCAAGCAGTATTTGTGAACGATTGACCTCGTTTAGCATCCGAAGGGCTTTAGCCTTGTTCAAAAAAATGGACGCCAAGCATCTACGTACCTCTTTATCTGATGAATGCCCTGACAAAACCAGCTCAGCTTTCTCAAAAACATCTAAAGCGCCAACTACATCTCCCTTATCCAATAGAACTAGGCCTTGGTCGTTTGAATTTCTTGCAATGATGCACGGATCAGTATTGAGAGCTTCATCTCCAATGACCGACTGCACGAGTTGAACTTCTGCATCGAAGTAATTTTTTGCAGCATCTGAGTATCCCATTTCCAACAAAAACTGGCCAATCTGCCATGATAGTTGCAATTTAGATTCATCCGTTAGCTGCGCAAAGCTTTGACGATAAAGGTCTGGTATATCGATTGTCATTCCTCCTGGAATCAGTAAGTCATCTTGAGACGCTAGCTCTTTTAGCTTTTGCCAATATTTCATTAATTCAATTTGTTTCCCTATTCTACAGGCTTCGTGAAACAGATTTGGGTTCACGAGTGCAATTGTCAAATCTGGCCATTCACAATTACATATGAGTTGATACGGAAGTTCATCCACGGAACGTGGACACGCTTCAATGTCCCAGAAATATCTCGCAATAGCGCTGTGATTAAATTTTTCGAATTCGCTATCGGCTAGAAATCGCTTTTTTACGGCGGTACGTAAGTGATCATGTCCAAAATCAAGCAAACCTGAACGTATAGACATGGCATTTTCAACAGCAAGATATAAAGGTGTCCACTTGGCACGTGGAACTGGCTCCTTCGTGCTAAAATACATGTTAGTTCCAAGTGGGTGTGACGAAAAGTCAACATAAGTAATCTGCCCTTCAATGTATTTCCTCTTATCACCCAATATATCGAGTAATTCTGCTTCAGAAAGACCAAAACGGGAGCATGCGATTAGACTTAGAGAGCGACGAACCAAGTCAGGACAATCAGAGTATTTTCCGAAGTCTTCATGCCAACGGGTAATAATACGGTCAAAAAGTTCTGGCAGATCAGGTGCAGAGAGGTATTCCGTAGCTTTTACTTCTAATTCTTCGTATTTTCCAAATTGGCGCAATTCGTCTAGTACGGCTCGCAAGAAAAGAGCATTGCGGGCTGCTGGCGTGGACTCAAGTTGATGCAATATTTTTTCTGATGGCGTTTTACAAAAAATCTTGAAGTAAGCCAGCGATGCAGGAGCGATATTTGTGCGCCCAAAAAGCGGAACTTGAAGCTCAACCCAGTCGCGTTTTTTTAAAGCATCCAGACATTCCCCCGACAGCGAAGAAACAATGATATGAAAATTGGGTGGAAACGAGACGGGTAGCCAACCAAGCTGCCGGGCGGCACCACCTTCCGCAAGCTGATTTAGTGCATCAATAACGATAACAATTTGCCGTGAACCAACCGCTTTTAGAGTCCAGTTATTGAATGCGTCCCGTAAGACTTCTGATTGGACAGGAATATCGTCAGTAATTTCAAAGGCGCGCTTCAGCTCACCGAGGATACGACGCACTAATCCCTGCCAATCAGCGTTTTCTGGCGTACTGCCAATGTAGTGTTGGATGATCAAATCGTCTGGTTGATCTTTGCGCCAAAGCGAAACCCATTCGGAGATCAGTGCCGATTTTCCGCAGCCTGACTCACCCGTTAAAACAAGCGGCATGCCGCCAGTGGAAACGTTTTTGTTCAAACGACAGAGAAGGTCTTCTCGTCCGATGAAGGCGAGGCGGCGGCTCCGTGCATAAGCCTCGTGCCGGATGGCTTCCTGGTCCAACGGATTTGGGATCTGATCTGCCGGATAAAGATTATCAATCAAGCCAGTGAAATCCGTGAGTACCATTTCCCCGAGGGCCTCTGGGTTGAGATAATCCTCTCGTGGCGGGTAGAGTAGTTTGCCAGCAGAATAGTTGGCACGGATGCGGTGCTTTAGGCGCTTCAGCTTGGCAGCGGCTTCCTGACTTTCACTTTCGTAGTCGGTGCGTTTCCCTTCGTCAACCTGATTGAGGTAAGCCGCATCGCGAAAGTAAAAGAAGGCATGGTCCGCCATTTTGGGCTCGTTGAGCACGCCGTGAAGGATTTCCAATTCCGTAACGGATTTTTCATGATGTTCCTTGATCCATGGCTGTTCATTCTCAAGTGTCGGGTCGATGGATTTTGGCAACCAGCCGTAACGCTCTCCCAGCAGTCCAATGAAATAGGGCCTACAACCTGCAATTTCTGCAAGGCAGAGCGGCAGGACCTTACCCTCGGCAGATTGTTCATCTGTAATTCCCCATCGAAGGTCCACTTCGGTCCACGTCACGCCACGTTCCTCGCACCTCTTGCGTAATTGTGGAAAGATTCTTTTGATCAATATATCCCGTTCTTTCTGCATATCGCGGAAGGTGGAAGATATGAATACCCTTATGACACGGTCATTAATTTTGGAGTAGTGAGTTGCATCTATAGGGGGCAGTTCGGAGAGTGGCGTTGAAGAAGATGGCGAAGGGGCTGTTGGGTCGGGACATGATGGAGAAGAAGGGACTGCCAGGCCCTTATCGTCACCCTTACCAAAGATACGCTTCCAGATACTCATAATCCCCCCCAACAACACAAAATAAATGCCGTAAACAGTACACGCACCAGTGAAAAAATAAATGCATAATCATGACACCATCCTAACATTTTCAACTTTTATTTAATGGCTTTCACCCAGAACTGAAATCGAGTTGACAAGTGTTTCCAACCGCCCAGACCACTGAGCTTTCACCCACAAGAGATCATCAATCGGGATCACACGTTCCACCACCCACCCGGCAGTTTCAAGAGCAAACTGCATCCCGAAAGCAGCAGTTGAGTTCGATGAGTGGATGAGAACCGGACAGGAAGGTTTTTGAACCGCCAGAAAATCGACGACATCTCTGCCGATACCCGGATCAAAGACCTGTCCATCCCGCTGGCGATCAGGACCGAGATCGTGGTCAAGACAGAGAAGCCGTACGTTACCCAGATTATCTTTGAGCCATGCAACCATGTCTGGGGCGTTATCGAAGAATGACATAGTTAACTGAGGGAAAAGTCTCATGATCTCATCACGTAATGCTTCAGTTCTACGCTCGTCGTCTTCCAATACTGCGATTATATCTGGCATGTGACCAATATATTTACCAATTTGAGTTACAGAATTAACAGAATTTACCATCTGATGGCGGAGTGCTTTGATCATGGAAATAACATCACCGACTGATCCTGTGGCAAAGCCGTCTTCATCATCCGGATCCTGATAAAACTTGTCTTTGAGAACCCGCAAACCTTCTTCCAGTCTACCGGCGTAATGATCCACCGTCTCGTCAGGCATAGGATGGGTACTTTCAAGCAGATTTATTGCTGCAGAACCACCCCTGGCTGACCACTTTGCAGCATTATAATTGCCGCTGCGCCAGTATTCATCACCAATATCCTGATATCTTGCTGACAATTTGTTTTCAATTCTAAGAATTGCCAACTCTCTGAATTCCTGACATGAATTGTAGTCTGACATGGTTCCTCCCATTGGTTGTTGATTCACCCCTGATGTATTACTGACCGTCATTCAATCCACTATCCTGCGAAACCCAAGCCGGAAAGACATTCAGGCGGTCCATGTTTTCCGCCGAGTTGATTGCCTCTGCCAATGCAACCAGAAAATCCAGGTCGGATGGGCGCAGATATGTTTTGAAGTGCATGATAACCGGCTCAATAGTCCACAATTCCCGAAGGGAATTTTTCAGTAATGCCCGTTTCAATCGGGCAACCTGACGGGAGTAGTCCCCACGCGTCAGCATGGCACAGAGGATCCTGAAAAAGATGACACGATGAAGGACATAGAATGGCACATCCCATACATCCTGGTTACGCAGGAGTTTCCAGGCGTCGGCAATTGCTTTCCGCGCCTCAGGAAGTCGATCCTGGATCAGTAAAATACGTGCAAGATGAATTAAAGTCCCTGGCAGCTGAAACTTTTGAGCCAGTAGTCCTCGATATAACCTTTCGGCGTCGGCGTGTCTCTCGGAAACAAATAGTTCACGAGCCAGGGAACGGACCATTTCTAGATCGTTACATTTTTTATCGGCAAGCAACATCTCCCCTTCATATACCATCCGCTCTTCCTGTGCCTCCTTGGTTCTGCCCAGCTGATTAAGAAGCCCGAACAGATTTTTCATAGCCTGCCAGCGCTCTTCATCCAACAGTGGGTCAGTACTATTTCTGTACTCCAGTATCTGACGATAGGCGATTTCTGCTTGCTCAAAACGGCCAGTCGCATGGCATATACTGGCAAGCTTCATCAGTTCACGGGGATGCTCCACCTCCCCGGCTGTCAGAGACCGTTCCATGTACGCCACAATGCTTTCAAGTTGCCACTTCTCCAGGGACAACCCTTTTTCCGGCTCTTTGGCCAAAATTGCCAATATCGCGTCACGTGATTCCGGCGGCATAGCGTATTTTCCCTGCCAGCGTTCGAGGATGTCAGCCGGAGTGGCTTCCGGGCAGTCAGCACCATACAGAATACCGTCCAGCGGTTCGTCATCAAAAGCAAGATCGTTGGGAATAGATGTGTTCATACTTTTTCCTTTCATTACAATTCATTTCGGCCTTGTCTGTTTCCTGATCTCCAGCGGCAGCAGATTCAGGTACGTGTTTTGATTGTGGCCAAAGATTCGTTCCAGTTCGGGCGGGTACCTCTTCCCCCCTTGAGAAGCCCTGACAGAATACTGCCGACGGATCTGATCGATCCTTTCCGCAGAGAAATACGACAACGGCAGTTTGACTATCTCCACTTTGTGGCGCCGTGCCTGCGAGTAGACATCCTTGCTGATTTTAAAATCCTGTGGAGCAACCACGACAACCCGGCGAGTGTTCATGGCATAAGGCAACGCCATAAGGATCAGGGCGTTGCGCCAGTTATCCTTGTCAATACTGATATTATGTCTCTCCCAATACATGTCGGTGAGTTCTCCGATACTCCCTGAGCCCGGCAGTATGGGGGATGACCTGAATCCACCCTTCTCAAGCCAGATAGCTGATTGATAGAAATTTACACACGGATTGCCGAAGCAAAGCGATCCCTGTAGCATTCGCAGGCTATTGACCCAGGGTTCCATATACTTGGGAATTGGCAGCGGTTCGCTGAAGTGGATGCTTGAAATGAAGGTATTTCCTTTATTTAAAGTGACCTTGTTGAAGAGCCTTTTGCCACGGGTGGAAAGATCATGATAGAGCTCGCTGTCTCCCGGCCTGAGACATTCCCATTTGAAATCGCGTGAACATGTTTCCCGGGAAAAAATAAACACCGTCGGTTGCAACTCAAGATATTTGGAATACGACGGCGACACAGGCTCGCCCGTTACCGGCCGGTACTTTCTCTTCAAAGTCCGCTTGACGAAAAGACGGTTTTCGCCGGTAACAACCGAGCGGAGCGATGCCTTCAGGTCAATGCCGTCACACATCGAATCAAGGAAAGGTTCGGTTCGTCGTTCCGAATAACGGGCATTGGCAACATTGACCGCTTCATATACCGTCGCAAATAATAGGTATTCATTTGGTGGCCAGATGTAGTTGCACCAATAATCATGGTCATCCCTGCTTGTGACAGTAGGCTCATCCTGCCACTGCCATTTGAACGCGGACAGATCCTGATCCTCCTGGCTATGCAGGGAAGATGCGTGAAACGGCTTTGAATTTTCGTACCCCATACGATCATTGTCCCGCTCTGCCAGGGGGGTCTTCATAACCACCCGTTGCGATCCACCCCTTTTCTGCTCGTTGTGACCGGTGTCAGGACCAATGACCGGCAGATCCGGAAAGTCAGATGGAGATACCCAGGGAAATTCCATGAAACTTTCAGTCAGGGCCTCCACGAATCCGCCAGGCATCATGGAACGGGCAACAGAGATTGTGGTGAACAGATCAGGGGTCTTCCTCTGTGAAAGCAGGCAATGATTTGCCAAAAATGTACTGAAAAAACCAAATCCATGCCTGCTTTCAGGAGAATCCGTCTTTCCGCCGTCTTTTTTCAGTACGTCAAAGTAGCGGTCGCACGCCCTGTTGATGCAGATACGGAACTGCTCCTGGAAATCGACATCATTAGGTGTGCCGGTGCGTGAGTGAGCAGGCTGCCGCAACGCTTCGTAGGCAGCCGCGATACCAGGGAAGAGATCCATCTGCTGTGCCGCTTTTTGGGGATGAATCAGAATCCGATCATAGACGACTGGACCTTGTTGCGGCACCTCATATGCCGGTTGCAGGCTCTCGTCTGAGAGCATCCGGCAGATGCTGCGCCAATGACCGAGCCCGCAGGAAAAAAGCACCCTGTCATGTCGCTGGAGAAGGTTTTTCAGCCGTGCCGTCATGACTGTTTCCCGTCGAACATCACTGTGACCGTCACGAAACCTGTCTGTCAATCCGCCGTGCAGATGCACAAATTCCTTGAAGTTGCTGCGGGCTTCGTCCAGATCCCTGATCGTACAGGTCCCCCGTTCGATAAGCACCGGAGAGTCATCCATATCAATCCCGTAGAGTGGAATCTGCATTTCCAGAGCGCAGCGGATCGCCTCGATCATGGAGTCAACAGGAGACAGGAAGAGGATTGAAACGGCTGCATAACCCAGTTCCCGGTAGAGAAGATCAGGAGGAAGTTCATGAAGCTGTTTGCCGGATGTTTTCTGCAGATGCAACGCTGCTTCCAAGAATTGAGGATGAATCCGCTTGTTCTGGCGGGAGAGTCCCAGCATGCAGGGAAGTGGCTTCAAACCGGCAATGACACCCAACTCCGCCAGCCAGGCGGCGACTGCGGAGACAGCGGCCGGATCAAGCTCAACCGCAACAGCTTCGGGACACATACCGCCGGCTGCACAATTACGATTGACGATCTCGGCAAAGACGGCACGGTTGTGGATGGCCGGAACCCCGATCAGTGTATGACCACGATACGGAACGGTCAGCATGGAACATCACCTCTCATTTCGTGAAACTGCAACAGGGCCTTTTCGAGATGAACCTGGGCGATCCTGGTGTTCCGGGCGCTCTGTCCAGGCTTTTCCCGAATGTCGAGCTGGTGCGTGGTGGAGATGGAACGGGCGCCATCGGCATCATAATCAGCCAGCTTGTCTGCCAGAGAGAATATCTGGATAACATCCCGAGGGCTTGGAGCATCCTCCTCGCTGCTGTTTTTGTCCCAGAGTCTCCAGAATGAATTGAGAAGTTTGTCCACACCGTGCTGCTGGCCCTGAAACTGGTTCCTGATCATGGTATTGATCAACTCTGGAACCGGTTTGTCGATTCTGATAAGTGGAAAAAGCCGTGAGCGGACAAAATCGGGAAGCCCTTCCATGTCTTCACTGTTGGTGGCGCAAATAAAGCGAAACTGGGGATGAGCATGTATCCGCTCACCGATCAGATCAAGGTCCAGATAGCGTCTATCATCAAGAACACTGGCCAGAAGCGACAGGGCCTTGCCGGGAAATTTTCCGATCTCGTCGATAAAGCAGATTCCCCCCCGGTACATGGCGGTAGCCAGTGCAGAAATGAGATAATCGATCCTGCCGTTCCCTTCGTCTGCAGGCAGGAGTGAGCAGGCCAACTCTTCGGCGGTGATGTTCTCGTATCCCTGACACACGTAGAGATCGAGCCCGCATCTTTTTGCCATCTCATACACAATGCGGTTCTTGCCGCACCCCGGGGGGCCGACCAGCAAGGGTGAAAGCGGCTGGGAACTGATGCTGGACAGCCAGGCTGCTGCGACCATTTTCAGCTCCTCCTCACGGCCTGTAAACTCGATCATGACATTGTCTTCAGGCTGATATGGCTTACGCGCCCAGACCAGTTTTTTGCCAATGGCGATTTTCTCTTCACACATGCTCATGGTTAGCCTCCTTGGTTTTTGTTGTTAGTCAATAAAGTCACTGTTTGAATTCAGATGGTGATCTGACAGAACTCAACGGCTTCATCGTTTTCAGACTCTTCCTCGATTTCGACAAGCAAGCGAAAGTCGTCATCTTCCGCCTGAACTATCGGCATGCTGTATTGGACTTGTTCAACCGGACGGTTCGTGTACCAGTGGATTGAAGCACCAACGGCCAGGCAGATGGCGAGATAGCCTATTGTCGCCAGCATCTTTAATCCCAGCCGCTGCAACTTTTGCCGGCGATTTGTTTTTTTTCTGCAACAGCCACTTCTCGGCATGTCCCCCTCCTTGACAAATCTATTGGTCTTGTCCCTGGCTGAAACTTCTTACCAGTTACAGAGCACCTGGGATGCCAACAAACTCAACAGTCGTGAAAAGGCACCATTTCAGGGCTAGCGAATGGATAATGATGGCTGTAAATTCGCAGAGACTCCCATCAAAATGGGGATTCAAGAGGGAATACAGGTACTTTTGATGATTATGAAAATGGAGAGAGTACGGGTGAGGAATTCAGTTGAATCGTTGAGATAATTTGTTGATTGGGTTGAGATGCATGGGTGCTGTTGGAGATGAGAGGGCTTAGAACAATCGGATCATAATTATGTATGGAGATTACATACGGAATATCTCCAGTGTCGGACTCACATTTTTGTTCATGTTTATGGCAAGTTCTGTTAGTCTTTTTCTAGATTATCAACGATAAATCTGCAAGCAGGTTACAATTATGACAAAAAAGGTTCTCGACAGTTTAGTGCAGGAGATTATCGGCAGGATTCTCTCAGTTATTAAGCCGACGAAGGTTTTACTGTTCGGCTCGGCTGCTCGGGGTAATATGGGAGCTAACAGCGACATCGACCTGCTGGTGGTGGTGCCCAATGGGGTCCATCGACGCCGGACCACACAGAATATCTACCGTAATATGTTGGGCGTAGGTTTTGCCGCCGACATAGTTGTTGTCACTGAAGAGGACATTGAAACATACCGCGACAACAAGGGTTTTGTCATCCATCCCGCACTGATCGAAGGACGGATTGTCTATGCCGCCTGATGCATCGTCATTGGGAACGCCGCTTGATTGGCTGAACCGGGCCAAAAGCAATCTGGCGATAGCCCGTCAGCCAAGAACAGATGAAATCTACTGGGAAGACCTCTGTTTTGAAACTCAGCAAGCTGCGGAAAAGGCATTAAAAGCCGTACTGCTGGCGCGTGGCATCAAGTTCCGCTTTGTGCATGATCTTTCTGAGCTGTTAACCGCTCTGGAACAGAACGGTATTAGCCTCCCCCCTGATGTAAAAGAAGCCGCCATTCTGACCGATTACTCCGTCGAAGCCCGCTATCCCGGCCCGTTTGAACCTGTCACTCAGGAAGAGTTTCTCGAAAGCCTGCGTATCGCCGAGGCGGTTGTCGCCTGGGCTGGGGAGCAGGTGTAGACCTTCACAAATCACTCAAAACTTGCTTTCCCTTTCAGCCTTCAACCTTCAACCTTCAACCTGTTGTTCAATAATTGCGTATGGCCCCCCGAATTCTCATCTTGACAACTTGGAAGCCTGACCCATGCATTCTTTGCTAGATTATCAACGATAAATCTGCAAGCAGGTTACAATTATGACAAAAAAGGTTCTCGACAGTTTAGTGCAGGAGATTATCGGCAGGATTCTCTCAGTTATTAAGCCGACGAAGGTTTTACTGTTCGGCTCGGCTGCTCGGGGTAATATGGGAGCTAACAGCGACATCGACCTGCTGGTGGTGGTGCCCAATGGGGTCCATCGACGCCGGACCACACAGAATATCTACCGTAATATGTTGGGCGTAGGTTTTGCCGCCGACATAGTTGTTGTCACTGAAGAGGACATTGAAACATACCGCGACAACAAGGGTTTTGTCATCCATCCCGCACTGATCGAAGGACGGATTGTCTATGCCGCCTGATGCATCGTCATTGGGAACGCCGCTTGATTGGCTGAACCGGGCCAAAAGCAATCTGGCGATAGCCCGTCAGCCAAGAACAGATGAAATCTACTGGGAAGACCTCTGTTTTGAAACTCAGCAAGCTGCGGAAAAGGCATTAAAAGCCGTACTGCTGGCGCGTGGCATCAAGTTCCGCTTTGTGCATGATCTTTCTGAGCTGTTAACCGCTCTGGAACAGAACGGTATTAGCCTCCCCCCTGATGTAAAAGAAGCCGCCATTCTGACCGATTACTCCGTCGAAGCCCGCTATCCCGGCCCGTTTGAACCTGTCACTCAGGAAGAGTTTCTCGAAAGCCTGCGTATCGCCGAGGCGGTTGTCGCCTGGGCTGGGGAGCAGGTTTAGACCTGCACAAATCACTCAAAACTCGCCTTTCCCCTTCAGGCTTCAGCCTTCTGTCTGCTTTCCTCACGCTTCATCCTTCATAATTCATAATTGCTCTCAAATCCCTCCCAGCCGCTACAAGACCTGAATAGAAAAATAGCAAGCAGCGTTATATATGACTGAGATCGTGGCCTAACTCCCCGGTATTTATATAAAAACGACTTAAAATATCAGTCTTGTAATTCTATTGTCACCTGTTATTGAATAGCACTTTATTCAACAG
>JAQTZV010000011.1 GCA_028687585.1 Desulfuromonadaceae bacterium | reverse complement strand
TGCCGGTGGCATCATAGGTAAAGCTGGTAACCAGTCCGGCGGGGTCGGTTACTTTGGTGATGTTGCCTTTTGTATCATATTCGTATTTTGTGGTCGTGCCGGTCGGGTCGGTCAGCGCGGTCAGGTTTCCCTTGTCGTCATAGGCATATGCGGTGGCGCCGCCCTGGGTGTCGGTTATGCCGGTTACCTGCCCAAAACTTTTGTAGGTGTAGCCGGTGGTTTGTCCCATGGCATCGGTGCTGGTAAGCATGTTGCCGGTGTCGTCATAGGTGGCAGAGGTGCTCGTGCCGTCCGGGTTTGTAGTGGATATGCGGTTACCGTTTGTGTCGTACCCGTAGGAAGTAATACCACCCTGCGGGTCGGTCTTGCTGAGCAGATAGCCGCTTGAAGTGTCGTAGCGGTAGTTCCACACACCGCCGTCTTTTTCGGTGAAGGTAGTTGATTTAACGCTGTCGCTGGTCTGGGGATAGGTGATACTTCTGATTTTTCCCTCAGGGTCGGTAGCGGTGGTCACCCGATGCTGGTCATCGTAGGCGTAACTGGTAACATTGCCCAGCGGATCAGTCTTGGAGATCATGAATAAGTTGGCGTCGTAGGTGTATTGCCATGTGCCGCCATCCGGCTGAGTGACGGAGGTAAGTGTGTCACCAACTGTAAAGGCATAGGCATTTCCGGACGGGTCGGTGACCGACGTTAGGTGATTGGCGGAATCGTAGGTAAAGCTGATAATCCGTCCCGACGGGTCGGTAACCGTGGCAAGATTGCCGCTATCGTTATAGGCAAAAACGGTGCTGTTGCCGTTGCGGTCGGTTATAGATGTGAGTGTGCCATCTGCGGCAAAGGTGGAGATCTGGCCATCTTTGGAGGTCAGAGTGAAAGATTCGTCACCATTCTTCACCAGGGTCGAATAATTGCCCGTCTGGGACGTGTATGTTCCGTTGGACTGGGTGTAGTACTCGTACTTCCAATTCCCTTTGCTGATCAGAACCGAACCGTCGATGTTCGCTTTGAGGGAGATATCATAGCTATGACTCCAGCTGCGGCCAAGTGTGTCTTTGTGAGGATCGAGGCTATTGTAGTAAAAAGATAGACCAACTGGCAAAGCGCCACCCTTGGATGAAAACAGGTCTTGCGAGTGGGAAAGGTTGCCGCTCGCCAAGTGGGCTGATGAGCCAAACTGGACGTAAAGGGCGCACTGATCATCAGGTGCTGGTTTGACGGTAATATTTACAGTTTTGTTGTCCGTACACAGTCCATCAGCGGTTGTTGCGGTTAGAGTGACGGAGTAGCTGCCGACCTTGACGACAGTTCCGTCTGCATTCTTGCCGTCCCAGGTGATATTTGCAGATGTGCCCGCACCAGTGGATTTTTCACCCGGAACCTGAAGTGTCCAGGTTATGGCTTGGCCGGATGAATCTGAGATTGTTCCGTTGATGCCGACACTCCCCCCGGAGACAGGGTCAAGCTTTTGACTTGTTCCGGTGAGAGAAGTGATTGAAATAGAGCATTGATTGTCTACCGGGAAAAATTCTTTAAGAAGAACTGGTGCTGCTGGAGGTGAGGTTTGGTCAGATGGGGCCGGAGGGACTTGTGGAACCTTTGTGACGGTCTCGTAGTAGTATGGTGATCCAGGATTGCACACATAATGAATGTTGTGAACAATTGAACCAACGCCAAAGCAAACACCAAAACGACCCGCAAAAGCTTCTTGTTCATCAAAAAGCGCACAAAGAGTACGTGTTGCCACGGCATTATAGTTGGAATCCAATCTTCGTTCAACAGTACCATTGCTGTAAGTAAGTTCAACTAACGCCTGGGTAAATATTCTGTTTTCCCAGTATGTAGTCCATCCATCAGAGCATGGACCTTCAGTCTGAACTTGCCATCCTATAAATTTGCGATTAATAACACTATTCTTTTCCAGATACACTCTATAACCAGTTTGGCCATCTATTTGAAACTGGGTTTTGTTAATTTTATCTCCGTTCGCAAGGGTTGGCTGTACACTACTAATAAAATTATCAACATCGGCTATAGTATAAGCTAATGCTGAGTTTATACTTAACAGAACAGATTAAATACAAAACACAAAATAGTTGGCTTGTCTCATATTATCCTCCTGAAAATACGTTCAATCGGCTTTAAAGTTCTGAATTTATCTATGAGTTCCAGACATATTTCCAGACATATTATTGAAACCAAGTTGCAAGGTTGTATTGCTTGAACTGCTTGTGCCAGAGCTTGATGCGGCAAAGGTAACGTAAGACGCCGATAGTATTGCTACGATAATAAAAATGTACAACCAACCTGACACCTGTGTGCTTCGTTTTACTTTTCTCATGGCATTTCTCCTTTTCTGTCTGGATGTGATGTTTACAGTTATTTGCGGATTTATTCGTAATACCGTTCAACAAATTCGGGGTCTGTATCCAGTTTTATGTAGTGCCAGAGGCTGAATACCGGAGCGCCAATCAGCAGCAGAAGCGCGTATGGAATGATCTTTATGGCATTTCCTGCTGTTACCATTTCGTGATATTCAGGGGCGAATGACGGAACAAAACAGACCAGCGCAAGATAGATGCCCATAGCAAGCGTGGCAATCGATGCCGGTACATGCCATATTTTGTTTCTCTTTACGTCCGCAACTAAATAGTTCATGTGAACCTCCTCGATTTTTTTGAGAGTAAAATAGAAAACCCGCCTCTTTGTTGAAAAGGCGGGTCCAAGTTTGCCGTCGCATATGCAAAGGCTGCTACCACTTCGACGGCTCCTCTTCCCGTTCTGGGTAGGTGGCTTTGCGAAATCCGGTTCCCCGGATCGTGCCTTTTCGGTGATTTATTCAGTTTT
Organism: Desulfuromonadaceae bacterium; assembly: GCA_028687585.1. Lineage (GTDB taxonomy): Bacteria > Desulfobacterota > Desulfuromonadia > Geobacterales > Pseudopelobacteraceae > JACRCG01. The sequence goes on along the minus strand of JAQTZV010000011.1, from coordinate 150,112 downwards.
GCTAGATCGAAACGACAAGCTTTTTTCAAACGTTATTCCATCATCATTGTTACAATGATCAATTCCATAAATGTATATTGTGATGACCGTCACGGTATTGATAGCAAACTCGGAAAATATAAGTGCCTTATGAATCCTGCCTTATTGGATACTCACGGGTTTTCGTTTACAAGAATGCGCTTACTGTGCTAAAGACAGTTCTTAATAGTCAGGAATTTAGGCTATCAGGGTGCAAAAGCCAGTCAGGATATTTTCAATTTGATTGCAGTATTGTTTGAGTGTTAGAGGAAAACAATGATAATAATACCCTTTCTTTTTGTCGCCTTATTGGCAGGTTGTACAAAGGTAAGTGAAGAAGAGTTGAAGAATAAGATTGATGCGTGCTCAGCTTCGGATATGAACTATACGTACCTTCGTGATTATAAAGGCCAGCCATATGATGTCATGTGTGTGGCAAAACGGTTGCGTTAAATAGTTTTTATGTACTGATTATGTTGGTACTCTGCAAAAAACGTATATAGCAGCTGATTTGAAATAGATTGTTTATACTATGCTGTTCTGTTGCCGGGTGCAGAAATTGTGTTCTGGCATCTCCACCGCATAATCCTGCTAAGCTTTTTATCCCGTTCCTCCATGATTGCATTACACAAATGTTTACTTGGTATGTTTCCTGGCGGGCTTGACAAAAATGCCGGTATTGGCTTGCTGATTTTATACAAGTAGTAAGAACAAACTTATTTTCAGGAAAACTGGGGAAACTATAGATGGCTAAAGGTGGTTTTGATGCAACTGGTCTGATTGCTCCGTTAATGATCCGTATTCCGCTCGGGTTGATCTTCATGGCACACGGTTCTCAGAAGCTTTTTGGAGCTTTTGGTGGTCAGGGGTTGACCGGAACTTTTAAAACCTTTGAGGAAAAATTGGGAATTCCACCAATTTTCACTCTGTTGGCAATCGTCGCTGAATTTGGTGGCGGTTTTGGTATTCTGTCCGGTTTTCTGACTCGCCTCTCAGCAGCGGGTATTTCGGCAGTCATGCTGGTGGCAATCTATAAAATCCACTGGAGCCACGGTCTTTTTCTAAATATGAGCGGCATCATTGGTCGCGGACACGGTATCGAATACAACATGGCCCTGTTGGGGATGGCTCTCTATCTGACTGTTGCCGGAGGTGGGCGTTGGTGCCTCGACCGCTTAATATTCCGGGCCTGATAAGCCACGCTTTCATAATTACAGGCGGGCTTGCCCGCCGTCTGACCCTGACAAACAGGGTAGTCAGGCTGGTCGACTTAATTCTGATATATACAGAATTAATGCCTGACGTACAAAAGGAGTTACACCCCGTGGAATTGTTTAACCAGATAGAAGTTGAGAAACGTCGTACTTTTGCCATTATCAGCCACCCCGATGCCGGAAAGACCACTATTACTGAAAAACTACTGCTGTTCGGAGGGGCGATTCAACAGGCGGGTGAAGTTCGCGCCCGCAAGAGCGCCCGGCATGCCACGTCTGACTGGATGGAACTTGAAAAGCAGCGTGGCATTTCCGTAACCTCTTCTGTTATGAAATTTACTTACAGCCAGTGTGAAATTAATCTGCTGGATACTCCGGGCCACAACGATTTTTCAGAGGATACCTACCGAGTGTTGACTGCTGTTGACTCGGTACTGATGGTGATCGATTCGGTTAAGGGTGTTGAAAGTCAAACGAGAAAGCTGCTCGAGGTCTGTCGTTTGCGCCATACTCCGATCATGACTTTTATGAACAAGCTTGACCGTGAAGGCCAGGACCCGTTTGACCTGCTGGACGATATTGAAAAGAACCTTCATATGCAAACAGCTCCGATCACCTGGCCAATCGGTATGGGTAAGCGTTTTCGGGGCACCTATCATCTGTATACCAAAGAGCTGACGTTCTTCGATGCGGAAGCGGATAATGGTACAGGGGAAATCATCACGGTAACTGGTCTTGATGACCCTCGCCTTGATGAATTGCTGGGAAGTCAGGTTGAAGAGTTGCGAAATGATATTGAGCTGTTAGAGGGAGCAGCCCATCCCTTCGACATGACGGCGTATCTTGCTGGCCACCAGACACCGGTATTCTTCGGCAGTGCTATAAATACTTTTGGAGTGCAGCAGCTGCTGGATGCTTTTGTCCAGTATGCACCTCATCCACTGCTGCGTGAAAGCGCTACGCGTTACGTTTCGCCGTATGAAGAGCCGTTTAGTGGCTTTACCTTTAAAATTCAGGCAAATATGGACCCCGCTCATCGTGACCGGATAGCATTCTTCCGGATCTGTTCCGGTAAATTCACCCGTGGCATGAAAGTTCGTCATGTCCGTCTCGGTCGCGATGTCCAGATTGCCAATGCCACAATATTTATGGCTCAAGATCGCACTAATGTTGAAGAGGCTTGGCCGGGTGATATTATCGGCATTCACAACCATGGCACGATCAAGATCGGTGATACCTTTACGATAGGTGAAGACCTTAAGTTTACCGGTATTCCGAGTTTTGCCCCGGAACACTTTCGTAAGGTGCGCCTGTTGAACCCGATGAAATCAAAGGCACTGGAAAAGGGATTGGTTCAGTTGGCGGAAGAGGGTGCTACCCAGGTGTTTAAGCCGCTTATGGGTTCTGATTGGGTTATCGGGGCGGTCGGTTTACTGCAGTTTGAGGTGGTCATGCACCGTCTTGAACATGAATATAGCGTAAAAGTGGCGTTTGAACCGGTCAGTTATGTCACGGCACGCTGGGTTACCGGTGAAAAGAAGATTATTGAAGACTTCGAGAAGAAAGAGGCCATGCACGTTTATATTGATGGTGAAGGTAAGTTGACCTATATGGCCGGGAGTCAATGGCGCCTGGATAACACTAAGGAAAGCTGGAAGGCGCTGGAATTCCACGAAACCAGTGAGCACAGCTAATATGGGTATGGATTCCACCAGGGAGATAAGGATGGAAGCAGGTGCCTCTAAGCAAGGACACGGAGGGAAAACATACTCTCGCAACCTGAAAGCAACAGTAAAAGCACTTCTTGGTATGTCATATGCCCATTTCCCCCAAATTTTGCCGGGAGTTCATCGTCTGGTAGCGCCGCTCATTATGTTTCGCCTTAAACGACGTGGATATTCAAATTGTAGAGTCGAAGTTTGCGATTCAGGGCTTGTTGTTTATGCAGACCGCTGAAACAAAAAAGGTGACCACTTCTGATCACCATTCGCTGTCTTCATCCCGTAAAATAAATGCCGGTTACATAAACTTTGATATCTCAAAACCTATCTGTCCCAGCGGCAGGACTTCATCGGCGACACCTCCATCAACGCAGGCTTTCGGCATGCCGTAAATAGTTGAAGTCGCTTCGTCCTGCGCAATGGTAACGCCGCCTTTCTGCTTAAGTAACTGCATCCCCTTGAAGCCGTCGCTGCCCATACCGGTTAAAATAACTCCGAGCATTGCTCCGTTTGTTGACTCTGCCATACTTGACAGCATCAGGTCAACTGAGGGGATATAAACATATTGGGGATAAGAGCTGGTGGGCAGTGTCTTAACGATAATCTGAGATCCATGGCGGACAAGCGTTGTATGCATCCCACCCGGCGCAACCAGCGCTAGTCCTGGTTTGAGAATGTCTCCGTCAACGGCTTCACGAATGGTCATGGAACATTTAGCGTTCAGTCGGTCAGCATACGGTCCGGTAAACGCTTTTGGCATGTGGATGCCTACCATGATGCCATAGGGAAAGTTGACCGGAATGCGCGAGAGGACCTCTTGCAGAGCAACAGGCCCACCGGTTGAAGCACCGATGCCGACGTACTGAATTTTTTTCCCGGAAAATTTTGAAGATGTAGGTCGCTGAGGCGCCGATATGGCTGGCGTTGCTGGTCGAATTACTGAAGTTGTTGCGGCGGGCAGACGGCGAATGTTAGACGCAATTGCTTCCTTGATTTTCCGCATTAATTCCTGGCGAAAAATATTTTGGGCATCGGTCGAGTCGGTAACATTTTTTGGAATATAATCGATAGCTCCAGAATCAAGGGCTTCAAAAGTGGATTTTGCCCCCTCGTTGGTCAGGGTTGACACCATGATGACCTTGGTTGGAGCTTTGGCCATGATCTGTTTAAGGGCCGCAATGCCATCCATACGCGGCATTTCTACATCCATCGTAATAATATCCGGTTTGAGTGCAATAGCCTTTTCAACACCTTCCATACCATCAGCAGCGGTACCAACAACGTCAAAGGAGGGCTCTTTTGACAGAACGCTGCGTATAGCCATACGCATGAATGAGGAGTCATCAACGATTAATATTCTGGTTTTTGTTTGCTGCGGTAGTATCATAAGGGGTTCGCCTCTATGTGTACATCAGGATGGGGCAAACATTGCGGAGACCAACTCTGTAACATCGGGAATTGCGTCATCCAGTTCATAGCAGAAGCGCTCTACATCCATCTGCGCAAGTTTCGGAGATTCATTTTTAAGAATGCTCCATGCCTCCTCTTCACATAAATTGAAGCTGATCCATTCACGCCCCCCATAGTTTAAACCGCGCACTGTACAGAAAAGATCGGCAAGATTAACGATGGCACAGAGCACCGGGTCCACCTTGGCTTGACCCGGATTATGGTGATAGGCAATAACGTCACAATAGGAGTCAGGAAAATTCCATTTATGTGCCATGCTCAGCCCAATCTCGCAGTGGGTTGTGCCAAGTAGTTTTTCTTCGGCATCAACAAGTTTAATCGGATGGGTCTTAATATACTCCAGTACCTCCATAAACGGGTCACGGAGGAAATTACTCAAAAAAACTTCACCCAGATCGTGTATAATTCCGGAAATATAGGCTTTTTCGAGGTCTTGGTAGCCGATTTTCTGAGCAATTATTTTTGCTACCATTCCGACACCAAAGGAATGTTCCCAAAATGAATTAAGCTCAAGTGCTCCAGAAGTCCCATCAAAGGCATTTATAACAGATGTTGTCAGGGCAAGTTCACGAATATGGCGTAAACCAAGGTATACCAGAGCGCGTTTCAGAGAGGTAATTTCCTGTGTCGGTTTGTAAACCGGTGAGTTCAGTAACTTCATGACACGTGCGGTCATGACCTGGTCGGTCAGCATCAGATCAGCTATCTCTTCAACGCTGATATCCGGATCATCAAGGAGTTGTAGAACTTTTGTTGCGACAATCGGTATGGTAGGAAGGTCATCAACAGCTCCCACCAATATTTCGGCTCGCTCCATCATCTGATTTTTATCCATATAATAAACCTCACTGGCTATTTTTTGTAGCCGAAACCACCAGGAAAATGAACTGTCTTGAACTTGTCATTGACGCCGTGCAGCGATTCTGATTGGCCGACAAAGAAGTAACCGTAGGGCTGCAGGTTGTTATAAAAGTGTTGGACAACTTTTGATTTTGAAGCAGTATCAAAATAGATCAAAACATTGGCGCAGAAGATGAAATCAAAGCTCTTCATGAAAATCATTTTAGAGTCTTCGTACAGGTTGAGCTTGTTGAAGGTCACAAATTTTTTGACATCAGGAGACAGAATAAATTTGCCGTTATCCTCGCGGATATATTTACGTTTGTACGCATCAGGAATATTTCGGACGGAATACGCATTATAAATCCCTTCCTTGGCTTGAGCTACAACTGTTTCATTGATGTCGGTGCCAACAATTTCAATGATCCAGTCTTTCAGAAGTGATGCTCGCTTTTCAAGGAGAATCATCGCCATAGTGTAGGCTTCTTCTCCGGATGATGATGCGGCACTCCAGATCCTCAGTTTGCGAAAGCCCATCTTGTTTTTGATTTCAACGAGTTCCGGCAACAGTTTGTTCTCAAGTGCCGCCAGCTGGGGGACGTTTCTGAAAAAATAAGTTTCATTGGTTGTTATTTCATCCATCAAAAACTTTAATTCTTCCGAGCCTCGCGGAGATTTGAGCATCAGGAAATAGTCCTGATAGGTTTTTGCGCCGGTTGCTTCCATACGACGCGTGAGCCTGCTTTCCAGGAAATATTTCTTGGTAGTGTGGAAATACATTCCGCAAATATTGTAAATAAAATCGCGGAGCTGTTCAAAGTCTTTATCGCTTATGGCCACGTGTAACTCCTTGCGAGTAATTACCTACTGTAATGAAGACTCAGGTAGGCAGTAAAAATTGCCGTTGATTCGGATTTTATTCGCAGACTTCCGACATTGCCACCGGATCAATAATCAGGGCAACACGTCCGTCACCCAAGATGGTGGAACCAGCAATTCCGGGTATATTTGCTAGGTAGTTGCCAAGCGACTTGATAGCCACCTCCTGTTGACCAACCAGTCGGGTCACGATAAGTCCCATTCTCTTCTCAGCGGCCCCAACAACGACGACGTAACAAAAATTATCAAGTTCACCGCGTTGCTGAACATTGAAAACTTTCTGCAAGCGGACCAGAGGCAGGACGATGTCGCGTAGCTTTAAAACCTCCTGACCGCCAATCAGATGAAATTGACGTTGATCGACCCGGATGGTTTCGAGCACAGATGATAGCGGTATGGAGTAGACCTCTCCTTCAACTTCAACCAGAAGTGACTGGATAATCGCCAAGGTGAGAGGTAAGCGTAAAATGAATTCGGAACCAAGCCCTTTGGTACTTTTGATTTCGATCAGACCGTTCAGTTTTTTGATATTTGTCTTGACCACGTCCATTCCAACGCCACGACCAGAAAGATCAGTAGCCTTATCCTTGGTCGAAAATCCCGGCAGGAAAAGCAGATCAAAAACTTCCCGCTGGCTCATGCCAGTAAATTGGTCTTCAGTGATAAGACCTTTTTCAATCGCCTTACGACCAACCCGGTCAGTGTCAATACCGTTCCCGTCGTCTTTTATGCTGATGATGATTTGGTTTCCTTCATGTACTGCGGCCAGTATCAATGTGCCGCCCCTTGATTTACCGGCAGCCAGTCGAACGTCTGGAGTTTCAAGGCCATGGTCCATGGCGTTTCTGATCAGGTGAATCAGCGGATCCCCTATTTCGTCGACAACTGATCGGTCGAGTTCGGTCTCCTCACCAATTATCTGCAGTTCAACCTCTTTGCCCAAATCACGAGCCATACTGCGAACAATACGGGGAAATTTTTTAAAGACCTTCTCTACTGGTATCATTCTCATTTTGAGAACTTGCATCTGTAATTCGGAAGTGACAAAACTCATCCGTTTGGTAAGTTTGCCGAATTCTTCGTTAAAGTCTGGCCGATTTATGTCACTTTGCTGTAAGTCCTGATTGATCTGGATCATGCGGTTACGTTCAAGTACCAGTTCACCTACCTGATTCATCAAATCGTCGAGTCGCTTAACATCTACCCTGACGGTGGAGTTGTCGGACAGGTCATCACCACCCTTTCCTTCAACTGGTTTGGGAGGTGCAGAAGATTTTTTGGGGACTAAATCAGAAGATGGTTTGGGGCTTGGAACCACGATCGCGTCGGTTGCTTGAGGCACTGCCGATTCAGCGGTAACTGTTGCCTCCGGGGAGGGGGGGGGTGAATCTGATGCTGCCGGTATTTCCGATTCAACAGGAGCAACCTGCTGTATGAGTGGTTGCGGGGTCATCGCTGCCTGCTGTGACACTCCGGCATTGTCCAGGAGGTATGGTAACAATTTGTTGATGGTTCCTTCTGTTTCCCGTTCCTGAATATCGCCGGCTTTTATATCACTTACCAAAAGTTTGACAAGGTCAGTTGCCTCCAGAATAACATCCATTATTTCGGGGTTTACGACTAATTCGCCTTTACGAAGCCGGTTTAGAACATCTTCAGTTTTATGGGCAACCTTGACAAGCAGATCAAATCCCAGGAAGCTTGAGGCACCTTTTATTGTGTGAATCGAGCGAAAAATCCGATTCATCAGCTCGGTGTCATCAGAAGCTTTTTCAAGGGCAATTAGATCATCATCAAGTTTTTCAAGCAATTCGGTTGTTTCGGCAAGAAAACCGTCAAGCAGTTCCTGGTCTTCGCTATCAATAGGGGGCATGGTACACGACTCCTGAAAAATTTTATGGAGCTAAGATTCTATTACATCCCGGTGAATAAATTCTTTTCATCACGGGAAAACATTTTCTCCAGATTGAGCAGAACAAGTAAACGCTCGGCCTGGTTAATCACTCCTGCGATACATTCCTGATCAATGCCACCGGCGACCATAGCTGGTGATGGCTGAATTTCACTGCTTGAGATTCGTATGACTTCCGATACGGCGTCAACGATAAATCCCATCAGCTCTCCCTCCATGTCCATCACCATTATTCTTGTCTGTTTATCATTTTCAGATTCTATCAGGCCAAATTTCTTCCGCATGCAGATAATGGGAACTACCTTGCCTCGCAGATTAATAACCCCCTCAACATAATGTGGGGTGTTAGGCACCCGCGTAACAATTGGCATGCGGATAATTTCGCGAACTTTCAAGACATCTACGCCATACTCTTCCTGGTCGAGGTTGAAGCTTACCAGCTGAATAAGTTCATCATGTGTGTTATCGGTCTTTACTGGCACAAGTGAATTTTGCATCAATGGTTCTCCTCGAACAAAATAGATGTTAAACATGCTTATTTAAACAGAACTATCATTATATACGAGTATATTCGTTTGGCAATTTACCATGCAAAACAATCTATATCAAGAGCCATATATTAAATCCATAAATAGTTATTTTGATAAGATCAGTTCTCTCGTAAATAGATGCAACCCAATGAAAGTCATTTTATTGACATTTTCTTTAATATATGGTTTATGGTTTAAGTACAGCCTAATTCAGGGGGGTTGCAGCGTATGATCGGGAATGGCTCAATTTATATAGCAGACAATGATGTTAAGACTCGTGATTTAGTGTCGGCTTTTTTGACATACCAGGGGTATGACATCACGGTTGCAGAGGGGAGTGTATCATTTTTTGACACGATCCAAAAAAACAACGTTGACATTGTTATAGCAGATTTGACCTATCTCCAGACAGTTGCTCCTGATTTTAAAGAGCATATATTGGCGTGCAATCCGCTGCTGGTACTCATTGGGTATGGCGAAACAGTCGCCGCAGAGCCTAAAAAACCAGCCAGTGACAGTATATTTACCCTTCCGAAACCGCTGAATCTGGATGAGCTTGAAAGCCTTGTGATGCGAGCTCGTGAATACCAATCCATGAAAATGTACGACCGTTCGACCGGAGGCTCTGCCCCAAATCAACTTCTTTCGTCAACGATGATTGGTTCAAGCGCTCCGATGCAGGCATTGTTTGAAATGATTACCAAGGTTGCAGCATCGAATGCAACGGTCCTGATTCAAGGCGAATCCGGTACCGGCAAAGAACTTGCAGCGAGAGCTATCCATCAGTTGAGCGACAGATACGGAAAAAACTTTGTTCCGGTCAACTGTGCTGCAATTCCTGATGACCTGCTGGAGAGTGAATTGTTCGGACATGTCAAGGGCTCATTTACAGGGGCCTATGCCAACCGTGCCGGTCGTTTTGAAATGGCAGACAAGGGAACGCTGTTCCTGGATGAAATTGGCGATATGAAAGCCAATTTACAGGTAAAGTTACTGAGGGTTCTCCAAAATAGAGAATTTGAGCCGGTCGGTGCATCTAAATCACAAAAAGTTGATGTTCGCATTGTTGCTGCAACAAATAAGAATCTTGAAGAATTGGTCGTTAGTCGCGATTTTCGCGAAGATCTGTATTATCGGTTATCAGTTATCCCGATCACAATACCGCCGCTTCGCGAACGGAGAGAAGACATTCCGATACTGATTCATACATTTCTGACACGCTTCAATGCTGATAAACGCCATGCAGTAAAAGGGTTTTCTCGCGATTCGCTTGGGGTTCTTTGTAATTATGAATGGCCGGGGAACGTCAGAGAGCTGGAAAACCTGGTCGAGCGGCTCGTTATTCTAAAGGGGAGCGGCCTGATAGTTCCTGACGATCTGCCTGAGAAATATCTTTCAGGGAAAGCTTCGTACTCCGCACCGATTCAGACGTTTGTTCCATCGTCTGACAACATACTTCCTGAAGGTGGAATTTGTCTTAACTCTGCTGTTGATAGCTTTGAAAACAATCTGATTATGCAGGCGCTCACCCGCTCGGGGGGGAATAAAAAGGAAGCAGCGCTTCTCCTGAATTTGAAGAGAACCACCCTGATTGAAAAACTAAAGAAAAAAAACCTGGCATTTAGCGAGGAATAAAAATCATGTCACTGACAGTTGACGCACCCACATTTTTGACATCATTGACTCCGCTTCGACAAAAATCTGACAGCATTACTGCTCGGGAACGGTTCGGTTTTGCTGACAAATTTGACAAGGCCCTTGAAAACGTAGCTGCTCCCGTTTCGACTGCTACCAGTAAAGCCAGAGAGCTGGCACAATCTCTCACCATGCAAATGCTGGAGAGTTCTCTTTCCATCGCCGGAGATTATCCCGAAAATAGTGCTGTTCCCGCCGGCACAACGCAATTTTCATCAGCACATAATCTTATAGAGATATACCGGGCTAATCTTGCTGCAGGTGGAGAAGCGTTCTCCCCACAAACCAAATCCACTCCGTCACAACTCAAGGATTTTACTGATGCCCCTACAGAGAGTGTCTCCGCAGTACAGCCATCCAAAGTTAACAGCGAGACGTCCTCATGGCTTGATCCTATTATTTCTAGGGCGGCTCAAAAATATGGTGTTGATGCAGGGCTGATAAAAGCGGTCATCAAGGCGGAAAGTGATTTCAACCCGGAGGCTGTGTCACACGCCGGGGCACGTGGGCTGATGCAGCTTATGCCGGCTACCGCACGCTCGCTCGGAGTCACTGATTCATTTGACCCGGAACAGAACGTGATGGGAGGCACCCGTTTCCTCAGGGACCTGCTTCATCGGTATGATGGCAACGTTGACTCTGCCTTGGCTGCCTACAACTGGGGACCGGGTAATATTGACAAACGCCCGGAGCTTCTTCCGCGTGAAACACGCGACTATCTGGCGCGAGTTAAACAGCTGTACGCAGTGTACAATACCTGACGATTACTTATATCTCCTACCCGTATGAAGTGCTGGGCGGTGCTGAACCAAATACCGTACCGTATTTCTTTAATAAATTCCCTGTAACGAGGCATTCATGGCTCCACTATATATTGTCGGCACCGGACCGGGTGCAACCACTCACCTGACTGATGCTGCCAGATTGGCTATTACAGATTCCGATGTTATCATTGGATATGACAATTACGTTGAACTTGTACGGCCGCTCCTGGAGGGGAAAAAGATCATATCAACCGGTATGATGCAGGAAGTGCAGCGCTGCCGGGAGGCGATACGGCTGGCGCGCATCGGTGAGTCTGTTGCACTCGTGTCAGGTGGCGATTCAGGGATATATGGAATGGCCGGTCTGGTGCTTGAGTTGCTGGAAACGGACACCAGGGAGAATCCTGATGAACCTCGTCTGGATGTCCGGATAATACCGGGAATTTCTGCGGTTCAGGCCGCTGCAGCGCTGCTTGGCGCTCCCCTGATGCACGATTTCTCCGTGATTTCGTTATCGGATTTATTGACACCGTGGGAGCGTATCAAAACCCGTCTGGAAGCCGCTGCTCGCGCAGATTTTGTTGTCGCTATTTATAACCCGCGCAGTAAAAGTCGAAGAACGCAGATAGAAGAAGCACAAAATATATTCCTTGCCTGTCGCCCTGCAGATACTCCGGCGGGGATCGTGCGTAACGCCTGCCGTGAGGGCCAAACGGTTGTTGTCACCACTCTTGGACAGTTACTTGATCACGAAATTGATATGACCAGTATCGTGTTAATCGGTAACGCCAGTAGTTTTATTGATACAGAGGGACGCATTGTTACCCCGCGCGGTTATGCTGCAAAATACGGCACTGGAGCGGCGGCAATAGAGCCTGTCACTGAGCAGGCCCCCCTTCCTCACCCCGGAGCAGTCATGTTTTGTGGAACGGCATCTGATGTCGGAAAATCAATTGTCACATCCGGTTTCTGCCGCTGTCTTGTCAGGCGCGGTTTGGCCGTGGCCCCCTTTAAATCCCAGAATATGTCTCTTAACTCCTTTGTCACCCCGGAAGGAGGCGAGATTGGTCGTGCTCAGGCGGTTCAGGCGCAGGCGTGTGGCATCAATCCCCATACAGATATGAATCCGGTCCTACTCAAACCAAATTCTGACACCGGTAGTCAGGTAATTATTCAGGGCCGACCGATCGGTAATATGGGAGTGCTTGAGTATGACGACTATAAACCGACTGCGTACAAGAAAGTCCGGGAAAGTTTTGGGCGCCTTTGCCATGCATACGAGTTTATCGTCATCGAGGGGGCGGGGAGCATCTCGGAGATTAACCTGAAAAAAAATGATATTGCCAACATGAAGATCGCAGCAATGGCGCGATGCCCGGTGATCCTGGTTGCTGATATTGATCGAGGTGGAGTTTTTGCGCAGATTGTCGGTACAATTGAGCTTCTGGACCCATTGGAGCGTGCGTACATCAAAGGGATTATAATTAACAAATTTCGCGGCGACAGAGATATTTTGAAACCGGGGATTGATTTTATCGAGCAGCGCACCGGCATTCCGGTGCTCGGTGTGCTGCCCTGGTTTGCCGATATACGTCTGCCGGAAGAAGACAGTGTTGCGCTGGGACAGCGTTCAAAAGCTATTGGCAATATATCCGGGCAGAAAAAAATTCACATCGGTGTTATCAAGCTGCCAAGGATCTCAAATTTTACCGACTTTGACCCGCTGCAAAATGAACCGGATGTTCTCCTTAGTTATGTTGAGGCACCCGACCAGATACAGGGTCTGGATATCCTGATCATCCCCGGAAGCAAGTCAACCATAGCGGATCTCAATTTTCTGAATGAGCGGGGGCTTTCCGACACAATACGCGACTTTAAAGGGCATATAGCCGGCATTTGCGGCGGGTTTCAGATGCTCGGGACTTCAGTCCTTGATCCCGACGGAGTTGAATCGCCGGTGAAAGAGGCGAAGGGGTTGGACTTACTCCCTTCTACAACGGTTCTCATGTCAGAAAAAGAAACCCATCAGGCGCAGACATATCTCGACGAGGGCGGCCTGCTTGTTGCTCCTGAATGTCACGGGGCCATGACCGGGTATGAAATCCATATGGGAGAGACAACGCTCGGCATCGGCGTCCGCCCATTCTCACATATTTTTCAGCGAGGCACTTCTACTGTTACGGTTGAAGACGGAGCCGTTTCCAGCGATGGCAGGGTTTTTGGCACATATCTGCATGGCATCTTCGAAAATGGCCTGTTTCTGGATAATTATCTGGACGGTATCCGTCTTGAAAAGGGCATGGCACCAAGGCGAGGTGAGTTGAAACAGCCGCTGCATGACCCGTTTGACCAGTTGGCAGAACAGTTTGAAAAGCATCTCGATCTGCGACGGATCTTTTTAATGTGCGGGTTGGACAGTGACATCAGCTGATTCACTGACAATTTTTCTGGCGCTGCTGCTCGATCTGATAATAGGAGACCCACACGGGATGCCACATCCGGTGGTTGCTATCGGTCACATGATCAACGTACTGGACCAACGCTTGCGACTGAATTGGCTGAACGAGCGCCTGGCAGGTATACTGTTGCTTCTGGCTGTTGTCATCTGCACCGCCGGTGCAACCTGGATTTTTCTAAAGATACTCTCCGTGCTAATGCCGCTGGCTGCCTGGATTGCCGCCATTATTATATCTTCTACCTGCCTTGCTGCCCGCTCTTTGCACAAGGAGTCCTCCCGTGTCGCCTCTGCACTGAGAGCAGGAGATCTCCCTGCCGCACGTCATCACCTTTCCTACATCGTTGGCAGAGACACCGATCAGCTTGATGAACCGGCGATCTGGCGAGCGGTGGTCGAGACGGTTGCCGAAAATACCTCCGATGGCATTATAGCGCCGCTCTTCTGGTTGACAGTCGGTGGCCCGGTTACCGCAATGGCCTACAAAGCGGTCAGCACACTTGATTCGATGGTCGGCTACAGGAACCAGCGCTACCTGCAGCTTGGGTGGGCATCGGCGCGGATGGATGACCTGTTGAACTATATTCCTGCCCGCATCTCGGCGCTGCTGATCATTGTGGCAGCCCCGCTTGCCGGATGTTCGATGTCAGGCGCAGCCCGAATAACACTCCGGGACCGTCTCAACCACCCATCACCCAACAGCGGGTACCCGGAAGCGGCGGCCGCAGGTGCTTTGGGAGTGAGGCTTGGCGGGGCTGCCAGCTACAGCGGTGTTTCATCCTGGAAAGAGTATATCGGAGAACAACAAAACCCGCTTGATGGAGATGCATATCACCGCATGATCAAGCTTATGTATATTTCAACCGTGCTAATGGCTGCTGTCTGCATAGCTTCAGCCTTCTGCTTGAGAGGATTCCGTGTCCAATTCGTATAATCATGGTGGCAATGTTTTCACTGTCGCACGAACGCTTGGTGTTTCCCCCGAGCAGATGCTGGATTTTTCCGCCAGCATAAATCCACTTGGTATGTCGCCTCTGGTACGCAAAACTCTGATAAATTCTCTCGACAGTCTGGTTCATTATCCTGATATCAGCCACAAAGAGTTAAAGCAGTCGCTGGCGAATCACCACGGGCTTTCCTCGACAAATTTTACGATTGCCAACGGCTCGACCGAGCTGATTTATAATCTGCCAGCCATGCTGTCCGGTAACAAGGCGCTGATTATATCCCCTTCGTTCAGCGAATACGTCGGAGCACTGAACCAGTGTAATTGGCAAGTGGAGCATTTCGTTCTGGCTCCGGAAAGTGATTTTTCCATTGATATAGCCAAGCTTGAGCGAGCGCTTGCAGGTGGTGTCAATGCGCTTTTCCTCTGTAATCCAGGGAATCCAAGCGGGACACTGTATAAGCAGTCGGTGATTGAATCGATTTGTCGCCTCTGTCAATCTGCAGGCACATTTCTGGTTCTGGATGAAGCGTTTATGGATTTCTGTGAGGAAGCCTCGGCAAAACAAATAATTGTCCAGAGTGACAATGCCGTTATTCTGCGCTCAATGACAAAATTCTTTGGCATTCCCGGATTACGTCTCGGCTATGCAATCTGTAATGACAGGCTTGCCGAGCGTCTGGACTCGATGGGAGGTCCCTGGAGTGTCAACACCCTGGCATTGGTTGCCGGGGAAGCGGCTCTTCACGACGCTGCGCACAACAAGAAAACCGTTGAGTATATTCAGCAGCAACGAAAAACACTTATCGAGCGCTTGGACCGGCTTTCACCGCTCAAACTGTATCCTTCCAGCGCCAACTATCTGTTAATAGAAATTATGAATGGTCAGACTTCCCGGGAAATTAAAGAACAATTACTGGGGCACCGGATTATGATACGTGATTGTGCCAATTTTACGGGGCTGACAGACAGATTTTTCAGGATTGCGGTTCGGACGAGTAAAGAGAATACGTTGCTGATAGAAAATCTGGGCAGGATTTTGAAGTAGGGGCACGGTGTGCCGTGCCCCTGCACGTTATTTATCTTTTCGCGGCACCACAACAATACCCGACTCGGTAACGGTATAGCCGTTAGCCAGGTCAGATTCAGTGTCATAGCCGATCGTAGAACCATCAGTGACTACAACTCCCTTGTCGATTATCGCCTTTTTGATCTTGACGTGACGCCCGACGGTGACGTTTTCAAACAGAATCGAGTCTTCAACAAGACTGTAGCTGTTAACCTTGCAGAGCGGGCCGAGGATGGAACGCCTGACGGTGCTGCCGCTGGTGATGCAGCCGGCGCAAACGTATGAATCAATATTTACACCGCGTCGGTCGCCGTCATCGAATACTGTTTTTGCAGGCGGCAGGTTGCCTTGATTCGTCAGGATAGGCCACTTGTAATTATAAAGGTTAAGTTGCGGTGAAATGTTAATAAGATCCATATTTGCTTCATAATAAGAATCAAGTGTGCCGACATCTTTCCAGTAACCCCGCTCTTCAGCCTTCATGCCATCGACATGGTTATCATTGAAGTTATAGGCGAAAACACGGTCGCCGTTCGCTAACATCATTGGAATAACATGCTTGCCGAAATCAAGATCTTCGTGATGTTTTTTTCCTTCCAGAAGAACGTCAATCAATTTTTTTGTGGAAAAAATATAATTACCCATTGAGGCAAAGCAAGTCTCCCGTCCTGGAATTGGTTCCGGGTTCGCCGGCTTTTCGTTAAAGGCGGTCACCCATGAATCCTCATCAACGGAAAATACGCCAAAACGAGTTGCCTCTTCTGCCGGCACTTCCAGAGCCGATATTGTAATATCCGCACGATTCTTTCGATGCGCGTTAATCATTTGTGTAATGTCCATTTTATAGACATGGTCCCCGCCAAAAATGGCAACGTAATCGGCATCCGATGACTCAACAAAACGCAAGTACTGGAGGATCGCGTCAGCGGTGCCTTTAAACCACTCTTCACTCTCACTACTCGTTTCGGGAGAGATTGCCACATAGAATTCTCCCAGGCCAGTCCACTTGCCCCATGATTCGCGAATATGCTTGTTCAGAGAATACGCACGGTACTGTGTCAGAATGTAAACTTTTTTTATACCAGAGTTGAACAGATTGCTTAATACAAAATCGATAATTTTGTATTTTCCGCCAAAAGCGACACCCGGTTTGGCGCGACGTAATGTCAGTGGGCTAAGGCGCTCTCCTTTTCCACCCGCCAGAACCATGGCGATTGTGTTTCTGCCGACATTGTCCATGGAAAACATATACACCTCCCGATTAAGGAACTTGAAGTTGCGCAACACTACCGCATTTGAGTCTGCTTGAACATAAAAAATATGCAATTTTATTCATTCAGTAACAATATCTATGTGGAGCGCATTTCATGATAACGGTTTTATTGTATTTGGCTTGCCTCAATGATACAAAAAAGTATATAGTTCGCTGTTATTACAAGTATTCTGATATGTGAGGTGGCGTCGAAGTGGCGTGGAAATCAATCGGTATTTTTGACTCCGGAGTAGGCGGATTAACCGTTCTGCGTGAGATAATGCACTCGCTCCCGCAAGAGGACACGCTTTATTTTGGCGATACCGCTCGCGTGCCGTATGGTACCAAGTCTCCTGAAACAGTGACACGTTATGCCTGTGAGATTGCCACTTTTCTGATGAAACGTGATATCAAGCTGTTGGTTGTGGCCTGCAATACTGCCTCTGCCGTTGCATTACCAACGCTCAAACGATTGCTGACAATCCCGGTGGTCGGGGTCATTGAGCCGGGGGCTCGTCGGGCGGCCCTTATAACCCGTTCCGGGAGAATCGGTGTTATCGGAACTGCCGGTACAATCCGTAGCAGCGCATATACCCGGGCGATTAAACGCCTGAAGCCGGAGGCCGAGGTTCTTACCCGCGCCTGCCCTCTGTTTGTTCCATTGGCGGAGGAGGGGTGGACCGATAATCAGGTTGCAAGGCTGACGGCACACATTTATCTTCAGGAGTTAAAGGAATCTGATGTTGATACGTTAGTGCTTGGCTGCACCCACTATCCGCTCCTAAAACCACTGATAGCTGATGTTATGGGGCCCGATGTGATACTGGTCGACTCGGCAGAGGAAACTGCCCGGACAGTTGCCGCAATACTGGCTGATAAAGGGCTGCTCCGCCCACCGGCGGAAAGAGGTAATCACAACTTCTTCGTTACCGACATTCCTGCTGGTTTTGTCCGGATTGGTAATCGGTTTCTCGGGGGAAAGCTTGGCGATGTTTTTCAGGTAAGTCTTGAAGAAGAAGTGGGAATGGTCTGATGCCGGTACATCGTCGAAAAAAAATCACTATTAATATCCTGATACCATTTACTGTTTTTGTCCTGTTTTTCAGTATCATGATTTGGCAAAAATATCGATCGAGTCAAGAAGTGCCGGTCACTCCGCCTCAGTCGAGTACAGAAAGTATTCGTTCAGTCACTCTTTTTTTTGTTGCTGATGGAACCCGGCTTGTCCGCGAAGCACGTGAGCTTGATTCATGCGACGCTGACACCGCCTGTGTGAAGAGCGTTCTTGACGAGTTGCTCAATGGCCCGCTTAGCAGTGAATTCGAAAAAGCCATACCGGAGGGAGTTATTGTGACTTCCGTTCGTCTTGAAGGAAGCCTGGCGACGATCAGGTTTAACTCTCTTTTTTTTGAAGCAATGTTGTCCGGCAGCTCAGCTGAAATGCTTGCGGTCTATTCTGTTGTAAATACCATCGCAGTCAATTTTCCGCAGATTCAAAAAGTTAAACTGGAAATTGATGGTAACGAAACCGGTATGTTGCGACATCTCGATCTTTCAGAGCCCTTGATGCCGGACTACTCTCTGGAATTATCTGCACCGATAGCATCTGAAAAAAAATCTACGAAAGAGAATACTAGCCGTAAAGATGAACACTGATGAAACTCCTTTGTGAAGCCACCCGGGAATATGGTCTGCCGTTGGGGGGTAATATTGCTTTGTATGCAGTTAACCATTTGCTAGCATTACATCTTCTGTGATACCGTCAAAAGACGTTTCTGTGTGAAAGGGTATTTCAATGGTTCTCGGCTATAATCACAATCTGATGTACAAAGGAGAGGTTTTTCACGTCCAAACGGAAGACAGTGGCGTAGCCAATCCGCATATAATTACGCTACTCTATCGGGGAGGAGTGATTGTTAGCTCAAAAAAAACCAGTTATTCTGATATCTTGAAGATGGATAATTTGGAAGTAGTCGTTGAAGAGTTAATGAAAGAGCAGCATAAAGAGATGATGCGCCGACTGAAAGCAGGTGATTTTGATGAAAAAGCTTTTTCATTTAGTGCCCAGTTGATTGAGAATTATGAAATTCCTACTTTGGCACCGGAGGCAGATCCGGTTGCTGACCTTTTTTCTATGACCTCTCCCCCCGACTCTGCGTCAAAAGGCAGTGTTTCACTCCTGTTTGATTTACCGCAAGTGTCTGTGAAAAGTGATCCGGCTCCTTTGGCAAAAGATAGTGCCTCGCCTGATTCAAAAAACAAAATAAATAATCTTGATGAAACAATCCTCTCGGTTTTTGGCTCTCGTGATAAATAACTCTCACAAACATTGTCCTGCAACCGCGAAGGGTACCATATATGTTCCGTAGCCTCACGACACGTGTAATTGCAACGACTATTTCCCTGCTTGTAGCGGGTATTTTTATTTATACTATTTTCAATATCAAGAGACAGCAGAACATGATGATTGACACCGCTCGTGAGAGTACCGAGTTACTTCTGCATACGGTAGAAAGTAGTATTTTTAACACTATGCATCTCGGAAATGTTCAGGATGTCGGCTCAATTCTGTCGATGGTCGGGCAGCATAATCAGTTGGTTGGAGTGCGGATATTCCATCCGCAGGGGGTTATACTGCGATCCTCTATACCGAGCGAAGTTGGCAGTTTTGTCAGCGCTGATGATTACAAAATTTTTCAGAATCCAAAAAATTACAGTATATTTACCATTCCCTCTCGTGGTGAAGTGCTGGCAATGGTTAAGCCGATCTATAATGAGGCAACCTGCCATCCCTGCCATGGAAGTAAAGCCCGAGTGATCGGGGTGCTTAATATTAACTATTCTTTGGACAGCACAAAGGCGCAGATGCTTGTTGCTTCGCGAATATTTGTTATTTCGTCAATTGCAATTACACTGTTTTTGTCAATTGCCATATCTTTTATTCTGCTGCGCTTCGTCAAAAACCCGCTTGACAACCTGGTTGATACAATGCTGAAAGTTGAAAAAGGTGATTTTGCGGCCCGGATTACCTATGAAGGAAAAGACGAGATAGGCCACTTGATAGAGAGTTTCAACTCAATGGTTGATCGTCTTTATTTGGCTCAAAAAGAGCTTGAACAGTTGCACTTTCAACAGTTGGAGAGAGCTGACCGTCTGGCCTCAATCGGTGAGATGGCTGCCGGCATTGCCCATGAAATCAAAAATCCACTTGCCGGAATATCGGCTGCAGTAACAATCATAAAAGACGACATGTCTGCCGATGACCCTCGGGGTTCCATTCTGGGTGAGGTTGTTGATCAGGTTAAGAGGCTTGACAAGACCGTAAACGACCTGCTCTTTTTCGGGAAACCGTCGCTTCCCGAACTTATCTGGGTGGATATAAACACAATTCTGAAAATCACACTTAAGTTTGCTTCGCAGCATCGTGGTGGCGCCAACATTGAAAGGCATATTGAGCTTCAATCCGATCTGCCTCCGGTTTATGCCGACGGTAAACAGATGCAGCAGGTGTTTCTGAATATTTTGCTAAACGCGTATCAAGCAATGCCGGACGGCGGTGTTCTCGGGATCACTTCATCGCTGGTTCTCCGCGACAACATTCAATATGTTCGTGTTGATATATCAGATACCGGAGCCGGCATTCCTATGCAGATACTTGAAAAAATATTTACACCATTCTACACCACAAAGGCTCAGGGAACCGGTTTGGGATTGCCGATCTGCAGCAAGCTTGTGAAGCTGCATAATGGCGATATCAATGTAAGCAGCAGTCATCTGACCGGTACGGTGTTTACCGTTGAGCTGCCGGCCCGCCCCCCTGAATCTACTAACGTAAGTGAGGACACTGTATGAAACAAAATAAAATACTTGTAGTAGATGACGAGCATCTCATCCGCTGGTCACTTGAGCAAAATCTTAAGAAACAGGGATACGATGTTGTCACAGCAGGAACTGGTGAAGACGCTTTGCGTCTTGTCCGTGAGGAACAGCCGGATCTGGTTTTACTCGATATACAGCTGCCAGGCATTAGCGGCATTGATGTGCTGGAAAAAATAAAAGAGCATGACGAAGATATTATTGTCATCATGGTTACTGCTAATAGCGGTCTTGAAAACGCCGTAAAAGCGATGCGACTTGGAGCATATGACTATGTCAGCAAGCCGTTCAATCTTGAAGAACTGGCGATTGTTGTCAGAAAGGCACTGGATTCTTCAGATCTTAAACAGGAAGTTGTGCGGTTGCGTACAGAAACAAAGAAAAACGGTCCGCCAAATATTATCGGTGAGAGCCGGCAAGTCAAGTCACTGATGGAGGTACTCGAAAAAGTCGCCCGTAGTGAGGCTGCAACGGTTCTGGTACAGGGCGAATCAGGTACCGGCAAGGAGCTGGTTGCAAAATGGATACATTACAGCTCGAATCGCGCCGAAAAACCTTTTATTGCAATTAACTGTGCTGCCGTGCCGGCCACTCTGCTAGAAAGTGAGTTGTTCGGCCATGAGAAGGGTGCCTTCACCGATGCGAAAGCCAACAAAAAAGGCTTATTTGAATTAGCTGATGGCGGGACAGTCTTTTTGGATGAAATTGGGGACATGGAAATGGGGATGCAGGCCAAACTGCTGCGTTTCCTTGAAGATCGTTCGTTCAGGAGAATAGGGGGCGGGCGTGTCTTTACGGTGGATGTCAGAATTATATCGGCGACGAATAAAGACCTTCAAAAATCAATAGAAGAAAAAACATTCCGTAATGACCTTTATTACCGGCTACAGGTGATTCCGATATTCCTTCCGTCACTACGCGAGCGTAAAGAGGATATCATTCCGCTTGCAACCCATTTTATCAGTTTGTATAATCGCGACTTCAATAAGAAAGTTCGGGGTATTGCCGGTATGGCAGAACGTATGCTGACGGAGTATAGCTGGCCTGGCAATATCAGGGAGCTGAAAAACGTCATTGAACGGGCAATAATACTTGGAAATGAAGATACGCTGCTGTTAGAAAACCTGCCGTTGGAAATCGTTGCAAAAACTACGGCGCCATCGGGAGCACCGGCATCATCGTTCCGCCTGCCTCCAGAAGGTATCGATATTGAAGAGGTTGAAAAAGAGCTTATCAGGCAGGCACTTGAAGTGTCAGAGTGGAATCAGTCAAAGGCTGCTAAAAAACTGAGTCTGGGGATTGATGCCTTCCGTTACCGGATGAAGAAGTTTGGTTATTTGAAATAATTGGGATTTAATAGTGACAAAGCTCTATACTGTCCAACTGTCAGGGCTTTGTTGCGTCTGTGTCTCTGCTGTGGCCGGGACATCCCTGCAGGGCAAACGGCTTTTCAAGATGGCAGGTCGCGAGCAGATCGTCATTCTGAAATATCTCACCAGTTGGCCCATCGGCCATTATCGCTCCTTCGTGCAGAATAATAGTTCTCTGGCAGATATCCAATACCATGTCGAGATCGTGAGAAGTAAAAATTTTCGTGTGGTGAAATTCCTTTAAGAGTGACATGATCTGACGCCGCGCAAAGGAATCAAGTCCGCTGGTCGGCTCATCAAGAACCAAAATATCAGGTGTCATAGCCAGCACGGTGGCAATAGCGACTCTCTTTTTTTCTCCGCCGGAAAGGTGATACGGCGGTTTTGTCGCCAGGTGTCCGGCGCCAACCTGGGTGAGTGCCTCAGTTACTCTCTTTTCAACATGCATCCCTTCCAGACCAAGATTTAATGGGCCAAAAGCGACATCGTCAAAAACTGTCGGCATGAAGAGCTGGTCATCAGGATTTTGAAAAACCATGCCGACAGTACGGCGGATATCGGGCAGGGTCCTTTTTGACAGTGGCGTATCACCGATCCTGATCTGCCCGGAGGTTGCTTCGAGGCAGCCGTTCAGGTGTTGCAGAAGTGTTGATTTGCCGGCGCCGTTGGCGCCGATGATCGCAACTGATTCACCATGGGTGATACAAAAGGAAACATCCTTGATGGCAATAGTTCCGTCAGGGTATATGTGCTGAAGATGTGTTACTTCAACTATGTGATGACTCATGGGATTATTCCAGTGACCACTTTTCCGATAGTTCCTGTAATATCAAACAAACGCAGCGCAATAAAGAGTGATGACCAGCTGAGCAGGTAGCAGAGTTCGACCACCCCGAAACGGGATTGACGACGTGCATGAAACTGACCGACGAAACCGCGTGCCAGCATTGCGGTATGAATCCGTGCCGCCTGGTGCCAGGTGCGGAGTAGCAGGTGCCCCACAAGTGAACTGAAACTGACAACACCAAAACCCTTTTTGCCGCACGAACGTAGCTCGCGAGCACGCGACGCCCTGCTGGTTTCATCTGCGAGTACAAATATATAGCGATGCAGGAACAGCAGTTGTACCGTAAAAATTCTCGGGATTCCCAAGCGTTCGAGAGCCTGACAGACGGCGGCAAATCCGGTTGTTCCAATCAGGATGAACGCCGCCCCGACAGTGAGTAGTGAACGGATGAAAAGTGAGATAAGTGATATCCAGCCACCAGTGATGGTGATGTGACCAATTTGATACAGATCGGTGTGGTCAAAAACAGGATTGAAAAGTCCAACCATCAACACAAATGGGCTGATAAGCGCAATTTTACGGGCAACAAAGAGCGCGGGCAGGTTTGCGAGCGCAATAAGAACTGTCGGGAAGATAAAGAACGGTATCAGACGGGTAAGTTCATATCTGCTGCATGAAACAACGCAAACTATGAATACGAATGTTACCAGCACCTTGGCACGTGCATCGAGAGCGTGGGTTGGCGTATTGCCGTCAGCAAGCAGTTCAAGGCGTTTTAAATCTATGACTGCGGCATTGATAGACATCATCATATTTCTCCTTCCACGATAAAGAAATCGTAACACACTTATATAAATAATTACACGAAAAAGCTGTATATACCATAATCGTGACATTTGAGATTAAATTGGCTACGATACGGGCGATATGAACGGTTTACGGAGGGTATAGCGTGGGACAAACAGTACGATTTGGTATTTCACTGGATGAAAAACTTCTGCAGAATTTTGATCAACTGATAGAACAAAAGAGTTATATGAATCGTTCCGAAGCCATCCGTGACCTGATCCGGGCGTCGCTCGTTGAGGAACGCTGCGGAGCTGAGGATCAAGAGGCGGTCGGCACGGTGACGCTCGTCTATAACCATCATGTGCGTGATCTTGCCGATAAATTGACCGATCATCAGCATGCCCATCATGATCAGATAATTTCCGCGCTGCATGTTCATCTTGATGCCCATAACTGCCTGGAAGTGTTGGTTATTCGTGGCACGGTTCTGGTGGTAAAACAGATTGCCAATGAATTGATCAGTGTCAAAGGTGTCAAACACGGCAAGCTGGTACTGACTACCACCGGCGAGGATCTTTAGCCGTATGGAGTCCTCTACATGAAAACAGCGGTTACAATAGCTCTGTTCTGTGCGGGGGGCGGCCTTACCCGCTTTTATCTGTCCGGATGGGTCTACAGCCTGTTGGGGCGTGCTTTTCCCTATGGGACTTTTGTGGTCAATATCATCGGCGCGTACCTTATCGGGTTGATCATGGAAATCGGTATGCGCAGTACACTCATCCCCGATACTGTGCGGTTGGGTCTGACTGTAGGCTTTCTTGGCGGCTTGACAACATTCTCAACGTTTAGTTACGAAACATTTTCGCTCCTTGAGGATGGTCGGTTTCTAGTTGCCTTTGCCAACATTATGGCAAGTATTGCCGTATGCCTCCTGTTTACCTGGCTTGGAATAGTTACGATTCGAACGCTGACATAAGGATACTGTTATGACAAAATTGACCGGTGAACAACTGCTGATGAGAATATTTATCGGCGAGGGAGACCGCTTCGAGCATAAACCGCTCTATGAAGCCCTGATGGAATTGCTGCGGCTTGAGGGGTTTGCCGGTGCGACGGTGCTGCGTGGCGTTTGCGGGTTTGGCGCCAACCGCGTCTATCACACCCAGAAGTTGCTGGATCTTTCTGCCAAGCTGCCGCTTGTAGTTGAAGTCGTTGACTGTCAGGAAAAGATCAATGCCATTATGCCGAGAATTGATGCAATGATGGGTGGCGGCATGATTACGCTGGAGAAGGTGACCGTTATCCGCTACAGCCCGGCTGCACAGGAGTGTATAGCTGGAAGTTGCTCATGCCAGTTACAGGCCGCTGGAAATGGAGAAAACTGATTCGATGAAAAGTACTGCGAAAATTTTTGTTGCCGGCCATCGAGGCATGGTTGGCTCGGCCATCGTGAGAGCGCTTCAGGCCCAGGGATATACCAACCTGCTCGTCAGGTCGCGCGTCGAACTGGATCTCTGCAATCAACAGGCGGTAGATGCTTTTTTTCGTGAGCAGCAGCCGGAATACGTTTTTCTTGCCGCCGCGCGGGTAGGGGGCATCATTGCCAACAGCAGCTATAAAGGCGAATTTATTCACGACAATCTGATGATTCAGAACAACATCATTCACAGTTCGTGGGTACATGGTGTCACAAGGCTGCTGTTTCTCGGCAGCACCTGTATTTACCCCAAATTTGCTCCCCAGCCGATGAAAGAGGAACACCTGCTTACCGGTTTGCTCGAACCGACCAATGACGCCTATGCCATCGCGAAAATTGCCGGGATATACCACTGCCGTTCCTACAATCAACAGTACGGTACTAAATATCTGTCTGCCATGCCGAATAACCTGTATGGTCCCAACGATAATTTTGATCTTGAAAAATCACACGTTCTCCCTGCCATGATCCGCAAGTTTCATGAAGCAAAGCAGCGTGGCGACGCTTCTGTAACAATCTGGGGAACCGGTACGCCGCTGCGTGAATTTCTTCAGGTTGATGATCTTGCCGCTGCCTGCCTGTTTCTGATGAATCTCGATGAAAGCAGCTACGATGCACTGCTGCACGATCCCGACGCACCGGCGCTGATTAATGTCGGTTCGGGACAGGAGATCAGCATTCATGATCTGGCGTTGCTGGTACAGGATGTGGTCGGCTTTAGCGGTTCTCTGGTTTTTGATACAAGCAAGCCGGACGGAACACCGCGCAAGCTGGCGGATTCTTCGCGTATCCATGCATTGGGATGGCGTCATACTGTTGCATTGCGCGATGGTATTGCAGGGGCGTACCGGTGGTTTTTGGAAGACTTTCTGAAAGCATCTGCCCATTAATGATGTTTGTTCATAATATGAACAAACATCTTGTGCTCTCGATATTTTTTCTATATTGTTCAAACCATGAACGTGACAGCCAAAAAACCTCTCGACTCATCCCGCTCGCTCCAGCTCCTCACTGAAATCAGCGGTGAAGAGCCGCTTTCGCAGCGCGAGCTTTCCCGCCGCCTCGGCATTGCCGTAGGTCTAGTCAACTCCTATCTGAAAAACCTGGTTTCAAAAGGGTTTGTACGCGTTAAAAACTTCCCCAGCAACCGCTATGCGTATCTTCTTACCCCGCAAGGTATTGCAGAAAAAAGCCGTCTCGCCTACCAACACCTCAGCTATTTTACCAGTCTGTACACGGTAGCGCGGAAGGATTATCTGGATCTGTTCCGCAGTCTTGAAGCTGCCGGTGTACGGGAGGTTGTTTTTTGCGGTGTGGACGAAGTTGCAGAGGTGGCGTATCTGTCGTTGCAGGAAACCGGTCTGAAGCTGGTGGCGGTCATGGATGATGGTCGTCAGGGGGATATTTTTTTTGGGTTAACGGTTGTATCTTTAGCCGATGGGGTGCAAGAGATCCGTGCACCATTTGTGATAACCTCTCTAAAACGAAAGGATGAAATTGAGAAGGTGCTTGGAGGGTTAGGCATTGCAGGTAGTCGTATTATATCTGCCATCACTACCGAGTAACAAGTTTATGAACTTCCTGTCTAACTGAAATATGTTGAAAAAGCGGTGTGCTATGAGTATGAGGAGTTGGATGAGCTATATTGAGAAAGTTCAACCATTACTAAACCAATTTACAAAGTTGAAGGCGGAGCTTGGCTGGATATTGCTTGGGCAAGCTTTGGGTTTTGTTGGTGGCTTCATAGGTATCAAAGTGCTGACTAACTTAATGGGACCGAATGGGTATGGGCAGCTTGCCTTGGGTCTCAGCATTGCGGGCGTATTAACTACATATGTATATGGTCCCATCGCCAATGTTGTTGCCAGATATTTTGCAGTTTATCGGGAACGCAGTGCACTTGCTGTTTACTTCACCGTTCTCAGAAGATGGCATTTCCGGCTAGCAGTTGGACTATCTCTTCTTGCCGTTGTTATTGCTGGTTTTGCTGGTATTTGGGTTAATTTGGAGTGGGCCCTGCTGGTTCTTTTTTCTGCTTTGTTTGGCATCTCCAGTGGGATAAACTCGTCGTATCTCTCCATGCAGAGCGCCATCAGGCAACGGAAAATAGTGGCTCTCCACCAAGGATTTGACGTTTGGTTGCGGATAGGAATCTCTATCGCGCTATTATGGCTGTTCAGCAATAGTGGCTATGTCGTCCTTCTGGGATATCTGTGCGGAACTCTCTTGATAACAGTTTCTCAACATTGGTTTGCCATGAAGAATGACGATATCCGACAATACTGGCATTCTGAAAGTTTAAAGGAAGAATTGCTTAATGATGGCAGACGTGAATTCGTGGCCTACGCTACTCCGTTTGTTTTTTTTGCCGGATTCGCTATTGTCAGTCTCTATGCTGACAGGTGGATTATACAGGTGGTTGGCGGTGCGAGTATGGTCGGGGTTTACGCAGCAATTTTTCAGATTGCATCCTCTCCGGTTAACCTCCTCTTTTCCCTGATTAATCAATTAATGGTTCCTATCGTTTTTGAGAGGGCTGGTGCCATGTCTTCGCAGGTCCAGGTGCGGGAGAGTGCTGCCTTGCTACGTCAGACAGTCTTGGCGTCAGCATCGGCGTCGTTTTTGATTATCACGGGAGCCTTTTTTTTTAGCGATCCTATTATGAGGATATTTACTAATCGGCTATATGCAGCGAGTCACAATGTTCTCTGGATCGTAGTTCTTGGGCTTGTACTCTACAACATCGGCCAGATATTTTGCTTGAAGGGTATGTATTCCAATCAGCCAAACGTCTATTTTTGGCCAAAAGGTGTGCAAGCATTAACTCTTCTGATCTTTGGGTACCTGTTTGCATGGCACTATGGCTTAGTTGGTATGGCATGGGCTCTCTGTTTTTCTTCTACACTATATGTGATGGCTGTTTTAATAGTTAACAACAGATTGAGGGTAGAGTTTAGTGGTGGATACGTACAATAGCATGGTAAGCGGTGTTGGAAAGGACGTTATGTGGAGCAAATTAGATTCAGAGAAATTTGTAATTACGTCATTGATGAAAAAAAACAGACTGATTGCCTGGGGATATACGTGTGTTAAAGAAGCCTTTTTTTATGTGAAGTACATATTAGATTACTGCACATTCAGCCGCTTGAAAGGGAAAGACCGTCCCTACTTCAGGCTTAATTGGAGCGATCGATATCCATGCCTGAAGGACAAGACTAAAAGTACCGGCTTTGATCGACACTATGTTTTTCATCCTGCCTGGGCAGCGCGTATTTTAGCGGAAACAAGGCCGGAATATCATATTGACATCTCTTCTTCACTATATTTCTGCACTTTGGTTTCAGCCTTTCTACCGGTACAGTTCTATGATTACCGTCCTGCTAATTTAGCATTGAGCGGCCTGAATTCTGCTTCGGCTGACTTGCTCGCGCTCCCTTTTCCTGACAATAGTGTCGCATCTCTCTCTTGCATGCATGTGGTCGAGCATGTGGGTTTGGGGCGCTATGGTGACCAGATAGATCCGGATGGCGACCTGAAGGCGATTTCACAACTGAAGCGGGTCCTGGCTCAGGGCGGAAATCTACTTTTTGTGGTCCCTATCGGCCAACCGCGAATAATGTTCAACGCCCATAGAATTTATGCATATCGACAGATTATTGGATATTTCTCTGACTTAAAACTGGTTGAGTTCTCTTTAATTCCCGACAAATCAGAGGATGGTGGACTAATACGTAATGCCTCGCAGGAACAGTCTGATGCCCAGAGCTACGGTTGCGGCTGTTTCTGGTTCAGGAAGGAATCGCTGACATGTTGACAAGTGTTGGGATAAATAACGAAGCAACCCGTGAGGCGTGGCTGGAAGATGCACTCAAGAGCATCCCTGCCGGCAGCCGGATTCTCGACGCCGGTGCGGGCGAATTGCAGTATAAGCGTTTCTGTGCCCATCTTAATTATGTCTCACAGGACTTTGCCCAATATGACGGGACTGGTGACGCATCGGGTCTTCAGATGGGGTCATGGGATCAGAGACGGCTTGACATCGTCTGCGACATTACCGCCATACCAGCACCTGATGCATCGTTCGATGCCATCATGTGTATTGAGGTCTTTGAGCATCTACCGGAGCCTTTACGTGCCTTGCAGGAGTTTTCTCGTCTGCTGAGGCCGGGAGGCCATCTGATTCTGACTGCCCCGTTCTGCAGTCTCACCCATTTCGCGCCGTTTCATTATTATTCAGGGTTCAATCGATACTTTTACGAAACGCATCTTTCTGCCTGCGGATTCGAGATTGTAGAGCTTCGGCACAATGGCAATTACATCGAGTACCTTGCTCAGGAGATTCGAAGGGTCGGCCTAATTTCAAAAAAATATGCCAGCAGCAAGCTAAACCTGTTGGAGAAGATTGTTGTCCAGCTCATGCTGTTTGTCCTCGCAAGGAGAACAGGGCGAGACACCGGTTCACACGAGTTGCTCTGCTTTGGATATCACGTGTCAGCGGTAAAAAAGGGCTAACAGTGATTATTGTCAAGCTCATGGGGGGCCTCGGCAACCAGATGTTCCAGTATGCGGCCGGCCGGCAGCTATCGTCGCTTCACAACACACAACTTAAGCTGGATATCTCCATGTTGGAGGCTAAAGGTATCAGCACACCCCGCGAATATGAGCTGAAGCATTTGTCAATAACTGCCGAAATTGCCACTTTTGCTGAAATTGACTCGTTGCGCAGACAGGGAGAAAGTTTTGTGCTCCGGATTCTCTCCGCCGGTTCGCAGTTGGTAGGCAGGAAACGGCCTTTGCCCGGCGATTATTGCGAGCCACACTTTAATTATGATTCCAACTTCTCTTCAACTCCCGATGACCGTTATCTTGACGGTTATTGGCAGTCGGAAAGGTATTTTGCTGCTGTTGTCGGGGAAATCAGGGAAGAGTTTACGGTGTGCGATCCAATTGAAGGCAGAAATCTAGAACTTGCTATCCGGATTGAAGAAACGGAGTCGGTGTCCCTGCATGTGCGGCGAGGCGATTTCGTTACCAACCCTGAAACGGCAAGTTTTCACGGTATCTGCGGACTAGAGTATTATGACCATGCCATCAAGCGCATCTCCGACGAGGTGAACCACCCAGAGTTCTATGTTTTTTCAGACGACCCGAATTGGGTTCAGGACAATCTGAAGATTCCATTCCCGACAACGATAATCACCCACAACGGTTCTCATGGGCATGAGGATTTACGCCTTATGAGCCTCTGTCGGCATAATATCATAGCCAACAGTTCATTCAGTTGGTGGGGAGGTTGGCTGAACCGAAACCCGGATAAGATCGTCGTGGCGCCGTCGCGCTGGTTCACAAAACCGGAGATTGACACCCGGGACCTGTTGCCGGAATCGTGGTTGAGGGTTGCGGCGTGATCACTCCAAAAGTAACGGTTCTCATGCCGGTATATAATGGCGAACGCTTTCTTCGTGAGGCAGTAGAGAGTATTTTGAACCAGTCTTTCTCTGACTTTGAATTTATTATAATTAACGATGGCTCCTCCGATCACTCGGTTGAAATAATAACTTCCTATAATGATTCCAGGATAAATCTGGTTCACAACGAGAAGAATCTTGGTCTGATTGCAACCTTAAACAGGGGGATTGCCCTTGCGAAAGGGGAGTATATTGCCCGGATGGATTGTGACGACATCAGTCTGCCAGAACGTTTGTCAAAACAAATTGAATATCTTGAAACTCATCCCGAATGCACCTTGGTAGCGGTAAAATGTTATTTCATTGATTCCGTTGGCGAGGAATGTGGATTTTGGAACGATGACAGCAAATTTACGTCATACGGCGAGATCGTTCAACGCCTGCCTCGTGCCAATTGTATTGCGCACCCCGGAGTGATGATCGGGAGGCAAACTCTATCCACTTATGAATATGATCCACGTCAGGTAAATTCGGAGGATTATGATCTCTGGCTTAGGTTGATCGCTGACGGGCATAGAATTGACAAGCTCGACGAATGTCTTCTCAAATACCGTTTAAGCCCGCTTTCCATAACTTTCATGAGTAACAGGCGCAACCCGGATCTGAAGAATGTCCGTACTAAATCCAGATTCGTTTTGAATCGCCTGATAACTGGTCGTTTCAATTGTTTTGTAGCTAGAGTATTTCTGAACATTTTTAAAGACCTCTATTACTTTTTAGGCAAACTGGTAGTAAATCAATTCGTAGATTCAGTGGCTGTCATTGGCAGGTTTATCGGGAGTCTGCTTCCTGTTCGTAACCGGAGCGGTTTGTTTTTCTTTTTCCCCTTTTGCCATATCGGCGGCGCCGAGCGGGTTCATGCTGATATCGTCAACTGTTTTGCCGACTTGAAGCCATGGGTGTTCTTCACGAAATGGTCGCCACGTCCGGGAGCGCTTCGGGGTGAATTTGACCGGGTGGCGCGCACCTTCAATTGGTGCCTCCGACTGAAATACACCTATCCACTCAGTGTCTGGCTTATGGCGGGGTTCATCAACAAACATCCCAACTCCGTTGTCTTTGGCTGCAACACTCTTTTCTTTTACAAAATGCTCCCCCATCTCTCTGAAGACGTCAGAGTTGTTGATTTGCTGCACGCATTTGGCGGAGGCTCAGAAGATTTCAGCCTGCCGGTTATCCACCATATTGACAAACGAGTCGTAATAACGTTGCAGACCAGGATGGATCTGATGAATCAATACAGAGTAAAAGGAATTGACACGGCGTTGGGAGAGCGGATAGAGCTGATTGAAAATCGTGTGGATGTGCCACATGAGTACCGTGAAAAGGGTGTGGTTGAAGAGCTGAACATACTGTATGTTGGACGCGGTTCAGAGGAAAAGCGGGTCCATATTGCCGGACGAGTAGCCGCTCTCTGTGCTTCAAGAAAATTGCCGGTTACGGTCACCATGATTGGCAATGTGACTGAAAGTGTCGCAATGAGCGATCGGCCCTTCTGTCAATTCACGGGAGAATTAACCGACCAGGTGGAACTGAACGGTTACTATGAGCGCGCGCATCTGCTCCTTCTGACCTCCAGTCGTGAAGGGTTTCCCCTGGTGATCATGGAGGCTATGGCACAGGGTGTTGTGCCGATTTCAACAGCCGTTGGCGGAATTCCTCAGCACGTGAAATCAGGGGTCACTGGATTGCTGATAGAAAATTTACCGAATGAAGATTTGCTTGCCGAAGCGATGTTCGCTGCGATAGAAAAGCTGACCAATAACAGGGATCAGATGATGACCATGTCCCGTAATGCGTACGATTATGCACGCGATAATTTTGGCGGAGAGAGATTCTGCAGGTTGTACCGCTCGACACTGCTTGCTGATATTGAGAACCATCGGAACGGTAATGCCCAAGGTTAGCATTATCATACCCTGCTATAACCAGGGAGTATTCCTCGAAGAGGTGGTTGAGTCGGTACTGGCCCAGACTTTCCGCAACTTTGAGATTATTATTGTCAACGATGGCTCCACGGATGAGGTGACCAATCGCCTTCTGGCCGACTTCCGCAAACCGCAGACAAGAATTGTTCACACCGTGAATCAGGGCGTTGCCATGGCTCGTAACACCGGTATAGCCCAAGCCTGCGGCGAATATATCCTGCCGCTTGACGCCGATGATCGCATAGGCAATACCTATCTTGAAAAGGGGGTTGAAATCCTGGAGCAAAATCCGGAGATCGGGATTGTCTACTGCCTGGCTGAATGTTTCGGAGCGCGTCAGGGGCGCTGGGATATTCCCGACTTCTCTGCATGGGGAATGCGTTTCTCCAACCTGATATTCTGTTCCGCCTTCTATCGAAAGGCAGACTGGGATAAAGCGGGGGGATACAATCTAAACATGGTGAAAGGTTGGGAGGACTGGGACTTCTGGCTGTCGCTTCTTGAAATGGACAGAAAGGTGATCCGCATTCCGGAGACGCTTTTTTACTATCGGGTTGTGGCAGGATCCCGGGAACGTTCCATGGATCGATGCACCAAGGTTGAGATGCACCTGCAACTGATGCGTAACCACCCTCGATTGTTTGCGGTCAAATCGCGATTGCTGCTGGAGCTGTATTACCTGATGCGTGATTCAAATCTGTACAAAATGGCCAAAAAGTTGCGCATCCCTTTTATAATCGGTAATAATATGGCGAACAAACGATGAAAATTGTTTTTCTGGCGCCATTTGGCATCCGGCCAAAAGGTACTGTAATCGCCCGCATGCTGCCGTTGGCGGTGGAGTTGCAGCAACTGGGGCACACGGTGACGATAGTCGCCCCTCCCTATACCAATCCTGAGGATTCCGGAAAAACGGAGCTGCTGCGTGGAGTGCGGCTGATTAATGCAGTTCTCCCCACGTGCGGTAAACGGTTTGGCGCAGTGCCGCTGGCATGGCGGATGTTCCGGGCGGTACTGGCTGAAAAACCGGATATTGTCCACCTCTTCAAGCCCAAAGGGTATGGCGGTCTGGCGGCCATGCTGCATATTTCGCTGCAGCGTATCGGAATCAGACTGGCACCGCTGATTGTGGATAGCGACGATTGGGAGGGCACAGGTGGCATGAACGACCTCATGTCCTATTCGTTGCTGGAGAAACGACTTTTTGCTTTTCAGGAACAGTGGCTGTCCGAACGATCCGTGGGGGTTACTGTGGCCAGCAGGACTCTGGAGGATCTCACCGGTGACATGGGAGTTGCGGCGGAGCGAATTATCTATCTCCCCAACGGTGTCACTTCAACTCCTGCGGGAGATGGTGCCCGAATTCGGCACAAGCTGCATATTCCAGCCGGAGCGCCGGTAGTTCTGCTGTACACCCGTTTCTTTGAATTTGCTCAAGAGCGGCTGTATCGGGTTTTTGCCGGGATTGCGCGCCGCGTTCCGGATGTTCACTTCCTGGTGGTGGGGAAGGGGAAAAACAGGGAGGAGGAACTGTTGGAAGCGGCTTCCCGGGACATGGGCTTTGACACCGCGCTGGTAATGGCCGGCTGGATTGAACCGGAAGAGATCCCTGATTACCTGGCGGCAGGTGACGTGGCGATCTATCCGTTGGACGATACCTTGGTGAACCGTGCAAAGTGCCCGGCCAAGTTGACCGAACTGCTGAGCGCCGGTATACCGGTGGTGGCCGACCGGGTAGGGCAGGCAGTCGAATATATTGCGCATGGCCTCTCCGGGATTTTATGCGATCCGGTTGCGTCTGAGCAGATGATTGACGAAACCGTACGGTTGCTTACGCAGCATGAGACGGCTATACCACTTGGTGCGGAGGGAAAACGGTCTCTTCTCGAACACTGCAACTGGATCGATAGCGCAGCAAAGCTTGATATATTCTACAGGAGCGTTGTAACGCCATGACAAAACGTAATAAGGGTACTTTCCTGCTGTTGGGGCTATTCGCTCTGCTGGCGCTCTATTATTCGCGCATACTGTTTACGGACAGGATCATCCGTGCACCGGATATCATCAATGAAGCGTACTGGTGGATGAAAGGGTATAATGACAAATCATTGTCGGATTTGTATTCATGTAATCTGAAAGCGAGTTGGGACTATCTTATAAACAGCGGTTTTACCAATGAGGGGGGGATGAGTTCCATGCAGTTTCTCCTTCATTTGCCGATAATCCTGCATGTTATTCCCGCCCCTGCATCAGTAGCCTGGTTCATTGTGCTGCATCTTTTCTTCGGGGCTGTCGGAACGTATTGCTGTTGCCGTCTGGTCGGGGCAAGCCGTATGGCAGCATTTCTTGGCGGTCTCATTTTTGCCCTGGCCCCGGAGATAGCTTCGCTTATCAATGCCGGACATGTGATGAAAATCGCCACAATCTCGTATGTACCGTGGGCTTTCTATTTTCTGGAGCGCGGTTTTCAGTCGCGCCGGATAATTTTTTTCCTTACCACTGCCTTTGTATTGGCTTTTCAGTTCTTCAACACCCATTGGCAGATCGCTTTTTACACCTGCCTCTGCGTTGGGGCATACGGTGTGTTCCGCCTTATCGGCGTCGTGGTGGCAGAAAACGGGGGAAGGAAAAAAGAGCTTCCCCGCCTGCTGCTTATGAATGTGGCACTGCTGCTGTTCTTTCTGACCACGGTCTCTATTTCACTGCTTCCGCTTGCCAATTGGTCGAAAGATACCAACAGAGGTGTTGAAAGCGGAGCCAGCCAACCTGCCGGCGGCATCAAAGGCGGCCTGGATGTGGAGGAGGCTATGTCTTGGTCACTTCCCCCCGAGGAACTGGGTGCCCTGGTTATTCCCGGCCTATTTGGCCTTTCCCGTCAGGAGGCGGGGCCGAATCCTGACAATATTCCCTCCTACTACTGGGGAAGGATGCATTTCACCCAGACAGCCAGCTATATGGGGCTTCTCCCCTGGCTGCTGCTGCCGCTGCCGCTGCTGTTCCGGCGGGACCGTTACACCTGGTTATCGATCGGGGGGGTAGTCGGCGGCATACTATTCTCTATGGGAAAGTACACGCCTTTTTACTGGATGTTGTACAAGTTTTTACCGGGAATCAATCATTTCCGCGTGCCGAAGATGATGATGTTTATTCCGGTGCTGGGGCTGGCTATTCTGGCGGCTCGCGGTATTGATCTGCTGCGCGATGAGGATGTGCGCCGGGCAAAGGCTTTTACCCGCTACCTCATCGGCGTCTGCGCGCTTCCTGTCCTGCTGCTGGTCATACTGGGAATAGAGGCTGGTGGTGCGACATATTGGGTGAATACCTTTGTCGAGGCGCTTTCGCAGCCGACCCGCTATGAACAGGGAGCGTATCTGGTGGGGCAGCGCTGGGGGAATCTGGTAAGTGAGACTGCCATAGCGGCCGTTTTGTCCGCGCTCATTGCCGCTGCCATGCTGCTGGTAAAAAAACCGCGCATGGCGCAGATTGTCCCATATCTGCTTCTGTTTCTTTTTGTTGCCGACACTTGGCGGATTAACGACAAGTTTCTCTTTCTGACAACTGCTCCGGTCAGGGGAAAAGACGGCGAGCCCCCCCCGTTGATAAAATTTTTAGCGACGGTATCGAATACCTACCGAGTTTTGCCAATGGATGGTAGCGACCCTATGCAGTATGTCTCTCAGCATATTCCGGTGATGTATGCTTCCAATCCGGTACAGCAGGTGCGCTGGCAGCAGTATCTTGATGCCTTTGGTGTTGCCGGGCCGATGCTTGATATAATGAACGTGAAGTATCTGATCATGCCGTCTGCTGATTATCAGCAACAGAAAAGTGCATTGGGAGACAAGTTTGTGCCTGCATTCATTCCACCGGGAAGCAGTACCGTTGTTCTGGAAAACCGGAATGTACTCCCAAAAGCGTGGCTTGTCCCGTCAGTGGCAGTGATACCTGAGCCGGCTCAGCGTCTGGCGATCTTGCAGAACCCCGCCTTTAATCCCCGGACAGTGGCAATGGTTGAGAGCGCGCCGCCGTTTGCTATGGAAAATCCAGATCGGGCTGAACAGTTGCCTCCGGGAAACGTCACGGTATCACGGTATGAGGGGGAGCGCATCGATCTCACCGCATCTGCGCCGGTGAATTCTCTGCTGACTCTTGGCGAGAAGTATTACAAGGGGTGGGTGGCTACTGTGGATGGAAAGCCTGCGGAGATTGTACCGGTTGACCATGTCCTGCGCGGCGTCTATCTCACGCCCGGTACCCACAAGATTGGGTTCCGCTTTGATCCGCTTCCGTTCAAGATCGGCAAATACCTCACGTTGCTGTCATTTGTTCTGTTCGCGGGGATGCTGGTGAGGGAGTGGCGGGTAAGAAGGGTGAGGGATGAGCGATACGCTGACAAAAGATGAGCTCAAGTTATTTGATTTACAACTGTACCAGCCACGGCACGGGTATCGCTATTCGCTCGATCCGCTATTGCTGGCACGCTTTTGTGGCCGCATTCCTGCCGGTGGTACGGTCATCGATCTTGGTGCCGGGTGCGGTGTGATCTCTCTGATTCTTGCCCGCATTAATCCGGTTGCTTCAGTGGTAGCAGTTGAAAATAACCGTGAAATGGCAGAGCTTGTTGGACGGAATATTCAGCACAATGACGTGGTCGGCAGAGTTTCCGTCCATGTTGAAGACATCATTAATCTCAAAAAGAGCTATCCAGATTCAACCTTCGACCTGGTTGTTTCAAACCCCCCCTTCCGCACACCGGGAAGCGGTAAGGTCAGTCCCCGTTCCGGTCGCGATGCCGCCCGCCATGAAACTACCGCAGGGCTCGCTGATTTTCTTGTCACAGCCAAATATCTGGTAAAACCATCGGGAAAAATCTGCTTCATCCAGCATCCATCGCGTTTGCAGGAATTCATATCTCTTGCCGCCCAGATGAAATTATCTCTGCTTCGCCTACGGATGATTCACAGCAACGCCGAATCACCGGCAACAATGTTCATGGCTGAATTGGCCAAAGGGCGACGCACTCCGCCGATTGTTGAGCAGCCGCTGTTCGTGCGGAATATGGCTGGGGAATATCCGGATGAGGTGTGGCGGTAATGATGAGGCAGGTTGATAGACTGAAGACTGAAGGATGTAAAAAAACTGCAATCACCTGACTCGGAACATTTGAGGTGTGTGAAACCTTCAGCCTTCAGCCTGAATACCTGAGTAGTTGCCACTGAATATCAGTTTTTGATCACCAGCAGTAATTCCAACGTATCGCCATCTTCGATGTGAATCGGAAAACTGAGCGCGGTATGGCCTTCAGGTATCGTTAGGCCAGCTGCCGGCGGGTGTAGCGAAACCGGTGGGTTGATATTCATGATGACCCCCATTTGGGACGCTTTGGCTGCAACGTTTCCGCAGACTACATTGATAAATTCCATCACGGTATCTTCCAGAACTTCCAACGGTTCGGCGTCAACGGATTCCTCATGCAGAATTGCCTTGGCAATCGCTTTCTGTAACCCCTCTGAAACAGAAATCAGATAACGTGCTTCTACGTCTCCGGAAAAGTCCATTGCTGCCAGCATGAAG
Source organism: Desulfuromonadaceae bacterium (assembly GCA_028687585.1). GTDB lineage: Bacteria > Desulfobacterota > Desulfuromonadia > Geobacterales > Pseudopelobacteraceae > JACRCG01. The sequence continues at coordinate 112,078 of JAQTZV010000011.1, read as the reverse complement.
TTGGCGGTGATAACGGTCACCGGGGTACAAGCTCCGGGTCGGAACTTCAAGTCAAGGACGCGGGTGACCATTTTGTAGGTGAGATCGGCGGTCATTTCCCAGATAGCATTGTTGGTAGTGGTTATTGGAAGCTCAATTCCATTTGATATATACTTGGCCTGATCTGCTTTGAAGGCGTCGAGATGGTTCTGAAGCTGGTCACTTGTCAGTGCGCCTACCTGTACGAGGGCTTCGCCGATATACAGGTGGGTATTTTTCTGGCGGATAATGATGTCATTCAGCTGTGCAAGAGTCAAAAAACCCATTTCGACCAGAAGGTCACCGAGTTTCATATCCCTGGACATCTGGGCGTTGTGGGCACGCTGGATGTCGGCAGAGGTGATCAGTCCCATTGTTACCGCCATCTCGCCAAGTTTAAGATTGTTCTTGTCCTGAAGGTTGATAGCGTCCAGTAATGCAGAACTAGTGATGATGCCCTGTTCTACCATGAATTGCCCAAAAAATTTTACCGCCATATTCCGCCCCTTGTCACAAACAAAAATGGATGTATCAGAGTGCCCGCAGAATCCGCAGAACGTTATCAGCCTCGAACGGCTTTGAGATAACATTCTTCGCACCAAGTTTAAGCGCCTCGGTAAACTTGTCGCCAACTCCGCCAAGAGATGTCACCATAACGACTTTGACCTCTTTATCCATGACCGAGAGTGTGCGTAGCGCGGTAAGTCCATCCATACCGGGCATATTCATATCCATGCAGATAATCTCCGGATTTTCGGTGTGATTCATTTTGATCGCTTCAGCGCCGTCCCTGGCATGCCCAACGCAGGTGAAGTCACCTGATTCGGCAATTATTTTCTCAAGCAGTCGGGCTACTGAGAGGCTGTCATCAACTACGAGAACCTTTTTCATTTCCACATTTCCTCCCGATGAAATGACTACGCTCAAGCTTTGGTACACATAAGCCGTTGCACTCATTAAACTCGTGTGAATCTATCGCAAAGAAGTACAAATGTCAAAAGTATGTTTTACATGAGCGTTTTTCAAGTTGTTTGACTTTTCATGTTCATATCGAGTGTGCTAGAGTGCAAAAAATACATTTTAAGGAGTATCCGGTCCGATGAAAAAAACACGTTCATCAGTAATATTAAAAGGATTTCTAGTTGCCTCATTCGTCTCTTTCGGGGGGCTCGTCGTCGCTGCTGAGCCAGAAATAAAAAAAGAGAATTCTGTCGCTGTGGTGGCGCCTGCCGTTGTCGCTGTCGGGTCACAGGGAGTTGTTGCCCGTGTTAACGGGACACCGATCAATGCTCTTGAACTGCGCCGGGCAAAAAAAATCATGCTGCGGGGGCAGACGCTACCTGCGGATCAGGATGCGGCCGCAGAAAAGCAGGTGGTTGCACAGTTGATTTCAGCAGAGTTATTGTATCAGGCTGCTGAAAAGGTAGAGATCAAGGATCTCGATAAACAGATAGATGCAAAGCTGGCGCAGGGTAAAGAACGATTCAAGGATGAGCAGGAATTCAAAAATGCCGTCAAAGAGTTGGATATGGATGAAAAGGATCTGCGCGAGTATACCCGCCGCGACCTGCTAATTACCAAATTCGTCGAATCAACGTTCGTGGCAAAAGCGGTAGTCTCAGAAGCGGAAATCCGCTCGTTTTATGACACAAACCCGGACAAATTCAAACAGGAAGAAAAGGTAAGGGCCAGCCATATTCTCATTGGAGTTGACGGCAACGCTACTGCTGAAGAAAAGAAAAAGGCTCGGGAGAAGGCTGATAAACTCAAAAAAGAGCTTGCAGGCGGAGCTGACTTTGCGATATTGGCAAAAGGAAATTCGACCTGCCCCAGTAGTCAGCAAGGGGGCGACCTTGGCTCTTTCGGCAAAGGGGAGATGGTGCCGGCATTTGAAGAGACCGCCTTTGCGCTTAAACCTGGTGAAGTCAGCGATGTTGTTGAAACCCAGTTCGGCTATCACATCATCAAACTTACGGAGAAAAAACCTGCGGTGATTACTGAATTCAAAGATGTAAAAGCAAAAATAGAAGAATTTCTCAAAGGAAAGAAAGTCAACGAAGCAATTCAAAAGTATCTTGAAGAGACCAAAAAAACTGCCAAAATTGAGGTTCTATTGTAACTCACTAGCGGTTTTTGTGCTGTTTCAATTATGTGACGGCCATCAGGTTGTAACCCTGACGGCCGTATTTTTAAGCGTTTTATAATATGACGGGAGTTGTAACGTATGAACGCCATTGAGATAACGGGGCTGTATAAGCAGTTCAGCGGTAAGCGGATGACAAAGGTTGATGCCCTCAAGGGATTTGATCTCGCCATTGCGACCGGTGAAGTATTCGGCTTTCTGGGACCGAATGGTGCCGGCAAGAGTACCACTATCAAGCTGGTGATGGGTTTGTTGCGGCCGACGTCCGGCTCAGCACAGATTATGGGAATGGATGCCGGTCAGGCAAAATCACGCCGCCACGTCGGCTATCTTCCCGAAAATCCGGCCTTCTATGAGTATTTGAGTGCTGAGGAGTATATTTCGTTCGTTGGATCACAGTTCAAGATGGATGCGGCACTAATTTCGCGGCGTTCAGAAGAGGTGCTGAAACGGCTTGATCTGTGGGAAGCCCGCAAACGCCCGATGCGTGGCTATAGCAAGGGGATGGTGCAGCGGGTCGGGTTGGCGCAGACGCTGGTGCACGACCCGGATGTGTATATCCTTGACGAACCGATGAGTGGTCTGGATCCCATTGGCCGGGCACTGGTAAAGGACATTATTCTTGATCTGAAGACCAGAGGGAAAAGCGTTTTTTTCAGTACGCATATTACCGATGACGTGGAGAAGGTGTGTGACCGGGTGGGGGTTATTGTCAAAGGAAGTCTGGTTGCGCTTGATCGGGTTGAAAATATTTTGAGGAACGGAGTGGAAGGCTATGTAATCCATTTACAGCTGCCGGAGGCTGTGTCACGCTCGTTTGCGGGGATTGATATGGTGCGCCGTGTGAATTCGGTTTCTGAATTTTATGTACCGTGCAGCGCCTTCAATGCGTTTATGGGTGAAGTAAATTCATCCGCTATCAATGTGGTTCTGGTGGAAACAAAACGGCGGGACCTGGAAGATTTCTTTCTTTCGCTGGTACGCTCAGACTTGGAATCTTAAGTGCCGATGCTGCGGGATTTTTTCTCACTTCTGCGGGTCCGACAGTGGCTCAAGAATCTTATGCTGTTCTTTGCACCGTTTTTTGGTGGCACGCTTTTCACTGGTGCCCCTGCTTCTCGGTTACTGCCTCCTTTTGGCGTCTTTTGCCTTGTTTCAAGCGCCACCTATATATGCAATGACGTTTTTGATCAGCATAATGACCGCCATCATCCGGACAAGCGTACCAGGGCGATCGCCTCCGGTAAGATTTCCATATCATCTGCGCTGTTTTTTGCAGCTTTTCTGCTCATCAGCAGCTTGTTGATAGCCTGGAACATATCGAGCATGTTTCTCGCCATTTTGATAGCGTATGTTGCACTGTCGCTCGCGTATAGTGTCAAGCTGAAAGAGATCATCCTGTTGGATATCTTTTGTATCTCTGCCGGTTTTCTGCTGCGTCTTCAGGCTGGCGGTGTGGCATTCAACGTGCCTATTTCGGAATGGCTCTTTACGAGTGTCTTCCTGCTTTCGGTTTTTTTGTGTATGGGGAAGCGTCTTGCCGAAAAACAGCATCTCGGCGAAGATGCCCGCTACCATCGTAAGGTATTGATGGCCTATCCAAAGAATTTTCTGGAAGGGACCATGTATATGTCCGGCAGTTCAGTTCTGGTGACGTACGCCATGTACGCTATCTCACGGCACTCGATGTTATTGCTCTATTCCGTGCCGCTGTGCTGTTTTGGCCTGTTGCGCTACCTGTTCAGAATCCGCTCCGGGAAAAGTGGCGACCCCACGGAATCACTGGTAAGTGATGTTCCGCTCATGATTATTGGCGTCGCGTGGGTTAGTCTAGTGGGGTGGGGGATTTATGGAAGATAGACCGGGGGAACTGATACGTGCGTGAATGTGTTCTGCAGGCATGCTATCGCTTGTTTCCTTTTGAGCTGCGCGGCGATTGTACGGTTCCGGATGCTTTAGATAAGATCACGCTTTCGTGCATCATTAATTTTTATGGGCGGATCAATCTACTGGAGGGAATACTCTATTCTCTTGGGGAGCAGAATTTTCCGCGTCACCGTTTTGAAATTTTGCTGGTTGAAGATCAGGGCGGCACGAAAGCCGGGCGGGCAGCTGCAGAGCACTTCTCTAAAGATTTGCCGATCCGCTATCTGCCTCTTGATAGCAATTTTGGGCACATGGGATATTCACGAAACTTTGGGCTCCAGCATTCTCGTGGCAAATTCATTCTCTTCCTTGATGATGACACGGTGCTGCTTCAGAGTCATTTTCTCTCTACACTGGTTGCAGAATTTGAGTCAGATCCTCAGGCGGATGCTTTGGTCCCGCACGGCAATGCTGCATTCTCGTTGGTAGATGGTCGATATGATTTTCATGATCCGTACTTCATGACCAGTCGCTGCACCGCGTATCGCCGTACGGTGTTGGCACGCCTGGGGGGCTTTGTCAGCAATTTTATCGGTCAGGAAGATGTGGAGTTTGTGGTCAGATTTACCATTGCAGGAAAAAAAAGCCGCAATGTCTCTGCGCTGAACTATTTTCATCCACCATTACTTGTGCCGAATTTCCGAAAACCAATGGCGGTTGGCTATTCGTTTGCGCTGCTGAAAACGAAATATTCGGCTCTCGTGTGGCTGCTGGTTGTTCTTAATTGTGCCCGCCAGGCACCGCTGTATCTGATTCCGATTAGAAGATTCAGGGAGATGGGGCGGTTCGGGATTGGATTTATTGTGGGAGTTATCGTTTCTCTATTCAAAAAAAAGGGGTTCAGATATTCTTGACATGCACGAACAATCCGAACTTATCATAAAGCCCGGCATGGGAGCGCTTCATTACTGGAAAGATATCTGGCGCTACCGCGAGCTGTTTTTCTTTTTGGCCTGGCGCGATATTTTGGTGCGTTACAAACAAACCGCCATCGGCATTGCCTGGAGTGTTATCCGCCCATTGGCAACCATGCTGGTATTCACGATTGTTTTTGGCACACTGGCTAAACTCCCTTCCAATGGTGTTCCATATCCGATCATGGTCTTTACTGCCATGCTGCCGTGGCAGTTCTTTGCCAACTCGCTCACCGAGAGCAGTAATTCGTTGATCGACAATGCCAATCTGCTGACCAAGGTTTATTTTCCTCGCCTGATCGTGCCGGCAGGTTCGATCATAGTCGGTCTGGTTGACTTTTTTATCTCATTGATCATCCTCGGCGGAATTATGGCGTGGTATAGCTTTGTACCCGACATCAGGATGCTGTTGCTGCCTGTCTTTCTCTTGCTGGCCTTTCTTGCGTCTTTCGGTGCAGGGTTGTGGCTATCAGCTCTTAATGTAAAATATCGTGATTTTCGCTATGTAGTGCCGTTTCTGGTCCAATTTGGTCTCTATATCTCTCCGGTCGGGTTTTCAAGTTCAATTGTCCCGGATAAATGGCGCATGCTCTATTTCCTCAATCCGATGGTCGGTGTCATTGATGGTTTTCGTTGGGCGATCCTGGGTGATGCTTTTCCGGTCTACTGGCCAGGATTGGCCCTGTCGGCCTCATTAACCCTGATTATATTTATCGGTGGCCTACTCTATTTCAGAAACATGGAACGCGGCTTTGCTGATGTGATATAATTGCACAACGGAGGGTTTTAGTCGTGACACGAGAGCAGATTCTTGATTTTTTAAGACAGCATAAACATGAAATGCATGAGCGATTTGGTGTGACCAAGATCGGACTATTTGGCAGCTATGCCCGTGGGGATGCGCGGGAGGATTCTGATGTTGATGTGGCGATTGAACTTTCCAAGAATACTGCAGACAGTTATTTTGGTTTGTTACATTATTTGGAAGATTCTTTTGATGCGCGAATTGACCTTGGTATAGAGTCTAATTTCAAACCAATCATTAAACCGTACATTATGAGAGAAATAATCTATGTGTAAGCGAACGGACCTTCAGTTTTTTCAAGATATCCTGGAGTCAATCTGTGCTGCTATGGAATTTGTTGTAGGTTACAATTTAGATACTTTTTCCGGCGACAGAAAAACCAAATCAGCAACCATAAGAGAATTAGAGATAATTGGAGAAGCTGCAAGCCGAATTTCTTCTATAAAAAAAGACGAGTATTCTGCTGTGCCTTGGCGATTAATGAAAGATTTCAGGAATGTTCATTCCCATGAATATTTCGGTGTAAATGAAGAGGTTGTATGGGATATTGTTAAACAGAAACTTCCAGATCTGAAAGTTCAGATTGAGCAGATCCTTAAGCTGGAAAAACACACAGAAAAAACCCTCTCATAATGTCAACAGTGATCACCGTCGAAAACCTGGGCAAGAGATACACCCTTCATCATCAGCAGCGCGAGCAGTATACCGCCTTACGGGATGTCATAACGAATGGTGTCAGGAACTTTTCAAAAAAAATCTTTTCTTCATTCACTACTCACTCTTCACCAGTTCCTACAGATGAAGAATTCTGGGCTTTGAAAGAAGTTTCCTTTGAGGTAAATCAGGGCGACCGTATCGGTATCATCGGTCGCAACGGTGCCGGTAAATCCACACTTCTCAAAATCCTCAGCCGAATTACCGAACCAACAACCGGTCAGGTTAAGATAAAGGGTCGCGTAGCCAGTCTGCTGGAGGTAGGTACTGGTTTTCATCCTGAATTAACCGGGCGGGAGAATATCTTTTTGAATGGTGCAATCTTGGGTATGGGCAGATCGGAGATAAAGAAGAAGTTTGATGAAATAGTTGATTTTGCCGAGATTGAGAAGTTTCTGGATACCCCGGTAAAGCGGTATTCTTCCGGGATGTATGTACGGCTGGCGTTTGCTGTGGCGGCTCATCTGGAGCCGGAAATTTTGATAGTGGATGAAGTGCTGGCGGTTGGGGATGCGCAGTTTCAGAAGAAGTGTCTGGGAAAGATGGAGGATGTGTCGGCTAAAGAAGGGCGGACGGTGTTGTTTGTTAGTCATAACATCTCTGCTGTTAACTCACTTTGCAATCATGCTGTACTACTGAAAAAAGGATCGGTTGACTTGTGCGGTAGTGCCAATATGGTAACCAATTCTTATGTCAGTGAGATCAATTCTGAGTGCTCTGATGAAAACGGGAGATTCGATCTCAATAATAGGATCAATACCTATCATGGAGGAGTCCCGCTTATCGCATCAGTTACGGTGTTCGATCATAACGACCGACCCTCAGCTATGATAGTGATGGGGAAACCCGCAAAAATCCAGATCGAACTTAATCATATCGGGGGGCTGGAAAACCTGGATTTTGGGATCGGTTTCTACACCCCGGAAGGTTTTCGCATAACTTCAGCGGTAACGTGGTCTAATAGCATTGAAATCCACCCGCATGCCAAAGGCGGCTCTACTGTTTCCTTTCAGTTAGATGCAGTTCCCTTCACCGCAGGGAAAGTCATGATGTCTCCCTCAGTGGCGAACTCCAAGCTCGGGATAGTCTACGACCATCCGGAGATGTCTTGTTCTCTCATGGTTGTTGAAGATGATGTATTGGTGGTTAAGAGGAGAATTACTCGACCCTTTGGTGCTATTTTTGTTGACGGCAACTGGCAGTTGTAATGTTCGGTTCTTTGTCAATGTATCTCCAGGTAATTAAATGAGAATAGCATTAATTCAACCCGCAAAACCTGATGACAAATCAGCGGCAGCAAAAGATTGGAGTTTATGCAGACCATTGTCACTGCTCTATCTCTCTTGCGCTATAAGTAAATCCCAATTGCATGAATCAGAAATATTCGACCTCGAATTGCTCTTTGCTTCACAGAATGATTTCAATGTCGAAAAGTTCATCACTTCCCTTGACTTCGATGTTTTTGGAATCACCTCGACAACTTTCACGCGTCATGAGGCAGCGGCTGTTGTCAAATTGATACGAAAGCATCATCCTGGGAAAAAAGTCATAGTAGGCGGTGTGCATTTCACCCATTGTGATCTTGATACCCTTGCTAATATTCCTGAAGTTGATATTGTCGTGCGCGGTGAGGGTGAAAAAACCATCGTTGAACTGTTGAATGCTTTGGAAACCTCTGCTCCACTTGAGAACGTCAACGGGATTTCCTTCAGAGCCGTTTGCGGTGAAATTCGAAGAAACCCCGACGCTGATATTTTCGAGGACCTGGATAGCCTTGACATCTACAATGTCAAATCTCCCAAGGATTATCCAGAGTTTCTAATGGGAAGCAATGACCCTATCCCGGCGATGAGTGTGATGACTTCCCGTGGGTGCCCATACAAATGTGTTTTCTGCGCGAAAGCCGGCGTTAAGTACCGTCACAGATCGTATCAGAATGTGATACAAGAACTGAAATACTATATTGAGGAATATGGGATTACCTCGTTTAATTTTCTGGATTTGACTTTTACCGCAAACCCTCAGCGATCCAAAGAGCTCTGCCAGGCAATAATCGATGCAGGCCTAGAAATCCAGTGGTGGTGCGAAACCAGGGCTAATGTCCCACTTGAGCTCGTAACCCTCATGTATAAGGCAGGGTGCAGATATATCGTTGTTGGTGTGGAAACCGGCTCGGTATCTGTTTTGGAGCGAATTCAAAAAGGGGTTACTCTTCACCAGGTTGAGGCATTGTTCAGCCATACCAAAAAGCTTGGACTCGACACTACTGGGTATTTTGTCTGCTCACACATTGGTGAGACCTATGAAGATGCCATTAAAACACTCAAGTTTATAAATAAAGTCGAGAGGATGTATGGAGTATCCTCGGCGTTACAGGTATGTATGATCCTGCCGGGGACAGAAATTGAAAATGTAGCAAAAGCAACAGGCTCGCTTCCAGAACTGTTCTCGTGGGCCGATGATTATGAAAATCCTCACAATGCAGTTCTTGGTCAAGTAACTACGATTCCACTATTTTTTGACAGGTTGACTCGTGAACAAGTCGCAGACCTTCTTGCTAAACTCCGTACAATGAGGCAATTACGCTCCAGATATAAGAAACTATCTTTTGACTACCTTAAAATTGCCCTCAGAGTTTACGGACCAACAAAATTGTTGCAAATGGTGCTGGATGATTTACGCGCAGCGATTTTTTTCAGATAGTAGGGCTGTGGTGGCATTACCATATTTGAAGTAACTACAATTCCAGGACGACGATATTGATTATTAGCAAAGTGACAGCTAGCTGGCTCTTTACAAGATTCTGGACCGTATACGCGTGCCTTTTCAGTGCCAGGGACCTAGCCATCCCCACTCACCTAAGCTTGGAAGAGAAAGCACTACTCTTGAGACTGGCCCGTAGTGTCTCCGGTTCGACCTACGTTGAGATAGGTTCCTATCTCGGCGCCTCCACCTGCTTCATCGCGCGGGGCATGAAACTTAGCAAGAGTGGTGGATCTGCCCGACTCTACTGTATTGATACTTGGATGAATCAGGGAATGAGTGAGGGCAACCGGGATACCTACCGGGAGTTCATGGAAAATATTGGGCCGTACCGGGAATTCATCGTGCCGATTCGCTCCATGAGTAACGCCGCCGTCTCTACAGTTACAGGAATGGTCGATTTTCTGTTTATCGATGGCGACCATTCCTACGACGGAGTGTGCGATGATATTAAGGCCTGGTTCCCCAGGCTTTCATCCGGTGCCGTGGTAGCCTTTCACGACTTTGGCTGGGCGGAAGGGGTTCAGCGCGCCGTCGGCGAACTGGTACGACCGGTAGAAACCATGCGTGGATGCGTGGTGGATAACACCTACTGGACCAGGGTCTAGCTGAAAACTTATGCACAAAGGAGGATGAATCGTACATGACAACTGAACCTGCCGAGGTTCTACACCACTACAACGAGGACCATTCGGAAAGATCGGCCAGCGTCATAGTTCCTTACCTGTTGCAATTCATCAATCCCGCTAGCGCGATCGATATCGGATGTGGGCCGGGACAGTGGCTCTCAGTGCTGGCGAGGCACGGCGTTATGGAAGTAACAGGGGTAGATGGAGCCCACGTTCCTCAACACCTCCGCAAGGTTGACAACTTCATCGAATGTGACTTGCGGCGATTTGCTGATCTGCGGGGGGTGCTGTTGCCGGTCAGCGCCGGTAAGGAAAAGAGGTTCGACCTCTGTGTCAGCCTTGAGGTGGCGGAGCACTTGCCACCGGAATGCGCCCGGGAATTCGTAGTCTTATTGACGGAACTGAGCGACATTATACTGTTTTCAGCAGCTCTGTTGAACCAGACGGGAGAGAATCACGTCAACGAGCAATCCCAGGAATATTGGGTAAAGCTCTTTTCCGAAAGAAATTATGTTTGCTGCGACCTGTTCCGAAAGAAGTTTTGGAGTGACAGTTCGGTCAACTGGTGGTACCGACAGAACATGTTCCTTTATGTGCAGGAAGGCTCCATGCGAAAGTTGAAGGTAATCGATCCTCCGTTTTACGACGGAAACGAGTATGTACATCCTGAAATGCTTTCCATGTACGTTGACATGCTGGCTTCTCTTGAAAAAAGGCTTGCATCACAACCCGTTTTCAATATGGACAGATTCAAACGCAAGGCCGCGTTCTGGAAGGGATAGATGGTTCCGCTCATGCGAAAGTTGTCTGTAATCATACCGACATGCCGTCGGCCGCAATCATTGCAGCGTGCTCTTCGTTCGATCACTACCCAGACGCTCTCTCCGGAACAGTTCGAAATCATTTTGGTGGACAACGCTCCCTCTGCGGCATCCGAGCAGGTGGCACGAGATTTTCAAAAAGTGGTTTCAAATCTGAGGTATGTAGTAGAAAGCGCACCTGGACTGCATCGGGCTCGACATCGGGGGGTACGCGAAGCGGTTTCCGACATTCTGGTTTTTGCCGATGACGATATCGAGGCCTGTCCGACTTGGTTGCAGGCTATAGAGGAGTCCTTTCACAATGAGAAGGTTGTCCTTGTAGGCGGTAAATGTCTGCCTAAGTTTGATGCCAAGCCTCCTGACTGGTTTGATCTGTTGTGGGAGCGGAATGCTTTCGGCAGGGTCAACGGCTGGTATAGCCTGACAGATTTTGGAAATACCCCCTGCGTGATTCCTGCTCTCTTAGTGTATGGCTGTAATTTTTCCATCAGGAGATCGGTGCTTATGAGCTGCAGAGGGTTTCATCCCGATTCAATGCCTTGGGCTCTCAGACAGTTTCGTGGAGATGGTGAAACTCATGTTTCCGACTGGATTACCGCCAACGGTCTGAAAGCCTGTTATAATCCCCATGCTTCTGTCTTTCACTGTATTCCTGCGGAGAGAATCACTATGCGATATCTTTGTAGGAGGGCTTTCCTGCAGGGAATCAGCTATTCATACGCTGTGACACGAAGAACTTCCAGCCTCAAGGAAAGATGTACCGTGATTTTGCAGCGAGTAGCATCGGTCCTTCTAAATCAGGTCGTTTTTGGTCGTGGGGGTGTTCGGCGCCACTGGCTATTTCTTGTATGCGGTATTCTGTGGCATCAGGGTATGCTCGCTCTGAATCCCCCTCTGTTGGTTTGGATAAGGAAGGAAGATTATTTTGAGTGAGCTTGTACTGCTGGATGATAGCTATCAGGGAGTACAAAATGCCCCGAATTTTCACGTCGGGAACAGGACCCTTCTAAGAAGAGTTGATCCACACAATTATTTTCTTGCAGATCCAGTCTTGAAAGGTTTTCTGGAGAAGATGAATGTGGTGCCTTATGCTATCAACTTGTATGACAATCAGAATTTTATTGAAATCTCCCCTTTTTTCTTTCCCAACAGTGCCGCTAACTGGTCGTATTCCATGTATCAGAATTGTGTTAATTCAATTTTGGAACTCAACACACAGTTGAATAGTCTTGGGTATTGTCTTGTCGACGGGCACTGCTTCAATACAGTTTTTTTCTACACACAGCCGGTGTTTGTCGATCTCGGTTCAATTATCCCCGGGACTGCCAATGACGGCATTAAGGAGCTGAAGAGTTACCGGAAGGCACTACTCAGCTATCGAGTTACCTCTGCTGCCAGAACCCGCAGTCGGCTCGATTCTGAAATAGAGGCGCCGCGCTATACTGATGTAATACGTGATCTGATCTGTCCTGACCACTTTGTCAGCTGGCGCGGTCGGCTCGCGCGCCTGGTCGGCTATCAGGGGGTTTCCCGGTGGAGGCATTATTACAGCGCCAATCCGGACGAATACTGCGACCAGCCGAAGGAGGAGGTCGTGCGGCGGATTTTGGAGGACATTAAGCCGAAAACTGTCTACGACGTGGGGTGCAATACCGGACACTATGCCTATATTGCTGAATCGCTGGGTGCGGACGTGGTTGCCTGTGATCCTGACCCCGATTGTGTTGATTACCTGTATCGGGCGATTAAGGGGAAGGGACGAAGAATTCTACCGTTGGTGGCCGATCTTGATGATTTGCTGCGTGCGATCGAGAGGACCTACAGCAATCTGAGACCCCGGCACGTGGATACGGTTATGATGCTGGCGCTTGTTCATCATCTGGTCTACCGGGTTGGCTATAGCTTTGAGGATATCTTTGACCGGGTACGAAAACTGGGTGCCGGCTCATTAATTATCGAGTTTGTCAATAAAAAGGACGCTAATGTTACGGAATGGGACAACAAGTCATCAAAACCGTGGTATGGACTGGAGCAGCTCTGCACAGTGGGTGAAAGATATTTCAGACGTTGTGAAGTCCATCGGTTTCATGATGACGAACGTCCGATAGTAGTATTCTCGGAGAGAACCGATGTCTAGCCGGAGAGTTGCATTCATTATCTATTCTTACCCCCTCGGTGTTTCCACGATGGTGGTTAACAGCATTGAGCTCTTTGCCAGGAAGGGCTTTACAGTTGATGTCTTCATCGATGCCGAGACATTGGCCGCCAGTCCCGTCAGTTTCAATAATCCTGACATCAAATTCAAAGTATATGACCGGAACAGGATGTTTCGGCTTCGGTTAGCACGGTTTGTGGCAGACAAGTACAACCGTTGGTTCAAACCATCTGGGAAAACTGCACAGATTCTTCCTGTTTCGATGGCAGTGGCACGTGTTCTGCCAATGCTCTATTTTTTTTCGGTATGGTTGCACCGCGAGCTGGAAGCTTATAACTATTCATATGTGATACCGGTTGAGAATTTGAGCCTGCTTGCCGTTAACTGCGTAACAGGAAGCCATCAGGTCGTTTACTACAATATGGAGTTGATGGATTGGAAAGAAGATAATCCGCTCTATAGCAACAAACTGTTTTGGAAGACTCTGGAGTATCGGGCCATCAAGGGAGTTGATCGAGTTACCATCCAGAACCGTCAGCGCGCCGAAGCTTTTGCCCGGATCAACGATTTTGACCTGCAGAACATGTGCATCCTCCCGGTTGCTTCTATGGGAGAACCCTGCGAACAGCGCAGTTCTTTTTTTAGGGATAAATTCGACATTCCGGGTGATCATGTGGTCGTGATCTACGCCGGGAATTTTGCCGAATGGTCCTGCTGCCGTGACATCATCTGCAGCGTGCACGCCTGGCCGGATAAGGTCAGCCTGATCATGCATACATGGAACCAGTGGTCATTGGGTACTGATTATTTCAAAGGGATGCTGGAGGATGCTGCCGGGTTGCCCGTGTTTTTTTCAACGGAATATATCACTTTGGAAAACATGGCTTCGGCGCTTTCGTCTGCTGATATAGGACTGATGTTTTATCAGGCAATTGATGACAATTTTACGGAAATAGCCTATTCTTCGAACAAACTGGGTGAGTATCTCAAGGCCGGGCTGCCGGTAGTCTGTTCAGACTTTCCGACTCTTCGCGACGTAGTCGAAACATGGAGCATCGGAGCAGTTGCCTCCTCCCCGGATCAGTTGGCGACGCTGTTGCCTGCAGTCATAGCCGGACTGGACGGGATGCATCTCAATGCTGTGAACTGTTACCGACAGCATTTCCGTTTTGAACTTTTTTTCGAGGAATTTTATGACAACCTTGAAAAAGGTATGTGTCCCGATCGACGTGAATACTGATTATAGAGAGGTCTATTGATGCTGGAAAAAATCGCCGATGCAGATTCAATTTATGCAATTATCGTTCGCAGCGGGTTCAGCGCCGAAGGGATTACGTTTTTCACTCCGGATCGATTTTCTCAGCAGCTTGCGTATATGAACCACCCTGAGGGGAAGGTGATTCACCCCCATGTGCACAATGAGGTTCAGCGTGAAGTGTTGTACACACAGGAAGTCCTGTTTTTGAAACGCGGCCGGCTGCGGGTGGACTTTTACGATAACAGACGTGTTTACCTGGAGAGCAGAATTCTTGAAGCTGGCGACGTCATCCTGCTAGCTTCTGGCGGTCACGGATTCGAGGCGCTCGAACAGATAGAAATGATCGAGATTAAGCAGGGGCCATATGCCGGTGAGGCCGATAAGACCAGATTTGTCGGCATTACCGCTGCCGATGCTGTGGTGAGGGACCATGAGTAGTTTTATTCCGGTAAATGAACCGCTACTGAATGGTAACGAGAAAAAGTATCTGATGGAATGCATCGATACCGGCTGGATTTCGTCCGAGGGCCCGTTTGTGCCACTGTTTGAGGAGAAATTTTCCGGGCGGGTAGAGCGTGAGCATGGTATTGCGGTTGCAAACGGATCAGGCGCACTGGATATCGCTGTCCAGGCTCTTGGCTTGGGGCCGGGAGATGAGGTGATTCTGCCGGCATTTACCATCATTTCCTGCGCAGCTGCTGTTGTTCGTGCCGGCGCACATCCGGTATTGGTCGATGCTGATCCGTTGACCTGGAATATGGATGTCAGTCAGGTTGCTGAGAAGATAACTCCTAGAACCAGGGCCATTATGATGGTTCATATCTATGGTCTTCCGGTTGATATGGCTCCTCTGCTTGAGCTTGCCGGTCGTCATGGCCTGAAAATAATTGAGGATGCTGCCGAGATGCACGGTCAGACTTACAACGGCAGGCCGTGCGGAAGCTTTGGCGATATCAGCACCTTCAGTTTTTATCCGAACAAGCATATCACTACAGGTGAAGGGGGTATGCTGGTTTGCAACGACAGCAACCTTGCCGAGCGCTGCAGGAGCTTGCGAAACCTGTGCTTTCAGGCGAATAAAAGGTTTGTTCATGAAGAACTTGGTTGGAATTACCGTATGACCAACCTGCAGGCAGCGATGGGTTTGGCACAGTTGGAGCGGCTGGATGAATTTGTTATGCGCAAGCGGGTCATGGGGAACAGGTATAACGAGCTTTTCAGGGGAGTGTCTCACGTGCAGCTGCCGGTTGCACGAACCGGTTTTGCCGAGAGTATCTATTGGGTTTACGGCCTGTTATTGGATAATGACGTGACGTTTGATGCCGAGGGGATGATGAAACGTCTGGGCGCACGGGGGATCGGTACAAGGCCGTTTTTCTGGCCGATGCACGAACAGCCGGTCTTCAGGAAGATGGGACTGTTCACCGGGGATGTTCATCCGGTTGCAGAGAGACTTGCCAGGCGCGGCCTGTATCTCCCCAGCGGCATGGCCTTGACCGAGCGGCAGATGGAGATAGTCGCTGCTGCGGTACACGAGGTACTTGCATGAGCGAGACTATTTTTGGTCAGTATGCCCGGTACTACAATCTGCTTTACAAGGACAAGGATTACGCTGCCGAAGCTCGCTATGTGCATGAACTTATTCAGCGCCATGGCCAGGGGACTGGCTCGGTTCTGAATCTTGGATGCGGTACCGGCAGCCATGATTTTGAACTGGCACAGCTTGGTTACGGCATTACCGGCGTAGATCTATCTGATGAGATGCTGGTTGCTGCCCGCCTCCGTGGGGCATCTTTGTCTGCCGGTGCGCAGAGCCCCAGTTTTGTTAAGGGTGATATTCGCAGTGTAAGGATTGGCCGGATCTTTGAAACGGTGACAGCTCTGTTTCACGTTATCAGCTATCAGGCGACCAATGACGATCTTGCGGCATTTTTTGCTACTGCCTGCGCGCATCTCCAACCGGGTGGCCTGCTGATTTTCGATTGCTGGTACGGTCCCGGAGTTCTTGTCGACCCTCCGGCAGTGCGAGTCAAACGGCTGGAGGATGACTGTCTCGGTGTGATTCGGATTGCCGAGCCCAAAATGCATCACGAACTTAATTGCGTTGATGTTAACTTCGAGGTGCATATTCGGGACAAAGCGTCAGACACTTTTTCGGTGCTGCACGAATGTCACCGAATGAGATATCTTTTTGTGCCTGAAATTCAGTTGTTCCTCAAACAGGCCGGATTCGAGCCGGCACACTGCTACCGGTGGCTGACATTTGACCCTCCGGATGCTGCTTCCTGGAATATTATCTGCCTGGCGCGGAAACTGTAATGAGAATTGGGGTTATTCTGCAAAGCGGCCTTCAGGCCGGTGGCGGGTTCAGTCATGAACTGGCGCTGGTCGACCTCTTGAGCGAACATAATGATGCACGCTGGGAATTTATGTTTTTCGTTACCCAAGGAGAGCATGTGGCGCTGCTGGCTCATCGGGGTATTCAGGCAATACTGCTAGACTTTTCTCTCATCGATCGGTTGCGGTTTGGACTGCACCGCATCAAATCCTTACTGGTTCCTGCCAGATCGCTGCCCTGGCCTGCTTCTCCTCTGGACAGGATACTCTCTTTACATGCTATTGATCTGGTGTTTTTTTCTGCGCCATCTTCGCTGGCACTGGATATTAGGTATCATAACTATGTATTTTCTGTATGGGATCTGTGCCATCTTGACCGGGTCGAGTTTCCGGAGGTGAATTTTGGGGGGGAGTTCGAAGCGAGAGAACTGCTCTTTTCACAAGCGCTGCCCAAAGCTGTTGCCATAATTGTCGATTCTCAGGCCGGAAGGGATAATCTCCTGAGCAGGTATCGACTCGACGGGGAGAGGATTGCAGTACTGCCGTTTCTCTCCGATCTCAGCATGCAGGAAGGGGATGGCAGCACAAATGTCAGGAGTGTCTACCGTTTGGACGGAGAGTACATCTTTTATCCAGCCCAGTTTTGGCCGCATAAGAATCATGGTTATATTCTTGACGTTGTGAAAACCTTGTTCGAGCAGGGGGAACCGGTGCATGCGGTGTTTTCCGGATCGGACAAGGGAAACCTCGCATCAGTGCTTCGGCAGGCCCGTCATCTTGGGATCGCGGAATTTATTCACCACATTGGCTTCGTTGATCGTGCGGAAATGTATTCTCTTTACCGTCAGGCTCTTGCTCTGGTGATGCCAACCTATTTTGGACCGACTAATATTCCGCCGCTTGAGGCTTTTCAGGCCGGTTGTCCCGTCTGTTATCCGAATCTACCAGGATTGCGTGACCAGGTGGGCGATGCTGCATTTTTGTTTGACCTTAACGATTCTGCTACGCTGGTGGCAGCTTTGCGATTAATCAAAACGGACAAGGTGACAGTCCAGAAAAAGATAGCCCAGGGAAAGTACCTGGTCGCGTCGTGGACGTCGGCAGATTATTGGCGTGTCCTTGAGCGGATTTTCCACGACTATGACGTGTTGTCGCACTGCTGGAAGGAGCCGTAGGTGGTCTCTCGCTTTTTTCCGAAAATATCGATCGTGACTCCTTCGTATAATCAGGGCATTTATCTGGAAAAAACGATTGTCTCGGTACTCTCCCAGAACTATCCCAACCTGGAATACCTTGTCATTGATGGTGACAGCCGCGACTGCAGCATCGACAGTATCCGCCGCTATGAATCCCAAATCGCCTATTGGGTCAGCGAGCCGGATACCGGGCAGAGCAATGCCATCAACAAAGGATTGCAGCGTGCTACCGGGGAGCTTTTCGGCTGGGTCAACTCCGATGATTGTCTGGCGGAGGGTGCGTTGCACGCCGTGGCGGAGATGTATCGGCTTAACCCTGCTGCCGGGGCTTTTATCGGTGCCGGCGACTACGTTGACCGTTATGGCAGGGTCTTGATGCACAAAACTCCCGCACCGGTTACCTACCGTTCTCTGTATGATTGGCTGGAGTTGTTTCACTTCATGCAGCCCTCCTGCTTTTTTACGCGTACAGCCTGGGAACGGGCAGGAGGGCTTGATGAGTCGATCAATTTTGCCATGGACCTCGATCTCTGGTTTAAGATAGCACAGAACTTCAACTTTGAACTGACTGATACTCTTTTCTCGAAAAGCTTGGTGCATGCCGCAGCAAAAACGAAGCGCGATAAATATCTCAGTGAGGTTGATGCGGCATTTGTGATCATGCGACATGGCGGCGATGCGCAGGCTCGGAAGAATCTGGATCGGATAGCTGCCAAGCTGGATTTTTTCGAACAGCGGCTCGGATTTATCACTGACACCAGGATCTTTAACCTGCTGTTGCCCAGGTTGAAGCGCTTGCTTGGCTACACCGATGGTCACGGGCAAAATCCAGGTCGCCTGCCATGAGAATCCTTCATGTACTGTGGGGATTTTCGCCCTGGCGTGAGGGTGGGCTGGTGATGTATGTCGACAATATCATGCAGTCCCAGGCGGCCAGGGGGCACGATGTTGCAGCGTTTTTCCCCGGCCGCCGGGGTCTTTGGGGCGAGTCATCATTGGCTATCTGGTCACAAGCGGGTCTCCGCAGGTACGAGATTCGCAATCCGCCGCTGGTGCACTTGGGGAATCGAGGAACTTTTCCTGCTGAAAAGGAATTGGGGGAACCACTCTCCGAACGTTATTTCAGCCAGACAGTTGAAGAGTTCAGGCCGGAAGTCATCCATATTCATGAACTGGCAGGACTCCCTTTCACTCTGATCGATATCTGCAAGCAGCGGTGCCTGCCGTTGGTGCTGACTCTCCATGACTATTTTCCGCTGTGTCCGACCCTGAATCTTTACCGCATTGGGAGCAGTCTGTGCTGTGACATTACTGGTGACGGTTGTGTAGAGTGTTGTCGGCAAGGTACGGACTGGGGACTAAGAGACAGGTTGCGGACCGTTACTACCAGGGGCGGTTCAAAATGGCTGTATTCCATTCCTCTACTGGCGAGATATGCGTTCGATCGGCTGCTGGCAGTCAAGAGCGTTCGTCATTCTGAGGAGGATATGAAGGTAATTTACCGTGATCGTCGTTCGGGAAACATTGCTCGACTGAGGGACGTTGACGTCATCATTGCCCAGTCCAACCGCACTAAGCAGATTTACGAGGAAAGGACCGGTCTCGGTAACATCAGGGTTGTGCACTCGTCACTGTCTCACATAGAGCGCCTTACCGCGAGACGAATGCAAACGATTGATCTTCCTGTCCGGTTTGCAACCTTGAATGGTGCGCTGGCGCCATACAAGGGAGCAGAGCTGATTCGCGACTGTGTGGCTATTCTCCGTGAACGCGGTTATGAGGGCAAGTTTCATCTTGATGTTTTTGGCGATGTTTATCGGCCGTACAGACGCGCCATAAATGCCTCTACTTCAGTGAGGTGGCGGGGTAAATACACAAGGGATGAACTAGACTGGATGCTGAACGATGTGGATGTCGGTATCATCCCGTCTTTGTGCGAAGAGGTATATGGTTACGTGGGTACTGAGTTCTTGGCAAAAGGGATTCCGGTGATCGGGAACCGACGTGGTGGTATCGTCGATTATACTATTGAGGGCTTCTCTGGTTGGGTAAATAAAAGTTGTACTGCGGAGGAACTTGCCGGAATCATGGAGCAAATAATTGTAAATCCCAATAGTGTTGTTCCTTTGAACGACTGGATTCTTAAAAATCGCAGTCGATTGATTGCCAATGGCAATGAGCACCTTGCGATGGTTCTGCATTGTTATGAAGAGGCGATTGCCATGCAAGGAGATAACCGGTGAGTGTCGCGACTACTCCGGCAGCGCCCGAACCATGGGTTACTATTGTGATTGTCAACTGGAACAAGCGGGAGTATGTACTCAATCTATTCGATTCCCTGCTCACTATTGATTATGTAAACCGGAATATTGTTGTTGTCGATAATGCGTCAACTGACGGTTCCGTGCAGGCTATCAGAGAGCATGATTTGGATGTCGTCCTTCTGGAAAACCATGAAAATATGGGAGGTACTGGCGGGTTTAATGCGGGGATGGATTATGCTCTTCGCTCTCTCCGCCAAGATTATCTGTGGCTGCTCGACAATGATGCTGAAGTTTTGCCCGGTACGCTGAGTAGCCTGGTAAACATTATGGAGGATGATCATTCTATTGGGGCTGCCGGTTCCTGCATTATGAGTATTGAGGATCACGAACTGATAGTTGAGGCCGGGGCTACTATTGGCTGGCGAACCGGTACCTCTGAGCCTTGTCTTCGCTATAACAGGTTGAACACGTATAAAGGGCCAAGAGTGTTTGATGTGGACAGCGTCGCAGCGTGTTCGGCGTTGATTCGCGAGAGTGTGGTGCGGCGGGTCGGTCTCATGGATGAGCGATATTTTCTCCATTGGGACGATATCGATTATTGTACGCAGATACGCAATGATGGGCACAGGGTCGTGGCTGTTCTCGATGCACCGGTATTCCATGTAGCGGAAAAAGGCTACAGTCCTGCGGTGTCTTATTATAACTTTCGGAATTCACTCCTGTTTCAGGCGAAATACCGTAGTGGTGTTGCGCTGGCAGTGGCGGCATTCACTATCATGGGCAACTATCTGACTTTGTGTCGGTATCTTGCGTTGCTTGGGCATAATCATGCTGCCAGGCATCTCAGGGCTGCCGGAGATGATTTTATCGCGTTGCGCTTCGGGAAATCCGGGACATCGTTTCGGGGTCTTGGGAGTGTTGCAACTGGGGAGATGGCACGTAAGGACTATTTTCAACGATTCGATCGTGTGCTGCTCTTTGCTGTTGGTTCTTTTGAGGATGTTGCTGCTGCCGTCAAGAGTATTAAATCTTCATGGGCGGTGGCTTCGATCACGATTGTCGTTTCTGCCGACCGAGCTGCTATTTACAATTTTCCGGGCATTGATGCCGTTATTACCTATGACTTGTTTCGGGAGAGATTTACTGCCGGTTTCAAAACCGCGATAGCAATCATGGTGGGCCGTTTTACGTGCGGCGTTACTGCCGGAGAACGGTTGCCGTTGCCATTTGCCTTCCTGGTGCGGAGAAATGTGCAGTTCGACCGATGGGATGGATCGTTCAGGGAATGCAGGGTATCTCCTGGCACACTGTGGAAGATCCCCGTTGCTATTGTAGTTGGCAGGATTTTGGCCCTTGTGCATCTGCCCCGAGTTCTTGCGTCGTGCCAGGCCATAAAATCGGGAAAGTTATAGGAAGGACATAATAAGCCATGAAATTCCTCATCCTCGGCGCCGGCCCCTGTGGCCTGGGCGCCGCCTATCATCTCAATAAACTTGGCCATACGGACTGGCAGATATTTGAACGTAACGACTACGTCGGTGGCCTCTCCACATCATTTCTTGATGGTAACGGGTTCACCTGGGATGTTGGTGGCCACGTCCTCTTTTCCCATTATGAGTACTTCGACAAGGCGGTAACTGATGCTCTTGGAGAGGACTATTACGAACATCAACGGGAAAGCTGGGTTCGAATTCTGCAGCGTTGGGTGCCGTACCCTTTTCAGAATAATGTCAGATATCTTCCGGATGATGCGCTCCAGGAATGTGTTTCCGGGTTGCGTGAATTGCAGGGTTCTCCCGATTCAGCAGCCAATTTCAGGGAGTGGATGGATACGGTCTTTGGCCGTGGCATCGTCAAGTGCTTCATGGAACCTTATAACCGTAAAGTGTGGGGCGTGCCGCTGGAATCTATGAGCAAATCCTGGATCGCCGAGCGAGTGAGTGTCGTCGACCTGACCCGTATAGAACGCAACATTGCCGAGGAGTGTGATGATCTGAGCTGGGGGCCGAATAGCGTGTTTCGCTTTCCGAAACATGGTGGTACGGGGGCTATTTACGAAGGCATTGCCAAGCCCTTGCATGAAAAAATACATCTGCAGCATGAGATGACTGAAATTGATCTGGACCGGAAGTTGGTGACGTTTTCAAATGACCGGATTGAGAGGTATGATATTCTGATCAATACATCTCCACTTGACCTGTTGGTATCAAAATGCCGTAAAATACCTGAGTCGCTTGTAGATGTTTCCGGTGATCTTGTTCATAACAGTGGACTGATTGCCGGGCTTGGGTTTGAAGGAACGCGTGATGATTCCAAGTGCTGGATGTATTTCCCGGAAAGCAACGCCCCGTTCTACCGGGTGACCAACTTTCACAATTATTCACGTTTCAATGTACCCGAGGGAAATACTGATCGGTATTTTTCGTTGATGTGTGAGTCTACCTATTCATCACATAAGCCGGAGGATAAGACCAGAATTATTGAAGACTCACTTCAGGGACTGGTTGCCAGCGGTTTGATTGTTGCAGAACAGATGGAGCGTATTGCCGGTCGTTATCTCATCGATATTCCCTACTCCTATCCGGTGCCGACATTAGGCCGTGACAAGGCGCTTGCTGCAATTCAGCCGTACATGGAATCAAAATTGATCTTTTCCCGTGGGCGGTTCGGCGCCTGGAAATATGAAGTCGGTAACATGGACCATTCTTTCATGCAGGGGGTGGAGGTCGTTGATCGCCTGCTGAACGGAACTGAAGAGAGTACTCTGAGCGGTGCCGTTGGATGAATATACGCGTGATGAAGCTGATTGATTCGGCACTTGGGCGAATTGCAGCGTCCGTTTTTCCCGCACCTTTGCGCTTACAAGCTCCTTCTACAGTAACTTCACTCCTCCTCATCCGTCCCGGCGGTATCGGTGATGCGGTACTGCTTGCACCTGCAATTAATTCTCTAAAAAAATCCTTTCCGTCTGCCCATATCACAATACTGGCTGAGAAACGCAACACCGGCATTTTTTCGCTGATTCCCGGAGTGGACAAACTGCTCTGTTACGATCATCCACGTGAGTTTCTACAGGCGCTGGGCGGCCGTTATGATGTCGTGATCGATACCGAACAGTGGCACCACCTGTCCGCTGTAGTGGCGCGGTTTGTAGCGGCGCCGGTCAAGATCGGTTTTGATACAAACGGGCGACGCCGGATGTTTACCCAAACAGTACCCTATTGTCATGATGACTATGAGTCTGTCAGTTTTTCCCGCCTCCTGACAGCGTTGAGGATTGAAGCGGGGAGTGTGGAGTTGGCGGCTCCGTTCTTGTTTCTCCCGGAGGCTGCCATTACCAAAGCTGCCGAATTGTTGGCGCCGCTCAATGACCAGCCGTTTGTTGTGCTCTTTCCAGGGGCCAGCATCCATGAGCGCCGTTGGGGGGCGGAGCGTTTTCGGTGTGTCGGCGAAGTGCTGTCAGTTCTTGGAATCACGATGGTTGTTGTGGGGGGGAAAGAAGACCGCCAGCAGGGAGATGTCATTACTGCCCGAGGATTGGGACTTAATCTTGCCGGGGCGACTTCGCTGTCGGAAACTGCGGCCGTTATTCAGCAGAGTGTTGTGCTGCTGAGCGGCGATTCAGGAGTGCTGCATATTGCAGTGGGTCTGGGCAAGCCGACGGTATCGCTCTTTGGCCCTGGAAGGGCCAAAAAGTGGGCTCCGCAGGGAGATCAGGATATAGTGATCAACAAGGAATTACCGTGCTCGCCATGTACCACCTTCGGAACCACTCCACCCTGTTCGATACATGCCCAATGCATGCGTGATATCACCGTTGACGAAGTCGTTACTGCCGTCACGGCTTCTGTTAAGATGAAAAGCTGACGGCCCGTTCCGTACGTAATTCCCGCGCAGCAAAAACCCTCCACAGTTAATCAAAAACACCGGGAGGGCTTGAGTTGCTGGTGAAATATCGTGATCCAGAGTGTTTGGTAGAACTATTCCTCTATCCTCGGAAAAAGTGCTTCAGCCTTTGTTATCACAGCACCATCTTTTAAGCCGCCCCACGTAAGCCCTTCTTTAGAAGCCGCTTCGTTCCACCCCAGCGAAGTCAGCGCCTTTTCCGCCGTTCCGGGCAAAAATGCTGACAAAATACAGTGTGTAATGCGTTGCGATTCAAGCAGGGTGTACATGACCGTGGCAAGTCGTCCGCTGTTGGCCGGATCCTTGGCAAGTGTCCATGGAGCCATCTCATCGATGTATTTGTTGCCGGCCGAGATAACCTCCCAGATTGCCTGCAGTGCTTTGCTGAAGGCCAGTTCATCGATGAATTTATCGACGATAGTCACCATCGCTTCTGTTTTCTGCTTCAGAGCCTGATCCGCTTCAGCAAGCGACTCCGCCACAGGAAGAATACCGTTGAAGTATTTAACCGCCATGGCGGTTGAGCGGCTGAGCAGATTGCCGACATCGTTTGCCAGGTCGGAGTTGATCCGCTGCACGAGTGCTGTGTGGGAGAAATCTCCATCCAGGCCGAAGGGCACTTCGCGCATCAGGAAGTATCTGACCGCGTCCACGCCGTACTTGTCGATCAGCATGTTCGGTTCAACCACGTTCAGCAGGCTTTTGCTCATCTTCTGTCCTTCAACAGTCCACCAGCCGTGAGCAAAAACTTTTTTCGGCAGCGGCAGGCCGGCTGCCATTAAAAAGGTCGGCCAGTACACCGCATGAAATCGGAGGATATCCTTGCCGATGAGGTGAACATCGACCGGCCAGTAGCGGCCGTAGTTGCCGGTTTCATCAGGATAGCCAAGTGCGGTGATGTAGTTGGTCAGGGCGTCGAACCAGACGTAAATGATGTGACGATCGTTCCCCGGCACCGGGATGCCCCAGGAGAAGGTCGTGCGGGAAACCGACAGGTCGCGCAGCCCTTCCTTGACGAACGAGATGATTTCGTTGCGCTTGCTTTTGGGTTGAATGAAGTCAGGATTGGCATCGATGTATGCCAATAACTGCTCCTGATATTTGCTCATGCGGAAAAAATACGATTCTTCCTTGAGTTTATCAACCGGGCGGTTGCAGTCCGGGCAGCGCCCGTCTATGAGTTGGGTTTCTGTCCAGAATGTTTCACAGGGGGTACAGTACCAGTCTTCATACTCGCCGAGGTAGATATCACCTTTGTCGAGAATATTTTCAAAAATCCTGCTGACCCCGTTTTTATGGCGCTCCTGGGTGGTGCGGATAAAGTCGTTGTGGGATATTCCCAGTCGCTCCCAGAGTGCCTGAAAGCGTTTAACCACCCGGTCAGCCAATTCCAGTGGCGTTTCGCCGGCGGTTGTAGCGGCTTTTTCGACTTTTTGACCATGTTCATCGCTGCCGGTCAGAAAATAAACATCAAAACCCATCAGGCGTTTGTAGCGGGCCAGAACATCCCCGGCGACCGTGGTATAGGCGTGACCAATATGCGGTACGTCGTTTACATAATAGATCGGGGTGGTTACATAAAAGGTCGGTTTCATATCAGGCTCCTGATGGTGGTGTCGGTGTGCTGTTGTCGGACGGTTTGCGGTGGCCATGTTTGCGGGAACGATGCTTTTTTCGCGGTTGTCCGGTTTTCGCGGCTGCCGGCGGAGCTGTCGCTATCGGATTTTCACGCAGAACCGGTGGCGTTGGAACACTCTTCGCGGCGCTATCAGCCTGGTTATTATATGTTTCAAGAGAAGTTTTTTCCTGCTTGCGGCGTTGTTCCGGACGACGCTCGGGGCGCCGTTCGCGGGTGCGTTGAGGAGTCTGGGCTGGAGACTGAATTGCCGACGCTTCAGAAACAGTTATGGGAGCGCCGTCTCCAAGAATTTCATCACGTTTGATGGTGATAATCTTGTTATCGTCAAGTTTGAGCGTGATATTTCCGGTCAGAATGTTGACTTTATCAACTACTCCAACGGCGTTAACTGTGCGGACCCGCTTTCCGGATTTCGGGAAATTTTTACGCAGGCAGCAATATGTTTCGTATTCGTAGTCAAGGCAGCAGAGCAGCCGGCCGCACTGTCCGGATATCTTGTTGGGATTGAGCGCCAGATTCTGCTCTTTGGCCATTTTAACTGAAACCGGCTGGAATTCACGCAGGAACGAGCTGCAGCAGAGTTCTCGGCCACAAATGGCGATACCGCCTGTCATTTTTGCTTCGTCACGCACGCCGATCTGGCGCATTTCGATGCGGGTATGAAATGAGTGGGCCAGATCCTTTACCAGATCGCGGAAATCGACCCTGCCATCAGCAGTAAAGAAAAATACCGCCTTGCTGCTGTCAAACTGGTACTCAACCCGTACCAGTTTCATCGGCATGGATCGTTCCATTATACGATCGACGCAGAACCGGTAGGCCTCCTGCTCTTTCTGAGCAATGCGCGCAACCGTTGCCATATCTTCGGGCGTAGCTTTGCGTTTGACAAGCGTCAGTGAACCGGCTGCGCCGGCTTCTTTCCTGACGGGCGGTTTCACCACCTGTCCAACCCCCGCGCCTCGCTCAGTTTCAACAATAACGTGATCTCCTGCGGCAAGTTCGAGCGCTCCGGCGTCAAAATCATATATTTTCCCGGCTTTTGAGAATTGTATGGTTACTATGTGTGACAAAAAGACCTCCTGATATATGGGAACCACCCCCCGACCCCCTCCTTGAAAGGAAGGAGGGGGAGCTTAGAGCTCCCCTCCTATTTTAGGAGGGGTTGGGGGTGGTAAGGTTTTAGATTACTTGACTGCTGCCATAGTCATGAACAGATTGTCCAGAGCCAGTTTGGGGTTTGCATTGCGTTGCACGTCGCGTCTCGTTTTGTAGATACGCTCCAGTGTCTCCAGGTTGCCGGACAATGAACGTCGCGCTGCTATGGATTCGATCGCCGGCCTGACGGAACGGTTGACAATTTCTCCGTTGCCTGCGCCCAGGTGGACAGCATCCCGGAAGAAGGAGAGCAGCATGTCAAGCAGTTCAAGAGTCGCGTCACGGTTGCCGGATAACTCCTCGGCGGCATCAAAGACGGTAGCTATTCTGTTGAGAGACAGTTGACTCACTCGAGTCAGAACCGCTTCACGGCGTACAGCCAGCGCTTCATTGTCGAGTTCAAGCGCCCGCTGCAGACTGCCGCCCGACATCGGTGCGACAAGCGCTGCCGCTTCAGGGGGTATTCCGCTTCGTTCAAGGAGCAAGAGTATATGTTCCGGAGAAAGCGGCGCAAAACGGATCAATTGGCAGCGTGAACGAACCGTTGACAGCAGCATTCCTGCATTTTCTGTCAGCAGAATTATCAGGGCATTGCCGGGGGGCTCTTCCAGCGTTTTAAGCAGGGAGTTGGCGGCATTTACGCTCATCCGCTCGGCCGGCTCAATTATACACGCCTTGCGCGGAGCCTCATAGGGACGTAACGACAATATGTGCTGCATTTCCCGTAATTGATCGATGCTGATATCACGTTTATCCGGCAATGGAGCTATATGATGGATATCCGGATGGTTGCCGCCGGTAATTTTACGGCACGAAGGGCAGATCCCGCAGGCGTCATCCTGCAGAGCCGTGCAGAAAAGCGCTTGAATCAGTGCCAGCGCCGTTTTTTTGCGGCCAGATCCGGGAACGCCTTCAAACAGATAGGAATGTGCAGTTTTACCGCTGCGAAGGGAACGCCGCAGAACCTCAATAATCCGGTCATGCCCCAAGATGTCAGCAAATGGCACGCAGAACCTCCGGAATCCGTACAACAACCTGAGATGAAATCGTGGAAAAAATTTCTTCAATTGAGCCGGAACCGCTGACAACCATAAACCGGTCCGGTTCTTGCGCAGCCAATTGCTGATAACCGCTGCGGACTCGCTGATGAAAGGCCAGCGTCTCCAGTTCAAAACGCTCTTCGCGCGGACCGCTGGTCGCTTCGATTCTCATGCGTGCCCGTTCCAGGCCGACTGCGGGATCACAATCGACAAGAACCGTGAGGTCGGGCGACACCCCTTGGCACGCGTGTTTATTCAGGTTGTCAATAACGCTCCGGTCGATGCCTCTCCCGAAACTTTGATATGCCACCGTTGCATCGCAAAAACGATCACACAGTACGACTTTTCCTGCTGTGAGGGCAGGAGAGATGACCTCGGTGACATGCTGGGTTCTGGCAGCGGCGTACAGCATCAGTTCCGCCAGCGGGGAAAGAGCCCTGTTTTCTGCATCCAGAAGGATTGTGCGGATTTTATCGGCAATCGGGCAGCCCCCCGGTTCGCGAGTCAGAACTGTGGTGATGCCTCGAGCTGCAAGGAGTTCGGAAAGAAGCTTGATCTGGGTGGTTTTGCCACACCCTTCAACACCTTCAAATGAAATGAAAAAGCCCACGTGTATCACCCGTATTCCATTTCCATATCAAAGCGCCCCCTGCGTTGGCTCGTCTTCGGTTCCTCAACATACTGCTGGTATGCCTTCGTCACCTCAATCCTTGCCGCCTTGAGTGCATCTTTGATCTGAAATTGGAATTAGTCGATGCTTCGATAATTTTAAAGAGCGAATTATAGGGAAACACCCTTTAATTATCAACTTAAATTCCCATCGTCACCATTTATGCAGTGACTTTCGGTTGCCAAATGGTGATCATCTGGCTATAGTTTGCACGTTTCGAGGGTGCTTATGACGACACGCATGACACAACTAGAGTCGCTGCTGGCATATACGTTCATTGATCAGACCCTGCTTGTTCAGGCGGTGACACACCCGTCATACCTGCATGAAGTCAGTGGGCATCATAGCGGAGACTACCAGCGTCTGGAATTTCTTGGTGATGCGATACTGGGGATGCTGCTGGCGGAAATGCTTTATAACCGCTATCCGGAGTGGCATGAAGGGGGATTGTCCCAGTTGCGCTCCCGACTCGCCGGCCAGGATATTCTCGCTGACCGGGCAAGGCGACTGGGAATTGGTGAATATATTCTGC
This sequence comes from Desulfuromonadaceae bacterium, assembly GCA_028687585.1. Classification (GTDB taxonomy): domain Bacteria; phylum Desulfobacterota; class Desulfuromonadia; order Geobacterales; family Pseudopelobacteraceae; genus JACRCG01. The sequence goes on along the minus strand of JAQTZV010000011.1, from coordinate 83,193 downwards.
TGGGGCGTGGTGAGCTGCATACCGCCGGCCGCGAAAAGGATTCGATTCTTGCTGATGTGCTGGAAGCCTTAATTGCCGCTTTGTATCGGGATGGCGGACTTCAGGCTGCTCGTGCTTTTGTCGTCCAGTTGTTTGATGCGTTGATTGATGCACCCGACTTGCTAGTGTTGGGCCGCGACGCAAAGAGTGAGCTGCAGGAATATTTATCCGTGCATGACGATTCACCGCCCGAGTATCGACTTGTTGAAGAATCCGGTCCGCCGCACGATCGTCTATTTGTTTTTCAGATTCTGTCCGGCGATACGGTTATTGGCGTTGGAGAGGGAAAATCCAAGAAAAATGCGCAGCAGGCCGCTGCCGCGAAGGCGCTTGATACCCTGCAATCCGTACGAAGGCAGGGTGTGTGAAACCGGTTACGGTCCCGTTCTTCATCAGTCATCAGGGCTGCCCACATACCTGTGTTTTTTGTGATCAACGCACAATTTCCGGCGCAAGCGGTCAGCTCCCCACACCCGAAATGATACGTGCCCGGATAGAGCTCTGGCGATCAACGGCTGGAATAAGGCCTTTGGAAATCGCTTTTTTCGGCGGCACATTTACAGCTCTTTCAATGGAAACTCAAGCGGATCTTCTACTGCCGTTGCAGCCGTTACTGGAAAATGGCACGCTTGACTCGGTCAGGATCTCAACCCGTCCCGATTGTATCGATGCCGGTCATGTGACGTGGCTCTCAAACAGGGGGGTGCGCACCATTGAGTTGGGAGTCCAGTCGATGGACGACCGTGTGTTGGCGGCTTCCGGGCGAGGCCATGCGGCTGCTGCGTCATTGAACGCCATTGACTGTATAAAGAGTAACGGTGTAAAAGTCGGCGCCCAGTTGATGCCGGGGTTACCTGGTGATACGCCGGCTTCTTCTCTTAATTCACTGGAACAGGTTATATCTGCCGGAGCTGATTTCCTGCGTATCTATCCGACGGTGGTTCTGGAAGGTACCGAATTGGCCCGGCGGTATGTTGCGGGGGAGTTCACCCCGTTATCTCTTGACCGTGGCGTGCAGCTCTGCAAACTGCTTCTTCAGTATGCCATGCAGGCCGGTGTTCCGGTTGTCAGGATCGGTTTACAGGCGGATTACGGACTTGATGAAGAACATATTCTGGCCGGCTGTTGGCACCCCGCACTGGGGCAGTTAGTCCGTTCTCAGCTGTTTGCCGACCTGTTGTGCCGTTTCGTTCCCCCTGGTCAGAGCGTGACCGTCTATTGTCATCCGGCGCGCTTGTCGGATGTGGTTGGGATGAAGCGGAGTAATCTGCTCAGCCAGGCCGGGCGCGGGGTACAGGTGCAGGTGGTTCCGGATGCCGCTCTCAAAAAGGAAGAGATTGCCGTTAACACGCACGATGCAAGTACTATCTATTCAATTGTTACCGATCTTCACTACTCTATTCACGAGGTGTAACCGATGCGCAAAGAATCACTGAAATTTCTTGAACAACTGCTTGATGCCCCCAGCCCTTCCGGTTATGAACAGCCTGCCCAGCGCGTTTTTCGCGATTACGTTGCTCCCTTTTGCGACGAGCTGACGACAGATGTCATGGGTAATGTCTATGCCCGTATCAGCGGTAAGGGTAAAAATCTTCCGCGAGTCATGATTGTTGGCCACACCGATGAGGTTGGACTCCAAATCAAATATATTGACGACAAAGGCTTTCTCTATTTTGCCGCAGTTGGTGGTGTTGACGCCCATCTGACACCCGGCAAACGGGTAGCAGTTCATACTGCAAACGGTGCCTTGCCGGGAGTGATCGGTAAAAAGCCGATTCATCTGATGGACAACAAGGATCGTGAAACGGTTGTCAAGCTGGAAGCGCAGTATATTGACATTGGGGCAATTGACAAAAAAGAGGCGCAAAAGCTGGTCAGGGTAGGGGATGCCGTTACCTTTGACAGTGCGTTTACCCGCCTGCAAAACGATCGGGTTTCGTCGCGCGGCTTTGATGACAAGGCCGGCTGCTTTGTGGTCGCCGAAGTATTACGGCTCGTGGCGGCCTCAGGGAAAAAGCTGGCGGTCGACCTGTATGGCGTCTCCTCGGTGCAGGAAGAGATCGGTCTGCGTGGCGGGACAACCAGCTGCTATACGATCAACCCTGATGTCGGCATCTGTGTTGAAGTTGATTTTGCCACCGATCAGCCGGATGTGGAGAAAAAACATAACGGTGAGGTTTCGCTTGGCAAAGGGCCGATACTTGCGCGTGGGGCTAATATCAACCCGCATCTGTTTGACTTGTTGTCGAAAACGGCTGAGAAAGAAAAAATTGCGATCCAGCATACCGCCAGTCCTCGCGCCACCGGCACGGATGCCAATGTTATGCAGATTTCGCGGGGTGGTGTTGCGACGGCACTGGTCAAAATTCCACTCCGCTATATGCATACTCCGATTGAGACGGTCTCACTGGGCGATATGGAAAATGCCGCCCGGTTAATCGTTGCAACGCTTGGAAAAATATCCTCACGGGAAGAGTTTATTCCGAGCTGATTGTATACAAAATCGGCAGTCCATTTCCCTTGACTTGCCCGGTTTGCTGTACTAACTTCGTTTAAATTTTCACCGCAAGGAGTTGTCCATGCACTATGATAAACTGACGGAAGGGCTGACCTTCGATGACGTCCTCCTCGTTCCTTCCCATTCGCTGATTCTTCCCCGTGATGCCAACCTTACTACCCGGATTTCCCGAAACATTTCGCTCAATATTCCCCTGGTGAGTGCGGCCATGGATACGGTAACTGAAGCCCGTACTGCAATCTGTATGGCCCGTGAAGGAGGGCTTGGCATTATCCACAAGAACCTCTCGATTGAGGCTCAGGCGTATGAAGTTGACAAGGTAAAAAAGAGTGAGTCCGGGATGATCGTTGATCCGATCACCATGCGCCCGACGCAGAAAATAAGCGAGGCGCTTGATATCATGCGGCGCTATCGCATCTCCGGCGTTCCGGTGACCAAGGCCAACGGCAAACTTGTCGGCATTCTGACCAATCGTGACCTCCGTTTTGAGACCGATTTTGATCTGCCGATTTCTGCCCGTATGACCAAGCGCAATCTGGTCACGGTCGAGGTCGGCACGACGCTGGAGCAGGCGAAGGAACATCTGAAGCATACCAGGGTGGAAAAGCTGCTGGTAGTTGATAATGACCGTTTCCTGAAGGGATTGATTACCATCAAGGATATCGAGAAGGTCAAGAAGTATCCCTTTGCCTGCAAAGACAGTCTTGGTCGGCTGCGGGTGGGTGCTGCCGTCGGTCCGACTGACGAGATGGAAGCGCGTATCGAGGCACTGATGAAAGCCGGAGTTGATGTAATTGTGATTGATACGGCCCATGGGCATTCGCAAGGGGTAATTGATGCCGTATTGCGCGCCAAGGCGACTTTTTCCGGTGTGGAAATCATCGCCGGCAATATTGCTACTGCCGAAGCGGCGGAGGCGTTGATCAAAGCCGGTGCCGACGGCATTAAAGTCGGAATCGGCCCCGGTTCGATCTGCACAACCCGCATCGTAGCCGGTGTCGGGGTTCCCCAGATTACCGCAATTCATGAATGTTCCCGTATGGCGCACAAATATGACGTTCCGGTTATCGCCGACGGAGGCGTCAAGTATTCCGGCGATCTTCCCAAGGCGGTAACGGCCGGCGCCGACTGTATCATGATCGGTTCGCTGTTTGCCGGCACCGAAGAGTCACCCGGTGACACGGTTCTGTATCAGGGTCGTACCTATAAAAGTTATCGCGGCATGGGTTCCATCGGGGCGATGAAAGACGGCAGCAAGGATCGTTATTTCCAGTCGGATGTCGGCGATGACGTCAAGCTTGTCCCGGAAGGGATTGAGGGGATGGTACCGCTGCGTGGCCCGCTCTCGGCCAATATTCACCAACTGCTCGGCGGACTCCGTTCCGGCATGGGCTACACCGGCTGTGCAAGCATCAAGGAACTGCAGGATAAGGGGCGCTTTATCCGGATTACCGGCGCCGGACTCAAAGAATCTCACGTTCACGATGTGACGATAACAAAAGAGGCGCCCAACTATCGGGTGGGAAGCTAACTATACTGAACGGAAATGCCCCGGGTCGTATATCCGGGGCATTTAACGTCTTGTCCTGTTTTTTTAAAGAAAGGTTGCTATGTCCGACATCCACAGCCAGAAAATCCTGATACTCGACTTCGGCTCCCAATACAGCCAATTGATAGCTCGCCGAGTCCGTGAAGCCCATGTTTACTGCGAACTGCAGCCATTCGATATTGATTTAGATGCAATCCGCAGCTTTGCTCCCAGCGGCATTATTCTTTCGGGCGGCCCTTGCTCGGTCTATGACGAAGGGGCTCCTTCCGTCGCCGAGGAACTGTTTGAGCTTGGCGTGCCGGTGTTAGGCATCTGCTACGGCATGCAGCTGATGAGCCGACATTTTGGCGGCGACGTCGTGCCTGCGGGCAAGCGTGAATTCGGCCATGCCGACTTGATCGCACTCGGGCAGCCGGGGCCGCTTTTTGATGGCTTTTTTATCGATGGGAAAAGTTCGGTCTGGATGAGCCATGGCGACCATGTGTCTCGCGTTCCGGACGGCTTTGAAGTTGTTGCCGAAACCGCCAACGCTCCGGTCTGTGCTATCCAGAATGCCAGCAGAAACCTCTATGGTGTCCAGTTTCATCCCGAAGTCAATCATACGCCGCGCGGTGAACAGTTCATCGATACGTTTGTGCGCAATGTCTGCGGTTGCACAGGTTTGTGGACACCGGGTCAGATAATCGAAGATTCTGTTGAACGTATTCGTTGTCAGGTCGGCACCGATACCGTCATCCTTGGTCTCTCCGGTGGTGTTGACTCATCAGTTGCCGCTGCTTTGATCCACCGCGCCATCGGTGACCAACTGACCTGCGTTTTTGTTGATAACGGTCTGCTGCGCCTGGGGGAAGGGGATCAGGTTATGGCAACCTTTGCACGGAATCTGGGAGTAAAGGTGATCCGTGTCGATGCCGAGGAGCGTTTTCTGTCTGCTTTGGCTGGCATCAGTGATCCGGAGAAAAAACGTAAGATCATCGGCGGACTGTTTGTCGATATTTTCGAAGAACAGTCGAAGCTGATCAAGGATGCCAACTGGCTGGCCCAGGGAACGATTTATCCGGATGTCATTGAATCTGCCGGCGCAAAAACCGGTAAAGCCCATAATATCAAGAGTCACCATAATGTTGGCGGTCTGCCGGATTACATGAAGCTTAAACTGTTAGAGCCGCTCAGGGAACTGTTCAAGGATGAAGTGCGGGCTATCGGTGAAGAGCTCGGCCTCCCTCGTCAAATGGTGTGGCGTCATCCCTTTCCCGGCCCCGGTCTCGGCGTGCGGATTCTCGGCGAAGTAAAAAAAGAGTATTGCGATATTCTGCGCCGGGCTGATGCCATATATATCGAGGAACTCTATGCCGCAGGACATTACGACAAGATCAGTCAGGCTTTCGCGGTATTTCTGCCGGTCAAAAGCGTTGGTGTCATGGGCGATGGCCGTACCTACGAGTATGTCGTTGCCCTGCGGGCGGTTGAAACCAAGGATTTCATGACTGCCGGCTGGTATCCGATGCCGTATGAAGACCTGGCGCGTATCAGTGGCCGTATTATCAACGAGGTCAAAGGCATTAACCGCGTCGTCTATGATATTTCCAGCAAGCCACCGGCAACAATTGAGTGGGAATAGCTTTAATACGTATCTATGACGGAACATTCTGATGAGAGTACCGGCAATAATCCACGCCGGAATAACAGCGCCGAACAGTGGCTGTTTGCCGAGGCTGGAAAAATCCGGGGCCTCCTGATTGGCATCGTCGGTCTGTCTTCCTGTATTGGATTACTGGTGGTTTTTCAGGCCCGTATATTGGCGACCGCTTGTCAATATGTAGTCATCCAGGGAAAAGGAGTATCCTCGGTTCTCCCCCTTGCGGCACTGCTGCTTCTGCTTGCTGCCGGGCGCAGTCTGCTTACCTCTGTTCTGGAAATCAACACTGCTGCTGCCGCAGCCAAGGTCAAACAGGCGGTACGCAGCAGACTGTATCGTAAAATTCAGGCTCTGGGACCGGCCGGTCTGTCAGGAGATGAAACCGGCCCCTTGATTGAAACCGTCACCAAGGGTGTCGATGAGCTGGAGCCATATTTTACCCGCTTCCTCCCCCAGCTTTCCCTCGCGGCGATCCTGCCGCTCATGTTTCTGATCGTAATTGTTCCATCCGAATGGCGCTCAGGTTTGGTGCTGCTTTTTTCTGCCCCGTTTATCCCCCTTTTCATGATTCTGATCGGTCGCGGCTCTGAAAAACTTCATCGCCGTCAGTGGGGACGGCTCTCCCGAATGGCCGGTCATCTGCTTGATCTGGTGCAGGGATTGCCGGATCTCATTATCTTCGGCGCCGCAAAACGGGAAGCAACGGTCGTCGCCCGCGTTTCCGACGAGTATCGCATCGCTACCATGGCCGTATTACGGGTGGCTTTCCTCTCCGCATTTACCCTGGAATTCTTTGCCACCGTCGGAACTGCACTGGTTGCGGTGATCATCGGCTTCAGACTTCTGTTTGGAGATCTCTCCCTTGGGGAAGGACTTTTCGTACTGCTCATGGCACCTGAATTCTACCTGCCGCTCCGCAACCTCGGACTATCATATCACGCCAGGATGCAGGGGGTGGCTGCCGCTGAACGGATTGCGCCGCTACTGGCCAGGCCGCTGCCCGAAGGATTTGCCGGAACCGTGCCGGCCCCGTCCGGTCCCCCGTCAATACTCTTTGAAGGGGTATCATTCCGATATGGCGGTGTCAGAGGTGGAGTCACCGCTGTTGATCTTGAATTACCGGCCGGCAGCATTACCGCTCTGGCGGGAGAGAGCGGTGCGGGTAAAACCACCCTTGCGCGGCTTCTGGTGGGGCTGACCAGGCCAGAATCGGGACGTATTCTTGTCAATGGCCATGATCTGACAACACTTGCGCCGGATTCCTGGCGGTCCCGGTTGGCCTGGGTACCGCAGGCCCCATATTTTACTTCGGGAACGGTGCGCGAAAATCTCCTTCTGGGTCGTCCTGATGCCGACGAGGACCTGATCAATACCGCGCTTGCCGCTGCCGCTGCCGATCAATTCATCAGTCGTCTTCCTCATGGCCTGGACACTCCACTGGGAGATCGTGGCGCCGGACTGTCCGGGGGGGAATTACGGCGATTGGCCCTGGCCAGGGCGTATGTATGTCAGGCGACTCTGGTCGTGCTGGACGAACCGACGGCGGGGCTTGACGCTGAAAGCGAACGCCTGGTGTGTGAAGCGCTGAAACGGGTGGCTCGGGGGCGCACGGTTCTGGTCATCAGTCATCGCGAGCAGACCCTGTCCTCTGTCGAACGAGTGGCGGAAATGGTTGATGGTCGCATCGGGCAGGTTTTGTTATCTGCGGAATTCTTGTCGCGCTGCGAGGTGCCGGTGTGAACCAGTTGGCTCGTTTTCTGATAATCTCCCGAGGCCAGTGGTTCTGGATGGGAGCCGGTATTGTGCTGGGTGTGCTCGTGATTTTTGCAAATACCCTGCTGATGGCAATCTCCGGCTGGTTTATTGCGTCTATGGCCGTTTCCGGCAGCAGTGGAGCGGCTTTTAACTATTTTTTCCCTTCGGCAAGCATACGTTTTCTTGCCATCGCACGGACGGTGGGGCGATACGCTGAGAGACTTGTAACCCACGAGTCTACCTTCAGAATCCTTTCAGAGTTGCGGGTTTGGCTGTTTAATCGATTCGAACCGTTGGCTCCCGCCTGTCTGGAGCGTTACGCCGGTGGCGATGTTACGGGACGATTGCGGGGTGACGTTGATGCCCTGGAAACACTGTACCTCAAAATTATCGCGCCGCTTGCAGTGGGAACTCTCTCTCTCCTGGCAGCGCTTGTTTTCCTGCTCTGGTTCAGCCCCCCATCCGCCGGGGTGATGCTGCTGTTTCTTCTTCTTGCAGGAGTCGTCCTGCCTCTGCTGGTTCGCCGGTTTTCGGAGGAACCGGGCAGACGGTCCGCTCTGCTGGCTGCCGAACTGCGCACTATGGTGACGGAAGGGCTGCAAGGGGTTGAAGAATTGATATTGCTGGGCGCGGTTGAACGACAGGCTGCAGTCGTGGATGGTTTGTCGGCAGAAGTGATTGTGGAACAGGAGCGTTTGGGGCGGATTAATGGCCTTTCTCTCGGCGGAATGGCATTTTTTGCCGGTTCAGGCGTCGCAGCGGTGTTGTTGGCCGGTAGTATGCAGGTCGCTTCCCATCAGATTCCCCCCCCCAATCTGGTGATGCTGCTGCTGTTTTCCGCCGCGATTTTTGAAGCCGCGGGCCTGCTCCCTTCAGCTCTACACTTGCTGCCGGCGGCACAGGAGTCGGTTTCCCGCATCTTCGAGTTGGCAGATGCTCCCATACCGGTTCCAGACAATCCCGTTTCGTCTGATCTGCCGGCAGATGGCGCGCTCTGTTTCAGCAACGTATCCGCTTCGTACCTGCCCGGTATGCCGGTACTGGATAATTTTTCATTGACTATTCCTGCTGGCGGCTGCGTGGTTTTGACCGGTTCCAGTGGTATCGGCAAAAGCCTTCTGGTTGAAATTCTCCTCCGTTTTCGCAACTATGAAGGGAGCGTTACCGTGGGGGGGATAGAAATCCGTGATCTGCCAAAAGAGACATTAATCGGTATGATCGCTGCGGTACCGCAACGCCCCCACCTGTTCAACGGCACCATTCGGGAAAATATTCTGCTCGGAAGTGTGTCTGCCGATGAGGAACAACTTCAACAAGTACTCAAAAACAGCTGTCTTGACCAGTGGATTGCGGCTCTTCCTCTCGGGCTGGAGACAATGGTAGGGGGCAACGGTTCCGCTGTTTCCGGCGGCGAAGCGCGCCGCATTGCTCTTGCCCGGGCTCTGCTCAAGGATGCTCCCATACTGCTGCTGGACGAACCCACCGAAGGTCTGGACTGCGCAACGGAGCGCGAAATAGTATCACGGCTGAATAAATGGTTCAGGAACGGCGTCGCTACTACGGTGTTGGTTGTCAGCCATCGTCCGGCCTGTCTGCAGCTCGGTAACTCCGTGATCCACCTATAGCCCTGAAACCAGTCAGAATATAATTCAATACTTACTCACGGTTTTTCAATGTCACGCTATTTTTTTGTTTGACATTTTTCTAAAATTCAAATAAAGATAAAAAGGCTCCTGTTGGTGTTATTAGTAGGTAATTCATTATTAATATCACATCAAATAAGCTGCAGGTTCTGTCTGCACAATGCAATAGTGAGACGTTCCTTTGCAGTGCCTTTCTTGACTTTACTGAAACCAGCGCTACGCTTGATTTACCTGTCTTACCAAGGCACTTGCCTGCGGTAAAAAACTTCACAAGGGGGATGTATGAATGTAGTTACTCTCAGTCAGCTGCAGTTTGCGGCAACCGGAATGTTTCATTGGATCTTCGTTCCGCTCACACTCGGGTTGTCCATAATGACAGCCTGGATGGAGACCAAGTACGTGACCACTGGAGACGAGACCTGGCTGCGCATGACCAAATTCTGGGGTAAGCTCTTTCTGATCAACTTCGCTCTTGGAGTCGTCACCGGTATCACCATGGAGTTCCAGTTTGGTTTGAACTGGTCGGAATATTCCCGCTACGTGGGAGACATTTTTGGTGCGCCTCTGGCCATTGAGGCCACCCTGGCCTTCTTCCTCGAATCAGTGTTTATTGGTGTCTGGATCTTCGGCTGGAACAAGATATCCAAAAAAACGCATCTGGTGGCTATCTGGCTCACCGCCGTCGCCACGAATGTTTCTGCGCTCATCATCCTGCTTGCCAATGCCTGGATGCAGAAACCGGTCGGTTATGTGATTCGTAACGGCAGGGCTGAAATGAATGATTTTTTGGCGCTTCTCACCAACGATTACGGTCTGATCAAATTTGTTCACACATTGATGTCCGGGTACGCTCTGGCTGCCTTCGTAATAATGGGTGTGTCAGCATGGCACCTGCTCAAAGACAATGAAACTGATTTTTTCAAGCGCTCCTTTAAAATGGCTGCAACATGGGCTTTTGTTGCATCAATTCTTGTTGCATTAACTGGTGATTTCCATGCCGCTGAAATTGCTGAGCACCAGCCCGAGAAGTTTGCTGCAATGGAATCGATCTGGGAAACCAAAAAGAATGTTGGCATGAGCATGCTTGTCTTTCCTGATGCAAAAAACGAACGGAACGCGATTGAATCATTAACTATTCCGAGTTTGCTGAGTTACATGGCTTTTCGTGAAACTGAAGGTGAAATACGAGGTCTCAAGGATTACCCAAAAGAGATGCGTCCTCCGGTTACACCGGTTTTTCTCAGCTTCCGATTGATGGTCGGTCTGGGTTTCTTCATGATTTTTTCAAGTCTGGTTGGTCTCGTGCTGTCCCGAAAAGATAATTTCACTGATAATCGTCTTTTTTTGACCATTATGGTCTTCGCCATACCGGCACCGTATCTGGCACAACAATTGGGATGGCTCGTGGCTGAATTGGGCCGGCAACCCTGGATCGTGTACGGAGTGTTGAAGACGGCGGATGCGGTTTCAAAATCAATAACGTCCACGCAGGTAATACTCTCACTGCTCGGGTTTACCGTCCTGTACGGCATGTTAGGCGCCATCGATATCTTCCTGCTGGTCAAATACGCCAAAAAGGGACCGGACACCGATGTTTCCAGTATCATACAAGTTCAGGGGAGGGGATAACTCATGGATATATCAATCTTTCAAATCATCTGGTTCGTACTCTGGGGTGTCCTCTGGGCGGTATATTTCATGCTGGACGGCTTTGTCCTTGGAACCGGCTTCATGGCAGGCTTCCTGGCAAAGAGCGATACTGAAAAACGGGTGTTGATCAATGCCGTTGGTCCTGTCTGGGATGGCAATGAAGTCTGGCTGGTCACGGCCGGCGGCGCAACTTTCGCTGCCTTTCCAACTACCTACGCCCTGATGTTCAGTAATCTCTATTCAGCTCTGATTCTGCTGCTTTTCGCACTGATTGTGCGTGGCGTCTCTTTTGAATTCAGAGGCAAAATTGATAGTCCTGTATGGAAAAAGTCCTGGGATACCGCCATAATTGTAGCCAGTTTTCTTCCGGCCCTGCTCTTCGGTGTCGCCTTTGGCAATATTTTCAAAGGCATCCCGATGAAAAACGACTTTGCCGCCATCAACTTCAGCTATGATGGGACCCTGATCGGCCTGCTCAACTCCTACGGCCTGCTGACCGGCGTACTGTTCGTATTGCTCTTTGCTGTTCATGGTTCACTCTATGCTGCCATAAAAACTACCGGTGACCTTAGCAGACGCGGTGAAGAGCTAGCCAACAAACTCTGGCTGCCGCTTCTGGTTGTTGCCGTTGCATTCCTTGGTTATACCTACCCGGCGACGAAACTGTATGACAATTTTCTTAAAGCGCCGGTTCTGCTGATTGTCCCGCTGATCGCGGTCGTATCGCTCCTGCTGGTCAAAGTGTTTATTGCCAAAGGTTCGTGCCATAAAGCCTTTCTTTTCTCATGTCTGACCATCGTGTTTGTTGTTTTCACCGGCGTGACCGGGTTGTTCCCCAACCTGATCCCCTCGAATATTGACCCGGCTTCCAACCTGACAATCTTCAATTCGTCATCCAGTCTGTTGACACTCCAGATCATGACCGTGGTGGCGGCGATTTTTGTTCCGATCGTCATATGCTATAAAATCTGGGTATATCGCATCTTCAGGGCGAGAGTAACCAACGAAGAAGTTCTGGGTAATCCGGAGGCGTACTAGAGATGTAGCACAACTATTTCGTTAATTAACAGTCATTCTTGAGTAACCGGGGATGGCTGTTTTTTTATCTCCTCATCCTGTACGCGGCACTGTCGTTACATCGTGACCGCCCCCGGTCATTTCAAATAGATACTCGCGAAACTTCTTTCAAAATACGTGCAAATAAAGTATTTCATGGTAGACTCTCGGAGTGCAGGGTTCATCGGGGCAGCTTGGTGAATATTTGCTAAGCTTTATACAACGTAGCACCATAGCGGTGGCCACTTTTTGAAGCATTGCAATAAAAGGAGCAGAGGCATGAAAGCACCAACGCGGTATGTGGATGACTCGGTAAAAGGTTTCATCACCTGGAGCATCATCTGGGGGACAATTGCTGTCGTAGTCGGCATCCTGATCTCCCTGCAGCTGGCCTGGCCGCAACTGAATGTCGCGCCATATCTGACCTATGGTCGTCTGCGCCCGATCCATACCAACGCCGGGATATTCGGTTGGGGAATCGGCAGCTTCATCGCCATGTTTTTTTATATCACGCAGCGACTTACCAAAACACCGCTCTGGAGTCCAAAGCTGGCACGGGTGACGCTCTGGATATTTAATGTTGCCATTGCCTCTGCCGCCGTGACGCTGGCCATGGGGATCAATCGTACCAAAGAATACGCTGAGCTGGAATGGCCTCTGGCGATCATCGTCGCCATTATCTGGGTCCTTTTCTCGATCAATGTATTTATGACCATCCTGAAACGTAAGGAAGAGCAGATGTATATCTCGCTCTGGTACATCATGGCTGCCCTGGTCGGGGTGACCGTGCTGTATGTGGTCAACAATCTGGGGATGCCGCTCCATCTGTTCAAATCTTACTCGGCCTTTGCAGGAACCAACGACGCCAATGTGCAGTGGTGGTATGGTCATAACGCTGTGGCAATGGTACTTACGCTACCGCCCCTCGCCATTTTTTATTATTTCCTTCCGAAAATTACCAATAATCCGATCTATAGTCACCGAATGGGAATCATTGCCTTCTGGAGTCTGATCTTCATGTACCTCTGGACCGGTGCACATCATCTGCTCTGGACTCCGGTACCGGACTGGATTCAGACCGTTGCCATGGCATTTTCAATCATGCTGATTGCCCCTTCGTGGGGTGCGGTTATGAACGGCTATCTGACCATGAACGGTCAGTGGGAAAAAATGAAATCCAACTATCTGGTCAAGTTCATGATCGTCGGCATAACCTTCTACGGATTGCAGACGCTGCAGGGCCCGATGCAGGCAGTTCGCTCATTCTCGGCTTTTATTCATTACACCGACTGGGTTCCGGGCCATGTCCATATGGGTACAATGGGGTGGGTTTCCATGGTGCTGTTTGGTGCAACCTATTATGTATCGACCACGCTGAGTGGTACTGAAGTCTACAGTGTCAAGCTTGCAAATGCCCATTTCTGGCTTGTTCTGGTCGGTCAGTTGATCTATTCCATCACCATGTGGATCGCCGGAGTTCAGCAGGGGAGCATGTTGCTGGCTACAAATTCTGACGGAACGCTGCACTACAGTTTCATGGAGACCATGATCGCCATCTTCCCGTATTACAAGATCAGGGCGGTCAGTGGTTTTATCTATTTTGCCGGATTGGTGCTGTTTATTTACAATATTTACAAAACCTTTCAGAAGGGTGCGGATGCACCGGCTGTCAAGGCGTAATCCAACCCATCAGGCAGGATAGCAGCTCACAAATTCAATACGGACGAGGACGATACCATGTTGGAAAAAAATCCCGTTATTTTTATCATTCTGGCTTTTGTCGTGATTATGATCGGCACAACGATTACCATGATAGCACCCTTCAAATGGATCAACAGCGATAGCGACAAGATTGCTGAGGTAAAACCGTACACGCCGCTGCAGCAGGAAGGGCGCGATCTGTATATGCGGGAAGGATGCAATAACTGCCATTCCCAGACGGTACGCACCCTTGCTGCAGATGTTGAGCGTTACGGTTATGGCGGGACCTATTCGAAGTCGGGAGAGTTTATCTATGATCGCCCGCATCTGTGGGGATCGCGGCGAACCGGCCCGGATCTGGCACGCATCGGTCTGAAATATCCGGATCCCAGGGGCGCCTGGCATCGCAAGCATATGGAAAATCCACGGTCGGTTGTGCCGGCTTCAAACATGCCTGCCTATGCGTTTCTGAACAAACCGCTCGATACCACGTATTCCGAACGCAAGATGAAACTGCTCAAGTTCCCGTACACACCGGCTGATCTGGATGATCTCAACGGGAAAACTGAAATGGATGCCTTAATTGCCTACATGCGCAAACTGGGAACCGATATTCCGGTCAAAAAGTCTGAAGTGCCGGTTTCGGCTGCCACCGCTCGAAGCAATCCGTTTACCGATTTAAAGGCGGTTGAGGAAGAAGCGGAATCTCTCTACAAGCAGCATTGCGCCTCATGTCATGGTGGCGAACGTGAAGGGACTCTTGGACCGGCTCTCAAAGGTTCTGCCAGGTCTGAGTCCGACCTGTTCAAAATCATATCTCAAGGGGTAGAGGCTAACGGAATGCCGGCTTTTGGAACTTTGCTTGATGAACAGAAAGTATGGAAGCTGATTACGTATATCAAGCTGGATACCAAGTGATGCTTGATGCCAGATTTGTTTTTCTGCTGTTGACTGGTTTTTTACTGGCCATTCTTGTTGTCATAGCTGTTGTTACTCTGAGCAGGAAGAGAAAGAAGGAACTTGAGGAGCCGAAGCACAGGATGCTAGAGGACGACTAATTCTTTCACAAGGAGCGGATGTATGTCAGAACAGCATGAGTACGATGGAATTAAATATCGCGAAGAAAAGAGTTCTCCCGGTGCCTTTCGAATTCTTTTTACCGTACTAGCCGTCTGGGGTGTGATCTTTATGGGCTATTACCTCTTTAGCGGCTGGAGTTCCCAGTCCGAGGCCGACGCAGCAAAAAAAGCCCGCGACAGTCAGAAACAGATCGCTCATAAAGCTGTTGAAGCTACCGGAACCGGATATGTGGGAGGCGGGCACAAGGTTGAGACGTATGTTGCTGTCGGAAAGAAACTATACAGTACACTCTGTGTCGGTTGCCATGGTGAAAGTGCCAAAGGTGGCGTCGGCCCTGACCTGACACTCTCCAAATACAAATACGGTAAATCACGCCTGGACATTACCAAAACAATTTCAGAGGGGCGTCCGGGCGGCATGCCGGCATTCAGCAGTCAGATAAAACCTGAAGACGTTGAAAGTCTTGTTGAATTTGTGCTTACGCTGAAATAAGCCGGTTCAACGTGGTAAGCCAGATAAGAATTGTTTTCGATACCTTGGACAATGAAACTCTCTGATATATACTGACGTGCCGGTTGGTACAAAACAGAGAGTTTTTTGTATTCAATTTTCAAGAACCGGCACAATGCAACTTTGACGGGGCAATGAATAAAACCGCCAGCCTAAAATTGATCAAGGAACAGTATGCCTCGTATTCAGTACCAGTCAGCCGACATTGATAACCCCCAGGTGCTTGTTTCTTCTATCCGTGCCCGTCGTGGAGGAGCACTTCTCAACCTCGACCGCATGCTGCTGCACAGTCCTCCTTTCGCGAAGGGGTGGAACGAATTCCTGCGGGAGGTACGAAACGGCCTGACTCTTGCGCCGAAGCTTCGTGAGCTTGCGATTTGTGGCGTTGCTGTGTTAAACAATGCGGAGTACGAATTCCTTCACCACGTGCCCGAGTTCATGAAGTCTGGAGGAACCGCAGCTCAGGTCGAGGCGCTCCGCAATTTCGAAGCAGCTGCCAACGAAGCATCCCTCTTTGACAACGCCGAGCGTGCGGTGATCAGGCTTGTACTTGAGATGACGCGCGCTGTGCAGGTAAGCGACGCCACTTTTGCTGCGGCGAAAAATGCTCTGCCCGATGATCAGAGCCTGGTCGAACTGGTGGGGGTAATCGCTGCGTACAATATGGTGTCCCGTTTTCTTGTTGCCCTGGGAGTGGAGCCGGAATAACGTGGAGCATAACTTCCTTTACCTATGGCAATCCTACTTCTGCCTTCATTTATTTTCCGCTCCGGAAATATACGTGAGGTCAGGCAAAATAATTGTATTCACATGAACAATCGTGCTATAGAAAAATATAAATTAATGTAAATAAACAATAGCTTGCTTATAGGGTAGCCGGTTCTGCCACCGTATTGAACTGTTTAATTGCACATAAAAGCAGAGTGCCGCATCACCATACAAAATTTTCAGGGGGGTATCCGTTTGGCGACTATTTCATTTGAAGAGATCATGTTTACTATCATGTCTGCGACACAAGACACATTCAAGAGTTATATGAATATCGATCTGTTGGCCGGCAAGATTGAAAAAAAGGTTGAACCGGTTGATTCTGACGTGACCGGTATCGTCGGTATTGCCGGTGACCGGGTTGGCTACATCATATTTGCAACTGACAAAGTAAGCGCCCAGTACGTTGCCAAAGAGTTGCTCATGGTGGATGAAGCTGACGAAGAGTGCATTCGCGATGCTGTGGGAGAATTGGCGAACAATATAGCCGGGGCTTTTAAAACAAAATATCACGAACAGTACGGCAGTGTTGCACTTGGCTTGCCACTGGTGGTCTCAGGGCGGCTGAGCGCCATTTCAGAGCCTCCCGGCCTGAATGAGGTTTCAAGTATCAATGTGCAGTGTAAAGGAGTGACAATACCTTTCAAAACAGCCGATGGCCTGATTTCTATTACCGTTATGGTGTATATGTAGCCCCTTGCCCCTGTAATGCTATCCTCATGTATTTCCTCTTCGTTATTCTGCCGGCGGGATGTGCCTCTCCATCATCCCGCCGTCGTGATGTCGCTGTCAGTCGGTTCAATCCCGCAGTTGCCGCTTTGGCCTGCTCCCCCACAACAACCGTTTTACACAATCCAATCTCTTAAAGAACCGGTGCCATGAACGACTTACTTGATACATATAGCGCCTTGCTGGGGGAGGTTGATATCTGGTTTACCGGCTGTCTCGTGCGGCACCCGAATCTGATTGCGTGTCGCAATGGCTGTTCAGCATGCTGTCGTGGGCTCTTTGATATTACCCTGCTGGATGCAATCCATCTCAAGCGTGGATTTGATGCGCTTCCGGAACCACTGATAAATGAATTGCTGCAGACAGCAGCCCGTCGCCTTGAACAGCTGTCTCGCGTGAACCCCGGTTTTGTCGAACCATGGCTGCTGAACGGAATTCCTGAGAGTGATTGGGATGCCCTTATGCCGGAAGAAGATGATACCCCGTGTCTGCTACTCTCAAAAAACGGAGAGTGTCTTGTCTATGATTCCCGCCCGATGACCTGCCGTCTAAACGGTATTCCGTTAATTGATGTTTCCGGAGAAGAGCTCTTTGATGAGTGGTGTACGCTGAACTTTACAAAAGACGACCCGCGGCTCTTTCCGGATCTCCGCTTTGAGTTTACCGAGTTGTTTTCCCGGGAGTTGCTTCTGTTTCAGCGGCTTATACACCACCTGACCGGCACCATTCGAAATGAAGTCGATCTGTTTATACCTGCTGCGGTCGTACTGGATTGCAACAAGATTGTCGCTGCAATCAAACGGCTCGACCGTTCGGCGGCGGAATATCACTAAAAAGAGGATGCACATTATGTCTGATTTGTTACCGTTCAATTCAACCATGATCCGTGATCTGTTTACCCCGTTTCCGCCTCAGCAGGAGCCGGATGACACTCCCGGCTACTGGGCTGTTCTGCAGGGTAACTCCCTGGTGGTATCGGCTGAATCTCAGCAGGCACTGCCGTCAGGAGTGCCTCTGCCGATAGTCACTGTTTCGAGAACAGAGCCGCTGAAGATCGGCCTCTGGCAGGGGAAACCGTTGCGTGCGATACGGATTGCCGTAGATTCGTTGCTCCCCGCAGGATATGAAGCGCTGCCGTTTCAGGGGGGGGACACACGGCTTGACAACACTCTGGCCACAATAGCGGGGCGGGCTGCCCAGATTATGCATTGGGAACAGCGCAGCCGCTTCTGCTCGCACTGCGGAGGTGAGCTGGCCCGAATTCCGGACGGTTGGGGCAAACGGTGTCCGACGTGCGGAGACGAGCACTTTCCTCATATTCACCCCTGTATTATTGTACTGGTCAGACGCGGCACTGAACTGCTGCTGATCCGCAACGCTGCCTGGAGTGTCGGCCGTTTCAGTCTGGTGGCCGGCTTTCTCGATTTCGGGGAATCGTTGGAAGAGTGCGTCCAGCGGGAAGTACGTGAAGAGGCGGGGATTGAAGTGGCAAACATCCGTTACGTCGGGAGCCAGTGCTGGCCCTTTCCGAGCCAACAGATGATCGGCTTTCTGGCTGATTATGCCGGAGGAGAAGTCAGGCCCGACGGCGTGGAAGTTGTGGAGGCGGACTGGTTTCCTGAAGATGCCCTGCCGCTGTCACCGGGGGGGAAGAGGAGCATTTCCCGCTGGATTATTGATACGTTCAGGGAATCAGATTGAATTTGATTTATTTAACGTACTCTCCCACTCCACAATTACCTGGGCTTTCGAGGTCCTGGCGCAAAATAACGCCCCAGTTTTGCATCCAATTCATCGATCCAACCGGCTTTGGAGTCCGGAAAGGCATCTGCGTAGGGCACGTAGGGCTTGATGTCAAGAACAGGTGTGCCATCCAGGAGGTCAACACCTCGAAGGTGTAGCGTTCTGTCTTCAATCGTTACCAATTCGACAGCCGATAGGCCAATAGAATTGGGGCGATGCGGGGATCTGGTGGCCAAAACGCCCCGCTTTGGTCCACCCCGGGGCGGCTTGACACAGCTTTTCCACCCTTCACTCAGATGAAAGGCGAAGATTAGCCAAAGCCTATCGAAGCCGCTCAGATCTTGAATGACTTTCTCGTCCAGCCAATCAGCGAGTTCCAAAGTGGCTGGCGCGAAATCTCCGGTTTCCGTGCCTTCCACCACCGTGCTTTGATGGGGTGCATCAATGCGGCGGGCATAGGGGGATCGCAGGATGCCAATGGGGCGATAGATGAAACGGGAGTCCTGGGTCATATTCTTTCCGGATAATGAAGGATTGTGCAGCTGCTATGCATTTTATTCTGATTTTGGTATTTCAGCCCAAAAAACATCAAATACTGTTGCGCTGACACACATTCTGCCATGGAACTGCATATAAAACACCCAATATTTAGGATCCATCCTTTTTACTATCAACCCCTCTTTTCTGCTATCATGCCGATGTTTTTCTTTTTCCGCGAGGCCCGATTGAAAATTATGAAATGGCTCTCCGCCCTTGTCCTGGGTGGCATCATACTCTATGCAGGGTACATCGGCATTGCACTCTACCGCCTCCCATCGGTGACAGCGCTCGCCGACCGCAGCATGAATCTGACCATCCAGGTAAAGGATTGGCAGGGGAAGCTGCACCCCTTTATCGTCGGACCGCAGAACCCCAGGTGGACCCCGTCAAAAAGCATTCCCTCCACGATGGAGTGGGCGGCGGTCGTGGCGGAAGACGCCAACTTCTACCGGCATGAGGGGATCGACGTACAGGCCATCAAAGAAGCCATCAAGTATGACCTGGAAAAAAAACGCTTTGCCCGCGGAGCCTCGACCATAACCCAGCAGTGTGCGAAGAACCTTTTCCTCTCCCGGGAAAAGAGCATCAGTCGCAAGATAAAGGAGATCTATCTCGCCTGGCGGATGGAGCAGGAATTGACCAAGGGGCGGATCCTCGAACTCTACCTTAATATCGTGGAACTGGGACCGATGGTGTACGGGATCGGCCACGCCTCCCGCTACTATTTCGACAGGCCCGCCAGTTCCCTCACCCCTCGCGAATGCTCCTTTCTCGCCGCCATGCTTCCCGGACCGCAGAAGGTCTATAACCCCTACCGGAACCTGGACCGGGTGCTGAAACGCTCCGATATGGTGCTGCGCCTGTTGCGGCAGAAAGGGGTGCTGAGCGAGGGGGAGTACCGTCAGGCACTGGCGGAGATGCCCAATATCAACGGCATGCAGAAGAAAGTGGATAAAAGTTTCAGCGGGAAAGTAAAGAGTTTCTTCAAGAATCTGTTCGACTCGTTCCGGTGATTATTTTGTGGGATCATGTTCTGCACGCAAGCGAGCAGCATGTATTTCGGCAGCGCATTACGAGCGTGTAGCAGGGTTCCGTTACTGGGACACACCGGAAGAGAGTGTGTAAGAACTACACAAATCAAAGGGGGGTGTTGTGCGAGAGAAAAAGTTACTGTTATTTGGGCTTCATGGCTATAACAAGCTCATTAAGCTCTTCATCATCACGGATTGTTTTATCCGCAACTTTTGGTGATATTTTCTTATGGTCCCCGTCTGCATGTAATAGATCAGCGGCGAGATCCGCCTCGGATATTTCCGTCTTCAGTGGGTGTGATTTAGTCCGCAGCTTCTTCTTGGCTGCATAGGCAATGCTGCTTACAAGAACAGCCGCGACTGTGATGGTGAAGATAGTAGTAAAACGTTTTTTCATGGTGCAACACCCCGGAGTTGTAACGATTATATGAATAATGGAGCCGGTATGCATACGATATCTTCTGATGTGGCCGCTCTTGTATTCCAATTGTGGATCATACTCTTAAAAAAATATTTTTCACAGACTGTTTTTTATATTTTTGGGGGGTATACTGGACTCAGATGGAAAGAGGTACAGATCAACAAAAGGAGGACTTACGCCAATGCAGAATGAGACTCCACCTGATATGGACCGTACATAGAACCAAATAGTGCACCGTTGCCACGCAACAGAGTGGCTCGGATACACACCTGAAAAGGTAATTGCATAGTAACTGAAAAGAGAAGCCCACCGAATGATTCCGGTGGGCTTTTTTGTGCCGGGATTTTAAGGGACACAAGAGCTATTGCCCGGGCTGCTTTTGATGACATTCGTTGACAGGAAGGTAAACGCCGGAGTAAGGTGAGGCACTTTTTATGTTTTGGGAATGGTGATGAAATTATTGAATGAACTGAACGATAATAAAGGCCGCTGAACGGGAAGTTTACCGGTTAGGCGGCCTTTTTGTTTTTGCAGAGGCAATTAAAAACAGAGAGCAGCGTCCTGATTCTTGTCCAAACAGGTCTCACGCAGCGCCGCGACGACGCAACGAAATACGCTTACGGTTTCAAAAACTTTGAAGTTATAAAACTGGCCTTCAATACCAATATCTCTGGCACCATGAAGGGCATGAATGTCCGGCATAAGCAGGGGAGAGGGCATGTGTTGCTTAACGCCAGACAAATCATGGGAGGATAAATGGAACTGCTTGGGAAAATATATTTTGGAAACAGCATACAATCCTGGCTTGTTGCATTAGGCATCTTTATAGCCACCTTTATTGTGGTCAAAAGTGTTCAGAAAGTTGCCTTACGCAGGTTATCAAGGTTGGCAGCAACAACGGTTACTCACATTGATGACCTTCTCGTTTACATACTTAAAAGCACGAAGACTTTTACAATACTTGCTGGTTCCGCTTACATTGCGTGCAGTGCAGTCACTCTCAAACCTTCATATGAAGCCTTATTGCTGAAAGCACTTATTCTGATGCTGATTCTGCAAGGTGGCCTTTGGGCTAACGCGGGCACCTCCTTCTGGTTTAATCATAACATTCAAAAACGCATGGATCAGGACAGCGCCAGTGTGACCACAATCGCTCTTCTGGGTTTTATGGCACGCGTGAGTTTGTGGGTTATTATCCTGCTGTTACTGCTTGATAATCTTGGTGTCAACATAACCGGTCTGGTCGCCGGCCTGGGCATAGGCGGCATTGCCGTGGCCCTGGCGGTGCAGAATATCCTTGGCGATTTATTGGCTTCTTTGTCAATTGTTCTGGACAAGCCTTTCGTCGTCGGCGATTTTATTGTGGTCGATTCACTAATGGGGACTATAGAACATATCGGTTTGAAGACGACAAGAATCCGCAGTCTCGGCGGCGAGCAACTGATTTTCTCAAATAACGACCTACTGAAAAGTCGGGTCCGTAATTACAAGCGGATGTCTGAAAGGCGTGTCCTTTTCAGCTTCGGTGTCGTCTACCAGACCTCTCTGGAAAAACTGAAGCGGATTAAAGAAATTGTCTCCGACATAATCATAAAAGTGGAAAAAGCCCGCTTTGATAGAGTTCACTTTAAAGACTATGGAGATTCATCGCTGAACTTTGAAGTTGTGTATTTCGTATCCGATCCGGACTACAACATCTATATGGATGTTCAGGAAGCGATTAATCACGAGATATTCAGGCGCTTTGCTGAAGAAGGTATTGAATTTGCGTATCCAACGCAAACTATCTTCATGCAGAAAGGGTGACTAGAGGTTATGATACGCATATGATTTCTGATCTAAAACCACCAAATAAACATTTTTGCAAGCGCAAGAGATGGGTGCCGATCCTCATTATCGCTATCTTTTTTGCGGGAGTAACCCTGTTAGCCGTAACTCTGGCTAATAACAGGCAACCAGACGCACCGGACAAAAGAACGGATTCCGCCGAAGAGAGCATCAAAACAATCAAGGGCTGCATTAAGCCTAGCGACACCATTTCATCGCTGCTGGGCGACTTGTTAAGCCCAAGCGAAATACATGCGTTGGCCCTGAAATGCCGGAATGTACACCCCATTGCCAGCATTTCAATTGGCCAACCCTATAAAATATCTCTGAAGGACGGCAATTTAAAACGATTCTCATATGACATTGACAGTGAGGAAAAACTGGTCGTCTGTTTTGAAAACAAAGTATTTTCTGCCTCAAGGGAACCTATTCAGTATACCGTTAAACAGGCTGTTGTAAGGGGAACCATAAAATCCAGCCTGTTTCAGGCGGTAATAGATGCTGGCGAGAGTGAATCACTGGCTCTTCAGCTTGCAGACATCTTTGCATGGGACATTAATTTTTTTCAAGACATCCAGGCAGGTGACTCCTTTGAAGTAGTGGTTGAAAAGCGATTCCGTGACGGTCAGCCTACATGTAATGGTCGTCTGCTGGCAGCTAACTTCACCGTTCAGGACAAGACACACCGTGCATTCTATTTTCAGGATGGCAACGAGCCACCGGGCTACTATGATATAAACGGGGGCAGCCTTCGCAAAGCATTCCTGAAAGCCCCTCTTTCATACCGCCGAATTTCTTCCGGCTTCAGCATGCATAGACGCCACCCTATTACAAACCGCATCACAGAACATACAGCCATTGACTACGCCGCTCCGACCGGGACACCCGTGCATACCGTCGGCAATGGTACTGTTACCTTCGCCAGCTATAAACATTACAACGGCAACTGTGTCAAAATTCTGCATTCCAACGGCTGGACTACGATGTACAACCACTTGAGTCGCTTCGGGAAAAATGTTAGAAGAGGCACGAAGGTCAAGCAGGGGCAATTTATCGGTTATGTCGGCAGCACCGGATCGTCCACCGGCCCCCATCTCGACTTCCGCATGTATAAAAATGGCAGGCCGGTGAACCCTTTGAAAATAAATTCTCCTCCGGTAAGACCGGTCTCACGTGCCAACCTTGCTGCTTTAAAGTCGATAACTGCTGAGCTGTTGGCCACTATGGAGAATCAGCCTCCACAGCAAGGTGTCAGGACAACACAAGACCTGCCAGTCCCGAAACCGGAAGACATGACAAGCATGATCCATCCGTAAAATGTAAAATACGGAGTGCCTATAACCGGATTTTCTGATTGTAACACTACTCGAAGTTCGGCCTACTTCCCCGGACTCCAGTCGATGAGCGGCCTGACCGACTCGATATCAAAAAAAGCAGCGTACCTGATCATGGCGGCCGCCCGTTCATTGGCGTGCGCGGCGACCCATTCTCTGGCACCTCAAGAAGCGGACCATGCGCTTCTCTGAACTGGAACGCCGCTTCCCGGACACGACTCGCAAGATGCTGACCCAACAGCTGCGGGAACTGGAGGCGGACGGCATGATCCGGCGCGAGGTTTACGCCGAGGTTCCTTCCCGTGTGGAATATTCGTATACCGAACGGGGTCGTTCGATCAATCCCGTGCTCGACCTGATGTACGACTGGGGGAAGGATTTCGTGCAATCTGAAGACAATTCCGTTCTGGAATGTTCCAGAACAGTTGAGGAACCGGGAGAGAATGAACCATGCCGGTAATTACGCATAATGGACAACAGCTTGATTACATCGATGAAGGAACGGGTGACACCCTGGTTCTGGTTCACAGCTCGGTCAGCGGCAACCGCCAATGGCGGGCATTAGTCGATGTCTTGAAAGATAATTACCGCGTCATTGCTCCGAACCTCTTCGGGTACGGCGACACGACCCCCTGGTCGGGGCCGGCGCGACAGACGCTGGCGGATCAGGCCGGACTGATCCTGGCCCTCTGCGCGGAGATAGCGGGGCCGATTCATCTGGTCGGTCACTCCTTCGGCGGCGCAGTTGCTTTCAAAACCGCTTCACTGCTTGGATCCCGTCTCAGTACGCTCGTATTGTTCGAGCCGACCCTCTTTCGCCTGCTCCAGCAGGATGGTCGCCTGGACGCTTTTAACGAAGCAAAGTCCCTGGCCGACCATGTGCGGGAGTGTGCCGCCCGGGATGACTGGTCGGCAGGGGCGGCGCCTTTCGCCGATTACTGGCTGGGGGATGGCGCCTGGGCCGGAATGCCGGAGAAGCGGCGGGCGGCGTTTGCTGCGGCGCTCCGCCCTGCAGTACACGAATTCGATGCCGGTATCGGCGAAATATTTACTGTTGATCTCTGCAAGTCGCTCCCGGCACGGATCATGATCATGTGTGACGCTGAACCCCGGCGCTCCGTACGGGAGATCGTGGAGGTGCTGGAGGATGCCTGTCCCCACTGGACCTTCAGCCGGCTTGCCGGAGTCGGCCATATGGCGCCGCTCACCCGCCCCGACGTGGTTAATCCCATCATCAAGGCGTTTCTCGAAGCGGAGTGATACGTAAATTCTTGACAACGTGACACGAAAACAGGGTATATCCTGCCGATTGCCGCAGAAGATACCGCCACCTTCCATCACTTGCCTCGTATGGAACATAAAGTTCCGTTTGATCGTCTGATCATTTGGCAGGCCATCTCTCACAAGTTGACACTCATCTCTCAGGACAGAGCCTTTGCTGATTATCGAAAACTTGGATTGAAGGTGCTCTGGTAAATGAATCAGCCCGGCACCGATGGATTGCTTAATGGTAATTGACAACATAATAACTTGATGTATATATTGGTTGTATACAAGGAGTCATTGTGGGTAAGTTGGATGACATCGCTGGTTTTGAATGGGATGCCGGAAACATCGATAAAAACTGGGTCAAACATGGTGTTAGCAATGCGGAGTGTGAGGAGGTGTTTTTCAACACACCGCTGCTGATTCGGCCAGACAGTTCTCATTCCCGAGAGGAAGTCCGCAATGCGGCTTTTGGGAGAACAGATGCTGAGAGGCCGCTGTTCGTTGTGTTTTTGGTCAGGAATAATTATATCAGGGTCATTTCAGCACGGGATATGACAGACAAAGAATTGGAGGTATATCGTGACCGCCTTAAAAAAAGTGCCAAAATTTAATACCGAGGATGATGAGCGGGATTTCTGGGCAATACACGATGCGACAGACTATCTGGACTTTTCTCAAGCCGAGGAAGTGATATTTCCCAACCTGAAACCATCAACCAGGGCAATTTCGCTTCGTCTGCCGGTTTCGTTGATTGATCGGCTTAAAATGCTGGCCAATAAAAAGGATGTTCCCTACCAATCGCTCTTGAAAGTTCTTCTGGCCGAAAAAGTTGATGAAGCACTGCATCATGCGAAATGACATGAACGACTACGACACGCTCCTCCAGTCTGTGAGTGCCATTGCGGAACAGATGCAAGGGGTGCAAGCAATTGCCGTGGCCCAATATACGCCGGTGGTGGAAACCATCATCGCCACCCGCAGCCGCGATGTCCGGCAGATCGAACAGACGCTCGACGGTCTGCTTGATTTCTGCGGATACGAACAAGCTCTTCTGCTCTATCGCCGTCTCTGCCGCTATTACTTCGATATCGACCCCACCACCACGGCAGGCTACATCAACGCTTATCGCGAATTATGGGATTCGGAGCCAGATGTGAATGAGGATTTTGCTGGTTAAAAATGGTATCCCAAAATTCTAAAATATATCGATGCGAAGTGTTTGTCGGGACGGATGGGGAGTGAGGGAGTGTGGTTTGGTCTGATCCGTTGACAGTGAGGCGCTGCCGGAGTAAGTTTAACGATCTTTTTTGTTGTGGAGTTGGTTACCCGAGTCATAGGAAATTTAAGAAATGATCCTTACAGATGGTTTACCTCAAATAATTAGTCTCTTCTCGGGAGCAGGTGGACTCGATTGGGGGTTCCATAAGAATGGCTTCAATATTGCCTTGGCAATTGATGTCACTGCTGCGGCGATCAAAACGCATCAACGTAATTTCAAAAAAGCAAATGGCCTTGTAGCAGATTTAACTGTACTTGGGGCAGCAGGTGTTCTTGGAAAAGTGATGGAATGCGTTCCAAAGGGTGGGCGTATTGGTGTGATTGGCGGACCGCCTTGTCAGGGCTTTTCCCGGCAAATACAGGGTCGCGTGCAGACGATCCAAGAAACAAGCTTCCTGCTCTGTATCTTGAAGTCGTCGAGACTCTAAAGCAGCACTTTGTAGTAGACTTTGTAGTTTTCGAAAATGTGCTTGGCATGAAGGACAAAAAACACACCGCAACATATCAGGCGCTACTCGACGGGTTGTCAGCACTTGATTTTACCGTAACAGAAAAAGTGCTGTGTGCGCTCGATTTCGGTGTGCCGCAAAACAGACGTCGAATTATCTTGTCGGCCATGCGCAATGGGAATGGATATTCTGCTGTGAATCCGATAAATCGTAAAGGGCCTCGCACTGTTCGCGAGGCAATTGAACATTTGGATGAACCAGTGTTTTTTCATCGTAAGTTAGACCAATTAACTATTCCTATTCACCCTAATCATTGGACAATGCAACCAAAGTCAGCAAAATTCAACAATCCTGATCTTGTAAATAAAAATGGGCGAAGTTTCAGAAGGTTGATCTGGGATGAGCCAAGTCGAACAATAGCATTTGGTCACCGGGAAATTCATGTGCATCCACGCGAGAACCGGAGATTGAGTATTTTTGAAGCGATGATTCTGCAAGGGTTCCCAGAAAGCTTTGTGCTTGAAGGCAATCTTTCCGAACAAGTACAGCAAGTATCAAATGCAGTACCACCACCTTTGGCAAAGAGTGTCGCAGATGCAGTCAAACAATCACTGGCAGGTAAATAATATGAACACTAATTCTTCGCAACCTATAGAAATTCATGATGCAAGTGCACTTACTGCCTTTTTAAGAAATCATATGGGCAGTGAAAATTTAGTTTCAACTACCCTGAAAACTGATGAACGCGTGATTGCGTGTGTCACTGATGGAATCTATCGTCAGCCTGGCTCCGCATTGCGGGAACTGAATGTTAATGCCTATGATGCGGATGCAACCAAAGTTGTTGTAAAAACAGATGCACCACGGTTTGGGCGCATACCGGGGGAACTGGCGGTGCGTAAGCTTTGCCGGGCGCATGGCTTTATAGGCTACCGCAGCCACCGAAAAGATCTCCCTGGCGAACACGACCTATAATAACAAAGACATCATACTTAACTCATGTCAACTATTTCCTACACAGTACCGATAACATAACCCGCTTGAAGCTCTGCTGCGGGTTTTCCTGGGATACCTATACACAAGAATGGCCTGAACTCCCTGACGAGGTTCACCATGTCAATACAACCTGATTTCCCTATCCGGATATTTTATGACGGCTCATGCTCTGTCTGTGCCGCAGAGATTGAGCAGTATCTGCGGCAGGATAATGGCGGGAAACTTGTCGCTGTCGATATACATGCACCGGACTTTGATCCGGAGCCGTACCATATTAGTCTCGATGCTTTCATGTACGAACTGCATGTCATTGACCGAAGCGGCGCAATATATCGAGGCGTGGAATCCTTTTGGGCCATCTGGCAGGCATTTCCGGCTTCAACGCTGTATGGCATCATGGGAGCAGTCATACATATGCCGTTGATAAATCCTGTTGCACGTCTTATGTACAAAGGATTCGCCCGCATTCGTCCCTGGCTGCCAAAACGACATGTCTGCGGCAGCGGCACCTGTGATATATCAAAGCATCATTCTTCAAAAAAGGAGAAACCATGAAAAATTACGTCCTTATTCTGCTGGCTGTTTGCTGCACGGCCTTGACCGCCTGTTCCGGAGATGGGGGAAAGCAGCAGCTTGAAACAGCACAGTTTGAAGAGAAGCAGAACAACAGGGAACATGCGGTAAAGCTGTACGAAGAGGTAGTCACCAAGTATGCGGGATCGCCAAACGCAAAGATTGCCCAGGAGCGGCTGAATGTGCTGAAGGGCGGCAAGTGAAGGAAGATAGTCCATCGTTTCTTGCGATACGATTGCCCGCATGGCAGGTGTCCGGGGGCAGGGCCAGAGAGGAGTAACCGATGAGTATCATGACCGAAATGCGCGATATGGCGCTGGGGCTTGCTGACCGCTTTGCCATCCCGAAGGTGGCCGGGGTCGTCTTCCCCCCTTTTTTTTCGGGGGGGCAACCCAAGGATTGTGAGTTTATGGCCATAGCTCTGGAGGGGGGCGCCGGCGGGATTAGTTACGTGCTTATCCCGGACAGTTGCGCTGCGGAGTACCGGGAGTTGATGCCGGAGGCGTTTGTCGGTTGCCCCGCCGAGCGGTATGTGGAGGCATTCGGCGGGAGCGATCCTGTCCGGAACATGCTGGGGCTTGCCGCGATTAACGCCATTTGCCAGCAGGTGATGCGGCTTACCGGCAACGCCCCCGGCAGCGCCACTGATTCCCTTGGTCTGATGCAGATCGGGGCTGGAGACCGGGTCGGCATGGTCGGCTTCTTTCCGCCCCTTCTCAAATATTTTCGGGAAAGTGGTGCAGAGCTGGTCATCGTGGAGAAAAATCCTCAACTCATCGAGCGGTACCCGACGCTTTCCGTGACCCTGGATGTGAAGGCGCTGAACGGCTGTAACAAGGTGTTGTGCACCGGTACGACCGTGCAGAACAATACCCTTGAGGAGGTGCTGTCGCACTGCAGTGCTGCCGAACATATCTCGGTGCTGGGGCCGACGGCCGGCTATTTTCCGGACCCGCTCTTCGACCGCGGGGTACATGTGCTGGGGGGGCGCCTGGTCAACGACGGTCTGTTGCTGCTGGAACTGATTGCGCAGCGCAAGCCATGGGGAACGGCCACCCGGAAGCTCTGTTTTGAGGCCGGTCACTATGACGGATGCCCGGGGGCGTCTTGAAGAAATTTTCCCGTTGCCGGGAGGGTACAAGGCTGCGGAAAGTCAATTGGATACGTCGTCCTTGAAAGGGAATACTATGAAAAAATCCGGTTTAATTCTTCTTCTTCTGTTTACCCTTGGTCTTGTTTTCTTTTCAACCTGGCAACTTTATGCAGGTAACTTGCCGGCTGCATTTTCAATACTGCCATTCCTGCTGATTACCTATCTGTTTGTGATACGGTTACGGCGGTAAACAGTGTTTAGAGTCTGCATCGAATGTTTTTATGCCTGCTTGATTTGAAATATCGTTACTCTGTTACGGCCACTATCCTTGGCCTGGTACATCGCATAATCAGCATTGCGGAGGAGTTCGATTTCATTGGTGCCATGATCCGGGTAAATGGCAATCCCGATGCTGGAAGAAATCGCCTGAAAATGGCAACCATCCAGATCAAACGGCTGATTCAATGATTGATGAATTTTTTCGGCCACCGCCAGCGCGTAGTGATCGTCCACGATACCAGGTAACACAACAACGAATTCGTCGCCAGCGATACGACCTACCGTATCCGATTTGCGAACGCACGTCCGCAGATGCTGCGCCACCCGCTGTAACAGAAAATCTCCCACCGAATGGCCACAGGTGTCGTTCACGGTCTTGAAATTGTCGAGATCAATAAAAAGTAGCGCCAGTCGAGTCCGGTTTCGGCTGGCCTCACTGATGGCGTGCTGCAATCGATCGGAAAACAGTGCACGATTGGGTAAATTGGTCAGGCAGTCGTGCTGAGCCATATGCGCAAGTTTTTCCTCCATTATCTTACGTTCGGTAATGTCCTTGGAAATACAGATAACAGAATGCACCTCGCTGCCGGTATTGAAAATCGGCTTAACTGTCGTCACGTAATAGCGATCACCGTCAGGCCGGGGGACGCACACTTCTATGACCTTGGTCTGTCCGTTTTCGAACACCCACCTGACCACCGCAAAGCGCCTGTCTGCTTCATCTTTAGAGAAGATGTCCCAGATTTTCTTGCCGATGATGTCGATGCGTTTGCGACCCACACCATCTGCAAAGGCGTGATTTACATAACGGTATCGACCATCGTGGTAAAAGGCAAAAATCGGGTCACTCGACTCATCGAGCAGCAGCCGGTATTCTTCTTCTATAGCCTGCAGCGCTTCAAGTTCTCGGATCAACTCGACTTTGGTGGTCCGTTTGTCCGGTTTGAATTTCATAAAAACAGCCTCTTGTCAGTACACCCCTCTGTCAAAAAATAGATAGAAAGGATGGGGGTGAATTTTTGTAGAGTTTAGAAAAACTCCAGGAGCATAAATTCTTTGCCTCAAACTCGCTGTCGTTAGATTGTATCAGGCCTGACCGGTATGGTGCACCTGTTTTTGCCGCATCATGTAATAAAACAGCAGCAGTGTAATCAGGGCCGCACAGCCGGCGGCGGCAAAACCTGCCGGGTAGCTGATCCGTTTAAGGGCCAGGCCCATGATGGTGGAGCCGGACATCATCCCCAGATAGATGCAGCTGTTATACATTCCCATGGCTAGCCCCCGCTGCACAGCCGGAACCAGTTCTGCGATCAGGGCGCCAATGGCGGTGAAGGTCAGCGCCATCCCGACACCCATGACAACGGCGCACTCCAACAACTGTGTAAGCTGAACTACCTGCCCCAGAGCGGCCAGCGCCAGTGACAGGCAGATCAGCCCGACAGCAACGAGGCGGCGACGATCAACGCGGTCGGCAAGGTTCCCGATCGGTACTCTGCCGACGACATTGGTTATGGCCTGGGCGGCAAATATCAGGCCGACCTGGGCAGGATCGTACCCCTGCTGCGCCGCGTACAGGGGGAGAAAGGTGAGGAACACACCGAAGCCGACACAGCTGCCGACTGTCGCGAGCAGGCAGGCAAGCAGACGACGGTTGTGCAGAAGTTCGAAGCCGGCAGAGATGATGATATGTGGATCAGTTTTGTGCCGGGGAACCCCCTGCGGGAGCACCAGAAAGGCCAGAATGGTAACAAGTGCCAGCAAGGTCCCGGAGACGACAAATACCTGCCTGAGTCCCACGGTCTTGGCAAGATAACCGCCGGTCGC
This sequence comes from Desulfuromonadaceae bacterium, assembly GCA_028687585.1. GTDB lineage: Bacteria > Desulfobacterota > Desulfuromonadia > Geobacterales > Pseudopelobacteraceae > JACRCG01. Next base: position 51,899 of record JAQTZV010000011.1, on the reverse strand, counting down.
CGGTCCCAGGGTCATGGCGATGTAGATCGAGGTGGTGTACCAGCCGTACGCCTTGCCGAGCTGTTGTGGCGGCATGACATCCGCCACCAGTGACATCATGCCGGGCGCAAAGGCTGCCAGACCGATGCCGAAGAGAATATAGGCGGCAGCCATCTCTCCCGGTTGATGGCACAGGGTCACCAGGAGCGAGGAGACGGCAGTTGCGGTGATCCCGAAAATTATTGGAATCTTGCGTCCGATACGGTCAGCCAGCAGACCGGCAGGAATGGATAACAGTGCTGTCGTCAGCATGAAGGCACCGTTGATGGTCCCCACCTGGGCCGGGCCGGCCCCTAATGTGGCGGCAAACAGCGGCATGACCGGGATACGCAGGTACGAGCTGAAAAAAGCAGCAAAGCCGATCAGGCAGATCAGCATAAACGGAGTTATGGTATGAGTGCGATTAATCATCACGGCCGACGCTTATTTTTTTCTCAACTCACGCCAGCGGAAACAATCCGCCGTGTGGTCATTGACCATGCCGATCGCCTGCATGTGGGCATAGCAGATGGTCGTGCCGACGAAGCGGAAGCCGCGCTTCTTCAGGTCGCGGCTGAACGCATCCGATAACGGCGTGCTGGCGGGAACTTCTTTGATGTTCTGCCACGCATTCTGAATCGGTAATCCATCGACAAAACTCCACTGGTAGGCATCGAAGGAGCCGAATTCCTCCTGTACTTTCAGAAAAGCCTGCGCGTTGGTGATCGTCGATGCAACCTTGAGACGGTTGCGGACGATGCCGGGGTTGCCGAGAAGTTCCGCCACTTTTGCCGCATCAAAACGGGAGACAACTTCCGGGTCAAAGTCGGCAAAGGCGGCACGATAGGCTGCACGCTTGCGCAGGATAGTAATCCAGGAGAGCCCGGCCTGGGCACCCTCCAGGGTCAGAAATTCGAACAGCAGGCGGTCATCGTGAACAGGCACGCCCCATTCGGTGTCGTGATAGGCCTGATAGAGCGGGTCATTGCCTGCCCAGGCGCAGCGGATTTTTGGAGCAGCTGCTTTCATGGAGATTCTCCTTCACCATGGTCGGTTTGTCATTTAATGAGGTGTTAACCGGGAACTCAGTTTCTTATCGCCGCCTTTTGGGAGTATAATTTTTTTATGAACCCGAATTCTGGCTATATCACTCGCAGCATTAACATTATGCATATTCGTAATGTTTGTTAAAAAATCAACGACATCCTCAAAAACATGCGGCTGGTCCTTTATTTTTCTAATGGCACTTAATAACCCTTCTTCCCAGTTTTCAAGCTGCCTGGTGTCCGGATCTTCAAATAGAATGAGATATTTGGTGCCACCCAGCTTATCTATTGCTTTCAGAATATCAGAATGAGAAAAATCAAGAAATTTCATTACTAACGCCATAGAAAGCGGATGTACCGGTTTAATCTTGTCATTAAAGCACCGGTTCGCGGCTATGGCATTCAGATGCTTACTCAGTCCGCTGTCATTGTGAAAACTTTCTATGTCAGAAAAACCGCTTTTCAATAGTCGGGAATTAAAAACTTTTTGCAATGCAATCTGGTAGTTAAGTATCTCCTTTTCAGACATGGCTCCTCCAAAAATATAACTATTTATCGATAAGCAATTGTTTGTCTCAGCGAAAGACGGGAAGTCATTGCAAAAGAATTTTCATCTCCGTTGACTCAAACCCGTTGTGTTCCATATGTCGGTTTCCTGTTATCGTGAACATGATTTGTTGACTTGAACAAACTGTATATCATTTTCAAAAAGGAAAGAAACAGCTAAAGATCTTTTTATTTCTTCAATCCATATGTTTTTCCTTCCTCCCCATAACTGCCGAAATTTTAATTAAACTTGACAACTGGTTGTATTGTTTGTATTTTTCCCGCATAAAAAAATGTAGAATTGCCTGTATCGATATAAAAGCAGTTCCAATCAAGCTTTACGTTGGTACATCACGGGAGATCTGTATGTGGAAAAACTGGAAAATCAGAACCAGAATCAGCCTGGGTTTCATTTTGATGCTCATCCTGCTCGGCCTTGTCGGTGTCTCGGGCTATTCAAGCCTTCATACCGTTATGGATCGCGGCAGCAAAGTAGACGAAGTGCAGTTGATGGTCATAAATCTTCTGGAGGCTCGTCGCCACGAAAAAAACCTGATAATCCGCAAGGAGGCCGATTACCGTGACAAAACCCTGAAAGCTACCGCAGAGATGAAACGACAGGCCGAAGCGCTCAAAGAACGTTTCACTCACGCAGATAATAAAAAAATGATGGATGATGTTATTGCCGGTACGACCAACTATGAAAACTCATTTCGCCGACTGGCAGAGCTTGTCCTGGCCGGTGGCGCAGCGACGCCGGAACAGACTGAACTAGACAAAAAAATGGTGTCGGCCGCTCGCTCTGTTCAGGTGAGCTGTGAAGCGGCAGTCAAAAGCCAGAAGAGTACAATGGTAGCGGCCTTTGAAGCAGCGCAGCGTACCATAGAGATATTTTCCTGTCTGTCCATACTGTTAGCTATTCTCTTCGCCGTACTAATCACGCGGAGCATCTCCCTTCCGCTCGGCGAACTCGTCAAAACGGCCCGTACTCTTGCAGAAGGTGACCTTTCCGTTGCAGTCACCGTAAACTCGACGGATGAAGTCGGCCAACTGGCAGATGCATTGGGGGAAATGAGCAGCAAACTCTGCTCCCTCATCAGCGAAGTGTCCGGGATATCTGCCAATTCGGCGGTCTTTGCCAATGGCCTTCACTCCGGCGCTGAACGAATCGCTGCCGGAGTAGAGGATGGGGCGTTACAGGCTACCGGCGTGGCGACTGCCGGAGAAGAGATGTCGGCAACCTCCGGTGACATTGCTCAGAACTGCCAGATGGCTTCCGAAGGGGCACAACGGGCTTCCGATTCAGCCCGCAATGGTGCTGCGGTGGTAGATGCAACCGTTGCCATCATGAGCAGGATCGCCGAAAATGTACAGCAATCGGCTCAAACGGTAGAAAAACTGGGCGAGCGAAGCGACCAGATCGGCGAAATCATCAGTACCATTGAGGATATCGCTGATCAGACAAACCTGCTGGCCCTGAACGCCGCCATTGAGGCTGCCCGTGCCGGTGAACAGGGGCGTGGTTTTGCCGTTGTCGCTGACGAAGTCAGGGCTCTTGCCGAGCGGACAACCCGCGCCACCCGCGAGATCAGTGTCATGATCAAAGCCATCCAGGTTGAAACCAAAGGTGCCGTTGCTGCCATGGAGCAGGGGGTTCTGCAGGTGGAGAACGGTACCGTGGAGGCGGCCAAGTCGGGTGAAGCGCTGCGGGATATCCTTGAACAGGTAAATGATGTGGCCATGCAGGTCAGCCAGATCGCCACCGCAGCTGAAGAGCAGACCGCCACCACCGCAGAGATTTCCGGCAACATGCAGCAAATCACTGCCATCCTCCAGTCAACTGTTCGGGAAGCTCAAGTATCGGCAACTTCAACCAGCAGGATGAATAGCCATGTTGAGGAGATGATGAACTGTTTTGCCAAGTTCAAGATGAATGAGGATGTACCGTTGGCCATAGCAAAGGCCAAGAGCGCCCATATGATCTTTGTCGGCAAGATCAAGTCCCATCTGGATGGATCAGCGACGATCGATGCAGACAAGCTCCCAACACACCTGACCTGCGCCTTCGGTAAATGGTATCAGAGTAAAGGGCATGAAAACTGTGGACATGTCAGCCATTTCCGGGAGATTGATGCCCCGCATGCCAAAGTCCATGATCTGGGAAAACAGGCGATTGCCGCATTCAACGGCGGTAATAAACAGAAAGCGAATGAGCTGAGCGCCGAGATGGTGTCCAACTCAGAGCTGTTGATGGAAATTCTTGACAAGTTGGCAGCTAACTGCAAGTGATAATGATAAGGTATGGCAAGTAAGGACGAGGTGCTTATGAAGGGTCAAAGCCTTATCGATTCAATCGGTTCGACACCGGTTGTGGAAATAAAAGCTCCGGGTGTCCGTACCGGTGCGCGTATCATGGCAAAGCTGGAGGGAAACAATCCGGGAGGGTCGGTCAAGGATCGTCCGGCGCGTCAGATGATCCTGGCGGCTGAGGCAAGCGGCGAACTGACTCCGGATAAAATCATTCTGGAGCCGACTTCCGGCAATACCGGCATTGCCCTGGCCATGATTGCTGCTGCCAGAGGGTATCGCATCAAACTGGTCATGCCTGCCTGTGTCAGTGTGGAGCGGCGCAGCGTGCTGGAGGCGTACGGCGCCGAAATCGTGCTGTCACCCGGCTGTGAAGCCACTGACGGGGCAATCCGGCTGGCTCATAAAATCCACGGCGAGGAGCCGGGAACATACTATATGCCGAATCAGTATGCCAATCCGAACAATGTGCTGGCACATTACGAAACCACTGCCCCGGAAATCATGCGGCAGACCGCTGGTGCCATTACTCATTTTGTCGCCGGTATGGGGACGAGCGGGACGCTGATGGGGGCCGCCCGCTATTTTCGGGAAGTCAAGCCGGACGTGCAGATTGTTGCGGTCGAACCGGTACTGGGGCACAAGATTCAAGGTTTGAAAAACATGAAAGAGGCAATAGTACCCCCCATCTATGATGCCGATGCGTATCATCGCAAACTGGTGGTGGAAGATGACGAAGCTTTTGAAACCGCACGTCAATTGACAGCCAATCAGGGGATTTTCTGCGGCATGTCCGGAGGAGCAGCAGCAGCGGGGGCATTCCGACTGGCTGCCGAACTGGAATCGGGAGTGATTGTGGTTATCATTCCTGATCGGGGAGACCGGTATCTCAGCACGAACCTGTTTAAATCAATGTGTGCCCAGTGCCCGCCATAAACGGGACTAAGGAGCTGTTGCCAGCCTCCTGCGCTGAAACGGTCGGCAGGTAATCCTTCCGCACCGGCGAGAATCCTTACCACTGCCACCGCGTCTTCAAGGCACTCGGCGCAATGGAGCAGATCTCCCGGAGTACACCAGCTATCACCCGGCAGCACTTCATAGGCATCAACTCCGACCGTCAACCGGATGTTTCCGGACTTCAGGTGTCCGGTCTGCTCATGCTTTCCAAAGTGTCGCAGTTCATCTCAAATAATCCTCCTTACTCCGCCAGCTGAAGCCATTTTCCGTTTGTCAGCGGTTCAAGGTCTGCAGGTTTAAGTTGAAAAACAGCAAAAGGAGTGCCGGCAGCAGCCCAAATCACGGCGTACCTCCTCAGATCTTCGTCCAGGATGGTTTCGAGCGGTTCATTATGGCCAACCGGTGGTATTCCTCCGATTGCATATCCAACTCTTTCCTTTACGTAATTCCCGTCCGCTTTGCCCAGTTTCAAGCCCGTTTCATGTTCAATTTTCGCCACATCGACTCGATTTGAACCGGAAGCAATGACAAGAATGGGGAGGTTGGTCTCCTTCTCTCTAAATACAAGGGATTTTGCTATTTGAGCGACTTCACACCCGATGCTGTCGGCGGCTTCCGCCGCAGTTCGTGTTGAACCGGGCAACTCCTTGACCTCAAATGAGAAACCTTTCTCTGCAAGAAACGTTTGTACTCGATGGGCACTATTGCTTAATACGGATGTCATATCGTATTCTCCTTTTTTCAGGCGGTTTTCAACTCCGGCATGATTGCAGCTCCGAGGCGTACCGGTCAGTACGATAAGGGGAGCTGTAAGCGAGCCGACCATAATTGTGCTTTGCGTTGGAATTGGAATCAGAAATTGCCACAGAGAGCTGTAGAAGTCAAATGCCGTTAGGCCCGGATGCTTCGTGCGATGGAGTTGCTGGTGCTGCCTCAGACCACCGTGACAGACGTAGCCCACGCAGTCGGTTTTAACAGCTTGAGCGTATTTGCCAAAAGTTATACACGTTTTACCGGGCAATCGCCGTACGAGTTTCGGCGCAGCATGAATGATGATCTCAACCTTCAAAATGGAGCGCCCGAGATAGAAAATTCCGTGTGGTACCTTGTTATGAATGCCCTCCAGCCGCGCTATGTTTTCGTGCCCGCTGGTTGGAGTTGTAGATATTATCCCGCTCCGGCACTGCCCCGCTGGTAATGGCACTTATCCACTCATTGGTCGTCATAACCGAGGCAAAACGGGACTGCATGACCACCGTCATCACCCGGTGGATCTCCTCGGCGGTGGCGCTGCCGGCCCGGTTGGCATACGGCACCGAACCGGTTGCATCGGAGAGCAGTTCGACGGTGAAACCTGAATGCAGGCCATGCACCACGGTGGAAAAATCGCAGTTGTGGGTCATATAGCCGACCACGGTGATGGTGGTGATGTCATGGCTGCGTAGCCACTCCTCGAGCCCGGTGTTGGTAAAGACGCTGGGCAGATCTTTCACTATATGATGATCCCACCCCCGCTCAATAATGCTGTGGTGCAGCTCCGCGCCAAAAGTCCCTTTTGCCATGATCGGCATGTTCTCCGGCAGGATGTTCTGCACAACCACCACCGGGATGGATGTTTTTTTCGCGGCATCCATGGCGCGACCGATGTTGGCCAGCGACTGTTCGACCGGCGGATATTCTATCGGCAGGTTGCCGCCGATATAGTCGTTCTGGACATCGATAACGATTAACGCTCTGCGTCTGTTGTGTGGCATGACATGCTCCTTTTTACGTTGGTATGATCGTAAAGAGTTTCGGGGAAACTGACGCTATATCCTGCCGCAGATTAGAGAGGGGAGGATGGCAGATAATCCTCCCGCACCGGTGAGAAAACTTCCACCGCCACCGCGTCTTCAAGGCACTCGGCGCAATGGAGCAGATCTCCCGGAATACACCAGCTATCACCCGGCAGCACTTCATGGACAGCCACGCCGACCGTCAACCGGATATTTCCGGACACCAGATAGCCGATCTGCTCATGCGGGTGGGAGTGAAGGGGGAGGGCGGCCCCTTTTTGCAGCCGGAACTCTGCCATCAATGTCCTGTCACCATATGCCACTGTTTTTTGTTCGATGCCGTCCAATACCTGCTTGTAGCCGTCGTTGCCATGCTTTATAAACATATTTCACCTCATGTTAGTTGTTCCCGCTCGGCCTTCAACAACCCTTTTACAACCAATGCGTACGAAGAATCAATCATCTTGCGAAGCAGCCCTTCCGGGACGGACCCGTCGAGCGTAATCGTGTTCCAGTGACTTTTGTTCAGGTGATATCCCGGCTTTACCGCGTCATACATGCTGCGGAGAAAATCGGCTTCCAGAGGATCGCACTTGAGCGAGATGCGTAACTCATCTTCCCCGGCAACCAGCGCGAACATTTTTCCGGCCACTTTATATACGGCAACTTCAGGGCCAAAAGGAAAATCCCTGGCAGCGCCGTTATGAGAGAAGAGCAGTTTTTCCAATGCGTCGTAGTTCATCTCAAAGAATCCTCCTGCGGTGGACCGTTGAAAACGGCATGTAACTCCTGTATCATGTTTTACCCGCAGCAACGTGCCTTTTGCAAGTCACTATTACTATTTCGTCAGGAGGATTACATGCGACACATCAACGTGGATCAGGAAAAATGCAGGCATGACGGCATCTGCACCGCTGTCTGCCCGATGAGCATTATCGAAATGAAGGATGGTTCGGTGCCGCAGCTGGCAGCGGGGGTTGAGGATCTCTGCATCACCTGCGGCCATTGTGTCGCTGTCTGCCCGCATGGCGCTCTCTCTCTCGATGAAATGAAGGTGGCGGAATGCCCTCCCGTGAAGGTGGAGCTGTCGCTCGGCAGTGAGCAGGCGGCGCAGTTTTTCCGCTCGCGCCGGTCAATTCGCGTCTATCAGGATAAAGCGGTGGAACGCGAGAAGCTGGCTCGGCTGATCGACATGGCGCACTACGCTCCGACCGGCACCAACAGCCAACAGGTGCAGTGGCTGGTGGTCAATTCCCGGGAGCGGCTTCATGCCATGGGCGCCATGGTCATCGACATGCTTCGCAATCTGATCACGGCAGGGCATCCACTGGCAGTGGCGTACCGGCTTGAGCGTTCCGTCGCTGCGTGGGAGGCCGGTAAGGATCCGGTTCTGCGCGGCGCGCCGGCTCTTGTTGTTGCCCATGCTCCCAAATCGTACGCTCTGGCCCAGGTGGACAGCGCTATCGCACTGACATTTCTTGATCTGGCCGCGCCGACGGTCGGACTTGGCACCTGCTGGGCCGGGTTTTTCATGATGGCGGCTGCCCAGGTTCCCGAGTTGCGGGAGTTCCTTGCTTTGCCGGAAGGGAACGCCTGTTTCGGCGCGCTGATGGTTGGTTATCCGAAATACGGGTATCACCGGCTGCCGACGAGGAAAGAAGCGGCGGTCAGCTGGTTGGAGTAGAGCGGGTTGACACTACTGCAGGCACTTTCAGTTCAACCCTGCCTGCAGTAGTTGACAATGCTCTCCACATGAATGGCGGTCGTATTGAGAAACGGGATGCCAAAATCGCTTTTATCAAGGATCAGCGGCAATTCCGTGCAGCCGAGAATCACTCCGTCGATATTGTCCGCGGTAATCATACGCTCGATAACCGCCAGCAGCCCTTTTCTCGTCTCGTCGCTAATAATGCCACGCTCTATTTCAGTCATCAGCCTGTCATGGATATACTCCTGGTCGGCTGCTGAAGGCACAACGACCGAGACCCCCCGGGCGGAAAATTGCGGCGAGAAAAAGTTGCGCTGCATCGTGAACTTTGTTCCCAACAACCCTACGTTCTTCAGCCCCAGTTCCGTTGTTTTGTCCAGCGTCGCCGTGACAATGCTGAGCAGCGGCAGCGGTGATTTTGCCTGAACCTCGTCAAAAACAATGTGTGGAGTATTTGCCGAAATAACGGCGAAATCAGCGCCGGCCCGGTGCAGTGCCTTGATCTTTGCAACCAGCAGATAAATCAGGCTGTTCCACTCCTGCCGCGAGACGAGCGCCAGCACCTCCTCCAGATCAACACTGTAGATAACCATTTCCGGGGCAGCGAGACTCCCCTCCGTCCGAAAAGAGTCGATGATGCTTTTATAGTAATCAACCGTTGATTCCGGGCCGAGGCCGCCGATAATGCCGATCAGTTTCATGGGATCATCCTTTCGAATTGGAAATTGCCACAGAGAGCTGCAGAAGTCAAATGCCGGCTTTTGGCGCTCCCGCGAGTGTCAACCGGATTGTCACCCGGCCCGGTGCGGCAGCAAGAGATCGAATAGTGAACGCGCAATCAGCCAGTGATTCCAGCACCACGAGCCCATCTCCGTTTTTGGCAAAGCTGTCGCCGCGATACAGGAAGTGGTCACGGGAATCATCTCCACTGGTCAGCCAGACCTCCCCCGCCTGCACCCGGATAACGGAGCGCTCGGCAGCTGTCAGTGACATCACTTCCCCTTTTTTCATACAGTATTCCATCGGATTCCTCCTCTCTCCCGGCGATATCACCAGGTTTTAACCGGATGCCGTCAGAACCGTTCACGGTACTCTATCGGGGTGATCCCCATTCGCCTTCGAAACACGCGCCGCAACTGCTCTGCCGATGTAAAGCCGCTCCCGGAGGCGACCATCTCCATTGGACATACGGTCTCTTCCAGAAAGCGAATCGCCCGCTCCAGTCGGATCTGATCGAGATATTTCAGCGGCGTCATGCCGGTTTCCTTCATGAATATCCGTGCAAAATTGCGCGGGCTCATGGCGGCCCGTTCCGCCATATCTTCGATTGAAAGCTTGCGATGGGCGTGTTCCTCCAGCCAGGCCAGCAGACGGGCAAGCGGTCCTTCGACGGCCATTTGTGCCCGCAGCTGGGTGCTGAACTGGGTCTGTCCCCCCGGGCGCTTCAGATACAGCACCATTCTGCGGGCGATCGCCAGGGCAATCTTCCGGCCGCAATCTTCCTCCACGAGTGCAAGCATCAGGTCTATACCGGTACTGATCCCCGCCGAAGTGGCTATATCTCCATCCCGCACATAGATGGCATCCGGTTCAACCGTTAGCTTCGGATATTCCCTCCGCAGGCGCTCAACATCCATCCAGTGCGTTGTCACCTGCCGTCCGTCCAGAAGCCCGGCTTCTGCCAGCAGGAACACCCCGGTGCAGACCGATACCAGACGCCGTACCGTGCGGGCAGCTATTTTCAGCCATTCGATGAGCGTTCTATCTGTCAGCGCACGATTCAGATACTCATCCGGACTTCCTATCACGACGAGCGTATCGATCTCCCCGTCAGCATCGTGCCAGCCTGCATCGGCGATCATGCGCACTCCGGAAGAGGTGGCAAACGGCCCTGCTTCCGATGCGAGCAGTTTGATGTCATAGGCAGGTTCTTTGCTCCCTTGCTCCCGGAATCCCCGGTTAACCAGCTCAAAAACCTCGACCACCCCTGCGGTATCGTGGATTTCAACCCCTTCATAGACGACGATGGCGATGGATTTCATTGCGTACTCTCCGTTTGGCTTCACATTCTGCAAGTACAGATGATCTGCAGGTATAATTGCACGAAGCCGGCAGTGGCACAATGACAACGTTCATGCAGATACTGCCATCGTTTATACAGGTAGTCGCGGAGGTAAGACGTCACCAGAAACCATAAGGGTATTTACGGGTATATTTGCGGGTAATTCCACGGTGTGGGGCGCACCTGTGGAGCGAAGCGGAGGCCCATGGAGCCGAGTGTTGGATATTGATTCAGTTAAAGAAAAGGGTCGTGTCCAGATTGAAAATATTCTCAATCTAGACGCGACCCTTGATGTACCTTCTTGTTTACGCTGCCAGCTCCTGTAACACTTCCGGATGCCGCGTAGCCACTTTCAATAACGTAGCAGCTGCTCCAGATGGCATTTTTCGCCCTTGCTCCCATTCTTGAAGAGTGCGCACTGAAACGCCCAGAAGTCTAGCAAATGGTACTTGGGATAAGCCAGTCGCTGCTCTTGCTGCTGCAACTTGAGCTTTTTCTGCTGGGATGATTTCATCTTTTTCAATAGTTCCGTCACGTCTCAAAATTACTCGACGAATTGATCCATCTTGTTGCGGCGTGAATTCTGTTTTTCTGGCCCATTCGCCGCGTTTCATATCGTGCAAAGCCTGCAACAGCTCGGCATTCAAATCGCGCTTATTTTCCCATTCAGCCAGTTCTTTTTCGGATAGTTTAGCCATTTTCAAAAACCTCCTTGAGGTCAGGATGAGCGGCAAGATAATGCTGAAAGACGGTGAACTCGTCATCATTCAGATACTTGTCGCGAACCGTTGCAAACGGGTGCAATTCAATAAATGTGTGCATGGGTATAATGTACGTCCTAAGCGTATAATGGTCAAGTGGATTTTCTTGAAGATTTAATCTGCGTTATGTCACCTGAATATCCCCTCGCTCTTTATTGTTGTCTCGTGTCAAAGGGGTGACCCTCTGGGCTCCTCGGAACGGCATAGTTGAAACACGGCCCCTGTTGCGCCTTTGCTAAAGCATATCTATCCGGCTTGCCCTGACAATCAGTGATTCCTGTCTGAAAAGGCCCTCCAGTTTCTCCCTGAATTCTTTCCACCATTCACGGTTCAATTCCTTTGCCATGACCTCATAAATTACGATCTCGTCCCTTACCGCGCAGCACTTCCCCTCCTTCCATACCCCTTCTGCGGGAGACCTTACATAGGTGGTTATCCCGCCGAACTGTTCGGCCAGCTCGTCCCTGACCTTGAGGTATAGTGACTGCGGGAAGGGATGGCCATCGTTGTCACAAAGAGGGAGCAGCAGTTGAATCAGATGCATGGAATCTCCTTGTCATTTCTACGGCTGAAAGGTCTTCATTTCAACAGCCATTGGTGAACGAATGCCGCTCCGATCCACGCGCCGAAACTTGACACCAGAACGAGGGGCAGCGGTAACTGCTTCCTGAAACAGACAAAAGCCACGAGATAGAATAATATGCTGGGCAAAATCCCCCAGAGCGCGCCTTTGGTGAATTCTTGCATAACGTTTGAATCGCCCTTGGTTTCAATGTACATCCAGACAAGGACAAGGACGCCGGCAAGAGGCATGACTCCGATGAGCCCGGCGGTGGAGGGGAACTTCTTCCCGATTTCCGTGGCAAAAAGAATTATGACCACGCTGATGATAACTTTGATCAAAATCTGCATTGCATCCTTTCCTGCTGAACGGTGCAAGCCTGACCTGCGGCGGGGGCTGTTTCCCGCCGTCTGGTCGAGGCGTAAGTTGGACATTCTCTCTTATGGCAGGGCAGTGACAATCTTCCGGTATTCTTTGATACCATTCTTGTAAATCTCTTCAAATCGGTCGAACTGCTCCACAAAAGCCTTCATTGCCGGATTTACCCATGTTATGGCCTCCAAAATCTCTGTATGTTGATTTTGGAGATCGCGCCAATGCCAGATTGGTTCATGATGAAATATTCGATTTCTGAGTGTTCGAACGCGGTTGAGTCGTTTGGAAAGATTCTTTCTGATTCTGATGTGGCGAGGCATATTGGGGACAACTGGCTTCAGTAACCACGGCCATAATATTTTTTCGTAGCGCACGTCAAATAGGCTTGTCCAAAAACCGAAGGTCAGTTCCGGGATTATCCTTCCTGCGTCAAGTGGCTTCTTGCCTTTGATAAGAGCGCTTTTCGCTTCTTGTACTTTGTTGATTTCCTGCGGAGAGAGTATTCCGGGCAGGTCAAACCATGCATCTGTTTTGAATTGTGCCGAAGCGGCATCATGAATGCTGTTTCTGAGGCTGACTTCCAAGCACTGAAGCGGAGTGTAAAGGCTTTCTGATAACGCCATGTTCCAAGCGTAATGGGCAAACAACTCTGCATCGTCACTGCTTGAACCGCGTTGACGGTAGGCGTCGAGGCGTTCATGCGATATTGCTTGGCGAAGTTGATCAGAAAAATTTGCTTGCATGTATCACCCGCAATGGCTATTATTTGTATGCAGCCCCCGGAGAAATCCTCTCCCGACCTTGAGTCGGTGACGATCCCGGGGTTTTTTATTGCCCAAAATATACTGCCTGAATTTTAAAGACAACGACAAAGTAGCATTACGGGGAGCCACCTTTTTCAGCGGCTCCCCGTTTTTATTGTTAAAGCTTCTAAAATGGGGAAGCGTCCCGCTTCCCTCCGATGAGCCCGGCAGTGGAGGGGAACTTCTTCCCAATTGCCGTGGCAAAAAGAATTATGACCACGCTGATGATAACTTTGATCAAAATCTGCATTGCATCCTTTCCTGCTGAACGTGATAAGGCACACCGGCTCGGCGGGGGCTTTTCCCGCTGACCGGTTGCCGTTGGTTGAATATTCGGTGTTCTCGCTGTTGGTTTATCTGATTTTGTCAAATGCGTAGTCTGAACATCCCTCGATGGTTCTATGCATCTCGTGTTTAGGTCACAAGCATCCTCTGGCTAAAGATCCCACATTCCCTTTTCCCGTCGGGATCTACGGACGATATGCTTATCAGTCTCGAAATTGACCGACGTCACGTACTGAACGCAAATACTTTCGATATCGATTTGTAATGTCGGTCGTCGGTAGTCATGATCCACCTGGACGGAGTGAGCCCACAACGGCAGTTCCGCATTTACAGAGGGGGCCTTCCCCTCTTCTTTGCCAGGTACCACCTCGTAGACGGCATAGTCGCCTTCCCAACCGCTCACGCTGATGTCGGTACCCTGCGGGAGTTCGATCTTATGCATCCGCGACGCTTTGTGGAAGAAGACAAGATTTAGGGCACCCACTCCCGCCTGCACCGACGGGAAAATAATGCCGTCGAGGGGGCCGGCGGCCCGAGTGGCAAGATAGTCGGCGATGGCCTGAGTGGGAAGATACTCGAAGCGCTCTCGGTACGGCAGCACCGGTTTAGCGAGCAGGCGCGCAAGATTCCGCAGGAAGGCCGCTCGCTCGAGCCGTCTGCTATTGCCACGCTCGAAGACACTGCTGCGACAGTCGATGCTGCTTAAAGCACTCAGATCGAGGAGCCGAAGGGGGAGGATAATCTCGAAGCGGGCGATCGCTACCCGGCTTCCTACAGGGGGACGGACCTCGGCTAGGGCAGTGGTTGAGTCGTTGGCCCCATAGAAGACGGAGATACCGTCTGCGTTCATTCTCCCAGCACTGGCACGTTCAGACGGCGGTGGCCCGAGATGAAGATCGGGACGCTGGAGAGCCGTCTTTAACTCCTCGTTCGACTGGAAAAATCGGGCGCGAAAAACATCAGGAATGTCGGTTCCAGGTCCGGCGGTGACCACAATGGGGGTGCCGTTTGAAGTTTGTTCCACCTCAATTCCCTCAAAAAGTCTATCAAGGTGCTCAACCGCATAGGGGCTGAAGAACCTGGTCTCAGTTGCGAGGGTTTGGGTAAAGTAGCTCCAATCGTCACTCCAAATAGTGTCATCTGGGATTTTCAAAATATAGCGGTTATCAGAGGAGAACGGATTTTCGTCGTCACACTCCCATGACTCCGAATCAGAGTACTGTTCGGACAGGATCTCCTGGATATCCGACGCCACCTGCCCTGTAACACCCGCTGCCAGCTGGATGGTTTCATCTGTCGGGAGCCCAGGCTCATTTCCCCATTCACGTCTGAATCTGTCTGCATAAATGGGATCTGGCGTGGGTTGGTAATACTCCTCGAAAGCTTCCTGTACGCGGGCTGACATCCGTTCGAGATAAACGCAACGCCCACGCTTTCCACAGTACGAGCACGTTCTCGTTTTCCCCTCACGTCGGATCTCTCCGTTTAGAAAAGTCTCGCCAACACAGTCACAGCAGACATTTTTCCTGCGGAGGGTTTCGATCCCCATTGGTGCGCTCCTTATCAGGTGGACATCATGCTGCATCTGCCCGAGTGCCAGTTGAGGACACATTTTGGGTCAGGATTGCAAACTTGCAAAGTCGGGAGAAATAGTACTAAGTTTGCAACTTTGCAATCCTGCTCCACTTTCTTCTCACGTTTTTGATCAAACTTCGCGCGCATAAACGAGTGGGCGTGTCCTTGCCGGAGAAAAAAGTACTGGCCACCAAAACGGGTATAATCCTCCCCACTCTTGCTCTTTTGCTCCCTCTTGTCGCAAAATCATCAGCACTGGAAGTGTTTGGCCGTACTGAGTAACAACTTCACGATGTTGTTTTGTATCAGGATTATCTGCTAAACGGCCGCTTTCACGCCTTCGCTTCAATTTGCGATCACGTACCGGATAGATGAGGACAACATTCTTTTTGCCCTCGGTAACGGGATGTTCAGCGAAATATTGTATCGCAGCACGCATTGCAACAAATGGCATCTCTGCATCTGAACAGTCCTCAAGAGTATTTTCAATGGAGTTTAGCAAGGATAGTGCCTTATCTTTTGTTATCTCGAAAGGAGCGTCATGGCCTTTAGTGAAAATATCGATTTCATCTATAATGGATTTAATCTTGGTTTTTGACTTAGAAAAAAAACCATATGGCAGCATCCTTCCACCGGGACCTAACGTCACAACGTCTGATGCAAGAACTTTATTGGGAGAACATGGACGGATTTCTTGAGCACTGTCAGATTCCATAAACACGATCCCGGCATCATTGCCACCACGTATGAAAGCCTCCCTCAGAGCACTATCAAACTCATTAATGCGCTTCATACAATTGAAGTTACGGTGCGAAGTATAAAAACGAGTAACGGCTAAATCGTCATGCGGCCGGGCGCCATACATCCTGCAATGTTGCAGGACAGTATCTTGTTGGAGTTTCTTTGGTGACCTACCATAATAAAACCCAATGACTTGAGAAATAGTAATCCCTCTATCCAATATTTGCCCACCTATGAATATATTGAGAGGGGCTCGTAAGTTAAGTTGGCCATCATTGTTCAGCATTGCCTTAACTTCTCCGTCAGAATTGACCTTGTTTATCGTAATGTAGTCGTTTGTTAGCGCCTCTTTTACCAATTTAAATACTTTTGTCTTCTCAGGTCGGGTCATTCCGGAATAGTCGACACTTTTACTTATGTCTTCCCATGCATCGGCAAAAAGTTCATCGAAATTTTCATGATTATTTTGAATTGCAGAAAGTACTTCTCTGATTATAGATTCTTGCCAGGTATGACCAGCCCTTGCTACTTCTATGTGTATAATTAAACTATACTTTTTTGGCTTTATTTTGTTGATGGCATCTACTTCTCGACGTATAAAAGCACCCACAAAAAAATTCATGAGGCAATTTCTAAGAGCTTTTATCTTGTTAGTCGTCAGTACCCTATCCGTGCGAATAACCCTTCCATCTTTGCTAAGAAGTGCTTCAAGCTCTTCATCCTCAACCGGGCTCCAGAGATATGCTAAAGGAGAGTTATCTTCATGGTTGCCGAAAAAATGGTCGCCACCAACATACGCATTATGAATTGGTACCAATTCAGTAAAGGCTGGGCGTTTTGCAAGAAACCCCCAATCAGCTGAATCAGGGGTATCGAAAGCTGTAGGCTGCAAATATAAGCTGTAAGGTGTTGCTGTTACCTGGAGAAATGAACATTGAAGAACCGATCGTCTGAACTCATCTATCTGGCCAGAAAGGATACCTTGCTCGATACTATCTGTGTCATGGTCTTTTCTAAATGATATGCTAGCAAAATCAGCTTCATCATCAATAAGCAGCACGCGGCGTTTAGATAATACAGGGTAATTTTTTACAAAAGCATCAAGCAATCGCCTGAGGTTGTCTTTTTGTTTTTTTACAACAAATACAAGCTTTTTCTTAAGCTCCCATCCATTGAGTTGTGGCATTGTCAAAATATCGAATGCCTCAAGTTCATCTTCTTCCATAAAATCAGCAAATTCTTCTTGGACACGATTAAGTGTCTGCTTTGCTAGAGTATTTGTCCCTTTGGTCAAAATTACTGCAGCTTCAAACTCGCGGTCGAAAGCAAGTGCAATAATGCCCATGAAAGCGCGTGTTTTACCGCTTTGAACTTTACCTAACAGCATACCAGGCTGCTCATATCCAGTTTTCATCGTCGCGAGCTTTTCAACAGTACGTTCTATACAGGTAACAAGTTCATCGTTATCACCGCGTTTCTCTTTAATCCTGTCGTAAAAACCGCTCATCAGAATCCTCCATGAAAAAAGCTAAAAACATGTCGATGGCTGCCAAAAAAAATTTGCGTTCAAAATTCCGTGTTTCTTGGTCCCTTTTCAGAATTCAATCCTCATCCTCATCTTCGACTGTAGGTTCATAAAATGATGCGTATTCTTGTATTCTTTCTTTAGGCCCTAATACTTGAAACAAAATTTCAACATAGCCGCTTTCACCAATATATGTTTTTAATAGCCTAGCTTTGCATTCGTCTGCTGAGAAGTTTGTAATTTGTTTAGCAATACTCGCAGGAACATAACCCACATGTAATTTTATACTTTCATTGTTTTGCTGGTAACAACCTAAAATCTTAATTGCGTTTGGGTCATAACTATTTAATGGTTCACTTTCAAATTCAAGCCACTGATTTGTTTGGTTTACAAACTGTGCGGCGGCATCTCTTCTATGTTGAATTCCGGCGACTTCAAGTCGTTCATCATAAATCTGAAATCCATCTGGTATTTTTTGTTCCTGTTCCCGTAAATGGTATTTTTTAACCCGAACGGGACTCTCAATTACCGGTATATCATCACCTTCAAAATCAACCGTAACGCCTGTTAGCGCCCCCTCTTTGCCTTTCATTGATTTTAGTGATTTGAAACTTACAGAATGTTCTTGTTCAAAATCTTGTATGTAATCTAAAACATCCGATTCTAGTGTTTGTTTTATTGTCTTTGTATATGCCGGATCGAAGTTATCCTCAAAAACGATTGTAATGCCATTTAGCTCGCCAAAATCGTCTTTCCTACATCGTATTGATTTAAAAACGTAATCGAAAGTGCTTTCAAATTCAGTTATTGAATCAAATATTTCTTTTTCAAGTGCAGCTTTCATTGACGCCCCTCCCTTTGTTTGTGCGTGGCGCGATTTTATCGCGATCTGGTCTACTGGCCTCGTTGATACTTCCTTTTCAGGTTTATGATATTTCTTTTGATTCCTTCCATACTCGATTAAATAAGGTCTCTAGCGTTCTTTGGTAAACGGTGCTTGAGTGCAGCCCAACAGCTGACTCAATTTTCTTGGATTTCCCGAAGTCAGAGCTGGAAACCCATACGGTATCGGGCGACACCAACACGACTTTCGCATTATTGTTAATGTGTAAAACAATTCTCACTGAGGGAAATTTGGATTTCAGCAATTGTGCTTCGCTGTGTGCATCACTGTTTGCAATGATGAATATATCACGTGGTCGCTTGCCTATAATTTGAGAAATATATTCTGGATCAGGAAGCAACCCAGTCATTATGAACACAGGTCCACTTATTTTCCCAAGTTGGGAAAGGCGCGTATTCCATGTGCTCGCACAAATGGACATCTTTGCATCGTCGCAGGTGAAGGCAAACCCGCCTCCGTCATCATTAAAAGCCATCTTGATACTCCTTAGAGCTGTGATGTCTGCCAACTCGTAGATCACCGGTTCGCGCGTGAACCGGTGATCTACCCAGGTAAAATATTTAGGCTGTGATCATTAAAACACTGATATTTCGACCAATAGACAGATACACCTGTAAAGGTCGTAACGTCAAGCAGTCAGAGCATTCAGGAGGTGGTGGGA
This sequence comes from Desulfuromonadaceae bacterium, assembly GCA_028687585.1. Lineage (GTDB taxonomy): Bacteria > Desulfobacterota > Desulfuromonadia > Geobacterales > Pseudopelobacteraceae > JACRCG01. Next base: position 33,288 of record JAQTZV010000011.1, on the reverse strand, counting down.
GCGGTTATTCCCGCAATAATCAGCACGGTGCGACCGATGCGGTCGGTCGGCAGACCGACGGCGAAGGCGATCAGGCAAATCAGCAGAAATGGCGTCAGGCTATGCTTTTCAGGCATGGGTTTGTTTCACCTGTTGGGGCGAGCGTTCCCCGGCCAGTTCCCAGAATGCCCGCACACTCGGGCGTTGCAGGTTCTTCCTGCTGGAACAGAGGCCGACCACATACGGCTCAAGCTTCGGAGCATTTTCAACTATGCTGATCTCGTCGCGAAACGGGCTGCGTTCAAGCACCAGCTGCGGCACGATGCCGACCCCGCAGCCGAGCCGCACCATGGCGATGATCGCCTCGTTTCCTGAAACCTCCGAAGTGATGTTGGGGATTATGCGCTGCTCCTTCAGCCAGTGATCGATCCGGCGCCGGGATACCCCGGTTTGCGGCAGTACGAGCGGAGTCCGGGACAAATCGAGGCTTCCCTGCTTTTCGAGCGTCGTCACCAGGCCCGGCTGTTTCGGGGCGATGAAAATGAGCGGAATGGTGACCATGGGCAGGAACTCTATGCTGGAGCGGTGCCGGTCGGGAAGTGCGGCGACCGCTACATCGATCTCGCCGCTTTGCACCTGCGCCACGGCCTGTTCGGCGGCGCCGGTCCGCAGTTCCAGCTGCACCTCGGGATAGCAGTTACGGTACGATTCCAGCAGCTGGGGCAATATGCCATAGACGGCAGTGATGGAAGCAAAGATGGAGAGGGTTCCGGCCACGCTCTGCTCGTTTTTGATCGAGGAGCGGAACATGCGCCACTCCTGGATGCTGCTGCGTGCGTATGCTTTCAGGCGCTCGCCGGCAGGCGAGAGGGTGACCGTGCGGTTATCGCGCAGAAACAGCGGCTGCTCAAGCTGTTCTTCCATCCGCTGAATGGCGCGGGTAAGGGCCGAAGGGCTCAGGTTGCAGGCCTGACTCGCCCGCCCGAAATGCAGATGTTCGGCAGCCGACAAAAATATTTCCAATTCACGTATATCCATATACCCCCTCGATAGCCAGGTCCCACAGGACTATGATTGCGTTATGCGCAACATGATATGCGAAACAATTCAATTTACGCAACATAAAATATAAGGTAATGTCGGCACATGGTTTTACTGTAACGAAACTTAAATCAAGGAGAACAACTATGGGAAAAAATTATTTCAACACACTGCCGCTGCGCCTTCAGCTCCAGGAACTGGGCACCTGCCGTTTAATGGATGCCTCTGAATTCGCCGGCGGCTGTGAGTACGCCAAAGGGAAGAAGATCGTTATCGTCGGTTGCGGCGCGCAAGGACTGAACCAGGGTCTCAACATGCGCGACAGCGGCCTTGACGTTTCCTACACCCTGCGTGCCGAAGCGATCTCTGATAAACGCCAGTCCTTCCTGAATGCCAGCCAGAACGGCTTCAAGGTCGGCACCTACGAAGAAATGCTTCCAGCTGCCGATATCGTGATGAACCTGGCCCCCGACAAACAGCACACCGGCGTAGTGGCGACCGTGATCCCGTTCATGAAACAGGGCGCCGTATTCAGCTATGCGCACGGTTTCAACATCGTTGAAGAAGGGACCCAGATCCGCAAGGATTTGACGGTCATCATGGTTGCGCCGAAATGCCCGGGCTCCGAGGTGCGTGAAGAGTACAAGCGCGGCTTCGGCGTGCCGACCCTGATCGCGGTTCACCGTGAAAACGACCCCAATGGCGACGGACTGGAACTCGCCAAGGCGCTGGCATCCGCCCAGGGCGGCGACCGTGCCGGCGTATTGGAATCATCGTTCGTGGCGGAAGTGAAATCCGACCTGATGGGCGAGCAGACCATTCTCTGCGGCATGCTGCAGGCGGGCGCGCTGCTCTGCTTCGACAAAATGACCCAGAACGGCATCGCCGCTCCTTACGCCGTCAAACTGATCCAGTACGGCTGGGAAACCATCACCGAAGCGCTCAAGCACGGCGGCATCACCAACATGATGGATCGCCTCTCCAACCCGGCCAAGCTCGTTGCCTTCAAGCTTGCCGACGAACTGAAAGACATCATGCGTCCCCTGTTCCAGAAGCATATGGACGACATCATGAGCGGCGAGTTTTCCCGGACCATGATGGAAGACTGGGCCAACGACGACGTGAAGCTGCTGACCTGGCGCGAACAGACCGGCCAGACCGCATTCGAGCAGACCGAGGCGGCCGGTGAAATTTCCGAGCAGGAGTATTTCGACAAGGCGATTCTGATGGTCGCCATGGTGAAGTCCGGCGTGGAACTCGCGTTCGAAACCATGGTGCAGTCAGGCATCGAGCCTGAGTCCGCCTATTACGAGTCCCTGCACGAGACGCCGCTCATCGCCAACACCATTGCCCGCAAGAAACTGTACGAGATGAACCGCATCATCTCCGACACCGCCGAATACGGCTGTTACCTGTTCTCCCATGCCTGCGTGCCGCTGCTGAAGGATTTTATGGCAAAGGTGAACACGGACGTGATCGGCAAGGGGCTGCAGCTGAAAGACAACAGCGTCGACAACAGCGTACTGGTAGCCGTAAACGCCGAAATCCGCGACCACCTCGTGGAAGAAGTGGGCGCCGAACTTCGTGCGGCTATGAAAGGGATGAAGAAAATCGTCTAACAATTTTCCGAAAGATCTGAAAGAGTTGTATCATCTGAAGATTAGTTCAACAAGAATGCGGGAATGGCTGAATGCAGCCGTTCCCGTTGTTTTTGGGACAAGGATTGAGCCATAACCCGTCAAAAACCGCTCTTGACATCCATATCTCACCTCGTTATAGTTGACGCTCGTCAACGTATTACTCTTGACAACTATACGGAGGATATATGTCTCTGCCGACAGATCGCCAGCAGCAGGTTCTGCATTATATTCAATCACATATTGATAATGATGGCTATCCACCAACCATACGCGAGATTTGCACGCATCTTGGTGTCTCCGGAACAGTGTCCGCCACCAGGCATCTGGACGCTCTGGAGAAGAAAGGCTATATCAAGCGGGACTCAAGCTCCCGGGGCATCGCTCTGACAACTCCGGCCACTGATTCAGCGTCGCTCCCCATTGCCGGCACGGTACAAGCCGGTGCGCTCACTCCCGCACTGGAAGATATTACCGGTTACATCTCCGTTGATCGTGCGTTCCTGCATGGCGGTAAGTTCTTTTTGCGGGTAAAAGGTGATTCCATGATTAATGCCTGTATCTGCGAAAAAGATCTGGTTCTTGTGCGTCCGCAGCCTTCAGCCGACAACCGGGACATCGTTGTTGCCATGGTTGACGGTGAAGCAACGGTGAAGCGTTTCTTTCGTGAGAATGGCGCTGTTCGTCTTCAGCCTGAGAATCCGGATATGGCCGCGATTATCATTCCGGATGGTCCCGGTGACGTTGCCATCATCGGCAAAGTGGTCGGCGTGTATCGCGATCTGGGGTGAGTCGTGCGCATAAAAGAGCCCATACGGGTTGCAGTCGTTTTCGGCCCCGGTCAATCTATCAGGCCGGTCTGGTTTGACTGGCACAACCGCAAACACGCGATACTCGAAACAACCTATACCTGGAGTGACCTGAAAGGAAGTGCCAGGCGTCTGCACTTTTCAGTACGCGATGAAGGGGGACTGTATGAATTGACGTACAATACCGCAGACCATACCTGGGAACTGAGCGGGTTGGAAGGTTGTTGACGTGACGTGCCGGACCATACTTCATGTTGATATGAATGCGTTTTTTGCTTCCGTCGAGCAGGCGAATAACCCGGATTTACGCGGCAGAGCGATAGCCGTAACCGGTGGTCATGGCCGGACAGTAATCACGACCAGTTCCTATGAAGCCAGAGCCAAAGGGGTCAAGACCGGCATGGCAATCTGGGAGGGAAAACGAGCCTGCCCGGAACTTGTCATCGTCGTCGGTGACAACCGCAAATACACGCACACATCCACCAGAATAAACGAGATCTTCCGGGATTATACGCCGGAAGTTGAAGCATTCAGCATTGACGAGAGCTGGCTGGACGTTACCCATTCACTCTCGATCTTCGGAAGCGCCGAAAATATTGCATACCTCATCAAAGCCCGTATCAAACACCTCTTCGACATTACCTGTTCCATCGGCATTGCACCGAACAAGCTCCTTGCCAAGCTCGCCTCTGATATGCAAAAGCCGGACGGTTTGACGGTTATCGCCCCGGAAAATGTATCCCGCATCCTGGAACAGATGCCGATCAAGGATCTTTGCGGCATCGGCAGGAAGATGCAGCGGCACCTCAATATGATGTCAATCTATACCTGCGGGGAACTGGGGCGCTGTGAGGAGACCAGGCTGACCAGGAAGTTCGGGATTATAGGCAAGCGGTTGAAAGAGATGGGGCAGGGGAAGGACAGCTCGCCTGTGGTTCGCTTTGGCAGAGAGGATGATGTCAAGAGCGTCGGACATTCAATGACACTGGAGCGTGACATTGATGACCCGTCCGAGATACGAAGGTTTCTGCTGCAGCTCTCCGAGATGGTCGGGAGCCGGGCCAGACGCTACAACGTCAGCGGCAGGACGGTCCACCTCTACGTACGCTATGCGGACTTCTTCTCTTCATGGGGAAAGCAGAGTACCCTGAAGAGCTACATCAACCGCAGCGATGAGATCTACCGTGCCGCGCTCGCTATCCTCAACACTGTTGAACTGGAGCAGCCGGTCAGGCTCCTGGGAATCAGTCTGAGTAACCTCAAACACCAGGCCGAGCAACTGCCGCTCTTCGAGGAGGAACGCAAGAAGCTCTTTGCCACCCAGGCCATGGATGCTCTCAATGATCGCTTTGGCAGGATGTCGGTGATGTTTGGCACGCTCCTGCCGGGCAAAGAGAACGCCGGGTCACATGTGATTCCCCCGAGCTGGCGACCGGATGGAGTGAAAAATATAGATGTGCTATAGTTCGAAAAAACAAAAAAGCGAAAGGTACCCCATGAAAATAGAAAACCTACTTATCTACCTTCACAACAGCGTCGATGCCTTTTCACTGAAACCGCATCATCTTGAGCAGATCCATCTGCTGCTCCCGGACGTCACCATTACCGTCGCCAACGGGAATAGCGATTTTATGGAAAAACTTCCGGATGCCGAATGTGCGCTGGTGTGGGTATTCAAGCCTGAGTGGTACGCCGCTGCCCCGAAGCTGAAAGTACTGTTTACCCCTGCTGCGGGGCATGACTGGGTGGCAGCGGACCCGTCCGGACGCGTGAGGAGTTGTTATGGCAGTTTTCACGGCCGCATCATGCGCGAAAGTCTCCTTTCAATGATGCTGCACTTCAACCGGCGCATGGGAAAGTCACTCAATGATCAGCAGAACCGTACATGGGGACGTCTTGATTATAACAATTGTACCGGACTCTTCAGCCAACGGGTGCTGATCGTAGGGTATGGCTCGCTGGGCCGTTCGATGGCCGAGCTTCTCACGGCGTTCGGGGCCAGGGTCACGGGAGTCAGGCGCAATATACCGGAAGGCGTGTGCGGCGCTGACGTTGACAGGATGATCACCTTTGACATGCTGGAAGAGGAACTCCGCTACGCTGATCACGTCGTTTTCGTGTTGCCGGGAGGGGCGGAAACGGACGGTATTTTCACTGCACGTCACTTCAATGCCATGAAGAGCGGGGCTTACCTGTATAACCTGGGGCGAGGCAACTGTTACCGGGAGGACGACCTTTTGACCGCCCTCAAGAATGGGCCACTTGCAGGCGCGGGGCTGGACGTCTTTGCCGAAGAACCGCTGGCTCCCGCTTCGCTGCTGTGGGAACAGCCGAACGTACTGATCACGCCACATTCCAGCGCCATCAGTCGGGAGTATATTGATCTTTTCATTCAGGAATGGATTGAGAGACTTCAGGATCTTTAGAGATGCACGACCACTCAGAATCATGCCGGTTAACCGTTTCCCGGGCAGTGTCGTGATTTACGGTCGCGTAACAGTAGCTGCAGCCGAATCCGCACGAGTTGTTGACGCCGATATCGACACTGCGGTGACAAAGGCACCCCTCCCGCTGGTTATGGTGGCTGATGTGTGATGACGCCCGGCCACTGATCCCGTGCAGCAGATGGGCGTCAACGCACCTTCCCGGAACGATTCCCGGTATCTGCAACGATGCTTCGGCACAGGATTCAACACGTAAATTCCGATCGGCAGCCTCCGCTGCAATCCGGTGCAGCAGGTCCGAATATGCATCAATAGCGTAGGAAACCCCATCTTTTGAACTTCCAAGCCTTCTTTGTGTCTTCACGTATGGATCAACAACGCTTATGACGAGGTGATGCGCAGAAGATCCGATAGCATCGGCAATGCGACGGAAGTTGTTGTGGTGCCACTCTGCAGTAATTTCGGTATGCAATATAATCGGATCATATCGCCACACAACCCGGTTAGCGCCGATGGCCTGCGAAAGAGTCAGGAATGTCTTGATGGCGGTTTCCAGGGGAGGAGAACTCCCGTCAATGGTTTGCGGATAGCCGGTAACCGTGTACTGAAAGTAATACGTAAACCCCGCCTTGTCCAATTCAGAAAGATATGGCAGCAGGGGGGCCGGGTGACGCGTCCAGAACACAAACCCTGAAACATCTTCCGTGTGAAGGCTTACCCGATAGAATTTCGCCGGAAAGACCGGATTTGGATAGCAGCAGTATCCTGCACGTATCCTGTTCATCAACCAGGGGGCATAAAACGCTGGAATGTCTGTCCGGCGACTGGCTGATATGATCCTGCCCTGCCCACCCACTATTGTGCACTCCGGTTATCTGGCTGGCTTCCCCATGAGGGGCTTGAGGAATTTTTCAAAGGTTGCCAGCTGTTTTGGAGAGAGCAGGTCGATATCCCCTTCGTTATCCAGTAAAAAAGTGCCGACACCGACGACCGTTCGTGCCAGAAAACCGGTCCCTTCGACAGCTCGTTCAATCTCATCCCTTCGCTTGTTAATCAAGTTGTGCAGCTTGTGCAGATCAATTTCCATAATTCTCACTCCTGTTGAGTTATAATGTCCCCAATTTATTCTGTCAGCATGACCCGCCGGAGTTCTGTTTCCAGAACGGTCAGGCTGAATGGTTTGCGGATGAAGCCGGAAGGGGCTTGACCGGTGATACGGCCACTCAGTTCGTCCTTGTTGAAACCGCTGGAGAGGAGCAGCTTGACATCGGGTCTGATGCGGTAGATTTCGTTCATCGCTGATATACCGTCCATATTCGGCATGGTCAGGTCCAGCAGGACGATATCGATCTCTCTAGCATGTTCACGGAATTGGGAAACTGCCTCAACACCGTCACGGGCGGTAATCACCGTGAAGCCACAGAGTTCAATCATCTTCTTACATGTCCGCAGAACGCTCTTTTCATCATCCACTAACAGCACTACACCTGAAAGATGGTTTTCTGTCACCATGCTGTTTTTTTCTACCGGGGGTATTCTTTCTGACGGTACCGTGGGCGGTGGCGCCGTTTCAGATGCGGGGAAACATACCCTGAAGGTTGTACCCTTGCCCGGTGCGCTCCGGACAAACAGAGCACCGTTATGTGATTTCATGATCCCCATAACGGCAGACATTCCCAGGCCCCGTCCGGTGAATTTTGTCGTAAAGAACGGATCGAAGAGGCGTTTCATGGTTTCCGCACTCATCCCGCAGCCGGTATCGCTGACCTCCAGAAACACGTAGCGTCCCGGTTCCGGTTTCTTGTCAAGCAGGCTGGCGGCCAGGCAGTCTTGATCGCAGTTTTGGATGCCGGTAGTAAGCCTGACAAAGCCCGGTTGTTCCTCAATGGATTCTGCAGCATTGGTCAGCAGATTCATGATCACTTGCTGAATTTGAGCTTCATCCGCCACTGTTTTTGGTGATTCCTCTGTGAGGGATAGATCCAGCGATACTGCGGAACCGACGGTTGTTTTCAGCATGTCGGCATTTACCCTGACCAATTCATTCAGGTCCAGATCATTTTTGGCAAGAGAACCCTTACCAACATATGCCAGCATCAGACTGGTAAGATGAACAGCAGCCTGGCCGGAGTTCAAGGCGCGGGTGATATATGTATGCGAGTCTGCGTTCTGCGGAAGAGTTCGTGCAGCCAGTTCCATATTACCAAGAATCGACTGCAGCAGGTTGTTGAAGTCGTGGGCGATGCCGCCCGCCATTATGCCAAGGCTCTCCAGTTTCTGTGCCTGCAGGAATTGTTGCTCCAGTTGCAGCCGTTCTTCTTCGGCACGTTTGCGCTCGGTAATGTCGTCAAACATGACGAAAACTTTGTCCGAGACCGGTATACCAAAGATGATTGTTGTCTTAACCGTACCGTCCTTGCAGGTGACCCGGTACTCGCTCCGTTCGATTTCGCTCTTTTCAGCAATTGCTTTTCCGACCAGCCTCATCCAGTGGGCGAACACTTCGGCACGGTAGGATTCATCAGGGTATGCCTGTACCCACCAGCGCTCCATATTTGGAATGTCGTCCGGGGAATACCCGAATGTTTCAATGGCCCGGCGATTGATGTGCTCTATAGTCCCGTCCATACTGACTATAGCCATCGAGATGGGGCTCAGTTCGATTATTTCCGCAAGAAGATCTTTGCCTTCCTGAAGTGCCTTTTCACCCTTTTTTCGGTCAGTAATGTCCTTTGAAATGCAGATAACAGAAACCACTGCTCCGCCGATATCCAATATCGGCTTGACCGTTGTCACATAAAAGCGATCGCCGTCCGGCCGGGGTACACGCACTTCAATGGTCCTGGTCAGCCCATTATCAAAAACCCACTTGACCACCGTAAAGCGCTTGTCTGCTTCATCTCTGGAGAAGACGTCCCATATTTTCTTGCCAATGATGTTGTTGCTTTCGTAACCGACACCGTTTGCAAATGCCTGATTCACATAACGGTATCGACCATCGGGGTAAAAGGCGAAAATCGGGTCACTCGACTCATCAAGCAGCAGTCGATACTCATTTTCTATCAACTGTGACGCTTGCAGTTCAAGGATTAACTCGGCCTTGGTGGTGCGTTTGCCCAGTTTGGATTTCACGAAAACCGCCTCTTGCCAGTACAGCCTCCACCAGTGGATAGGTGGAAATGATTGGAAGTGAATTTTGGAGAGATTGGAAAATACACTCGTAAGCAGGATGCCGTCAACGCAATTTCAGAGTAGTTCCGATGGGCAAGGTCAAAATGTTCCCGTTAACCGTGAGATTGTCGAACGTGGTTATTCCGCCTGGTCAGGTAGAATGCTGGGGAAGTTTTCCCATGAACTGTGTGCAGTTGGCGGGGGCTGCAACCGCATCGGTTCATACGGGAAAGTGGCAACAAGAACGAGATCGGCCTGGTGGCGATCAACGACACACATAATGAGATCGTCACTGCAGAGATCAAGGTAAATAAGAGCAGGATCAATTTGCTGCGCTGGGGAAGAAGGCGAAAAACCTGATTGATGGATTGTCAGGGCTATAAAGTTGATTTCCGTGCTCCTGGAGTTGAGGATGCCGGGAGGGTGGAGACGGTTATGCGTTACAGCCCCGCACCTGAAGAAAACAGGTATCGGGGCTGTAACTTTTGTAACACACAGAAATGATATACAATAAATATGTTGCTGACGCAAATAGTTTTTATAGTAAATAATACGCATTACATAGTTATTTTCTTTGTTAACACGATAGGGTGTGGCCACATTGTGCTCTGTATGCGCCAGAGTGAGTAGACAGAAGTTTTGCAACCGTGCCCCGTCGAGAGTCTTGTACTTATCACCGCATCATTAATCATACTGATATCACAGGCATATGGCCAGGCGGCCTCCTTGAGCTTCTGGATCATGTTCTGACTTGATTTCAGGAGGCTATATACTGTTTTCAGATCAATAAAGGGAGTATAATACCCTTCAGGCAATATATCGTTTCTTGAAATATCCGGTTAAAACCGGAAATGGAGCAATGGTCATGAAGAACTTCAATTGGTCTGTCCTGCTGTTTATATGTATGCTGGTGGTATGCACCGTGGCGCGTACCGCGTCATCCGTCGAAATTACCCGGAATTTGGCTCCTTCAGCGTCGGGTGCGTTGGAAAAGGCGACTTTTGCCGGGGGGTGCTTCTGGTGCATGGAGCATCCGTTTGATGAGCTGCCCGGCGTCGTTTCAGTCACAGCCGGGTATAGCGGCGGACACACTGGAAATCCAACGTATGAGGAGGTTTCGGCAGGTCGCACCGGCCATGCCGAATCGGTGCAGGTTGTTTATGACCCGTCCAAAATATCCTATGAGAAACTCTTGTCAGTGTATTGGCACAATATTGACCCGACTGCGCCGGATCGACAGTTCTGCGATTCAGGGAGTCAGTACCGGAGCGCAATTTTCTACCACACTGAAGCGCAGAGGCGTTCAGCACTGAAATCGAAAGAAAGTCTTGAAAATAGCAAACGATTCCGTGAGCCGATCGTTACCGGGATTACCCGTGCCGGAGAATTTTACCCGGCTGAGGAGTACCATCAGCACTATTATAAAAAAAATCCGCTCAGGTATAAATACTACCGTACCGGGTGTGGCCGCGATCATCGACTGAAAGAGTTGTGGGGCGCAGAAGCTGGGCATTGACGTACGTCGGGAGGCTGACAATGATCTCACGCAGAGTTTTTCTTATTGGCGGGTTATGCTTTATTATGATGTCCTGTAGCAAAGGGGGGACACCCCGGCAGGCAACAGTTGTCTCCGCATCCGCCGGAGAGGCAAAAGGACCGCAGATACGGTTATATTCCGCTACCCAGAGAGGATACGTTATGTATGATAAAGTTGTAAAAACGGATGAAGAATGGCGCAGTCAACTGACGCCGGAGCAATATAAGATTGCCCGTGCGCAGGGCACCGAAGCGGCCTTCTCTGGCGCGTTATGGAACAACCATGACAGGGGCATTTACCACTGTGTCTGTTGCGGCAACGATCTGTTCAGTTCGGAACACAAATTCGAGTCCGGCACCGGTTGGCCCAGTTTCTGGCAGCCTATCGCTCCCGAAAATGTCTCAGAAAAGTCTGACAACAGCTTCTTTATGCGGCGTACTGAAGTGCTCTGCAGTCGCTGCGATGCGCATCTGGGTCATGTGTTCAACGATGGCCCAAAGCCGACCGGCCTACGCTACTGCATGAATTCGGCAGCCCTGACGTTCACGAAGTGATGTGACGGATATAGAAAACCTGTTCAGTTGGGGTTGCATCAGTTGCGGGCGCTTCCCTTTGTCAGCCTGAAATTGAGGAGAACCCCTTGAGTACAAGGAAACTCATACTGCAGGTAGCGGGAGTTGTTGCGGTCGGTCTGTTCTTCTATTTTGATCTGGCACACTTTCTGACACTGTCGGCACTAAAGGCTAACCGGCAGAGTCTGCTGGGATGTTGTGCCGATTTATGTTGCCCGTAAGAAATTTCCTGTTACCTGGAGAACACGTGACCTTACAGAAAATATTTTGTTATGGCAGCGATAACCCGGTCAATTCCAGCAACGTCTACATCAAGATGAGTAACGAAACGCAGGCGATATAATCCGGTAACTAATATGTCATGCGACTTCAGGTACTCTATAAGTCCTGCAGATTGCTTTTTGGCCGCTCCTTCTAAATCGACAAACAGGATATTTGTATGTGGCCTTTCCACCCGCAAACCAGGTACAGCGGCTAAACCATCTGCCAGTCTCTTTGCAAGCGCGTGATCCTCGGCAAGGCGGTCTACATGGTAATCCAGTGCGTAGATCCCGGCGGCAGCCAACAAGCCAGCCTGACGCATGCCGCCGCCAGCCATTTTTCGAATGCGATGCGCACGGGCAATAATCTCACGACTGCCGCATAGCACTGAACCAACCGGAGCACCCAGCCCCTTACTCAGGCAGACTGAAACAGTGTCAAAGCAGCTGGCTATGCGCCGTGCTTCTTCGTGAACATTTTTCCCGGTTATGGCGGCCTGTGCCGTTGCCGCATTGAAGAGTCGGGCTCCGTCAAGATGTCGCGCCAATCCTTTACTCCCGGCCAGTTGTGTTGCCTGCTGCAGATATGCAAAAGGGAGCAGCTTGCCTCCCAATGTGTTCTCCAGTGCCAACAGTCGGGTGCGGGCAAAGTGAGCGTCATCCGGCTTGATGGCGTCCTCGATATCCTCCAATGCAAGAGTTCCGTCTGCCCGGTGTTGTATGGGTTGTGGCTGCACACTGCCAAACACGGCGGCCCCGCCTCCTTCCCATCGGTAGCAGTGTGCAAGCTGCCCTACGATGTATTCGTCACCACGCTGGCAGTGGCTCAGTATAGCGCAGAGGTTGCTCTGGGTGCCTGATGACACAAATAAGGCTGCTTCAAACCCGAGTAGATCGGCGATTTTCTCCTGAAGTGTATTGACACTAGGATCATCACCAAATACATCGTCGCCTAGTGGAGCCGTCGTCATGGCGTTGCGCATGGCTGTGGTCGGTTGCGTTACCGTATCACTCCGCAAATCAACAATGGATGTCATGGTATAAACTCCTTAAGTATTTTGTCCGTCATATTTCCCCCCTCAGCTCAATACAGGCACCTCTTGACTAACGATACATGATTTGAACTTTTGAGCCTGATTGATACACGCATATCACTCTGAAAACAATAGGGTACATAACCTTCCGGTTGACCCCGCCTGTATGAATAGATACATTCTATGGCAGCAGAACAATCCGTAACCACCGTGGGAGGAGAAAGCTGCAGTGGAAATTGAAAGGAATCTTCCTGTTGGTAGGCTCACAGCAATAATTTTGTCGTCTATCATACTGTCAGCCTGTGGTTCTGATTATGATGTGTTCTATAGGGAAGGGAATTTCACATGCATGATAAAATCAACTTCATAGTCCGGTTCATTCTGTTTGCAGCAGCTCACTCACTGTTTGCCACTGACCGGGCAAAAAAAATACTTCGTGGCGCTGATCGCAGGGGGTACCGCCGTTACTACAATATTGCATCTTTGGTCATGTTCGGGTGGGTCATGTCTGCCTATCGTCATTCGGAGGTACTTTATTTTGTACCCGGCGTATGGAGTCTGATCATGTATCTACTTCAAGTTGTTGTCGCGATGATACTGGTGAGTTGCCTTAGACAAACAGGTGTTGGTGAGTTTCTTGGATTTGCCAAAAACAGAACCAGCTCATTCACAAATACAGGATGGTACTCGATTGTTCGCCATCCGCTCTATTTCTTTTCAACACTGTTTATGATGCTGAACCCTGTTATGACAATGCAATGGCTGATGCTAACCATCATGGGTACTGTATATTTCGTTATAGGCGGCTTGATAGAGGAAAGACGACTTGCGGTAGAGTTTGGTGAAGCATACCGGCACTATCAGCAACGTGTTCCTTTCATGATACCCAAGAGTACGTCGAGGTTATCCAGGCACAGAGAGAATATAAATGACCACGGATAAAAACATGAATCTCTACAGCCAGGCGAAGGCCGCAGCAGAATCTCTTATGCGGCACTACCGAAAAGGCGCATATCGAGTAATCAGAGACCCTGAAGGCGTTATCAGTTTATGGGCAATTGAAGGCAATCCGAATGATCCGTTTTCACTGTCATTTACGGATAAAGGCCGCGTGTATAACAGGATTGGGGATGTACCGGATGATATGTTGAAATCGTTTTTGGAGTATGTCCGCAACAGATCTGCTTGCCGGGTAACATAGACTGAATCAGGCATACACGGAAAAGCTGTCCCGTAATGCGGTACTCTCAGCAGCGGATACCGGCGCTGAAGGCGCTTTTTTGAGAGCTAACAGTGCGGAGCGATCTTTTGACAGATTTACGACATCTTCAGGGAGCATGGATGTATTCCCACGCAGGGGTGTTTTAACCGATTGTGATGCAGAGTCTTTATGCCCGGAATTATTCATCCGAGGCGGAATAATCTGTTGCTGTACCCGATTGTCGTTAATTGGCTGCATACGACATTACCCTTTCCGGTCATACTTTAGAAATACTGCGTCATTTTCTACCTTTCCCGCCCTCTGCAGTTGCCGACTTGATTATAATGTTCCTGTTTTTTCCAGATCAGTGCAGCGGCGTTATCAAGAACTGATTTGAGATCCTGAAGACCCGAACCTTTATTTTGATCCGCTATTTTATGCAACACCTTACAGGTTATAATGGGGTTGGTATACCAAGGCATTGTTCTCTTCTCCTTCCTGTAGTAGTGTGGTAACCATACAACCAGTGGTGGTTAACCGAGTGCTGCATAAGATGTACCAAGTCGAAAACATTCTTCTCAGGCGCCGTAATTCCTGCGTTCAGGTGACTTGATTTGTGAAGATCTAAAATTATGTCGGAATTTTGAACTGATTTTACCTGGCCAATGACAAATTTATGACTGGTACATCATTAGGGATACGCGTGATCGAGTACTAACCATAATGGTACGTGGCAATCGACCAAAATAAGCTTATGAGGGTGACGACATGAAAAAATCAGTTGGAGCAAAAACCTTACTCTTCCCAACACCAGTCCTGATGGTCGGAACGTATGACCAGGACGGCAAACCAAACCTGATGAATGCCGCATGGGGAGGCATCTGCTGCTCCGATCCTCCCTGTGTTACCGTGTCTATACGCAAGGCGAGATATTCGTATGCCAACATCGAAAAGCGCAAAGCCTTCACTGTCGGGATAGCCTGCGAAAGCAAAATGGCGGAGGCCGACTATGTTGGCATTATTTCCGGGCGCGATGCAGACAAGTTTGCCGTCTCTGGACTGAGCCCCGTTAAAAGCGAACTGGTAGATGCACCGTATGCGGAAGAGTTTCCGGTGGTATTGGAGTGCCGTCTGCTGCACACCTTTGAAATAGGGGTTCATACCCAGTTCATCGGGGAAATAATCGATGTTAAGGCAGATGTTGAGGTTTTTGGTGAAGACGGTCAGCTTGATATCATGAAGATCAAACCACTCATTTATGACACCTCCCACAAGGGTTACCATGGCGTCGGCCCTCTCTTGGGGAAAGCGTATAGCGTTGGGAAAGAACTACTGTCATGATCCGGAGCAATGTCACTTCCATGGGTCGGTCCTGGGCCCGCATGTGCGGATTATGTCCGGTCTGTCGCCACGCCGGCAGTCGCCAAAAGGGACTCGCGCATACCTTCGTAAAAACCATAGAAGTGGATATATGCCCCTTATGCAGCGCTTAGGAGAAGGTTCATGGCAACATAGCCTGTGAGGCAAGAAACTGTAACGTTTCAGATAGCCGGGAATTCCCGGTGGATATAAAATACATACTCAGAAGGAGGCGTACCGTGCCAAAGTTAACCGTCGTTGCAAAGGTCATTGCGAAAAATGAATCCGTTGAGATCGTAAAAAGCGAGTTGTTGAAGCTTATTGAGCCGACCCGAAAAGAGGCCGGCTGTATCGAGTACATGTTACATCAGGACAACGAAGCTCCGACGGTATTCATTTTTTACGAAACGTGGGAGAACCCGGATTTTCTTGAGAAACATATGAACACGGATCATTTTAAAAGCTTTGTCTCTGTCGTAGGCAGCTTGGTCGAAGAGATCACAATACATAAAATGACCAAGGTCGCCTAAGCCTCCTTCCAACATAATCAACGGTAGTCATGACGCCGTGGTGCTTCATACGCACGATCTGATTCATAATAGCGGGTATACCGATGTCGTGGTTCCTCACGTATGATAATCTGCTGGCGGGGTTCGTAGCGGACTCTCTGTTCATAGACAACTGGCTGCGGATGTGCGATGGCTACTGCTGCGAGAGTGGAAATGATTGCCACCGGAAGCCACAGTGGGCTGATGCCGGATTCATGGCGATCTCCTGCATAGCTCGTGTTGACCAGCAGGGTAGAAATAAAACCTAATGCGATGAGGGTGGATATACCTTTTTTCATTGTTGCTTCCTCCGGATGAATTGAGTTCATGGTAAATACAAGAGCATCAGGCATGCCAATCAACCAATATAAATAATTGCCTGTAACAACAGAGAGATGCCGGTCTTGTTAGAAGTGGAGTGATGGTTGACTGAACGGAAATGATACCACCCATACCTCATAAGAGTTACCGGGACCCCCTTTTTGATGCCAAAGGTGAATAATCCCAAAATTGATGGCCCGGGTTATATTGCGCGGAAGTGACACGAAGTATTACAATCCAAATCAAGAGCAGGAGGAGGAACACATGGCCCGTTTAGACCGAATGCCGGAAGACGAACGAAAGCATATACTGGCTCTTCCGTGCCCCGCATTTGATAGTGCGCCTTGGGTTAACAGCCAGCCACTGACTAACATACGGATCGCACTTATTACCACAGCGGGTCTTCATCGTCGTGGCGACGTACCTTTTGGAGTTGGTGCTGCCGACTATCGAGTGATTCCCGCAGGCATCCCGGCCAATGAACTTGTGATGAGCCACATTTCCACTAATTTCGACCGCTCTGGTTTTCAGCAGGACTGGAACGTGGTATTCCCCCTGGATCGGTTACGGGAACTTGCTGAAGAAAAAATCATCGGGTCTGTGGCAGGGTATCATTACTCATTCATGGGTGCTACCGATCCGGTAAAAATGGAAAGAGCAGCTCGGGGTTTAGCTGGAATTCTGAAAAATGACAGGGTGGATGCGGTACTGCTCGTACCTGTCTGACCGAACTGCACACGCGCCGTGGGCGCGTTGTCACACTATCTTGAAGAAGAAGGGCTTGCTACAACGCAGATTAGTCTTGTCCGGGAACATACGGAACATATCAAACCTCCGAGAGCTCTCTGGGTGCCTTTCGGGTTGGGACGACCCTTTGGCCCTCCCAATGATGCATCATTCCAGACGAGAGTTGTGGTAAGTGCACTTAAACTGTTGGAAGCCGCAGAAGGACCGGTTCTCGTTGACTTTCCCGATGACGAGCCTGAATCAGCCTCTCAAAATACCCCCGTTGTCTGCCCGGTTAATTTTGCCTCCGCTATAGCTGAGATGACAACTATTGACCTGGTGCTGGAGGCTTTTAAAAGCGAGGCAGCCAATATGAACGGGTGGTATGAAATCGCCCTCAGTATACGAGGGCGAACTACGGCAGGAGTTTCATGTTTGTCGTTAAATGAAATTGTTGGGTTCTTCGCCTCTTTTATTTCTGGAGCTAGAGATACTTGCCCCATAACCGGCGTTACAATTGCGTCTGGAATCAGAATGGCAGCGGAGGATCTGAAAGCTATTTACTGTGAAGGGTTAACCGCCCAGCCGGGTGAAGTTGGTGACAGTACGGCTATTGCTAACTGGTTCTGGGGCGAGACTGTCGCCGCACAAGTTATCAATGCCATCCGTGAAATCTGTCTTGGATTGCCGGCTAACGACTTTCAACTTTTGGGAAAATTGCTCCTGGTGCCAAGAAATCAGTTACACAGATTTCAATGATTGGAAAAAAACTATTGGCAAGGTCTGAGGTTCAGACGTATTGCTTAAGCAGGTTGCGTTCCGTAAGATAATTTGGACAATAGCGGGATACCATCCGCCCGGAAGTCAGGCCCGTGATTCCATTTCTTGATGTGGCAGAGTTCGTGGATAATGACATAGTCAAGGCAGGCAAGTGGCATCCTGATCAAGTTAAGACGGTGGGAAATACGTTTTTTTTGGTACGAATAACTTCCCCAACGTGTTTCATAGAGCGGACAGTGATGGATGGCATTGGGATCTCTTCTGCTTGCATCAGGTTATGGCATTTGATTGAGCGGTGCTTTACGATATCTTCAGCCTGTTTCCGATACCAATGAGTTTCACCCACCGGAATTGTTTCTGGGGAATTACTGGTACCTCCAAGTACCGGAAGTCTTGTTGAGGTGTTCGTTCATGAGGGATTACTCTTTGAGGTCATGTGTGTATTACGGTGTTATTGATCACGATAGTTCAAGACTGCATATTATATGATATAATCATGCAACATATTCAGAGCATGAAAGTTTTTAATAATACTGCATCGGTTCCTATTTAAAAGTAAGGTGGCTACTATGAACAGCATTAGCAATATCGCAAGCAGTGCTTTACGGGCTTTCAGCACAAGTCAGCAGATAACTGCACATAACGTGGCCAACCTGAACACAGATGGTTTCAAGGCATCAAAAGCAACGTTTCAGGAGAATGGAACTGGCGGAGTAACTGCATCGGCATCAAGCACTGGAGATTCAATCGATATTTCCCGCGAGGCAGTTAATCTCATTTCCAATGCACATGGTTTTAAGGCAAACCTCAATGTCCTCAAGGCAACCGACGAAATGACCAAGGAGTTGCTCAACATCAAGGCGTGAGGTCAAGTAGAGCAATACATCATACGGACGAATCAACTTTTGGCTGGGGGCCTCTTGAATGCATCAAGTGTGTGTCCTGTCACTCGCTTCAATTTCCACAAAAATGGGCTCCACAGATTGGAACCCTCACAATCACTCTGTGTGAATCAAGCTTACTTCTCTGAATTGTAATTATCTCCGAAGTATTCATGGTCAGACAGGATAATCTCGTTATCGTCGCAAAAATATGATGTATATCAAAAACTGGCTCGCCATTTTTCGTTTTTTCGTAGTTAATCATGCTAACAAATATATTATGAAATGCCTGGAATGCCACACACAAAGAGGTTTGACGCTTTCTGCCTCTGCCGATACTCGTAGATATCGGTACAACAACCACAGCACAAGGCGGTTTTTTTTCTTTCAGTTCTGCCACAAAGTTGGCTATTGCTTCAGATTTGCTTTTTGCATCAGTGAATTGCAATTTGCAACCGGCATACTCTCCGCCTGTGGTCAATAATACTGCCGTTGCCGGGAGTGATCTATCGGTAACGAGCTGATGTATCGCAAAGTTCAGTGTATCTAAATAGAATTTATTTCTTCGTTAGTCATTCTACTTCCCACTATCCATTATCCGCTCCTTAAGTTCCTTACCGACCCTGAAAAATGGGAGCTTCTTGGGTTTAACAGTTACCTCAATACCCGTTCTAGGATTTCTGCCGGTGTGGCCATCGTATTGGCGAAGCTCAAAGCTGCCGAAACCTCTGATCTCAATCCTGTCACCAGCAATAAGGGTATCCGTCATACTTCCAAAGACTTCCAAAACAATAGCCTCGGCTACGGTAATGCTGATTCTCTTTTCAATGGCCAGTTTTTCAATCAAGTCTGATCTCGTCATAAACCCCTCTCAGCAAGTGCAATCACCCGTTTGGACCAGTCAACAGCTTTCAAGATCACTCGCAGAGTGTAACTTGCCGCTTGTCATGGCCAATGAACTGAAACCCCATGTAGTTCCTTCAGTACTGTGAGTAAATCCTCTCCCCCGCATTGTCAAAGCCAACCCCCATGAATCAGAGAAGTTTTCTAACACAACACCATTAAACAAGCCAATTAATTTATTCAGAAAAGGAGCACAACAATGAATTAACGTGGTAAGAAAACGACGAAAATCTCAGCATTATCAAAGATATTCTCGGCCATAGCAGCATTGTTGCAACCGACATCGATATCTTTTCTTGTATGTCGCAACCGTCGGCGCCGTGTTCATTACCACACGCACAGGTGCTTGGCAGATTGATGGCAGGCATCGGTTTGTCGGTTGGCAGAGGTGAAAGGATTACTTATGACGCAAATGGATGAAACGACCGCTAAATTGATACGTTTCTTACTAACCATGCGTTTCCGCATACTGTTTAGCTGTGGCTAAAGCAGCATCTGTAAATTCCTGAAACAAGCTCTTTGGACTAAACACTTCTACTCGCCGTCATAGCCACGCAGCCACCAGAGCAACTGGTACGAGTTTCCAATTGTTGTTTGAAGCTGCCAGCCTTCCTTCTTTTCGATGATTTTCTGATCCTCGGAAATCGGAGTTTCCCGAAGACGGTCAATATCGGCCTGATCGTAGTACGGGTAGAATAAATACGGTCCGAAACTCAAGGCCGACAAACTCCGAGTTATTTGGTTGGATGAGCGGTCGTGAAAATTAATATTCATCAGGAAATTTATTATTTGATAAAAGATTGAGATAATATTGGGCCAATTTTAAAAATAATGAAACTTCGATTGTCATATTTACCTTATCCCTGCTGTATATATTTTCCTCTCGTGATAAATCCAAAAACATCAATATAGTCGGACTCTCACAAGCCCTACAGGCCTCGATTTGGATTCTAATATCTAAGTGCTTGTGTGTCTGTTCACCTAATTTCAGAATAACATTATATTAAATAATTTAGGCTAGCAGCTTTATTAACACGCTGTTTATATTAAGTAATAGTGTTTAAAGAGGCTTTGTTGTGCCAGTTAATATGCAAAGACTAAAATAAGGCAAACAGTGTTTGGCATAGCGCGTGCTAAGGAGAAGTATAATGGTTCATTTTAGCTACGGCTCACATGGTTGCTAACTATATGAATACATTAATACAAATGTATTTAGTTGCCGTGATGCATAATCTAGTAGAACTCAAAAACTAAAAGGCAAGAGTCCGTAGGGCGTTATAATATTCTGTTATAGGGAGAAACATTGTGAATGAGGCAGGTTCGTTATCAAATTTACGGATATTGGATTTCACCGGAGAGCTTGGGCCTTATGCGGCAAAGCTCTATGCAGGTCTAGGCGCAGACGTTATTCATATTGAGCCTATAACGGGAGATCCTTTGCGATCAATTGGGCCATTTTACAAAAACCAACCTGGAACCGAGAGAAGCCTGCAATTCATTTATTACAATGCAGGCAAACGAGGGATGGCTCTTAATCTTAAAGAGGAAAAGGGACGAGAAATCTTTGTCGAGCTTTGCAAGGGTGCGGATATCTTATTCGAGAGCTTTACACCCGGTTACCTGGATGAGCTCGGTCTTTCCTATGATGACTTGAGTGCGGTAAACCCCCGATTGGTACAAACTTCCATCACGCCGTTTGGTTCCTTTGGACCTTATAGCACGTATCCCGGATCCGATCTGACCTGTTCGGCTCTTGGAGGTTTCCTCTATCTGGCCGGTATAGAAAACGACAAGCCGGTAAGAATTAGTGATAACCAGGCGTACAGGATGGCAGAAGTATATGCGGCTGTCGGTAGTTCAATTGCAGCCCTCTTCGCTCAAAGAACCGGGATAGGGCAATTCGTTGATGTGTCTTGTATGGAATCTGTCGGGATGGCCCTTGAAACTGCTGCTCAGTGTTGGGATCTTGAGGGAACGTTAAGAAGAGGGAGAGGCAAGGAAGCAGGCACAGCAACTATTCATCCATGCAAGGACGGATTTGTAGTCATCGTGGCTATTATGGGCAGGAATAAGGGGATGTGGGAGCCTTTTGTTCAATGGATGAAGGACGAAGGCGTTGAAGAGTGGGAGCTTTTTGATAATGATCACTGGGTCGAACAGTCTTATAGAGAATCGAAGGAAGCGTACGGTTTATTCTGCCATATATTTGAGCGATTTACGATGAAACATACCAAACAATATCTCTATGATGCAGGCCAAGCACAAAGGGTTGCAATTAGCCCTGTAAGTAACGGCAAAGATTTGCTGGAAAATCCTCAACTGATCCATCACGACTTCTGGAAGAGTGTCTATCATGAACCCATTGGTGGTGAAGTGATCTGCCCTGGTGCGCCTTATGTGTTCGGGAACTTGAAATGGCGTCTGGGTGATGCCGTTCCCCTCTTCGGCCAGCATACTGCTGAGGTCCTTGGTGAGTGCGGTTATAGCCTGGATGAAATTGAAGCACTTGAAAAAGAGGGGGTCGTCTATGTTGCAAAATCTTAGAAAAGCCCTTGAAGGTATTGTTGTATGTGATTTTTCATGGGTGGGAGCGGGGCCGATTGCTACTAACGTATTGGGACAATGTGGTGCAGAGGTAATCAAGATTGAGAGCAAAAACAGGCCTGACCTTCTGAGAACTGGTGGGCCGTTCAAGGATGGGATCGGAGAAGGGCTGGAGCGGAGCGGCTATTTTGCCAACCGGAATCCCAATAAAAAGGGTATTGCGCTGGACATGAGCCACCCCAAGGCTCGTGCCGTTGCCGTACGACTGATCAAGAAGAGCGATATAATCATCAACAATTTCCGAGTGGGACAGATGGAGAAGTGGAACCTTGGGTGGGAAGATGTCAAAAAGATCAATCCAAGGATCATTTATGTAACTATGAGTCTACAGGGTGATAGCGGGCCGCAAAAGAGCTACATGGGGTTCGGTGTAAACCTAAACGCACTGTGCGGATTAACAGCGAGGGCCTGCTTTCCAGGCGAGAGACCATTTGGCACCGGCACTAACTACACGGATCATGTCATGGCTCCCAGCCACACTCTGTTCGGCATAATGGCCGCCCTGATTGACCGTGAGAAGACGGGGAAGGGGCAGACAATAGCCATTTCCCAACTGAAATCCGCCATCAGCATGGCACCCACCAGTGTTATGGCCTATGCGGCAAACGGCGATACATTGGGGCCTATGGGACTCGGCGATTCCGATGCCGCACCTCATGGAGTATATACGACACTTGGATACCGATCATGGATTGCCATTGCTGTTTTTGATGAGAATGAATGGCGTGCTTTGAAGAAGGTAATGGGAAATCCGGTATGGGCTGAAGAGCAAAGATTCAGCTCCATGAAAGATCGCAAGGAGAATGAGGAAGAACTGAATGAACATATCGAGGAATGGACTAAAACCCTGTACTCCGATTGGCTCATGAACGAGTTGCTCCAAAACGGGGTCAAGGCGGGGATAGTTAATGATGCACGGGGGGCTGTCGAGGATGAACATCTGAGAAAAAGGGGGTTCTGGTCATACCTCGACCATCCGGTTGTGGGAAACACCCTTTACAATCGTGCTCCGATACGACTCTCAAAGACGCCGCTACGTATGGAAAGCGCGGCACCGTTATTGGGACAACATACCACGTCCGTGCTGACGGGAATGCTGGATTATACGCACGAAGAGGTAAATTCGCTTGTCGAGGAAAAGGTGCTGATATAGCCACCGTTGTGTCAGCAGTTTTTTTGATTACCTTCGTTACAACTAATAATAACTGCCAGGAGCGTGCAAAATGGATTTCAGTATACCAGAAGAATACATGATGCTTAAAGAATCAATGCGGGAGTTTGTCAAACGGGAATTGATGCCGCTTGAAAAGGCTATGCTGGAGCGCGAGCTGTCCCTGTGGACTACACCTGGTCACTTGATTCCGGATGAGGATCACAAGCGGCTGATGAAAAAGGCCAAGGAGCTTGGCTTCTGGGGTCTCGAAGTGGATGAAGAGTTTGGCGGCCAGGGATTAGGGATGCTCGCTAAGACGTTGGTGGTTGAAGAGCTTTCCAAGAGTCTGGTCGGATTTTCCAATCATGGTTTTACCCTTCCCCCCGATGCCCCCAACCTGTATTACCTGCACGAGTGCTGTGGTCCCAAGCAGCGGGAAAAATATTTCGTCCCCTACTGCAATGGAGATGTCGATTCGGCCATGGCCTGTACCGAACCAGGCGCCGGTTCTGACGTCAGTGGCCTGAAGACCAAGGCGGTAAAGAAGGGTACCAAATGGATCATCAACGGGACCAAGACGTTTATCAGCAAGTGCGACTACGACAATGTCTTCTTCATTGTCATCGCGGTCACTGATCCCTCTGCCTCGACCAAGGACCGGTTCACGGCGTTTCTTATCGACCGGGAGCATCCGGGAGTCAGGATAGGCAGGGAGATTCCGGTAATCGGGCCGATGCCGACCTGGGACCTGATCCTTGAAGACGTTGAAGTCGATGACGACGCCATTCTTGGCGAGTTGGGCAAGGCCTTCATACCGTTACAGAACCGTTTCGGCGTACGCCGGATCGAACTGGCCTCAAGTTGCACCGGCATGGCGGAGAGATTGATCCAGATGATGATTGACCAGGCCAATAACCGGATTACCTTTGACAAGCCGCTGGCGGAGCGGGGCACAATCCAGAACTGGATTGCCGATTCAACCATGGAGCTGGAGCAGGTGCGCTGGACGCTCTACTACACTGCCTGGAAATCTGATCAGGGTCACAAGGATCTGCGCATCGAAGGTGCCAGCGTCAAGGTGGCGGCTACGGAGATGCTGACCAGGGTTGCCGACCGTGCAATTCAGATTCATGGCGGCCTCGGGGTTTCCCATGAACTGGGCATAGAGTATGTGGCGCGGCATGTGAGGATGTGGAGAATTGTTGAAGGACCTTCGGAGGTTCACCGCTGGCTGATTGCCCGGCAAC
The DNA here is from genome assembly GCA_028687585.1 of Desulfuromonadaceae bacterium. Lineage (GTDB taxonomy): Bacteria > Desulfobacterota > Desulfuromonadia > Geobacterales > Pseudopelobacteraceae > JACRCG01. Next base: position 9,081 of record JAQTZV010000011.1, on the reverse strand, counting down.
TGCTGAAGGAGAAAAAGCCGTACAATCCGTTCATCGTTGCCAAGGATGAATATTGAAATTCAGACGAACTATATACGTTCAATTGAAACACATAATAATATCAGGAGGGGAAAATGGGAGTTGATTTTGTTAAAGAGGGCAATGTTGCCTATATCACACTGAACCGGCCCGAGGCCATGAATTCGCTGGACCCGGAGTCGGTTACACGGCTTGCCGAGATCTGGGCCGAGGTAAAAACCAACCCGGAGATCCGTGTGGCGGTACTGACGGGCGCAGGTGAAAAGTCTTTCTGCACCGGTACGGACATGAAAAAGACCCCGGTTCCGGACGAATGCATGGCCGCGCTCTACTACAAGGAAGGGCAGCCCATCATACCGCATATGCAGATGTGGAAGCCGATCATTGCCTGCATTAACGGCTTTGCCATTGGCGGCGGTTTGGAGATGGCGCTGGCCTGCGACCTGATGATTTGCAGTAGCACCGCCAAGTTTGGCCTGACCGAGACGAAGGTGGCAAGTCTTGCCGGCCTGAACGGAACCCAGTGTCTTCCACGGGCCATACCCAAGGCTGTGGCCATGAAGATGCTTTTGACCGGCGAACTTATCGACGCCCAGGAGGCGCATCGTATCGGACTGGTCAGCGATGTGGTGGAACCGGACAAACTCATGGATCTGGCAAGAAAATATGCCGAAAAGATAGCGTCCAATGCTCCTCTGAGCGTCATGGCCGCAAAACAGGCCGTTGTTATGGGCATGGACATGCCACTGCGCCATGCGATCGACTTCTCCTACCTGTTGTGGGGGACTCTGCGTGATACGGAAGACCGCAAAGAGGGTTTCACGGCTTTTGCCGAGAAACGGACTCCACAATACAAAGGCAGGTAGCTGGACAGTAAGGAAGAACCCTTTTGGAAAAAGGGAAGTCTGTTAAATATATTCGTAGGCAGGAGCACACATATGCATATTGTTGTCTTGGCAAAAGTGGTACCGGATTATGAGGTCCCATCGGCGGATTTCGAACTGGTAGGGAACCGGGCACACCCTCGATACACCAGAATGATCGGGCTTTATGATGAAAATGCCGTTGAGCTCGGCGTGCAGCTGAAAGAAAAACATGCCGCCGAGTTGACGATTGTCTCCTATGGCCAGAGTGAGGATGTTCAGTTCCTCAGAAAGGCCTTGGCTATGGGAGCGGACAAATTGGTTCTAGTTGAGGGGAACGCGGATGACCCCTTTGTCATTGCCGCCAACCTGAAAGAGGCGATAGCCAAACTGGGTGAGGTAGATCTTATTCTGGCAGGTCGCCAGTCCTCCGACATGGACCGCGGGGTGGTGCCGGGATTGCTGGCTGGCATGCTTGACTTCCCCTTTATCCCCCAGGCCTGTGCTGCCGAAAGTTTGGCGGATGGCTGGAAAGTCTCCCAACTCACGGATACGGGCAAACGCGTGATGAAAGTATGTGGCGCCGGGCTGCTTTCCATCACCAGTATCCCGGAAAACGTACCCAGAATCCCTGCGGTAAAAGCGATTTTCGGCGCCAAAAAGAAACCGGTGGAAAAACTGGCGGAAATCGGCGCGAAAAAGATGACCGTTGCAGAGATTTCGGTAAAAATTCCCAAGATGGAATCAGTTTGCGAACTCATTCCGGCCGAAGATATGGAAGAAGCGGCACGGGTGCTGCTGAAAAGGCTCAAGGAGGAGCGGTACCTATGAAAACGCTTATTATAGAAACGGCGAATCCCAAGATAGTAGGAGAGTTGGTTACCGTCAGCAGACTGTTCTGCGCTACTCCGGATATAGTTGTGCTGGGCTCCGACGATATTTCGGGCAGCTACGGTACGGCCTACCGCGTGGCGGACACTCTGGGGGCAAATATCGGAGCGGCTCTGTCAGAGCTTATCAGCAAAGAAGGCTACGAATTGATTCTACTCAGCACAACCGCAATCGGGACCGGAATTGCCGGCCCGCTGGCAGTCCGTCTGGGAGCCCCGATCCTTTCCGAAGTGACCGGTGTGGGGGATGACCTGACTATCGAAAGGTCTCTGTATGGATCCAAGGCCGTTGCCAACTACAAACTGGAAGCCGGACCGCTGGTTTTGACAATTAAACGCAAATACTTTGAGGCTGCTGTGCTGGAAGGGGCGGTGGCAACCACTGATCTTCCGGTTGGACCCCAGAGAATTACACTTCTTGAGGAAATTGAAGAAGAGCGCCAGGGCGTTCCACTTGAAGACGCCGAAGTCATTGTCACCGGTGGCAGAGGAATCGGTGCTGCCGAGAATTTTGCCCTCCTGAGGGATATGGCCGGACTTCTGAACGGAGCTGTCGGCGCATCCCGTGGTGCGGTTGATGAGGGGTGGATGCCACCAGGTGCCCAGATTGGCCAGACCGGTAAAATTGTCGCGCCCAGTGTCTACTTTGCTGTTGGTGTATCAGGAGCAAGCCAGCATTTGGCAGGCATTTCCAATGCCAAGTGCGTTGTTGCCATCAATAAGGATAATGATGCGAATGTGTTCAAACGTGCCCGCTTCGGTATCGTCGGCGACTATAAAAAGGCTGTACCGGCACTGATCAATGCTCTGAAGGAGAACGCCTAAAATGGGACGGGTGCCCTACTGGAATATCAACCAAGGAGTGCTGATCGACCTCCTGTCCATACCGGCACTTGCGATTTTCGCCTACGGGTTGTTTTGCCATTGGCAACGGATCAGACAGGGTAAGGCGCGCGTCAGCCTAGGGCTTACTCTGACAGCCATGAAAATCGGGCCGATTTATATCTGTTCCTTCCTGATGAAGGGCATCGTGGGTACACGTATCTACAAAAAGCTTTTCACCGGCATTGCCCACGGCCTGCTGCTCTGGGGAATGGTGATCCTGGGAATCGGTACCTGCCTCGTTATCCTGAATGTGCTGTTCGGACTCCCCGTATTCAGTGGGGAATTCAACCGCTGGTTCATGGGATGTGCACTTGACGCCGCCGGGGTGGCTGCATTGGCCGGCGTACTGTTCCATTTGATTCGCAGACTGTTCCCGCCTGAGCGGCTGACCTGTTTCAGGGCTAACTCCGGTTTTATTCTGATCGAGACGGTGATCATCGCCATCATCGTTACCGGTTTCCTTGTGGAGGGGTTACGGATTGCCCAGAACGGTCCCGATCCCGGCTCATTTGCCGGTAACTGGCTGGCGCCGCTCCTGACCTCTGCTGGATCGCTTTCGTCACTGCACCGTTATCTCTGGTGGGTGCACGGCCTCATGGTGCTCTCCTTGATTGCATACCTCCCGTATTCGCCGCTGGTGCATCTGGTGCTTGCCCCGATCAATGCGGGCCTTGACCTGCCGGTCCCCGGTCCCAAAATGGGAGTTATCAACTTTGAGGCTTTTGAAGGTGAGGGCGACGAAGTTCCGGCCCTCGGGATCAGTAAAGTGTCTGATATGAGCTGGAAAAACCTCCTGGATATATCCACCTGTCTCCGCTGCGGGCGCTGCCATGAGGTCTGCCCCGCCGCCCAGACCGGCAAGAGTCTCTCGCCCAAAAACATCATGATCACTCTTGGGGATTATTTCCAGGAGAACAAGCCGGGGGACGATACGCTTCTGGATGCCGTATCCATCGACACCATCTACAGTTGCACCACCTGTGCGGCATGCATGGAGGCCTGTCCCGTATCGATCAACCAGCCCAATGCCATTCTGGGTATGAGACAGCATCTGCTTATGGAACGCTCGGAAATACCCGACATCATGGGCCAGGCCCACCGGAGCCTGGAGGCCAGGCATCATCCCTTTGTCGGCACCGGGTTCGGACCCAACGACTGGCGCAAGGGACTCGATGTTCCAATTTTTGAACAGGGTAAGACGGAATATCTCCTCTGGATCGGCTGTTCGGTTGCTTATGAAGAGCGGACCCAGAATATCGGTCGGGCTATGGTCAATATACTGAAAGCTGCCGGAGTCTCGTTCGGTATTCTGGAAGAGAACCGTTGTACCGGCGATCCGGCGAAACAGATGGGCAATGAGTTCCTGTTCAGTGAAATTGCCGGAGAGAACATCGAAGAATTCAAGTCGCTGGGGGTGACCAGTATCATCACCTTGTGCCCCCACTGCTATAACAGCTTTACGAGTCACTATCCCCTGCTTGGGGGGACGTTCACCGTCATCCCCCATGCGGTTTTTCTGCGCAACCTGATTACTGCCGGGACAATACGCCTGAAAAACAATGGCGAATCAGTCTGCTACCATGATCCCTGTTATTTGGGCAGACACAACAATATCCTGTCCGATCCGCGTGATGTAGTGTCGTCGGTAGGGCAGCTGGTTGAAATGAAAAGACATGGCAGCGAAAGTTTCTGTTGCGGTGCCGGAGGGGGCAATTACTGGACCGAAGAGGCGGGGACGCGCATCAATCAGACTCGGGCCAAGGAGGCGCTGGAAACCGGTGCGGCTACCATAGCAACGGCCTGCCCCTTCTGTATGCTGATGCTGACCGATGGTCTGAAAAAATTTACGGAAGATCAGATGGTCAAGGACATCGCGGAACTGGTCTACAGTCAAATGGAAACATAAATGTGCAAAGTGAACGGGTATGTGCAGTCAAATTACTAGAGAACTAAATTGAAGGTAAATAACAAGGAGGAACGACATGTCAAATCAAGAAGAGGCCCCAAAGAAAAAAGTGAAGGAAAAAGAACCGGACATTACATTTTTTCATCCTGACATCCTTGAAGTCCCTACGGATGGTGGTCTGCCCTATCTGAAAGGGTACCGTTGCAAAAAATGCGGCCAGCTTGATTTTAAAGTGACTCTCTGCACCGGTTGCTGGGGAGAGGAATTTGAAGTGGTAGCTTTGTCCCGTAGAGCCAAGGTTTACAGTTTCTCGGATATTTACATTGGTCAGCAGGGATTGGCGACGCCATATATATTCGCCTATGTGGATCTTCCGGAGAATCTGAGAGTATTCGCCCAATTGGAGGGAGAAGTCGGGACATATCACTGCGATGAAGAGGTCGAGTTGACCATCGGGCCAATCAGGATGAACAACGATAACCTTCCAATTACGAGCTATAAATTCAAGAAGATAACAGCGTAAGTGTATCACTGTAACTTGGATAATTAATTAACAACAATGAATAACAGGAGATGTCTTTATGAAATTACAGCGTGAAGTATATATTGCAGGTGTCGGTGAAACAAGGTTCGGCAAGCATACCATTGATTTTGACGGCTTGGGAAGAGAGGCCGCTTTACAGGCCATGAAGCGTTCGAATATAGACCGGCCTGACATGCTTCAAAGCGCATATGTCGGCAATGGTATGAATGACATGACGGCCGGGCAAGCGATTTTCAGAGGTCTTGGCATGTGTGGGCCGAAATTGCCCATCATTAATGTGCAGAGTGCCTGCTCTGCCGGGGCCATGGCGGTGTTCTGCGCGATTAAGGATGTCGCGACTGGCCTGACTGATCTCTCAATAGGTGTGGGAGCTGAAAACCATACGATGCATCGCCAGAGTGGCGCCGCCTTCAGCGCTGCCCGGTCGGATATCGAAACGATGCATGGCGCGGTAATGACCGGAAAATATGCTATGCGGGCGACACGATACATGCATGAGACCGGAGCCACACTTGAAGATCTGGCCATGATCACGGTCAAGAACAGAAATCATGCTACCCACAATCCCAATGCCTGGTTCAAGGGGGCAATCACTATCGAGGAGGTTGTGAACTCTCGCATGGTCGCCTATCCGCTGACACTTCAGCAATGTTGCGGAATTGCTGATGGCGCGGCTGCAGTTGTGGTCGGGTCGAAGGAGATGATGAAAAAACTTGGCATAGACAAGCCGGTCAAGGTTGCCGGTGTGGTCGTGGAGTCCGGACCTTATCATAACCGTCCCAGAGACATAACCGGCGATGACATCACTGAAACGACATCAGAAAAGCTGTATGAAGAATCTGGGATTGGCCCAAAAGAGGTTAATATTCTTGAGTTGCACGATGCATTTACCATTGCGGAGCTGCTTTACTATGAATGTATGGGACTCTGCAATAAAGGAGATGGCCTCAAATTTTTGCGTGATGGTCAATCAACCTATGGCGGGCAGTGTGTTGTGAGCCCCCGTGGTGGATTGCTGTCATACGGTCATCCTATCGGCGCATCCGGGGCTGCTCAGATTGCCCAAAACGTGATGCAGTTGCGCGGTGAGTGCGGCGGTCATCAGGTTGGCCCGACACCCAAAGTTGCGATGTCACATGTGACGGGTGGCGGTCTTTCCGGTACCGAGCATGCGGCCTGCACGATGCATATGTTGGTGAGAGGTTGGTAGTCGGATCTAATTTCAAATAATCAGACATGGAGGACGTGAGTCATATGAAAAACAAAATTGCACTAATTGCAGGAGCCGCAAACGAAGTAGGTCAGGCGATAAGTATAAAATTCGCAAGAAGCGGAGCAAAATTAATCCTGGTCGATAGCGATTCTCAGGGCCTTGACGCAGTTGCGCTCGATAAGGATGTGGCAGGTGCACTGCTGGACAAAGTATCACTCGATCCTACCGATTCAAATTCAGTAAAGGCAGCAGTCGCAAATCTTTTGGAGAGACACGGTGCCGTTGATATTCTTATCAATAATTTTGATCACAAAGATGGGCTCCCAATTTCTGAAGGTACTCTTACCAATTGGGAGAGTTCCTTGAAAGAGAATCTAACCCCGGTAATTTCCTTTTGTCTGAATGTAATACCGGCAATGCAGAAACGCAAATACGGTCGGATTGTAACTGTCGGCAGCCTTGAATATCTGGGAGTCCAGAATCGATCCAATTACAGCACCTCAAAGTCTGCTTTATTCGGCATGACACGCTCTTTTGCGCTTGAGACCGCAAAGGATGGCATAACGGTAAATCAGGTCATAAAAGGGGATATAAAGTTACAACATGCTGATGAACTGTCTGCCGAGGCGGAAGCCAAAGCGGCTGGAGTGATGCCTGTGCAGCGCCTGGGAAAGCCGGAAGACATTGCGTTTGCGGTAGCATACCTGGCCGTTGATTCAAGCAGATATGTCACCGGACAAAATCTTATTGTGTGTGGCGGCAAAAGTATTTACTCGTCAATGTCGGCATAGATGTGATTCATAAAATTTCAGACACTACGTATTTATTCCGGGAGGAGCAGGATGTCGAATTTACATGGTAAAGTTGCATTAATAACAGGATCAGCAAGCGGTATGGGCAAGAAAACGGCGCTGCGGTTGGCGGAGCAGGGTGTTAAGATTGTCATCAATGACATAGTTCCTGAAAAGGTTGAACTAACAGTTGCGGAATTTAAAGCGAAGGGTTTTGACGTACTGGGCAAAGTTGCTGACATATGCAATTATGATTCGGTTAATGAAATGGTTAGGTCCGCTGTTGAAACATTTGGCTCCCTGGACATTCTTGTCAATAATGCCGGGATGGAAAGAGCAGGCGCTATCAGGAATCTGAGTGAAAAAGATTGGGATATAACTCTAAATGTCAACTTGAAAGGCGCTTTTTTGTGTAGTCAGGCTGTACACGGCTATATGGTTGAAAAAGGCTGTGGCCGCATAATTAATATCGCTTCACGGGCATGGCTTGGTGGGGCCGGACAAGCACCGTATGCTTCTGCAAAGGCTGGTTTGGTGGGGCTTACCAGAACATTGGCGCTGGAACTTGGTCGAAAAGGAGTTACCGTTAACTGTATCGCCCCTGGACTTATTCATACACCCATGTGGGAGGAACTGCCTGAAAAGAACCGGCTTGCCTTTCTTGCCAAGCAGCCTACCGGAAAAATCGGCGAGGATGATGATATCGCGAATGCAATTAAATTTTTTGTTGACGACGATGCCTCATTCATAACGGGTCAAGTATTTTACGTGTGTGGCGGGAGAAGCTTGTACGCGGCGTAGCGTAGTTATTTCAAGTAACGAAAAGCCAGAGGTGTACTTCGCATTTCTGAAGGCTGCAAAAATACCCCGCTGCTCGCAGCGGGGTATTTTATTGGCATATGAGGAAGTGGCATCAAGAAGCTACACTGCACTTCGAACGCAATCGGTTTTTTACTTAGGGCGAGAAGTTGACTTAGTCTTTACTGGCTTAACACCACCTTCAGACTGTTGCTCCAGTCGATAGGCAAGCTGTGGTCGAGTCAGGCCGAGCATCCTCGCCGCGGCGGATAGATTGCCGTTTGCTTTCTCTACAGCTGTTTCTGCAAGCAAGGTATTTGCCTGTTCCAGTGAAATTATACCGTTCAGAATTGCCTCACAAAAATCTTTTCCACGTTCCCTCTGGTCGGCACTCAAACTGCCTTTGGAGTTTAGTCCGAACTCAAGGGAATCATCGTTTTTGTATGACGGAAACAGGTGATTTATAGCAACGTGAGTGCCACTCGGTGCAAGCATGACCCCACGTTCCACAACATTCTGTAGTTCACGAATGTTGCCAGGCCATTGATACGAGAGTAATGCCAGTTTAGCCTTATCGGAAAATCCTCGCAGTTTTTTCCCACTGACGGAGGAATATTTCTTAAGAAATTTTTTGGCTAACAATAGGATATCTAACGCACGCTCTCTAAGTGGCGGAATATTGATCTGCAACGCGTTGATTCGGAAATATAGGTCAGAGCGAAATTTGCCTTCCTCAACCAGTTGCCGTAAGTTGATGTTGCTTGCAGTAACCAGGCGCACGTTTACCTTGTACGTTTTAGTACCCCCAAGACGCTCAATCTCTCCTTCTTGCAACACTCGGAGTAGTTTTGCCTGCGCCGAAAGGGGCAGGTCACCCACCTCGTCAAGAAACAATGTCCCCCCGTTGGCCCGCTCGAAGCGCCCGGGGCGAGAAGCAAGCGCCCCCGTAAAGGCACCTTTTTCAACACCAAACAGCTCAGATTCCACAAGATCATGAGGAATGGCAGCACAATTGATGGCGATGAACGATTCCTTGCAGCGACAGCCATTATCCTAAAAAACGCAGTTGATTGAAGTTCACCCTGTTGCCGGCATCAAATTTATATCCGGTAGCGGCGGTGAAGCCGCCAACAATTTTCTGAAAGCCCTCTGGGCAATCAGTCTGACTCTTTC
>JAQTZV010000042.1 GCA_028687585.1 Desulfuromonadaceae bacterium | reverse complement strand
CATGCTGCTACTCAATAACGGCAATATGGACAAGGTCTCAAGGTGAATCTGATTTTCAAAAAATCACCTATAAACCGTGTCAAGAACTTTTTTCAAAGAACAAAAAATAATTATTCTGAACAGTTACATGAAAGATTCAGTTGGCCAGGGATTGTAATTGGGATGGGATGTATTGGCGTACTTCTGCATGCGTTCGATAGGTGGATGCGGTCAGGTAGCTTAAGAAGCGTAATGCTGTGGGTTATGTGTTTTTATGCAGTTATCAATATGTACGCGTATTCCTTGCTCAAAATTTTCACTTTAGCAACTCGCCAGCTAATGATATTTATTGTTATAGCCTATCTGCTGGAATATATCTTGGTCACTATCCCCAAGATATTCTTAAAGCCTGTAAAAAACTCTCTCTGTAAGTCGTCATTTATTCCTGCGCAAAATGACAAATAAAATTGTCATAATAAAGTCCGGTCTGTTAGGAGACACACTCGTTGCATTGCCAGCCCTGCATTGTTTGAGGAATGAATTCCCTTCAGCAAAAATAGTATACGTTTGGCAAAAAATCCCCGCGAAAAACTACGTCACACCAGTAGAGATACTTACAGGATCAGGGTTGGTTGATGAATTCTACGGCTACGAAATTAACTGTTCCGGATGTCAGGCCTTCTTCAATTATCTGAAACTCTGGTTATACTGTCTGCGAGAACGGTTTAATATCGGCATTGTACTGGAACCCCCTCACTGGCCTTCAAAAAGAAAGGCTTTTCTCCGTTTGTGCGGAATAAAAACGGTGCTCGGTCCAGATGGAACTAATAATAAAGTGTTTCGTGATGCATGTGGCAGACTGCCTATTCAGGACAAAATTTCCGATTCATTAGTGTCACTTTTGTCGCCTCTCGGAATTAGCCTTCCTGCTTCTGACAAGGGGCATTTTGACGTTGTGCTGTCAGATGATGAATTGCGCTCCGCCAGACAATGGTTAATTAATAAAGAAATGTCTTCAGATGAAGTTCTAAGGCTTATAGCAGTTGCGCCAGGAAGCAATATGCCGGCAAAGAAATGGCATTCTGACAATTATTTCCAAGTTGTAGAGTCGCTTATACAGAAACAGAACGTAATTCCCATTGTCTTTGGTGGAACCGAAGATAAAAGTATTGCCCAAAATCTTATCAGCAGATGGAAAAGAGGTGTTAATGCAGCGGGAATACTTGGAGTAAGGGACGGAATAGCGCTACTGAAACATTGTAAACTCTATCTAGGCAATGATACCGGCACTATGCATATGGCTGTGGCGGCTGGAATACGTTGTGTTGCCGTTTTCGCTTCAATCGACATGCCTGGGCGCTGGGAGCCTTACGGTGTAGGTCATTATGTGTTCCGGGCTGATTCAAAGTGTGCAGGGTGTCTTTCTCGCGAATGCGATAGAGGTTCAGAACAGTGCATAAATACAATACCTTCTGAAGCGGTTTACAATAAGTGTGTGGAATTTCTCGAAGAGATTGCGTTTTGATCGAGGTTTTATTGTGAAGAGCATCTGGCTTATAACGGTTGGGGAACCTCTTCCAATAGGCAGAGAACAATCACAAACACGAATGCTCCGAACAGGCATTCTGGCAAAAGCACTAGCTGCAAGAGGTCATTGTGTCACGTGGTGGACATCGACTTTTGACCACACTCACAAGACGCATCACCATGATAAGTCTGAGCGCATTACCAGTGAATACGGCTATCAGATTGTACTGTTGCATGGAATGTCTTACTCAAAAAATATTTCCTTGAGGAGGATTGCCAATCATTATCAGGTTGCGAAAGACTTTGCAAAGCTAGCTCGCCAAGAACTGCAGCCGGATGTAATTTTCTGTTCATATCCAACCATTGAGTTAAGCCTCGCGGCTGTGAGCTATGGTCAGCGCAATAAATTGCCAGTTATTATTGATGTACGTGATTTATGGCCAGATATTTTTCTTGATGCTTTTCCAAAATATCTGATCAGGCTAGGTACTCTATTTCTTGAACCTTATATGTTTATGTCCCGAAAGGTTTTCAGGGGTTGCACTGCAATAACTGCTGTCTCTGAAGGCTACCTAGAGTGGGGGTTGTCTAGAGGTGATAGACCAAGGAGGGAGAAAGATGCAGTTTTTGTACTTGGGTATCAGCGCCCTTCCGTAGGACTTTCTTCAACCGACAGCATACGCTCAAAATTTGAAGAAATGGGGGTTGATGAATCCCTTACTATCTGCTGGTTTATAGGGACATTTGGCAGAACATATGATCTGGTGCCAATTATAGAGGCCGCCAGGATATTGGAAAGCATGGGACAGTCCGACATTCAATTTGTTTTCAGTGGTGATGGCGAGAATAGCCAATATTGGCGACAACTCGCAAACGGACTTAACAATGTTATTTTTACGGGCTGGATTGATAATCAGCAGTTGGGTTATTTACTGTCTGTCGCAGATATTGGGCTTATGGCCTATGCTAAAGGTGCTCCACAAGGATTACCCAACAAGATCTTTGAGTACCTTTCAGAAGGAATCCCAATAATATCCAGTTTGCAGAGAGAAACTGCGACTTTTTTTGTCGAGCATGGTTGCGGCATGACTTATGATGCGGGGAATAGCATAAGCTTTCTTAATACACTTGAAAGAATGCTTGCGAGCAACTACAAAAAAATCGGTCATAAAGGCAAAAACGTTTTTGATGAGAAATATTCTGCTGATGTAGTTTATAGCCAGCTTGCAGAATATCTGGAAAATGTGGGATGCAAATAATCTTCGTCACAATTAGGAGACGTGTTTGTCAGCAGATTATTTAGCTGTTACAGAATTATCCGGTGATGATGTCACCCAAGAACAAATAATGCGTATGTGTCACCGTTATTATTGGGCCGGAGAATATTGCCGCGACAAGGATGTTCTTGAAGCAGCATGCGGTACCGGTCAGGGTGCCGGTTATCTCAGCGGCTTAGCAAGTAGTTATCGTGCCGGCGACTTTTCGGAGGAGACCCTGAAGATTGCGCGTTCCCATTACGGTGAACGCATAGCTTTCCAACAGTTTGATGCCCAAGAGATGCCATTCGATAATAATTCGTCTGATATCATTATTCTATTTGAGGCACTCTACTACATTCCTTCTGCTGAACGATTTGTAGTTGAGTGCAAGCGGGTGCTGCGGCCAGGCGGAAAAGTGTTGATTGCCACTGCCAATAAGGATTTGTTTGATTTTAATCCAAGTCCCCATAGTTTTAAGTATTACGGAGTAAAGGAACTGACAGGGTTATTTGCAGAAAACGGATTCAGCACCCAGTATTTCGGCTGCGTGCCGGTTGATTCTCTGTCTGTAAAGCAAAAAATTCTGCGCCCAATTAAGAAGTTTGTCGTCAACTCAGGTCTGATGCCAAAGACCATGGCGGGCAAAAAACTACTGAAGCGACTTGTGTTTGGCTCGCTTGTACCAATGCCCGCAGAAATCATCACTGGTATGGTTAATTACGATCCTCCAACCAAACTTGTTGCAGGAAAACATGATCATCTTCATAAAGTAATATATTGTGTCGCGATGAATCAGGAACAGTGCCAATAGAATATCTATTTTTTTGATTCTGCCCAATTACAGTGAGATACAAAGCGTAAGGAGACTTCAATATGTCCCAACAAACGATCGAAAATGATACTTCAGAATGGTACAAGAAATATTATTCTGAAAGGGGCGATGACCGTAATACATCTTGCTAAATCCTAGTGTTCTTTTTCAAGACTTGGCATACAAAAAAACATTGGTAAAGTCATTTATGAAGATGCGTCTTGATCGAAGAAATTGTGCCGTACTCGATGTTGGTTGTGGTGGTGGTGGTAGTCTTGTTTCATTGATACAATGGGGTTTTGAACCAACCAATCTCTTTGGAATTGATATAGTTGAAGACCGAGTTAGAGACGGAAAGATAAAATTACCTAATATAAATCTAGTGCATGGCGACGCCTCAAGAATGGATTTTCAAAAGAATTCTTTTGATTTAGTTATGGAATCTACGATGTTCATACAATTAACCGATAATAGCTGTCTCAAAAAATTGCTGATGAAATGGTGCGAGTAACAAAAACAAAAGGGTATATATTATTACTTGATTGGCGCTATGATTTTTGGCGGCCAGAATATTGCGGATTATCCAACAAGAGAATCAGAAGACATTTCAAGGTCGGCGAAAACACTGAATTATTGTTTCAAGAGTACGGACAATTAGTTCCGCCAATCGGGAGAAAAATATCAGAATATTGCCCATCAGCATATTTTCTTGTTCAAAAGTTATTCCCATTCTTTAATGGTTTAGTTGCCACCGTACTTACTAAAATTAATTAAACAAGTCTTTTCTTTAATTGATTGAAATGAAGGTTAATCGAGGGCGCCGTTTTGAAAAAACGATTATTTGATCTTATTTTTTCTGGAACAGGGTTATTATTCTTGAGCCCTGCCTTTGTGTTGCTTTCCATTGCCATTAAGCTTAACTCCCCGGGTCCAGTGTTTTACCGAGGTGTAAGGGTCGGTCGCCTTGGCACCTCGTTCAAAATTTACAAGTTTCGCAGCATGGTTGCCGATGCCGAAAAAAAGGGTGCAGCCTCAACCAGTAACATCGATATGCGTGTGACATCGGTCGGTCATTTCATCCGCAAGTTTAAATTTGACGAATTTTCTCAGCTTATTAACGTTTTTCTCGGCGATATGAGCCTAGTTGGCCCCCGCCCTGAGGTTCAGATGTTTGTTGACATGTATACCGAGGAGGAAAAACAGATTTTAACGGTTCGGCCTGGAATTACCGACTGGTCTTCAATTAAGTTTCACAACGAGGGTGAGATTATCGAGGCATCCGGTATTGCTGATGCGGATGAGGCGTATAAAAAACTGATCCGTCCAGAAAAATTGCGATTACAACTGAAATATGTCAAAGAACGTAATCTTTTAATCGATATCAAGATCATTTTTTGCACAATATTGACAATATTTTCTACCCGGTCAGGTGGTGAGTCTGTTGGTTTACCTGCTAAATTAGATTGATTACAACAACCAATTCATAAAACAAGGAGAGCAAGTGCATGGCAAGAAAAGTACGTTTTGTCGAGCCTGCAAAGGTTTACGAGTTGATAAAAAAGGAACTGGATGACGCTTATTTTGACGTTATGAATAAAGGAGCTCTTATTGATCAAAGCCACTTGAAGGATTTCGAGGCGAACCTAGCCAAATATGTTGGTTCTAAATATGCCGTCGGCCTTAACAGTGGATATGATGCGTTACATATGTCCCTGCGAGCAGCTGGTATCGGAGCAGGCGACGAAGTGATTGTTCCCGCTCATACTTTTGTAGCAACTACCTCTGCTGTAGTAAATGTGAATGCGACCCCAGTACTTGTGGATGTGGCAAAAGACTTCAATATTGATGCTGACAAGATCGAAGAAGCCATTACACCAAAAACAAAAGGTATAATTGCGGTTCATTTGAGCGGCTACATGGCTAATATGCCGCGCATCATGCAGATTGCTGAACAGCATAACCTCGTCGTAGTCGAGGATGCATGCCAGAGCCTCGGAAGCAGTTTAAATGGTAAAATGGCCGGATCAATCGGTCTGACCGGTTGCTGGAGTTTCTATCCGTTCAAAATACTTGGCGGTTATGGAGATGGTGGTGCAATTACTACTAACGACCCAGCAGTTGCCGATTATGCACGCCGCATGAGATATAACGGTGAGGACCGTGAAACGGGAGAATACCATGGCCATGGATTCACCTGTCTGCTGGACAATTTGCAGGCGGCCTTTCTTGATGTGAAACTTCGTTATCTTCCCTCTTGGATTGAACGCCGCAAGGCTCTTGCTGAAATCTATCGTAGAGGGCTCTCAGATATTCCTGATCTGTTGCTTCCGCACTACGACAGGGTTGGCTTTGACCATATTTATCAGAATTATACGATTCGCTCAAAACAGGGTAACGAGTTCTCTGATTATTTAAAATCCAATGGCATAGAAGTGCTGACACAATTCCGGAAACCCTATTACAAACATGAGCGGCTGAAGCTTGAAGACCGGGGCTTCCCAGAGACTGAGGCGATCAGCCGAGAGGTATGCTCTCTGCCGATGAATGTGGAAATCACTCTGGAAGAAGTTGAGTACATTATTCAGACCGTCCGGAAATTCTACGGCAAATAATTTTAGCAGGGGGAATCATAAGTGCCCTATACGAACAAACAGCTAGCGGGTTTTTATCGATCAATGTTGCGAATCCGTATCTGTGAGGAAGGTTTTGTAGAGCCGATCAATAACCGGGAGATACTGTGCCCTGTACACCTCTGTTCCGGTGAGGAAGCTATAGCGACTGGAGTTTGTTCTGCACTGCAAAAAGACGACTATGTTTTTGGCAATCATCGTTCCCATGGCCATTATCTTGCCAAGGGTGGCGATCTTAAAGCTATGATTGCGGAAGTTTTCTGTCGTGATACAGGCTGTTCACGCGGTCGTGGAGGATCAATGCACTTAATTGACCCGTCATGCGGTATGCTTGGCTCTGCGCCTATTGTCGCAGGAACTATCTCTCTGGCTCTTGGTGCCGCTATGGCAAGTTGGGTGAGAGGTAGCGGCCAGGTAGCGGTTAGCTTTTTTGGTGATGGGGCAACTGGTGAAGGAGTTTTGTACGAGTCGTTAAACTTTGCCGCTCTGAAAACACTTCCAATCATCTTTATCTGTGAGAACAATCTATATTCTACCCATCTGTCAATTGACGAGATACGAGTAAGTAGAAATATTTACAAAATTGGTTTGCCCTTTGGCGAAAAGAGTTACCGGGTTGACGGCAACGATGTTCTCAGAGTGCATGAACAGACAACGAAAGCAGTTGAACTGTGCCGTAACGGCAAGGGGCCTGTTTTTATCGAATGCCTTACATACCGGCAACGTGGTCATGTAGGACCGGATGATAATGTTCAAGGAACTCATACAGATATACGCCCTGCAAATGAAATCAAAAAATGGATGAAGAAAGATCCGATCAAGCTTTTTGAAAAATACCTGCTGAGTCAGGCCGGCTTTACTTCAGGCGACCTAAAAAAGATTCAGCATGCTGTTGATGATGAAGTCCAGGAAGCATTTGATTTTGCCAGGATGAGTCCGTTTCCGGCTCAGGAGGATCTGACGCGCCATGTCTTCTCAAACTAGAAAATTAAGTTACAGCCTGGCCATTAACGAGGCCTTTCACCAACTGATGGAGCGTGACGAATCGGTCATGCTGATCGGACAAGGCGTAAAAAGCCCGTGGTATGTCGGCAATACTGCGCTGGGGCTTATTCCTCGATTTGGAGAACGTCGTATTATTGATACACCGGTATCAGAAAATGCTATGACCGGTGCCGCTGTTGGTGCAGCACTTGCCGGCATGAGAACAATAGTTGTCCATCCACGCATGGATTTTATGTTGTATGCGATTGATCCTATAATTAATGAAGCGGCTAACTGGAGTTATATGAACGGCGGTAAGCTGCCGGTTCCAATCGTAATCTGGGGGGTTATCAATCGTGGCGGTGAGCAGGGAGCACAGCATTCACAGGCACTGCAGGCGATGTTTGCACACGTGCCAGGACTTAAAGTCGTGATGCCTGCTACTCCATATGACGCCAAAGGATTGATGATTGCTGCTGTTTTGGATAACAATCCGGTTATTTTTATTGATGACCGCTGGCTGTATAATACGGAAGATGTTGTTCCGGAAGAGTTTTACTCCATACCCATTGGGAAAGGAATAATTCGGCGAGAGGGTAAAGATATTACCGTCGTTGCGATTTCATACCTTGTTCCGGAAGCAGTAAAGGCTGCTGAAGAATTGGCATTGGATGGAATCAGCGTAGAGATCATTGATCCACGGACAGTGAAACCTCTGGACTATGATCTGATACACCAGTCACTGCAAAAAACCGGGCGTCTTGTTGTGGCTGATGGTGGCTGGAAAACGGGTGGCATTGCTGCCGAGATTGCCGCACTTGCAGCAGAAAAATCGTTTAGCAACCTTAAAGCTCCCGTTGTACGTGTTGCGTTACCTGATGTTCCGGCACCAGCAAGCAGAACTCTTGAAGAAGCATATTATCCGAGAAGCAAGGATATATGCTCTGCGATAAGGAAACTGTTAAATCGATAACTCAATGGAACTAAAGTGAAATATCCGATATCCAACGCAATCAAAAATGTTCCTTTCCCGCCGATCGCTGAAGTTACCTCCTGGGTTGTCGAACGTCCAGACGATGGACGTGAAATAATTGATCTTTGCCAGGCAGTGCCAGATTATTCCCCGGCGCCTGAGTTGCTCGATTATCTCGGAAAGGTGCTTCGGGAACCATCTACATCACGTTATACTTGGGATGAAGGTCGGGCGGAGATTCGTGAGTTAATATCTGTACGCTACCAGAAACGTTACCTCGCTCAAATTACTCCGGAAAACATCTGCCTGACTGCCGGCTGTAGTCAGGCCTTTTGGCTGGTGCTGACAACGCTTTGTCAGCCAGGTGATGAGATTATTGTACAGACACCATATTACTTTGACTATCCTATGGCGCTGGATATTCAGGGCATTAAGAGTGTCTTCGCATTTTTTCACGAGGAAAATGGGGGTTTGCCTTCACCGAATGAAATAGCATCTCTGATAACCCCTCAAACCCGTGCCATCCTACTTGTTTCACCAAGTAATCCAACCGGCGTAATCATTCCATCTGCTCTGCTTACAGAACTGTACAATATCGCCAAGCGAAGTTCTATAGCACTTATCCTTGACGAAACCTATAGCGAGTTTATTCCCGATTCCTCTCCGCCACACTCCCTTTTCAGTGACCCAGCCTGGGGCGACCACTTCATCCATTTGACTTCATTTGGCAAGACCTACGCTTTGACCGGTTACCGGGCTGGTATGCTAGTAGCATCAGCAGAATTCATTCAAGAGGCATTAAAATCTCAGGATACGATGCTTATCTGCCAGCCGCACATCACTCAGCATGCGGTAGCATATGGTATCGAACATCTTGACGAATGGGTTGTTGCAAACCGTGCCATGATGGAACGCCGTCATGAAGTTTTCGTAAAGGAGTTTGATTGCGCAGAAAACCCGTTTAAGCTTGTCACCAGCGGACCATTTTTTGCCTGGGTGCGTCACCCCTGGCCTCATCTGAGTAGCAAAGATGCTGTCCGCAAACTCATCAATGAAGGTGCAATACTAACGTTACCGGGTGGGATATTCGGCCCCGGTATGGATTCGTACATTCGTCTAGCTTTTGGTAATATAAAGGAAGATCGTATTCCGGAAGCTGTTAAGAGATTTTTAGAATTTTCAGTTTGAACTCTACGCTCTCTGCTGCACATGACAAAGATAATGAAAAAGATAAAGGTGACACCAAAAGTGCCACCTTTATCTTTTTCTGATTTCACTAAGTAATTTAGCATGAAGTTGAAACTCACATCCTATGGACGTAATCATGTATGTTGCATTGTCTGAAAAGTTGCTTTGCCCTATAGGGGGCTAATTTCAAAGCAGCGTCCTTTGCGGATTTTTTACAGCAACTTTATGGCCCAAAAGCGGTAAAAGTATAATCCGTAAATTCCCAATGATCGCCCATAAAAGACCACAGACGCACATAAACCGTACTGCCATCAGTTGGCAGCGTGGTTACAGGTACTGAAGTTGCAATGCCACGATATCCGAAGATATTTGCGGTATCAACAGATGTGCCAATATCAAGGCCATATTGACTCACACCAACGTCACTCCAAGTAAAGGTCTGACTGTTTCCGGTGAAGGTAAACGGCATAGTTGGTGCGCTTAGTGCGGATTTAACTGCAGCAGTAAAAGTATAATCCGTAAATTCCCAATGATCGCCCATAAAAGACCACAGACGCACATAAACCGTACTGCCATCAGTTGGAAGCGTGAAGACAGGTACTGAAGTTGCAGTGCCACGATATCCGAAGATATTTGCGGTACCAGCAGATGTGCCAATATCAAGGCCGTATTGACTTACACCAACATTACTCCAAGTAAAGGTCTGACTGTTTCCGGTGAAGGTAAACGGCATAGTTGGTGCGCTTAGTGCGGATTTAACTGCAGCAGTAAAAGTATAATCCGTAAATTCCCAATGATCGCCCATAAAAGACCACAGACGCACATAAACCGTACTGCCATCAGTTGGAAGCGTGAAGACAGGTACTGAAGTTGCAGTGCCACGATATCCGAAGATATTTGCGGAATCAACAGATGTGCCAATATCAAGGCCGTATTGACTTACACCAACATTACTCCAAGTAAAGGTCTGACTGTTTCCGGTGAAGGTAAACGGCATAGTTGGTGCGGTTAGTGCGGATTTAACTGCAGCAGTAAAAGTATAATCCGTAAATTCCCAATGATCGCCCATAAAAGACCACAGACGCACATAAACCGTACTACCATCAGTTGGAAGCGTGAAGACAGGTACTGAAGTTGCAGTGCCACGATATCCGAAGATATTTGCGGTACCAGCAGATGTGCCAATATCAAGGCCATATTGACTTACACCAACGTCGCTCCAAGTAAAAGTCTGACTGTTTCCGGTAAAAGTAAACGGCATAGTTGGTGCGCTTAGTGCGGATTTAACTGCAGCAGTAAAAGTATAATCCGTAAATTCCCAATGATCGACCATAAAAGACCACAGACGCACATAAACCGTACTGCCATCAGTTGGCAGCGTGAAGACAGGTACTGAAGTTGCAGTGCCACGATATCCGAAGATATTTGCGGTACCAGCAGATGTGCCAATATCAAGGCCGTATTGACTTACACCAACGTTATCCCAAGTAAAGGTCTGACTGTTTCCGGTGAAGGTAAACGGCATAGTTGGTGCGGTTAGTGCGGATTTAACTCCCACCGTAACCCCAACTGCCGCAGAAGTCGTCGCCAACCCCTTACTATCCGTAACCTTCGCAGTCAACGAATGCGCACCGGCAGTAGCGCCAGCCCATACATAACTATACGGTGTGGAATAATCGGTATTCAACAACGTTGCACCATCAAAAAATTCTACCTTGGTGACCGTTGCTCCGGTACCAGCTGCTGCAGTAGCAGTAAGCGTAATACTGTCGCCGGGCAAATAAACGGCTCCATCAGCCGGAGCAGAAAGCGAAACCGTCGGATTTGCGGGTGCTCCGATGATTAGCGTTGCTGTTTTTGTATCAACACCACCATTAGGATCAGTAACTTTGAAACTAATGGTAAAGGTTCCGGCTCCTAACACCTTCCACAGCGAAGTATGTGAAATTGGTGCAAAGGGCAGGGTGGTGGAGGTATACTCATAACCGTTTTTATTATCCAGATCCCAGTAATACGTCAATAAGTCACACGCATCTGCATCTGTTGCACTGCCCGCCAGAGTCAAATTTTCACCAGGGTTAACGGTGTATGTTCCGCCTGCCCCGTTAACTGCACCTGTGCCGCCAGCGTCCGCAACCGGTGCACTATTGGTAATGGTAAAGCTTTTGGTAATCTGATCCGATGCAACAGTACCGGTACCTGTTTTCTTGACAAGAAGAGTCATTTGATGCGTGCCAACAGCCGGCACCGGCATGGAGAAATTGGTTGTATTCGTCAAGATAACACCATCCAACGTCCACTGCAGCACGGGCGAAAGTGTTCCACTCGATACGGTGGAAGTGCTGACAAATGGAATGCTATTAGATACTGCACCATTACAGACACCGAAACTAGTGGCATCGTTGGGAGTGAAGTTAGCGGTAATGGTCGAGGTTACAGGCAGTGATAATGCTGGTGATACAATCGAACCACCAGGGAAATTGTGATAGGCAATAGCGGTGATGCTGTGAGTGCCTTTCGGTACATTGGTCCAGGAGAAGTTGAAGGTCGTCGTTGATGTTGTTGCGTTTGTTTTTGACCCCAAAAACGTTGTCCCGTTGTAGAAATCCACTCTGCTGACCAATGCCTGAGTCGGTTTGTTGGTAACAGTGGCTCTGAGAGTTATCGGGCCGGGCGATGTCGCTGCGCCGGTGGGTGATGTTTTGGTGACAGCAACCGTAAAGGGGCTGCCGATATACGCCACGGTCGACCCGGCGGCATTGAATGCTTCGACAATATACCGATAGGTAGCTCCGTTTATTGCACTCATACTGTAGGTAGCGGTGTTCGCCGGAATGGCAGCAGCGTTAATCGGAACCGGTTTGTTTGTTGCCGCATTCATTGTATAGGAACCTGTTGATGATCCACGATAAATGTTGAAACCGATTTCGTTTGCTGCATTACGATACGCTTCCGGATCTGCCGGAACGCCGCCAACGACAGGAGTCGGGTCATTCAAAGTAATAACCCTGGTGGTACCGGTGCCGGCAGCGACAGTCGGAGTGAACGCCGGCGGCAATGCCGCCACATAATTCAGCACGATCGGACGCATCATGTCCATCTCTTCATGCGAGAGGATGTGACAATGCCAGACATATTCCCAGCCGAAGTTGTAGAGGATATTGGTAACGACCGGGGTTCTGGGATTTCCTGTTACCCAGTCTACATTATTAAACCCCATGGTCGAATCAATCGGGATAGCCGGATTGAGTGGGCGGAGGCTGTTCGGAATACCGAACGGCAGTGCCGGAGCACGTGGACGTACGGCAACAATGGTATCTTCGAGCGGGCTGATCTTGACCGTGTCCTTCCATCCCAGTTCGTTCGGTTCCGGCATCAGTATCTGTCCATCCCAGCCGACGCGGTTGATCAGCTGTACATCAAAAATATGGAAGTGAATCGGATGCGTATCGACACCGTTGTGACTGATCTTCCAGATCTGGGTGCCGTCGCTCGTTGTGCCGGGGAGCGAACTGTCAACACTCGGCAGTACTTCAACATTTATCCCTATCGAGTTATTAACGGTCTCAGATGGTATGTCGGAGAAACCATAGAGGATCAGGTTGGCGGTAAGTGTGGTCGGGTTGGGGATCTGCATTGCCAGGTTACCACTCATGCGGCCGTATACCGGGTCAAAGGAGGCACCCATTTCATCATGGATCCCTTTTGGCTCGGTTGGAATAACTACCTTCTCACCAGCCAGTGTGACAAACTGGAGGA
Organism: Desulfuromonadaceae bacterium; assembly: GCA_028687585.1. Classification (GTDB taxonomy): domain Bacteria; phylum Desulfobacterota; class Desulfuromonadia; order Geobacterales; family Pseudopelobacteraceae; genus JACRCG01. The sequence goes on along the minus strand of JAQTZV010000042.1, from coordinate 23,126 downwards.
AGTGGTCATTCATCTGGTTAATACCTTCCCAGGGGAAGTTTGTTGGGAAGTAGGAGTTGGGATAGGTTGTCTGGTATGCTGCCTGGCCGACAACGATTGGCTCTTGTGCACGAGCAAAGAGAGTTTTTCCGTCTGCAGCATACGGCCCGGAGGATGGCGGTGCAGTAAACTCTGCTTCCAGAGCAGTTTTATTGAACGCTGGAACTGTTCCTGAACGTACAATTACCTGCATAACGGTTCTGGTGTTTGGTGCATATCCGGGCAGCGGACCGGTGCCGCCTTCCCACGCGCCGGTCTCCTGGTTAAAGGTACCGCCGGTGCCGTATCCGCCGGAGTCGCGGAGGTCAGGAGCGTCTGTGTAATAATCATAACCAGCCACCCTGGCTGGCCAGGCAGCCGGGGCGTCGTTGTACAGAATCAGGGTTTGGCCTTCGTAGGCGCTGAAGTCTACGATTACGTCAGCCCGCTCGGCAGGTCCGACTGCCAGACCCATTTTGTCAACATTACCGACCCAGAATGCAGTGGGATCGATGTTGTAGGTAATCGGCTGCGGATTGATTTCCACCGGCTGCGGCAGGAAACCACCTTCAGTGCCGATCTGGAGAAACTTCGGTCCCCAGTTGGCACAGGTATATGTACTGCCTGAGCCTGTGCATGTGCCCGGATCAGGCACCCCGCCATCACGTCCATCAACAGGCCAGTCAACGGGCCATCCGGCGGTAGGACCTGCGGGGACCATTTTAACTTCGGTTTTTTTGGATCGCAAATAGCCTCTGCCGTCAACTGCCTCAGTTATGGCAGCACTAAGCTGAGCAGGATCAGCTTTGTAAAATGAAAGATTGAAGAAGCGATCGCTGGCGGCATTGAGGATTTTGAAACGATAGGCCTTCGGATCAACCGTCACAGTCGGAAACACGGTGCCGTTGACCACAGCGCTGTCCTGAAATGCCTCCATGCCCATGGACACGTTGGGCGTTCCGGGGATAAGTTCAGGTTGTCCCGGTGTCTGACAATCGGCCAGCAGAAACGGATTTGAGCTGCTGCAGTTGCTGTCGTAATAGGGGTTTGCTTGCGGACCGACGTCAACAACGGTCGGGGGGTAGAACCAGGGGCCGTACATCCAGCGCCCGAAAGGATTGACCCCGCCGGCACCGGCGGTGGAGGTTTGAGCCGGCATGTAGACGTGGGGCAACCAGAGATCGCCGGTGACGGGTGGTATTACGCCATCTGCATCAGCAGCCGAGGTTCCCCAGTTCCAGAGCGGATCAGTCTCACGCACCTTGGGTACGGTGATAGGTGTGTCAAAAAGTCCGGTAGCCGGATTGTAGATTAATTTGGTTGTCGGTGTGGCATCAACAAAGGTCTTGTCCTGGAGAATCAGCGGTATCATGCCGCCCATCACCGTAGCGCCACCAGTGGCAGTTCCAGGAATAATACCGCGGTCGATAAGATCCTGCTCATAATCGTCGGTGATGACATATCCGGCAGCTTCACCGGCATAGACATTCAGGCGGGTGATGCCGAACGCGTGGTCATGATAGAACATCAGACGCGCTGACTGCTGGTTGGTCCAGTAATAGGTCGACTCGCCTGTGCCCGGGGCCGGCATGTCAGGAACGTTCTGCATGCTGACGCCCTGCTTGAAGGGTATGACAGCGCTGTCGAAGTCATCTGCCGGAATTATCCACTGGTGGGGTGTGCCATCGCTGATCCAGGGGGTGCGGCCACCATGAAGGTGCAGATCGGCACGATTTTGGGTATAGCTGGCACAGCCGCCAGGATTGGTATTGCCATATACACCCGGTACGTCATTATTGCAGTTTGTGCCGCCTTCAGCGGCAGGACCGGGGCCTGCACCCATTACGGTCGTATCAACGGGGATAAAGAGGTTGCCGTCAGCGCCGGAAGGAAGCATGTTGACAAACTTTACCCGAACCGGGCGGTCACGCTGGGCAACAATTATCGGTCCAAGATAGTGGGCGTCAAGTTCAGGAGCACGGTTATTCAGGTACGATGTATAGTTTTTGCCGTTGGCTCCGTCATCATTCAGCTGAACGTAACCGCGCAGAGTAGTCGGATTAAGGTTGGTATGCATCTGTTCGGTATACTGCACGAGGCCGATTACGTAATAGTCAGAACCGGGATAGGTGGCCTGGTCCGCGACGGCAACCGGCAGCATTTGACCGAGATTGTTGGCGTCGTTGAGCCCGGGCAGGGTATCAACAAATTTGGGTATCATCGGGCTGTTGGCCCAGTTGGCAGTGGTGTAATAATCGGGGACCGGGTCTGCAACCGGATTAACTGTTGTATCAGCAGGGTCGCCGAGTGTTTTGGGACCGGTCGGCACTTGGGGAACGACCGCAGAAGCGTTCTGCGGCATACTCCAAAAACCTATGAGCGCAAACATCAGCGTCAACGCGATGAAAATCGGTATCCTTCTGTTTTTCATAACTCCTCCATTGTGCACTGTTGCATGTTATTGGATTGGATGCGGATTATTCTGCTTTGATCGCTTGGCATCTCGTTTGGCCTTCAAAACCTTTAAACGCTGGTCTTTAAGCGACTGTGCCGCCGTTTCGCGTTGCGGTTGGGTAACCCGCTGTTCTTGTTGCCTCCTGTGGTTCTCTACTTTTGCCGCCAGTTCAGGCGTCAATGGTTTGCGTTTAGCTGCAAAAGCCATCCCACCGGCAGACATTAGCAGAGACAGTGTGATTACTGCTGACAACATGGTTCCGAGTGCTTTCTTCATCATGCGGTTCTCCTTTCAATTTTTGTTACGGTTTTTCATGCTATTTGATTCAATAAGACCTATGCGATCCGATACGGTTGTTGAGCGCAGTTGTGATTCAGCAGATTGTGTGCCAAAAAAAGGTGAAGCGCTATGTTGTTAATATCAGGGAGGTTAGAGGGATGGTGATTTGATGTTCTATGCGAATATGTCTCATAATGATACTTTTGTCTCACGCAGGGGTGCTCTACTGCACCACCCATTCGCTCCGGGGGATCAGCGCCGGGTCGGCCCCCGGACCAAGCTGAATGATATAGCACCCTTTTGATACGTAGCGCTGTCCCGGTCCGAAACTTAATCGTTCGTAATCCCGTACCGTCAAATCCATCTGCATACTCATGACGTCCAGGAGATGATCCCGGTAGAGATTGTCGTAGATGCGATTCAAGCCTTGCAGGGTCGCCTGAAGGAGCATTGTAACCGAGCGCGATGTAATTCTGCGATCACCATAATCTTTGGCGCTGGTAAGCGTGGGGACTTTCGCATCAAATTGCCCGGTCTTCGGGCCCACATACGGAGTCAGTCGGTATGGCCAGGTCAGGAGAACCCTGTCGCGGACGTTTTCACTGATTGCTGCCATATTTTTGCCCAGATACTCTGACGACATGACAACGATACCTTGATCGGACAGCCTGGAGATCATAGTTTTCAGATTCGGCAGCAGACGGGCGTCTGTCCAGAGCAGCAGTGCAGTATAGGAATGTGTCGATAAAATTTTGTTCATACCACCCTGATCGGTCAGTTGTGCTGCGGTAAGCGTTACGGTTGTAACCGGCAGCCTGTCAATCTCTTTCCAAACACTCTGAAAACCTGCCGCAAGCGCTTTGCCGGCCTCCGAATCCTGAACAATCTGGAGAATTGCCTTTTCGTCACGCAGGGACTCCTGACGGTTCAAGTAGCGGGCGGTCGCTTCCCCCTCCTGGGCGTACCCCTTGTTAAAATAATAGGTATACCAACCGGTTTCAGATACTACGGGAAAATTTGTAATCGGGAAGAGGCAGGGGAGGCGCTCAGATTCGCAGAAATCGTGCACAGGCTTCCAGTTCTGGTTTGAAATCCCCCCCAGGACGGCAAAAACCGGTTTTTTTGTACTATACGCGGTAAGCTGCTTCTGCCATGTTGCAGGTGGTCCCTTCAGCATCCAAATGTCAAGCGATGCCTTACGAAAGGCGTATTTCATCTCAGCCGTCGGGATGTAGCCGAATTTTATGAAATCGCTGTACATTGCAAGCTGCTGGTTTTTTCGATCTATAAAATTTTGTAACGGCATCAGCAATGCCTGACGATCTTGAGGGGTGACATCATCCGTGATGATGGTGGCAAATCTGAATTCAGTGCTGCTGGCACCGGGTGATGGTTGTGACGAAAGCGCTTCCAGATAGTCAATCAAGATTGACATGTCACTGTCGGACAACGGGTAGCGCGGCATCACGTCATTAAACGTCTGACCGACCGGGTCAACCCCGAAGCGCATGGCGGATGCCAGCGTCGTGCGATTGTAGGCGGGGCGCTCCTGCACCGTCTTTGCATAAATGTGGCGTCCCGATTGATCCATGGTATCGCCCATGGAGGGGGGACGGCGGTACGGTTTGTAAAGTTTGCTGCCGGTTGTCGGCGGGGTAACAACTCCCCCCTCATATGAGCCGAGTCCCGCACGGAGATGGCAACTCGAACAGGAGAATGCGCTGCTGTCAACTTCAACATCACCGCGGATAAAGGCGGGCATCGGTTTGCCTGAAGGAAGGATTCCCTGCCGGTACATCTGTTCGCCGAGGCGGATGATTTCGGCTTTTTGAAGTGCGCCAGGGGCGGCGTGAGATGGTGGTACGTTGAAAAGAAAAAGAGAGGTAAGCAGCAGAAACAGGAGGAGTGTGTCGATGTATTTCATTGTGATCCTTATATGTTCTTATTTCCCAACCACGCCCTGATACTCCTCCAGAAACTCCCTTGAGCTCATGATGCCGAATAACCGCACCCAACTACCGTCCTTCGGATTGCGGATCAGATTCAGTGGATAATGCGACATTTTATCAGGTATGTAGGCGTTGAACGCTTTCATTACCGCATCAATATCGGCCCGACTGCCGGTTGCAAAGTCCCACCCCGGCTTGGCCCGGAAGCGTTTCAGATATTCCTTCATGACTTTAGGGGTGTCGTTTTCCGGGTCTATGGTGATAGAAAACAACCGGGGACTCTGACCGGTGGCGGCAAGTTTACTCTGCAGATTGACAAAACCGGCGGAAAGGACCGGACAGATGGTGGTGCAGGTGCCATAGATGAAGGTAACAACAATCGGGGTGTCGCCTTTGACCAGTGATTGGAGCGACACCTTTTTTCCATCCTGATTGATCAGAGTAACATTGGGGAGAGTGTAGTGCTCAACTGTCCGTTTGTATTTTTTACTTTCAGCATGAACCGGTGAGGAGGGGAGCATGACGGTCATGAGAACAAGCAGAAGGAGAGACGCGATTGTTTTGAATGGATTTATCATCTGGCTCCTGTTGTTTTTGGCTTATTTCTTTGTCGGTACTGCCGGCTTGACCGATACGGCACTGCCTTGCTTTACCGCTTCTGCTTTTTTGAATTCCAGCAATTCAACTTCAAATACCAGAGTGGCACCCGGAAGAATCTTCTCACCGGCACCACTGTCACCATATGCCAGATGAGGAGGACAGACCAGTTTCGCCTTGCCACCCGGTTTCATTTTCTGAACCCCTTCGGTCCAGCATTTAATTACGTTATCAAGTTTGAACTCCAGTGGTTTGGCACGTTTGTATGAACTATCAAACTCTTTGCCGTCGATCAGGGTGCCGCGATAATTGACCTTTACGACATCATCAGCTTTGGGTGAGTCACCTTTCCCCTCGGCAATTACCGTATAGACCATGCCGGAGGCTGTTTTTACCGCCCCTTTTTCTTTGGCAGCATTCTCCAGGAAATCTTTGCCGGCTCCTACCTGCTTTTCTCCGGAAGCTTTGCGGCGGGCTTTCGCCAGCTCCTGGATTTTTCCGGTGTACGCTGAAAGTTCTACGTCACTTTTCTTGCCTGCCTGGGTATCCGTCAGACCCTGTTTAACAAATTCGAATTCTGCGGGAGACAGTTCGAAAACCGCCAGTGAGCGTGATACGGTTACACCGATGGCATACAATGTTTTCTGTTCCTCAGTGAGTGCCGGAGTCTCGGCGGCAATGGCTGATGTACAGGTGACGAGAAGCGCTGCAGCGGAAAGGATACGTGTAAATTGAAGGGCATTGCATGTTTTCATACGGTAATCTCCCGGTTCTTTTTTTGAGGCACACCCGGTGGGTCGCTCCGGTTTATCCTCCAGACGAAAAGCCTGGCCAGAACTAAAAATCCCCCGAAATAGCCGGGGGATATGTATCAATTCTTCGGCTTTTACATCCAACGTGATAACCAGCACTTCTCCTCAGGTAGCGCCTGAGTGATCAATACGGTCAGTTTGTTATTTCATATCGCTTCTACACGGATACCTCCGGCATTACAATACCGAATGTATAATCGTTGCGTTTTTCTTCTTCAAAATTACCGGCCGCTTTCAACAATTCAATTATCAGTGACGGTTGAACCGGCTTTTCTAAGTAATGTGTTGCGCCAAGTGCCTTCATTTTCCGTTCTGAATCAGCGGTGCCAAATCCGGTAACGACAATCGTTTTTGCATCCGGTTGACACCACCGCAAGGCACAGAGCAATTTGACCCCGTCACTGTTCTCCGTTCCGGAAAGACGGATATCCGTGATAATCGCGTAGTACATATGCGCTTGAACGAGATCAAGCGCAGTCAAAAGCTCACCGCACGAATCAACACAGTATCCCTCTGACTGGAGCAGTCTCTGGTAGGCAAAGAGAATAGAGGGCTCGTCGTCAACTATGAGTATTCTATCCGGGAGTATCTGCAGAGGGTCCTGCGATACCGCTGTTCGTAACCGCTTAGTCATCATGCGGTGGAATTTACAAAAAACGTGCCGATTTGCATATTAATTAACACAATTAATTACAGTGCATTAGGCAGCAACTGTGGTTGAATCAGGTCTCTCTTTGAGAATGCGTCTCAAATGGAGACAGCATAGTGAGAATTTCCGCAGTAACGAGTCAGGATAATCCGTTAATCTGCCTAAGCCGCCGATACAGGGTAGCGCGGGAAATTTTGAGGCTTTTTGACGCCTTCTCAATGTCTCCTCCCGCCTGGTCGAGAACGGATTTGATATGCGCTTCTTCCACTTCCTGAACGGTGCGCTGAATTGGCGACGATAGAGGTGGCCGGGTTGCAGTCAGAGAGGCAAAGTGGGCACTCCTAAACTGTCCACCTGGTGGGGTCAGCATCAGCGCACGCTCAAGAATATTTTTAAGTTCGCGGACATTCCCAGGCCACGAATAGCCACTCAGTATTTCCATGATGTTGTCGTCCGGTCTCATTGTCGTGGCAGCTCCAAGTTGGCGCAGCAGAACGTTTACCAGCTCCGGCAGGTCGTCCATGCGCTCTCTGAGCGGAGGGATGTGGAGATTGACCATGTTGATACGAAACATGAGATCCTGGCGGAATTGCCCCGCACTGACCAGAGAATCAAGCTCGCGATGCGTTGCACAAATCAAGCGGAAATTACTTTTCAGCAACTTTACATCTCCGAGTCTACGGTAGGTTTTGTCCTCCAGCACTTTGAGAAACTGTGCCTGTATATCGATACCCATATCGCCGATTTCGTCCAGAAACAGCGTTCCCCGATTGGCAATATCAAGCAGACCTTTGCGGTCCTGATCTGCAGAGGTAAATGCACCTTTTGCATTGCCAAAGATCTCACGCGAAAGCATTTCACCTCGCAAACCAGAACAGTTCAATTCCACACATTCGCCTGCCGAGCGTGATCCATGCCGATGAATCAACCTGGCGAGCATACCTTTGCCGGTGCCGGTCTCTCCGGTTATGAGTGCCGGAATATCACTCGCAGCCGCTGCCATGGAGACGCTGTATAACTCCTGCATATCTTTGGATTTACCAACGAAAAAGGTATCCTCCTTTTCAAGCAGCTTGCGGGATGACAGTTGCTGTTTGAGTAATCCGGTTTCGAGCATTTTTTGCATGAATATTTTCAAGGCGGCAATATCAACCGGCTTGGTCATAAAATTGTCCGCACCCTGCTGCATCGCCTTGACAGCCAGAGGAATATCCCCTTCTCCGGTAATGACAATGATCGGGAGCACCGGATTGCTTGCCCGGACAGTGGCGATAAAATCGAGGCCGTTGCCATCCGGAAGGTTTATATCGAGTATAATAATATCAAGATGTTGCGTTGCAAGCACAACTGATGCCTCAGAAAGCGTACCTGCCTCATGTGTCTCAAAACCGTCTTTTGAAAAATAGCGTACAAATCCGAAGCGGGTCGACTCATTGTCTTCAATTAACAGCACTTGCGGTTTCATTGGCTCTCCTTCCGGTGAAGCGGGATATTGACCTCTACAGTACATCCCGGTGGTGGGTCGTTATTCCAGATCTTTACGTTTCCACCCATACTCTCGATAAAGTGTTTGACGAGTGCCAGTCCGAGACCGGTCCCCCCTTTTCTACCGGTATAGAATGGATCAAAAACGTACGGCAGCTTATCTTCAGGGATCCCGGTTCCCTGGTCAACAATCTGCACAATAGCCATACCATCAGGGTGACGATCGTCTCTGGGCAGAGTTTTCATCACTATGGAGCAGCCATCCTGGCAGTGATTGCCAGCATTTTCGAGCAGGTTGAAGAATACCTGCTGTAATTTCTGGCCATCGGCCAATACGGTTTCAGAAAAACCGTTAGAGCCCGAGGTAAACGTCCCTGCCCTGTGACTCGACATACCGGTTGAATTCCAGAGGGCAAGTGCGTTGCGGCAAATGCTGTCAAGCGACAGTGGATGGATGTTAATTGCGGGGATTTCTCTCCCGAGATCAAGAAGATCATTCATCAGGATCACCAGGCGGTTAACCTGTGTTCTGATATGCTGAATATATGGTACGAAGCTGGGGTTGTTCTCGATTTCCTGTTCCCTGAACAGTGCTTCGGTGATGGTAAGTATTGCATTCAGCGGGTTTCGTACCTCATGAGCAACACCGCCGGCAATCTGACCGATCGCCTCATATCGTTTTGCACTGAGCAGCTTCAATTCCAGGCGTTCCCGGTTATCCATTTCCTGACGCAGCAGTGTATTTATTTCTATCAAATCGCTGATTCGCTCCTGTACCTGTTGTTCCAGCCCAATCTTAACATCCTGAAGTTCTAACTCGTTTTTTTTCTGCAACTCAACCTGATTAAGGAGTAACTCGGCTTTTTTACGGACACTCCACCAAAACACACCAATAATTACTGCCGATATCGTAATTACGCCGAACAGTATCACGTACGAGATGAAGCTTTTGAGCGGAGTATAGACTTCTCCGGCGTCAATTTTAGCAACCAGGCCCCATTGAGTCCCCGGCACTCTTCTGGTGACACAGATTACCGCAACATTCCGGTAGTCGACCCCTTCAAAACTCCCTTCCCCTCCGGAAAGCGCACGTACCGCCGGAAGGTTTTTATCCGTAAGCGGCAGATAAAACGGAGCTGATGACTTCTCTCGATGGCGTAATTCATTCAGAAAATGAACATAATTTCCTTCCTTTTTTACCAGTAGCGTTTCTGCTGATGAACCTGGTTTCGGCCAGGATTGAATTAATGGATACAGTCGTTTGGCCGGATCAATATCTAGAATCAGTACGGCTATACACCGGTGTGGGGAGCTGCTGATATCCATGATCGGAATAACAAGGTCTAAATCTATGGGAATACCGCCGGCATCAACATGGAAATCCGTGAGGAGTAATTCGTGCCCCTTGGCAGCCTCGGCGACCAGATTTAAATAATGCACCGTGAGCGGTGGGGTCAGGTCTGAATCAGAGGCGATCAGACTACCGTCCGGAGCACACAGCATACCTCTGTGATAACCGCCAACGTTTATTAAAGTCGACATCCAGAGCCTGAATTCCCGGCGCACGGAAGCCTGATCTTTTCCCGATAAATAGTCATTGAGGCGGTGCACAACCATAGGGTTTGACTGGATATAGGCACCATCAATAAATCGTTCAGCGCGCCATTGAACAAGTTGGGAAACTTTGAGATCGGCTATGGTTTTAATCTCTTCCTGTTTTTCCCGCAGGAGAAATTGCTTTTGCTGCAATATCAGCAAGTAACCTGAAACTGAGATCAGCGCGGTAAATAATAAAATAGCGATACTGCTCAAGAGCCTATTGGGCAAGGTTTGAAATACCGCAGGTTTAATTTTTGACGGAATCATTGCTACTCCTGGGTTACAGTCCATCATCATTGGCCGAGTGATTCAGATTCGCTAAAATATCATTAAGGACTGTTTGTGTCCACTATGCATTTCAGTGTGTAGTAGAGTCTCACACCCTATTAATTCCGATAGACTTCGGATAACAAGGCGAGCAAGAAAATGTCCGGGAGTTTAACGATGGCAGTGATGCCGACGATCAGCTGCCAGCAGTTGATGATAACAGCGAAGCAGTCGAGAAGGTCTGGGGGAGAGACAGGTTTAACTTCAGGTTCGAGGTTTGAATCAGGGCTGAGTCTCGATGTTGAAGAACCGGCTTGAAGGATGAGGTTTTGGGCTTTGGGTGTATATTTTCAGGATGTTGTGTCTGTATAACTCTATTGTTATTACCTTCGGTCTTGACTTTAAAACCGCCCTTTTGCTGTCAAACCGCATGCTTGACGTTACCTATTTCAAACCCAGTAACACCGTACCGGCCGATATCGCCAAATTTGCCAGAATGGTGGTAATGTCCTTTATGTCACGCAACCAGGCAACCCTTTCAATTTTCTGAGGCACGACAATGGTATCGCCTGAGTCGATCTCACGGGACAGAAAGCCATCATAAAAGAGAAATGAGCTGGACTGTTTTTTGCTGTACACGGTCCCATCCACTTTCACCAGGTACATATCATCTTCTTCCCCGGAATTAGTGGCTCCACCGACCCTGTCCAGATAATAACGCACATCATGCCCCTGCTCGAAAAGTGCTGCCGACGGGTTATAGACGTGACCAAGAACATTGATGCTGCCAGGGTCGGGGGGAATAGTCAGCACATCGCCTCCTGCAAGTTCAACGTCGGCAGGAGTGCCCGCAAGCCATTCGGGAGTTGAAAGGGCAATGATCATTCTGCCCTCGGCCTTTTTCGTCCGAAGAAGTGCTATCGTACGCTGAAGTCCATCCAAAGCGGCCTTTGTGGCATCAATCTCCTCTTTACTTGATGCGACTGACATGCTGGCGGTCTGCTTGGTAAGTATTTCTCCCTCAGCACGCTCCAGGACCTCATCCATACGCTGCTGCTGTTGTACGCGCACCAGTTCCCGGGTAAATTTCGCGCCTTTGGGATACGCTTTTTCTGAAAAGCCCCCGGCCCTCTTAATGACCGAACTGAGCCGCTCTCCCTTATATATCGGGTAGACTCCGGGGAAAACAAATTCGCCGGAAAGCGTGACATAACGATCTTTGGCCTCGGCCCAGTTTGGAATACGCCGCACCGTTAACTCGTCAAAAGGTTCAAGCAGGATGTTATGTTTGGGATTGCCCTTGAGCGCTTCTTCAAGGTTAATGACGATCGGCTGCAATTGGGCTTTTTCTTCACGAATTTTCAACCGGCTGATTTCAGCAGACTTCAGATAGGCTGATGCATTGGGGTTGCCGGCTTGCAGGAGTAGATCCCGCACCGTCATTCCGTTGAGCAGCGGATATACTCCCGGCTTTTGCACTTCTCCGCTGACACGGAGGAGCTGTTTTTCCTGAAGTTTCCATTTGCTAAAAAGCTTGATCGTGTCAAATTCTTTTATCTCGATATCCTGACCCGGAACTCCTGTTAAAGCCTTTTCCAGATCCAGCATGATCTTGCGCGGCTCCAGATTGGGGGGATACAACCGGGTGATCTCGATGATCGGTGCATATTCAGGAAGCAGTAGTTGGTGATTAAGTACAGAACTAATCTTGATGCCCGGCTTGAGTGCGTAAAAACCGGGGCGTTCCACATGCCCCTCAAGCTTGAAATGGTTGTGCAACAGACTGTTGATGGGGAATACTTTGACAATATCCATATCCTGGATAGGAATGCCAGCGGCAACAACATCGAACGTTTTGCCAGTCACAGTCGGATCCAGATTCAGATCGATGACCTGTTTTTTCTCGTTGGCGATCACCCGTGAAATTTGGACCCGCTGAAGATATCCGGTCGCGGTAACCCCCTCGGCAAGAGCAATCAGTTCCTTGAGTGTGGTCTCGTTTTTAAGTTCGTAGATTGCCGGCCGTTTTACTTTACCCGCTACGGCTGCAATGCGACCGATTACCGGTACAAAGATGGTGTCACCGGATGAAAGACGAACGTCCTTACGTTTATCCCCGGTAAGGAAAAAATCGTATAGATCGATGGTTTCTTCAGCGTTGCCCGTGCGGCGGATCGTGATGTTCCTCAGGCTGCCGTTCTTTGTTGGACCGCCAGCGGCTGAAAGTGCGTTCAAGACGGTAGATAAGGAGCTGATTGTATAGTCACCGGGAGATGCCACTTCTCCAATAACTGATATTCTGTTGCTGCGTAGCTTGCCCATGTTGACCGCAAGATCAAAGTCACGAAAAATTTTGGCAAGATGCATATTAAAGACGCCGGGTAGCTTTCCGAAAGGCAAACCAGCGACCTTGATGGGCCCTACCTTGGGAAGAATCACTTCACCACCGTTGCTCACAATCAGTTCATAGCTCCCCTCAATACTGCCCCAAACGGTTACGACAATAGAGTCTCCCGGGCCGACCATATAATCAGAGCTGACTTGAACATCCATCTGAGGGAGTAGCGTCAAGTTCTGGAAAAAATTGTAACCGAACTGTGTCAGAGCCGTGGTCGATTTATCATCCACGACTTCAGAGGCTTCGACAATTTCGTCAGCACTAACCAGCTTTTCTATCTCTGACGGAACTGTTTTTTCTTTCAGTAATGGCTCCTCTGCGTCAGACATCTCTCGACCATCACTGCGGCGCGTAGTTTCTTTTCCCGACTTTACCGTTACACCTTTTAGTAATTGCGGCGTTGTCTCCTCAGTGCCGAGCTTTATCTTTTCTGGTTTGAAAATTTTGGGTTGTTCTGTTTTAGGCAACAGCGGTGTGGTAGGAGCAATCTGTGCTATGGGTACCTGGGAGGTGAAGGGTGACGATGTGTTGCTCGTTTCGTTTTTTTTCAGCAGATCTTCAATGACAGCCTCTGTTGCGTTGCTGCCAACAGGAAATAGTGCCACGAGCAGAATTATCACCATAATTGGACGGAACATAGTTTTCAAAGTTTTCCTCTTGAGTGCATGAAGTCGCGAATGAGCGCAAGGCGGGCATCTTTTAATCGCTTAATCACTTTACAAGACCCATTTAAAAATTAACGCAACATGCCTTGTTTCTTTCTATTAGAGAAATCTTCCAACGTCAAGCCAAATAAAGGCGCTAATTCTTTACGCGATGCTTGATGAGCTACGATCACGTCATAAATACAAACTCGAATTCATGAGCCCGGCCCTTGATCTGTCACGGAGTAGCTACTATGCCTGGAGACGTCGGAAGCCTTCATCCCGTAATGCTCTGCAGATAACGTCACGTTCCCATGATTGCCTTCACGCTGTTCGTGTGCTAAAGTCGTGTCCCGAATTTGAAAGGTATTAAGGCAATAAAAACATGACTCTTCCACTTAAAATAGATAAATCGCTGCGAGAACGGCGCCGTATCAACCGGTTGCTGGATTTTCTCACACGGGACGACCTGACCGGCGAGCAGATGGAGCGCATCGGCCGGCGGTTGCAAAAGTCCGGCAAACGGGCGCTTTCACCACTGGTGCGCAAACTCTGGCGCGAGCAGAACGGTACCGCCCTCTATCGGTACACCTGCATGCTTGACTTTTTTGACGCTTCGGCGTGGATGGATCAACTGATCAAGATCACCCTGCAGCGTAAGGATCTGGAGGAGGATGGCAAGCTGGCGTTGCTCGACGTGCTCCACGAAAGCGGCATTGATGTCACCGCCCCGCCGTTTGCTGCAATGACCGGCTATGGCTCGCCCACGCTGGAGGGATTTGTTGACGACTGTCTGGGAGATAATGAGCGCGGTCTTGTCCGCTTTATTGACAGTTTTCTTGATGTTGCCGACGAGTTCCGGGAGCGGATGATCAACCGCCTTGCCGAAGCCGGTTCACCTGAGGCGGCTGCGCTTCTGGAGATACTGCTCTATTTTGAAAAAGAGGGGATCGTCTGCGAAGCAATACGTTCACTGGGACGTGCCAAAAGCGGGTATGCTTTGGATGTTCTGCTGCGTGCCGAAACACGCTTTGAAGGTAACCAGGCTGCGTTGATCCAACGCAGTATCCGGAGACTGTCATTTGTCGGAATCCGTGAAGCAGCGGAACTGCCGCTCTCTTTCCAGCAACCGCTCCCTTTTCATGAAATATATGCCGGCCCGATAGATTTTTATGGTTCCCGTACCCTCTGGTTCTCCTGGCGGCTTGATGACCGGGCCTTTGCTGCCATGCTGATCTTGACGGGTGAGGCAGATGGTATGCTGAATGCTATCAGTTATCGAATGAAGGATGAAAAGGAGTATAGCCATATTTTAAAAGATGTGGCTGGCGGCGAGATGCTGACACCGGTAGAGTCTGGTTATGCTCTTGCTTCGCTTCGGGATGCTCTCCACCGCAGTCGCGAAGGCGGCTTTTACCTTCCGCCTGATTTCTACGTTGATATGCGCCTCTTCCGACCTGATTCCCTCAAGCCGGAAGCGTATATTCCCCGTTTCAAACTCGAGTATCTTGAAAATATCGTTGAAAAAATTCCGGGGTATGTTGCCACCAGCAACGAACTGCTTGATGAACCCGGCCTTGAAGGATGGGTGCTTACCGAGACGGCGCTGTATGATGTTGCGGACCGCTTCTCTGCTCTTGAAAAGAATGGCGGACCGGACTCCGTATCGGTGGAGGCTCTGGAGAATGAAATATCACTCTGCTGTGACGCGCTCATAGTGCCGCGCCGGGCCGATATCATCAAGCGACTTCTGCTGGTCGCTGATTACCACCAGCAGATCGATCATGACGAAAACGCGGTACAAAAGACATTGGCGACGGCATTGAGCCTTGTCGGAGGATTTTTACCCGATTGTCGTCACCCGTTCATTCGGCGTTTGCTGCTGGACAGTGTGGACGCTGCCCGGCAAACACTGGCAGAGGGGTATGATCCACGCCTGGAGGAAGGCTTTGATGACGATGACTACGATGAATGAAGCGATGATTGAGAAAACAAGAGACATCGAACGGATCGCCGTCATCGGTGGTGGCAGTTGGGGTACCGCGTTAGCCGGTCTGCTGGCGGCAAACGGCAATGATACCGTGCTCTGGGCATACGAGCCGGAACTGGTGACGGAAATAAACGCAAACCACACGAACTCGCTCTATCTTCCCGGAATTTACCTGCATCCGACCCTGGCATGCACGGGGGATCTGGAAGAGGCTGTGAGAGGCCGGAGCATCGTGCTGCTGGTGACGCCGGTTCAGGTGATGCGCGGTGTGCTGAAGCAGCTTGCTCCTCATATTGCACCTGACGCCATTATTGCCAATGCCTCCAAAGGGATTGAATTGGAAACCCTGCAGACAGTGTCCCAGATCTGTGGAGAGCTCCTCGGCGACACTGCTCTGAGTCGCTATGTGGCGCTGTCAGGTCCGACTTTTGCCCGCGAGGTAGCTCAGGAACTCCCCTCTCTGATAGTCGCAGCATCCCGGAATGCTGACGCCTCCGGGCGGGTTCAGACAGCTTTCAGCTGCCCCTGTCTGCGGGTCTATACGAATAGTGATGTGATAGGCGTTGAACTGGGCGGCGCCGTTAAAAACGTTATTGCGATTGCTGCCGGAATCTGTGACGGCCTCGGGTTTGGCCACAACGCCCGTGCCGCTCTTATTACACGGGGCCTGGCCGAAATGAACCGTCTCGGGCAGGCCATGGGGGCGCAGGCTGCCACCTTTGCCGGCCTTGCCGGTATGGGGGATCTGGTGTTGACCTGCACCGGCGATCTTTCCCGCAACCGTACGGTCGGCTTCAAGCTTGGTCAGGGAATGAAGTTGGCTGAAATCCTTGCCGAGATGCGCATGGTGGCTGAAGGGGTCAAGAGCGCCGAATCAGTCTACCAACTCTCCCGCAGGCTTGGCGTAGAGATGCCGATTGTGGAGAAGACCTTTGAAATCCTGCATGAAGACAAACCGGCCCGCCAGGCGGTGATAGAGCTGATGGCGCGGGGGCTGAAGGCGGAAGGATAGATTCCTGCTTAATTTTTTGAACCAACGAAGACCCCGATGTGCCGCATGTCGGGGTCTTTGCGTATATCAGATGAATTGAAATGGAGTAAGACTTGGTACAATCACTTTCAATAGAGCTGGAAAAGAAACTCTGGTCCGCCGCCGACGTATGAACAACAAAAACCAAAACCGCCAAACCCGCGATCTACTGCTGCCGAAGCTGATTTTCGTGGGAGGTGACGGTATAAGCTTAACTCAAAACGTTTATAAGTTTGTTATGGGAGTAATTACATGAAACTTGCTGACATCATTAAAAGAGTCGAAGAGTTAATCAAAGATGGGCAACAAGTTGTACTTACTGCGAAAGCATGGTCGAGCGGAAGAGGTTCTTCGGTTGATTCCCCCATGTCCCACGCTTTTCGAACAGCCTGCTTGTCGTTTATTTTAAAAGTCTATGGAAATATGCACCCATTTTACAAACAATTTGATCAATATGTTGTGGGCTCTGACCCAACAGCAACAAAAACGGGCATTGCTCTATTACAGGCTATGAAAACAGAATTTGAAGGCGGATGGATCTTCTCTACCAAGGGCTTGGTCTCCGCTGAAATTTTCTCAGATTTTTTTGATATGGCTTCATATCTGCTTTCCGAAGACTATAAGGATGCGGCAGCAGTGATGATTGGAAGCGTTCTTGAAGAACATTTACGACAACTTTGCGAGAAGCATGATGTTCCAATTATTTTTCAAAGAGATGGGAAAGATGTTGCAAAGAAAGCAGATGTTCTTAATGCTGAGCTAACAAGGGCAGGCGTTTATACAAAACTGGATCAAAAAAATGTCACGGGATGGCTGGATTTACGAAATAAAGCTGCACACGGGTGTTATACGGAATATCAGAAAAGCCAGGTTGAATTGATGATGCAAGGTGTAACAGACTTTATAGCGAGAGTGAGCCTGTAAGAAACATGTAATATATGAATTTTTGTTAGTTTGTCTCAGGCCAGCTGGATTTTTCATAGTCTACATTATTTCTGCGGGGGTTAATTTATGCCTACAATTGATGAGTGGGTCCAAGGGCTGGTCGCAGACAGAAAAGTAAAAGTTGTATCATCAAATGATTTAGTTAACAAAATACATGAGAAGCAGAATGTACGAATATTAGAGGCCAATAGACAAAAAAAACCGATACCTCAAATGAAATCTCCGGTCACAACAGTGCCGATTTTTGCCCCTCACAAAGATATTACGATAAAGCCACTTTCACTACTCCATTCAATTGGTGTAACGACAACCCCGCCCATTCAAAACCTTGCAGATTTAAGCTCAACTTGGGCAATTATTAGGTACATTTGGGCATTTGCTCTCCCAACGCCAAAACAAAATCAGCTACGTTTGAGTGATGTGGCTAGTGATATTGATTTCCACCAAAAAGCATTGTTATCAGATGAAGTTGGTGTCGGCATGGCTTCATATATTATGGCTAATTTTTTGGGTACTCCAAATTCAATTGACGTGTCACTTGCGTTAGATGACCCGTGTTGGTCAGTACAGCAGCAATATGGTGCATCACCGGATTATATTTTTTTTGATAACTCTCGCTCAATAATAAAAATAGTAGAGTGCAAAGGAAATCAGACATCTAAAGCCCTTGCTATGGATCAGATAAGAAGGGGAACTGAACAACTACCTTCAATAATATTTAATGCAATGCCGGCCCCAGACTCATATGTAGTCGCAACCCACTTAACTTCAAATTCCGTTACTGTTTATATTGTTGATCCGCCTGGTGAAGAAAAGAAAGTATCTGATTTAAAGAATGTAGAGCGGGCTTCTGCACGGGAATGGCAAGTAAATAGTGATGATTTATTTGTTAAAGAAATGACTGAGTTACATCACGCAAAAATCCTTTCTTTTGCAGGAGATGATGAAGCTGCCCAAAAGAAAGTAGGTGATAAATTAGAGAGCAAACGTAACAAATCGACCAGAGTGATGAAACCAGAGTCGCATCAACCAACAGATAGAGGAAAATACGTAGGGATTCGGCAGATATTGCCAATTTCAGATGACGTGACAATAGAGGCTTTTAAAGGTTTAAATGAGGAATTACGACATTTAATAGTTGATAGTACAGCTGAAAAAGCCTTTGAATTCACAAATAAATTTGAAATGGGATCGAAGGATCAAGGTGGAAGTGATTATTACACAACTGAATTAGAACGAGAGGGTAGCAAAATTTTTCAGAGTTTTAGTTCAAATGGCACAATGTTTGAAATTTCTGTAAGGCCAAAAATGAAGGTTTGAACTCTTGTAATTGCCACAAAAGCTGATGCCGCCCTGAGGGACGGCATCATAACTCCTTCTACACATGGCAGGCGAGATGAAAGCAGAATTCATTTTGCATATCGAATCATGTAATTCATAAAACTGGTGTAAGTGTTTGGGGATGAGGAGGTCGGCATTTGAATCTAGAAGAGCTGCTTAAAAGAATCGACATTGGTGAAGATCAGGACACCGAATTCAAGTCGGCCAAGGGTGGCTTGCCCAAGTCGCTATGGGAATCGCTGTCGGCTTTTGCCAACACCGATGGTGGCTACCTGATCCTTGGGGTTACAAAGAATCTTGAGATCGAAGGGGTTTCAAATCCCGAGGGGCTCCTGAAGACTTTTTGGGACGGGCACAATAATCCCCAGAAAGTCAGCTATCCGGCCAGCTCTCAGGCCGATATGCAGGTTCTTGAAATCAATTCCGCCAAAGTTGTCATTATCCATGTTCCCCGCATCCACCGGAGTCATCGTCCGGTCTATATCAACGGCAACCCTATGTTGGGTACTTACAAGCGGAACTTTGAGGGTGATTACCGCTGCACGGAGGAAGAAGTTCGGCAGATGCTGCGCGACGCCGACAGTTCGCCGCAGGATCTGGCCATACTGGATAATTTCGGTCTGGCCGACCTGGACAATGAAACGTTAAGGGCGTTTCGTCAACGTTTTGCCTCGCGTGAACCGGACCATCCTTTTCTGGCTTTTGACGATGCGGAATTGCTCTTCCGGCTTGGGGGATGGCACCGTGACCGGAAGAATGGTCAGGAAGGATTGACCATTGCCGGACTTCTTATGTTTGGCAAAGAGCGGAGCATTCTTGATGCATTGCCGCACTATCACCTCGATTACCAGGAGCAGCTTTCACCCGATGCAGACCGGCGCTGGACCTATCGACTTACCATTGACGGGAGCTGGGAGCCGAATCTGTTCAATTTCTATTACCGGGTGTACAGCAGGCTGGTCAGTAATCTCGATCTCCCTTTTCAACTTGATAAGGACACGGTTCGACGTGGCGAAACTCATGTCCATGAGGCCCTGCGCGAGGCACTGGTCAATACCCTTATCCATGCCGATCATCTTTCGTCCCGTCCCATCACGGTGATCAAGCGGCCGGATGCCTTTCAGTTTTCCAACCCCGGCCGGTTGCGCATTCCCTTATCACGTCTTTATGAAGGAGGTGTCAGCGATCCGCGCAACCCTCATCTGCAGAAGATGTTTCAGATGCTCGGGCTTGGGGAGAAAGCTGGTTCCGGTTTCCAAAAGATTCTCCGGGCCTGGCGCGAGCAGGCTTGGATCAGACCACTGGTGACAGAGAAGCTTGACCTTGAGATGACATCGGTGGCTTTGCCGATGATCAGCATGATCCCGGAACATGTAGAAAGTGAATTGCGGGGGATCGTCGGTGCCGAATACAACATACTTTCGGAACTGGATCGGATCGTTCTTGTGCTTGCCCATCGCTTCGGAGCGGTGACCAATGCCGATATCCAGCAGTATCGCCGCGAACATTCCCGAGAAATCGGCGAGTGCCTGAAATCATTGACCCATAAAGGCTGGCTGAAGAGTTCCGGACATGGTCGGGGGACCCGTTATCAATTGGGTAGTTCATCGGAAGCGGATTTGTTCAGTGGAAGCTCCGAACATTACGTTGTAAGCTCCGAACATTACGAGCCGGACTCCGAACATTACGCGAAACTTTTGGCCATTGCAGCGCAGGTAAGAGAGAAAGGCCGGGCCGCTAAAAACCTGATGGAAAAGGTCATTGTGGAGTTATGTGCCGAAGAATTTGTAACACTCCGAACATTAGCTGTATTGTTGAGCCGCGAGTCGGACAGTGTTCGCAATCACTATATTGCGCCCATGGTAAGGCGTGGTGTTTTGGAGCCCCGTTATCCGGCACATCCCAAGCATCCCCAGCAGGGATACAGGACGGTAGTGAATAGCTGACGTAACGCGCTACCTATGGACGAAACGAAGCTGAATCAATGGCGTTTATTAAGCAAAAATTGTCTATAGAACTATTCAAGTCAGCGTAACACTTCGTAACTAAATAATTTTTCTATAGACGGAAAGTCGAAAAACAATCTTTCATTTACCGTTAAGTTGTCTATAGAAGACCAAATGATAGGTGAGCCGCCCCATCGGCAGTTGTTTGTGCAGCACAAATTGGTCAGCAGGTTGCTGACCAATAGCAAAATGCGAAGGAATAGCCAATTTCTGTAAAAAGATCTTCGATATGAAGCGACCGGGTCTATCACCATGTCTATGACACCTATGCCGGTCAAGGTCGCAGCGTATATACAGCAATTCGCTAATCAATCATCAGGAGATAGAATCATGCGCATAGGGCACGGCTACGACGTCCACCGGTTGGTGGAGGGAAGAAAACTGATCATGGGGGGGGTGGACATCCCGTGGGAGAAAGGGCTGCTGGGGCATTCCGATGCCGATGCGCTGCTGCATGCCATTGCTGACGGCATTCTGGGGGCGATCGGCGAGGGGGATATCGGCAAACATTTTCCCGACACCGACCCGGCCTATAAGGGAGCGGACAGTTTGAAGCTGCTGGCGCATGTCATGAGGCTTGCTGAGGAGCGCGGCTACAAACTGGGCAACATGGATGCCACTATTATCGCCCAGTTACCGAAGATGGCGCCGCATATTCAGACGATGCGGGAACATATTGCGAGGGCGCTGCATGCCGATGTTTCACAGGTTAATGTCAAGGCGACGACCGAGGAGGGGCTTGGTTTCAGCGGCGCCGGTGAAGGAATTGCGGCGCATGCGGTGGTGTTGATGGTAACAAAGTAATATCGAAAAACAATTCACCACGGAGACACGGAGAAAACCAAGGTATAAGCGTGAGGTCTTTGGGGTAAACCGTAAAGTTTTTTTGTTTTTGACGTTCTCCGTGTCTCCGTGGTGAAAAATGATTTTGTCTACAGCCCCTTCCCCGCCAACTCCTCCACCAGTTTCTTCTGCTCACTGTTCAGTGCTTCCGGAATATGAACCCCGACTTTCACATACAAATCACCCTTAGCGTTTGAACCGAGCGACTTAATGCCGCATCCCTTCAGCCTGATTTTGGTGCCGGGCTGAATGCCGGCCGGGACTTTGATCCGCTTATCTCCTTCCAGGGTCGGTACGTCGAGAGAAACTCCGAGGCAGGCGGCACTGAAGGAAATGTGGCGCTCGACAAACAGGTCGCCGCCGTCACGGGTAAACACCGGATCAGGTGCGACATGGAGAATCAGGAACAGGTCACCGGCAGATCCGCCGCTGTCGCTCTGGGCCCCTTTGCCGGTAATACGGATTTTGCTGCCATTATCAACCCCTGCGGGGATTTTTACTTTAAGCTCTTCCCGCTGGCCATTGCGCCTGAATGCGATCTGCTTTTCAGCACCCTGCGCCGCATCTCGAAAACTTATGGTCAGCTCCATTTCGTGGTCAGCGCCATTTTGCGGTGCAGCGCGAAATCCGCCGCGGCCACCTCCACGGCCAAATGAACCGCCAAACAGACGCGAGAAGATATCTTCAGCACCTCCTCCCCCGCCACCCATATCTTTATAGGCATTGCCGAAGTCAAAGCCGCGGAAAATATCTTCCTGGCTGTACTTATTGTGGAAGCCGCTGGAACCAAAGGTGTCGTACTGCTGTTTTTTCTCCGGATCGGAAAGAACTGCGTATGCTTCATTGATCTCTTTAAACTTATCCTCAGCGCCCTTGTTATCCGGGTTACGGTCCGGGTGATATTTGACCGCGAGCTTGCGGAAAGCCTTCTTGATATCGTCTGCCGAGGCCCCTTTTTCAACCCCGAGGGCCCTGTAATAATCTGCTTGTGCCATAGCTTCATCATCCTTTCAGTTCTAAAAAACTGATGGAGTGTAAGCGCTGTTTGTCCCGGTGTCAACGGTGGCAAAAACGATCAAGTAAAAATAAATAAACTTGTGTCAATTGCAGTTGTTGAATATCGTCGCCAGTGGCTGCAAAATAACTATTATCGGCATCCCTGGCCCTTATTTATAAATCTTGGAACAAAGCGGGGTCATCCCGAACATTGTGTATAAATTATTGCTTCAGTTTGCTATTGTACCTGCATACTATGGGGGGAAATGATATGGCTGACTGTGAACTGCTTAAAACGTGCATATTTTTTAATGACAAGATGGCGAATATGCCTTCGACTGCGGAAGTCATCAAGATCAGGTACTGCCGTGAAGAGAACAGCGGCTGCGCCAGACATATGATCTACGAGGCTGTCGGCAGAGAAAAAGTTCCGCAAGACCTCTTTCCCAACAACACGGAAAGAGCAAAACAGATTATCGCCGGAAATTAGCCGGCGTTGCCAAAAAAAATGTTGAGCGGACAAAAATGCACAACGATGGCAGGTTGCAATGGTGACCCGCTCTGTGTTCATAAAGCGAGCCGCAATTTCATCCCAGCCTGCCGCACTGTCGTATTTACCTTTACACAATGATCTATGACTTCCCAAGGTGATTGCAAGGGACGGTGGCCGCATACCGGCAGCGCACACGTCCATAAAATCGGGTAGGAGGCGGGATTACTCCCGCCGTCCTCCCACACCACCGTGCGTACGGTTCCGTACACGGCGGTTCATGAAGTGTGTTGAAGTCGGTGGTGCTGGTCCATGAATGAGACCAACCCCAGT
>JAQTZV010000057.1 GCA_028687585.1 Desulfuromonadaceae bacterium | reverse complement strand
TGATGAACGAAGCCCGCACCGGCTTTAGAGCCTTCAACGAAGGGACCAAAGAGACCGGCCGCGAAATCGACTTCGTCAAACTGCGGCAGGGACTGGCAAAAGGGGTGCCCTGGACTGAGGAGCTGATCGAGAGCCTCATGCCGGGTGTTAAGTAAGTGAAGTGAGAACCGCAGGGGAATATGGTCGGTGACCCTCCATATTTGAAAAGCGGAAGGCAGAGCAGAAATAAAAGAAAATAGTATTTGTAGCAAGCCCGTATTTTAGCCGCACGTGCTTTTGAGAGTTTCTCTTCGATATTTCACCTGAACCTCAGCCCGAACTGAAAAAACAGTTCGGGCTGAATTCGTCAACACTCTTTGGAATTACCCGATTTCACTGAGCCTTCTTGTCTGGCGCTCAATCAACAGTTCAATATCAGCAGTATCCTCAACGGACAGCTTCGGCCCCGGTTTTCTGATTGTCGCCGAAGCAATCATGCCCCGTTTTGCCATAAGGTGCTTTCTGACCGCAAGACCGATTCCTGGCTGCTGCTCATATCGGGCAAGCGGGAGATATGCATCAAAAAGGTCGTGTGCACGTGCCACATTGCCACTGGCGTGGGCAGCACAGACATCTACCATCATTTCCGGATAGGCGAAACCGGTCATGGCGCCATCGGCACCCCGTGTCAGCTCCTCTGTCAAAAACAGCCCGCCGCCGTTTCCGGTCAGAATCGAGACACGTCGGGTGTCACCGCGCAGGCTCGAGGCGCGAATTGCTGACAGTTTGGCAAGCCCCGGACAATCTTCATGTTTCAGCATGACACAGCTTGGCACCGCGTTAATGATCCGCAAAATAACGGGAGTTGCCATTTGCACTCCCGTTGACACCGGGTGATCCTGAAGAACAAATGGCACAGAGGAGCCGAGTGTTTCACCGACCATCTCAAAGTAATGGTAGATCTGATCATCGGTTCTCAGAGATGACGGCGGTGCGACCATGACGCCGGCAGCACCCATCTCCATGACACTGACGGTGAGTTCGCGCATCGGAGCAAAGCCGGGTGATGACGCGCCGACAACGACCGGCACTCTGCTCCTAACCCGGTTAATCACCCGCCTGGCAAACGTCCGTGACTCTTCAGCGGTAAGCTTTGTTGCTTCGCCCATTATGCCAAGAATTGTTATGCCGGTTACACCTGACTCGAGATACGCATCAACCATCCTGTCGGTGCTTGTCAGATCCAGCGCGCCATCTTCAGCAAAAGGTGTTACGGCAATAATGTAAACTCCATTGGCACGTTCATTCAGAATAGCCATGTCATACTCCTGTTGTCTTTATTACCTTCCCGTCTTTGGCCGGAGGAGAGGGTTGAACGAAGAATTAAATGGTCATCTCCTGCTTCCTGCAATCAGAGTATCTTTCGCACCGACAAAAAGCAGGATGGAAATCGCAAGTCCGCAAAAAGGGAAAAGAAAGGCACGGTGATATGCCGCAGCAGCATAGCTCCCTGATGCATGCGGGAATTGATCGAGGACAATACCGACAAGCAACTGAATAACAGCCACCCCTGACACCACAAAGAAGTTAAGCGTGCTCAGGGCTGTTCCCGCTATTGAGTGGGGAAACATTTCCCGGACCATTGGATAGATTGTTATGCCGGACGACGCAGTGAAACCGAGAGCTATGAACAATAATTTCAGTGCTCCAGGTGAAAACTGCTCAGCGGGACCAAGAAGGAGCATGAGGAGGACAACTGTCGCGCTCTGTCCGATCAGCAGTGTTTTTTTGCGGGATTTGAGCAAATGGGTGGATATTTTGCCAACACACAGACACCCTGCAATAAAACCTCCGGCAGAACAGAACAGAACGTTGCCTGCGCCAGATCTGCTTGCGTGGAATACGTCCATGAGATAGGGGCCGCCCCACAGGCTTTGTACAAGCATAAAATTTCCGTAATAGCAAAATCCGAGAGTACCAAGAAGCCAGAAGGAGTGATTGGCTAACACCGACTGTAACCCTTTCATGGCAGAGGTCGGTGCGGGTGCGGCAGCGTGTGCGCCAGAATCCACGGCTTTGTCCGGAACAGGTTTGTCCGCAGCGACGACATATACGAGGGAGGTAGCAACGACCTGTGCCAAAGCGACAACAAGCAGTGCGTTCCGCCACCCGAAGAATGAAACAGCTGCAGCGAGCGGGGCGGTTGCAAAAAGATTTCCCAGGTTGCCGATGGCCATAATAAAGCCGGCGATGACTGCAAACTCCTGCGGCGTAAACCAGTTGGTAAAAATCTTCAGTGAGCCCATCAGTACACAGGACGTCCCGATACCCAGCAGGACCCTGCCAGCAAGCGCGACGTGATAGTTGGGCGCCAGGGCAAACAGAATGATACCTGCTGTAGTCATGCCCCCCAGGACGCACACAACAATCCTGCCTCCGAAGCGGTCAAGGAGTAATCCAAGCGGGATCTGGGCAAGGGCGTACACGATGAAAAAGATGCTTGACAGTGTTCCCAGTTGGGTTGCCGACAGATGGAAGTCAGCGGAAAGGTCTCGAGCCACCACCGCCATGGAAACCCTGAAAAAGAGCGCCATAACGTAGAGGAATGCAAGAACGGAGAATATTTTCCAGCGAATTGCCATTACGTGCCTTTATCTATAAGAGTCCGCTTGGTAACAGAGCTGGAGCGGGTCTTCGTCATACAAATTTCAGCTGTAGGTTGCCATTGCTATCGAATAGTACATCATGAGGCTCTTTGTCGACACGTATGCCGGGCCTGGATTCAAGCTCAGGTAACAGAGCTTCCGAGATGAAGCACTCCATCAGGAACAAGGTATTGCGGATAATAACGATGCGCAATTTATCATGCGGAATGCCGGAGAGGCTGTACAGCGCCGCCTCCACCAGCCTCTCTTCCGTGTCAAAATACATCGGTATCGCGGCACGCGTTACGAAGGTGCTTGTCAGGCAGTTGAGATACGTAGCTTGACGATCAATCTTGTTCACCAGCTTTTGGGTAACGAAATCAGCCAGACCCAGACCGGTCGCATTTCCGTGGGATTCCTCCGAGATGTCAAGCACGGCGATTCTTTTTATAGCAGGTTTTTCGGGTTCCGGAACGCCTTGAATCCGCGCCCTGCCGATAATATTGGTGTCCATGCCGGTACCGCTGAAATTTTTGCCGATCTCCTGCACAATCAGCAGATCAATATCGTCAACCGGCAATGAAGGCATAAGCGTCTTTGAGTACCGAAGCAGCTCACCCTCCTGCGCAATCAGATGGTCTCTTTCAATACACCTGATAACGGCAGTGTCTTCATAAGCGTTTTCCACAATGCCGAGTCCGCCGAGAATCGGTAATTTTTCAAGTAATGTCTCGCCGATTTCCACGAGAAGACGCGGCAAATCGCCCGGCCCGAAGCCATGGAATTGTTGCGCCCCTTTCGGCCCACCGAGACCGACGACCAGCATTTTTGTCAAGCCGCTTTCTACAATCCCTTTGAACGATGTATGGGTTTTAACACGGTTCACCACGATGATGCCATCCATCAGCAGCGCTGACAGGGCGATATAGACAGGCAGCCCCCCTGGGGTGTGTGCTATGATGCGACAGTCGCTGCAGGTCAGCACTTTGGCGCCCAGAGCCTCTTCGGTTATGCCCAGACTGTTCAGTACCTCCTTCTGGCCACTCTCCGTCCCGCCGCCATGGCTCCCCATTGCGGCCAGCAGGCAGGGTTCGCCACCAAGCGCCCTGATGAAATCCACCGTCGTATGCAGTATGGGCAGCAGGTTCCGGATGCCGCGACTGCCGACGGTGATGCCTATTTTTTGTCCGGCCCTAATTTTTTGATCCAAATGAAGGGTCCGCAGCGCATCACTCGTTGCGGCGGGGATGTCCATAATCTGAGGACGTGGGAAGGTTTGCTGTAGGGAATATACGTTCGGCATATTCATGGCAGACACCTTTCTCCGGCTATTGGCGGCATCCGTGCGAAACCGGTAAAATCAATTTCCGGGAGGCCAGAGAAGAGAGAGGCTGATACATCCCCCCTGTTCGTGAAAAAGCCTCCCGGCAAGCGTTACATCTATTCCGACTTCGGAGCAATAGTTAAGGGATCCGGTATGCTCCTTCGCCAACTGCTCATTCCACGCATATGCCCCCGCCGTGTAATATTCCTCGGTGCCTGGATCTGTCCGGGCTGAAAAACCTGAAAATGCCCAGGGGACGCCAAAACGCATATCTACCGGCAGGTGAGTTACTGAATTAATGAAATTGATCCGACACTCCTGCCAGGCCCAGAGCCAGACGATGAGCCCGCTACCGTGGTCCCTGACCACTTTGACCGGTCTGATGCCCCCCGCAATACCGAGGAGTAACGTCAGGATGATCACGAAAACCGGATTCAGCCTGGCCCGCAGGCCGGCTGGGATCACTTCAGAACGCCTTTTTCCTTGTAATAGCGCAGCGCGCCTGGATCGTAGGGAATTGTCCCATGCACAAATTTTACCGCGTTCTTCATTGTGTTGTCCTTGGCTGCCTTCACCGCTGTCTGCAGCTGATCCTGATGTTCAAACAGGGCCTTGGTTATGGCGTAGGAGTATTTCTCCGGCAAGCTCTTCGGGCCGACAAAAAGGTTCCAGAAGGCCAAAGTATGTGTATCTTTGGCGGTGCCGTATACCTCTTTGGGGATCACTCCCGATTCCATTACGCCGGGGTACTTTTTGAGCAGCTTCGTGACCACGTCACTTTTCGGGTCCAGATCAACCAATTCAAGTTTGCTCCCTTTGCGCGACAAGGTCGTTGCCAGTTCGGTTACTGAGCTGGTCGGAAGGCCGCCGGACCAGAAATAGGCGTCCAGAGTGCCGTGAGACAAGGCTTCTCCCGATTCGCTCGCACCCAGGCGTTCCTGTTTGGCCAGATCGGAGGTTTTAACACCGGCTGCCTCCAGTACCATGAAAGCCTCCAGCTCAGTGCCGGAACCGGGTGCCGCAGTGGAGACCTTTTTCCCCTTCAGATCCGCCACGCTCTTGATGCCCGAACCGGGCGCCGCAATCAGGTGAAGAACATTAGGATAGGCGGCCCACAATACCCGCGTGTCCGTGGCCGGCTTGTCCTTGAACTTTTCAATAGCGCCGGTATAGGCGAGGAAGGCAGAATCCGGCAGTACGATACCCATGTAATAGGTGTTTTTTTTCGGATCAGTACGGCGCTGAATCAACAGCAGATTGTCCACCGAAGCGGCGGTCTGAATGGCGGTCGCATCCACCCCGGCGTATTTGGTGAGAATTTCAGCCACCGCGGTTCCGTAGTAGTAATACACGCCGCCAATGCCGCCGGTGGTGATCAGAATTTTCGGCCGCTCCTCTGCAGCGCCGGCCAGGCAACCAAACCCAAGAAAAACAGTGAAACAAAGAACAGCAATAATCCTTTTCATACCTCTACCTCCTCTGTGGTTTTGACTACTAACAACGTATTGTTTTTATTGCTGATGAAGAACCAGATCGACAGGACGAGAACTGTCAGATTGATCCAGAGAAACGGAACAAAGAAACCGACCGCAAGGATGCCGAGCACCCAGGACTCCCATTTGAGAAGGGGACGGCGGGAATATCCGACGGTGGCTGCGGCCATGCAGACCGCACCGGCCGTCACAAACAGCAGACGAACGAGGAAGCTTGAGACCGTATCAAACATTGATGCGGTGCGCCACATCGGAATAATCAGCAGGGCCGTCCCCTGGTAGGCCAGAATAAAGGAGAAGCCGAGCAGGTATTTGGGCAGGGCTACTTTGGCCGCATAAATTCCTGTCTTCAGCGGATCGGTCTTGAACACCGAGGACGACGCATAGGCAGAGAGGGCAACCGGGGGGGTGACATCGGCCAGTACGGCGTAATACATCAGGAACATATGGGTGGAGAGCAGCGCCGCTTCCGGCGGAATGCCGTTCCCGATGGCGACCTGTATGATGGCCGGCGCCGTCAGGGCGGAGGCGACAACATAGGTGGCCGTTGGTGGGATACCCATGCCCAGCAACAGGGTAAAGACAGCAGCAAAAAATGTTGCCATCATCAGGCTCTCTCCGGAGATCATGGTCAGAAACTGGGAAAATTTGTTCGGCAGGCCGGTCATGACCATCAAGGTCAGGATCAGGTTGGCGCAGACCACGGCAGTACCGATCGGGATCAATGAGGAGAAGCCGACGGCAAGGCCTTTAATGAACACGAGCGGGCTCTTGGGGCGAAGCGTCGGATCCAGACAGCTTAAGAGTATGAAGAGGATAATGGCGCCTAATACAGCCAGACTGACCGAATAACCCCAATAGATAAAGCCGACAATCAGCAGGATCGGCAGGAAGATGTGACAATACCGGCGAAAATATTTTCCGCCGTACTGTTCCTCGCCTTCGACAGGCCTGATTCCCATCTTTTTGACATAGAGGTAGTTGTACGAGAGAATCGCGACAATGTAGAGCAGCATTGGCCCCAAGGCCATGATGCAGATCCAGAAATAGGGAATGGCGAGTATCTCCACCATGACAAAGGCCATGGAACCGAGTACAGGGGGGGTGATCATGGCAATCGTGCCTGAAGTGGCCGCTATCCCGGCAGCTTCGTAGCGTTCATACCCCCCTTTTTCGAACATCGGCTTGCTGATCGTCGATACGAACTGTGTATCGGCCGCGCCCGAGCCGCTGAACAATCCCATGAAGACGGAGGCAATAACCGTAACGATGCCGGGGCCATCCGGTCTTCCTCGGGCGGCCAGGGAGGCGATGTTGCCGATGATGCTCCCCAGATTCAGGGCACCGATAATCCCCCCGAGGATGGTGAAGTATACCAGGTACTTCAGGGAGACACCGGTTATCATGCCGAACAGGCCGGCCTCGGTTTCACTGAACAGCTTGGCCAGCAGCAGGTCAAAGTCGAAGGAAGCATGGGCAAGGATGCCGGTAAACAGATTGCCGTGCAGGTTATAGAGCAGGAACGTCAGAACCAGGCAGGGAAGAATCGGCCCTGTGTAGCGGTACACCTGGCCGAGCAGCAATATGGTTAGGCCGAAAGCCATTACCAGATCCCACGGTTCAGGCACCATGGCCCGATCGATGATGTCTTTAAACATGACGACCTGATAGAGGTAGGGGACAAAAACCAGGAGGGCTCCCAGTTTGTCCGCCCATCGCCTCGAACGGGGGTAGAGTGCCGGCAGAATGGCCGTTAGCCAGAAGAGCGAAGCGATGATGTTAAGCTTCGGACTGAGCCCGATCTGCCAGAAGGCATACAGCGGCAGAGCGGCCATGATTGCAAAGATATACGACCAGACACCGGTTTTGTCGTGGCTGGTACGATTCG
Source organism: Desulfuromonadaceae bacterium (assembly GCA_028687585.1). Lineage (GTDB taxonomy): Bacteria > Desulfobacterota > Desulfuromonadia > Geobacterales > Pseudopelobacteraceae > JACRCG01. The sequence continues at coordinate 654 of JAQTZV010000057.1, read as the reverse complement.
AGGAGAGCAGATATCCGGCTGTCAGAAGGAAAAATACGTGGGTTGCCCGCTGCAGTTGGGTGAGATCCAGAATCGAGATGGACATCTTTGCGAGCGGTGTGTAGGGATGGATGACCAGATATAAACTGTACAGACTGGCGATGACCAGGATGGGGGTGATTACGAAACGGTTGAATCTGCTTTCATCGATTGGATCGGTGTGCATTTCCATTTTTCCATTTCCTTTCAATGTGCAGATGCTTCGCTTTTACCAATAACACATATTTTCACGAGGGATAAAGTTGTTTTTTCAGTAGTACCAAGGCAACCTGTATGCAATATTTTTTGGCAAAAGCAAAATAATGTACAACTTTATATTTATATATATTCAGTTGCTGCACAACGTCAGGCGGAATGATCAGTCCTGTGTGCCGATTTCCTGAATGTGGTAGTTATTCTTTATTGACTAATAAATATGTATTGTGGTACTGGATTACTAGTATAATTTTTTTCAGGTTTCGTTAGTACTTAAATGATAATTGATCAGGGGAGAGACCAGATGAACTTCGGACTGACCGACGAGCAGAAAATGATGCAGGACATGGCCCGGGATTTTGCTCAAAAAGAGATTGTCCCCACCCTCAAGGAAGATGAGGCCAATCACACCTTCCGCCC
>JAQTZV010000041.1 GCA_028687585.1 Desulfuromonadaceae bacterium | reverse complement strand
TGGTGTAGTACCCTACTCCGACCAGGAAATTGTCAACTTTACGCACATACGTGTGTTTCTTTTCAATTCTGTTGGTAACCGGGTTACGCCACGAATAATCAAGTTCACCTTGCCCCTTTGACTTGATGATTGTGATCATTTCCTGAATAATCGGCTTGCCGTTAGGATCGGTCAGCTTCTTTGCGTCGCTTCCGACAAGACGCGGGGTAGCTCCATGAGCACGAAAGTGCAGGTCATCAATGCCGATAACGAATACATATAAATCGTCCTCAACATATTTGCCGCTTAGATCTCCGAATGCTTTAAACGCACTTTTGGAATCATTTTTTACCGCAATTGAAGCCCTGTCAAGCAAGTTCCTTGCCTGTTCAGCCGAGGCGCGAGGAATGTAATAACCTACGGCAATAATCACATCCCCCACTTTTTTGAAATAGGTTACCTTGCGCTCCACTTTGTGATCGACTCGATTCAGCCAACGATATTCTACGGTGCCTGATCCCTTGCTTTGTGCAATTTCCAGTATCTCCTTAAAGATCAGTTTCCCGTCCAAGTCGCCTAGGCCCAAAACGATACGATCGATCAAGGCTGACGAAGAACCACCGCTTGCCAGCAAGACACCGGTCGTGTTGATGGCGTACACATACAGTTCACCCTGAATGAATTCACCCTGGCGGTTGAACGCAGCCAGGGCCTTGTCCTTTTTCTCTTCATAATACGCAACGGCGCGATCAAGCAGTTCCCTGGCGCGTTTTGCATCATTGGTGCTGTCCGTTGCTGCCGGTTTCACCGTCGGGTTCTCGGCAGCAGACGCTACGCTGACGCTCTGTGTTGATAGCATCACGAGTAAAAGAATAATAGAGAAGCAGGTAACAAAATTATTTGGTGAAAATGAAGCAGTTTTGGATTCGAAATGCATGTGGTCACCCCAAGGCTTATAATTTATTTACGAAATGTATGCTGCCAAGACAATCGTAAGTAACATGGTGTCTGCGGAATCTGTCCGGGAGGTTATGATAACCGGTGCCCTTGCCCCCATCAATGCAGTGGCGATTCTTTGCCGGGAGTAATACACCAGGCACTTGCGCACCGGATTGGCCGTCAACAGGTTCGGCATCATGAGAATATCTGCCTGCCCTGCAACACCACCCCCTACTTTTTTGTACTCTGCCGCCTCCAGAGAAACGGCATTGTCAAAAGCAAAGGGTCCGTCGACGAGGCAGCCGGTGATCTGACCTCGATCAGCCATTTTGCTCAGAGCGGCTGCATCGACCGTATCAGGCATGGATGGATTTACCACTTCCACGGCAGATATTACCGCTACTTTTGGCAGCGGATTGCCGAGTTTATGCGCCAGATAGACTGCATTTTCGATGATCTGCTTCTTTTCATCCAGAGTTGGCGCTACGTTGATGGCGCAGTCAGTCAGAAAACGGAAACCTCCTCCCGCTGGATCTCTGCTTTTTTCATAGAGGGTAATTTCACTGATGACCTTGTTGTCATTCAGCCCCTTCTGTTTATCGAGGACCGCCCGCATGAAGGTTGCCGTCGGCAGGTTGCCTTTCATGATGGCGTGGGCACTCCCGGCGAGAACCATTTTGACCGCTTCCTCCGCCGCTCCCTTTTGATCCACAATATGAACGATGGAGATCAAATTCGAATCAAGTCCGGCATCAGCGGACATACTTTTGATTTTTTCTTCGTCCCCCACAAGGACGAATTCGGCGAGACCGGCTTCAAGCGCCTGCTTGACCAGTTTTATGACCGTCGATCCTTCCGGAGAAACAATGGCAATTATCTTCTTTGGTTTTTCCTTTACTGCGGCAATCAGTTCGTCAAATGAGTTAATCAATGTCATACTCCTTCACAGAAAGGTGGAAATCATTGCAAAAGTAGAACCTCTCTACCCCCCACTCAGCATCGGAAACAGGGCGACCAGCTGACCATCGCTGAGCTCTTGATCCATGGGAGCGTGCCGTCCGTTGACAAGCACCATACCAACTTCTCCGATAGTAATTTCTAATTCAGCGATAACCTGTCCAAGGGTGATAGCATCTGCAAATTGCATCTGTGCTTCCTTGAAACGGTTGTTTCTAAAGGTGGCAAACAACTGGATGGTAAGATTCATGCGATGCTCCCCTCATAAATTGTCCGGTTGCCCCCCTGACTGCAGTACCTTGCAATCAGGGGGCCTGTGTATGGGAGTACGCGGTCAGAAATTCCAGAACTCATCAATTTCATCACCGGTAAAGTCCCATACCGCGTTATGGGGCAATAATGGCTCTTCAAAAAATTCAGGAAGGCGGTCATGTATGTTGGTAAAACCGGCGGCAATGTTGAAGGCCCGCTCGGTCTTGAGAGTGGTCATACCAAGTCCGCCAATCCACTCCGGAGTAAGTTCAAGCCCGAAGCGGGCATTGAGCATGTCAATCAGGGATGGCACACAAGTGGGAACATCAGCTGCCGGGAAGCCGACAAAAAGACAGAGTCCGAGTGAGTCAAGCATGATTGCGGCGATCTGGACGTGCCGCGAAAGATCAACCTGGCCATCCTTTTTGAGCGGATCAACTATGCCGCCGCCAACGCCCATCAGGTTGGTGCCAACGGCATAACCGGCTGTGTGGTCGGCGCCCATGGTACTTGTCGCATATGTAATGCCGATCCCTTTGATAGAACGGGGGTCATAGGCAGGAATACCCTGGTTTTTGACTACAGGCACCCGTGTTATGCCGTAGATTTTTCCGACATTGCCTGCTCCGCTACCGAGAATACGACCCAGTGGAGTACCTCTTCCGATCTCATCAGTAAGTATGCGCAATACCTCTTTGCCGTCGCCGAAGGGGAGTACACCGGCTTCCATAGCGACGCCGAAAGTAACGGCCGTCTCGATGGAATCAACCCCGATGTCATCCATAACATAGTCGGCGGCGGCGATATCGTCGAGGTTTCCGACACAGGCGTTGGCACCCATCAACTCAATAGTTTCATATTCTAAGCCGGAGGTTACATAGTTGCCATCCTTATCGTTGTAGACCTGTGAACACTGGATGATACAACCGGACTGACAGCCATGCTTGGGTTTTCCGCCACGCTCTATAATGGTTTCACGCATGGTTTCACCGGAGATGTTTTCACGACCTTCAAACTGTCCATAGGTGAAGTTTCGGGTTGGAAGACCGCCGGCAGCGTTGACGATGTTTACCATCTCGGCGGTGCCAAATGTCGGCAAGCCTTCTCCGGTGGCGGGATGTGAAATTAAAGCCTTTGCAAAGATGCGTGCCGCTTCCTTGAATTTATCAGGATCTGCAAGCGTTATTCCCGGGGCGGCGGTGTCATCGATGGCAATGAATTTGATTTTTTTTGAGCCCATCAAGGCGCCGAGTCCTCCACGCCCGTGACTGCGAATCTTGCTGTCGGTGTCCTTGACAGAAATGTTGGAGGTAAGCATACGCATCTCACCGGCTGTCCCGATTGAGAGAACTCCCGTCTTTTTTCCGAAGCGGAGTTCCAGTGCTTCAACAACAGCAAAGTTCCCCTTGCCAATCAATTCGGTTTCCTCTGTGATCACCACGCCATCCTTACTGACATGCACCCCGTACCACGCATCACCCGTGGGCAGGCCCTCTATAATCATTGCCTTAATACCGAGACGGGCAAACATTTGGGCAGCCGTGCCTCCGACATTGCTCTCTTTGATTGTGCCGGTCAGTGGGCTTTTTGCGCCGGCTGAAAGACGTCCGGTGTTGGCGGCAGCCGTGCCGCTCAACATTCCCGGAGCAAAGACCAGTTTATTGTTTTTGCCTAACGGGTGACAGGTCGGAATAACCTCTTTGGCAACAATCGTAGAGGTCAGGGCGCGACCGCCAAGCCCGGCCCACTCTGCGGGTACATTCTCACTGCTTGTGCTCAAATTCGACATGTTAACGCGCAAAATTTTGTCCATGTTTTTCTCCTTTGCTAAAGTATGTGCCATCATGACAAACTGGCTCCTTTCCGAATGGGAGGTTCCACCGTTTCCAGTGGAACCCAATGGCCGACAGCCGTGAGGAAAATTCCTTTTAGGTTGCAAGGCTAAGAGTTGTTAATGAATCCAGCCTCCATCATTTCGGATTACAGAGCTGTTGCACAGTGGTTACTTGGATGCTTCAGCAAAAGAGTGTTGAGCAAATGTCGCGGGAGTCGGTCATCTCCCCGTCAACCAAGCGTCAGAAGGGAAACTGCCTCTTGCCCAACTGCACCGTAATCCATTTTACTTCCGTCATTTCCTCCATTGAGTAGTGTCCGCCCTCCCGGCCGACGCCGCTGTCTTTGATCCCACCGAAGGGGACATGTGGTTCATCAAGAATGGTGCAATCGTTTATATGCACCATCCCTGCCTCAAGTCTCAGGGATAGATCGAACGCCTTCTGCAGATCGTTGGTGATAATCGCGGAGGAGAGACCAAAACTTGAGTTGTTGGCAATAGCCAGCGCCTCCTCGCTGTCGACCGCTTTGATGACGCAAGCTACCGGTCCGAAACTCTCTTCATCAAAGATCCGCATGCTTGTTGTTATATCAGCGACGATTGTCGGCTGAAAGAAACCACCTTCATAGGTGCCGCCGTGCAGCAAGCGGGCACCGTCCGCTACAGCTTCATCCACCTGGCCCTTGATAAAGGAACATTGCTTGCTTTCAACCAGCGGGCCGATGACTGTATCGTGCTGGTGCGGATCACCCACCTTAAGGGTCTTTACCTTGGCAGCAAGTTTTTCGCAGAAGCTGTCATAGATTTCGGCTTCCACAATCATCCGCGAGTTAACCATGCATACCTGTCCCTGATGCATGAACAATCCGAATACAGCAGCATCCACAGCGTAATCTAGATCCGCATCCTTAAGAATAATCAGCGGACTTTTACCACCCATTTCCAGAGTGATCTTCTTTTGGTAACGTCCCGCTACCTCGGCCAGTTGCTTACCGACCTCGGTTGAACCGGTAAAAGTAACCATGCGGATGCGCGGATCAACAACCAGTTTGTTTCCAATGATACTTCCCTTGACCGGTATCACATTCAGAACACCTGCCGGCAGTCCTGCTGCTTCAAAAAGCTCCGCGATCTTGAGACCGATGACCGGTGTTGGCGAAGCTGGTTTGAGGACAAATGTGTTACCGGCTGCCAGGGCTAGACAGACCTTCTTCATCGCGAGAATAAAGGGGAAATTAAATGGTGAAATTCCTGCAATAACTCCAAGCGGGCGTCGAACCGTCATGGAAATCACTCCGGGGGCATCGGATGGAATTGTCTCACCAAAAATGCGTCGGCATTCCCCTGCAGCGCTGCGCAGCAGATTGACTACATATGTTGCCTCGAACATGGCTTTGCCGAATGTGCCGCCACCCTCATCGATAAGCACGTCGGCAATTTCAGGGATGCGCTCTTCCAGTATTGCGGCAGCCTTTATCAAAATGCCTTCCCGAAATGCCGGTGGCGTGCTTCCCCAGGCATCCTTTGCAGCATAGGCAGCAGCAATGGCAGATTCGATGTCTTCCGTGCTGGCCTGGTGTACTCTGGCATAGACGTCACCGGTTGCCGGATTGAAATCGTCAACCAGGCTTCCTGTCGACGAGGGGACCCATTTCCCATTTATAAACAGCTTGTACTCGTTCATTCACTTTCTCCTTTTCAGTAGGAGGCCACGCCGTTTCCAGAGTGACCCATAGGCCTGCAACCATGGGGATTGAACCCTTTAGGGATGTCAGGCTCGGAGTTGATATAGTGTGGTTTATTATGATTACTGTGCCAACAAACTATTTCGGTTTGTATTATGTTGAATTAAAACCTCCTTTCCGATCGATATTGCATCAGATTCTTTCAATTACTCCTTTCATGAACTCTCCCTTTAGTGAAACGACAAGCCGCCATCGTGAACGATCATCTGGCCGGTGATAAAGGCGCTGTCGTCGGATGAAAGAAACAGGGCAAGACCAATGAGGTCCTCAGGCACGGCTTCTCTCTTGAGACAACGGGCATTGAGCTGAAGCTCTTCGAGTGGTGGCAGGTCCAACTGTTTGATCTTGTCGAAGTTGTTGCCACCGTCAGAATGGGTAAATCCCGGTGCTATGGTGTTTACGTTGATCTTGAAATCGCCCATCTCACGTGCCATGGAACGGGTTAGAGCCATGATGGCTCCCTTGGAAGCGACATAATGGGGCATACCTGGAACCCCCTCATTGATCGAGGAAGAGCCGATGTTGATAATCTTTCCACCCTTGCCCTTCATGTAGGGGAAGACTGCCTTCATACAGTTGAACTGGCCCAACACGTTTATTTCCAACACTTTCATGAATTCTTCCGAAGTGCAATCCATGAAAGGTTTCAAGACGATGCTGCCAAAAATGGCGGCATTGTTGAGCAGAATATCAACAGAGCCAAACTTGTCATGGGCCGCTTTCGCCAATGCGTCACACTGCGCAAGATTGCTGACGTCGGTTTTCACAAATATTGCATCGCTACCGGCGGCTTTAACCGCATCTACCGCTTTCTGTCCGTCGAGTACATCGGCAATAACTATTTTTGCTCCTTCTTTTGCCAATCCCAAGGCATATGCTGCGCCTATTCCCTGTGCCGCTCCTGTAATAATTGCTACCTTTCCTGTCAGTCTTCCCATGAGTCTTTCTCCTTTTATTTTATATTATATTCAACCTACATCACCTGGCTACATAGCCCAATCACTAACTATCTTCTCCTCCTCTATAAATTGACAACTCCTCCTCTTTGTTGAAGTAGCGCATCGCAGCATCCGCCAGGGCTTCCATCTCATTCTCACCAGGATTCAGGTGCACGGGCGCGATAAATGATATTTTAGCTTTCAGGCTCTCCAGTAGCCTTTGGGAATATACAAGACTTCCTGTCAGAGCAATTGCATCCACCTTTCCTTCCAATACCGTAGCAGAGGCGCCGATCTCTTTGGCAACCTGATAGACCATGGCTTCATACACTTCCGCCGCTTTACGGTCACCCTCGGCTATCCGCTTTTCGATTTCAATGGCATTGGTCGTACCCAAATACGCATATAATCCGCCGCCGCCAGTCAGCAATTTCAAGATCTGCTCCTTGCTGTACTCGCCACTGAAGCACATCTTAACCAGGTCTCCGGCCGGCAGCGACCCAGCCCGTTCCGGTGAAAAGGGACCATCTCCGTCCAGGGCGTTGTTGACATCAATAATCTTGCCTTTTTTATGGGCCCCGACAGAGATGCCGCCACCCAGATGCACAACGATTAAGTTGACTTCTTCATACTTCCTGCCAAGTTCGGCAGCAATTTTGCGAGCAGTTGCTTTCTGGTTCAAGGCATGAAAACTGCTCTGCCGGGCGATCTGCGGGATGCCTGAATAGCGTGCTGAGATGCACAATTCATCGGTCATGGGCGGGTCAGCGGTTAACACCGGAATGTTAAACTGGTGCCCCAGATCAAAGGCGACCAGACCTCCGACGTTGATGGGATGACCGCCATAGATGCCGCTTTTCATGTCTGCAATCATCTTCGGACAGACCAGATAGGTGCCGCCTGGAAGCGGCTTGACATTGCCACCGCGACAGGCGATAGCGTCCATTTCCCCCATGGAGAAGTTGTTGTCTTTCAGTACCTGTAGTACGGCATCTCTGCGGTAGTCATACTGATCCCAGATGGTTGCAAACTTTCGTATTTCCTCGTCTGCATGTTTTACCGAAGCATTCACCTTCATCTCACCGGCAGAGAAAATACCGATCTTAGTAGATGTGGATCCGGGGTTAATAATCAGAACTGTTTTATCGTTGCACATGGCGGGCTCCATAATAAATTTCTGTTAATTACAGATGCTGCAATTCCCCCGACAGCTTCTCCAGCTTGGAGTAGACAAGCTCTTACAAACAGGGGCGCATAGCCGATTTACATACAACAGCGGAAACGGCTTCCGTTCTAAATTCATGGTACCCCTTTGTGGCAGCCCTCACGCCAGATTGATGCCCGATTTGCCGGGCGCCAGGATGTTGTTCGGGTCGAGCGCTGTTTTTATGGTACGCTGCAGACGGCGCATGGCCGGACCGTATCCGTCAGCAACTTTGTCCATAAAGGCGGTGTTGGTGCGATTGACCGCCCAGCCGCGTTTAGCGAAAACGGTCAACAGCTCATCGTAACACTTGTAGGCTCGCTTCATCTCTTCCGGCTGCGAGCGGTCAAAGCGCAGATCGACCACGTGGCGCGCGTCGTACCAGAAGAAACTGAATTCGCTGAGATAATCGAAACCATGTTTATTGACAATGTCAGACGCGGTTTTGGCCTGTTGGTAGCACTCGGTGGCAGTGGCGGCAGCCACAGGGGTGAATTTCATGGAACCGCCGCCGGCCCGCCAGCGATCGAGTGGACTCTGCGGGGTAACCCCCCCCATCATCAACTGTTTCCGGTACTCGAAAACCGGGTCGCCTTTTGCCTCTTTTTCGGTAATTATCTGGATCTTGTCGCCGAAAGCCGCTTTGAAGGTACCAAAAACATACTTCCAGTTCAGTGCCACCTGCTCGGGAGAGCCGTATACGGCTCCGTACAGGTTCCAGGCACCAACACCGTAGGTGCTGATCAGCTTGCTGGTGGGAATGGGACCGCCTCCGTTTCTGATAAAACGGCCCTTGTCTTTGCCGCTATTGGCAACAACCGTAGCCGCTTCCCAACCTGCATTGACCAGGGCGGTGGCATTGGGGACGATCTGAGCCTGGCGCAGAAACATAAGCGGCTTGATGATTTCGGCAATCATCTCGAGGCGCGGAAACCTGATGCAAAACGGCATATATCCTCCCGGAGGAGGGGGGCCCATCAACCAGGTGCCCATCTTGGTGACAATGCCGTTGTTGCCTTGCGAGAACAGTCCATCCACATACGGTCCGAATCCCCATTTAAAGACCTGCCAGCTGGTTGAATTGGGAATGCCGCCCATGCCGGTACGCAGCAGTTTACCGTCTGCAAGGATCACTTCCATGCCGCAGGAAAAGAGGAAGTCTTCGCTGTATGGAGTGTAGCCGCCCCCCCGTTCCAGAATATTGCCGACAACACTGACACCCGTTGCTGGAGCAGGAGCATCGAGCCACAGGTTGATCTTGTTTTTTTTCAGATACTGCTGCAGTTCGTCGTAGGTGACCCCTGGCTCCACCAGGCAATAGCCCAGTTCCTGATCAACTTCGATGATCTTTTTCATGTTTTTCAGATCAAGGATGATCTGTCCGCTGGTGGCCGGGACAGCGGAGCCATATCCCTCATTTTCCATGCCGTAGCTGGTCCAGAGTGGTGTTTTATATTTGTTGGCAATGCCGACAACGCCCTGAATCTCCTTCGGTGTGGTGGGAGAGATGACCGCAGAAGGTTTGTGCGGCTCTCCGTTTTCGGCGATCGTATTTCTCATGTACGGCTGCAGAGAGGCCTGATCGGTGCGAACCTTGGCTTCTCCCAGAATGGTTCGAAACTCCTGAATGGCTTTTGCAAATGTCTCTTCTTTCATTCCCTTGGGAAGTGCCATATAGCTGCTCATGTTGCTTGCCTCCTCTACGTTGATCGTCCGTTATGCGGCACTATGCCGAATGGCCTGCCGAAAGATATGGTGTAACTTTCTCGTCACCGCAATGATCCTGTTCTAGGGGTTGAGATTTATTCCCGACTTGCCCGGTGCCAGAATATTGTTGGGGTCCAGCGCTTTTTTCAATTTGTAATGAATGTCGCGCATCCCCTCGCCGTAGGAGTGGGAAACCTTGTCCATGAAAGCCGTGTTGGTCCGATAGGTGCCCCAGCCGTTGTTGGTGAAGACGGTCAGTAGTTCGTTAAAACATTTGTAGGCCTTTGCCATCTCATCCGGATTGGTGCGATCATAGAGCAGGTCCACGATGTGATGCATGTCGCGCCAGCCGACAATGAACTCCGAAACATAATCGAAACCGTACTTGTTGAGGACTTCGGTGGCCAGACGCATCTGCTTGTCGCATTCCGACGGACGGGCTGCAGCCACCGGGGCGAACCACATGGAGCCGCCGCCGCCGCGCCAGTTATAGAGTCCGAATTCCTGCAGGGTACTCCCCCCCATCATCAGCTGTTTGCGATATTCAAAGATCGGGTCATCCTTGGCGTCACTTTCCGTAACAATCTTGACCTTGTCGCCGAACTTGGCCTTGAAGGCTCCAGAGACATACTTCCAGTTCAGGGCGACCTGTTCCGGCGAACCGTAGAGTGCGGCGTAAAAGTTCCAGGCACCGACGTCGTATTTGTCCATGATCTGCTGAAAAACCTTGGGTGGCAGACTGTCTTTTCCCTTGTAAAAGGTATCCCGGTTGGTGCCCTTGCCGTTCTTGTCATAGGTGAAGTAACCGGCTGCTTCCCACCCGGCGTTTACCACTATGCAGGCATTCGGAATGATCTGGGCCAGTCGCAGCGGCATAAGGGTCTTGATGATATCGGCCAGCATTTCGACCTTGGGAAACTTCATCAGGAATGGCATGTACCCGCCTGGAGGCGGCCCTTTCATCAGCCAGACACCCAGCTTGGTAAGGATACCGAAGTTGGACTGGGTGAAGATGCCGTCCACATACGGTCCAAAACCCCATTTATTGTTCTGCCAGCTGGTCGAATTCTGAACCCCGCCGGTACCGGTGCGAATCACGTCACCATTGGCCAGGACCAGCTCCATACCACAGGAGAAGAGGAAGTGTTCGCCATAGGGCGTGTAGCCGACCCCCCGGTCCATGGTGTTGCCGACCGGACTGGCCATGGCTGAAGGGGCCGGCACATCTACCCACAGGTTCAGCTTATGTTTTTTGAAGTACTCCTGCAGGTCGTAGTAGGTTACTCCCGGCTCTACCAGGCAATAGCCCAGTTCCTCGTCCACATGGATGATCTTCTTCATGGTCTTCAGATCGAGGACGATCTGCCCGCTGGTTGCCGGCGCAGCTGAACCGTAGCCCATATTCTTGCCGGTGCTGACCGTCCAGAGCGGCGTCTTGTACTTATTGGCAATACCAACAATGGCCTGAATCTCTTTGACTGTCCGCGGGTAGATAGCTGCGGAAGGTTTGTGCAGCTCCACACTTTCCGGGATCATGATTTTCAGATACGACTGCAGGGAAGCCGAATCGGTACGAACCCGGTCTTCGCCCAGAAGCGCCCGGTACTCTTTGATCGCCTTGGTAAAGGCCTCTTCTGTCACGCCCTTGGGCAGCGCAATAAAACTACTCATATCCACTCCTCCTCAGTTACAGCTGTGCAGAAAATGTAACCCGGTTACGGTCTTCGTGGGTTATGTAATGGAAACTACCGCCGCTATCGACAATCGCTTCATGGACAATTGCAAAGGTCGCAGGGTCCACCACGCCAACAAACGTATTGGCGCTGCCCCGGGCTTCTTCAAACAGGTTTCGGGTGGTAAAATAGTGCTCAATCAGCGAGCCATGCAGCGCATGAACTGTCCAGTTGCCGGGAGCATTTGTGTTCATCAGATCAACAAACTCGCTCGCTCTCCCCAGACTGGGAACAAAAAGACATACCCCGGTAATCTGTGTCTGGGCGGAAGCCTGTGCCGGGCGGGGTGCAACGGCAGCCCCTGATGCCACCAGGGCTGCTCCCGCAGCAAATATGCTTTTAAAAAAACCTCTTCTTCCGGTCTCCATCATTTTTTGCCCCCTCCTTCTTCAACCGGTGCCGGCTTGTAAGCGGGATTTGTTTTACGATAAGTGGCCACAGCTTTCAGGTAGGTAACTATAGAGTTCAACCCTTTGGGGCTTATCTCAGAAATCCTGAAAGCCGGCATGGCATTCAGCCCGAATCGCACGTTATTACGGACATACTGTTCGTGCAGCGGGTTACCACTCTTGGATATCATGTCGAAGATGCCAGGAGGTCCGATCTGTACGCCCTCCTTGTGGCACATCAGGCAGTACATGGCGAAGTCGTACGGCATTTTCGGCGGTTCCTGAGCCTGGACTCCGCTTCCCGTCAGCAACCCCAGAACAGCAGCGACAGCACATATGTTTATTGTTTTACGTTTCATTCTCTCACTCCTCATGGAAAGATATCCCGTTGCCTCTTTAATCCTGCAAATCCGCTACTTTACGTCATCATCCGGATTTGACAGTTCCGCTTCCGGTACGACCACATCCATCTTGGGCGGTTCAAAGTCAGGACGCAGCTTGGGCACATACTGCCGCGGGAAATCTCGCTGGCTCAGACTCAACACATAGCTCGACAGACATTCAATCTGGTATTCGTTCAAGGCAGGCAGATGCATGGGAGAACCGGATGTTACCTTCTGCGGGTTCTTGAAATGCTCGACCACCCAGTTCTGTTTGGAGTGGTTGCCCTCCAGGGCGGCATAGGAGAATGCACCGGGGTCCTTGTCGGCAAAGGCGCTCAATTCGGGACCAACAGCACCCCCCTGGCGGTTGATGACGTGGCAGCCGGCGCAGTGCATCTCTTTGTAGATCTCGCGTCCCTTGACCAGCTTGTCGGCGCCGATGGCAGCAAAGTCCTTGTGGCAGAGACCGCAGCGCGACTGGATCAGCCCCTTCTCCACCATGGGAACCGGCCAGTGGGCGATGGTTTTGTGGGCGGCGCCCTGATAGGTAGTGGACAGGTCCTGGCCGCCATGACAGATGGTGCAGCCGTACTTCTCCACCGGATGGAACTTGAGCAGTTCCGGTCGGGGATGGGTCCGAAACGGCTGCTTGGTATCGGCAAAGAGCGGATCGTCGATCCCCAGGTGGCAGGAAACGCAGCGGTCAACCGCCCCCCAGTCATCGATGACGATTTGTTTGATTTCTGGCTTCATCCCCAGCACCCTCTCATAGAAGGCCGGGTTGCGGTCACGGCTGATCTTTTTCAGGAGCAGTTCCTTGTATTCGATCTGGAAATGCTTCCATTCCCGCTTCCCGTCGCGGAACTCCATTATGCCCAAAAGGGCAATACCGGCCACTCCGCAGATGACGCAGAGTGATGTGAGTTTGCGCAATGCTGCTTTTTCCATCTGCTTATCCTCCATAGGTTTTCATTCGCATTAGACGACGAGTTTAGTCCGTTTCTGGTTTTCCTTGGATGCATCCACCACCAGATTGCCCGTGTTGTCCATGTAGACATCGTACCAGGGGAGCGCCCGGGGGGCCGGCCCGCCCAGCACATCGCCCCTGGGGGAGAAATTGGAGCCGTGGCAGGGACAGGAATAACCGATCTCCTGGTCGTTAAGCACGGGTTTCAGCAGGCATCCCAGATGGGTGCAGACCAGGGAGATGGCGTAGACGCCATCCTTCTCCCTGACGATCTCAACCCCTTTGCCTTCGATTACCGTGCGGCTGCCGAAGGGGAACTGGTTGACCTCGCCGACCTTGAACACTCGTGACGGTTCGTACAGGACGTTGGGCTTCAGGAAACGGCCGCATTCAACCACCGCACCTCCGACACCGACGACCAGAGCAGTCAAACTCAGCTTTTTGACAAAGTTCCGGCGATCTTCGTTGACCGTTTCATCGATTGATGCGGCCTGGGTCATGGTGCCGGCACTGTTTTCCATATCCATATACCTTCTCCTTTCAAGACTGATTCAAAAAGCTGTTACATCCAAGGCCAGTACAGGCCCCAGTTCGGTCCGCGGACAAACTGCCCGATCAGGATCAGTACGACCATGGCAATCACAAACAGGGTAAACAGCAGGGTGGCGATTTTACGATCCGGAGAGAACCAGACACCGACCCCTTTCGGATTGCGGTCAATGTAGGGCAGCAGCAGCAGGGACAGCACGATCAGCACCGGGGCGACGATGCCGCCCAGAAAGGCCGAATAGCTGACAAGTTCCTGGATGCCGACGAAATACCAGGGGGCCTTGGCCGGGTTGGTCGAGTGCAGCGGGTTGGCCGCCTCTTCCAAGGGCGCGTTGAAGAGCAGGGAAACCCCCAGGATAACGACGAAGACCAGCAGGAACAGCAGCAATTCACGCACCATCAGGTGCGGCCAGCTCTGCAGGGTGTCGTCGGGACCATGCTCGACCTGGAAGGAGTCCCCGTCGACGATGGTCATCAGGGAGTAGGTCTTATTGGGGTCTCGCGGAAAGATTTCTTCTTTTTCGTGCGGCATGGTTTATTCCTCCTCGGTCATAGCTTTATCACTTCCCCCTTCCTTGACGGGAGGGGATTTATATTCAGTGTTAATCAGATTGATCCTGCGGCCGAGACAGTCCGCCATCTTTGCGAATTCTCCAGAAGTGGACCGCCAGCAAGATGGCAGCAACAAGCGGCAGCAGCGCAACATGCAGCACGTAGAATCGCAAAAGCGCCATCTGCCCGACTTCATTGCCCCCAAGTATCAGGAAGCGCACGTTATCTCCGATCCAAGGCATATAGGCGGCTATGTTGGACCCGACAGTGATCGCCCAGAAGGCAAGTTGATCCCAGGGGAGCAGGTATCCGGTAAAACTGAGAAAGAGGGTTAATAGCAGCAGGCAAACCCCGATGACCCAGTTGAATTCCCGGGGGGCCTTGTAGGAGCCTGTGTAAAAGACCCGGCACATATGCAGGAAGACAAAGGCGACCATGGCATGGGCCGACCAGCGGTGGACATTACGCAGTACTATCCCGAAGGAGACCACGTACTCAAGGTCTTTCATGTTGCGATAGGCCAGCTGGGTGGACGGGGTGTAATAGAACATCAGCAGGATCCCGGAAACTGTTAGAAGCAGAAACAGGAAGAAGGAGATCAGTCCCAGGCCGAAGGTATAGGCTGCGCGCAGGGAGTTGATGTGGACCCTGACCGAATGCAGATGCAGGAAGACGTTGCCGAATATGGCGGCGGCCCTTTCCTGCTCGGGAGTTCCTTCTTCCGGCCTGAAAACGGACTCCTTGATGTTCCTGGGAAGCTGACTGATGGATTCTCTGAAACTGCCTGCTGATTCACTCATAAATAATCTCCACGTACCCGTGATGTCATCTTTGGTTTGTAATCGAAATTACGTGTATTATTCCCATTCTTCCTGACTGTAAAATTCTGCCATTGTTATTGCTCCCGTTGGACAGCGACGGGCGCACATGCCGCAGTTGACGCAACGGCTCTCGTCCTTGATGATGGCGGTCATCCCCTTGTTCCGGGGCGACATCCGTGCCAGCGTACCGGTTAACTTTTCTAGATTTGTATCACCCTGGATATCTGCGAGTCGGACCAATTTAAGGGCACCGTAGACGCAGGTCTCTGCGCAGGTTCCACACAGGATACAGCGCGACCGGTCAAATACGGTCTGGATGCTGCACTGTCGGCATCTGGCGGCCTGCTCGCGTGCCTGGGCTTCATCAAAGCCGATGGTGATCTCTTCCCGAGTCTTGATTCTCTCGTCGGCGGCCCGTTTCGGGATCTTCACCGGAGGTATCGTTTCACAACGGGTATTCGTGAAGTCCGGCGCCACTGGCCTCATGTAGCCTTTCTTTTTGATATGCAACTTTTTGCCGCGCAGGTATCCATGGATTGCGCGAGCGGCACGTTGCCCGTCAGCGATGGCATCAGTTGCGTTCCTGGCGAAACGCCAGCGCACATCTCCGCCGGCAAAGACGCCGGGAAGGTTGGTGGACATATCTTCGTCCGCGCGAATCAGACCGGCGGGGGTGATGTCAAGTCCTTCCAGTCCCGAGAGGGACGGTATGGTTGACGATTGGCCTACAGCGAGTATGACAGAGTCGACTTCCAGGATGGTTGTGCTGTCCGGGACGTAGGTGGGACTGAACTTTCCCTCGCTATCGAAGACCGATGCCACTTTCAAAAACTCGATCCCGGTTACACGACCTTCCTTTCCTACGATACGCTGCGGGCCCAAGGAAGGATGAAAGGTGATACCTTCTTCCTGGGCGTCTTCTTTTTCTGACAGGCTTGCGGGCATGGTTTCCCAGGACTCTAGACAGGCGATCATTACCTGTTCGGCCCCCTGGCGTACGGCATGCTGGGCACAGTCTATTGCCACTCCGCCCCCCCCGATGACAAGACAGCGCTTCCCTAACGAGATTTTCTCATGGTCCCGCACGTAATCTATCCCGTGGTAAACTCCCTTCAGATCGGTTCCTTTCAGATCAAGTACCATGGGATCCTGAAGGCCAATGGTTATAAATACGGCTTCGTACCCCTGCTCTCGAAGGTTGGCCAGTGTCAGATCTCCTCCGACTGGACTGTTCAACTTAAGATCCACTCCCAGCTCAAGAATGGCCTCGATCTCCTGCTGGAGTATTTCCTTCGGCAAGCGAAAGGCCGGAATCCCTGTTCTCAACATGCCGCCAGGCAGAGGAGCCGCCTCATAAATCACAACCTGGTAGCCGAGCACGGCAAGATCGTGAGCGGCAGTTAAGCCGGTCGGTCCGGAACCGACTATGGCAACCCGGGCGGGAGGTTTTTGAGAGCCCGCTTTTTCATTTTTGGCGCTTCTGAACCGTGACATGGTCAGGATGTGGTTGCCGGTCCGGTCGCTCATCCACTGATCCCGTTGCGAGTACTGATCGAGCCGTTTCATTACAGAAATGGGTGAAGCAACACCGTTACGGTCGCAGGCAAAGCGCTTCAAGGCACGAATGTCTACCGGGTTGCCTTCACCGGTTTTGCGGCAGGTCTTCTCGCAGGGGGCGGTGCAGACACGGCTGCAGACGGAAACAAGCGGGTTTGTCTGACGGGCGATGAGGTAGGCTTTTTCGTAATCACCCACGGAAATGGCACGTACGTACCTCTTGGTATCGGTTGCCAGAGGGCACGCACTTTGACATGCCACCAGAGCCTGATAATCGTCGATACCCAGAATTTTTACCTGATATTTTCCGGTGAAGTCGCTCATGTTCTACTCCTCTGTCACAGCGATCTGAACAATACCAGTTTTCGCCGGGACTTTTTCCTCTGCGGTTTCCTCAACGGTTTCATGTACATCTTTGAGCAGGAAGTGAGAAAGGGCCGGGATTAATACCAAGGCACCTACCATGTTCCAGAGAAACATGAAGGTCAGCAGTATCCCCATATCTGCCTGGAACTTGATCGGTGACAGTGACCAGGTGATAACTCCTCCAGCCAGAGTAATGCCGACCAGAGCAACCACCTTGCCGGTGAACTGGACCGCTTTCTTATAGGCTTCGCCCAGGGGCAGACCCTCTCGCTGGTACTTGAGCTGCATACTGAGCAGGTAGAGCGCATAGTCGATCCCGATGCCGACCCCCAGCGCAATAACCGGCAGTGTGGCAACCTTGACGCCGATACCGAGTACCACCATCAGTGCTTCGCAGAGGATCGAGGTCAGAATCAGCGGCAGTACCGCTACGACTACCGCCCGCCAGCTGCGGAAGGTGATGAAACAGAGGATTATGACCGCGCCGTAGACGTACAGCAGCATGGTGCGATTGGCTTCTTTGACCACTATGTTGGTGGCGGCCTCAATCCCGGAACTACCGGCTGCAAGTAGAAACTGACGATCCTTGGTGCTGTGCTTGGTTACGAACTCTTCTGCTACCGTCAATACCCGTGTCAACGTTTCCGCTTTGTGGTCGGTCAGATAGGCGATGACCGGCGTGACTGATATGGTGCTGTTAATCATTTCAGGGTTGTCGAAACAGGACTGTTGCCCTCCGTAATTGAGAACTTGTTGACTGCGATTGAGGGTATACCACTTGGGATTGCCGTCATAGGTGCCAGCGGTAACCATCCGTATGGAATCGCCCAGGGTGACAGTCGCCTGCACACCCGGCACCTGCCTGAGGGCAAAAGCCAGTCGATCAGCCTCGATCAGCGGCTCATACTTTATGGCTCCCTCAATTGGTGTCTTCAGGATTACGGCGAACTGGTCGCTGGAGAGCGAGTAATTCGAAGTGATATAGCTATTGTCCTTGTTGTAACGGGAGTTGGGTCGCAGTTCGGGGGCACCCGGATCGAGATCGCCGATTTTGAGGTTGAGGCTGACGATAAAGCCGGCCACCGCAAGCACGGCGGATATTAGTAACGCACGGGTCGCCCAGCGCCGTTCGGTGAAATGGTCCAGCAGGCTCCATATTGCGCCGGCTCCTTTGCCCTTACTCTCATCGGTCTCCTCCTGCAGACTCTGTCTCGCCGCTTTGGCACTCACCCCGGTGAAGGAGAGAAATACCGGCAGGAGCAACAGGTTGGTGACGATCAGCCCGGCTACACCGATACTTGCGGTAATTGCCAGGTCCTTGATGACGGGGATATCGATCATCATAAGGACGGCAAAACCGACCGCATCGGCCATCAGGGCAGTCAGGCCGGCCACGAACAACCTGCGAAATGTATAGCGTGCCGCAATCTGCTTGTGGGTGCCGCGCCCCACGTCTTGCATGATACCGTTCATCTTCTGGACACCATGAGAGACCCCGATGGCAAAGACCAGGAACGGAACCAGGATCGAGTAGGGATCCAGTTCGTAGCCGAAGGTGGCAACGATACCCAGTTGCCAGATGACCGCCACTACCGAGCAGAGGATAACCAGAACCGTACTCCGTATGCAGCGGGTGTAGAGAAAGATGACAATCGTGGCAATCAGGGCAGCGATGCCGAAGTATGTCATGACCTGCATTAACCCGTCGATCAGGTCACCCACCATCTTTGCGAAGCCGACTATATGGATCTTGATCTTTCCGTTCGCCTGGGCGGTGCCTTTGCCATCAGTCGCTGCGGTCGCTTCGTATTTCTTGCGAATACTCTCTTCGATTTTTTTGGAGAAGGCGCTGTAGTCAAGGCGCTTCCCGGTATTGGGGTCGTTGTCCAGCAGCGGGACAAAGACCAACGCCGACTTGTAGTTTGTCCCCAGGAGACTGCCAACAATACCGGAACGGGCTATGTTCTGTTTGAGTTGCGCCACCTTCTCCGGCGAGCCGTCAAAGTTATCCGGCATGACCGGCCCGCCCTGAAAGCCCTCTTCGGTTACCTCGTTCCAACGTACAGCAGGGGTCCAGATAGATTTCACCCAGGCCCTATCCACACCTGTTGTAAGAACGAGATCATCATTGATCTGCCTGAGAACATCCAAATACTGCGGGTCGAAGATGTCACCCTGGGTATTCTCGACAACCACGCGGATTGAGTTGCCCAGGCCCGGCAAATCTTTCTTGTTGGCCAGATAGTTTTTGATATAGGGATGACTCTGCGGCAGCATCTTCTCGAAGCTGGCGTTAAAGACGGTCTTCGTTGTCTGGTAAGCCAGCAGCAAGGTCACGAGCACACAAGCGACCATTACCACCATGCGATTATTGAAGATCAGCCGCTCTAACAAGTTGCCGGATTTGCTGTCAAAGTCCTTGGGGTCCGTAACAACCGGCATCTCTTCAGTTTTTCCCGATCCAACAGCCATGTCTGTTCTCCCTATCTGGTTTTACCTATTCGAATTACTTGATTGATTGAATCTTCATACCAAGCGGGCCTGCCAATGCAATGGTGGTCGTATCAACCGAGGTGACTCCGGATGCCGGCATTGGACGTTCAATCAGAACCTGTTTGAAGCTTGAACCACTGTCACTGCTGACGAGTACACGCCCACCCTGGCTGACCAGCACAAACTGGCCATCAGTGGTAATAGTGCCACTAACCAATCCTGCCGGCACACCGGTTTCGATCTTATCCCAGCTGGCTCCGTCATCGCTGCTACGGAAGACGTTGCCGCGCATCCCGAAGGCAACTACAGCACCCTGCTTTCCGGTAATTCCGAAGAATGTGCCGTTATACGGGGTTTTTATCGCATTAAATCGCCCGCTCTTTTCATCCAGTTTGAAAATAACTCCCTGCTCGGCGGTAATGAAGAGATCCTTGCCTACTGGTCGTACGGCGTACAGATGATAGCGTTTCGGGTTATCGATGCGGTCATACAGTGGTACCCAGCTCTTGCCGCCGTTGTTGGTACGGAAGATCAGGCTGAAGGCGCCTACTATGTATCCGGTATTTTCGTCCGCAAACCAGACATCAAGAAACGGTTTGTCCGCCCCCTGGTCGGTGAATTTCTTGATTTCCTCCATCAGTCCCACCGCTTCGTACTTCTCCGGCTTACCGATCTTCGGCAGGTCGGGGGCGACATGACAGCCGGTACATGTTTTCGCGCCCATGTAATGGCTTTCCATAACCTGGGCAGCTGCACGACCGTCAAACTGCTTGATCCAATTGGCACCGCCGTCGGTACTGTGAAGTACTATGCCATCATGTCCGACTGCCCACCCTTGTTGTGGTGTTGGAAAATGCACCGCCAAGAGATCGGAGCTGACCGGTACTCCGGCCTGTGTCCAACTTTTGCCGCCATCATCGGAATAAACGATCTGGCTGAGTTGACCGACAACGACAATGCGTGAACCGGCCATGGCAACTCCGTTAAGAACAGCTTTCGCAGGAAATCTGCTCCTGGGTGCCGGTGTGTCGAGAATATCCTGATAGGGCGTTTCAACTGCAACTTTATCGTTTTTCTGTCCCATCAATGCGCCGAAACCATCCCAGAATTTAGCGGCAAAGGCCAGTGAGGAGGACAATATTACGACTGTTATCAGCGCTATCAGTAGTATTCTGAATTTCATATATTCTCCCTCTTGCTATCTGTGTCCCAAATACGGTTTTTGTCCGGCGCCCCCGACTATCGTCTCCGACAGTTGGGAGCGCCGTTGCGTCAATATTTAGCGAACACCGCCGGTTGCCAGTGAATCGGCGGTCCAATCTTTGGGTGGGAACGGTTTGGTGTGGTAGAGGATTCCTTTCTTGCCCCGCGTCGGTATGGCATTGATCGCATAGGAGTTGGTTACCAGATCAGTTATGGAAAAAGCATCCGGGAACGGGCAGGGCACGTCGTACTGCTGTGTGATGTAGTTCATACCGACCCGGTACAGTTGACCGCGACCATCGTACTTGTCGGCCAGCGAAGCTGCCCAGGAATCTTCATCAAGATAGAATACCTGCTTACCGTAGAGATGACGTTTGCCCGGTTTCAAGGTTCCTTCGACCACCCAGACGCGGTGCAGTTCCCAGCGAACAAAGTCAGGATTGACATGATTTGCCTTCAAAAGATCCTTTTCCGGATCAGCCCAGTAGAGCATCTTGTATTCGTTGTAGGGGATGTACATCTCTTTTTTGCCGATGATTTTAAAGTTGTAGCGTTCCAGCGAGCCGCTGAACAGAAACAGATCGTCCCAGGTAGTTTGACCTCCGAACAGCGAACTGGGGGTGTCAAAGTTGAGGTCCGGAGCAAGTTTTGTCCGTCGCTGGCCGGGCAGATACTGCCAAGCTTTTCTTGATTCCTTGGTAAAATCAATCGGGTCAATAATCAGTACCGCCTCGCCAACACGCCGGGCCGGCCCCAGGAACAGATCCTTAAGCGCATAAAAGTCTTTGGTATCCGGCTTGGCCGGGTCGTAGTACGGGTATTCCTGGGTAACGTCGCCGTCGGCCTGCATGGTTATCCTGCCGTTTGAGTCAACGGTGTACGCCTTGTACCTGATCTCGAAGGAGAGGCCGTTAAAATGCAGCAGGTGATTCCACATGGCTTCATAGCCATCATTGGGAATAGGGAATGGCAGCCCGGCATGGGCACCGGTGAATGAAAGGCCGCCGCCGGTAGTCTTGGCTGACGTCGCGGCCTTCACGGTATTATCCAGAACGTATTTCGGATACGCTGCCGTACGGTGGGTCGGGTAGACATCGAGCCGGAAAGTCGGGTACTTCTTCAGCATGGCTTTGATGCCTTCGGAGAGCTTATCGTTGTACTGCGCCATGTTCTTGGCGCTGATTGAGAACTGGGGCTTTTCCCCTGCAAACGGGTCGGGCCGCCACCCCTTTTTGGTATAGTTAGCAGGCGCTTTGCTGAGGCCTCCGGTATACTCCGGAATGGTTCCTTCCTTGTTACCGGCTTTTTCAGCTCCGACCAAGGTCAGGTTTTTTCCGAGCTGGGCAGCTTTTTCAGCAGAGACTGCACCAAATGTGAGTCCCGCATATGACATGGATAATCCGAGTGCAATCAGGCTGGTACGTAATTTCATAATATTCCTCCAAGTTTGTTAGAATGTTGTTTTTAATGTCAAGGAAAGCAGATCGCGGTCCCTAAGTAAGGCAATTGCATCTGCAGCACCGAGACTGCCGTTGACGGCAGGATTTGTAGATGACCCAAAACCCGGGGGTACAATCTGTCCATCAGTACCCGGATGGACATTGCCGAAGAAGCTGGCATAGGTCAGGTCGACCTTGTATTTGGCAAAGATATCAAATGAGAGGCCGGCGCTGTATGAACCGGTTCCCTTCGTGCCGCCGGTGAGGGTTGCCGAATTGCCATGCATCCCCATGGAAAAGTTGAGCGGCATGGCCAGATCCACACCCGGCAGAACCTGTGTCCATTGCGGCACAAGGTTGATTGTTACAACTGAGTTGTCTCTGGTGGCGGCGTCGTCACCTTGGTTGACTGGAAACCCTGTTGGGTTAAGCCCACTCATACCGGTAAAATACTGGGCACCCGATGTGACTTTGTTCCAGCGGCCGTAGGAAAACTCCAGTATGGCGGAACCGGTATCAAACACCGGGGTCTTCGGCAGAAGCGTCAGAAAGTTTATGACCGCATGCATGGTGTTGCCACGGGCACCCTCGGGGGCGAACCATTGACTGGTTAACGGCATATTCTTGCGATAGGAAATTTCAGAACCGACGCTAATGCCGCCTATGCTTTTGGCAAAGCTGATGCCGTACAGTTGGATGTTGGATTTATAATCGTAGTAAAAATCGGTTGGTAGCCCGAGGCCAGGAAGTGTTGGAATCATCGTAGATCTATTGGTCAGAACTTGCGGCATCTTGTCCGAGAAATTGCGATAGTGGAGACCTATGGTCGCGTCCAGCGCTTCAGGGCTATAGGCGATCTTAATCCCCCAATCGCCAGAATTTTCAGGTTTGTGATCACCGGTGTTAAATGCCGGTCCGGCTGGCGCCCCTCCCGGTGTCCCCAACCACGGAAACCAGTAGGCTTCGCCATTGTTCATAAGACCATCGACCATGCCGAGGTAACTGCCACCTTCAGGAAACTTGTTAGCCTCCCATTGCAGATAGTATTGCCCCGCGATGACGATATCTTTGGTCGGCTGAATCGTCGTTGATATCTGATTCAGTGGACGAAAGATCTCTTTCAGTTCTACACCCGGCATAGCCAGGGCCTTGGCCATGTCGATCGGCGATTGACCATAAGAGATGCCGTTGTTACCCGCACCCGGGAAAAACGCCTCGCCCCAGTAGATCGTGTGACGCCCGGCACGGACGCCGATCAAAGTATTGGCAACATCAAATTTTGCAAAGGCGAAGGCATCGAGCATTTCCGCGTCCGGCCCGCCAAATTGGCGCTTTGTTGCCTTATTGAATCCACCGGTTGGCACGCCGTTTACGAAATGATTGGGAAGAATATAATTGCTGTCATACGACTTCTCTGTGTAGACCGGATCGTACCAGCCTGCACCGCTCAGACGGACACCAAAGTTCTTTTTGTAGACAACGTCCATCTCTGAGAGAAGATCCAGGCGGCTGGACACGATGCCGACGTCAAAATTTCGATCGCCATCATTATGATTGACGCTGTTAACAATATCCTTACTCTGGCCTTTGAGGCGCTGGGCCAGGGTGTAGCGCAGGGTGTTATCCCAATTGATGACAACATCTTCGTTACCGGTGTTGATTTCAAAAGCGTCTGTACTGCCGCACAGACCAAATACTGTCACCGCTGCCATTGTCATGCAGGCCCGCATACTCAATTGGTGGCTCTGTAACCATTTCTTCTTGCCTTGTCTCGTCATCTAACCCTCCTTAATCGTTTTTTTCTGCTGACACGTGAACATCATCCATAAATGCATACCTATAACCTGGCAATTCCCCCTTTCCAGAAATTGCATCTCATTTTATTCACTCTGGAGAGGGAGGCGGTCCGGATGGGGGGAGCGGCGCCCGCAGAAAATAAAAATTATGTATCAGCGTCAACAGAGCAATAAAGTGCAAGGTGTAAAGGACAGACACTACGTTGATATCAAACGGCAGCCCGGCAGCCTGTACCTTGGCAACAACAGGTTTCATGAGAACGCGCAGGAGAGCTATCCAGACACCCGCCAGGGCAATTTCAGTGAAGAAGTTACAAATGCCTCTGACCGGTTGTTTAAACTTAAGAAAAGGGTAGTAGCCGAAAATTGCCCCATGAAAATTCTGCATCCCGATAATTGAACCGCCCACAGCAGCAAAGGAAAATGTTGGGCTCATAAACTGGAGGCTTCCTACCCAGCAAGCCCAGCCAAGGATAATAGAGAGAAGGGTATTGGCAATCTCGCCCCAAGGTTGACCCATTTTGTAAAAAGGCCACTGCTGGAAGGTGAGAACATTTGAAAAAGCCTGTATCCAGACGATAATCCAGACGAGTAATCCAAAAAACCACTCAGCCTGAAACGGCCCCTTTGGATCGAAAGCAGCTCCTGCAAAAGGGGTCCCACTCAAATTAACCAACTGCCACAGCACAGCAGTAACGAGCAGAATAATCAATCCGCCTCCGATAGCGCGCACTGCGGGAGAGCACTTTTGATTGAGAGGCCAGCCATTCCAGACAAACGCATACCAAAGGGTAACGGTAAAGAGAATAATTCCCCACCAAAAGCCGACCGGGAAAAGAGGAAATTTCGGATAGATATGCGTTGTAAAGAGTGGCCCTGCTACTGCAGCAACTATAATAAGAGCCGTTGTTCCAAGCCCTGGTTTCCAGATTCCTTGGCCAGGCTTCCAGTTGCCAAGTGGTGGGGCAAAAGGCCAACCACCTGAAATGAGAGGACAAAAAACTACCAAACTGTAGAGTGCGTAAAAAGAGGCTGGCAGTAGGACGGTAAAGAGAAATATCGTCGGAATGAAATACATTAAGCCCCAACTCACGGCCATGAATACAACCAGATAGAGCCCGAGTTGGCCTATGTCGGGAACAGCCATGGCGGTATTTTTTTCTTCCTGAACCATTTCCAGGTCGGCGCTTGACAATGACACGGCCGTTATTCCGTTTTCTCCATCACCAGCTGTACTCATGGTCGTAGCCTCCTCTTCTCTTCTCGAATGGCTGTCTCTTCTGTCAGATGTTTTGTTCTGCAAATTTTTAATTCACAACACCTTGTTATTTGTCGGAACTATATTTCTTATTCGCTTGCTGTAATGAATTACTGGTTATTGCTGGTAGTGCGTAGGATGTACTACCAATGAGCACATTATGTGCCAAACACAGTTTCATAAAATCCAAATCACGAGTTTAAGATGAAAAAACCTGTGTGGTTTGGGCCGTTATGGTAGGAGAAATTTATTTTATTAATGTCTTGAGGGGGCATACGAGGGAGGAGAGAAGGGTTATTCATTTGATCATTTGGTAAAATGTAGTAAAGTGCGAGGTCGTTGTGTTACCATTTGATAACATGCGCAGTATGATGTAATAGTGTTATACAATTATTAAATGGAGTTGAGTGAATTGAAATCACCATATCTGGTTTTAAATCGCACATAATCTATTAATTTATAGAGACTAATTGTGAATAATTATGCAGATTACATTAATGTCAATAGCAGAGAACGCCGGTGCTTTATTGGCCGATAGTGATGCTGCTGCTAAGTGGTGTAACAACGTTTAAATATTGCCTTGCGGTAGAAAGCTCTGTAATGTGTTTTTGTGATAGCGGATACTTGCTCTGTGTCTTCTGGCCTGATCTTTTCGATATTCCACTAGAATATAAATGAGATACATATGAATGGAGTTCCAACATGGCCAACTCGAGGTCTTGTTATTGCTATTTGAAGGAATATTTCATTCAGAAGTCAATACTTGAGTGGCGAACTTTTAAGAAACAAGGATATCTATGAACCGTACTAACAAAAAAGCTGTAAATGAAGATCTGCGCACCCGCTTGCGCTTCTGCCCCGATACCGGTCAGATCTGGTTGCATGAGCATCGTATGTTGCTAATTCATGCTGATGCACAGGGCACCATACGCAGAGAATTGATCGACACCCTTGGCTTTGACCGCGCTCGTGGACTTCTTATGCGTATGGGTTACGAAGCCGGTAGTCACGATGCAGAATTCGCTCGAACACGCCCTGAAAGTGAAAAATTCAAAGATGTTTTTGTCGCTGGTGCACAACTGCACACCTTGGAAGGGATCGTCAAGGTCACCTCAATCAAGCTTGAGGCGGACCTTGCTGCCGGCACATATTATGGTGAATTTCTATGGGAAAACTCATGGGAAGGTCAATGGCACCGACTCCATTTCGGTACATATTCCGAACCGGTCTGCTGGAGCCAAATCGGTTATGCCTGTGGCTATACCTCTGCGTTAATGGGGCGTCCGATTCTATACAAGGAAATTGAATGCGTAGCCATGGGGGCTAACAACTGTCGCATTATCGGCAAGCCGATTGAGGAGTGGGAGGATGCGGCTGACTTTTCACTGTTCTTGAACCGGGAGTCTATTGCTGAAAAGCTCATTGACCTGCAAACTCAGGTGGTGCAATTACGTTCAGCTATTAACGATAAGGAAAAGCTGCCGGCTGATATTGTGGGTAATTCGCCGGCTTTCCTCGCTGCCTATAAACTGCTCCTTCAGGCTGCACAGAGTCAGATAACTGTGCTTCTGCTTGGGGAAACAGGAGTTGGTAAGGAGGTATTTGCTCGGACATTGCACGAATCGGGCTCGCGCAGCAATGAGTCATTTATTGCCATCAATTGTGCCGCCATCCCCCATGACCTGGTGGAAGCCGAACTGTTTGGAGTCGAAAAAGGGGCCTTTACCGGTGCGCTTTCTTCCCGTCCGGGGCGTTTTGAAAGAGCCAATGGTGGAACCCTGTTCCTTGACGAGATAGGTGATTTACCGCTTTCTGCACAAGCCAAACTTCTGCGGGTGCTGCAGGAAGGAGAAGTCGAGAGAGTCGGCGACCTGAAAACCCGCAAAGTAAATGTACGTCTGGTGGCGGCAACCAATGCCGACCTCAAGCATCTGGTCAAGGAAGGAAAGTTTCGATCTGACCTCTATTACCGTCTCAACGCCTACCAAATTAGTATCCCGCCGCTCAGGGAGCGCACGCAGGATGTTCTGCTGCTCGCCGAGCGTTTTATGGGGAAATATTCAGCGGTGAATGATAAAAAATTGCGCGGGTTCGCTGATAAGGCCAAGCGGGCGCTACTCGCCTATTCGTGGCCCGGCAACATCCGTGAACTGCAAAATGTGATTGAACGAGGCGTCATCCTTGCCCCAAGCGGCACCCGCATTGAAGTAGACCAAATGTTTTCGTCCTATAATGACGGCAACGCGCTGGAATTTGGTCTTGACGCCAATGGAGAGCTCAACATAGACCGAGCAGCAGACCCCGGTAATTCTCTAATCGACGCCGTATTGAATGGGGTCATGACGCTGGATCAGATGGAGCATGCACTTATCGAAGCGGCTGTTAGAAAGTCCAGTGGAAATCTCTCGGCTGCGGCCAGAGTGCTTGGAATAACCAGGCCACAACTGGCCTATCGCCTGAGGCAGCTAAGTGAAAATAAACCAGCAGGAACAGACACGGTTGCGCGATCCTCCAGCTAGACACCTCTTTTTTATGCATGGTTTTTAGCGGTTGTTTGAAGAGTGGAATCTGCTAACGTCGTCAGCTATGTTCTGCTCAACTTCATCGACAAAATAGTTCATGCTGAAGTCAGGTTTCTGGGAATCTTTCAAGCGGATCACTCTTCTCCCCGAATCAATGATGATAAAAACTCCATATCAAACGCAAAGCCAAAATACACGAAATGTAGTGGATGTGCACGATATGTCGTGCGTTTACGGTAATTCCCCTTCTTCCGAGATATTCCAGCCACTTATAGGCGGTTTTATCATCCTTCTAAATTCTTTGGTGGTAATTCGGTACGATATATCGTATATAAACGCTATGCTGACTGATGGCAGAAAATTTAGAAATATTTTATAGTATTAAAACATCAATGTTATAAGTATGTTATCATGATTATAACGCTTTTATATGTAATGGGCACCTAATTTGCAAAACGCTTTTATAGATAATGTGACTCCTGACAGCCTCTTATGCCGACGGGATTCATCGTCAAAAAATATCTATAAAAGGAGATCCTCTTAAATGACAGTTATGTGTGATGCCGAACTGAAGAAGAGAATCAGGTGCTCTGACCTCCATGCAAAAATATCGAAGGCAGATGCCGCTATTCCCCTGTTCAGGGACGGCATGTATCTTGGCTTTTCCGGTTTTGCCGAGGGAAACCCTAAAACGGTGCCGGACGCGCTGGCCGATTACGTTGAGAAGAATGGTTTGCAGGGAAAGCTGCGCTTCAATGTTTTTACCGGCGCATCTATCGGTATTGATGTTGATGACCGTTGGGCAGAGCTTGGCATGGTGGACCGTCGCTGGCCGCATCAGCAGGGAGATTCAATCCGGAAAGCGATCAATAAGGCTGAAATAAATTTTGGTGACCGCCACCTCGGCATGTATGCCCAGGATTTCGGTTACGGTTTTTATACACTGGAAAACGGTGGCAAGATAGATATAGCCGTAGTGGAAGCCAGCTGCATCACGGAGGAGGGCGCCATTGTGCCGACGCTCTCCATCGGCATCACCCCGCAGATCATTGAGCGGGCGGAAAAAATAATTATAGAAATAAATACCGGCATCCCTTCGCTGGAGGGTGTTCACGACTGCCTCGGCGTGGACCTTCCTCCTAACAAAAAAGTCTACCCGATTCAAAATGTCTATGACCGTATCGGTACCAACAGCATTCCCTGCGATCCGAACAAGATCGTTGCCATTATCGAATCGCGCAAGCCACCTCTCGGGCGGCTGTATGGTCCGAATGATAAAAAATCAGAACAGATTGCCGCTCACATTGTCGATTTCCTCAAATTCGAGGTAAAGCAGGGGCGGCTGCCTGCCAATCTTCTGCCGTTGCAGTCGGGAGTCGGAACAATAGCCAATGCCGTTTTCGGAGGATTGATCAACAGCCCCTTCAAAAATCTGACCGTTTGGACGGAGGTGTTTCAGGACATTCTGCTTGATCTGTTCGATTCGGGCAAACTCGATTTTGTTTCTGCCGCCTCCTTCGCTTTCTCGGAACAGGCGATCAATCGTCTGTTTGCCAACTGGGAACAGTATAAAGACAAGATTTTACTGCGACCACAGCAGATATCCAACCATGCCGAGCCGATTCGTCGCCTCGGGTTGATCGCCATGAATACTCCCATCGAGTTCGATATCTACGGCCATGTCAATTCATCGATCGTCAACGGTTCACGCATTATCAACGGTATCGGCGGATCCGGTGATTTTATGCGCAACGCCTATCTCTCCATCATGCACACACCCTCGACCCGCCCTTCAAAAACAGATCCGGACGGAGTCAGTTGTGTCCTGCCGATGGTGACCCATGTTGACCATACCGAGCATGATATGGACGTGCTGGTGACGGAGCAGGGGCTTGCCGATCTGCGTGGTCTGGCCCCCCGGCAGAGAGCAAAATGCATAATCAATAACTGTGCGCACCCGGACTACAAGCCGATTCTGCAGGATTATTATGATCGGGCCCTAAAGGAATGTCTGGCGGTCGGCGGCGCTCATGAGCCGCAGCTGCTGGAAAAAGTATTCAAGATGCACAGTCATCTCAAACAACATGGCACCATGAAGGTAGATAATTGGGATTAGGAACAGATTTTTAGATCGATAAACCACCATAAAACAAAACGGGAGGAAAACTGTTATGAAACTGACCAAATCAATAATGATTGCAGTTGCAGCAATAATCACAAGCGGATCCGGCGGAGCAGGTGCCGCTCAGGACGTGGTGACGCTCAAGATAGCCCACTTCATGCCTTCAAGCTCCAACACGCAGCAAAAATTTGTCATTCCGTGGTGCGACAAGATCAACAAGGAATCTGGCGGCAAACTCAAATGCCAGTATTATCCTTCCATGCAGCTGGGTGGTACACCGGCTCAGCTTTTTGATCAGGCACGTGACGGGGTTGCTGATATCGTCTGGACAGCTCCTGCATACCAGGCGGGTCGCTTCACCAAGACGGAGGTATTTGAACTGCCGTTTATGGTTAAAAAAGCGGAAACTGCTAGTCCGGCACTATGGGACTACATCCAGAAAAATTCTCTGGACGAGTTCAAGGGGACCAAGCTGATCGTCACCCATATGCACGACGGCGCTCCCCTCCATTTTGGAAAGAAGTCAGTCAAAAATCTTGAAGAGCTCAAAGGTTTGAAGGTTCGTGCACCCGGTCGTATCGGCTCCAAGGCGCTGGCCGCGCTCGGAGCGGTTCCGGTGCAGATGCCGGCACCTTCTGTGCCGGAAGCGGTATCCAAGAGCGTTGTCGATGGTGCGAGCCTCCCCTGGGAGGCGATGACCGGTCTCAAAATGCAGGAGATCTGTAAGACCCACACAGAAACCGGACCAGGACATGCAACCGTCTCCAATACGTTTTTAGTTTTTGCCATGAACCAGGCCAAGTATGACAGCCTTTCTCCCGAACTGAAGAAAGTCATCGATAATAACAGCGGTCGCGAAGCGTCCAGACTGGCCGGCAAGCTATGGGACAGTTTCCAGCCTCCGGCACGTAAAATTGCGCAGGATCGCCACAACACCATCAATTATCTGACCGATGCTGAATACAAACGGTGGGTAAAGGCGACGGAAACGGTAGATGACGAGTGGATGAAGGAGGTTGCTGCCAAGGGGGGCAACGGCCAGGCGCTGATAAATGACGCCAAAGCCCTGCTGAAAAAGTACAACGATTAACATATGCTATTCGAACCTCCAAAGCCGGTCCTGGAGTATCTGGGGCGACTGCATGTTGAGTTGACAGCACCGGTATGGGAACTGGGGGAGACCTCAAATCTCGGTAGACGCCGCATTATCCCCATTACCGGCGGCACGTTCGAAGGACCGGCTTTCAGGGGGAAAATACTTGATAGTGGTGCCGACTGGCAGGTTGTGACGCAGGATGGGGTCGCGATTATTGACACCAGATACCTGCTGCAGACCGATGACGACCAGTATGTCTATCTGCAGACAAAAGGTTTTCGTTTTGGTCCTCCTGAAGTCATGGAGAGAGTCGCGCAGGGAGAGTCAGTCGATCCGGCGCAGTATCATTTCAGGATCACCATGCAGTTTGAAACCGGCGCCAAAAAATATGAGTACCTTAATCGCCATGTCGGTGTCGGGTGTGCCATGCGTCTCGGCAGAGAAGTTGTTTATGACGCATATTTGCTGAAATAATCTGGATTATTCAAAAAAATTAACAACAAGGAGAAACAGTCACAATGGAAAAGAAACTCTACCCATCCTACTTCAACCCCTATTTGGTACAGACCGACCGGGCAATACCTGATGAAATGGCCGTTATCGGCGCCGGACATATCGGCCCGGATATCGCGTACTATCTGAGAACCGGTGCGCCGGACAAAAAGCTCTATCTGGTGGATGTCGCTGAGGAACCGCTCAAAAAAGCCGAAAAACGCTTCCAGTCCTATGCCCAGAAAGGGCTCGACCGCAAAAAGATGACTCAGGAACAGGCCGATCAGATCCTTGGCAACATCGTCTACACCACCGATTACAGCCAGCTCAAAAACTGCGGCCTTGTGATCGAAGCCGCCACCGAAAGCCTCCCCCTGAAACGGAAGATATTCGCCACCCTGGAAGAGATAGTCGACGAGAAATGCGTTCTTACCTCCAACACCAGCGGCATCCCGGCCCAGCAGATCTTCAGCGGCATGAAGCACCCCGAACGCTCCACTATCACCCACTTCTTTGCTCCGGCCTGGCGCAGCATGGCCGTTGAAGTCATCAACTGGGACGGCGCCAGCCGGGAACTCCTCAACTACCTGATCTGGTTTTTCGCCAACACCGGCAAAGCTCCGGTCGTCACCGACAACGTCTTCTCTTTTCTGCTCAACCGCGTTTTTGAGAACTGGACCAACGAAGCCGCCTACCTGGTGGACAAAGCCACCACCTATCAGGTTGACTCCGTTTGTGAGGAGTGGGTCGGTGCCGGCCCCTTTTTCGTCCTCAACATGGCCGGCGGCAACCCGATCACATATGAATCCCAGGTCCGTCGTACCGCAGAGCGCGCCTGTTATGCTCCATCTCCGATCCTGCTCTCCGTCGATAAATGGAATGTCGCCAAACCGGGGACCAAAATCGATGTCCCTGATAATCTCAGAGAATGGATCCGCGATCGTATGATCGGCCTCGTCTTCTCCCAATGTTTCGATATCGCCGACCGGAATATCGGTACTCGCGAAGACCTCAACTTCGGCAGCCTGATCGCCCTTGGCTTCAAAAAAGGGGTCTTTGACATCATGGAGGAGATGGGTGAACGTGAAGTAGAGCGCATTATGGCTGCATTCGCCAAAGAGCGCCCCGGCTTTCCGCAACCGAAAAAACCGATCGCCGACTATCTGGATTTCCCCCGTGACATTCTCGTCGATGATAAGGATGGAGTACGGATCATCACCATTCGCCGTCCGCAGGCCGCCAACTCGCTCGGCGGCGGCACCTGTAACGAAATCCTGATTGAGCTGAAAAAAGGCGCCAGTGACCCCTCCGTCAAAGGCTTCATCATCACCGGCTACGGCACCAAAGCCTTCTGCGCCGGTGCCGACATCAACGGTTTCATTGCTACCATCGACAACCATACCGCCGGTGTAAATCTGGCCCGCGGCAACTCCGAAGTCCTGCATTTCATGGATCAGATGGACAAGCCGGTCGTCGCTGCAGTCAACGGCCTGGCCATGGGGGGCGGCGTAGAAGTTGCTCTCAGATGCCACGGTCTGGTAGCCGATTCAGGCGCCTTCTTCCAGCTTCCCGAGATCACCCTCGGCATCCTGCCCGGCATGGGAGGGGCCGTCATCCCCTATCGCAAGTGGCCACATGCTTCCGCGACCTTCAACGCCATGATCGGCGAAGCTAAACGCCTGACCGTCAAAGAGGCTCAAGAGATCGGCATCGTCAAGCAGGTCACCAACGGCTACATTGAAATGATCGACGCCGCCATCGCCGAAGTCAACAAGCTGGTTGGCAACGTGCCACGCATCACCGACAGCCCGGTGCAGATAACCGAGTTTACGGTTCCCGAAAACCCGGTTGCCGGTAAAATGGCCCTGAGCAAAGAGGCGCTGTCAATTGTCGCCCGTGTGGTAAACCAGGCGGCTGCGTCCGATTCACTTGCGGCAGCTCTTGAAATTAATTACCAGGGGAGCGGCGATATCTCCTGTATCGATGCTCCCAAAGAAGGCGTGTTTGCTTTCCTGGAGAAGCGCAAACCGGATTTTAAAAAGTAGCGCTCTTTGGAGCAGGCTGAAAATGCTTTTATGTAACAGTAATTTTGTAAGGATAAGTAGTAACCGTCGGATACGGAAGCTACTTTCGACCGTGGTCATGGCCGTCTCCCATTCGGCTGTGACCACGGGTTACACCAGCTACTTTCAGCGGCCTTTCTCAGTAAATCTTCCACAAGAGAAAAATATATATTATGTTGCAGTCGGGTTGCTCAGTTCCGCGCCAAGATAAAAGAAAGGATGGAGAAGATGAAAAACGCTAACGATGTCCCAATCGAACAGGAATCACGACAACAGGCGAAAAAAGCGGCTTCTCCAGTGGAAAAAAGCGAGGCCATTGCACCGGTAGAATTCGCACCGGCCGAAGTGAATGTGGAATCAACTCCGGATGGAGGTTTTCTTCTCCGCTCCCCCATGCCGCTCAAGCCGTATGAAAAAAATCTGGGCGTGATGTTGCGGCGTTGGGCGCATGAAGCGCCTGATCGCACATTCCTTGCGGAGCGACGTGAAGATGAAACATGGCGCACACTGAAGTACGGCAATGCCGGCAATCTGGTTGATGCCATTGCCCAGGCGCTGCTCGACAGGGGGCTCGGGCCGGACAGGCCGGTCATGATCCTCTCCGGGAACTCCATAAATCATGCCCTTCTCTTGCTTGGAGGATTCATCGCCGGAGTTCCGGTGGCGCCGATTTCAGTTGCCTACTCGCTGGTGAGTGATGACTTTGTCAAACTCAAGGCCATTTATGCGGAGGTACGACCGGCTCTGATCTACGCAGAAAACGGCATTATGTTTTCGCGGGCGCTTAACGCGCTGGATCTTACCGGAGTAGAGGTGGTGGTTAAGGAAGGACAGGCTGATGGTATTATTGCGACTTCCTTTGAGAAATTGCTTGCCACGACAGCCACGGAACAGGTGGAGAAGGCCTTTGCCAAGGTGGGGCCGTCAACCATCGCCAAAATACTTTTTTCCTCCGGATCAACCGGCCTCCCCAAGGGAGTACTCAATACTCACGACATGCTCTGTGCCAATCAGCAGATGATGGCTCAAGTATGGCCGTTCATGAACACTACCCCGCCGATAATGGTAGATTGGCTCCCCTGGAATCATACCTTCGGTGGAAACCACAATTTCAACATGATCCTCAAACAGGGGGGGACCATGTACATTGATGGCGGGAAGCCGCTTCCGGCACTGGTGCAGAAAACGGTGCAGAACCTTGCGGAAATCTCTCCGACCATCTACTTCAATGTTCCGGTCGGTTTTGCCATGCTACTTCCGCATCTTGAGCAGGATGAAACCCTGCGGCAGAGCTTTTTCAAAAAGCTTCAGCTTATCTTTTATGCCGGTGCAGCGCTCTCCCAGGATCTCTGGCTCCGACTGGAAGCGGTCTCTCTACTGGCAACAGGGCGTAAAGTGCCGATGACATCCTCATGGGGGGCGACGGAGACAGCTCCTGCGGTCACTTCCGCGCACTTTGCCATCGACAGGGCCGGTGTTATCGGACTGCCGCTGCCGGGTGTCACCCTCAAGATGGTTCCCTGTGCCGGCAAGTACGAATTACGTGTCAAAGGGCCTATTGTAACCCCTGGCTATCTGAACCGTCCCGACCTGACTGCAGAGGCGTTTGATGCAGACGGTTTCTACCGGATGGGTGATGCCGGGGCATTCGCTGACCCCCTTCATCCCGGCAAAGGGATTACCTTCAACGGCCGGGTTGCCGAGGATTTCAAGCTCAGCACCGGCAGCTGGGTGCATGTGGGGGCCTTGCGTGTGAACACACTGGCCGCCGCAGCTCCCGTATTACAGGATGCCGTGATATCGGGACATGATCGGGAGTATCTCGGGATTCTCGCCTGGCCGAATGTGCAGGGATGTCGGGAAATATGCGGTGACAGTGAGGGCGTACGTTCTCTGGAGGAACTGATTCGGAGCCGGGAGGTTATCGCGTATCTCAGGAAAACGTTGCGGGCCTACAACCGCAAGCAGGTAGGGTCATCCACCATGATTGTCCGGATCCTACTCATGACCGATCCCCCTTCCATCGACGCCAATGAAATTACCGATAAGGGGTACATCAATCAGAGAGCTGTTCTGGATCGGCGGAAAAACCTTGTGGAACTGCTGCATGCCGCTAAGCCGGGGCCGGAGGTGCTGCTTGTATAACCCACTAGTATTCAGATTATTTATCAACGAGGGGAATCCATGGATTTATCAATATTCTTGATACTTGCTCAGGACGGCCTGACCAACGGGGCGATTTATCTCCTCATTGCAGTGGCGCTGATTCTTGTATTCGGGGTGACTCGAGTAATTTTAATACCGCATGGTGAGTTCGTCTCCTTCGGAGCGCTGACTCTTGCGTACCTGCAGCGCGGAGCCATGCCCGGAACGGTCTGGCTTCTGCTGATACTGGCCGGTATTGCTGCGCTGGTTGAAACCTTCAGGGTGTGGTCGTCTGGATCGTGGAAAGAGCTGCCCGCTGCACTTGCCCTGACGATCATCCCTCCTGTATTGATTGCAGCCCTGGTGAAGTTTTGTCTCCCGATGCATCTGTCGCTCGGCTGGCAGATTCTGCTGGCCATGCTGATTGTGACTCCCATGGGGCCTCTGGTCTACCGGGTGGCGTTTCGGCCGCTCGCCGATGCAACGATACTGGTGCTGCTGATCGCGGCGGTAGCGGTTCACTTTGTAATGGTCGGGCTGGGGTTGCTGTTTTTTGGCGCAGAAGGGGTGCGTACGCCCCCCTTCTCCGATACGCACCTGACGTTTGGAACGCTCAATGTTTCCGGGCAGAGTCTCTGGGTCTATGCAATCTGCATTGTTTTTATCTTGCTGCTGGCGTGGTTTTTCAATAAAACGCTGTACGGCAAAGCGCTCAGGGCCGTAGCGTTCAACCGCAACGGCGCCCGTCTGGTCGGCATCAGTCCGCACCTCGCCGGCATGTTTTCGTTCGCGTTGGCGTCTGCCATGGGCTGCTTGTCGGGTGTTCTGATCGGCCCGATTACCACTATTTATTATGATTCCGGCTTTCTGATCGGCCTCAAGGGCTTTGTCGGTGCGATAGTCGGTGGCATGGCCAGTTATCCTCTGGCGGCTTTAGGTGCACTTATGGTCGGCTTTCTGGAGTCATTCTCATCATTCTGGTTTAGCGGCTACAAGGATGCCATTGTCTTTGCCGTGGTTATCCCAATTTTGCTGTGGCGCTCCCTGTCGAGCGTTCACTACGAGGAAGAAGAATGATACGTCGTGTCGGATTTATACTGTTTTTAACGTTACTGGCCTGTGTGCCGTTATTATCCTAAAAAACGCAGTTGATTGAAGTTCACCCTGTTGCCGGCATCAAATTTATATCCGGTAGCGGCGGTGAAGCCGCCAACAATTTTCTGAAAGCCCTCTGGGCAATCAGTCTGACTCTTTCC
>JAQTZV010000040.1 GCA_028687585.1 Desulfuromonadaceae bacterium | reverse complement strand
GCACCAGCATGGATGCACCATGACAGCACGCCTCCCTAGGATACCCGTGGGGGAACACGGGGTCTGGTCAGAATCTCACGGGATTCAGCCAGACAGTCATCAACGCGACATCGTGTCGCGACAACGGTTGAGAGCACAACGGGTTCACCGCTGTTGCGCTTTGTTGGGAAGCTCTTGATTTTTAAACCGACTTGTACTATGTTATGTACATATTCACCAGGGAGACGATAGTTATGAATGCTTTGACCTATACATTTACGCGGCAGCACCTGGCAGATGTCATGCGATCGGTCAATGAAGACCACGTTCCTGTGGTAGTGACCAGCCAGCGCGGCAAACCGGTTGTCATCCTTTCTCTTGACGATTACCACGCATTTGAAGAAACTGCATATCTACTCCGGAACCCGCAAGGGGCAAAGCGGCTGCTTGAATCGGTTGAGGAGCTACGTGCGGGAGGCGGGCAGATTAGAGACTTGGAAGAATGACGATCAAATTCTCAACCGCAGCGTGGGAAGACTACCTCCACTGGCAGATGACCGACAAGGTGATGCTCAAACGTATCAATCTGCTTATCCGGGATATCCAGCGCGAACCTTTTACAGGTGTCGGCAAACCTGAACCACTCAAACATCAGTTAGCCGGTTTCTGGTCTCGCAGAATAGACAGCTGCCACCGCCTGGTGTATTCAGTCGAAGGTGATACCCTCCTGATTGCGCAGTGTCGCGATCATTATTGAAATAGATTCCTTGACGTCTCTTACGTTATTATCTCCTTGACCCATGCAGTTGCACGTAAATTAAGTGATTAACCGAAGAACCGCCATAGCATCAAAGAAATGCACATCACGAAGATTAGCAATACAACTCCAAATATTATCTCCCACTTACCTATTTTACGCTGAGGACCATCATAATAGGTTCTGGCTGACGCGCTGGAGTCCTTCAGACAAAATCTCAAGACTTTCACATATATAAGTGGGCGAGGGGAGCGTTGTTTGCCGATTTGCCAGTCACCAATAACATGTCCGGATGCGGATGGCTTTGTGGTTCATGATTCCTGTGCCGAAGCTGCCATTTGAATTCCGCCTCGGCCGGTGTCAATGCGGCTCTGATACATTGCTTGATCCACGTGTTTAATCACGGTTTTAATGTCGTTACCATGCACGGGAGCCTGGCCGATTCCTATCGATACACTTACATCGATCCGGCTCTGCGCCGCCCACTCGTTAATTTTCAGCTGCAAGCGCCGTGCTACCACCGTACCACCTTCAGCGTCGGCACTCGACAATACTATCACAAACTCATCTCCTCCATATCGTGAAACAAGATCAGACGAGCGCACGATACCGGACATGATATCTCCGATCTCGGATAAAACCCGATCCCCCGTGTGATGGCCGTGGGTATCATTGACCGCCTTGAAACCATCAAGGTCGGCAAACAATACCGCCACCGGCTGGCTCGCTCCGCGTTGCTCGAATATAAGGTCAGCGCGTTCGAATAACGCCCGCCGGTTGAGCAGCCCGGTAAGCTCATCACGGTTGCGCTCCAGTTCGAGAAGCTGTTTACGCGTCTCGATCCGCGACATGAGGGAATAGGAATACAGCACAAAGATGAAATAAAACAGCGAGCTGAATACGGCTCCTACCGACAGTGAATTGATATATTCCGGCAGCCGGAAAACGAGCACCATAACCGCACAGACGAAACTGCCGATCACCGCTTCACCAAACATCCACATACCGTAACGCATGCCGTTACCGAGAATTACCATGAGGAAGACCAGGAAGCCGGGCGAAAGCACAAGGACATCGGCAAGAACGGCGCAAGAGGCTGCGGCCATGTCCACCCACATTGTGACGCGCCAACGCAATGGAGAATACAGTTTTTTTCGAGCAGTGATCATCGATATTGAAATGATTATGCCGTAGAAGACAAAAATTGCACTGATACCCAGTGGAGTAAACCACTTGCTGACCCTCGGTGCTTCACCGACATTGAAATAAAGCAACGCCAGGATACAAAAAACAAAACGTGTGAAGTGTTGCGCGCGTTGTTCATCCCACGTAGGTATGCGGCGAAATCCTTGCGAACCGGGATCGCGGCGTCGATCTTGCCCGGCCCGTCTATCCGAAACCCGTCTATAATTATTCACAGCTACTCTCCTCAAAGTCTTCAAATTCATT
This sequence comes from Desulfuromonadaceae bacterium, assembly GCA_028687585.1. GTDB lineage: Bacteria > Desulfobacterota > Desulfuromonadia > Geobacterales > Pseudopelobacteraceae > JACRCG01. Next base: position 34,717 of record JAQTZV010000040.1, on the reverse strand, counting down.
CAACAACATCACAATTCATCACAATAAAAGCAGTTCAACTCGGAGACACCGCCAAGCAATAAGCTGAATGGTTCTGTCAGGAAACTCCGGACAGAAATCTATTCAGCATTTCGTAGAGCGGCACTATATCATTTACTATTTGCGGTAAACAATTAAAAATATCGCATTACAAACCTGTTAGTTTGAATCATACTGTTTCCTCGTCAGTGATTGCTGTTGTCAGGTGGCAGGTAAAAAATGGTGGAAATTATGATCCGTATTCCCAAAATCCTATATGCTACCTCAATACTCCAAATCCCCAGTAACAGAGCATACCTACAACCACCGTTCCGGCGAGAGAGCGTGTCTTTAACGCACAGAGCAGGGTAGGAATCGCTGCCAGCAGCTCCACTTTACCAATCGTGAAAACCCTCGGGTCAGAGTGGGCAAAGAGCGTCGGGGCGATCAGGGCGCTCAGGATGGCGACTGGAATCAGCTCCAGCCATTCGGCAAACCAGGGCGGCAACGTGCGGCGGGAAAGCATGATCAGCGGCAGCAGGCGGGGGAGGTAGGTTACGGCACCCATCGCCAGCATCAACAGCAGAAAATCTCGGCTGGTCATGAAGTTCTCTCCTGTTTTCGCAGGGTACGTTTCAGAACAAGCCCGATCGTGGCCGCTGCACAGGATGCGACGATCACATAGGTGTTGCCCGGCAGTTGCAGATAGGCCAGCAGGGAGCAGGCCGCCGCGATCAGGGCGGTGACGGTGAAAATCGGGCCGCGCAGCTGGAAAACCAGCAGGCAGATAAACATGCCGGTCAGGGCGAAGTCCACACCGGCGGCGCCGGGCGGGACCAGTTGCCCCAGATAGACGCCTGAGACGCTGCTGACAACCCATGTGGCATTTGCCGCATAATTGAGGACGAGCGCGCTGCGGCGATCCCACCCCCCAAGGTTGAAGCGGGTCAGGTTGACGGCGAAGCTTTCATCGGTGATGCCGTAGGCGAAGAGCGCCAGAAAACGCCGTGAAACGCCGGTGAAGTGAACCGCGAGGGCCGAACTCATCAGCAGGTGTCGCAGGTTGACCATAAAAACTGTTGAAACGATAGCCGGTGCGGAAGCAGAGCCAGTCAGCATCGCCACGGCAATGAACTGTGAGCCGCCGGCAAAGACCAGGAGCGACATGGCCGCCATCTGCCACGGGGTCAGGCCGCTTTTTTGCGCCAGTACTCCGAGCGAAAGTCCGATCGGAAAATAGCCGATGCAGATCGGCCATGCCGCCGAAAGCCCCGCAGCAATATACCCTGTTTTGTTGTTTCCGGTTGCATCTGACATGTTCCCATATCTCCGGTAATTCTGGACAAATAAACAGTTCACCACGGAGACACGGAGAAAAAAATAAAGAGTAAACTGATAGATTATAACCTGTTCAGTGCGAATATTGTGTTTCACCTTTTGGGAAATGACATAATACAGTTTTTCTCAATGATTTCCTCTGTGTCTCCGTGATAAATGCTGTCGTTTTTTAGAGTAATTACAGCCTCGGCAGCAGCTCCGCTGCCAATGTCCCCAGCGTCATGATTCCTTGTTCGATCTTCTCGTTCCATTGAGCCGCCGATAAACGGATATGGTGGCTGTATTTGCCGGAAAGCGAGAAGAGGGGGCCGGGCACGATGCTGATTCCCTGTGCGAGTGCGCGGTGATAGAGTTGGATGGCGTCGATCCCCTCCGGCATCTCTACCCAGAGAATAAACCCACCTGAAGGGTGCGTCATGCGCGTTCCGGCGGGGAAATAGCGGGCCACCGCTTCGGCCATCTGGGAAATATTGCGGGCATGAACCCTCCGGATGCTTCGTAAATGGTGGTCGTAGCCGCCGGTAGCCAGAAACTCGGCCATGGCCAGTTGCGGTGGTGAAGAGGATGCAATATTCATCATCAATTTCAGTCGTTCCATCTCTGCCTGGAAACGGCCGGCAATTGCCCACCCGACACGATAACCGGGGGCAATGGTTTTAGAAAATGATGAGCAATAGATTACGAGATCCGAATGGTCAAACGATTTCGCACTGCCGGGGCGCTCATTGTCAAAAGTCAGGTCGCCATAAATATCGTCCTCAATCAGCGGGATTTCGTGTCGGACGAGCAGTTCCACCAGTTCGCGCTTGCGCTCATCAGGCATCAGGCTCCCCAGAGGGTTGCTGAAATTGGTAACAACCAGACAGGCGCTGATCCTGCCCTGTTCGATGGCGTAACGGAGCGCCTCGATGCTGATACCGTCGCGGGGAGTTGCAGGGATCTCCAGGGCTTTCAGTCCCAGTTCGGCGATCATCTGCATGAAATTGAAGTAGAAGGGGGACTCAACCGCAATGGTGTCACCGGCGCGGCAGGTGGCGCGCAGTGCCAGAAGAACAGCTTCGACGCACCCTGATGTCACCAGGATATCGTCCGGTCCGCTGCTGATGCCTGCCATAAGAGCTCGGCGGGCGATTTGAACACGCAGACGCTCATAGCCGGGTGGCATCTGGTATAGTACCGCGTGGTCGCCGTATTTTCGCAATTCACTGGCCATAATCCGGTTAAGCTTGTCGATCGGCAGGTTCTCTGCGCTCGGTATGGCGCTTCCTAACGGCAGCAGGTCGCGTCTCATCATGTTGCGCATAACCTGATGACAGAGGTCGCTGATCGTTATCGTGGCCGGCGCAATAACTGAGCGCGACTGAAGATCAGGCTCCCTGATCTCCGGCACCCGGCTGCGCACATAATAACCGGATTGGGGACGGGCCTGTATCAGGCGTTTGTCTTCCAACAGCGCATAGGCCTGCATGACGGTGTTGATGCTGACATCAAAGCGTGTACTGAGCTGCCGGATGGACGGGAGCCGGTCTCCGGCCCTGAAGGTCCCCTGTTCTACCAGGGCGGCGATTTCTCCGGCAACCTGTTCGTAGAGTAATGATGTAACACCGCTTTTATTGAGTCCGTTTATCATGATCGTAGCATACTCCTGACTTACCTGCTCTGGCAGGTACAATTTACGCGCTTTTTGACGAGTACAGTTTGTATATAACAGAACTGTTATGGTTACAAAAGTGTTTTTTTGTATCTGTTTATATAGCGAAGAGAAGCGTAGGGTGTGACCATCACACGCAGGGAGGTATTAGTCATGGAATGTTATCTTGGACAGGGTGAACTGATTCGGGTTGATGGCGGGAAAGAAGGCGTCACGTTGCGCTGTTCGAGCGGGAGTGTCTGGCTGACCTGTGGTAACGGGGTTGATTATCTGCTGCATGCAGGAAAAAGTTTTGCCGTAGCCGCCAATCAGGTGGCTGTGGTCGAAGCGCTTCAGGCGGCTGAATGTACTCTGGTGAAACCGCTGTCAACACTCACTCCTGTCCGGAGGCCTGCCATCAGGCTAGCGGCGTGTTAGCCCGCATATCTCATTGACAGAGTGCTCTCCTGTTCGTATAGTCCTAATACGCTCATGAAGAATCTTGAAGTTAACGTTGTCTCTTCTTGATTTTTGTCGTTTCTGGCTTAAAGGACTTTTATGTATGGAAAATAACTGTTATTTGATAGGCCGGCAGCCGATTCTGGATCGGTTCGAAAAGGTACTCTTCTACGAACTTCTGTTCCGCTCGAAAGACTCTCCCGCTTTCGCCAGTATTAAAAACGCAACGCATGCCACATCCAGGGTTGTGTTCAATACTCTCTCCGGATTTAAAATGGACGACATTCTTGGAACCTATCGAGGTTTCATTAATGTCGATTTCGATATGCTGATGAGTGACACCATCGAACTGCTGCCTGCAGGGTTGATCGGTCTGGAGTTGTTGGAGAACATTATAATTACTCCTGATGTGGTCAAGCGCTGTCGCGAATTAAAAACTCTCGGGTACGTGCTGGCGCTCGATGACCATGAATTCGCCAGTGAATATGAGGAACTCTATAACGGCATTGTGGATATTGTCAAGATTGACCTTATCGCGTCACCGCTTGAGTTGGTCTATCAGATGGTCGAACAATTCAGGCGGTATCCGGTCAGGCTGCTTGCTGAGAAGGTAGATTCACGCCATGCATTTCTCCGTTGTCGCAGTATGGGTTTCGAGCTGTTTCAAGGGTTTTTCTTTTCCCGGCCGTCCACACTTCAAAAAGCACGGATGGAGGATTCAGTCCACACTTTTTTCAAATTAATGAATCAACTATCAGCTGATGCCGAACTGTCTGAAATTGAGTTAACATTCAAGAAAAGTCCTGCTTTGACGTACAAATTATTGCTGCTTGTTAATTCGGTTGCTTTCGGACGGCGTGAGAAAATTCGAACGGTCGGACATGCAATTACCCTGATTGGAGTTCAGCACCTAAAGCGCTGGGTACAGCTGGCAATTTTTGCCAACGATGACAGTCAGAACCTTGACGGTGCCTTGCTTGACCTGGTCTCGGTACGTGCTGCTTTTCTTGAAGAGATGGCAAAGGTACATCCGTACACCAGGAATATTCCGCACGCTTCTGATGAAGCATTCATGGTCGGCACACTTTCCATCTTGGGGGACAGTTTCGGCTTCTCTCTGGATGAGATTATTACCGGGTTGAATTTATCTGATGAAATTCAGAATGCACTGATTAACTGCGGTGGGCCTCTGGGAGAACTTCTTTGCCTCGCTGAATTGATTGAACGCCTTGAGCTGGATCAGGCAAATGAGCGTCTTGAAAAGACTGGTGTCTTGCTTGAGGACGTTCTTGAGTGCCAGAAAAAAGCCTTTAGTTGGCGTGCCGCACTGTAACAGATGAGCAAATGTTTGACAAAAGGGGACCACCCCGACGCCGAGTCCCCTTTTAATGCTTGCAGTGGATTCTTCTTATTCCACCCAATCATCATCCTCTTCAATCGGTGCAAATCCTCGCCGCATCGTATTTTCCGTCACCACCCTCGGATCCATGAAGTGCAGCAGATAATCGGGACCACCTGCTTTCGTGCCGACACCGGACATGCGTGATCCGCCGAACGGTTGGCGATCTACCTGCGCTCCGGTGTTGTTGCGGTTGATATAGAGGTTGCCGACGCGGAATTCCCGCCGTGCTTTTGTCAAATGTTCCGGACTGCGGCTGAAGACCCCGCCAGTAAGGGCGAACTGCGTTGCATTGGCCCATTCTATTGCCTGATCGAAATCCTTGGCCCGCATGACCGCCAGAACCGGTCCGAATATTTCTTCCTGGGCAATGCGGTGCTGCGGGGTAATGCCGCCGATAATCGTGAGAGGTACCCAGTACCCTTCAGTTGCCGGGACCGGGCTGGAATAGAGCAGTTTCCCTTCTTTTTTTCCAATCTCTACATACTCCAGAATATTTTTCATCGCCGTGCTGTCCGATACGGCGCCCATACTGTAGGTCGGATCTTCAGCCGGTCCCACCTGATAGACCTGGGCTGCCTTGACGAGGCGGTCAACAAATTTGTCGTATACTGCATCAAGGACGATGACCCGCGAGCAGGCGGAGCATTTCTGCCCCTGGAACGCGAAGGCCGAATAGAGCACATGCGGCACTGCCTCATCCAGGTCGGCATCGTCATCGATAATGATGGCATTCTTGCCTCCCATTTCGGAGATAATTTTCTTAACGTTGATCTGACCCGGATGAACTTTGGCGGCGCGATCGATTATGCGCAGACCGGTTTCAACCGAACCGGTGAAGGCGATCAGTGAAATGTCGGGGTGATCAACCATGTAGTCACCGATAACCGAGCCTTTACCGGGGATGAAGTTGAATACGCCGGCCGGCAGGCCGGCTTCCCGGAAGATTTCCACTAGATTCCAGCCGATGATGCCGGTGATGTTTGACGGTTTGAAAACCACGGTGTTACCGGTGACGATTGCGGCTGAGGCCATGCCAAGACAGATGGCGAGCGGGAAATTCCAGGGGGCAATGATCGCTGCAACCCCTTTTGGCTCATAGAAGTATTGATTGACTTCGCCCGGTGCGTTGCCGATGCGCTGCGGTTCACCGAGGCGGATCATTTCGCGGGCATAGTATTCGAGAAAATCGATTGCTTCGGTAACGTCTGCGTAGGCCTGATCCCACTGCTTGCCGATCTCCAGTACCTGCCAGGCTGACAGTTCAAAGAGCCGCTTTCGGCCAATCTCTGCCGCCTTCAGCAGATAGTTCGCACGGTCGCGCGGTTCTGTGTCGCGCCAAGCGGGAAATGCGTTTTTTGCGGCGCTGACGGCTTGAGATGTTTCCGCAATGCCGGCCTGTGCAATCATCCCGAGCAGTTCCGATGGCCTGTTTGGATTGACGGTGTTGCATATCTCCTTTGTGACAACTTCTTTGCCATTGATGTAGAGCGGATAGCTTTTGCCGGCCAGTGCCCGAACGGCGGCAATGGCTTTGGGGAAAGCGGTGCGGTGATCAGGACGGGTAAAATCGACCATTGCTTCATTGGCAAAACGGGACAGGCCGCCCGGACCGGCTATGACTTTGCGCGGTTTGTTGCTGCGAGCAGTTCTCTCCCGGCTTGCGGTTACGGCGGGGTCTTCAAGGAGTCGTTCAATGTGGGCGTCCTCTGCAAAACTCTGACGAAGGAACGATTCATTGGCGGTATTTTCAAGCAGTCGCCGGACGAGGTAGCCCATACCGGGAACCATGTTGCCGTAGGGGGCGTAGAGTCGGATGCGCCCGACGATCTTGAGGATGCCTTTACGTACCGGTTCGGCCATGCCGTACAGTACCTGAAATTCATAGCGCGAATCAGGGACATTCAGCTCTTTTGCCATCTCCATCACCGCAGAAATTGAACGGATATTGTGTGAAGCGCAGGCGTAATGACAGCTCTGATGGTTTTCCAGGATAACCCGTGATTGGCGCTCGAAGGCGGCGTCACTTTCTGCTTTGACCGTCCAGACCGGGATCGCCCAGCCGTTCTGTTTTGCTTTGACTGTTTCGTAATCCCAGTAGGCGCCTTTTACCAAACGCACCGATATCTGTGTATTGTGCTGTTTGGCCCAGGCGAGCAGTTCGGCCAAATCCTGATCGGTGTCCTTCAAATAGGCCTGCAGGACAATGCCGATGTGCGGGTAGTCGAGATACTCCAGTTTCAGGCGTTTATACAGTTCAATGATAATGCCTTTGTGTTTGTATGACTCCATATCGATACAGAGAAATCCGCCCAGCTCAACTACCTTTGCGGCAATGCGGCGCATCTGCTTCAGCATGGCCTGCACCGATCCTTCAAAATTCTGGGGGTTGGCGAGAGCAAAGAGTGCCGTCGGTTTTACTGCAACATTTATCTTGGGTACGTGGCCCCAGTCCAAGCCGCTGTCACCGTTGTTTCCCGGCAGTCCTTTCCAAGCGGACTGCTCCTTTTTCAGGCTTTTCAGTACCTCAAGATAGGTATCGACATATTCTTCTGCTTCCTGCTCGGTCAAAGTCGCTTCACCGAGTACATCGACAACTGCCGCAAAACCTTCTTTGCGCAGTCGTTCAATGTTCTTGACCGCTTCTTTGGTGTTTTCCCCGACAATAAACTGATGGGCCATCTCCTGGATATTGGCGGAGATGACCTTGTTCAGTACCGCACCACCCAACGAACCGAGCATGCCAGCCATTTTTGCGCCGGTCTTGAGTACCGGCGGCATATCTTTTTCTTCGCCGAAATATTCGCGGATATGGTCAGTCAGCAGTTTTGATGTTGTCAAGGAAGGGAAGGCGTCAACAAAACGGAACATCTGAATCTTGAACTGTTCGTTCTGCATGCTCCAGTCCATTACTTTGCCCATCCAGGCGCCTTTGTTAAAAAGGGATGGCTTTTCACCTGAGATCGAGGAGAAAAACTCCTTGCCGCGATTGATGATCTTTGTGTTGAGCGCTGATTCCATGGCAGTTCCTTTCGATGTGAAAATTCAATACTGCGGCTTACTGCTCTAATGGTTTAACCATTAGCTAAATAAGTGGTGTTTGTCAATAGCTTCCTGCAGACTCTTGTATGACGATGGTTGAGATGGTATAAAGGTGCAACCATTGAAAATGAGGTTTGCCATGTTCAAACAGGTAAAACAGAGTAAAGCGTATCAGGATGTTGTCGATCAGATTCAGGAAGCAATCATGGCAGGAACATTAAAAGCAGGAAATATGCTCCCGGCGGAACGTGAATTGAAGGAGCGGTTCGGTGTCAGCCGCGGTACCCTGCGTGAGGCGTTGCGGGTGCTGGAACAGAAGGGGCTGATCGAAATCAGAACAGGCGTAAGCGGCGGTTCGATGGTGCGTGAGGTCAATAGTGATACTCTCAGTGATAATCTGGGGCTGCTGATCAGAAATTGTGCTGTGTCTCTGAAAGATCTCGCCGTTTTTCGTGAAGAGATGGAAGGGGGGGTTGCTTTCCTTGCGGCGCAGCGGGCATGCACGGGTGACGTGTCACTGCTGAATGGGCTTCTGGCCGAGGCGGAAGCCCATCTCAACCAGGGGCGCTCGGGGTGGGATGCGTTTATCCGTACCGATGAGCAGGTGCATCTTGCCCTGGCCCGTATGAGCGGCAATCTGCTGTTTTTAACGGTTCTGCAGAGTCTGTACGTCAATATTCATACATATTATGTAAAATATCTGCCGCGCAACAAAGCAATGTTAAAGGAAAACCTTGCGGATCTGCACGATATTGTTGCGGCGATAACGTCTCGCGACGGGGAGAAGGCGAGAAGTATCGCTCAGTCTCATGTCAGGCGTTTCAACAGTTATATGGAACAAAAAGGGGCTGAGTGAGCGGAATAACGATTCATGAGATATTCTGCCGGGCAGCCCGTATTCTCCGTAGGGCGTCATACGAATAGCAGCAGAGCCCGGCCCAGATAAGCACAAAGCAGGTTAAATGCGCCTGTGTAAACGGTTCCCTGTACAGCAGAACTGCGAGTAAAAAGTGCATCGTGGGGGTAATGTACTGCAGAAATCCGATAGTAGCGAGACGCAGGCGGCGGGCGGCCGAGGCGAAAAGCAGCAACGGTACAGAGGTCGCAACGCCGGCAAACACCAGGAAGAAATTGATCTGCAACTCGTGATCAGGGAAACTGCCGGTACCGTCCAGTGTGACATACAATAGATATCCGAGCGCAACAGGGGAGAGCAGCAACGTCTCTACCGTCAGCCCGGTGATCGAATCAACGGTAACGACCTTACGGATCAGTCCATAGGAGCCAAAGGTAAACGCGAGTATCAGTGATACCCAGGGAAAACGACCATAGTGGACTGTCAGCAGAACAACTCCGACAGCCGCCAGAAAAAGACTTATTATCTGCAGTCGGCTCAGGCGCTCCTTTAAAAAAGCAACGCCGAGCAGTACGCTGACAAATGGGGTTATGAAATAGCCAAGACTTGATTGAATAACCTGGGCATGTCCTACCGCGATTATAAATACCAGCCAGTTTGTCGCAATCAAAAGTGCCGATGAAATGAGAAGTACGACAACCCGCCGGTCTTTAAATGCCTCAGTTACCGCTCTCCATCTCCTGCGCCAGCCTAAAATCAACGACAGAAACAGCACAGACCAGACAATGCGATGACTGACAACCTGTAATGCAGGGACAGTGGTCAATGCTTTGAAGTAGACCGGGAAAAAACCCCAGATCAAGTAAGCAAAAATGCCGTAACCAAGTCCTGCCGCCGCATCTTTGCGCGTATCTTTCGTATCATTCACCGTCATCTCCGTGCCGAGTAGCGGGTAAAGATAAAAAGGCCGGAAAAAATGATACTGCCCCCGATCGCCTGCCGCAGCGTCGGATATTCCCGCAAAAAGATCGATGCCCAGAGAATGGCTCCTAATGGCTCCCCCAGGATGCTTACCGAAACTACCGATGCCTGGACATGGCGCAGAACCCAGTTAAAGACCGTGTGGCCAAAGATAGTGCAGACGACTGCTAATGCCAGAAACAGCAGCCAGTCGGTAGCAGGGTAGGGGGCAAACAGAGTGCCGGTTACCAGGCTGGTTAGCAGCAGAGCCACAGTGCTGCTGCCGTAGGTATAGAAGGTGTACACAGGCAGAGAAACGCCACCGCGCAGACGGCGGCCGATCAGGAGATATCCGGAAACAAGAATCGCCGCTGCGAGGGCGAGCAGATCACCCCAGAACGCTTCCCGACCGATCTGGAAATCTGCGGCCCCAATGACCATGCTGCCGCACAGTGCAAACGCACCGCCGATCATGGCGATACGGCTGACCCGCTCGCGAAAAAAAATCCAGGAGCCGATTACCACGAATATCGGCTGAGTTGTCACCAGTACCACCGAACTTGCAACACTGGTGTAGCGGAGCGAGATAAACCAGGTTACCAGATGCAGCGCCAGACAGATACCGCTGGCAGCCGCAAGCCCTCGCTGCTTCCATGAAACAGTGACAAGTTCAGTCCGATAGCGGAACAGGGCGAAGGGGGCGAGGAGCAGAAAGGTGAACAGCAGGCGATAGGTGGCAATCATCAGGGCGGGCGCAGTAGCAAGCCTGACAAACAGTGCAGAGAAGGAGACAGCAAAAACCCCTACCAGCACAGCCAGGTAGGGGTTTATGATTGGTTTTTCGTTCACAGAGAAAGGTCCTTTTTAATACAAAACAACGGTACTTTGTTCACAACAGAAATCCCGGGAACCATTTTTGTGTGGGTTCTGTTTATACCATTTGAGGGGATTTGTCCAATGAAGCGTTGTGTGTCTCACCTGGGATAGGTAAAGGGTGGGAGGCACTCTGTTCTGTTTCATTGTTTTCTATTTTTTTACCTCATTTGTGACAACGAGGCTGAGGCTGACCCGCCCTCGGCGGGTCTTGCTGATGGTGTACGCCCGTCATGGGCGTGAACTTATGGGGTGCAAGTCCCCTGTACGAGAATCCAGTCACTGTCGCGATGACAGAGTAAACAAAGTACTAGCCGAAGGCAAGGGCGTCTCCGCGAGGAGGGGTCTGGAGGAAGCCTAAGCGCAAAGCTATGAGCCGACGGACAGAAACAGCATACAAGGCCGTCATCCGGACAAGTCAGCACCACATGACGAAGTCCACGGATTCAGGAGAAACGGTAAATGCTGCGGTTGTGTAGTGACAGTTCACGTTCTTATCCGGGGAGATCTGTTCCACTTTGCATTTCGCAAGAAAGGCGCGGCGCTGTAAAGGTTGCCGTGATGGAGCAGAAGTCAGCAGAAGCCATAGTAGACAAGGACGTCACCACTCATGGCGGTGTGGTGGCTGGAAACGAGCCCGGTTAGCCGGGATAGTCTCACCCTGTCGAAGGGCCGAACTTGAAGAGGGGGATGTCATCCTCTATGAGCTTTCATGGCATGTTAAACCCGACCGGGTTATTAACCACGAAGCGCGTCATAAGGAATTCAGCTCCCCAAGATAATCACAGTTACTGCCGTCTTTTCAAAGAACTGGGATTGGGAATGACCGGCTACGGCCCGTCGCTCTTTGGGAACCGCCTAGTGCGGACCCGCATGCTAGGTGGTGTGGGGGCTGGGGGAGAAAAACCCCCGGCTACCCGATTGGGCTGAGTCCTTTTTCATCAATTAAATGTTGTAACTTAAAAACGTTGACCGATTAATTTATTGTTGTTACATTAAATCCATGATCATCGAGTTCGATACCGTCAAAAGAGACAAGACCCTGTTGGAGCGTGGGCTTGATTTTGCTGATTCCGACAAGGTGTTTGCCGGTAATCACTTTGTTGCTCGTGATGATCGTCTTGATTATGGCGAGGAGCGTTTCTTCACCGTTGGCCTGCTAGATGGCCGAGTGGTTGTAATTGTCTGGACTCCGAGAAACGACGCCCGCCGAATTATTTCTATGAGGTACGCCAATGACCGCGAAATCAGACGTTACAAAAAACACCTTGGTTGATCCGGACGATGCTCCGGAATTGACCGATGCCTGGTTTGAAGAAGCCGACCTTATGCAAGGTACCAAACTTGTCCGCCGGGGTCGTCCGGCTGGCAAAACTAAAGCTTCGCAAACCGTCCGTTTTGATTTGGATGTTCTCGCTGCTTTCAAGGCCACGGGAAAGGGTTGGCAGACCCGCATGAATGAAGCACTGCGCGCATATCTAAAAGAGCATCCATTGACGCACGCTTGATCCACTCCTTTTAGCCCTTTTATTGCTCACTTGCAATTGCCTGCTTGATTCGTCAACTCGCACTGGAGCGCCATTCAGGATACTCACCATGTATGGAATATATGGGGAATGTCCCGATTTGTTTCCTCGTGACAAGTTCAGTCCGATAGCGGAACAGGGCGAAGGGGGCGAGGAGCAGAAAGGTGAACAGCAGCCGATAGGTGGCAATCGTCAGGGCGGGCGCAGTAGCAAGCCTGACAAACAGTGCAGAGAAGGAGACAGCATAAACCCCCACCAGCACAGCCAGGTAGGGGTTTATGATTGGTTTTTCGTTCACAGAGAAAGGTCCATTTTAATACAAAACAACGGTACTTTGTTCACAACAGAAATCCCGGGAACCATTTTTGCTCTGAAGGAGCATAAGGGGTCTGCCCTTGATATGAGACAATTAGTGTTCATCACTTACTGAATTCATAAAATGTCTCATGTCAAGGGCTGACCCCTCCGCCTTTTCCGTTGAAACAAAATATCCCAAAGCGCCGAAAGAATTTATCCACCAGTGGTTTTTTCCGATGAAAACGCTGACGGTGGCGGAGAACGGAGAGCGGCGGCGGTATCATCTCCATGAATCAGACCTGCAAAGGGCGCTCTATTATGCGGTCCGCAAGGCAAAAATCCCTAAGAAAGTTACCTCCCACATCTTCCGCCACTCCTTTGCAACTCATCTGCTGCAAGCTGGGTACGACATTCGAGTGATTCAAAATTTGCTCGGCCATACCAGCCTTAAAACAACAATGATCTACACGCATTGCGTTCCGGTCAGGACGGTAAAAGAACCGAAAAGTCCACTTGATTTGTGATTGAAATGAAAAGAACCCTACTCGCAATTTATTCTGATTCGTTAAAACGTGACAAATAAAATGAACTCCTACTCCCCCAAATACGCCTTCCTGACTTCCGGATTGGCTGCAAGTTCTTTGGCATCACCCTGCAGTACAACGGTACCGGTCTCAAGCACATAGGCACGATGGGCAATCGAGAGCGCCATATTGGCATTCTGTTCGACCAGCATGATTGTCGTGCCGCTGGCGTTAATCTCCTGAATGATGGAAAAAATCTGTGCAACCAGCATTGGAGCAAGACCCATAGACGGCTCGTCAAGCAGCAGCAGTTTGGGGCGGGACATCAGGGCCCGTCCCATAGCGAGCATCTGCTGCTCACCGCCTGAGAGAGTTTTTGCCAGCTGCTTCTTCCGTTCAAGCAGTCGTGGAAAGCGGGCGAAAACCTGATCAATCTCCGCAAGGATTGCGCTCTTGTCGTTGCGAATGTACGCACCCATTTCAAGATTTTCAAGAACGGACATGTTGGCAAAGACCCGGCGTCCCTCGGGAACCTGGGAAATCCCGCGTTTCACGATTTCGTGCGGCGGAATTGCGGTAATCGTTTCGTCCAGAAACGTAACCGTGCCCGAAAGAGTCGGGACGATACCGGAGATAGCGTTGAGGATTGTCGTTTTACCGGCCCCGTTGGCACCGATAAGGGCTACGATTTCCCCCTGTTTGACCGTACAGGAGATGCTTTTCAGCGCATTAATGGCGCCATAGTTGACATAGAGTTGATCAAGCGTGAGCATCGCCAGCCCCCTTTCCGAGGTATGCTTCAATAACCTTTGGGTTCTGTCTGATCTCTTCAGGCAAGCCTTCAGCAATCTTCTCGCCGTAATCAAGTACGGCAATACGGTCTGAAATTCCCATAACGAACTTCATGTCATGCTCAACAAGAAAAACAGTGATGCCGGTAGCTCGAATACGCTGAACCATGGTCATCAGTTCGGCCTTTTCCTGGGGATTCATCCCGGCAGCCGGTTCGTCAAGCAGAAGAATATCCGGTTTCAGAGCCAGTGCACGGGCGATTTCCAGGCGGCGCTGTTCACCGTAGGGGAGATTGCCGGACAGCTCAAAGGCGCGATATGTGAGGTCGACCATCTGCAGACATTCTCTGGCCAGATCAAGCAGTTCTCCCTCTTCTTTCCGTACCCAGGGAGCAAATTTCATCAGTGCACCGGTCAAATCCCAGCGACCTCGGCTATGGGCGCCGATAAGAACGTTGTCGAGCACAGTCAGATCGGTGAACAGGCGGATATTCTGGAAGGTACGGCCAATACCGGCAGCGGCGATCCTGTAGGTCGGCGTTCCGCTAACGTGGACACCCTTGAAAGAGATTGAGCCACTGGTCGGGGTGTATATGCCGGTTATCAAGTTGAAGAGTGTGCTCTTGCCGGCGCCGTTCGGGCCGATGAGAGCCTGGATGGTGCCTTTTTCAACGGTAAGGTTGACGTCGTTGACAGCGACAAGGCCACCAAATCGGATAGTTACATTTTTGAGTTCAAGTATCGCCATTGCCGGATCTCGATAGTTCTGAATTTTTTTGTTCCATAATCGCTTTCAGGCGCGGTTTTCGTCCCAGCGCTCGAAGTACGATCTCGGTGAAGCTTGTACCGCCCATCAAGCCATTGGGACGGAATATCATCATGCAAACCAGCAGGCCGCCGTAGACCAGCATGCGGTAGTTTGCCATAAAACGTAGGAATTCAGGAGCGGCAGACAGTATCGTTGCGCCGATAACGCTGCCGGTAATACTCCCCAGGCCGCCAAGTACGACCATGCTGAGAATATCGACCGATTTGAGAAAACCAAAATCAGAGGGGTTGATGTAACCCATGAAATGGGCATACAGTCCGCCACCGACACCGGCTATAAAGGCTCCGAGTGCGAAGGACTGGACTTTGTACCGTGTGACGTTGATACCCATCGCTTCGGCGGCGATCTCATCGCCCCTGACCGCCATAAGCGCTCTGCCGAAGCGGGAGTTGTGAATACAGGTAACACAGACAATGGTCAGCAGAACGACTATCCAGACAACAACAGGCATCGGAATTTCAGTGTTTGCAGAGGGGACACTCAGTCCAAGTGCGCGGTTGGTGATATCAAGATTAAGGAAAACAACCTTGACAATTTCGGCAAAACCGAGTGTGCAGATAGCCAGATAGTCACCGGTCAGACGTAAAATAGGCAACCCGATCAGCGCGGCGACGGCAGCGGTAATAAACCCGGTAAGCAGCAGGTTAATGCTGAACGGCATCCCGAGTTTGATGGTAAGCACCGCGCTGGTAAAGGCTCCGATGCTCATAAAGGCAGCATGTCCCAGTGAGAGCTGGCCGGTCAGTCCGGTAACGACATTCAGGCCGAGCGCCAGTATGATGCCGATGCCGATGTTGACGAAGATCTGCAGGTAGTAGGGGTTTATATACCCGATCAGTTGTTGTAAAAAATCACCCATGTATATAGCTCCGAGTCCAGTTATTACACTTTCTTTTGTATTTTACGTCCCAAAAGTCCGGTCGGCTTAACCAGAAGTACCAGGACCAGAATCGCAAAAGCGATTGCATCACGATAGGATGAAAATCCGAATGCAACGCCGGCTACTTCGGTGACACCCAGCAGCAAGCCGCCGAGCATAGCGCCAGGAATCGAACCGATCCCCCCAAGCACTGCAGCTGCAAAGGCCTTCAGGCCTGCCATGAGTCCCATGTTGAAGGATACCGCGTTAAACAGGAGACCGACGAGGACACCTCCGGCGGCAGCCAGTGCGGAACCGAGTGCAAAAGTGAACGATATGACCATGTTGACGTTAATGCCCATCAGGGCCGCAGTGTTGTAATCCTCTGAAGTTGCCCGCATGGCTTTGCCGATCTTTGTCTTATGGACAATGAACTCGAGAGAGATCATCAGGATAGCAGATATGGCGATAATAAGAAGCTGAAGGGTTGAAATCTCTGCAGAGCCGATGGTGATCTGTTTGACCGGGAAAACGCCTTCCGGGTAGCCCTTGGCATTGGCCCCAAAAAGC
Organism: Desulfuromonadaceae bacterium; assembly: GCA_028687585.1. Lineage (GTDB taxonomy): Bacteria > Desulfobacterota > Desulfuromonadia > Geobacterales > Pseudopelobacteraceae > JACRCG01. The sequence continues at coordinate 18,767 of JAQTZV010000040.1, read as the reverse complement.
ATCTGCGCTAGACTCGAAAGAAAGATCGATACACCGATGGCAGAAATGAGGGCAGACAACCGCGATGATTTGCGGAGAGGGCGGTATGCGATCCGCTCAATGAACATGCCGAGCAGCATACAGACAACCATGGCAATCAGCATGGCAACGAAAAAATTAACCTTGAGAATCGCCGTTGCAAACAGCCCGACAAAAGCTCCTACCATATAGATTTCGCCATGGGCAAAGTTGATCAGGGTAATTATGCCGTAAACCATAGTGTACCCTAATGCAATCAGGGCATAGGTGCTTCCCAGGGCGATACCGTTTATGAGTTGCTGGAAAAACATGCGGGCTCCTCGTTGAAGAAGTAAATCAGCGGTTTGTGAGGCTCTAATGTTCAGGAAAAGCAAAACGATACACATTTTTTTCTGAAATAACAATACGGATGATGCGACATGTTCAAAATACTGTTATTTTGCGATATTTCTGCTGCGAGTCGTTCCCAGCACAACCAATCCGGCTAACACCAGGATCATGCCGATAGCTGCTGTTACCGTTAAACGTTCCCTGAGGAGAAAGATTCCCAGAGCCGCGGCAGTGAGCGGCTCTGCCAGAGACAGCGTGACTGCGTGAACGGACGGGACCGAGTGAAGGCCGCGGGCAAACAGCAGATATGCCAACGATGTGGCGACCAACCCCAGATGCAGTATGAGAACCACTCCAGTCGGTGTCACTGACCAGCCGAGATCTGAGCCGAAAAGAAACGGAACCAGTAGAATGCCGGCCAGCGTGAAGACAACGGCGATAACGGCATCAGATGAATTGCCCGGCAGCAGCAGCTTGATCGCCATTGCGTAGCCCGCATACGAAGCACCGGCCGCCAGTGCCAGCAGCACACCTGTTGTCTTCACCTCTGTCTCGCTGCCGGGGGCAGGGATGAAAAGCACCAGTAATCCGACAACCGCCAGCGTTGTTGCTATCAGCCAGCGCCGGTCGGGGCGTTCAGCACGGAAAATCAAGGAAAACAGCCCGGCAAAGAGCGGGCCGCAGCCGATTGCCACCATGGTACCGACGGCAACCCCGGTGACTGCGACCGCTTTGAAAAAAGCCAGTTGATAGGACGCAACCAGCAGTGCAGCCAACAGGATAATTCCCGGATTGCTGAAACACCTCCGGGAGATCTGCCCGCGAACCACAGCAAGCAGCAGCAGGGCGCCGCCGCCAACGGCAAGACGCAGGGCGCCGATTGTCAGCGGGTGTGCTCCGGAAGGTGCAAGGGCCTGGGAAGTGCCGGTAGTACCCCAGAGAACCGCAGCCAGCAGGATAAGTAGTATACCGTGGGAACTGCGCTTGGTCATCTGGATAACTTCCTGTAAAACTGAAATAAGAAGCCTTGAAGAAGGCGTCTTGTATATATCTTATCGGGTACATGTCAATGGTAAACAGCAACTCAAATTATTTATGCTGCTCTTTGACCACCCGGATATGTCGATAAACGGATGGCCGCACTATATTCTTGACAGTTTTACGTCATTTGGACATTATCCAAAAACATTTATGCGAATACCTATCCCTCTTAAATTCATTTCCCGGCTTATACTGATAGTCCTGTTGACCGCCATTATCAATGGAGTGAGTGGAAATGCACATGCCATGGATAGCCATGCTTCAGGACCATGTACTCCGGCACTTTACTCTGATGTTGCCTCACCTCAGGAATGTCCCTGTTCCCCTGATAATCAGCACAGTGATGACGATGGCTGCAGCAGATGCGTCAACTGTGCCTGTCTTGCCTCATTGACCGTGCAACGGTTTCAGCTTGTCTATACGCCCGTCATTTCGGATCTGCACATAGTTACCCCACTCACCGTCTTACCCGATGTTTTCCTTTCTCTTTTTGTTCCACCTGATTCACCTAACGTTTAACAATCCCATACCTGTACTAAATTAACTGTAACGCCATACGTGCGGTCTCCGTGTAGCTGCACGCTGCCGTCACGAATTTAAACTATTACTCTGGAGGCTCACCCGTGACCCGCTTTACACAAGCACGAGGGATTGCACTCGCTCTGTTGTTATCGGCATCTGTCTGTCTGCCGGTTTTCGCAGAGTCAGTTCCCCGGAACATCAACGAAATTGTTGCCATGGCCCTGAAACATAATGCTGAACTGGCTGCGCTTGACAAGGAGGCAGAGGCAAAGCATTCGCTGGCAATCCAGGCAGGCACACGCAGCAATCCAACCATTGAATTCCAGGGGTCAACCGGCAGTCTGACCGGGAGCCCTGACGAACAGGCCATTTCAATCGGGGTGAATCAGGAATTTTCCTTGAACGATAAGATGCAGCTGCGCCGCGAAGTTGTTGAGCGTGCGGCTGAAATTGTGCGCCGGCAGAGGGAAAACAGGGCCCGGTTGTTAAAGGATGAAATTACTACCCTGGCCCTTGATTACTCCCTGACGATGAAACGTCAGGAACTTGCTGCAGAAGTGGTAACGCTGAATCGTGATCTTGTTGCCATTGCCGGTGAACGCTTCACGGCTGGAGATATCCCCGAACTGGATCTCAATATTACGAAGGTTGAACTGGCACGGGCAGAAAGCCGTCTCCTGGAAATTGAACGTGAGCGGATTCCTCTGCGCATCAAAATCGCATCATTGTGCGGCTTGAAAGAATCAGAGGTCGTGGTTGTCGATTTGCCATCACCGGCGAAACTTTCTCAAAGCAGAGAAAATCTGGTAACGCAGGCGCTTTCCACACGTCCTGATCTCCTGGCATTGCTGCGTGAACGTGACCGGGCCGCAGCTGAAACCCGTCTGGCGACTGCAGAAGCGCAGCCCAATCTCAGCGCCGGACTCTTCGTACAGTGGCAGAGGAGTGCCACCGAATTGGGCGGCATGTCATCTGTCGGTAACGACACGCAACTGGGGTTGCGGCTGTCTCTGCCGATTCCGCTGTTTGATCGTAACAGTGGCGGGAAAGCTGCCGCTCAGGCGCGCCAGGATGCCGCCGGATCGTACCACCTGGCATTGGAACGGGTCGTTACCATAGAAGTCGAATCTGCGTATGCAGGACTTTCATCATCAGAAAAGATCCTTGCCCTTTTTGAGCAGGGGATCATTCTGCAATCGGCCGAGAACCTGAAGCTGACGCAGGAAGCCTACCGACTTGGTGAAGTGGGGATTCTTTCGGTGGTCGACGAGCAGAAGAAATTTTTTGAAGTCAATGACGGTTATCTGGCTGCACAGCAGAGCAGGCGCCAGGCCTTTACAAAACTTGAAACAGCAGTGGCATCAGAACTGACCGGAGGTGGTAAGTGAACAAAAAAATAATCATTATCGTAATTATCCTGGTGGTTGCCCTGGGGGGCGGCTTTCTCTATCGTTCTATCAACAGCAAAAGCGGTGGTGAGGAGCACGCCGAAAAAATTGAAGTCGGACACAAAGATGAAAAAGCCGTTGAGCATACAGAGGCAGGCCATAAAGATGAAAAAGAAGGCGAAGAGCACAAGGACGAGAAAGGTGGCCATGAGGGGCATGACGAGCACGGAGAGGAAGGCGGCATAAAGATGACGGCCGAGGTGCAGAAGCAGAACGGCGTCGTTATCGCTCCGGCGAAAAAGCAGCGTCTCGGCGGCGTCATCAACGCTACCGGCAAGGTGGAAGCGAATGCCGACAGGATTGCCCATGTTTCACCGCGCATCTCCGGCAAGATCGTTGCCGTAATAGCCTCCCTGGGTGACAGTGTTTCCGCCGGGCAGTCTTTGGCGACCCTGGACAGCGTCGAGCTGGGCGAAGCCCTGGGTCGCTATCATCAGTCAAAAACGAAGCTGGGACTGGCCCAGTCCAATATGGATCGGATCAAGGGTCTGGTGGAGAAGAAGATCGCAGCCCGTAAGGACATTCTTCTGGCGGAGACCGACTTCAAGAGTGCTGAGGCCGAGCTGCACACTGACGAAGAGCGCCTGTCACTCTACGGTGTACCCATGGCAGAACTTGAAGGCTCAAATCGCAAAAAACCGCTGCTCCCGGTCCGCTCCCCGATCAGCGGCGTTATAACCGAGAAGCATGCAATCGTGGGTGAACTCTCTGATCCGTCAAAAAGCCTCTACACAGTAGCGGACCTCTCTTCGGTCTGGGTGATGGTTGACATCAATGAAAATGATCTTGCCAAAATCAGTAAAGGACAGAATGCCATCGTCATCATCGGCGCATATCCTAATCTTAAATTCCGGGGACGAATCAATCATATTGCCGATGCAGTGGATCAGGCCACCCGCACGGTCAAAGCGCGGATCGAAGTTGCCAATCCCGGTCGCATGCTGAAGCCTGAGATGTTCGCCACCGCCGAACTGGCCCTGAAGGGTGATGCGCCGCCGGTGCTGGCTGTTCCCGAAGATGCATTGCAGGAGCTGGAAGGGAAGAAGGTTCTGTTCGTCACTGACAATGGTACTGAATTCAAGGTACGCCCGGTTGAAGCGGGACGTGCTGCACACGGTATGGTTGAGATCGTCTCCGGCCTGAAGGAGGGCGAGCGTTATGCCATCAAGGGGTCGTTCATGCTCAAGGCAGAGCAGAAGAAGGGTGAACTTGAAGGGCATAACCATTAAAACGCTGAGCTCACGGGAGATGGCAACCAATGTTAGAAAAAATAATCGCATATTCACTGAAGCAGAAGGGAATGGTGGTCTTTCTCTCCCTTCTCATTGTCGCCTTCGGGGCGTATTCCTACCTGAAATTGCCGATTGACGCATATCCTGATGTAACAAATATCCAGGTCGAGGTTATCAGTCACGCGGATGGACTGTCCGCAATCGAAATCGAGAGGAATGTTACCTACCCGATCGAGATGGCCATGCGTGGCCTGCCGGACATCGAACAGATGCGTTCGGTCACGAAATTCGGTCTGTCAATAGTCACGATCGTTTTCAAAGACAGCGTTGATATCTATTTCGCCCGGCAGCTAGTATTCGAGCGTCTTGCCGAAGCGAAGGAGAAAGTTCCAAAAGGTGTTGCAGTGGCCATGGGGCCGATCGGTACGGCCATGGGGGAGGTGTATCAGTACACACTTGAAGGGAAGATGCCGGATGATCCGCAGCAGAAAATCGCCTACCTGACAAACCTGCGTACGCTTCAGGAGTGGATCGTCACCCCGCAGCTGAAAAGTGTTGCAGGGGTGAATGAGATCAATTCCTATGGCGGCTATTTCAAACAGTACCAGGTCATCGTATCACCGGAGAAGCTGGTAAAACATGCGGTGACGGTAGACGATGTCTACTCGGCCATCGGCAGTAACAACGAAAATGTCGGCGGCAATGTGCTCGAACGAGGTACGGATCAGTATATTGTTCGCGGTGTCGGCTTGATCAAGGATATCAGCGACATTGAAACGATTGTTCTGAAATCCCAGGGGGGCACGCCGACCTATATCCGGGATGTGGCCCAGGTAAAGGTCGGCGAAGCGGTGCGCATGGGCGCGTCGATGAAGAACGGCGAAGAATGTGTCGGCGGCATCACCATGATGCTGCGCGGCGAAAACAGCCGCGATGTTGTGCGCCGGGTAAAGGAAAAGGTCAAGGAAATCAACAGCAACAATATGCTGCCGGACGGTATCAAAATTGTTCCCTACTACGACCGCAGCGATATTGTGAACGCGAGTGTCGGCACGGTAAACAGGGCGCTCCTCGAAGGTTCCATTTTTGTTCTGATTGTGCTCTATCTGCTGCTGAACAGCATCCGGGGGAGTCTGGTGGTGCTGATAGCCCTGCCGTTGTCACTCTTTGCAACTTTCATTGTCATGAAATTGGTCGGCATCAGTGCCAACCTGATGTCCCTCGGCGGTCTGGCTATTTCCATCGGCATGATAATTGACACGACCATAATCCAGGTCGAAAACGTCCAACGCCACCTGAGCGCAGAAGGGGGGAAACACCCTATATTGTTTACGGTGTTGAAGGCGGTCATGGAAGTCAGAAAGCCGAGTATCTTCGGCGAACTGATTATCGCCATCACCTTTATTCCGATCCTGTCGCTGGAAGGGATCGAAGGAAAGATGTTCGGACCACTGGCGATTACCGTTGCCATTGCATTGCTGGCATCGCTGTTCCTCTCCATCTTTGTCATTCCGGTACTCTGCATCCTCTTTCTGAAACCGCATCCGGAAAAAGAAAGTTTTATCATGAAGTATGCAACGAAGTGGTATCTGCCGCTTCTCGGCTATGCAATGAACCAGAAAAAAGTAATTTTGAGTATCGCCGGTGCCTTTCTTATAGCGTCCCTTTTTCTGGTGACAAAGCTCGGCACCGAGTTTATCCCCGCGATGGACGAAGGATCGTTTGATATGGATATTGCCATGCTGCCCGGCGTTTCTCTGGCAAAGGCGATGGAAGTGAACCAGCAGGCGGCGGCAACGCTGAAAAAATTCGACGAGTTGGGTGTCATTGTAGGGCGAACCGGCCAGACCGGCATTGCCATGGACACCAGAGGACCGGACAAGACCGGCTATGTAGGGATTTTTAAGCCGGAGAATCAATGGAAACGGGATATATCCAAGGAAGATCTGGTTAACGAAATGCGCACATCGCTGGAAACGATAGCGGGGATCAGTTTCGGTTTCAGCCAGCCGATCCAGTGCCGTATTGACGAACTGGTCGCCGGAACCCGTGCCCAACTGATAGTCAAACTGTTTGGCGAAGATATCGACGTGCTCAGTCAAAAAGCGACCGAGATAGCCAAAGTGCTTTCCACCGTTCGTGGCGGGACGGACCTCAACGCGGAAAAAGTTGACGGTCAGCCCTATCTTACCGTCAACATCGACCGGACCAGGATCGCCCGCTATGGCCTGAACATCAGCGATGTGCAGAAGGTCATTGAAATCGCGGTAGCCGGGAAGTCTGCCTCACAACTCTACGAGCAGAATCGGAATTTCGACATTACGGTGCGTCTGCCGGAAGAAAAACGCAACTCACTTGAAGCGATCAAAAATCTGCTGATCACCACAAAAACCGGCATCAACGTGCCACTCGATCAGCTGGCGGAAGTGAAAATGATAGAAGGGCCGGTGCAGATCAGCCGACAGGACGGCATTCGCAGAATCGGCGTCGAGATGAACGTCAGTGGCAGGGATATCGGCAGTTTTGTTGCTGAAGCCAAACAGAAGATAGGGGAAAAGGTCAAGCTTCCTCCCGGTTATTATCTTACTTGGGGCGGTCAGTTCGAAAACCAGCAGCGCGCCATGAGCAAGCTGATGATCATCGGTCCGGCAGCTATTGCCTTGATTCTTCTGTTGCTTTATACAACGTTCCGCTCAATTCGTCTTGCGCTGCTGGTTATTTCGAACCTGCCGTTTGCCTTGATCGGCGGTGTTTTTGCCCTTTTCCTGTCAGGGCAGTATCTGTCTGTGCCCGCGTCAGTCGGGTTCGTGGTCCTGTTCGGCGTTGCCGTGCTGAACGGATTGGTATTGGTGTCGCGTATCTCGCAACTGCGAGAAGAAGGATTTGAGCTGCAGGAGGCGATCAGGAAGGGGAGTCTCGACAGGTTGCGCCCGGTATTGATGACCGCTTCAATTTCAATTTTCAGTTTAATTCCGATGCTGTTTGTCGGCGGGGCAGGGTCTGAAATACAGAAGCCGCTCGCAACAGTTGTTGTTGGTGGGTTGGTTACGTCAACCCTGCTGACGTTATTGATTATCCCATCGGTGTACAGCTGGTTTGAAAAGAGAAGAGTCGAAGAAGAGATGTAACCTCCTGGTGCATCCTCAACGAATTGAAAAGGAGAATGGAAATGAAAAGGATGACAGCAATCTATACCATTACGATCATCAGCATGCTACTGGCAGGTTGTGCAACCAGTCTGAGCAAACAGGCAATGATGAACAGTCGCACTGACGTCTTTTCAGAGATAAGCCCGAATTCAAGTATTCCGGCAGGGCATGCTGATTTGACTATTTCTGCCAGCCTTAAAACCCACAGTGAATTCGAATGTCCGATCAACCTGCAGCGTTCTCATGGAACCGCTGCATACAAGCTTGTATTGAATGTTGACGGTCAGGCAGCGCAGTTGAATGGGCGTTTGCAAAGTGAACGCAGTGAATCAAGGGGAGTTATGGACCCTGAAGCCGGTGATGGGATCAGATACCGATTCGGCAAAAGTCTGCGTCTGAAGGCAGGTCTACACAAGGTGGTCGTTGCACTTCCCGATGACGAGATTGCCATTGCGAGAGAATTAACCCTGAATGAGGGAGATCGCAACAGCCTGGTGGTAGAACCAATATACAGCACAAAGCCGGGAAAGATGCGTCCGGGAATGTATGGCACTACCAGTTTTACCGAAGGCATCAGATCACTGAGAGTAATTTTGAATGGCAAGGAAATTTAGACCATTGGGAGGGGCTGAATGAACTCCTCAAATGCTCCGGATACTGTTGGAACGCGTAGACGACTACAGCTGGTTTGAAATGGTTTGAAATGGTTTGAAAAGAGAGGAGTCGAAGAAGAGATGTAGCCTCCTGGAGCATACTCAACGAAAAGACAGGGAGTCAGACATGAAAGAGATAAAAGCGATTATCAGACCGTCGAAATTATTGGAAGTGGCAGAAGAACTTCACGAAATCGAAGGATTGCCGGGAGTGACAATATTGGAAATCAAGGGGTTCGGCAAAAGCAGGACAAGAAATTCAGCAGATACCATCGTCTACGAAATGGTCGAATTTGTTCCGCGTATTCAACTTGAAGTTGTTGTCGCGGATGAAATGGTCGATGAAGTCGTCAATGTGATTCAAAAATACGCTCATACCGGCAACACCGGCGATGGGAAAATATTTGTGTCGACAGTTGATGATATTGTGAAAATCCGGACAAACGAGCGGGGACGGGAGGCGATTTAGTACTGAAAGAATAAACTCGTTGTATCGTCCCGTGAAACTGCATTTTCTGGATGAACATAAAAAAGCCGTGCAACCTGGATATGGATGCACGGCGTTTTACGTTTTACTAAGTAAGCCAAAAAGAGTCTAGTCCATCTTTACCGGTACTTTAGCTTTCAGTGCAAATTTGCCATCCTTGACAGCCAACAGGCAGAGCGGAGTTTTGATCGGCTCGCGGCCGGGGCGGATGGTGATTGTACCGGATACACCCTGGAAGTTCTTTGTTGCAGCCATGGCATCTTTGAATACTTTCGGGTCGACGCTGTTGGCGCGTTTGATGGCGTCGGCGATCATCGTGACGCCGTCATAACCCTGCGCTTCAAACAGACCGGGAACCTGGCCGGCAAATTTCTTCGAAAATGCTTCGATGAATTTTGCTGTTTCAGGGGAAGCCTGCTCTGGAGAAAAACCGAGAGCCGACATAGAACCCTCAACGGCGGAGCCACCCAGTTTGATGAATTCAGGGGAGAAGAGTCCGTCGCCGCCGAACATATTGGCTTTAACGCCCTGTTTGCGGGCTTCTTTCATGATCAGTGCGCCTTCAGTGTAGTAGCCGGAGAAGAAGATGACATCAGGCTTCTTGGCTTTGATATTGGTAATCTGGCCGCTGAAGTCCTTGTCTCCGTCTTTGATTTTTTCGTCGGCTACTATGGTAATGCCTTTGCCTTTGGCGGCATCGCGGAATGTCTGGGAGAAACCTACACTGTAGTCGTTGTTATCAGAGGTGATAATAGCGACTTTTTTATATTTGAGATCGTTGGCGAAGTAGTCGATACAGGCCGGAATAGCAACGCTGTCGAGCAGTGTGTTGCGGAAGATGAAATCACCGTTTTCAACAACGCCGGGACCGGTAGCACCCGCGGAAATGAGAAGAACACCGGCTTTCTGGGCGATCGGAGCGGCAACCTTGGTAATACCGGTGGTAGGGTCGCCTACGATGGCAATGACGTTGTCGCGGCTGATAAGTTTCTGGGTAACGGAAGCGCCTTCCTGCTTGTCGCCGCGGTTATCTGCTTCTACGATTTCAATCTTTTTGCCCAGAATGCCGCCGGCAGCATTGATGTCGTCAGCAGCCATCTTCATCCCTTCCAGGGTCGGTTTGCCGAACATGGCAACGTGTCGCCGGTCAGTGCGCCGAGGAAGCCAATTTTGATGGTGTCTGCGGCAGCTTTCGGTGCCTCAGCCTTCGGTGCCTCTTCTTTCTTCTTGCAGCCGGCCGTTACGGTCAGTGCAAACGCTGCGGTCAACAACAGTGCGGAAATCTTTTTAAAGCTCATGTGCGTCTCCTTTGTTCGTGGGGTGTGGTGCAGTCACAAAAAAGTCAGACCTCCGAGATTGTGGAAATCTCGTAGGTCTTTGGTTGCAGGACTAGAAAGCGAACTTAGCGATCAGCTTGACGTCGTATGGGTCGTCAGGAGAACCAGCAGCTGTTTTGAAATAATCGCCCAGAACAACGTAACCGGCACGAGCGCCAAGAGTTACTGAAGGTATAAGTTTGTAATTAACTTCGCAGTTTAATTCAGTGCCGAGGTATTTGCTATCATGATTTGCCAAATCTTTGGCAACCCAACCAAGGCCGAGATTAGCACTACCGGACAGTTTTGGTGTGAAGGGGTAGTCATAACCGGCTGAAGCAAAGATGACGCCCTGGTTGTTGTTGTTTGCGTCGTAGACAATCGCGTTGTCGATCGTGAAAGCATTTTTATCACGGCTGAGAAGGATCATTTCGTTGTCGTAGAAACCACCGCCTTCCGAGCCAATTGGTGATTGGGGAACATAGAGGGATTTACCATCGTTTCCACCGGACGCATAGAGGAACTCAGTACGTCCTGTGCCACCACCCAGAGGCATTTTTGCACCAAGGTTGAACGCGTAGCCATCTGCGTCTTTCGATGCATTATAGTCCCCAAACTGGCCAAGAACAAATCCAGTTAGTGTTAACGGTCCAACGGCAGCTTCAGCATTCAGGCCGAGAGTGTGAACTTTTGTGTCGTTTCTAGGATTTGGAGTTGTTGTAGTCGTTGTCGAGAAAGTAGTGAGGGGGTTATAGACTAATGTACCATCAGACAATTGACCAATTGGCGAAAGTGGGCCACCTGTAGGGGTCGTTATAGTAGTTGTGGTAGAGCCATTATCGCGATTGTCAGCAATGTAATAATACGCGGCCCCTACTTTTATGTCTTTGTTTATGTTGAATTTGCCATCAAGAGTGAACATATCGTAGGTATATTTACCGATTTTATCAATACCTGCCCAAGTACTTGAGTTTGTTGAGTCGCCAAAACGGAAGAAGCCCGCTGAGACACCTGCGTTAGAATACTCATGAGAAAGCAGAATCCCAGCCATATCAGCATCGAAAATGACACCTTTAAAAGCGTCAGTGTTGCCCTGCATACCAATCTTTGCATTCAGACCCTTTACAGCATTGAGGTCAAGATAGAGGTTCTTAGTTTCCATCTGAACGCTGTCAGCTCCAATAGCCCCGCCCTGATTACGACCTCCAGCGCCATAGGAACTGTTGCCGTACCAGCCGTAGTCGAACTCAAATTTGGTTACCAGTTTGACATCTTCAGTTGCCTTGGCGGTATAGCCGAGGCGAACGCGCTGTACAAAGTAGTTCTCTGTCGGTGCATCTTTTACAGGCGTTCCACCTGCGGCGCTGTAGTTCGAGAGGTCATAATACGATGTGAACGACCCACTGAACTGATTTTCCAACGCCATTGCCGGAGTTGCTGCTGCGGCGAGGCCCAATGTTACGAGCGCTGTCATAACTTTACTGCTTTTCATGTACTACCTCCTGTGTGTGGTGTCCTGTCTGGTTAATTACTCCTGCCAAGTGCAAGAGTTAAAGAATCTGACTTAAGAACAGTTTTGCCCGTTCGTGATTCGGATTGGTAAAAAAGTGCTCCGGAGTACCTTCTTCGACGATCCTGCCATGATCCATAAAAATAACCCGATCTCCAACCTCACGCGCAAAGCCCATTTCGTGGGTAACGACAACCATCGTCATTCCTTCACGAGCAAGCGTTTTCATGACGTCTAAAACCTCGCCAATCATCTCCGGGTCCAGTGCCGATGTTGGCTCATCAAAGAGGATCGCTTTTGGATTCATCGCCAGCGAGCGCGCAATTGCAACGCGCTGCTGTTGGCCGCCGGAGAGTTTTGCCGGAAAGGCATCAGCTTTTTCTGCGATGTTCACTTTGTGCAGCAGTTCCATAGCGATTTCTTCGGCTTCTTTTTTACTCCGTTTACGGACGACGGTCTGGGCCAGAGTCAGGTTTTCGAGTACCGTTTTATGAGGGAAAAGGTTGAAGGACTGGAAGACCATTCCGACCTCCTCCCTGATTTTGCAGATATCTGTCTGCGGCAGGCTGATGTCTTTTCCGCTGACGGTGATCCGGCCGCTATCTATGGTCTCAAGGCAGTTGATCGAACGCAGGATGGTGCTTTTTCCCGAGCCGCTCGGGCCGATGATGACGACCTTTTCGCCGTCACTGACGGTAAAAGAGATGTCGTTTAATGCCTGAAAGATGCCGTAGAACTTGGATACCCCGCAAACTTCTATCATGGGAGGACTAACGGCCATCATTAAGTTTCTCCTCCATAATGCTGATCAGCTTGGAAAAGAAAAGCGTCATAATCAGATAGATCAATGCAATGACGGTGTAGGTCTCAAAATAGTTGAATGTTTCGGAGGCGTATTCACGACCACGACGCAACAGGTCGGATACAGCCAGGATCGAAACCAGCGACGAGTCCTTCAGCAGCGCGATAAATTCGTTACCGATCGGTGGTAGCACTATTTTGAAAGCCTGAGGGAGGATTACCTCGCGCATGGCCTGTCTGCGTGACATGCCGAGTGACAGCGCTGCTTCCATCTGTCCCTTGTGTATGGACTGAATGCCGGCCCGAAATATCTCAGCCATGTAGGCGCCGTAACAGAACGCCATGGCGATTATGGCACTTAAAATTGCAGGGATTTTTATAAACCGGCCGAGCGCATAGTAGATGTAAAAGAGCTGAACCAACAGCGGTATGCCGCGAATTACTTCCACATACAACGATGCGGCTCCGTTGATAAAGCGATTAGCAGATATCCTTCCCAGGCCGGCAATCATTCCAAAGACAATTGCCAGAAGGATGGCACCGACGGTGACCTTAAAGGTTATGACAATCCCTTCCGGGACGAACAAAAAAATTGCCATGTACTGGTCCGGTCTACCGAAGGCCAGAAAAAGGCAGAGTATGATTGAACCGAAAAAGGCGATACGCCAGGCGGTAAAGAGACCGGCATCACTTTTGTGCGGTATGGCAGCGCCGTCGCCTACGGCAACTGCTGTTTGTGTGGATTGATTGTCTGACATAACATGGGTTGCAGGGCGGGTGGGCTGAGTGCCACTCCCGCCATGCACGTTTGGTTACTTAACCCATTTGGTGTGGATTTTGGTATCAAGTTTCTTCGCTTTCACGGACTTGATCCCTTTATTGAGGAGGTCCACCAGTTCTTTGTTGCCTTTTTTTACGACAATTCCGTAACCCTCTTTGGTGAATGGCTTGCCGACGATTTTAAACTTCTCATTGTACTCTTTTTTCTTAAGGGCAAAGTGGGCGGCAACCGGTTCATCGCAGACAACACCGGAAATACGACCGGCAGCCATGTCCTCAAAAGCCAGGCCGATTTCGTCATAGGTTTTTGATTCTACGCCGGCAACCTTCTTGATTTCCATTGTTGCAGTCGTGCCAATTTGAGAACCGACCTTTTTGCCTTTCAGATTTGCAATAGTTTTTGAAGTTTTATCTGTTTTTGGTACAACGAGTATCTGGCCGATGCTGGTATAGGCGTCGGTGAAGTCATATTTTGCTTTCCGCTCATCGGTGATGGTGACTGAAGAAATAATTGCATCGTACTGACCTGAGTCAAGTCCGGCGAAGATGCCGTCCCAGGCGGTATTTTTAAATTCAACGGTCACGCCTGCTTCTTTAGCGACTGCGTTGAGGAAGTCAATATCATAGCCGACGATCTGCTTGTTGGCATCAACCATTTCCATTGGCGGCCATGTTGCGTCAGTGGCGACTTTGATGCTCTTAGGGGCTGCGAAGGCAGTTACAGACAATGACGCAACAAGTAGTGCAGTAGCAGAGAGAAAACGTAGGAATTTCATGTGGGCTTCTCCTTTTTTTGATGTCGTTTAACCATTTAATAACATGTCAATGGTGGAGTTTTATATATACAGGAGTTTGATTGTCAATAAAAAAACTATAGTCTGGAGTAAAAGGAAGACATTAGTCTTGTCACAAAAGCACAAAAGTGAGTACAAAGGACGTGTCATATGGTTCGACCAAACGTATGGCCATGAGAGAGCTGAAATGAACCGCTACCGGGCCGCAATACTGCTTCTAACGACAACATTCTTTTGGGGCGTCACTTTTACCGTTGTCAAACAGGCAGTTGAAAGTGTTGACGTCTTCGTCTTTCTTGCACAGCGCTTTATTCTGGCTTTTGCACTGATACTTCCCATCGGAATTTATAAAGGAGAAAAACTTGACGGCGCAACCGTTCTCAAAGGGGTAGTCATGGGTGTATTTCTCTTTGGCGCGTACGCCTTTCAAACTGTTGCCCTTGTGTATACAACAGCTTCAAATGCCGGCTTTCTCACAGGGTTAAATGTGGTCATGGTTCCAATTTTCGCAGCGCTTGTTCTGAAGCAGCGGTTATCTGCATCTGTGAAGTTTGCTGTCGTGTTATCTGTGGCTGGATTACTATTGCTGTGCGGTAATGGGTCCTGGGATCTTAATAAAGGAGATCTGCTGGCCGCACTCTGCGCCGTATGTGTGTCGCTGCATTTGATCTGCACCGGAGAGTTTGTTCAGCGGAGTGACTTCTATTGGCTAACGGTTGTTCAGCTGGGGATCGTTGCCTTGCTAAGCCACGCCGGTGCGCTTGTACGGGGGGAAGAGGTCTTTGTATGGTATCCGCGTTTACTGGTTCCGCTTCTGATCTGTTCGATTGTTGCAACTGTTTTTGCATTTCTTGTTCAGACATCAATGCAGCGCTATATCAGCCATACCAATACGGCACTTATATTTTGTACTGAACCGGTTTTTGCTGCTCTATATGCCTGGCTGGTGTTGAATGAGTCACTTGGCGTTTATGGTTACGTCGGGGCACTTTGTATTTTGGGCGGTATGATAATATCCATTTTACCTGATAAACAGTTCCGACCAGTTTAAAGCTAGTGCTGGTGCAAGTGTTTGATTGAAGGACGAACTGGAAAAATGAATATAGCCGCCGTATTAAACACATTAATGGACAGATATTTTATAAAGAGTAGTTTTAAAATTCAAAAAAATATGAAGAAAGTAATTTTTATATTGACATTCGATCTTGAAAAAGAGTAAAAGTTCAGTTCCTCGCGATAGAGGAGTAACAAGCGCTACTGATCTGAATGGAGATGTCGGTGAAATTCCGACCCTACAACTATTCCATTCCCATCCGAAAATCATCAGAGCGTCCAGTAAAATTACAAGTAAGTAATTCATGCAACCGGCATTATCAGTAGTACCAAAACTCGCATTTTATTAATGCATCTCAAAATTAAATACAGACGTCCCAATAAAAAAGATTGACAAAGATTCGTATCTTTTGTTAGTTTGCGGATTCGCTCCTGCCCGGAGCGTTTTGATATTTTTGTATCTGGAGAATTTGACGACTATGCCAACAATTAACCAGCTGATCAGGTCAGGAAGAGAAAGTAAAAAAGATAAATCAACAGCCCCTGCTTTGAAGTGCTGTCCGCAGAAGCGTGGTGTTTGTACGAGAGTCTATACAACGACGCCTAAGAAGCCGAACTCTGCTCTCCGTAAGGTTGCAAGGGTACGTCTTACGAATGGGCTTGAAGTGACATCGTATATTCCTGGCGTTGGGCACAACCTTCAGGAACACTCTGTTGTCCTTATTCGCGGTGGCAGGGTTAAAGACCTTCCTGGTGTCCGTTATCACATAGTGCGTGGTACGCTTGATTCGGTCGGAGTAAAAGGCCGTCTGCAGAGTCGTTCCAAGTATGGCGCAAAGCGTCCAAAATAATACTGAACCTGTTTATCTGAGGGGAAATATATGCCGAGAAGAAGAGAAGTACCTAAAAGAATCATTCTGCCAGATCCGAAGTTTAACGACAAAGTCGTTGCCAAGCTCATTAATACACTTATGCTGGCAGGTAAAAAAAGCGTTGCAGAGTCTATAATGTATGGTGCACTTGAGCTTGTTGCCCAGCGTGCAAATGACGAAGCGGTAAAGGTGCTTAAAAAGAGCCTCGACAACATCAAACCGACGCTGGAGGTTAAGTCCCGCCGTGTTGGTGGTTCCACCTATCAGGTCCCGATCGAAGTGCGTCCTGAGCGTCGCATGTCTCTTGCAATGCGTTGGCTGATTAAGTATTCAACCGCGCGTAGTGAGAAAACTATGAAAGACAAGTTGGCCGGTGAAATTCTGGATGCTTTTAATAATCGCGGTTCTGCAGTAAAGAAACGTGAAGATGTTCACAAAATGGCCGAAGCAAATCGTGCCTTCGCCCATTATCGCTGGTAGTTAGTACTTAATTAGTTTTCGGAGGATTCAGTGCCCCGCTTAGCACCACTTGATAAATACAGAAATATTGGCATCATGGCTCACATTGATGCAGGAAAAACGACTACTACCGAGCGTATTCTTTATTACACCGGCGTATCGCATAAAATTGGTGAAGTTCACGAAGGTACCGCTACAATGGACTGGATGGAGCAGGAGCAGGAGCGTGGTATTACCATCACGTCAGCTGCAACTACCTGTATCTGGAATGATCACCGCATTAACATTATTGATACACCTGGCCATGTTGATTTTACAATTGAAGTTGAGCGTTCTTTGCGCGTGCTTGACGGTGCTGTAGCGGTATTTTGTTCCGTAGGCGGCGTTGAGCCTCAGTCTGAAACTGTTTGGCGCCAGGCTGATAAATACGGCGTTCCTCGAATTGCTTTTATAAATAAGATGGATCGTGTTGGGGCAGATTTTTTTCGTGGCGTCTCGATGATCAAGGACCGTCTAAAGGCAAATCCGCTTCCTATTCAGTTGCCGATCGGCAAAGAAGAAAACTTCAAGGGGATTATTGACCTTGTAACAATGAAAGCAATTTTGTGGGATGATGAGACACTTGGTGCTACCTATCGTACAGAAGAAATTCCTGCTGATCTGCTTGATGAAGCTCTTGAATATCGCGAAAAAATGATCGAAGAGGTGTCTAGTCACGACGACGCCCTTATGGAGAAGTATCTCTCTGGAGTGGAGCTGAGTGAGGCTGAAATAAAGGCTTCAATTCGTGCCTGTACCATTGGAATCAAATTCTGCCCGGTTATATGTGGCTCTTCGTTTAAAAATAAAGGCGTACAGAATCTTCTCGATGCTGTTGTTGATTACATGCCTTCCCCAATGGATATTCCTCCTGTTAAAGGAATTGATACAGACAAAGGGCTTGAAATTGAGCGCTACGCATCTGATACTGAACCGTTTTCAGCCCTCGGGTTTAAAATAATGACTGACCCATTTGTTGGGCAATTGACTTTCTTCCGAGTATATTCCGGTGTCGTGCAGGCTGGCTCGTATATTTACAACTCTACAAAAGGCAAGCGAGAGCGCATTGGTCGTATCCTTAAAATGCATGCTAATAAGCGTGAAGAAGTTAAAGAGGTATACGCCGGAGATATCGCGGCTGCCGTTGGTCTCAAGTATACTACCACTGGTGACACTCTCTGTGATGAAGATAAAGCGGTAATTTTGGAGTCTATTGAGTTTCCTGAACCGGTTATCTCCATTGCAATTGAACCAAAAACCAAAGCAGAGCAGGAAAAACTCGGGTTTGGTTTGCAAAAACTAGCCAGTGAAGACCCTTCTTTCCGTGTTAAAACGGATGAAGAAACCGGCCAGACTATTATTTCGGGTATGGGTGAACTCCACCTTGAAATTATTGTTGACCGATTAATGCGCGAGTTTAAAGTTGAAGCAAATGTCGGTAAGCCACAGGTTGCGTACCGTGAGACAATAACCAAGAAAGTTAAGGTTGAAGGCAAGTTTGTTCGCCAGTCAGGTGGTCGTGGTCAATATGGTCACGTGTGGCTTGAGGTCGAGCCACAAGAAGCCGGTCTTGGGTATGAATTTGTAGATGCAATTAAGGGTGGTGTCGTTCCTCGCGAATATATACCTGCCGTTGACAAGGGTATTAAGGAGGCGCTCGACAATGGCGTACTCGCCGGTTTCCCTGTCGTTGATATTAAAGTAACATTGATTGATGGTTCGTACCACGAGGTTGACTCATCGGAAATGGCGTTTAAGATTGCCGGTTCTATGGGATTTAAAGAGGGTTGCTCCAAAGCAAGCCCAATCATTCTTGAGCCAATCATGTCGGTTGAAGTTGTTGTCCCTGAAGAATATATGGGCGATGTAATTGGAGATCTTAATTCAAAGCGCGGTCGCATCATGGGCATGGATTCTCGTGCAGGGGCACAGGTTATCAGTTCCATGGTTCCTCTCGCACAAATGTTTGGCTACTCGACAGATTTACGTTCTGCGACGCAGGGTCGTGCTACCTATGCAATGACATTTGATCATTATGAGCCGGTTCCGAAATCAGTTGCTGAAGAAATAGTTGCAAAAGTAAAGGGTTAATTTAACTCAAATCCGTAACTCAGGAGGGCCTTTCTCATGGCAAAAGCAAAATTTTTACGTAATAAAACTCATGTAAACATCGGCACTATCGGTCACGTTGACCATGGCAAAACGACATTAACCGCTGCGATAACGAAAGTTCTGGCTGGTAAAGGTCAGGCTGAGTACAAGG
>JAQTZV010000039.1 GCA_028687585.1 Desulfuromonadaceae bacterium | reverse complement strand
ACACGATGAAGATCTTTGGCAGCTACGGTTTCTCGACGGAATACCCGGCCGAGCGGTTTTTGCGAGACTCAATGTCCCTTCGCACCGTAGAAGGGACCAGCAATATCCAGAAAACCATCATTGCCGGATTTGCCCTCGGCGATGTGTCCAATCGGTGAGGGTGGACCTCTTCAACCTCCCTTTGATTACCTGATAACGGCAATTAGCACAGCTAATATGCAAAGAACGCGAAGGGAAAAGAAAATATAATGTAGTTGCACCAAAGCAGTACATCCGTGAATATCAATCCAAACCAAGCAACATCAAAAAAAAGGGGGAAAAAATGGAACTTAAGGGGAAAAATGCAATTGTAACTGGTGCCAGTCTGGGAATAGGGAGTGCTATTGCGCTTGATTTGGCAAAAAACGGCGCGAACGTAGCGATCAACTACCGCAAGCACAGTGAAGAAGCCAATGCGATTTGCGCTGAGATCGAGAAAATGGGGCAACGAGCCATTGCGGTTCAGGCTGATGTTGCTAATTTCAATGACGCCCAGGCGATGGTGGACAAGGTTGTCGCTGAATTCGGCAGTGTAGACATTCTGGTAAATAATGCCGGTGTCAACCGCGACGCGGTTATCTGGAAAATGACCGAGGAGCAGTGGGACGACTGTCTCGCCATCAACCTGAAGGGGTATTTCAACTACTGTCGCGCTGTTGCGCCTCTGATGAAGGAGCAAAACAGCGGCAAGATCGTTAACGTTACCTCCATCAACGGCATGCGTGGCAAGTTCGGCCAGACGAACTACTCCGCCGCGAAAGCCGGTATTATCGGCCTTACCAAGGCTCTTGCCCGCGAACTTGCCAAATCCAACGTCAACTGCAATGCTATCGCTCCCGGCCTGATTGAAACGGAGATGATGGCCGCGCTGCCGGAAGACGTAAAGTAGAAATCGATAGCCGATATCGTCCTGGGTCGCATGGGGCAGCCGGAAGAAGTTGCGTGGCTGGTTACCTTCCTCTGCACCAATAAATCACGCCACATTACCGGTGAATGCATCAAGGTCGACGGCGGACAGTACATTTAACAATAACCAGATTACTTAAAAACCATGGAGGTTCCAATGCGTGAAGCAGTAATTATCGATGCAGTAAGAACGCCGGTCGGCAAATTCGGCGGAGCGTTAAAAGGTGTCCGTTCCGACGATCTTGCGGCACTCTGTATTTCCGAACTGGTCAAGCGCAACAATCTCGATCCGAACCTGATCGAGGATGTGGTGCTGGGCTGCACAAACGGGGCTGGCGAAGACAACCGAAATGTCGGCCGCATGGCCGCCTTGCTGGCAGGTCTGCCATATTCGGTCGCCGGTCAGACAATAAACCGTCTCTGTGCTTCCGGTCTAAATGCTGTCAACAGCGCGGCCCAGGCAATAAAAGTTGGGGAGGGGGACGTTCTGATTGCAGGCGGAACCGAGTCTATGACCCGTGCACCTTTTGTCATGGCCAAATCCGATTCCGCTTTCTCTCGTGACATAAAAGTATTTGATACCGTAATTGGCTGGCGTTTTACCAACCCAAAGATGACCGAACCATATGCAAAAGAAGGCATGGGCGAGACAGCCGAAAATGTTGCTGTACGGTATGGTCTTACCCGTCTTGAGCAGGATGAATTTGCGTTGGCGACTCAGCATAAATGGGCTGCTGCCGATGCAGCAGGCAAGTTTAAGGATGAGATAGTACCGGTTGTGCTGCCGCAAAAAAAGGGAGATCCGATAATTGTTGACCGTGACGAGTTTCCACGTGGTGACGTTACAATGGAGCAACTGGCCAAGTTGCCCGCAGCTTTTAAAAAAGATGGTACAGTAACTGCGGGTAACTCAAGCGGCATAAATGATGGCGCCGCTGCAGTGCTGCTGATGGAGGCTGAAACTGCCAAGAGACTTGGTTATAAACCGCTTGTGCGTGTTGTTGCAAGTGCTGTTGTCGGTTGTGATCCCTCATACATGGGTCTGGGTCCGATCCCGGCAATTCAGAAGGTGCTTGCCCGCGCCGGTCTGAAGATTGAAGATATAGATCTTTTTGAATTGAACGAAGCGTTTGCCGCTCAGTCGATTCCCTGTATTCGCGAGCTTGGAATTGATCCTGCAAAAGTAAATGTCAATGGCGGTTCGATAGCCATTGGTCATCCGCTTGGCTCCACCGGCGCTCGCATTACAGCGACGCTGGTACATGAAATGAAACGGCGCGGTTCGCGCTATGGCATTGCATCACTCTGTATTGGTGTCGGGCAGGGCATTGCAACTATCTTCGAACGGGTATAATTGTTTTCCTGTTTTACGACGTCCCCGTACTCCCCTTAACCCGGGGGATGCGGGGACGAAAGCGAGGCCCTGTGCTGAAAATTGATTTTCATGTTCATCTGGGGGTGTACACGTATCATCAGCCGTGGGTAACCGAATGGGTGCGCAAGGGTCACCCGATTGGATACGAGGAGTACATACAGCGCTATAATGATCCGGGGGCTTTTGAAGATCTCCTGATGACTGAGGGGGTTGATTACGCCTGTATACTGGCCGAATTGAGCCATGTCACCACCGGGGTCTGCACCAATGAACAGGTGCGCGAATTCTGCCGGGGACGAAGCAGGCTGATCCCTTTCTGCGACCTCAATCCCCATCTGCATAACGACCTTGGAAGTGAACTGCACCGCAAGGTTGCGGATGAAGGTTTTCGCGGGGTAAAGCTGTATCCGACTTATCAGCATTACTACCTCAATGACATCCGGATGTACCCACTGTATAACGCCGCGCAGGATCTGGGTATTCCGGTATTGATTCACACCGGCTCTTCCTTGTTCAAAGGATCACGCCTTAAATACGGTGACCCACTGCACCTCGATGACGTTGCTACTGATTTTCCTCATCTGAACCTCGTGATGGCTCACTCAGGTCGCGGGTTCTGGTATGACCGCGCCTTTTTCCTCTCGAAGCATCATCCCAATGTGTATATGGAACTTTCCGGCCTGCCCCCAGCAAAGCTGATGACATATTTTCCGGAGCTCGCGCGAAACACCGACAAGGTTATCTTTGGCAGCGACTGGCCCGGCATGCCTGAGATCAGACGCAACATGGATGCAATACGCGCACTGGATTTACCCCCGGACGGGGTGGAAAACATCATGGGTGGCAATGCGGCGAGGTTGTTGAAACTCTGACGGGGAGATCCTTGATTGCTATTGACTAACGCGGATGGGACTCAACAGGAATACTAAGTTATTACACGCCCCGGTGACGCCTGGTTAGCTTTCAGTTCAGCGCGAATCCGGGTGTTTTTCAGAGCGGTTGCGAGCGTAATGGTGTCCAGAACCGCCTTGGTGAGATTGTCAATTTCACTGGTAATACTCTGCAGTTCCCCGATGATCGGGTCACTATTGTTACCCCAGTTCGGCACGTCCAGTTCGGACTCCAGCGTTTCAAACAGCTGAATGACATCAAGTAGTGTGGTGCGCCTGACATTCCCTGAAAACCGATACCCGCCGCCGGCGCCCCGAACCGCCTGAACCAGACCGGCGTAGGTCAGGTTGCGCATGATTTTAGCGAGGTGATGGGTCGAAATGCCATGTTTTTGCGCGATGTCGGTTGCAGAAAGCTGTTTCTCGGTATCGCTGGCTAGTTCAAGTACTGCAATGAGGGCGAACAGACTTGCTTTGTTAAGTTTCATAGTGGCGGCCCTTAATCAATCTGTTTTTCAAGTTCGAGGTATTTTCCGGAGCAGAGGCCGAGGCCGCGGAAAAACGACAGTAACAGCTTGTCGTCGCGGTCGACCATGGTGCGTACCGTTGTAACGCCGGCCTGTTTCAGGCACTGCGATATTTCTTCGAACATCTGTTGACCAATACCCAGTTGGCGCTTCTCCGGCGATACTGCCAGAGCAAAGACCCATCCGCACGGAGGCGAACCAAACTCCCAGGCGCGAACTTCCCCGATTATAAAGCCGACGATTCTGTTGCCGGATTCCGCAACCAGAAAAAAACGGTCATTTTTGTCACGCAGTACGTAGTGATCAAAGACGTTGCTCCAAAAGCCCGGTTTTCTATCTTGGGATGCCACTTGACCCAGGGAAACCACGGCATCAAGATCAGATGCTATGGCATTACGGATGGAAATTTGCTCTTTCATGTCAAGTCCAATTGGTTGAATTTAAATAACTCTTCAGAGATAGACGCCATTGATACATATTTCGGTACCTTAATACCATTATATGTTATTTATATCAAGCACAATAATATACATCTGCAATAAGGGTGAAAACGCTCTGTTGCTTTTTTAGTAGTCCGGCGGTACCCTCTTCCCTGATA
Organism: Desulfuromonadaceae bacterium; assembly: GCA_028687585.1. GTDB lineage: Bacteria > Desulfobacterota > Desulfuromonadia > Geobacterales > Pseudopelobacteraceae > JACRCG01. Next base: position 33,247 of record JAQTZV010000039.1, on the reverse strand, counting down.
ATATAGTCTTAGTTAAGGAGATTATGTGCAGATTCGTGAGATCATGCTTTCCACAGATGTTCAGATGCGGCCACAAGACAGTATCCGCAAGGCGATAGAATTGCTGAGAAGTTCCAAGCTAAACGGAGTTCCGGTTGTTGATGACACCGGGAAGCTGATTGGTTATTTCTCGCGCTCGAATCTGTTTGACTGCCTGCTGAACGGCCTGAGTATTGATACGGCGATCGATGCGTACTACCTCCGCAAGGTAGTTTCTTTTCGTGAAGATAAAATATTCACTGATCTGGGAGAACTGTCACAATGGGTGAATACTTCGCCTGTCGGTCAGACACTTGTCGTCAATATGGCGAATGAGCCGATTGGTATGGCGACCCAGGCCGGTGCGCTAATCAAAATTTTGGACCAGACCGAATACCTTTACAAGGAACTGTATAGCGTCATAGAGAATGTTCCTGCCGGCATAGTTGTGACGAACGGTCTGGGAGACGTTGCCCTGGCAAATCAATACGCCAAGAATATCCTGGATGGGGTTCAGGTTGGAGCATATATCGGGAGCAGTCTGGGCGCCCTGGACAAAGATTTTTCGCCGGTTGTGAACGGCGACTGGATGCTGCCGCGCAAGATTGAACACAAATCCCTCAAGCTGATCGCTACCGCGGTCCCGGTCTATCATAATACAAAAATAAACGGAGTCATCTTTGTTGTACAGGACCTGACGGATGTTGAGGGGATCGCCCATGAACTTGAAATCGTCAAAGAGTTGAAGATGACGCTCGAAACGGTTCTGGAGGTTGCCTACGAAGGAGTTGCGGTGCTGGATGAACATGGCCAGATCACTCTGGCCAATGCAAGTTTCTGTAAAAAAATGGGTGAGACAAAGGAACAGATCATCGGGAATAATATCAGCAGATATATTCCCATGACTGATAACCAGCTGCCGTTAAAGGTTTTGGAAATCAATCAAAAACCGTGTGTGATTTCCTCTTTGCCGATAACAAAAGAAGGCACTGCCAAGGGTTTTGTCGTAAAAATCTACGAGGATCTGGATCAGTTGGCTGATGTGATGCAACAGCTGAAGCGGATAGACATGCAGCTCAACTATTACAAGGACGAGCTGTATAAGGTCAATGGCACCAGCTATAATATTGCCAGTATTGTCTGTCAGGACGAGCGTATCGCGAAACTGAAATCTCAGGTGCTTCAGGTGGCCAGGAACAACTCAACCGTGCTGATCACAGGCGAAAGCGGTACCGGCAAAGAGCTGTTTGCCCACTCCATTCACAACGCTTCCAATCGCCGCAAAGAGCCGTTCATAAAAGTCAATTGTTCAGCCATACCGGCAGAGTTAGCGGAAGCGGAACTGTTTGGCTATGAGGACGGCGCATTTACCGGGGCACGTAAACAGGGCAAGCCGGGCAAGTTTGAGCTGGCAGACTGCGGCACTATTTTCCTTGATGAAATTGGAGATATGCCGCTTATACTGCAGAGCAAACTGTTGCGGGTTATTCAGGAAAAGGAAATAGAACGGGTAGGCGGCATAAAGACCCGCAAGGTGGATGTCAGAATCATCTCCGCGACCAATAAGGATCTGAAGCGGCTTGCCCAGGAGGGGAAATTCAGGGAGGATCTGTATTTCAGGATCAACGTTGTCGAGCTGATGATCCCGCCGCTGCGCGAACGTAAGCCGGATATACCGGTGCTTGTCGATTCATTTATCAGAAAATACAACAGCACGCTCACGGGGCGCGTCGACGGCATCACGGATGCTGCATTGGCGATGCTGCTTCAGTACAACTGGCCCGGCAACATCAGAGAGCTGGAAAATATCATTGAAAGAATGATGAATTACGTTGACAGCGGTTTGATAGATGTTCAGGACGTTCCGGAAGATATCAGGCGTTCCGAACGGCTCGATGGGAAAAAAGGGCAGAGTCTGGCGAACATCGAACTGGACGCCATTCAATCGGCTCTGGCCGAAGCCCATGGCAATAAATCCAGAGCGGCACGATTGCTGGGTATCAGCAGGTCAAAGTTGTACGAGAAGCTGTCGCAGAGCCGGTAATGTCCATCTTCTGTACTCTGGCAGCCAATATGTCGGCAAGGGGATTTTGTGTCCTGAAAGCATACAGGTGTTTGCTTTCAGGACATTTTTTGTTTTTTGGCTGAAATTATATGGAACTTCCCGGGGTGATTCATATACGGGACTAGTCTATTAACATGTTAATTTTATTGAATTAATGGTTTGTTGTTGCTGAATCTATCCGAATTGGCTCTGAAATTGCGTATAGAGATGACAGTCCGTGAGAAAAAACGTGTGACTACTAACAATAACTCTGGCTGACATCAATTGCTCAAGAGGGGGATACGTGGAAAAAGAAACAACAATTCTGATCATCAATCTTGGTTCGACCTCTACGAAGGTAGCGGTGAGCAAGGCGGAAACAATGCTGTTTACCGAGTCAGTAAACCACCCGGCGGAGAATCTCAAGCAGTTCAAGAGCATCATTGATCAGTATGAATTACGGGAACAAACCATTCTGGGAGTGTTATCCCGGAAAGGTCTGTCACTGGATGAGATTGATGTTGTCGCCAGTCGGGGAGGAAATATGAAACCTACCCCGGGCGGAATCTATGAAATTAGTCCCGCAATGATCGATGATATGAAAAGCGGAAAATTCGGCCAGCATCCCAATATGTGCGGCGGTATTGTCGCGTATAATCTGGGAAAGGAACGAAATATCCCCGCTCTTACGGTTGACCCTCCGACGGTTGATGAAATGTGTGTCTATGCCCGCTATTCAGGTATTCCCCAGATCAAACGGCAGAGCAGTTTTCATGCGCTTAATTCGAAGGCGACTGCAAGAAAGATTGCCGTCAGGCTAGGCAAAGATTACGAAGAGGTCAATCTGATTACCGCCCATCTTGGTGGGGGTATTTCGGTCGCGGCGCATCGCAAGGGCAAAGTGGTCGACGTGAACAATTCTTTGGATGGTGATGGTCCATTCTCGCCGGAGCGGGCCGGAGCCCTGCCGGTCGGAGATCTGATCAGGCTCTGTTTCGGTGGTGAGTACTCGAAGGAGCAGCTACTGAGACTCGTGCAGGGAGGCGGCGGACTGGTCGCCTATCTGGGTACGACCAGCGGTCTTGAAATAGAAAAACGCATCACCGAAGGTGATGTTGTTGCCGCTGAGGTTTTTGAAGCAATGTCCTATCAGGTAGCCAAGGAAATCGGTGCCTGTGCAGCTGTGCTCAAGGGGGAGGTGGACGCGATTGCTCTCACCGGAAGCCTGGCCTACTCCCAAAGGCTGACTGACAGCCTTAAGGATAAGGTTTCATTCATCGCTCCGGTGCTGCTGGATCCGGGCGAAAACGAGATGGAAGCTTTGGCCGCAGGCGCCATGCGCTACATTACCGGTGAAGAGAAACTATCCATATACTGACAGGAGATTGCATATGATTAACTCATTTAACGAACTGATTGCCGCAGTAAAGGAAATGCCGAAGAAGAAAATCGCCATTGTTTCCCCTGAAGGATCGACGGTCATAAAACTGGTCAAGCAGGCGCTTGAAGCCGGTCTCGCCGAATTCGTCCTTGTGGGGGACGAAGAAATAATCAAACGTATGTCCGCTGATGCCGGACTTGATTCGAATTTGATCTCCATCGTTCATATTGCGGATCAAAAGGGAGCGGCGGAGGAAGCGGTCAAAATGGTTCTCGCCGGGAGTGCCCACGCCATCATGAAAGGCAACCTGCCGACGGCAACCTTCATGCGGGCGGTCCTCGATAAACAGAAGGGGCTGAATGACAACAAGGTCATCAGTGAAATTACCCTCTATGAAAAAAGCAGAGATCCAGCGGGAGGAGGTTTCCGTTTTCTGACTGACTGCGCCATCAACGTAGCGCCAACTCTGGATGAAAAGAAGCAGATCATCGAAAATGCAGTCTATCTGGCGCATAAACTCGGCAATCCGCTGCCAAAAGTAGCGGTAATATCTGCCGTGGAAGTGGTAAATCCATCCATGCCTGATACGGTCGATGCAGCCGCTCTGAGCAAAATGGCTGATCGAGGTCAGATCACCGGCTGCCTCGTCGACGGACCCTTTGCTTTTGACAATGCCGTTTCTCTGGAGGCGGCAGAGTACAAAAAAGTAGGGGGTGGTGTTGCAGGGCAGGCAGATATTCTCATGATGCCGAACCTGTTGACGGCCAATCCGGTGCGCAAGTGCCTGGTGTATTACTCCCGGCAAAGAATCGCCACTGCATTGATGGGGGCAAGGGCACCGGTTATCATAACCTCCCGGACAGATTCCGCAGACACCATGCTGCTGACGATTGTCCTTGCAGCCTACATTTCCTGAAAAAATTAAAGGAGCACATTATGTCAACAACCAAGCAGGTTCTCACCGACTGCACTCTTTGTTATCACAGTTGCGGTACCGTCGTTACCATTGAAGATGGCAAAGCCGTCAAAGTCGAGGGGCTCAAGGGGCATCCGATCAATGACGGGCAACTCTGTCCCAAGGGAGAAGCGGCACTGACCCATATCTACAATCCCGACCGGATCAAGACGCCGCTCAAGAAGGTTGACGGAAAATTTGTACCAATCTCCTGGGACCAGGCGCTGGGCGAGATTGCCGCAAAATTAAACAAGCTGAAAGAAGAATTCGGGCCGAGCGTCCTTGGCGTATTTAGCGGTTCAATCGGCGTCGAGAATCTTGAGATGGCACAGCTGACCCAGCGGTTCAAGGCGGCGTTCGGTTCACCCAATTTCTTCTCGGTAGAGAGTATCTGCTACCGTATGCGTATCCGCACCAGGCAGATTACTTTTGGAAAATATCCCACCGAAGAGCTGGATTCGAAGCTGTATATCCTCTGGGGACACAATCCGGAGGCCAGCGATTTTCCGCTTAAGCTCGCCCTGGAGAGGAACCTCGCCAAAGGCTCGAAGCTGGTGGTCATCGATCCCCGGCGCATCCCGCACGCCGATAAGGCCGACATGTATCTGAAGATTCGTCCCGGCACCGACGGCGCCATGGCGATGGCGATGATGCACGTTATCATCAAGGAAGATCTGGTCGACCACGATTTTGTTGACAAATATACCTCCGGATACGACAAGCTGGTGCCGCATGTGGAGCCGTTTACTCCGGAATGGGCCGAGGAGATCACCTGGGTTCCGGCCGACAAGATCAGGGAGCTGGCACGCATGTTCGCGACCACCAAAGGCGCCTCCATCTATCAGGGTACCTGCACCCAGGACCAGACCGCAGGGGGCACCCAGAACAGCCGTGCGTTTTCCGTTCTCCAGATTATCACCGGCAACATCAATATTCCGGGCGGATGGGTTATCAGTCCACGTCCGTACTTTGGAAATGTGGGGCTCAACGTGGAGGGCGACCCGCTCGGCATGGACGAATATCCGCTCTTCATTGAGGTCTGGGGGCGAAAAAGCCCATACGGCGTCATCACCATGGTGCCGGAGGCGATACCGGACAAGTTGAAAGCGTTTTACGTGGTGGGGGGTAACCCGCTCGTTTCAATGGCCGATTCCAACGCTTTTCGCGAAGCGTTCCGTCGTCTGGACCTGCTGGTGGTGCATGATATGTTTATGACTGAGACCGCCAAGGAGGCCCATTATGTGTTGCCAGCCTGTTCGCACCTCGAAAAATGGGGCTTGGCATACACCTATAATGTCTGTCACTGCCTCCCGTTCCTGATGCTTCGCAAGAAATGCATCGAGCCGATCGGGGAGAGCTGGTCAGAGTGGAAGGTTTTCACTGAACTTGCCAAGCGGTTGGGGCTTGGCGATCAGTTCCCCTGGGAAAGTGAAGAAGAACTCATCCGTTTCGAACTGGGGCCATCCGGCATTACCTTCGACCAGATGCTCAACGACAGCCCTGAAGGCCTGTACTACGCAGAAAAGAAATACGAGAACAAAGAGAACATGTTTGCCACTCCGACCGGCAAAATCAAGATCTATAGCGCCGCCCTCGAACATGTCGGCGCAAATCCCCTGCCGGTTTACATTGAGCCTGAGCGGAGCCCGAAGAGTAGCAGTGCGGAATATCTGAAAAAATACCCGATTATCCTCTCCACCGGGCACCGCAACTATTACAATGTGCACAGCCAGTTTCGCGGTGTACCGGCACTGACTGATGAAACGCCGGAATCGATAGCCGAAATGGGGGTTGCAACCGGCAAGAAGTACAATCTGTCCGATGGTGACGCCATCATCATAGAAACCAACCGCGGCCAGATCAAAGTGAAGCTATCGCTGGACGAGCGTGTGGCGGAAGGGTGTATCTTTGTCCCCCACGGCTGGAGTGGAGAGGCCAACGCAAACCTGCTCACTGACACCAATTGTCGCGAAGAAATTCTTGGCTATCCGGATGTAAAGTCGCTTATGTGTTCGGTACGGAAGGCCTGAGCGGTTAGGGTACTAATCGAAAAGCAGGATTCTTATCTGCGGGGAACAGATGCATTATATTGCCACAGACATGTTCGAAGGAGAGCCGCCGTCCAAGTGGAGCAATTTCTGCTGCTCTCCCGCTTGCGAAGAGACCGTCAAGCCTGCGACGAGGATCAAGGGGGTGACCGGTGTTATTCTGGCCGGAGGCGGCTCCAGCCGGATGGGGAGCAACAAATCACTTCTCCTCCATAAGGGGAGCAGGCTCATCGAGGTGATCTACCGGGCCCTCGCGGAGCTGTTCGAGGAGGTCCTTATTGTCACCAACACCCCGGAACTATACCGGTTTCTCCCGTGCCGGAAAGTGCCCGACATCTACTCCGGCCAGGGGGTTATGGCTGGCATTCATGCCGGGTTGAGCCGGAGCAGTGAGGCAGCCGTCTTTGTGGTAGCCTGTGACATGCCGCATTTAAGTGGAGCGTTGATACGGCACCTGACTACCCTTACTGATGGGGTTGATGTTGTCATGCCGGTAACTGTCGGCGGTTTCGAGCCGCTCCACGCCATCTACCGGAAGGAGTGTCTGCCGGTCCTCGAAGAACTCTTGCAGAACACCGAAAACAGGCGGGTGGTCGCTCTTTTGTCGAGGGTAAGGGTCCGGAAAGTTATCCCCGAAGAGATTGCTCCGTTCGACCCGGAGTTTACATCCTTCGACAACATCAATACTCCGGAGGAGTACAGCAAACTCAGGAAGAGCAATGAGTGCTGAACGGAAACATATGGATGGAGCCGGAATCGGCTCCATGATCCTCTTGTGCATGGTGCTGGGTCTGCATCAGGTGGCCATCAAGGCGGCTGCGCCGGACATTGCTCCAATTTTGCAGATAGCCCTCCGTTTCGGGATCAGCTCCTTTCTTGTGAGCCTTGTCATGCTGTTCGGTACGGAACGTTACACCCTGCGGGACGGCACACTTCTCCCTGGCATTTTCGCGGGGCTTGCATTTTCTGCGGAGTTTTTATTCGTGGCGGAGGGACTCCGCTACACAACCGCTTCGCATATGTCGGTTTTTCTTTATACCGCGCCAATCTTCACATCTCTGTCACTGCACTGGTTTCTCCCCGCCGAACGTCTTCGTCGCCATCAATGGTTTGGTGTCGCAATAGCGTTTTGCGGTATTGTCCTGGCATTCGCGGGCGGCTCACTCCAGAACGGCATCAACCCACGCATGTTGTGGGGCGACACCCTGGGGCTTTTTGGCGGGATCCTGTGGGCCGCGACAACGGTGCTGATACGCTGCACGACTCTGTCGGAAACTCCTCCGACCAAAACGCTTCTCTATCAGCTCGTTGCTTCATTCATTATTCTCCTCTGCTACGCAGTTCTTTCAGGCCAGGCAAGCAGGTTCACCATGACCGGAATTGCCTGGGTGAGTCTTCTGTATCAGGGGATTGTGGTCACTTTCGCGGCGTTTCTTGCCTGGTTTTCCCTGTTACGTCGCTATAACGCCTCACAGCTGTCGGTATTTCTGTTTCTGTCACCACTGTTCGGGGTCTCTTTCGGGGTATTCCTGCTGCACGAAACAATAGACTTATTTTTTGGTATCGGCGCGGTTCTGGTGCTGGCAGGGATCGCTCTGGTCAGCAAGCGGCATTTGGGAGCATCGCGTAAGGAATAGTTGCACTCTGCGGGATTGCTGGTAAGATAATCACCACGAATAACCATAATCCAGTTACACAGGAGACAACTCATGACACAGCAGCCATCAGGACTCTATCTTAAGCTCAAGGAACGTCATGGCGACCTCATAGAGGCTGTCGAAGCACTCGGCAAGGCCGCCCGCTTGTCAGGCCCACTGGATGATAAAACCGGGCATCTGATCCAGTTGGGTGCAGCGGCAGCCATTCACTCCAAGGGATCGGTATGCAGTCATGCAGCGCGTGCCCTGGAATCCGGCGCCACTCCTGAAGAGATCCATCACGCCGTTATCGTTCTGACGAGCACCATCGGTTTTCCCACCGTAGCCGCTGCCCTCTCCTGGATAGACGAGGTGATTGAGAAACGGGCATAATCATATGTGCTTCGGCTTGGATAGTGCTCCGAATACAAACTGGAGCAGTTGGATTCTCACTACACGCTGCCGAAAAGTACGTTCACAGGAGATAGTTTTGAACCATTTGAATGGAGTCGAAGGATGACCGCGAGGCGCACGACTCCCCCTGCTGATGATTCCAATCAATATTCGATCCGTGCCGTTGAGAGAGCAATTGGAGTCTTGAATGTCTTCTCTCGGGGAAAAAACAAGTTTTCTCTGGATGAAATAACCAAAGAGACCGGACTTTCCAAGCCGACCACCTTTAGAATCGTTTCGACGTTACAGCAGTACAAGTACATCGTACTTGATCCTGTCGAAGGTCGTTATCGGCTGGGCTCTGTATTTTTGTCCCTCGGTGCGGCGGCGCTAGGCTCGGTTAGTTTGAAAGGGATCGCAAAGCCGCACCTTTCCTGTCTCAGGGATGATTTACAAACTACCGTGCTGGTCGGCACAATCATGGACGATATGCTCGTGTACCTCGACAAGGTCGAATGTGACGGTCCGGTTCGAATCGCCTCCGATATCGGCCTCAGGCGTGACCCTCCAAATTTTGGCATGCTCGGGATGACACTCATGGCGTATTTGGAAGACGAAGAGGCGCAAAGGCTGCTTGGTTGTTCGCCCCTGAAAGCATTTACCAACAAAAGCATTGTGAATACAAAAGAGTATCTTGACAGGTTACATGAGGTCAGACGTCAAGGGTACACGGTCGAGTTTGGCGAGGCGATTGAAGGAGTGTGGGGAGTGGGCGCCCCGGTCAGGAATTCCAATGCCGAGGTGGTCGCCGCTGTGGCGGCCGCTTTGCCGATGTCCTCCAAAAGCGATGCACGGGTAACAGAGGTGGTCGCGGAACTGCTGAACTGCGCGGCAGCCATATCCTCTGATCTCGGTTACCGGTCGAGGTGAGTCGGTAAATTACCACCGGTTGCAATTAGCCGCATTCGCGTATTGCCCGGTTGTAACCGCTCAGTCTGCCAGTAACAAAACTGCGTTACATTCAGCAATAGAATCTGCTTGACAAGGCTTTTGTTAACGCGGTATTCTATTCACTAGCTGAAACAATCTTTCATTAGGTGAAATAATTTGAAACCAGGTGCTTTTAGCAAGCGTGTAGCAATATCGATTCAGTCAAGAGGTGAACAATGAGGTACGCAGAAACGGGATTTGACTTAGAGGTTGATTTGACGCGCGGAAATATTGATAAGGTGGCGTCAGATCCTGATTCGGTTGAACGGTATCTGGGCGGGCAGGGGAGTGCCGCGAAAATATTGTGGGACAGGGTTCCGCCTGAAGTTGAGCCGTTCTCTCCCGGAAATCTGCTCATATTCAGCGCCGGTCTTTTGGATGGCACGCCAGTTCCCGGAGCCAACCGCACCAGTGTCAGCACCATTAATCCCCAGTCAAACCTGTATGTCAATTCCGGATTTGCCGGTTTTTTTGGTCCTGAGCTGAAACATGCCGGTTACGACAAAATTGTCATTCGCGGCAAGTCTCCCGACCTCGTGTACCTTTGGATACACAATGACAAGGTAGAAATACGTGATGCCGGCCATCTACAGGGGAAAAGCGCTCTTGAGACCGCCTCGCTCATCCAGAAGGAGTTGAAAGACCCCAATATCCAGGTGGCGGCCATTGGGCTGGCTGGTGAAAACAGGGTCTTTCAGGCGACCATTGAGCACGCGAACACCAACACCTCACGAGGGGTCGGTGTGATAATGGGAGATAAGCGGTTAAAAGCCATAGCAGTCCGGGGAACAAAGGATATTACCGTTGCCGGCCCTGCAGAACTTTTTGAGATATGCAATCGGCACTATCAGGAAATTTATGATAATCCGCATTGTGGCGATGTCTTATTGAGCGAGGAAGACAATTCATGGCATGTCAACAACCTCGCCTGGGGTAATGCCGGAGGGCGTATAAAGGGGTATTGGACCAAGGAGCTCAAAGACGAGTGGGCTGTGCAGGTTGAAAGCGAACACATTACGCAGCAGTGGGAAAATTACAGCCAGGAATTTGAAGAGGTAAGGGAAACGGTTGTCGATAAAAGCACGCGGCTTCGAGGGACCGGGTGCTTTAACTGCACGAAGGAGTGCCATCAGGCGTACTCTTTGCCGGGCCAACGCAAGTATTTTCTGAAAAGCTTCTGCAAACTGGCCTATGCGATGGCGGCCTACGAGGATCTGACGTTCAATTATAACATACTTGCCGATATGCAGGACTATGGCCTGGATGAGTTCTCAATGCCGCAGATTATCGCTTTTGCAGTAAAGCTGTACGAAGCCGGTATATTAACAGAAGAGGATTTGCCGGACTTTCCCCTGGATGGGGTGGGGAGATTCTCCTATCTGCTTGGAATAATTGCCCGGCGGGAAGGGGTCGGCAACGCATTGGCCAATGGTATTTACCTGGCGGCACGTCAGATAGGCAAGGGTGCAGAAAAATTTGATCATACTGCGAAAAAAATAGAGCAGGAGCCGCTTAAGCTGGATACCGCCAATTACGCGTATTTCCTTATGTGCGCCACTGGCGGGAAGATGAATATTGCCCAGATTGAAGGGTCATTTCCCCAGATACCGCTTCCTGATAAAGAAGAAAGAGAGCAGTTTGTAAAGAACTGGGAAGCCGCCCCGGAGCGGTTTAAAGAGTGGTTTTTGCAGTGGGCGCCGGGTCAGCAATTCTCTCTTGAAGCGGCTGTCGATATTGTCGACTGGAATGAGGCGATGCATTATGTTGATGATGCCATCGGGATGTGCCCGCTCCTGTCGTCGTTCAGAGGTCAATTTGGCGGAAGGCCTCCCTATCATCTCTATAACCTGCCACGCTTTATCTCGTTGGCGGCTGGCGTGGATCTCGATTCAGACCGGTTGTTGGAAATATCCAAAAGGAACCGGCAACTGGTGCGGGCGATCAATGTAAGAAGGGGCTTGAGAAGAGCGGATGAGAATCAGCCGGAAGAGTTCTGGGACACAAGAGATTCCGAAATAGAGCAGAAGCATCTTGATGCGTATTATGCATTCAAGGGGTGGACCAGCGACGGCGTTCCTTCCAAAGAGACGCTGGACGGACTGGGCTTGCATTACGTGAGCGCAGAGTTCCAAAAGAGAGGGATACAATGAGGTACGCAGAAACCGGATTTAATTTAGAAATTGACCTGTCCCAGGGAAGCGTCAAGAGGGTGGCGACGGATGCAAAGCTGACCAGACTCCATCTTGGCGGGCAGGGAACTGCGGCCAAAATTTTGTGGGACAGGGTGTCCCCGGACGTTGATCCCCTTTCTCCGGACAATCTGCTCATATTCAGTACCGGTCTGTTGCACGGCACCCCTGTTCCCGGTGCCAATCGAGTCTCTGTCAGCACCTTCTCGCCCCTGACGAACCTGTATGTAAACTCGTTGATGGGCGGCTGGTTCGGCCCGGAGTTGAAGCATGCCGGTTACGACAAAATAATCATCCATGGTCAAGCCTCAGGCCTGGTGTATCTCTACATACATAATGACAAGGTGGAAATCCGTGACGCCAGCCACCTTCAGGGAAAAGGGTGCCAGGAGACCGCTGCACTTCTGCAGCAGGAGCTGAAGGATCACAAAATCCAGGTGGCCGCAATCGGCCTGGCTGGCGAGAACATGGTCAAGATGGCGACTATTGATCATTTTAATTCCAGCGCATCCCGGCATGGGGTCGGCGCGGTCATGGGATCCAAGCGGTTGAAGGCGATAGCCGTCCGCGGTACGAAAGACATCAATGTCGCACATCCGGCTGAGCTCTGGGAAATGTGCAACGCCAAGTACCAGGAAATATACGATAACAAGAACTGCGGCGACCCCATGGCGCATGATCATAACGAAAGCTTTCATGTCGACAATTTTGCCTGGGGTAATGCGCGTACCCGGCGATCCGGCTACTGGAACAAAGAGCGCGAGGAACAGTGGGTATCAAAGTGGAAACAGGTGCGCACGCGGGACTCCGGCTGTTACAACTGTCCGAAGGATTGCCACTATTCGATCTCGTATCCGGGGCGGTATAAGTATTTTCTGAAATGCTTCAGCAAGCTCACCTACTGCATGGCTGCGTTTGAGGAAATCGACTTTAATTATGACATCCTCGGTGTTACCAGCGCCTACGGACTGGACGGCTTCTCAACGCCGCAGGTTCTGGCTTTTGCGGTTGAGCTGTATGAAGCCGGCATCTTGACCGACCAGGATCTGCCGGATTTTCCGTCCGACGGCGCCGGGAGATTTTTCTACCTGGTGGAAAAAATCGTCCGGCGGGAAGGGATCGGCGATGTCCTGGCCAATGGCGTCTATGCCGCCGCCCGTCAGATCGGCAACGGCGCGGAAGAGTATGACCATAACACCACGAAAAAAGTCGAGCAGGTGCCGCTCAAACTGGGAGTAATTAACTACCCGTTCTTCCTGATGTACTGCACCGGCGAGAAGATGAACATCACGCAGATTGAAGGATCCTTTCCCCAGGCGCCGCTTGCCGATCCGGAGAAGCGCAAGAAGTTTGTCGAAAATTGGGATGCGGCTCCGGAGCGCTTTAAAAAATGGTATCTGGAATGGGAACCGCGCCAGCATATGCCGATTGAAGCGTCCGTTAATGTGTGCGACTGGAATGAGTCGATGCACTTTGTCGATGATGCCATCGGCACCTGTGCCTGGCTGTCATCGTTCAGGGGACAGTTTGGCGGGTCACCGCCGTTCCACCTTTTTAACCTGCCCAGGTACATTACCCTGGCAGCGGGGATTGAACTTGATTCGGAAGGTTTGTTGGAAATAGCCAGAAGAAATCGAAATCTGGTGCGGTCGCTCAATATTCGAAGAGGATTGAGAAGAGCAGTCGAGAAGCCGCCGGAAGACCATTGGAAAAAGCGGGATCCGGAGATGGAGCAGAAGCACCTTGATGCGTATTACGAATTCAAGGGGTGGACGAATGACGCGATTCCCACCAAAGAGACCCTCGACGGACTGGGCCTGGATTACGTGAGCGAAGACTTCATACAGCGGGGCATTTTGACCGGTAACGAAACAAAAACTTCGGCAGAAACAGAAGAGAAGCAATGCCAAGGGGGTGGTAACGGTGAGTAACCAGATCAGAACGAAAATAGTGAAAGAAATCAAGGTCAACCTTGACAAATGTGTTGCGTGCCGCGCCTGCGAGGTCGCCTGCTCGGGATTTCACGCCAATCCGAAGTACAGCAGCTTTAATCCGTCACGTTCGCGAATTCGTCTGGTTATGGACATGCTTAATGATGTCTACGTCCCGGTACGCGCCGGTGAATATACTTCTGCCGAATGCTCCGGCAGGCACTCTTTTACGATACATGGCAAAGAATACTCCGAGTGCAGCTTTTGCCCGACGTCATGTCCTGCCAGGGACCTGTTCAAAGAACCGGATTCCGGCCTCCCGTTGAAATGCGATATGTGTGAAGGTGAAAAAACGCCCCTCTGTGTGCAAGTATGCCGTCCCGGTTGCCTCACCTACGAAGAGCGGGAAGAGGAGTGTGGAGAAGAAGAGCTGAAACCGGGTGAAATGGAAGTCGGCCTGCAGTCGTTGATAGAAAAGCATGGGTATCAGAAGGTTATGGATACGTTTGCCCGTTTGTCGAAGAAGGGCTGAAAATCTACGAATAAGGGAAGATCATGCCACGGATAAACTCATCAGCGGAACTGGAAGCATTACGGAGTGATATCCTCACGGCGCGGAATCAGGATAAGTCGTGCATTTCCGTATGCACCGGGGCCGGCTGTCTTGCTCTTGGCGCGGTTAACGTCGTTGCCGCCCTGAAAGAGGAGATCAAAAAACAGGGTATGGAAACCAGGGTGGATATCAGGGAAACCGGGTGCCCTGGCTTCTGCGAGAGAGGCCCGCTGATGGTCATTTACCCTGAGGAACTCTGTTACCTCCGGGTGCAGCCGGGCGATGCGGAAGAGATTATATCCCAGACGATACGCGACAAAAAAGTTATCGACCGGTTGCTGTATGTCGATCCCGTGACCGGAGAGAAGATCGTCCATGAATCGGAGATCCCTTTCTATAAAAACCAGACGCGTCTTCTTATCGGCAATAACATAAAACTCGATCCCAATAACATTGATGACTATTTCGCGGTTGGCGGCTACTCCGCGTTGGCGAATGCCCTCTGTCACGACACAGCTGAACATGTGCTGTCGGTGGTGAAACAGTCCAATCTGAGAGGGAGGGGGGGGGGCGGCTTTCCCACCGGAACCAAATGGGAATTTACACGCAACGCTCCTGATGAGACAAAATATGTCATAGTCAATGCCGATGAAGGTGATCCGGGGGCATTCATGGATAGAGCCCTGCTTGAGGGGAACCCGCACTCGGTGCTTGAGGGACTGATAATCGGCGCTTATGCCATCGGGGCTCATGAAGGGTACTTCTACGTACGTCAGGAATACCCGCTCGCGGTAAAGAACATTACCGCCGCCATCAAGAAGGCTGAGGAGTACGGCTTTCTGGGTAAAAACATTCTTGGCTCCGGATTCGACTTCACTGTCACGGTGCATCAAGGCGCCGGAGCCTTTGTCTGCGGTGAGGAAACGGCGCTCATCAGATCCCTTGAAGGAAAGGCCGGCGAACCCAAGGCGAGGCCGCCATACCCGGCAATAAAAGGGCTTCGGGACAAGCCGACCAACATCAACAATGTCGAGACCTGGGCCAACATTCCCCTGATCATCAACAAAGGCGCCGCTTCCTTCGCTTCGATCGGCACTGAGGGAAGCAAAGGCACCAAGATATTCTCGCTGGTCGGCAAGGTGAACAACACCGGCCTCGTCGAAGTCCCCATGGGCATAACCCTGCGCGACATCGTCTACAAAATCGGCGGCGGCATTCCCGGCGGCAAGCCGTTCAAGGCCGTCCAGACCGGCGGTCCGGCAGGAGGGTGCATGCCGGAAAGCCTGCTCGACATGGAAGTCGACTTCGATCAACTCACCAGGGCAGGCTCGATGATGGGTTCCGGCGGCATGATTGTCCTCGATGATGAGACCTGCATGGTGGATTTTGCCCGCTACTTCCTCGACTTCCTTGCCGATGAATCATGCGGCAAATGCGTTCCGTGCCGCGAAGGCATCAAGCAGATGTCCAGAATTCTTACCAATATTACCAAAGGAAAAGGGAAAAAGGGAGACATCGAACTTCTGGAACGACTCGCCGAAGTCGCCAATAACGCCGCCCTGTGCGCTCTGGGCAAAGGCGCTCCGAACCCGGTGCTCAGCACGTTGAAGCATTTTAGAGATGAGTATGAGGCGCATATCAACGAGGGTAAATGCCCTGCGTGCTCATGCAAAGAGCTGATCGCGTACTACATCGATCCGGACAAATGCCGGGCCTGTACGAGCTGCTTCAAAAAATGCCCGGCAGGCGCAATTGAAGGGGGCAAAAACCTGATCCACGTTGTTATTCAGGAAAACTGCACGAAATGCGGATCATGTCTTGACGCGTGCCCTGCCGCATTCGGCGCGGTACGGAAAACCTCCGGCGAGCCGATACCGGTTCCTCTCCCGCATGAATCACGAACGATAGCCAGAAAGAGCGCACAACCATGAGTGATATAATCTTGCAGATTGATGGCAAAGAAGTTACCGCACGAGAAGGCGCAACTATTCTGGATGCCGCCCGGAGCATCGGAATATCGATTCCGACCCTGTGCAACCATGAGAAGCTGGAACCGCACGGCGGCTGCCGGGTCTGTTCGGTCGAAGTGGATTCGCGCGGCCGGACGAGCGTCGTCGCCGCCTGCCTGTATCCGGTGGAACAGGGTCTGGTGGTTCGAACCAGAACCGATAAGCTGGAGCGGATCCGTCAAGCGCTCGTGGAGATGATGCTCGCCCATGCGCCCGACTCCGAGCCGCTGCAGGAGTTGGCACGGGAATATGGCGCCGACAAGAACTGCTTTGAGAAAGAGCGCTCATTCTGCATTCACTGCGGTCTCTGTGTGCGCTACTGCGCCGAGATTAAGAGGGCGAATGCAGTTGGCTTTATCGACCGTGGCGCGCGGAAAGAGATCTGCTTCATTCCGGAGATAGCCGCGAAAGAGTGCTGGGAGTGCAAGGAATGCTTCCCGCTCTGCCCGACTTCGGCGCTGCAGGCCGCATTCGTGTTATGCAAGGCGCTGACCTTTCCGGATGCAGGGAGATAGGTGGTATTGATCAAATAGTGCATGTGAAGCAGGGAGCACGGATAAAAATATTAAAGAAGTATCTGTATAGAAAAATCTGAGTACTCTCTCCGGGTACTCAGATTTTTATTGTTGAGCCGCTCTTGTTGTCCGGAAACCTTACCGTTGTTTGCTCATCTCCTCGTTGCCGAAATATTACTTGTCAAATGCAAATCCACGAATATATATTAACAGTATATATTATTTCGGAGGTAGATCATGAAAACGGCAAAACTATTTCAAAATGGGCAAAGCCAGGCAGTCAGACTGCCCAAAGAGTTTCGTTTTGATGACACTGAAGTATTTATTAAAAAGACCGGCAATGTCGTACAGTTGATTCCACGGATCGATTCATGGAATTCCTTATTTGGAAGTCTTAAAAAGTTTTCCAGCGATTTCATGGGTGATCGTGTGCAGCCTGAACTGGATAAACGGGAGAGTTTCTGATGAAGCTGATGCTCGACACAAATATCTGCATTTACATTGTCAAGCAACAACCAGATGCCGTGTTGAAGCGTTTTCTTGAATATCAGATCGGCGATATAGGTATATCTTCCATTACGCTTTCAGAGCTGCGCTATGGAGTTGCCAAGAGTTCACATCAAGAAAAAAATACCAAAGCCCTTGATGAGTTCATTACACCTTTAGAAGTTGTTTCGTTCGATGAAGAAGCAGCTCACGTTTATGGCAATATTCGAGCTACCCTTGAAAAAGCCGGTACACCAATTGGTTCTATGGATATGCTGATTGCTGCTCATGCCGTTTCGTTAGGAATTCCTCTAGTAACAAATAATACCCGGGAATTCATACGTATTCCCGCCCTTAATATTGTCGATTGGCTTGCCTGATTTTTGCGACCAGCGTTTGTCGCGTGAACGGCGCGGGTTCATCGCGTCCGCGTCCATGCGGGAGTTATGCAATTTCTGGCAAATTCCGCAACAGGGCTATCAAGAAGGGCCACCCATTAAAAGGCTGCTGTCAACGGCAAAAAAGTTCCCTATGCTAAAAAAATAAGGCTTCCAAGCTTTGCTAGTAAGTTGCTGACTTGCTGTCATTACCGTTATATCTTACATTTTGATGTACTCACCCTTTAGCTGCATCAGTTATGCGAAAGCAGCCTCCGAAGAATACAGGGAGCGCGATAATCACCATGTCTTTTCCCAAGTATGTTAAAGTTTCGCCAACATAATTAAAAAGTTCTATCTTGTTTATTCTATCTGCAGCCGGTTAATCGGGCAATGCCGTGCACGACCTCATCGCATTGTTTGCTGATTTAATATGCCCAGGTACTGACAGTTTTTTTCGCCGTATCGATCCTGCGCACCGGGCGCAGCCGATGACGCGATTTGACGAAGATGGATCCGTCTGCGCTTACGCACATTTCACCGGGAGCATACATGCGCGCTTTGGCCATCGAGCCATCAATGTCACTGTTATTCATGTCTACCCCGCCTACGCCGGCGATCTTCTCCACCCTCCCGTTTTTCACTTCCAATATCCGGCTGTCCGAATCCTCGCCGTCGGTCATAATCAGTCTTCCATCAGGGAGAACAATAAAACCCCCCATCAGTCCGACAAGCTGCTGTGACGTCCTGGGACTGATCCGGCGGCCAGCCAGAAGCTGCTCAATACGTCCGTCAGAGCCAAAACGGTAGATATTTCCATAAACCTCTTTTCCAGGCAAAACATACGGGCCGCCAACCAGCGGCCGGCCTTCGCGGTCTATTGCGACGAATTGATAGACGATCCGTTCCCCCGGATCTTTTTTCCTGGTCTCGGAAGCCGAACAGCCACGGTAGACTGTCGTTACATTACCGCTGGTGTCGATTCTGCGCAGCGCACAATTGCCAGAATCGGCCACCAGAACGCTGCCGTCTTTTTCGAGTGCCAGTCCGTATGGCTGGTCAAACAGGGCCTGTTTTGCCGGACCGTCTCGATAGCCAGACTGCTGCGGCGTCTTGTAACGGTCATAGATACATGCCTGAGGTCCCCCTCCGGCGAAATGTTCAACAAAACCATCCTTACGCAGCTTCAGGATAAGGTGCAGATTGAAGTCGCTGACCAGCACATCTCCGTTTGGGGTCACAACCATGCCTCCCCAATTGTTCGGGAGAATATCAGCCACATCGATACCCACATTACATCTGGCAGTTATGTTTCTCCAGCCAGGCTGATTGCCATAGGCGCGCACGGCAAAAGCGGTAATTCGCCCGTCTGGCGCAATACGCCACATCCCCCAGCCGTTGTCGGCATACCAGTCTCGGTTTGCCCGCGGCATGCGCCGGAATTCTTCTGCCGGAACGACACTTTCCGCGCCGAGATAGATGGTCCCGTCCGCAGTGCAGGCCACGTTCCAGATGTTACTGAAGAAACGGGCATCATGCCGAAGAAACGGATTAGAGATGTTCCAGCGTGATGCGGGATCATACGGCCCAAAGTTTTGTTTGTTATCCTTCGGCACGTCGCGGGCTGTCAGGACCCAGGGAACGCTGCCGCGCGAAGTTGTCAGCTCGGCAAAAACAGAACCGCCAGCCGGGCCAGTTCCTGCCTTCTGCGGTATTGATCCAGGTGAAGATTGAGACCGGCCGACCGGCAGTTTGCCGTCACGCGCATCACGGGCCTGGGCCAACTTCTTTTCGAGCGCATCAGCGTCTGTCCGAAGCTTACTATTATAGGCGACCCGTCGGGCACGCTCATAACTGAGGACCGCTTCAAAATAATTACCGACCGAAAAGTAGTTTTCGGCCTTACGGATAGTCGCCTCATAATCCTTCATAGCAGCGTCGGTCGTATCCGCAGCAAGCACCGGATGCGTCAATATCGCCACACCGACTGTGAGCACAACTATGATCAGCAATAAAAACCTTAATCCGCTTCTGCATTTAGACATAGATAGACTCCTCCCGTCTCTGTTGTTAGAGCGATAAGACATATCAGCATCAGGACTATTTTCTTTATTATGTTAGTGGATATCCGAGGGGTCAAGTCTCAACTATTGACAAATGTCAGAAGTTGAGACTTGACCCCTATTTTATCTCTTTGTTACTTGCATACAGTGTTGTCCGGTTTGGTTTTTGCACTTTGTCCCCCTCCTTTCTTTCAAGGAGGGGTTAGGGGTGGTTGCCTTTGATTCTCATCAGTCTTAAGGATAAAAGCGAAGTCAAATGCCAAAACCTGACCACCCCCAGCACTTTATGCCCCAGAGGGTACTCCTTACCAAAAGTAGGCGCTTTTAAGCGAATACAGGAGGGGGGCTAAAAACATGCTTCTCATGGCTTGCAATTATCTAACCGGATAATGCTGCATCCGACTGAAATCTTCTTCAGTTCCAGATCTGCACCGCCCCTTATTTCCAACCTCCGGTTTGCTTGAGAAACTGCCACATCGCTTACGGAACCGTACGTACGGTGGTGTAGGAGGACGGCGGGGGTGACCCGTTCTCCTCCTCGATTGTAACGCTCTTCTGAGGGAAAAGAGAGGGCTGATCTGCCGGGACTGTCCGGAAAACATGCAACTGTATTATTGCCGGACAGAAGAGTTGTCATGATTGGTGTTGTTCCCGTTGTAATAGGTGGTCGTTTCTACCGGTAAACGTGCGTCTGTCAGGCGGAACTCCCTTATCATTCCTATGTGCCGGTTATTGGCATGGTACGTGCTTTTAATAACATGACATGTGAATATAAACATCTCCGAGCCGCAGTGCCTAACAGGTTTTCCTCAAGGTGACCGGCCCTTGGGTTTCGCCGGAAACAGCGATGCCTTCCCTTTGAAAAGGAGACCCGCTTCCCGGCTATTATTCCGCTGCGTAACAGGGTCTTTCTTTTCAAGGAAGGCCCTTTTTTATTGATGAGCGAACACGGTTGCCAAACCCCGGAATATGACCGAAGATGCATCAATTAAAACCGGAGGCACGACTCTATGACAAGTGATGACGACAGCACGCTCCTGCAGATATCCCCAGAGGTACGGAAGCTGCTCGAAGAGCGGGGAATCAGGGAAGAAGATCTCCGCACGGTGATCTCATTTGCCGAAAACGGCAGACAGTTTCATACGCATGACGCTGCCGGTCATCGCCTGGCATATTTCACCCCGTCCAAGGTTACCTACTGGGTGGAGTATCAGCCGGAAGGGGAGGGTTTTCGCATTCATAATGCCTACTCCCATCGCATGAAGATACACCAGGGTTTCAATATGCCCTCGAAAAAAACTGCAGCGGAAACCGGCTGGCGCTGCGCCGTCTGCGAGCTACCCCTGGAGTTGGCAATCGTCAAACTGGCCTACATGGATGAGACCTTTGCGGTTGATCTGCCTGCCTGCCCGGCCTGCCAGCGGGTACTGGTCAGCGAGGAGCAGGCGGTTACCAAAATGGCTCTGGCCGAGCGCATGCTTGAAGACAAGTAACGGCAGCAAGGAGCACGATGAACGACAATAATGCCCACATAATCCAGCTGGATGGCCCCTATCTCGATATCCTGTCTCTCCGGCAGAGCGGCTTATGCTGCAGCCAGATCATTGTCAAGCTGGCTCTCAACTCCCTCGGGCGGGAAAACCCTGATCTGGTACGGGCCATGGCGGCTCTCTGCTTCGGCGGCGGCAACCCGGACGGAACCTGTGGCGTACTCACCGGGGCGGCATGTGCGTTATCACTTTCGCTCGGCAATGATCCGGAGCGGGAACGGCAGGATCCTCTGCTGGCACTGCTGCTCGATGAGCTGTACGGCTGGTTCTCCGTTACGCTTAAAGACAGGCACTCCTGCAGCGGGAACAGCTGTGCGGACATTCTTGCCGTCAGCCCCGACAAGCGGGCCTGCACCCTGCTGATGATTGCAGCGTTGGATAAACTTCACACGATGACGACCATTGCCGGCGGCAAGGAGTCTCCATGAATAAGACGCCGCTGGAAACATGGATTGCCGGTCAGGTACTCCCCGTGGGGGAAGCGGTGCTGACGCCGCAGCTGCTTGAGCAGTACCAGTTCAGGAAGCTGCAGGAAGTTGTTTCAAATGTGATGCACAACAGTCCCTTCTATCGCCGGCTGTTTGCCGGAATCGGCGAACGTGGTGTCGATGATCTGGCGGCGTTCAAGCGACTCCCGTTCACGACCCCTGATGACGTCCGGGAGCAAGGAATGCGTCTGCTCTGCACCTCCCAGGATGAGATTGAGAGAATTGTCACGCTTCAGACCTCCGGCACCACCGGCGCTGCCAAGCGGCTTTTTTTTACGGCGGCGGATCTGGAGCTGACGGTCGATTTTTTCAGGCATGGCATGCAGACCATGGTGGAACGAGGGAGAACGGTCATCATCTTCCTCCCGGGCGCGCTGCCGGACAGCGTCGGAGACCTGCTGTCACGGGCGCTGGCAGATATCGGAGTCACGCCGGTTGTTCATGGTCCGGTGCGGGATTATGCAGCCGCCCGGGCAGAGATTCTCCGCCATGAGTCTCCCTGTCTGGTAGGGATACCGACCCAGATTCTTGCCCTGGCGCGGGGAACCGGCAGTGAGGTAATCCCGCATGGCTGGGTGAGCAGCGTCCTGCTCTCCACCGATTACGTGCCTGCGGCAATCAAGGCGGAACTGGAGCGGCTCTGGGGATGCCACGTGCTTGGTCACTATGGTTTGACGGAGACCGGGCTGGGGGGAGGGGTCGAATGCCTGGCAGGGGATGGCTACCACCTGCGCGAGGCAGACCTCTACACGGAAATTGTCGATCCTGACACCGGCCAACCGGTGGCGGAGGGCGTGTCCGGCGAAGTGGTTTTCACGACCCTTACCCGGCAGGGGATGCCGCTGGTGCGCTACCGGACCGGTGATCTGGCGCGCATACTGCCGGAGCCCTGTCCCTGCGGAACTGTGTTGAAACGGCTTGAACGGGTGCAGGGAAGGATTGCGGCAACGCTGACAATGCAACAGGGCATGAGTCTCAGCATGTCGATGCTGGATGAGGCGCTGTTCCCGATGGCAGGGGTGCTCAATTTTACGGCCGAGGTCACCAGGACTGAGGACCAGGATCAGCTCCATCTTTGTCTTCAGGTGTGCGAAGGGGAGGAGGAGCGTGTCGCGCGAAAGGTTGTCTCCATTCTTTTTCATGCAGAGCAGATCGCTCCCCTCTTTCTGCAGCGGGTGCTGACGGTGGGGAGCATCACTTTCAGCGTGGAAGGGTGGTTGACCACCGGGGTCGGAAAACGGCGGATAAAGGATAATCGGTTCTGAGGAGATTAATTTTTCTGAATAGTAACGTTTTATGAAGCATATCTCAACTCAACAGGAAAAATAAAGGGAGGATCAAAAGATGTCAGAAAACGGCAAGAAAACATTTTTCACCGCCTGCTGTCTCTGTTACCAGAGCTGCGGCGTCGAGGTAACGGTGGAGGGCGGGAAGGTGACCGCGGTGAAGGGGCAGGAGTCCCACCCGATGAACAAGGGGATTCTCTGCGCCAAGGGGCAGGCGATGATCGAGCATCTCTACCATCCGGATCGGCTCAAACATCCGCTGAAGAAGGTGGACGGAAAGTTCGTGCAGATTTCGTGGGAGCAGGCGTATTCCGAGATCGCCGCCAAGCTGAAAGAGCTGAAGGAAGAATTCGATCCCTCGGTGCTGGCATTTTTCTGCGGTTCAATCGGCGTCGAAAACCTGGAGATGGGATCACTGACCCATCGCTTCAAGGCCGCTTTCGGCACCCCCAATTTCTTCTCGGTGGAGAGTATCTGCTTCCGGATGCGGATTCGCTCCCGGCAGATCACCTTCGGCAAGTATCCGGTGGAGGAGATGGACTCCAAGCTGTATATCCTTTGGGGACATAACCCTGCCGCATCGGATATTGCCCTCTCGATTGCCATTCAGGAAAACCTCAAGAAGGGGGCCAAGGTCGTTGTCATCGATCCGAGAAAGATCGCCATTGCCGATCAGGCCGAAATGTACATGGCGATCCGCCCCGGTACCGACGGCGCCCTGGCGCTGGCCCTGATCAATGTCATCATCAACGAGGATCTCTACGATCACGAGTTCGTGGAGAAGTGGACCCTCGGCTTCGATAAACTCGTGCCGCACATCCAGCAGTACACCCCCGAATGGGCCGAAGCGATCACCGAGGTCAGGGCCGATGACATCCGCACGCTGGCGCGGCTCTTTGCCGGAACCAGGGGGGCCAGCATCTGTCACGGCACCTGCACCCAGGACCAGCAGGCCAACGGCAGCCAGACCGACCGCGCCATGTCGATCCTGCAGTCCATTACCGGCAACATCAATGTGCCGGGCGGCTGGGTGATCAGCCCCCGCCTCTCTCTCTCCGATATCAGCCTGCCGGTTCAGGGCAAGCCGCTGGGAGCCGAGGAATACCCGCTCTTTTACGAACTCTGGAGCAGGACGAGCCCCTACGCGGTCATGAACATGGTACCCGAAAGCGTGCCCGACAAACTCAAGGCCTTCATCGTGGCAGGAGGCAACCCGCTGGTCACCATGCCTGACTCGAACGCACTGACCGAGGCATTCAAGAAACTCGACCTGCTGGTGGTCTATGACCTGTTCATGACCGAGACAGCGGAGCATGCCCACTACGTGCTTCCAGCGGCGAACCAGCTTGAATTCTGGGGGCTGGGGTACAACTACAATGTCTGCCACTGTCTGCCGTACCTCATGTTGCGGCCACCGGTCGTGGAGCGCTACCATGAGTGCAAGACCGTCCTGGAATTCTATAAGGAGCTGGCCGAGGCGTGCGGTTTTGGTGAGAAGTTCCCCTGGAAGAGCGACGAAGAGCTCGTTGCGCATGAGCTTGAACCGTGCAGTCTGAGCTTTGACTATCTGCGGGAGCATCCGGAAGGGGCTTTCTATCAGGAGAAGAGTTATGAACTGAATGAGCGTTCCTTTGCCACACCGAGCCGCAAGATCGAGATTTACAGCGATGCCTTCGAGCATGTCGGTTTCAGCCCGCTGCCGACCTATCTGGAACCGGAAAAGAGCCCCCAGGGGACCCGCTGGGAGGAACTGGGAGGCAAATATCCGTTGGTCCTGTCAACCGGTACCCGTTACATCCATTATAACGGGTCGCAGATGCATAACCTTACATCCATGCGGAAACTTGATCCGTATCCGCGGGCCGAGATGGGGCCGGAGACGGCTGCCAAATACGGCCTGGCACACCTTGATGACGTCATTATCGATACCGATCGCGGTTGGGTGAAGATGAAGGCCGAAGTGAGTGACCGAACCATGGAAGGGGTGGTGCTGGTTCCCCATGGCTGGCCCAGGGATGCCAACTGCAACCGCCTGACCGATTGCCAGTGCCGGGAGCCGATCATGGGCTATCCCCAGTGGAAGGGCCTGCTCTGCAGCATCAAAAAAGCGGAGTAGCATAACTCAGACCTCCGGGGTTCCCGAAACTCCGGAGGTCCTGTCTTGTAATACGGTACCATTCTGACGTATAACGTCGAACCGGATCAGGGAGTGACACGCCATGTACAACCAGCAGTTTCAACAGTTCAGCGGTACCGGGGGGTATGTCGCCTCCCGGGCGCTTCAGGATGTCGTCAATGTTGCTGTTGCCCTGGAGCGGCCGCTCCTGCTCAAAGGAGAACCGGGCACCGGCAAAACCCTCCTTGCCCACCATATCGCCACTGCGTTGGGAATGGAACTCATTCTCTGGAACGTGAAGTCCACCACCAAAGCGCGTGACGGCCTGTATACCTATGATACGGTCCAGCGCCTGAACGATGCCCGCTTCGGCGACGGTGATGTGCGCGACATTCGCCACTACATCAAATACGGCCCCCTGGGACGGGCATTTGCCCGCCCGGAACGGGTGGTGCTCCTGATTGACGAGGTTGACAAGGGGGATGTCGAGTTCCCCAACGACCTGCTCTTCGAGCTGGACGAAATGCGCTTTCATGTCCTTGAGACCGACGAGTGGGTCACAGCCGCCCATCGTCCGGTAGTGGTTGTAACGTCAAACTCGGAGAAGGAGTTGCCCGACGCCTTTCTCCGCCGCTGCGTGTTTCATTACATTGATTTTCCGGATGAGGCGCAGATGCGCGCCATCATTGATGTCCATTTTCCGGGACTGTCCGGAGAGCTTCTGCAGAGCGCCTGCAGGATCTTTTATGGTCTGCGCGACGTCCCCGGTTTGCGCAAACGCCCCTCCACCTCCGAGCTGCTGGACTGGATCCGTGCGCTTCTGGCCAGCGGAGCCAGACTCCCGGCGGAGGATACTCCGCTGCTCACCGCCGTTCCGTTCCTGGGTGCTCTGGTCAAGATGGAGGAAGATATTGCCACCCTGTCCCGTCATGCCAGTCGTCCGACCGATGTGCGTACGGCCGGCCATCGTTTCTTCCGCTGATGTTTCTGGCGCTCTTCCACTCCCTGCGGGCTCTGCGGGTGCCGGTCACTCTCACCGAGTGGCTGGTTCTGCTCGAAGCTCTTTCCAAAGGACTGCACAACCAGAGTCTTGAAGATTTCTACTATCTCTCCCGCAGTCTGCTCATCAAGGATGTTGCCTACTATGACGCCTTTGATCAGGCCTTCAGCCACTGCTTCAAGAATGCCCCCCTGCCGGAAGGGATGGTAACGAAACAGCAGATTCTGGAGTGGCTGCAGAGCCCGGTTACGCCGCTGAAGCTCTCTTCTGAAGATCTTGCCAGGATGGCGGAACTCAGCCTGGATGAACTGCTGGAAGAGTTCGAAAACCGGCTGCGTGAGCAGGAAGATCCGCACGACGGGGGGCACAAGTGGATCGGCAGCGGAGGGTCGAGCCCTTTTGGCGCCAACGGCAGCAATCCGTCCGGGATATCCTTTGCCCCCGAACGTAACAGCGGTCGTGCCGCCCTACCGGCCGTTGCCCGCCGCTACCGCAATCTGCGCAGTGATCTGATGCTCGATATACGCCAGATCGGGGTAGCCCTGAAACGTTTGCGTGATCTGCGGGATACCGGCGCCGAGGATGTCCTTGACCTGAACGCAACCATTGACACGACCTGCAGAAACGGCGGGGAGATAGATCTGGTCTTTGCGCGCGAACGAGAGAACAATGTACGGCTGCTGCTGGTGATGGATTCGGGCGGTTCGATGGACCCCCACCGCAGAATTTCTGAACGGCTCTTTTCTGCGGCCAACAAGCTCAACCACTTCAAGGATTTTCGTGCGTTTTACTTTCATAACTGCATCTACGACAAGCTTTTCACCAACCTTGAAACCGATGAATTCGTCCCGACGGCAGAAGTCTTTCGTGAATTTGGCCGTAAGTATCGCCTCATTGTAATAGGTGACGCTGCCATGTCCCCGCATGAACTGCTGCACTTCTCCGGCACACTGGGGCAAGCCGAGAGCGCGACTAAAGGGATCGACTGGATCAGGCAGGTTGCCGAAACGTTTCCCCGGCGAGCCTGGATGAATCCGCTGGCGGAAACCAGCTGGACGCACTACGAAACGGTCCCGATGGTGCAGGGGCTCTTTCCCATGTTTCCGCTCACCATTGAAGGCCTGACGCGGGCCGTGCGGCACCTGCGTTAGCATGCATAGTGTAAACGGGACGGTATCTGCAGATGGTCATAGTACAGGAGTCTCATCAGTGAAGAATGCCCCAACAGAAGCCCTCTGGACCAGACCCTTCACCTTGACAATGATCGGGATTCTGTTTCTCTTTATCCCCTTCGCGCTGTATCTGCCCGTATTGCCGGTCTACCTGCTGGAAGAGCTGCATAGTTCGCTGCAGGAAGCAGGTGCGATTAACGGGATATTTCTTGCCGCTGCGGTGCTGTTCCGCGCGCAGACCGCCCGGTTGGAGTCGCGCTTCGGTGTCCGCAGGGTGCTGCTGGTCAGCGGTTTTCTGTTCATGATCACCAATCTCCTCTATCTTGCGGTTTCAACGGTGCTCGGCGTCATGCTGATCAGGTTTCTGAGCGGCGTCTGCTTTGCCGTGGCAAACACCTGTTTCTATGCCATGGGAAGTCGCCTGATCTCCACTGCCCGGAAAGGGGAGGGGTTGGCATATCTGACGACCATGGTGCTGGCCGGAGGCGCCATCGGTCCATATATCGGGCTTAAACTGACGTATGCCTACGGATATCCCTCAGTATTCATCTTCAGCGCCCTCATAAGCCTGCTCGGTCTGCTGATTGCCACCGCCATCGCCATACCGGAAGATACGGAAACGGTTGCATCGCGCTTCACCTTTCACGGATTGTACGAGGTCAAAGCGATCCCCGCATCACTGATTGTGTTTGTGATTGCCATTGCGTATGGCGGGGTAATTACCTTTGTTGCGGTTTATGCCACGGAGCTGCGGCTTCAGTATGTGGTTGAATATTTTTTCGTGGCGATGGCGTGCGCCTCCGTTATTACCCGGCTCGCATCCGGACGGATATATGACCGCTTCGGGCCGGACTACGCCATCTATCCGGCTATCATACTCATGGCGCTGGGATTGCTTCTTCTGGGCATATTTCCTGCGACCGCCGGTATGCTGGCGGCTGCCGTCATAATCGGTGTCGGTTATGGCATGACGGTACCCAGTATCCAGGCATTGGCAATACAGCGATCTCCTTCGCAGCGGAGCAGCGCGGTAACGGCGACCTTCTTTTCCTGCCTCGATGGTGGAATCGGATTGGGTGCATATATTCTGGGGGGAGGCATTCATGTCTTCGGATATGCAGCGGTGTATCAGGCGCTGGGGGTGCTGACCTTTTGCTGCATAGTACCGTATTACGTCTTGTACGGCAGGAAAAGAGAGGTAACATGACTTCACTGCATCTACATCAATGCTTACCGGCCTTGCAGGACCTGGCTTCCCCTGCGGGTGTCTGCTACTGCTGCGGGCCGTCACACGCTACCGGTCTCCGCATCAAGAGCTACTGGGCTCCGGATGGCACTCACGTGATTACCCGGCATACCCCGCGCTCTGAATTCACCGGTTATCCCGGTCTGGTTTACGGCGGCTTGCTTGCCATGCTGGTTGACTGTCATGCCGGCTGGACCGCAATGGCATATCACTACCGTACGGAGGGGCGGGAGCCGGACACCCTTCCGGTCATAGATTGCGTGACGGGTAATATGAACATCAACTATTTAAAACCCACCCCGATGGGGGTTGCCTTGACACTGAAAGGCTGGGTTGAAGGCGATGTCGGGCGAAAAACGCGGGTTGTTTGTGAAGTATGGGCGGGAGATATTTTGACCGTCACTGCCGATACGGTATTTGTCAGGGTAGATACCGCTCAGTTACGCAACAACGCACACGCAAGAGCTTCGAATGCAGGCTGACCTCCGCTCCGTAACCTTGCCGTATTATGTCATGTGTGGCAGGGGGGAGACATAGCCATATTTATAGGATTGCCTTTTTGGATTCAATAATTTTACCCGACTGATATAACGGCATCGAGGCTGTAGAAGCTGGTATTGTACTCCTTCTTACTTCCTCTGGCCCCGATCAATCCTGTTTCCAATCACTTCCCGTTGATACGCACTGTCGGGAAATTTTACACACTTTTTCCCTTCTCTTCGCAATTTTAAAACCGATTGGCCCCGCAAGTTCCCGCTGGCAATGTAAAATCATAATTTTGCACAAAAAACATTGGTCTAGTAACATGTCGGCAGTCTTTACATTGTTGTCATGCGTCTATGGCATGCTATGTATTGTCATATAATATCAGTGTGTTACGGTTTGGAGTGTTTAATGCATTAAGAAAACGATATTTTATTGAATTAACAAGGAGGTAAACAAGCATGAGAACGTACATCAAAACATTCATGGCAGCAGCAATACTGCTTGTGATGGCGGCTGGAACGGCGGGCGCAACACTAACCACCATCGGTACGGCGCAGTACCTGGGCGACAACAGTTACAACCTTGTGTATGACCAGGAGAGTAATCTGGTCTGGCTGGATTACACAAATAGTGGAACAAACTGGAATACTCAGATGGCTTGGGCTGCTGGGCTGAATAATCCCGGAACTCTCAGCTACACTCTGAATGCCGGTTACAGCAGCATAAGCTGGGATGGCGACTGGCGACTTCCAAGCGCAGGTGACAATCCAGAAATAGGCGCTATGCCTTTTGATGCCGAAATGGGCCATCTGTTTTTTGATGAGTTGGGTTTACCGCCAGTGCCAGCGGGCTCACTTTGGCACATGTATACTACAGAAGAATTAAACGCCGGAATTTTTGATAATTTGCTTGCGAGTATGTACTGGACAAAAACGGAGGTAGGGGTTGAATTATCTTCTGCCTTTTCTAGCATCATGTGGAACGGCAACATGATTTATGCTGACAAATCGTCCGATATTAAAGGGATAGCCGTTCGACAGGTTGTAGAGGCCGCGCCTGTGCCGGAACCATCCACCATGCTGCTTCTGGGCGGCGGGCTTGCCGGTCTGGCGTTCTGGCGGCGCAAGCGTATGTAACGCGTTTAAAGCGGCAGCGTTCAGAATTCGATGATTTCTGGCTTCTGCAATGAGTTTTCAGGGCATCGTAACGCAACAAAAGGAGAGCAAAATGAAAATATCCGTATCGTTATCCGGAAGAAGTGTCTTGAAACGCATGGCTCTGTTCATCGCATTGTTCGCATTTTCGACGTTGTCAGCCAATGCTGCCACCATTTATGTCAGTGGGAGTTCTGGAAATGTTTACACTGTTGATACCGGAACCGGAAAGGCAATCTTCGCCGCCAGCACGCCTATCATGAGTGATATCGCGCTTGACTCCAGCGGCAACCTTTGGGGGTTGGATTTTACAGGAAACCCTTATCTTTATCAAATCGGCTCAAGCGCTACAGCTTTCTCACAGAAAACAGGTATTACAGGGGGAAATGCTTTGGTATTTGCCCCTGACGGGACGCTGTACGCAGCAGGGACTGACAGCTTAAATTCATACCTTTATAGTCTGAATACTACGACTGGTGTCGGCTCTCACATTGGCAGTAGAGGGACTAATTTATACATGAAAGCCCCATCTTCAGGGGATCTGGAATTTGACAGCACCGGCAAGATGTACTTTGCCGCAAATACTGACACGAATGACTCGCTGAGACTTATAGATCCAATATCAGGCAATGGTACATTTATTGGATTCACAGGCTATGACAACTTGTATGGACTTGCGTATGCCGACAACGTTATGTACGGATTTTCCGGGCTGAACATTCTCACAGTAAATTTGACAACCGGTGCAGCCTCCTACTTTAAGACCATTACAATGGCAGATGACAGCAATGTTCCATTTGCTCAAGTGTATGGCGCCGCAACGTTGCCTCAGGGAGGAAATCAGGTTCCTCCCCCAGTCCCCGAGCCATCCACCATGCTGCTCCTCGGGGGTGGCCTTGCAGGTCTGGCATTCTGGCGGCGCAAGCGTGTGTAAAAAAACCGGCGGTATCAGGTCTCCACCTATGACATTGTCGCAGGTGGAGACACCATTGAGCAATTTCCTTTCAATGTTGCGATAAATTATCCACGAACCCGCTCCGGATAATCCCGCAAATCCTTCTCCGGCTCTTTTTGCAACCCTTCCGGACTGATGATGCGGATGGGTACCCTCAGACATTGGCAATACAGCGATCCCCTTCGCAGCGGAGCAGTGCGGTAACGGCGACCTTCTTTTCCAGCCTCGATGGAGGGATCGGATTGGGCGCAAATCTTCTGGGGGAAGGCATTCATCTCTTCGGATACGCAGCGTTGTATCAGGCGCTGGGGGTATTGACCTTTTGCTGCATAGTACCGTATTACGCCTTGTACGGCAGGGATAAAGGAGCGGTGGTGTAATGTATAAAAGAAATCGGGAACAGCCATGAAAATAAAAAAGTTTGATCACATCTGCATCGCCGTGAAGGACCTGGATGCTGCCAGGAACATTTGGGAGCCCATTCTGGGCAAATCCCGCCCGGATGATCCCTACGAGGATGAACGGGAACAGATCCGGGTTGCCCGTTACTGGCTTGACGGGGTCGGCTTCGAACTCATGACGTCAACGACAGTTGACGGTCCGGTGGCCAGGTGGATCGAGAAGAACGGCGAGGGGATCATGCTGATCGGCTTTAACGTGGCGGACACCCGCGCAGCGGTCCGGGAACTGGAGGCGGTCGAGTACCGTTTCATTCCAAACCCTGCACCCCTGGCGGACGATGCCTCGGGGAAAGTGCGCCCGTTCCGTGACTGCGAGTATGCCCTGCTGCACCCGCGCAGCTTGAACGGTGTCATGCTCGAACTGATCGACTACCAATGGAAGGAAGATGAACGGTAGCTGCGGGACCTGAGATTGAGGAGGGGCGTGACTGAATTGGGGAGTGCAAGAGCCAAAGCTCGCTAGACTTTGGGCTCTTGCACTATTTCTGCTGTTTAATCGTTATACTTTTTCAGCAGGGCCCTGGCATCATCCAGCAGCGCCTTGCCGTTACCGCCTTAGGTATCTGCCTCTTTTGCCCAAGCATCATCAACGGTGTCGGTAGCCTTTACCCCGCGATTGAATTCAGCATCGGTCAATACATTGATAGTGTTGCGGCGATCAATGGCGATCTTGCGGGCTGGTGCCGTCCAGCCGTCCACTGTCTTACCTGCCCATTTGGATGTCGCGAGGCCGCTGTTGTTGTCGATAACTTTTTTCAGTTCGGGCGGCAGATTGTTGTATTTGGCCTGGTTCATCGCAGAAGCAAAAATAGTATTGGATATTTTCGGGTGACTCGGTCCGGTCTCGGTGGTGGTCTTGCAGATTTCCTGCAGTTTCAGCTAAGAGGTTACTTCCCAGGGAATCATGGCGCCATCAACCACCGATTTGGAGATCGACTCTGGAACTGCCGGCGCCGGCATCTGCACCGGTACCGCGCCAAGAGCAGCCAGGGCCTTGGAACCGATACGGGTCGGCGCGCGGACTTTCAGGCCCTTGATGTCATCCAGACTTTTTACCGACTTGCTGCCGAAATGCAGCTGCGCGCCGTCATGGAGATGGGTAAAAAACAGTTTTGTGCCCTTGAACTCATCCAGGGCGTTTTTCTGGATGTAGTCCCACAATGCCTGGCTCCCCTTTTCCGAGCCTTTAACCATGAACGGCAGTTCGAATACTTCGGCCTAGGTGAAACGCCCTGCCTGATACGTTGGTACCGTCCATATAATGTCGGCTACCCCGTCACGCACCTGGTCAAAGAGTTGCGCCGGAGTCCCCCCCAGTTGCATGGAAGGGTAGATCTGGCACTTGAGCCGCCCCCCGGACTCCTTGCTTATCTTGTCGCACTAGGGAAGTATAAGGGATTGATGAGGATTGGAACTGGTTGGCAGGAAGTGGGCGACCTTGAGGGTAACAACATCCGATGCGGCACCGGCAACGCCGGAACCAAAGACGATGACTGCTAAGACAAGCATCAAACACACCTTTAATCGTTTCATGTTACGTCTCCTTTTTTTCAGGTAGATTTCACTGCTGTGAGGCAGCGGTGAATAAATCACTGATTAAACGTATGCACCAGGTAAAGTGACACGATCGGGAAAAACATCAGGATGACGATGCGGACCAGGTCGGAGGCCAGAAACGGCATGACCCCTTTGAACGTTTCGGTCAGCGGCACATCCTTGGCCAGTCGGTTGATGATGAAGACGT
>JAQTZV010000010.1 GCA_028687585.1 Desulfuromonadaceae bacterium | reverse complement strand
GGAGAGGCTTGAACTGCTGAAGAAAGAGCAGAAGGAAGTAAACGGGAAAGTTGATGTTTTAATCGACTTGTACGGTAAGCAGGTTCTTGATCAAAACGGGTTCAAAGAAAGATATGATCCGATCAAGACCAGGCTTGACAACATTACCCTGGAGATCCCCCGTCTGCAGGCAGAGATTGATTTCATCAAAACAAATGAGATTGGCAAGTCGTATGTAATCGAGAGAGCAACTACGCTGGCGTCACTGTGGCCATCGTTGAGTTATGAGGCTAGGCAGCAAGTCGTGAAAGAACTTGTCGAGAGGATTGATGTCGGCGAGGATTCCCTTCATTTTGTCTTCTTTTATATCCCTTCGTTCGCGCCAGTAGAGAAAGGTTCACACATCTCCAGGGATTCATGGCTGCGACCAGCATGACCCGTGCCGGATAGGTAAGCGAGAGCAGAGAACGGGAAATGGTGACTTTACCATCCTCCAGCGGCTGACGTAACACTTCGAGAACATTTTTTTTGAATTCATACTGGGAACTTCCAATATTGCCCCGTATTTTCCAATATTCCCCCATAAGCAGGCTGACCCCTTCCTTTTCAACTGAACCTCCCCATCACGAAATAAAACATCTTTAAGATGCTTCTATCTTTTTTTACTCTTTTTAGATTGAGCAGCCAAGTTGCTGTTTTCTTTTTTTAACATTTCTATTTCACGTTTTAATAAGTCATTTTCTTTGACAAGGAGTTCGTTTTCTTTTTTAAAATTGTCAGTTAGTTCATTTGTTGGTTCTATCTTATTATTGAGTTCATTTTTTTCAATTACATATTCAGTACCTTTGCAAGTGCATCCAATGTATCTAGGAGGTTGATCCTGATCCCAGATACCCACACGGCGTTTAAAAGGAAAACTTTCATAATTTTGTGCAACAATTTCTTTTTGGCTCGAACTGACAATTTTCCAACCAGATGCCAAAAAAGTATCAATAGCCGCGTCTTTCGATTCGCAAAGACTACCACAATAAGACATACTATCAGGAGCTGCGTTAAAAGAAGTCGAATTATATATTCTTTTCTGTTCAGAAGCTGAAGCCATATTTGTAAAAAAAACAAGGCACAAAGCAATATAAATGATGGTTTTTATCTGCATAATAATTCCTTTTCCGTTTTAGTCTATCTGCCTTTCTGTTGTTTCCTGAATTCCCACGGTGGCTGAGGGTTATCTTGCCGCCATAGCCCAATCCCTGCTTTTCGAGCTGTTTCTTCGGCTGCAATGTACTCGCTTTGATACGGCCGGTCAAGATACTGTCTATACGCCCAAGCCCATCCTTCAGATACCATTTCTCGGTTAATGTCACGTTCACCCAGGCGAACTAAAGCCACCAAACGACGATACCGGTCGACGGCCATCACTTCAATTCTGACTTGTTGCCTTGCTATTTTCTTTTCGAGAGCTTGGAATGACTCTTCACCGTAGAGTTGTCCAGGCTTACTGATCATTCCGGACTTCTTGAGGCGTTGTCTTTCCGGGGCATCAATACAGTAAAGTCTGATTTTGAGTTTCGTCCCGTCTGAATTGACTTGGATAGTATCGCCGTCAGTGACTTTAAATACGGTACCAGTCAAGACTCTGAGTGGTTCTTTCGCAAAAACAGGAGCGGCTACTGCTAGCAGGAATGATAACACCAAAAGATATCGCTCTATCATTATGTGTCCTCGCATAAAAAACATTCAAAAAATTATTTTTCATTTTATGCATTTTTTTTAAAAAAATTTGTCAAAAACACTTCAAAGCTGCTCTATATACAAATATAGGGGATTTTTTTTGGTTACAGATAAATTATATAAACTGGAGAAACGTATGAAGAATATCTTTGTCACATCAATGGTAGCAATGTTTGTAATTATCTCAGGAATTGCCCTGAGCCCTTCGTTTTCAATGGCAGCAGAGTGTACCGCATACATGACGTCACCAACAGCCGGGGTTTCAAACGGCTACTTAAACATCACCGGCTACGGAGTCTGCTCTTCCCAGGTTGCAATCCGCGGCTATTCAATAACTATTGATGGCGTTATGGGGACTACAAACTCACAGTGTTATCCTTATGCCTATAACGGCGGGACGCGATCCGATTATACCACCAGTCAAGTTTTTGCTGTTGGCACTCATACCGTCCAGTTTGGCATTAACACTACAGGCGGTTCCTTTCTGAGCGATCCGGTAACTTTTACAGTTGAACGTCCGGCTACGGTTAAAGCACTCGGCCCGGTTGGTAGGGTCCAAGGAGCAGACTTGGTGGGCCAGGCCAATTCCCACAATCCAAGCCCAATGCTATGGGATGGTCTGCTTGGAAATGTTTGCAGTTATCTCGATGGTGTTAAACAAGGATGCATAGCCTGCTATCGGGATTACAACTGCAAAGTAGCTTTTAAGGGGTATCGTTTTTCGCCCGGTCTCCATGTTGTTACATTCTCTATCCATCCCCTTGCTGATTCCACGGTATACCCGACAGA
Source organism: Desulfuromonadaceae bacterium (assembly GCA_028687585.1). Lineage (GTDB taxonomy): Bacteria > Desulfobacterota > Desulfuromonadia > Geobacterales > Pseudopelobacteraceae > JACRCG01. Next base: position 162,344 of record JAQTZV010000010.1, on the reverse strand, counting down.
TTCCTTAGGCTTTGTCGCTGAAGAGTATTGTGAAGATCTCGGTGATCCAAACGCTGATCCACTAGGTCTTCTTGGTCCACCTCCAGGGGGATTTACACCGGTAGGTACGGCGCCAAAAGTTGAATGTGAGCCGCGTAAACAGTGTCCTGCCAAAAAAGAAGGAGACTCTTCCTTCAACGTAGTAACTGGTTCACTGTTTCAGGAAATACCACTTTTTGAGACTACCGGCGGAGCGATGCCGACAGCTATGACGTTATATTATGATAGTGGGGACCAAATGAATATCCTTCCCCATACAGGATATCTGAAACCCTATAAATTCGTCCTTGGTCAAGGCTGGAGTCATTCGTACGATATCAACATATATACTAATCCATTGGACCAAAAAAGAATCCTGCGAGGCGCCGGTTTGGATAAACGGTTCTATACTCCGAATGGCACCGGCTTTACTTCGCCATCTGGTGATTCTTCCATTCTGACTCGGGCAGCCAATGGTAACTACACCCTGACCTTTCGGGATGGCCTGATTTACCGCTTCAACACCAACGGCTTGCTTACCGCCATAGTCGATCGCTACAATAACACCGTCACCATCGACCGGAGCAATCCGAGCCAAGTGGTTATTATCGATCCCGCCGGCCGCCGTACCACGCTGCACATGGATTATTACTACAACGAGCGCATCGTTTTTATTACCGCGCCAGATGGCAAAGTCTATACGCTGGATTATAATAGTGGCACGTATTTACTCGAAAAGATAACCTTCCCGGTCCCAGCAACCGGAGAGACGGCTCCTGTCTGGACGTTCGGTTACAACATCTTCCGCCTTATGCAGAGTAAAACCTCGCCTGAACAGCAGACGGTGACCTACCAGTTCGGTGATGACCACCGCCTCAAGCAATCAACAGATCCCGAAGGCGGTACCCGTAAACTGACGTATGGAAGCACCGCCACCATGTATACCGATAAAAACAACCAGAACTGGTGGCATGACATCGATCCCCAAAACAGGAAGGTAGCCAGTAGTTTCTCTCCTCAAGCAAATGGCACACTGTATACCTATCAAGGCAACCAGTCGGAGACAGTTTCCAAACCGGTAGACCAGGATATAAGCCACGCTCAGGAAACAACCTATGACAGTTACGGTAATGCCGTATTGGTCACCGGGCGACCAGTCGTAAATTCTCTCGATGAGAACGGCAATCCTGTTGCAACTCCCGGCCCGGTTGACCAGCAAATTGCCTATACGTATGACTATGCGGCCTTTGACCGCCCGTTAACGATAACAGATGTCCTTGCTGGGACGGCCACCAATTATGTTTATGACCAGGACGGCGGTTACCAGCGAACCCGGGTTACTTCACCTACCGGCGGGATAACTACCACCAGATACTTATCGAATGGTTTTATTAAAGATTTAAAAACACCGGGGGGTAGTACTGTCGCATACAACTACACCACATCAGGTCTCTTGCAGTCGGTAACCGTTGCCTCAGGCGCCCGAACCGATTATGGCCCGTTTGATGCCATGGGGCGGCCACTGACAGTTAAATCATACGATGCTGCAGCTACTCTCCGGACGACAATAAATTTTGTTTACGATACCTTAGGCCGGCTCCGGACTCGAACTGTTCTTGGTAGCAGCGGTGCCTTGTATACCAGTACCTTCAGTTACAACAAAAACGGTGACCTGATTCGGCAGGTTGACGCCAACGGCCAGGCGACCGGCTACGCCTACAATTTCAAAGGCAAGCCCACGGCAATTACTGATGCTTTGGGCAAGACAACGCAGATGCAATATATGGGTGCCGAGCAACTGTCGTCTCTCCAGGATGCCAATAACAATACCACCATGTTTGCATACACCCAGGACGGCCTTCTTGCCAAAGAAACACCTCCGGTGGGCGTACCAATCCGCTATGAGTATTATCCTTCCGGCCAGGTACGTCAGAAAGTTAATGATGCCACAAATACCGTGCTGATCAGTTATACCTATGACGCTATGGGCAGGCTACTGACCAGAACAGCAGCCAGTGGTGAAGTAGAAACATTCGTGTATAATGCCGCCGGGCAACCCACGAGTGCTGCGAGCTCCAATGGCAGTAGTTACGCTTACTCATACAGCGCAACTAGCTTGCTGCAGTCGGTAACGGACAACGCCGGCCGTGCCATCAATTACACCTACGATACTGCCGGAAGAAAGACCAGCATGACCGTTATGATGGGAACTCCTGAACAGCACGTCGTGAGTTATGCTTACTCTCCCACTACGGGGCAGTTGGTAAGTATCACCTCTGACAAAAGCGGAGTGTTTGCCTACGGCTATGACACTCTTGGCCGGCGGGCAACACTGTCCTACCCGAACGGAATTACCGGGACGTACAGCTACAACAGCGATCGTCCTGAGTGGCTGTCCGGAATCTCGTATCAAGGGACTTTGCCGGTTTACTCTGTGTCGTATCCGGCCTTCGATAAAATAGGTAATCGTACCGCCAAGAACGAAGGGACTTTGGTATCATACGGCTACGATGCCGTGTACCGGTTACTGTACTCCACTGCCGGTGAAACTTTCACTTACGACAACGCCGGGAACAGATTGTCAGATGCTGCGAAGCTTTACTCAATCACTGCCGGTAATGTTCTTGCTTCTGCCGGCGCCACTACCTTCAGTTATGACTCCTATGGCAATACGACTGGTGATGGTACCTGGACATACAGTTGGAATAACTTTGGCCAGATGACACAAGCGACAAAGAGTGGAACAACCGTATCATTCAAGTACGATGCCTTGGGAAGACGCATTGAGAAGGCAGTAAATAACGGTACTGAGAGCACCGTGTACAATTACCTCTACGACGGCCAGAATATAGTTGCCGAATTTGTTAATGGCTCTTTGGTAACGCACTACCTGCATGGGACCGGAGTTGATGAACACCTGGCGTTGGTGCGAAGCGGTTCTTCGTATTTCTATCATACTGATGGTCTTGGCTCTACTGCCAAAATCACCGATTCGGCACAGAATGTTGTGCAATTTTATGGGTACGCTTCCTTCGGATTAACTACGATGGCAACCGCTTTTGTCCAACCATTCCTGTATACCGGTCGCGAATATGATCCGGAGACCGGCCTCAATTATCACCGAGCCAGATACCTGAATATGGATACTGGACGCTGGTTATCGAAAGATCCGATCGGATTTGCTGGTGGGGATGTGGTATTAAGTAATTATGTCCAAAATAATCCGATAAACTGGATTGATCCTAATGGGTTATCCAAAGAGCATGGTCGATGGTGTGGAGGAAATTGGACTGGAGGAAAAAAGGAACAATACTCTGCGGATCATGATGTTCCAGGTTATTACGCAGACCCTGAAGACCCATTGGATATCGCATGTCAAGTCCATGATAAATGCTATTACAAATGTCGGAATGATTTTCCCTGCGATAAGGAAGCTAGAGGACAATGCTTTCTTGTTTGTGATGGGGTACTCGATGATGCCGCCTTAACGGTAGGAGGTTGGGATGGAAATAAAATTAGTGCAGCAATGAGACGGACTGGCAACCGGATTGAACCTAATTCTTGTTCGTGTGGTGGAATTTTAGGAGAGGGGCACTAAGATGAAAAAAATAATTTCTATAAGTCTAATAATTATTCTGGCCGCATACTTCTTCCTTTTTACAAATACCGGCAGTGGTATCATTGAATTAATTAATAATACAATAAAAGGTGATCCACAGATTCCATTATTAAATGAAATTGTTATGCCACCCAAATCAATGATTGAGGCAACAACTCCTACGGGAAAAATTACCATCAAATCCGGTAAAGGGTTGAAGAGGTATTATACTTGGGATGGTGTGACAAGATCTGTTGTTATGTGGCCACGAACAGAAAGATGGTTTGGAAGTTTAGGGGCCTACTACCCAGGCCCAGGTTTCCATTGGATAGGACATAACGGAATTAAACGTGGCGTTGTTGGCGAAGGACAGCAGCATTTTGATACTATTGATGAAGCACAAGCATGGCTTCATTCAAATTCTCATTCTGATTGCGCCTATCGTGATGATGGGCTTGCTGTATGTTTTTCAAAAAACTTGGATAGACATCAATTAAATGTCCATGTTTGGCAAATATATATTGAAGGTAAAACACCATCAACCTTTCAAGAACGTGGTGGCGACAGAATTTGGGTCAATAGCAAAAATAACATATATAAGGTTGGTGGACACAAGCCAACAAAACTGGAAGGCAGTAATAATGAGTCGATTCGTGCATCATGGGACACAAAATAGGAGCTATTATTCATAAAGTGGCTCGGTAACCAACACGAGGTAAGTCGAATCCATAATGCCGTGAAACCAGATTATAGAGGCTTCACGGCATTTGTTTCTCCAAAGGGTGTCGTTTAAAACTACTCCCTTTAAACTACGTTTATTGAAGCCGTAAACTCATGAATATAAAGGATATTATTTTTACGCAATAATAAATTAATAACAATTCTTATCCTACTTAAAAAATAATCGGCTTCACGCCCCCAAAGTGTATTTACTTGTCTGTATTATTGCAATATTGCACTTTGAATTATGCAACGGTTTATGCACTCATTAGAGCAAAAAAAGCATCAGTTATGATGCCGAGATGGTCGAGTGCAAAAAGTGTACTTTTTGCACTGGCTAGTGATTACCATTAAGCGGTCTGGACAAATTAATCAAAATCGACAGATAGCCAAAAAGCTGCACTGAATTCGTGTGGTAATTTCCCCTAGTTTCAAATTCCGGTAAATCCAATTTTTAAGATTAAGCTATTAATTTGGACCAACAGGTTCAACAGCAATACCATGAGACATAATAGCAAAAGGATCACCTTTTTTTCCGGCCTTTACATGAATTTCTCGAATTATTTTCAACATGGCATCATATATACGACGGGCCACATCCGGTACACACTCCTTTTGCCAAAACGACTCTGGAGGAATCGCCCCATTTATTTGCGGGATTCGTTTTTTCCATACTCCTTTAATATTTTCAGTTCGGCCATGTGCAAGTGTATTTCTTAATTTAAAGATCCGTACAAACGACTGGTAGGGTTCTTTCGAAAAATCTGGGGGGAATTGTAAAAGACTGCAAACAGCATTTAACTTGTTTCTTGGACTTGTCCTGTCAACGTCCTGCCATGATGGTAATAACTCTGATCCTATGTGATTTAGATATGCTTCCAAGGTAAACGCAGAAAACATGAGAGAACTCATGCAATAATACAGTTGGCCATCTTCTGTCTTTTCAGCAATTTTCAAATTAAGCTCTGCTGCTGATTTTAAATATGTATAGGTATTAACAGTATTTCTTCCTACAGTCATAACTTTAGCCACTATTTACTCCTTTCCTGGTTCAAATCAATCCACATCCAAATCTTACGCAGCAGCATAATCACCTTTTGCCTCTTTGTAACCAGCGAAGGCAGGCATTACATAGATGAATCCAAGTAAACAATAAAAACTACATAAGATCGAACAAACATGGTGGTCTACTTCTGTTTATTTGAAATTAAGATTGACATAATTATTATTAATGATAATATTTACCATAAACGATTATTTTGTCAATCAGATTGTTATTCTAACTGCAAAGATGCCAATAAATCAGATATAGTGCAGCCACTCAAAACTATTCGGAGGTGGCGCCAATGAGGTTGGATGTGGTTTTGGTAAACTTAACGGGCAAAGAATCAGCAAGAGCAATCCTTCGGTCTGAGCTGGCCCGGAGAGAAATTACCCATCATCAGTTAACTGATTTATTAATTGCTCAGGGCGTAAAGATCACTAAGGCTGCAGTTGACAACCGAATCACTAGGGGAGCGTTTTCTGCTGATTTTTTTATTGAAAGTCTAAGGGCTATTGGATGTCTGGATATCGGATTGTTTAGAGAATAAGTCTAAAACGATAATCGGATTAGTGATGGAATTATTGGATTTGCGGGACTATTACGAGCAATTGGCTGCGAATCTATAGCAATTGTCGATACAGAAAAATGGAGAATTAATGAACCATAAATCACTCGCTGCATTCATCTGGACTGTCGCTGACCAACTCCGTGGAGATTATAAGCAATCCGACTATGGCAAAGTAATTCTACCCTTCACTCTCTTACGACGCCTTGATTGCGTCCTTGAAGGAACAAAAGCTGATGTTCTTGCAGAATACGAATTCAGAAAGTCCTTAAATATCCCGCTTGAACAGTTTCTAATCAGAAAGTCAAAACAGACTTTTTACAATACCTCTCAAATGGATTTTCAAAAACTCCTTGCGGATTCGGCAAATATCAAAGCTAACCTCATTAGCTACATTTCCAGTTTCAGTGAGAATGCCAGGGAAATATTCGACCGCTATGAATTCAGCAGTCAGATAGAAAAGCTCGATGCCTCCAATCTTTTGTATATGGTTGTCCAACTATTCGCCAAAGTGGACCTCCATCCCAACTCAGTTAGTAACGGCGACATGGGGCTTGCCTTTGAAGAACTTATTCGCCGCTTTGCCGAACTTTCAAATGAAACAGCAGGAGAGCACTTCACACCGCGAGAAGTAATTAGTCTGATGGTAAACCTGCTTTTCATTGAAGACGATGAGGCTCTTACCCAAGAGGGGATAGTCAGGAGCCTGTATGATCCTACTGGCGGTACCGGTGGAATGCTAAGTACTTCTGGTGAGCATTTGGCGCAAATCAACCCTAAGGCAACGCTGGTTGTGTTTGGCCAAGAATTGAATGCCGAGTCTTATGCAATCTGCAAAGCCGACATGCTCATTAAAGGACAGGATGTACGCAATATAGTTTTTGGCAACACTCTTTCTGATGACGGTCATCATGGGAAATTTTTCGATTATATGCTTTCAAACCCGCCGTTCGGGGTTGAATGGAAAAAGGTTGAGAAGGTCGTACGCAAAGAACATGAGCAGCAAGGCTTTGCCGGACGCTTCGGACCGGGACTCCCCCGAGTGTCAGATGGCAGTCTACTTTTTCTATTGCACCTTTGTGCGAAGATGCGTCCTGTTGATGAAGGTGGCAGCCGAATTGGCATCGTACTCAATGGATCACCATTGTTCACTGGTGGCGCCGGGTCCGGAGAGAGTGAGATCCGCCGCTATGTTCTGGAAAACGATTTCGTCGAGGCAATTATCGGACTTCCAACTGATATGTTCTATAACACCGGCATCTCCACTTATATCTGGATTCTGAGTAATCGTAAGCCAGAACATAGAAAAGGGAAGGTGCAACTTATCGATGCATCATCCTTCTGGCAGAAGATGCGTAAGAGTCTGGGGAGTAAACGTAAAGAATTATCGGAAGACCATATTTCCGAGATAACCCGTCTTTTCGGAGATTTCGAGACGGCAGAGAAAAACGTCAGACCGATCAGTCGAATTTTTAATAACAGTGACTTTGGGTATCGCACTATTACGGTTGAACGTCCGCTGCGGGATGAAAATGGGAAGATTATACTGGGAGAAAAGGGTAAGTTAAAAGGAAAGGCGCAACCAGACAGTAGCCTTCGAGATACAGAAAATGTGCCGTTAAACGAGGATGTTGAGGTTTATTTCAAGCGTGAAGTACTTCCACATGCGCCAGATGCCTGGATTGACCACGAAAAAACCAAAATAGGCTATGAAATCCCCTTCAACCGCCAGTTTTACGTGTTTGAACCACCGAGGCCTTTGACTGATATAGATACTGACCTGAAGAAATGTACTGACCGAATTCTGCAGATGATAGGCGGGTTATCAGCATGAGCCTTCCTCGATACGGAAAATATAAAGAGAGCGCGGTTGAGTGGCTAGGAGAGATTCCGGATCACTGGAAAATAAAGCGTTTAAAAGATATCTGCTCCGAAGACAAATATTCTTTTGTAGATGGGCCGTTTGGGTCTGACCTTAAAAACGACGAATATACTGATACAGGCATACCACTAATACAGCTCAATAATATCGTGAACGGCCAACATATTCTTAACGAGACACGATTTGTCTCCGAGGATAAAGCAGATAGCCTTTGTAGGCACAATGCCTTCCCTGGTGATATCGTAATTGCAAAAATGGCAGAACCAGTTGCACGAGCTGCTGTTGTACGGAATGATTATGAACGATATGTCATAGTTGCTGATTGTATTAGACTTGCTGTTTCGCAAAAGGAAGTGTATGTCCCTTTTTTGGTAAACGCTATTAATTCTCCATTTTTTCGTGCAAATGCGGAATGTCTTTCATCAGGTATAACCAGACTTAGAATCAACCTTGGTGCCGTAAAAAAACTCCAAATTGCATTGCCAGAGAGAGAAGAGCAAATAGCTATCGCCAACTTTCTCAAGCTAGAAATAGGCAAAATTAATGAACTGGTGGCGGAGCAAGAGCGGTTGATTGCACTGTTGAAGGAAAAACGCCAGGCGACCATTTCTCATGCCGTGACCAAGGGACTTAACCCGGATGAGCCGATGAAGGATTCGGGGATTGAGTGGCTGGGTAAGGTTCCGGAGGGGTGGGAGGTTAGCAGTCTCAGGAGGATATCTGTAAATGTCCAAACTGGCGGAACACCATCATCTGAACCGCCAAGCATGGAACTTGAAAATGGAGTTGTTTGGTATACCCCTGGTGATTTTGAGGATTCACTTATTCTCGGCGACTCAACAAGGAAAATCAGCCAGACGGTTGCAGATTCGGGGGAAACTAAGCTCTTTCCATCAGGTAGTGTCTTGATTGTCAGCATTGGAGCCACACTTGGTAAAGTCGGTTACATCCAAAACGCTGCATCTGCAAACCAGCAGATTAACGCAGTTATACCTGCCGAAAAAATTGACGGTTATTTCCTTGCATACTCACTTGCTGTAAAATCAGAAGTGATGCGCTATCTTTCTAACGCATCAACAATTGGTATAATGAACCAGGAAAAAACCAAAGACATTTGGGTAAGCGTGCCATCACTTCAAGAACAATCCACCATCACCGCCTTTCTTGACAACGAAACCGCCAAAATAGATGCACTTGTTGGCGAAGCCCGGCAAGCGATCGTCCTACTCAAAGAACGCCGTAGTGCATTAATCTCGGCAGCCGTGACTGGAAAAATTGACGTCCGTAATTTCGTGCAGACCAAGGAAAACCAATGAGTTCATTGAGTCAGCGAATTGCTGGGTTCATCGCAAACTTGCCGCACTTCCAACATGATAAACTGGACGGCCAATTTGTAGCGGTGAGGCTCACAGATGGAAGCATTTTTGTCCCTGTTCCCGAATCGGAAGATGGTGATAATGGATTACTGACCGTCTATTGGCAAGGTGATCCTGCTAGGAAGACTTCGGTAGTAGGAGCCTCATTCGCATCGGTGGAAATCGTTGAAGCATGCAGGTACTGGGTTGCTACAGGGATACATAAGGAGCTTCAGGAAGCAGTCCAGTTCATGTTTGAACACTACAAGTTCAAAACCGGACAGAATCTCAAGCGCGAATCGGAATACGAGTTGGTTCCTGAGTCTATGCAGCGCTTGGTCAAATATTTGGGGCCAGAGATTTTCAAAAAGTTTCTTGGTTTGTAGGAAATGACAACTTTTTTAACTGTGTTGCTAAAAGAATGCGGTTTTGACTTATAAATTCGATGTAAGGGGCTTGGCATGACCGACCGCCACCGTGAAATAACCTTCGAGCAGGAACTGGTTTCCCATCTAACCGGCAATGGCTGGCTTGAGGGTGATCAAAAGAAATACGACCGGGAACTTGCAATTTACCCAGAAGATCTGATCGGCTGGCTCCAGGACACTCAGCCGAAGGAACTGGAAAAGCTGTCGGCCTTCCACGGCAAGGACACCGAACGGAAAATCTGTGAACGTGCTGTCGCCCTGATGGACAAGGACGGCTCCTTAGCCTTGCTCCGCCATGGCTTCAAGGACCACAACGCAAAATTCCAGCTCTGCCAGTTCAAGCCGTCTCATGGCCTTAATCCGGAAATAATGGAACGTTACAATAACGTCCGATGCCGGGTGGTGCGCCAAGTCCGTTATTCCCGACACAACGAAAACAGCATCGACTTGGTTCTGTTCGTCAATGGCATTCCGGTTGCCACTCTGGAATTGAAGACCGATTTCACCCAGTCAGTATCAGATGCTATCAAACAGTACCGTTACGACCGAAATCCGAAAGACTCCAAGAGCAAACATATTGAACCGCTGCTTGCTTTTAAGCGGCGGGCGCTGGTACATTTTGCAGTCAGTACTGATGAAGTCTATATGACTACAGAATTAAAGGGGAAGGAAACCAATTTTTTACCCTTCAATATTGGCAACAACGGCGGCCAAGGAAATCCGGCTAATCCGGACGGGTACCGTACAAGCTACTTATGGGAACGTGTTCTCAATCGGGATCACTGGCTGGATATAATCGGGCGCTTCGTCCACCTGGAGAAGAAACAGAAGATCGGTCTGGACGGTTCAAAATCGACTGTTGAAAGCATGATCTTCCCTCGGTACCACCAGTGGGAGGTTGTCACCGAACTGGAATCCGCATCTCAAAAGGAAGGCCCTGGACAGACTTATCTTGCCATGCACAGCGCCGGATCAGGAAAGTCGAACTCTATTGCCTGGCTCTCCCACCGTCTGGCAAGCCTTCATGACAAAAACGACAAGAAGACCTTCGATAGTGTCATTGTAATCACCGACCGGACGGTACTCGACAGCCAGTTGCAGGAGACCATCTATCAGTTTGAACACAAGGAAGGCGTAGTCTGTCGTATCAAGAAGGAAGGTGTCAAATCCAGTCAACTAGTTCAGGCATTGGTTGACCGAAAGCCAATCATTATCGTTACCATCCAGACTTTCCCGTTTGTACTGGAAGAGATCCAACAGCTTACTTCGCTCAAAGACCGGACATTTGCAGTCATTATTGATGAAGCGCACTCTTCACAGTCCGGTGCCGCTTCCCGCCGGCTTCGTCAAGTTCTAACTGCCGAACAGATCGAGGAAGACGAAGAGGTTTCTGCAGAGGATGTGATGCTGGCGGAAATGGCAGGGCGATTGCTGCCAAAGAACGTCAGTTTCTTCGCCTTTACCGCAACTCCAAAAGCCAAGACCATCGAGCTATTTGGCCGTCCAGGTGTCTCTGGAATCCCGGAACCTTTCCATGTCTACAGTATGCAGCAGGCAATTGAGGAAGGGTTTATTCTCGACGTGCTGAAGAACTTTACGCCTTACTCCTTGGCCTACAGATTAGCGGTAGGTGATCAGGAGTATGATGAAGAGGTCGATAAGGGAAAGGCGCTCAAGCAGCTTTCCAAATGGGTCAGACTCCATCCTTACAACATCAGTCAGAAGGTAATTGTAATAGTGGAGCATTTCCGCTCAAAAATCGCCCACAAGCTTAACGGACATGCAAAGGCTATGGTTGTTACCAGTTCCCGTAAAGAAGCCGTACGATACAAACTGGCTATCGACAAGTACATCCATGAGTGCGGTTACAAAGGTCTGCAGACTATTGTTGCTTTTTCGGGGGATGTCACGGATACGGAAAGCGGGCCAAATCAGTTCAACGAGAGCAATATGAACAAAGCTCTCAAAGGCCGAGATATCAGAGAGGCTTTCGGTTCCGACGAATTTCAGGTGCTGATAGTGGCGAACAAATTCCAAACCGGCTTTGACCAACCGCTCCTCTGCGCCATGTACGTGGATAAAAAGTTGTCTGGCGTTGCAGCCGTCCAGACCTTTTCCCGGCTCAATCGTATTTTCCCAGGAAAAACAGAAACATTTATCCTCGACTTCGTCAACGATCCTGAAGAAATCCTCAAAGCCTTTGAACCGTACTACAGAACGGCAGAACTATCCGGTGTTACGGACCCGAATATTGTCCATACCCTTCAGGCAAAAATCGACCAGGCACACATTTACACAGAATCTGAAGTTGAATCCTTTGCACATTCTTATTTTGATCCAAAGGGTACACAAAAGGAAATGCAAGCTCACATTGCCCCGGCCGTTGATCGTTTCCGGATCCAGATGCAGCAGGCGAAGGACACTGATGATAATGGGCGAGTAGATGAGTTGCGAATTTTCCGAAAAGACCTGAGTAGTTTTGTTAAAGTATATGATTTCCTATCGCAACTCATTGACTATGGTGATACTGACTTGGAGAAAAGATCTGTTTTCTGTAGGCATCTTCTGCCTTGGCTAACAGAAGCAATTGAACCTGACCCTATTGATTTAAGCCAGGTAAAAATGACACACTATCGCTTGAATTCTCTAAATGAGCGGCAGTTACAATTGGGGGAAGCGGCAGAGGAAGATACGCAGTTGAAGCCTTTAACCGACGTTGGCTCAGGACAAAGCCACGATCCAGAAGCGGAATTTTTGTCGGCTATTATCAGTCAGCTGAATACTGTTTTTGAAGGCGACTTGAGCGATGCCGATCTTGTTGGCTATGCTACTCATATTAGCGGCAAGATGCTTGAAAATGAAGGGCTTTCCTATCAGGCGTCCAGTAATAGCAAGGAACAGTTTGCTCTTGGTGACTTCAACAAGGTACTTATGGATACGATCATTTCTGGTTTGGATAATTACCAATCAATGGCGAGTCAGGTTTTAGGTAATGAGCGAGTCAAGAAGGGCTTCGAGGGGATCATGTTGGAGATGGTCTACGAGGGATTTAAGTCGGGGCGATTCCAGGCGGCAGAACATTAAATCTTTGTACCTCACTCTTTATGCAGTATGGCGTTTTTATTGGCGGGCATCTGAAAGCGGCGTTTTTTTGACAGCATATAAACATCAAATTACCAATAGCAACAGATGAAATCATTAGTTACTCTTTTCCTCACTCAACTTATCTTCAATCCAAAAAGCAATCTGTTTACTAACAGACCGTTTATTCCTCTTTGCTACTTCCTTTAATTGCAAATAGTCGAGAAAATGGGTTTTCAGGAATGTGAATTTGCTCCCGGTCCTGAAATTTGCGATCTATGCGAGACACCAGGGAAACAACTCTATCATCGGGAGCAAATCGAGGGGCCAGAATATTGATGTTTAGACTGCATTATTGAATAAAGTGCAGAGTCGGCTTAACGGGGCTGATGCTGACCCGCAGGTTTTCGGGCGGGTCGTGCCGATGGTTGGACTTACACTCTTATTTAGCAGGATCTGAGGCAATAGCATTGTATTCATCAGCTACCCGATTATACGATTTGTCTGCTCTTTGGAAATTGAATATGGAATGTAAAAAGCTTATAAGCCAGTGATGAGCGGTATATCTCTTATTTGGTAGGGGTGGGTGTAATAGAAACAGCAGAGCTTACATAGTTGCCTTCAAACAATTTTGAGTAGCCATAAATGCCACAATCATGCTGATACATTGTTCTCAACAACCATATCTTTTTCCATAAATCATTTTCAGGAGGCAATTTTTCGACGTTTAAGTTAAGCCGAATTGCTTCATCTGCATCTATAGAAGAACCGTGGGAATGGTAGTGATCTTTTGTAGCTAATTTCTCAACTGTAATATTTATATCGTCATCTGTAAATTCTTTCATCATCCCGGTTTTTAATAGAGAGGACGCAAGTTTTCTTGTTTGTAGCCTTGCAGAATTTGCAAACTGAATATCAATAGGATTAATTGTTCCTGCGGGAGCATTTATAATGAATTCAGCAGGAGCTCCGCAGATTGAAGGGTCGATTGGCCCCAACTCTGACTGGAAGCCCATCAGTATATTGGAACCACAGAGGGCAAAGACCGTACCGTTGCTTTTCGCTCTTCTTGGTACAATAACACGTAGGTCATCTGTGGCTTGCCTTAATAAACCACAGATTTTTTCGGTGGCATCGGTTGCGCCACCATTTGTTTCTAACAATAAATCAATGGCTTTACCTTCTATTTTATTTAGCAGTTCGTAAAACCCAACGTCATCACTTTGATCAATTTGTGCGTTAGTTCGATCACAGTCAGTAAAATAAACAATCAGATTTCTATTGGTTAACGCTTCTATATCCTTAATCAATAATTGCCGAAGATACCTATCTTTGTGGCTAACCCAAAAGAAGGGGGATTGATTCGGTGTTTCTGAGGTTCTAGGAAAGCAATCGGCCATAAAATTAAATTACCCTCTTTTCCCTTTGTCTCTTTCATGTGCGTAAAGACTACCACCAGCAGCAATAATATCTTTTGCATTAGACAATCGCTGATATGGGTCAATGCTTTGGTTAATAAAGACATCATCTCTCACAAACTCTTGTTTTGAAGCCTTTTGTGTCAGAGTTGTCCTGGACGGGTCAAAGGAAATTCCGCAAAAGATAATTGAATTAACAGCAACTGGTGAAGTGCTCAAATTATGTCCCATATTATTCATTCCGTCCTCCCTTATTGGGCAACGAGTTTATAAGCGTTGCTATATACAGTATCGGAAAGTTTTTTGTAAACAGTATTTTTGGACAGCAATCCAACAAAATAACTATATATTGTGTGTGCCAAAATTCAGGCACAATATGCAGTATAAAAATCAATATCTTATTGAAAGTGTAGCATAAAATAATATTTTTTATGATTTTATTTGGTTTTTTGCGCCTATCAAGGGCGCTCGGTTCTCGGTTTTAATTTGGTTTTTCGGTTTGTTGTATAACGACCTTGCGGGGTAAGCCGCGACCGTATGGAGTCGGATTTTGACCCGCTGGTTAAGGCGAGGGCCTGCAGCCATTACCGTGGAGAAACAGGACGCAATACTAACCGCTCACCAGGGCATGTCGAAAGCTGCAGTTTACAGTAATTTTGGAGTAAAGCGCACAATATTGATAGAAACCCTTGCTCGCGTTGGTGGACTTGCCGCAGCATAAAAGGCTGGATGTCCATGAAGAATTCCGACGTGAGACTTGCCACTATTACCATTGATGGATAGATGTTCTGTCTTGCGCCGGGAACGGTCAATGATAATAGTGGCAAGAGCCGGTTGTGAATATGAAGAGTTGAAAGCCGAAAATGGTATCCGCCCATAAGGAAGGTTTGTAATGGTGTACTACTGACTTCATTAAGGCAAGATCCGGAATTTCCCGTCAAAATCAAGCCCGGTCATTCTTGTTTTGTACCAAAAAGCATGGACAGAGATGTCTTCGTAAAGGCAACTGGTTCATAGATTTCTGTACATATAGCTGATTTTGAAGCAATAACTATTTTGCCTTTTACTGCAAAATAGTTACTATATACCAAGGCATTACAGGAAGCTGCACCGGACTGCTTGGTTGTTGTATTTGTACCAAACATTTCATTTGCATTTCCTGAAACGCCACCGTTACCTGTTAACGTCAATCCTATGTGCCCGGCGATGTATGCGGCTTTTATTAATCCGCTTGTAGCTCCTGTCGGCCTGTTTCCTCCTGTAAGCATCTTCTCTATACTGGAAGTAATAACGACGACACCAGACAACTTTTCTTTTTCCTGCAGGCTTAATAACGCTTGACTGAAATCAGCGTTAAGTCTTCCTGTCGGTTCCGGGATGTCTTCATCAGTGACTATGTATTTGATTTCGGCAGTTGGCAGTATTGCAGAAAGTTCTTTGGCTGCCGCTGCTGGAGTTATATTATCACCTCTATACCCTACAACACCAATGACCAACTTTTCTGTGGTAAGACTGAACGGTGAACCTTCAACACTGGTTTGAAGCTTGTTTGAGGCACAGCCGGTAAGAAAGAAGGCAGTAATCATTAAAAGTATACTTTTCATTTTATTCTCCAAAAAAATGGGATAAATGATCGAACAAAACATAGAAGACTATTTCTGTTTGTTTGAAAGAGAGTTTGACATAATATTTTTTAACGGTAGTAATTAGCATAACCAATCATTTTGTCAATTTAATTTAATTGGTTATTTTTTAGCGGCAAAAGAACAAAATCAGAGAGAGTGCCGTCACTCTCATCAGGCTATTTCCCCAGGGTTTGCCATGCCATAACAGATTGAAAACGATTATTTTTTCTGTTAAATTGTCAAATCAATGGCACTGACTCCCTACAAAATCCATAAAATCCGCCGGCAACTGTCCCACGGGACTACAGCGGCTTCTGCCTGCACGCTTAACGCCGTCCTGAAATTCGACGGTATAGAATCACCGCACTGCGTTTATAACGAGGAAGTAGCAGTTCGCCTGGGGCAAACACTGCATATCCCGGTTGCTGCAGGTGTTCTTACTACCACAGGCGATGGATTAGCCTTTGCCAGTCTGCACATCGAAGCTCCTGGTCTTGCTCTGCCCAATCTGATTCCATCCCGGTATGCCAAGGTTGCCAAACAGTATCCCCGTGAAGTTGCCGCCCTGACGGTGTTTGACATCCTGATCGGCAACTTCGATCGGAGCGGCAATCTGAAGGCAAGTCTTGCCACACCTCATATCGCCATTTTTTGCGGGTTTGACCACAGTCATGCCTTGCTCAATATTGAAGAAGATCCCCTCGAAAGTATTGCCCGTCTGGCAAACAACGAACTCATTGTCGAGTATCATCCTTTCTACGGACTCCTGGGCAAAGACCATCTTAGCGAAGCTCTTGATCACTTTGCGCTCTGCGACGAAAGTTACGTTAAGGCGTGCTGCCGTTTCGGTAAGACATTCCGGGCGGTCTCAACCGACCTTCAAGAGAATCTGGCCAAAGCACTGGCAAAACGGCTGAAAAAACTTCCGGCAATTATTGCTCCTCATCGTGCCAAGATGGTGTTGCCGTCATGAGCTGCCATTACTGTATTCTTCAGTATGTTGACGATCCCGTCAGGAATGAAGGGCGTAATATCGGTGTTGTCGTTCATAGCAACGATTCAGCCTGTATGAGAGCAATCGGTTTCGACGGAACAGATACGGATGTTTCGTATTTTGAAGCTCTTTCCGCCAAAACCAAAGGTTGCGGCTGGATTTATCGGGAATGGATGGACTGGTTCACAGACCTGCTTGAATTTGAGGGGCGCTCTCTTGACGGTTTTAAAGCATATATCGGTAGGCTTGATGGTGGAAATTTCATCGTAAAGAGTGGAGGCTACCTGGATGGCCTGCCTGAAGATGAAGAAGAGGGTGATGCCGTTACCTATCTTTTTTCCAATCTGGTGACGCTACCTCAACGGCGCCGTGAACCTGGATTTGCCGTTCAGGTCGAGGATATCATCAGACGGGCAGAACTGCCGTTACGTCCGGATTTCGACCAGGATCTTGCTATTGAGTTCTTTCCTGAAACCGGTTCCCCGGTTACCGTCTCATTGCCCTATGTACTCATGGATGCACCAAGAACGCTTTTCAAGACGGTAAACCCGCATAGTGGGCTTGAATCTCTGACTAGGCAAATCAACGATGCCGTCTTTACCTTCGAAACAGCCGTTGCTGCCGGGTTTGCTGCGAAAGATCGCTGTATCGTCCTTACAGATACATTGGGTAAAGTAAAAGCGCCTTACTTGAGACGCCTTGCTACACATGCCCATCTTATTGAAATATCAGACCGCCTCGCAATCAACCGCATTAAAGCGATTATCGCTACCGGGACATCCCCCCATGGCAAAGGCCCATCTCCGCTTCTCTAAGGGAGTCATGCCCTTGATTCGCCACTCCTCCTGAGCTGCTTCCCGGTGTGACGGGAAGGAACAACTCGAAAGTAAAGCCACCGGAGGATTCAGTTTGGTATATTTTGCCCCTTTGCCGGCGACATGCTGGCGATACCGGACAGCAACATCCTTGGCAATTCCGGTATAAATCCCGCCGCCTCGACACTCAATCATGTAGAGCCACCAGGTTTCAGCCATTAACTGCCGCCTTCATCTCAATTTCGTCCCGGAGACGTGGATTAATAAGGTTGAGATACTTGATTGCAGTGAAATCGGAGATACCAAACGCCTTCACCAGAACCTTCGGATGCCTCAACCCGCCCAGATAGGCATACAGGATCGAAGTTGTGAACACCTGTTCTGCCGTTACGTTATGCTTCTTGAGGTAGTAAGACACCGCTGCTTCGGTAAGGTGGTCACCAGCAGTTCTTCCAGTGAAAAGATAGCCGTTCTCCCAGGATTCCTCAATCAAAGCCAGAGCTTTCCTCGCTGCCAGATAGCGGTTAAACAGCGCTCCTATACGTTGGTCGAGTGGGATTTCCGTTCTTCCGAAAGCAACCCGGTATACGCCATCATGACCATGACTGATATCTGATAGACGGAGCCTCACAAGCCGTTTCGCCCGCTGGCCGTACAGCAGCATCAGCAACCCGATTATCGATTGCTTTACCGATTCGTCCGACGGATCCAGCCAGCTTTTCACCAGATCAGTATATTTAGCCCGGTCCAGAAAAATGTTCACAGGCAAGTTCCGGACAACAGATTCGATTTTCAGCTTTCTGAAGAGCTTTTGTGACTTGTTCAGGTAGCGAATAAAAGCGCGCAACGAATCACGATATCCTTTGCGCTCAAACAGGAAACGGTCAAGGTGGATCTGTTCGATCTGCTGGACGCTGCCAACCTTATTGTGATCGATATTTTCGAGGAATCTCGCTGCTGTCCGCAGAGCTTGGATAATGGTTTTCGGGCCGAATCGCTGCCGATCGCCAGTCCATCCACGGTCGGCGTACCTTTGTCCAAGCTTGTTCAGGTTTACAATGAAGCTTCCGAGTAGGCCATGGTACCACCGGTCCTCGCAAGCTCTCAGCAGCTTTACCTGTTCCTCGATACAGGCTTCTCTTTTGACTTCATCGGCGCTCTGACTGGGGATTAGTTCCGATTTTACAAGATAACCGTAGGCCGCAGCATGCCGGCGAAGTCCGTCAAGTCCGAATGCCGAAATCATGCCACGACCAGTGGCCATTGATGGTTTATTGAAAAAAGCATCCAGCCGGGCGAAAAAGAGGAAATGCCTTTCCAGTCGTACCGAGGCCGTTTTGGCGTCGATTCTCTCTGTCATGGCGACTATAAATCCCGAAAAAGCGTTTCTGACCCACTCATGCTCAAGCATGGAGATGGCGTTTTTCAGTTTTTTCTCCACGTTCTCACGCCAGTAGCAGGCCTCACAGCGGGTAGAACTGTGCCTTTTGCCTTCCTTCTTGCACAACGGGCATAAGAACGGCTTGCCATCGTTGGCAAGACAGTTACTGCAGACCACCCGTCCGTCGGTTGTCGTGCCTGCCGGTCTCCTGTGCTTGCCGCAGGATGGGCAGTTGATGTGGCCCTTCCTCCGGCAATGCTGGCAGACAGGCTCGGTGAAGCCATTCTTGAAATCTCGGGCGAGATGAAAACTCAATTGTCCACAGACCGGACAGAATTGTGGATCCTTAAAGTATCTGGCGCATGAAGGACAAGCAACACCACCTTCAACTACCAGACCTGCCTGAGGAACGTCCTTGCCGCAACGAACACAGGTTCTGCCAACGGTCCTGCATTTCTTGCACATAGCGGGGCCAACGCCGTGGGGAGTTCGCACTGTCTTGCCGCATTCCTGGCAAAGCACCGGCTTGAATATCTTGCAATAGCACGACTGGCAGTATGGTATGTCGTCATATACGGCATGGGCCTTAGGCATCGGGTTAGTGCAATGGCCGCATGTTGTATGTATTTTCCCCGCTGCAGGAGACATGACTTACTTTAACCTCTCCGGCAAGGGTATGGCCGTCAGCTTCGGCCCGGTGATGTCTTTCGATGTTAACGTCAAGACGGGTTTTACCCGTGGTCGAGGCTCTTTTTTCTCTTCTACAGGTTGATCAGCTTGTTTTGGGGCCTTCGTCTCTTTCTCAATTCCCGGTTGTGATACGGTCACAACCTTCAAAATGTCGGAAATATCGCAGGCCAACACCGTCAGTAACCCCTCTAATAGATCAATATTGATCTTCTGGGGGCGCTCCCACACGACTCTCCCTAGCTGTGCGCTGGATATGCTGAATCCGATGGCATCAAGGCGCCGCTTCAAATCGGTAACGGTCTTTATCCGTCGCTCCGACATGATTACGTTCAAGCGCCATTCAAGTGTCTTTTGCTCATTTTGATTCGTCATAGATTATTTCCTTAATTGCTGGATTGCATCCAGATGACTGGATATGCCTTTGTTGATTTCGTGTCTCACAAATTCATCGGGAATGTGATTGTATCCCTGCGTAGTTGAGGCAAAGGTATGCCCATGCATGATTCTCACGGCTTCAGTACTGTAAATCAACGATTCATGCGTGACTGATGAATGACGTAAGCAATGGGGAGTGAATCCTAAGCCGCCAAGTCCGACCAGGTTGATAATATGCTGGAATCTCTCTTCGAAAGTGGAGAGGCTCATGCGCTTTCCCCGCTCAGAGAGGAACAGTGCTTGCTCATTGGCATCGGCGTTTTTTAAAAAACAGGGGCGAATATGTTCGATATACCATTGAAGCAGCTGTGGAAGAAGTGCATGAGTAACCGGTACCATTCTGTGTTTTGGGCCGCTTCCCTTGGAGCCCTTTCCCCATACGGAGATATAGCCGAAATCGCTAAATTCAGGGAAATTCGGGTTTGGCTGAAATGATCCAAGATTGAGTCCGATCGCCTCTGAGGCCCTCAATCCTCCTGCATATACGATGAAAAACAACGCCTTGTCCCTTTGCAGAGGGCGAAAATCCTTCGCTCCAAATTTACAGGCTGCCTCAATTAATTCATCGGTATTGTTAAAGAAGGTCGAGATCTGATCATGGGAAAGTGGCTGCCGCTCCTTGGTTAGTTCCCGATCATAAATATGAGGGATGCAGTTTTCGGAATGGCAAATCTGTACTGGTTGATATCCGTAACGACGGTAAATCTCATTTTTGTATTTCACGTTATTGATAATGTAGTCGAGGAAATTCCTGATGGCGCTCTGGTATTTCCGCTGTGTGGGGATGGCTACCTTTTTAGTCATTCCGAGAACGGCACACCAATTTTCAAAATCCTCTTCGGCCCACATCCAGGGAGCCTTGCCGGAGAATTCCATCAAACTGTGAACCTGTGCCAGGTCGCCTCTGACCGACGACTCCTTTTGGCGGAGGGAACCAACTCTCCGGCCAACATAGGAGGCCTCGATTTCCATTAAAAGCTCGGCATCCTTTACCGCCAGCGTTGGTCGAACAATGACCGGCTGATAGTCCGCACCAACTACTTGTAAATATTCTCGCTGATCCATCAGCCACCTCGACTTGAATATCGGAAAACGGAAATTCCAATATTACAAAGGCCAAACATGATTCAAAGACTCATTCAACGAATTAAAATTGCATTGAATGCAATAATATAACATTTAAAGATAAAGTCAAGCCCCATTATTGAAAAATATGCAAGTATCTGAAATAACGCTGAAACATATCAAACACGGTAAATGCCAATATTCCAGCATCTAATGAGGCAAACCTTCAAAACTTGCATTCAATGAAACTTTGAAAAAGAATTTGTTGTGAATTATAAGGGAGTTAGGTAGGTGTGAGAATATTGGAACTATTATTGGTAATATTGGAACCTTGGGAGTTCGTCCAGGAAAAGGACGCCGTTGTGCGCCAGGGAGACTTCGCCCGGTTTTGGAGTAGTGCCGCCGCCGATCAGGCCAACGTCAGAGATGGTATGATGTGGGGAGCGGAAGGGGCGAACTGCCAGCAGGGCGCGCTCCTTCTCCAGCATGCCGCTCACGCTGAATATTTTAGTAGTCTCGATGGCCTCGTCAAAAGACATGCGCGGAAGAATTGTCGGGATGCGGCGGGCAATCATAGTTTTTCCTGAGCCTGGCGGCCCGATCATCAAAATATTATGGCTACCGCTCGCGGCTATTTCCAGCGCGCGTTTGGCGTGTTCCTGCCCCTTGACCTCGCTGAAATCCTCACCATATTCACAACCGCTGGCGAATAGTGCTTGAAGGTCAATCCGGCACGGCTCAATAATTTCTCGACCAGACAAAAACTCGACAACCTGGGATAGATTGGTGGCGCCGATAACATCAATACCTTCAACAACTGCAGCCTCGGGGGCGTTTTCAGCCGGCAGGATCAGGCCGGCCAGGCCGGCGCGTTTGGCGGCAACAGCCATCGACAGGGCCCCGCGAATTGGTTTGAGGCCTCCATCCAGAGAGAGTTCACCCAGGAGAATGTACTCGTGAAGCTTCGTCCCCTTGATGACACCGGTGGCGGCCAGAATACCGATCGAAATCGGCAGATCGTAGGCTGCACCCTCTTTTTTAATATCAGCCGGGGCCAGGTTGGCGGTGATGCGCCGGGCCGGGAAATCGTAGCCGGAGTTTTTAAGTGCCGCCTTGACACGGTCCTTGCTCTCCTTAACTGCTCCATCCGGCAGCCCGACCGTGGCAAAGGCAGGAAGACCGGGGGCAAGGTCAACCTCGACATCAACCAGAATGGCATCAATGCCAATCAGAGCACTACTGAAAACTTTTGCGAGCACGATAACTCCCAATATCCTACTGTTTCAACATGATAAAACCCATCTGTCGCCCCGACTCGTCCTTGTCCCGGCGATAGGAGAAAAATTGTTCACTATGACAACAGACGCACTGATCGGAAAACTGAATCAAATCAGCTGCAAGTCCGGCGAGCAATAGCAGTTCCCGGTTAGCTGCGGTGAGGTCAAGGTGCCACTTGCCGGGGCTCTTTGACTCAGCGCATGAATCCCAGTCTATTCCGCCCTGCTGAAACGCTTTCCTTACCGGCTCGTCAACTTCGTAACAGCATTTTTTGATACAGGGGCCTATCGCTGCGTGAAGCCGGGCAGGATTTGAGCCGAATTCCGATTGCATTCCTGCCACACTCTTGGCAACCAGTTTGTCTGCGGTACCTCTCCAGCCGGCGTGAACAACCGCTACAACTTTTTTCACCGGATCACAGATCAAAATTGGGACACAGTCTGCTACACAGACGCCGATCATGACATTCGGCTGATTGGTAATAACGGCATCACCCTCAACTGAAAGAAAATGGCTGAAATCTTCATTCTGTTCGTTGATGACCAGAATATCACTGCCATGTACCTGTCGTGGGGTTACAAGCGCTTCCTGGTTGATGCCGAAAGCACGGGCAAGGAGACTACGATTTCCTTCGACGGTCGCCTGCTGATCCTGCGTATTCATGCCCAGATTAAGGGAGTTGTACGGAGGGCGTGAAACGCCTTCATGACGGGTGGTGAACCCTTGTGTTGAGCATGCTGTTCCAGGAAATTTAACTTCAATGTACTGGATTCGGTCGATTCGCTTCACCTGCATGGTATTTCCTCCAAAAAGACATGTGCCGTGTGCTCCGGCTTAATTAGTTAGATGTTGTGTTCTGAGCTTTTCTGGGCGAAGATAACACCCGGGTCTAATTTGTCCCGGCTCAGACGTTACTATCACGCTTACGAAGTCGCCAGATATAGATCACCACTAAAACGGTACTGAACAGAACAACCCAGAGCAGTGCTTTGTGCGAATACTGCATGATCAACTGCTGGTTTTCGCCGATGGCATAGCCGATCAGTGTCAGTATGGTACACCAGATACCGGCTCCAAGCACGGTATACAAGGTAAATCTAACATGATTCATTCCTGCCACACCGGCCGGAATTGAGATTAAGTGGCGGATCACCGGGAGGAGTCGGCCAATGAAGGTAGATATTTCACCATGCTTCAGAAAAAAGCGCTCCACTCGCTCAAATTTATCGGGTGGAATCAGTACATACTTGCCATATTTAAGGATCAGTGGGCGGCCCAGGTAGTGGGATGTAAAATAATTGGCATACGCGCCGATGAGGCTGCCGACTGTGCCGCATAGAATGACAATCGCCATGTTCATTTTACCCTGGTAGACAAGATATCCGGCCGGCGGCATGACAAATTCGCTCGGCACAGGAATGATAGAGCTTTCCATGGCCATCAGCAGCAGTATGCCGGGGTAGCCCATGGCACCGATCGTGTTCAGCAGCCACTGTATTAGAGTGTGTATCATGAGTGCTCCCTTCAAAAAAGTACGGCTGCCCTTTATACCCCAACTGAGCCATTCGGGCAACAGCAGATAGATATATGGTAATGATGTGCGTGAAATGGACATAAAGACGATTTGACAGAACATGCCCAAACTGAGAAAAGGGAGAAAAAATGGTACGCTGGCTGACAAATGGTATGGTGTTGCTTTTATGCTTGATGCTGACCGCCTGTGCTGCAGCAACCCAGGCCGGTTTGAGTGAGGAATTTGATCGGAGTGTTAAATCCTATAACCGGATGCTGCGATGGCATGAAATTGAAAATGCCGGCATGACCTACATCGATCCGGGATTGCTGGATCAGTACCTGAAACAGGCTGAGTCTCTCAAAAAACGAGGCATCACGGTTGCCGATTATCGCATTCTTACCTCGAAATATCTTCCGGATAATAAATCCGGTGACGTGAATGCGGAGTTTGACTATTATATTATGCCGTCAAACAAAGTGAAAACAATTTCTTATCGTCAGGACTGGGTCTACCGGGAGAGCACTAAGAGCTGGATACTACTGACCGGATTACCGGTTTTTAAGTAATTCGAAGATATTCAATCATGACTCCATTGGTGCAGCAGATACAACAGTTTACAGACTATCTCCAGACGGAGCGTGCGGTCTCCCCGCATACTTCGCTGGCCTATAGTAGCGACTTGGCGCAGCTGTTGAGCTTCGCCGTGAAAGAGAAGGGGGGAAGCGTTTCTGCAGATGATGTCGACCATCTGTTCCTCAGGCGCTATTTGGCGGGGTTGTCAAAGGATAGTAAGAAAAGTTCCATTGGTCGCAAACTGGCCGCAATTCGCTCTTTTTTCCGTTTTCTGGTGCGTCGAGGCATACTTGCCAGGAATCCTGCCGAACTGATAGCGACACCCAAGAAAGAACAACGCCTCCCGTTTCATCTCGATATTGACCAAACCACCGCTCTGATGGAGGCGCCGGGTGCAGAGCGGAAATTCGCCCTCCGCGACCGGGCTATGTTAGAGCTTCTCTACTCAAGCGGTCTCCGTGTTTCAGAGCTAACGGGCCTCAATATCGGCGAGCTTGATCTGGTGGCCGGTATGGTCAGGGTGACCGGTAAGGGGGGGAAGGAGCGTATCGTTCCGGTCGGCAGCCGCGCCTTGGAGGCGATGAGGGGGTATCTTGGGGAACGGGAAGGTGACCCGGCTTCCGGGGCTCTTTTTCTCAACACCAGAGGAGATAGAATCAACCGTCGTAGTGTGGCGCGTGTCGTCGACACCCATGTTATGAGGATTGCTGCTTTCAAAAGAATCTCGCCGCATACGCTCAGGCATACGTTCGCTACCCACATGCTTGAAGGGGGCGCTGATCTGCGCGCAATTCAGGAGCTGCTCGGTCACGCGTCTCTCTCCACTACCCAGAAATACACTCACGTCAGCATTGACCGCTTGATGGAGGTCTACGACAAGTCTCATCCCAAGGCCCATACAAAAAGCGGGGAATAAGTCACCTCATTCTCCGCTCCAAAAGCAGACGGATACGAATTTAAATTGAATTATCCGATCGTTACTTCTACCTTATCCGCTTCACTCACTTTGAGCTTTTTCTCGATCCCAGGGCCGACGACAACAGTACCGTCATATTGCTTGTCCATATCTTTCATAACCATGACCGGAAAGGTGCCACTCGTACCTGCGGAGATATTTGTCAGGGTGAGTTTTTTGAAGGGTGTTTTGTAAAAATCGGCAATATATTGAGAGGTAATTTGGCTGACTGCAATCATTCCAAGAGAATCAAAGCTGGCGCTGGCCTGTTTGTTTGCCAGATGGCTGATACTCATTCGTAGCAGGCCGTCCTTTGAGTCTGTATTTTCAACGGTAGTCGGCTGCTCTGCGACAGGGGACACGTTTGAAAGTTTAGCTTCCAGCTTTTTTATAGCGAGGTTAAGCGTTATTGATAGAACTTGCAGATTGATACTGTTTGCACAGAGCAGAAAAAGTAAGGCCCCTGAGAACGATTTAACAAGAATTCGCCCGTCAGAGTAGCGTAAATCGAGAAGATCAAGAGTTTGAGAAATTTGTAAGCCGTGTGAACATTCCAGCGTTAATGAAGCGGCCCTTTTTAGAGATGCTGCGTCGATTAGCGCTGGAAACGCGTGGATGAGTACGTCTCCTGTCTTGCTGAAAACGGCACTGCCGATTACTCCGTCAACACTGTTCACATGTTGCAGAATCTCCTTCATGATACGACTCCCCCCTGCTTTCCCGGTACAAATGCTGCCTTGATCTCGCTTTCAACATTGTCAAGGGTGCAATCAGGCTTAACTGCGATACTCAAATAGTGCTGTTTGGAATCGTACATAAGGAGATGATAATTCGATGTTTGGACAGCGGCCGCCTTGATTCCGCTCAGCCCCATCAGCTCTCCGAACTGGTTGCCGATTTTGGCCAAAAAAATTCCCTTGGCTGCGAGTGCTACCGCCTCAATACTGGTGTCCTGAACCGGCGCGCCTTGTTTGTCGAGCAAAACAGCATAGGTAATGTTCGTTATTTCCTGCAAGCGGGCGGCTATTTTACTCATGGTGCGACGGGGGATTACAGAAGGCCCTGCAGATTTGTTCACGGGAGCCCCCGCATTTTCTTCATCAAGACGCCGGAGTGCTTCCATTAGCAGAAAATCGGTACGATAATGGATTGAGCAGGCATTCGCGGTCATTTCCGGATGAATAGTAAAAGTACCGCCTGGCCATTTTATGATTTCGTAAATGGCTTGTTCACCCGACTCGTCACCCTGCACCGCATGAATAATCTGGCCATCAGCGAAATAAATTACGCCCTGCAGTTCTCCATACGCAACAGAGATAGCCCCGGTATAATTATTGTGCCCTTTCAGCTGAATGACATCAGTCAAGGAAAGTCCGGCCACCGCACCTTTAAATCCGCTTACGTTTTGAGACATTTTCGCCAACCTGTCGAAGGGATAATACCAATTCCATATCAACGCCCCATCTTCGTTGGCTCGTCTTCGGCTCCTCAACATACTGAATGTATGTCTTCGTCGCCTCAATCCTCACCGCCTTGATGGCATCTTTGATTTGAAATTGGAATAATGACTACCTTGTCTCCCCTCTCAAATTAAGTCTGTTATATAAACCATAATCATGTAGCAAGTTCAAGTACGAAGTCATCCAAGGAAAAACCCCGCCGGTGTCCCGACGGGGTCTCTTGATGCATGGATAGCCGAGTACTCTATTCGCAGAGGTCGAGCTTGATATCCCAGTTTTTGACCTTCATGGTTCCGTTTCTTTCGAGGTTAAGGTGCATCTTGAAAGCACGGTCCCATAACTGCGGCTCATGAGCAACCTTACGGCGCAGACAGTCCGCCAAAGCCATTTCGTAGTACTCCGTCAGGATTGGCTTGTAATCAGGATGCGCGCATTTTTCGATGATAACCTTGGCGCGGTCACGCGGGCAGAGGCCACGTACGTCGGCCAAACCCTGCTCGGTTATGACAACGTCCAGGTCGTGTTCCGTGTGGTCAATGTGCGAACAGTGTGGAACGATACAGGAGATGCCGGTCGGGTCGGTTTTACTCGGACGACTTGACGGTGTGTGCATCATCTTCAGAAAACCATTACGCAGGAAGTCGCCGGAACCACCCAGGCCGTTGATCATGCGGGTACCACCGACCAGGGTCGAGTTGGCATGGGCATACATGTCGATTTCAACCGGGGTGTTCATGGCAATACAACCCAAGCGGCGGATCGGTTCCGGTGCATTGGAGACGGAAAGCGGCCGCAGGGTGATCTTGTCGAAATATTTGTCCATGTTGTCGAAAAATTTCGGGAAACCTGGTGAAGCGGACAGTGAGAGCGAGCAGGAAGATGCACAGTCCAGTTTACCCGAGTCGAACAGATCGAGCATGGTGTCCTGAAGCACTTCGGTGTAAACCGACAGATTGTAGAACGGCCCTTTTGCCAGGCCACCGATAACGGCATTGGCAATGGAGCCAACTCCTGACTGGATCGGCAGCAGGTTGTCCGGAAGACGGCCTGCTTTTACTTCATGGGTGAAGAAATCGATGATGTGGTTGGCGATTGCTTCGGAGGTGTCGTCCTGCTCGGCAAACGCACGACCCTGATCACGCAGTTTGGATTCAACAACAGCGATAATTTTTTTCGGGTCACACGGAATTGAGGTGGCACCGATGCGCGAATTGGCCTTGGTAATGTTGTATACCTGACGGTTTGGCGGAGTGCCGGGGGTGAACAAGTCGTGGATGCCTTCAAAGGAGGGTTGGCCAGTGTTGACTTCGATAATGATATTGTCGCAGATCATCAGAATTTCGGGGATGACGCCGCATGATGAAGTCGGAACCAGGCTGCCGTCTTCGGTTATGGCCGATACTTCAATAATTGCCAGATCAAGTTTGCCGCTTGGCGTGTCCTTGGTGTAGAAACCATAGCCAAGATCCTGAGCAAACAGGGAGAGGTGCTTGTCGCCCATGCGGATGCGCCCTTCGTTGATACCGGCGGCGATGTTCTTGCCGGTCTGGTATGGCCAGCGGCGGTCGATCATGTCATTAACGGCCCAGCGGTCCTCAGTCTCGGCACCTACGGAGGCGCCAATGAAAAGATTGAACTTGAGTTTCCCCTGCAGGTTGTTCTTCTCAACATGTTCCGCCAATGCAATAGGTACGACCTTGGGATAACCCGCCGGCGTAAAGCCCGACCAGCCCAGATTCATTCCGTCTTTGAAGAACGGGATGGTCTGCTCGGCGGTCATGACCTTGCTCAATAGCGATTTGTGGCGTACGCGGTCCTGCAGTGTACCGTAATCTGACATTTCCTACCTCCTGTTGTTTTTGTGTTTTCAGTCACATGTTCTGTGCTGGTGAAAGCCGTAACAAAAATAATTAGTCCTGATATACATTAATAATAACAGCATATTACGACAAAAGAGAGTGGCGAGGAAGAAAGGAGAACCGGATTTTACTCACACGACAGCGTTTCGTCAAGCTAAAAGTGTATACACAATTCGTCAACTTTCGTAATCAACAGCTGCGATGGCCGAACAGACCGCCTTCATATGCGGGATCACTTCTCCCGCATGATACGGATGTACCTGATAGGACTGCAGGTCATCAAGCGAATCAAATCTGGTTGTAAGAGCGATGTCGTATGAACGCTCCGACCGGATCATATCGATACCGACTTCGAGGTGGCGAAGCTGGTCGATTTTTCCATCCATGCTCAACAGCATGTTTCGAGTAACTTCAATATTTTCGTCGGTTGGCTCGGCAAGTTTGAATAAGACAATATGAGTGACCATTTTTTCACCTTTCAGAGCAAGAATTTGAGTAACGGGCTCTCTGTATACCTTGCCTTCAAGATGCTGTCAATGGACTGTCGGAGCATGCAGTAAAACTGATGTTATACCGGAGGGGGGAGTTGCCGCAAAAAGACCACATACGCTCCACTGCCGCCCATTTCGCGGGGAGCAGGTGCAAACTCAAGAACCTCTGTACGCCCTGCGTCGCGCAGCCATGAAGCTACAGCCTGGTGAAGCACCGGTTCTTCAAGAGAGTGATTTCCTTTTCCGGTGATGATCAGAACCGCTTTTTGACCCTTCTTCCGGGCGGAGTGTAGAAAACCGGGCAATGCCTCCAACGCCTCCTCTCGTTTCAGGCCATGGAGGTCCAGTTGATGGCTGACGGAAATAACGCCACGCTTTACCTGCCGAAGACGATTACCGGCCAGCGGCTGAAGCTCGCCGTCATCAGGGAGAGAATTTGAAAATTTTGTATCCAGCTTCAGTCGGTCAATCTCCTCAAGAAAAGCGCTCTCTTCAATAGCAGGAAGAAGTTTTTCTCCTTTTTTTCTGGCTGCTTGCTGCACGAGGTGAGGATGCTCTCGAACCGGTTTGGCGGGGGATGGCTGGAAAGGGCGCACACCCTCCACCGCCTGAAGGAACAGGTCTACCCCTTCATCAAACGTCTCCAGCGTTTTTTGTGCCGCAGGTTGCGGTGGTTGTGCCGGCTCAATTTCAGAAACGGCGACTCCTTTCAGAGCGCCAAACGGGGTGACATGAAACTCTTTTGGTTTGGGTGCATGGTGTTGCGGTCGTTTTTTTGCCACACGTCAGTCCTTTGCTACCAGCGTTATTTCAATGCGACGATTCTTGGCTCGCCCTTCTTTCGTACCGTTGTCTGCAACCGGTTTATGTTCGGCAAAAGCTGCTGCCGACAGATTGCCAGGATCAATACCCTGCTCCTGTAAGTATTTGGATACGTTGATGGCCCGGGCGGCAGATAGTTCCCAGTTGGTCGGAAATGTTCGAGAAAGAGCACCTGCAATTTGTACGTTGTCAGTATGCCCCTCGATCCGAATTGCTTTATCTTTGACATTTTTCAATGTTTCAACCATCTTGCCCAGAATATCGAGTCCCTCCGGCTTGACATCGGCTTTGCCGGAATCAAACAGGATGGCAGCCTCCATATTTACCGTCAACTTGCCCTTGAGCTCTGAAATGGTAACCTGCCCTTGGGCTATCTCGCTCTTCATGTTGGCAAGCAACTGTTCATATGTCCCACTGACCTCTTTAACCTTTTCCTCTTTGGCCTTCTGGAGTTCGGAAATATCATCGTTTAATTTACTGTTTTCAACTTTCAGCTCCGCAACCTGTTGGCGCATTTCGCTGATGTTTTTAGACAATACGTCTGATTTTGCTTTAAGAAGCCCCTCCAGCTGCTTTTTGTCATCCGTCAAAACGGCAGCATCTTCAGTGAGGCGGTTAAAACGGCTTTTCAGCGCGCTGTTTTCCAGGACAAGTTTTTTGTGAGTCAACTGCAGCTCGGAAAGCTCTTTCGACAGGCCGTCGGCCTCCTCAACCTTTTTCACGTAGGTACTTTCCGCAACCAGACAGCCGCTTGCAGACAACATAAGCAGGCCGGCAACGGCAAAAAACAGTAAACGTTTGATCATGGTCCAACCTCCTGTGTGGATATCTGTACTTAGGGTTATATCATACTTATCGTTGTTTGGAAGTGCAATTTCAGCCGCGCAAACTTGACATGCAAGCGCTTTACTACTACAAGAAACAAAACATTTCAGTTGAAATAATGAATTGACGGAGAACAGATGGCAGCCAGAATATCATTTGTAGGAGCTGGACCAGGGGCCGCTGACCTGATAACTATCAGAGGAGCACGGCTCTTGCGTCATGCTGATGTCGTCATATTTGCCGGGAGCCTGGTGGACCGGAAACTTGTCCAGCTCTACGCAGTGCGGGCCGATATCTTTGATTCTGCCGGAATGACACTGACTGAGGTTATTGCTGTTATGATGGATGCCGTTGCGTCAGGGCGCAGCGTCGTCCGGTTGCATACCGGTGACCCGTCAATATATGGTGCCATTCAGGAGCAGATGGATGCACTTGACCAACTCGAGATCGACTATCAGGTCGTGCCGGGCGTAACAAGCGCTTTTGCAGCAGCGGCGGCGCTCAAGCAGGAGCTGACTCTGCCGGAGGTTTCCCAGACAGTCATTATTACGCGTATCGAAGGTCGTACTCCCGTGCCGGAACGGGAGCAGTTGAGTGCAATTGCCCGACTTGGCGCCACGATGGTGATCTACCTTTCCGTCGGCATGGTTGAAAAGGTTGTTGACCAGTTGCTGCAAGGCGCCTATACGACGGCTACCCCTGCGGCGGTTGTCTGCAGGGCCTCATGGGAAGATGAACAGATAATTCAATGTAATCTGGCAGAGCTTGCCGAAAAAGTGCATCAGGCGGGGATCGACAGACAGGCTCTTATTATCGTCGGTGATGTATTGGCCGCCCGCCGTGAAGGACTCAAAGCAAAATCACTGTTATACGACAGCGGGTTTTCGCACGGTTTTCGGGATGTGCACGTTGCCTGAACAGCGCATCGCAGTTGTCGCTATAACCAGGGGGGGCGCCCGGATAGGCGGGATGTTATGCAGAGACTGTCCCGGGTTTCAGCTTTATGTATCTGCCCGCTATGCTGATCAGGCCGTTAACCGGTGGACTCATTTTGAACCACACGAACTGAGAACCCTGATTGCCTCTCTCTGGAAAAGGTATGATGGTTTCGTGCTGATCATGGCAACCGGTATTGTGGTGCGGATGATCGCACCGCTGCTTGAGTCGAAGGAGACGGACCCTGCAGTCGTGGTTATAGACGATGCCGGCAGATTCGCCATTTCGCTCCTTTCCGGTCACCTTGGCGGTGCTAACGAACTAACTGAACGCTGCGCCTTTACAACCGGAGCCCAAGCCGTCATCACTACCGCCACCGATACCAATAATCTACCGTCCTTTGACATGTTGGCCAAAGAGCAGGGGTGGCTTATTGACGATATCAGCCGGGTCAAGACACTTAACTCGTTGCTGCTTGATAATGAAGAGATCGCTGTCGTTGACCGGACCGGGCAGGCCCGAATCTGGCTGCGTGACCGGGGCAGAATCACCTTTTATGACACTTTTGCCGAGGCTGCTGCAAGCTCCGCACACGGTTTTTTGTTCGTCACCAATCAGCACCTGCCACTGCAGGTCTCTCCGGAAAAACTGCTTATCCTCCGCCCCCGCAACCTCGTGCTCGGCATCGGTTGTAATCGCGGCACACCGGTTGATGAGATCGAAGCGTTTGTCACCCGTCACTTCAAATATTTGTGCCTCTCTCTGAAAAGTGTCTGCTCTGTTGCTTCGGTAGCGGCCAAGCGTGATGAAGCGGGGCTTATAGCTTTTGCTGCGCGTCTGGGCGTCCCGCTGCACTGTTTTGAAAGTACCGAACTGTGCCAGGTTTCCTTCCCCTCACCACCTTCGGAACATGCCCTGGCTGCGGTAGGTGTCGCCGGAGTTGCTGAACCTGCGGCAATCTTGGCCTCCTGTGGAGGAGTGTTGTTGGTGAAAAAAGTCAAGTCAGGAAATGTCACCCTGGCAGTTGCTGAGCTTAAGGAGGTGTAAACTGGATATGCCGAATCTCCCCGTAATTGCCATTACCATGGGTGACCCGTGCGGCATCGGGCCGGAGATCATCATAAAAGCGCTGCAAAGGCCAGAGATCGTGGCACTCTGCGTGCCCGTGGTGATTGGCGACCGGTTGGCGCTCGAACGAGCAGTTGCGGTATGCGCCTCGTCTCAGAAAATTCAGGAAATAATAACAGTTGAAGATGCACGGAAAGCCGAGAAGCAGTGTATTCCACTCCTCGCGCTCTCACGCCTGACAGAAGCGGACATCACCTATGGCGCCCCATCAGTTGCCGCTGGTGACGCGGTCTATCGCTATATCTGTCATGCGGCCCATCTCTGCCTTGATGGCCATGTCTCTGCCATGGTGACTGCCCCAATAAGCAAAGAAGCCATGCATCAGGCCGGCCACGACTACCCCGGCCATACAGAACTGCTGGCAGCGTTATGCGGTACGGATGATTTTGTCATGATGCTGGCTGGAGACCTTTTGCGGGTCAGCCTTGTGACCATTCACGAAGCTCTGGCAGATGTTCCGCGACTCATCACGTTCGAGCAGGTTCTCAAGACGATTCGCATCACTGCGGAAGGAGTCTCGCGCCTCACCGGAAAGAAAGCGCCAAAACTGGCGGTACTTGCTCTCAACCCGCATTGCGGCGAAGCGGGAAAGTTCGGTATGGAGGAGACAGAGTTTATTGAGCCGGCCGTCGAAGCTGCCCGGCGGGAAGGGTATACTGTCGAAGGACCGTTGTCAGCAGACACCCTGTTCCACTTTGCCCAACAGGGGGGCTATGACGGCGTGGTCGCCATGTACCACGACCAGGGGTTGATCCCGCTCAAAATGCTGCACTTCGACGACGGAGTAAATATTACTCTTGGGCTGCCGATTGTCCGTACTTCTGTTGACCACGGTACCGCCTATAACCTGGCAGGCACGGGGAAAGCTTCAGAAAAGAGCCTGCTTGCGGCAATCAGGATGGCTGCAGGGATGGCGGGATAATCAATTTATGCTTTCCGCTTGCACAAGAGGTCGGTTTTTCGTAGACTCCAGCCTATGACAACTTTCGAAACCATTTCCGCAAATGTTAGCGCCGGCCGACGTATCGCACCTGACGAGGCGTTGTTTCTGTTCAACTCAAACGATCTGCTTGCCATCGGTGAATTGGCAGCAATGGCCAACGAACGCAAAAACGGTTTGAACGTTTTTTTTAACGTCAACCGTCATATCAACCCTACCAATGTCTGCGTCAATCGTTGCGCCTTCTGTGCGTTCTCACGAACAGCCGGCGAAGATGGCGCGTATACCCTGGCACTGGACGAAATTTGCCGAAGGGCCCGCGAAGCGGAGGGGGAAGGGGCCACTGAAGTGCATATCGTCGGTGGACTGCACCCCGATCTTGCCTTTGAGTTTTATGAAGAAACCCTGATGGCCATCCGCCATACCGCACCAAAGCTGCATATCAAAGCCTTCACTGCTGTAGAGATTGAATACTTCTCCCGTATTTCCGGCCTGCCTATCGAGCAGGTGCTTGAGCGCCTTATATCTGCCGGTCTCGGCTCCATGCCGGGTGGTGGCGCCGAAATTCTGGTTGAAGAGGTCCGGCAGAAAATCTGCCCGGAAAAAATTTCCGGAGCACGGTGGCTGGAAATAATTCGTCTGGCACACCTTGCCG
This sequence comes from Desulfuromonadaceae bacterium, assembly GCA_028687585.1. Classification (GTDB taxonomy): domain Bacteria; phylum Desulfobacterota; class Desulfuromonadia; order Geobacterales; family Pseudopelobacteraceae; genus JACRCG01. The sequence continues at coordinate 127,791 of JAQTZV010000010.1, read as the reverse complement.
GCTTGAAGACCAACGCCACCATGCTCTACGGCCATGTTGAGACCGCTTCTGACCGGATAGCGCATATGGAGATGCTGCGGGTTCTGCAAGATGAAACCGGCGGTTTCCAGGCGTTTATTCCTCTCGCGTTCCAGGCCGAGAATTCCGATCTGAAGTTGGATATAACGGGGACCTCCGGTCTTGATGACCTCAAGACGCTGGCGATCGCACGGATTTTCCTCGATAATTTCGACCATATAAAAGCCTATTGGATCATGCTCGGTGAGAAAATCGCCCAGGTTTCTCTGGCCTTCGGCGTCAATGATCTGGATGGCACTGTCGTCGAAGAGAAGATCGGTCATGACGCCGGTGCAAAAACGCCGCAAGCGCAGACAAAAGAGGGCATCATCCGTCTGATCAGAAAAGCCGGAAAAATCCCTGTTGAACGCGACACGCTGTACCACCCGATTTGCAGTTACTGATGCAGCCCTACAGCGCCACCGTCGAATCTGATGCCCTGGAGTTCCTGGTACGTACTATTGACTCAAGCCTCTTCCGGACCACCGTTCACCGTCTGCACACCCTGTTTAAAATATATGCGGACACCTGCCCGGTTCCGTTACCCACTCCCGGGTTGATCATTACTCCGGAGATACGAAACCAGTGCCAATGCTACCTACCGGTTGCCGAAGTTGCTGCTGCTTTCTATCACGTATACCGCTCCGCGCTGACCTATCCTCCGGTTCTGTCCAGCACCCCATTCCATAATGCCCTCAGTTGGGCCGATGTCTTCGTCACGCTGCCGCCGAGCGTCCAGTTCAGCGCAAATCCGGCGCGGCTTCTGGAAGCTCTCTGTGCTGATCGCACACTGTTAACAGAATTTTTGTTTGTCTCATTCCTGCCTTCCCGCTTCTATAACGGTTTTGAAAGGTACTCTCGGCAGCAGGAGTTTGTCAGAAGATGGCTTGCGGATAGAAATATGAAAACGGTACGATGTCTGGATGCCGCGTGCGGAACGGGGGAGGGGTCGTACGATCTGGCCCAACTGTTTTCAGACCTGGGGTTTCCGTCAGAAGGGGTTTCCATTGATGGCTGGACGCTTGAGCCGTTGGAAGTCTGGGCAGCCGCAACACGTCGTTTCCCGCACGACAGGCACCGCGAAATGGAACTGAAAAAAACAACAGCATCCCTTATGGAAAAAGGGTACAGTCGCCGCATTGTGTTCAGCTGCCGGGATGTATTGAGCCCTGCCTCACCGTCGGCTTTCATAGGGGATGGTGAACAGCACCGTTTCGATCTTATCCTGTGCAACGGCCTGCTGGGTGGTCCGATACTTCACGAAAAAGAGCAGTTGGAGCTGGCGATAGGCAATCTTGCGGAACTGTTGGCACCGGATGGAATACTGCTCGCTGCAGACAGCTTCCACGGAGGGTGGAAACAGAAATGCCCGCAGTTGGAACTGCGGGCATTATTCGAAAAAAAACAGCTAAAAACGTTTGAGGCAGGAGAGGGGATCGGAGGACTAAAACCTGATTAATAATCCACCCCAGGTCAGGCCGCCGCCAAAACCCATGGCAAGAACCAGGTGTCCCGGCTTGATCGTGCCGTTGCGCAGGTTTTCATCCAACACCAACGCCACTGAAGCTGCCGAGGTGTTACCGCAGCGGTCAAGGTTGAGCAGGAAGCGTTCCCTGGGGAAGCCGCTCTTTTTTGAGATAAAGTCGATCATGCGGACATTAGCCTGATGCGGAATGATGTAATCAAGATCAGTCGAAGCTATCCCGGCTTTTGCACAGAGTGTGTTGATAATATCGGGAATAACATCAGTTGCAAATATGTAGACCTGTTTGCCGGCCATCTGGAAATATATTTCCCGGGCCTCTATCGTATCAGGTGAAACCGGACTACGGGAACCGGATGAGGGGACCTGAATCAGCGGCCATCCCTTGCCGTCACTACGCATGTAGGTTTGCTGTACACCTCTCGTGGCATCACCGCCGCTGCTCAAAATCGCCGCACCGGCGCCGTCGCCAAAAAGTGGACAACTGTTTTTATCGTTAAAATCGAGGATTCTGGAGTAGGTATCGGCGCCGATAGCCATGACGGTCTTGTATTTTCCGCACTTGATGAAGTTATCGGCGATTTCAAGCGCATAGACAAAACTGGAACATACGGCGTTGATATCGAAAGCGAAGGCGTTTTTTGCGCCAATATTTTCCTGGACAATACAGCCGGTTGAAGGAAGGCTCATGTCAGGAGTCGAAGTGCCGATAACGATACAGTCGATTTCTGAAGCGTCTATACCGGCAGACTCCAAAGCGTTTTTTGCGGCGATTGTGGCGAGGTCAGAAGTCGCCTGATCGGCATGGGCAAAGCGCCTTTCACGGATACCGGTACGGCTGTAAATCCACTCGTCAGCATTTTCTACCAGATAGTCAAAATGACTGTTGGGTATGACTCGATCCGGCAGGTATGATCCGCTTCCGATGATTTTTGAAATTATCATTATTTCCCCGATTCTTCTTGAACAGGCTGCGCGAATTTCATCTTAATTAACTCTGGTAGCATCGCACAAAATAACGTCGTTTGTCAAGAATGGTGCTTCTCTGTCGGTCTATGATTCCACTTTAGCTCGTAATATATCAGCCACCGAGAACGCCCACACCAGAAAAAATGCAGCTAATACGGCTTTTCCGAAACCGGAGGCACCATCAAGCGCATTCATTACCTCAGCCGGTGTTATGATGATTGGACCGCCGGCTATCTTTGAAGCGATCAACGGCGAAAGCCCACGCAGCAGTACAAAAAGTGCCAGAATTAGTATTAGGTTGACGAGTACGATTAAGATTCCGCCGATCATCTTGCGGCCGAGATAGAGTTGCCCGAGTCCCGGCATTACGAGGGCGGAAAGCAGCAGCGCGGATATTTTTTTGTTCACGATCAGTTTCTCCTCTTTCTCCGATAAATGCCAAGTTTCTGTTTTGACTTTGGTGGGGCATTAAGGCATAGTAAGGCCAATTTTACCTTGTACATGCGGGAGCGTATCGATGGTTTTACTGGCAAACATACTGCTGGCGCTTGCCAAGCTGACTGAGTTGGCAAGCGGGCTGCTAACACTGTACAAATATATTTTACTGGCGAGCATTATCATATCATGGGTTAATGCTGATCCCTACAATCCACTTGTCAGCTTTATCCACCGCGTTACGGAGCCGATACTGCGCCGGATCCGTCGACATATGCCTGATACCGGAATGCTTGATTTGTCACCGTTAGTTGCCTTTGCGGCAATATATGTACTCCAGATCGTCGTGTTTGATACCGCGTACCATTATCTTGTCAGTACCAGCATGAACCTTAAAATCGGGGGGTAACTTTAGCATATTCGGTGACGTATGCTTTGGAATCGGCTCTTTAATGTCAGCAAAAAACCTCAAAAAAAAACCCCGGAAGTTTCCGGGGTTTTTTGTGGTTTTGAAGAAGCTGGCCTTAAATTCTTGTTACGTTCGCGGCCTGAAGCCCTTTCGGACCCTTTGTTACTTCAAAAGTTACTCTATCGCCTTCTGCAAGGGATTTGAAACCTTCGCCTGCGATTGCGGAGAAATGGCAGAATACATCCTCGCCACCTTCCTGCTCAAGAAATCCAAAACCCTTGCTGTCATTAAACCATTTTACTGTTCCGTTTACCATGTGCTTACTTCTCCTGATTCTTCTTAATGATTTTATCCGGAAATATCCGAACTTTCGTTAAACTATCAGTAATGATTAAGCCGTGTCAAGTAAATTAAATTCAGATCAATCTTTTTATTGATAATTGCCTCAGCTTGAGCGAATTGGTCGCCACTACCATCAATCCAGTTTATGGCAACACCGTGCCGCTCCATCCTTCTGAACCAGTTTCCCTGTTTTTTCGCAAAATTATGGATTGCACTGTTCAACCTCTGGAATAAATCATTTCTATTCATTACACCTCTGAGATACGACCCGACATAACGGTATTCGAGCCCGTAATAGTCAAGCCGTTCCCACGCTATTCCGCCTGCATGCAGAAATTCAACCTCTTCAATCAAACCATTCTCAAGACGCTCTTTCAGGCGGTTGGTTATCCTCTGTCGCAATGCTTCGCGCTCCCACTGGATTCCGATAACGACAGCGAGTACCGGTGGTTGGGGTGCGTTTGCCGCAGCTATTTTCAATGCTCCGCAGGCAATTTCGATCGCCCGGATAGTGCGTTCCCGCTCCAACAGATCAGTGCTATTGTGCAGACCTGGCTTAAGACGCAATAACTCCTCTGTCAGCTCGGCGTCACTCTTTGTTGCCAGTTCACTCCGCAGAGAATCGTTATTCGGTACTTCAATCATCTGGTATCCACGCAACGCGGCATCAAGATACATACCGCTCCCGCCGCAAAGAACCGGTACCGCCTGCCGTGAGGAAATGTCAGCCACGGCGTCATGGAATCTACGCTGGAACTCAAAGACGCTGAACTCCCCTCCGGCGTCTAGAATATCGATCAGATGATATGGGACCGGGCCATATTCATGAAGGTCCTTGCCGCTGCCGATGTCCATCCCCCGAAAAACCTGACGCGAGTCGGCGGAAATGATCTCTCCGCCGTATTTCCGCGCCAGAGCGACAGCCAATCGCGTCTTGCCGGACGCCGTTGGCCCAAGAATGGTAAGCATATTACGTGATAGTTCTTTTACAATCATTCATGCAGTCCTCTGTATAGCGTTTCAGCAGTTGTCCTGTTGAATCCGGGGATAGCGATGATTTCTTCCACGGTAGCTTCCTTCAGGCGTTGGAGACTGCCAAAAAAAGTTAATAATGTCGTTCGACGTTTTGGGCCAATTCCGGGAACGTTGTCAAGCCCTGAGGCAATGCCCTCTTTGCTGCGCAGTTGCCGGTGATATCCGATAGCAAAACGGTGCGCCTCATTACGGACAGCTGCCAGCAGTAACAGCGGTTTTGAATTCTGACGAAGCACGACCGGATTCTTTCTGCCGGGAATAAATATCCGCTCATCACTTTTTTCGGCATTCTGTGCTGCGGCATCATGGGTAACGCGACTTTTGGCCAGTGATACCAGATCAAAACTGCCGGTCAGGCCGAGTTCGGCAACGATCTCCTGCACGGCATGCAGCTGCCCGATCCCCCCGTCAACAACGACAAGATCGGGCCCCCTATTGTCATAGCCGCCGGTACGAAATCGCCGCAGAAAAACCTCTTTGAGCATGGCAAAATCATCCTGGCCGTCAACGGTCTTGATGCGGTAATGACGATAACTGCTCCGGTCAGCCTTACCTGCAGTAAATACAGCGCAGCTCCCGACCGAAAAACGTCCCTGAATTGTGGATATGTCATAGCACTCAATCCGCTCGGGAAGCCGGGTCAAGTGAAGCAACCGGGAGAGTTCGGTCAGCACTGTTATCGCAGCAGCCTCTTCGTCACCACGCTCCCGATAAGCAGACATGGCATTTTTGCCGGCAAGGGCAACCAGTTCCCGCTTGGTTCCCCGTAACGGAACGGCAAGCGACACCTTACTTCCCTTCAGCTCACCAAGCAGTTCGGCCAACGCTTCCCCATCTTCAATGGCCAGTGGAAGCAGTATTTCTTCAGGAATAAAAACCGTGCCGGTGTAATACTGCAGCAGAAAAGCTGAAATGGCTGCGGCATCGTTCAACTCCCAGGAAAAACTGAACAGATGGTTACCGGATAGGACTCCGGCACGAATAAACAGCAGAGCAATTTCGATTCTACCCGCGTTACGGTAGAAACCGACGACGTCCCTATCCCCGCCGTTCATGACGACTTTCTGTTTTTCCACCGTAACTTCAATAGCGTGAAGAAGATTTCTCCAACGGGCGGCCTCTTCATACAGCAAGCGCGCGGAGGCATCGTTCATTCTTCTCTTGAACTCTGCAATAAGCAGCCGGCCTTTGCCCTCAAGAAAGAGCATCGCTCCCTCAACCAGTGCTGCGTACGCTTCTCGAGTTATACGGCCATGGCACGGAGCACTGCACTGGCCGATCTGATGGTACAGGCAGGGGCGTTTACGGGACATGCACGCAGCGAGCGGGTAGTGGCGCAGGGGAAACATTCTGATCATCTGCCGGAGCACATCCCGTGCTGCAGAGCCGGAGGAATAGGGGCCAAAATACCGTGCAGTGTCACGAGGGCGCTTACGGACTATCGTAAAACGCGCAAACTCCTCATCTGGATCAACGCGTAGCGAAAAGTAGGTTTTGTCGTCCTTGAGATTGAGGTTATAGCGGGGATGATGCTGTTTAATAAGAGTGTTCTCAAGCAGCAGCGCCTCTTTTTCTGTGTCTGTCAGTACGATCTCAATATCGACAACTTTAGCCATCAGAAATTTGATTTGATAGCGCGAATCACCAGACTGTTTGAAATAGGATCGTATCCGGTGCCGGAGACTGCGCGCCTTGCCCACGTATATTATTTCATCGGAAGCATCCCGCATCAGGTAGACACCGGGAGAGGTCGGAAACTGCTGTATCTTCTCTTCGAGGCTCATGATCGTCATCCTACCTGTTTGCCTCTGGAATGTGAAGTGTCTTCATGAGACAAATATCTGCCTTATTATTCGGCAACTGCCGATTAAAGTGGCAGTTGTTGCCGGCGGTAAGTACGGCAATATTAAGTATAATCAGTATGTTAGCAAAATTGTGCCGTTGGCCGTTTTTTTGCTAAGAGTCGGCAGGCCCAACGAAGGGCACACAGAAACCAACGGGGGTAGTTCTGTATGGAAGCGATGTCAACGATGACAGGCCTCAAGAGTAGTGCGGATGTTTTGTTTCTTATGCTGGGCGCAGTAATGGTATTTGCGATGCATGCCGGTTTTGCTTTCCTTGAAGTAGGTACGGTGCGCAAAAAAAATCAAGTGAATGCGCTGGTAAAAATTCTTACCGACTGGTCAATATCGACGGTTGTATACTTTGTCATCGGTTTTCCGATCGCCTACGGCATATCGTTTTTGAAGCCGGCAGGCGAGCTTCTCGGTACGACTCAGGGCTACGATCTGGTCCATTATTTTTTCCTTCTCTGCTTTGCCGCCTGTATTCCTGCCATTATCTCCGGTGGTATTGCAGAGCGAGCCAAATTCTGGCCGCAGGTCACCGCAGGTGCGATCTTTGCCGGGATTTCCTATCCTTTCTTTGAATCATTGATCTGGGGGCAGAACACCTCCTATTTACAACCTTTTTTCAAATCGATCGGCGGTGCCGAGTTTCACGACTATGCCGGCTCTGTGGTCGTTCATTCAATCGGCGGCTGGATTGCACTGCCTGCGGTCATAGTCCTTGGTCCGCGCATGGGGCGCTATGTGCGCGGCAAATCGCACCCGATGCTGGTCAGCAACATCCCCTTTCTGGCACTGGGGTCATGGGTCCTGGCGGTTGGCTGGTTTGGCTTTAATGTCATGAGCGCCGGAAATCTTGAAAAAATATCCGGGCTTGTTGCGGTCAATTCGTTAATGGCAATGGTTGGTGGCGTCATTGCGGCACTGGTTGTCGGCAAGAACGACCCCGGTTATATTCACAACGGGGCCCTGGCCGGACTGATTGCAGTCTGTGCCGGCAGCGACATCATGCATCCGTTGGGGGCATTGGCCGTCGGTGGCATTGCCGCAGTTATTTTCGTCTACGGTTTCCATTTTGAACAGGAAAAACTTAAAATTGATGACGTCCTGGGAGTATGGCCGCTTCACGGTATAATCGGCACCTGGGGCGGGATTGCTGCCGGTATTTTCGGGCAGAAATTTCTTGGCGGCATCGGCGGGGTCAGCTTTGTGTCACAACTTGCCGGGAGTTTACTTGCGGTCGTGTTCGCTCTGGCGAGCAGCTATATAGTCTACAGCGCCCTGAAAAAAACCGTCGGCATTCGTTTGGATCAGGAAGAGGAATATAACGGCGCCGATCTTTCAATTCATAAAATCGGGGCATACCCTGAAGACAGCATCAGATGACGGTAGAAGATGGCCTGTCAGGGCTGATCGGAGCATTTGCAAGCCGCACGCAATAACGGTTGCTAACATGCTGATACGCCGTTTCTTTCGTTGACAACAGCGCGTAGAGGTGCTAGTTAAAAGACGTTTAACCTGACATCTGCTCACTGTACGCCGTCAGAACGAGTTCCCGGCAGCGTCTTTATGAGCGGCATTCAGGCTGACAAGTTACTCTGCATATTCTACGAGGTTGATACGTAATGAAAATCTCTCCGCTTGACATCCAGCAGCAACAGTTCAAGGTAAAAATGTTCCGTGGACTCGATCCGGATGATGTCGATGCTTTTCTGCAAACCGTTGCTGGTGAAATGGAAGGATTGATCCGCGAAAACAGCCTGATGAAAGAACAACAGTCCCAGCAGAATCGTGAAATGCTGGATATGGCTGAGAAAGAACGGGAGTTGCGCGATACACTCCTTTCTGCCCAGCGAGTAATCGAAGAGATGAAAATCAATGCCCGTAAAGAGGCAGAGTTAATCGTTTCCGAAGCCGAGATTAAGGGCGAGCGCATTATTGCTGATGCGGAACGGCAGTTGGGGGAGTTGAAGAGCCGGATTGAAGAGGTTCGCAGGCAGAAGATTCAATTTGAAATAAGCTTTAAAGGGTTGCTTGAAAGCTTCAGTAGACAACTTTCCAATGATGAACACATCTGAAAGGAAATATAATGGTACAGGCTAAAACAGGCGATAAGGTCACCGTACACTACACCGGTACACTTGAAGACGGATCCGTTTTTGACAGTTCAGAAGGGCCTGCAGAGCAACCGCATGATCAGTCGTGCGGCTGCAGCAGCAAGAAAAATTGTGATGATGGATGTGGATGCGATAGCCACGGAGCAGAACCAATGGAGTTCGTCATTGGAGCGGGACTGCTGATACCAAAATTCGAAGCGGCAGTAATCGGCCTTGAGCCGGGCGAGAGCGTTACTGTATCCATTCCTGCAGATGATGCCTATGGACAGCGCGCCGAAGAGATGGTCGCGGTGATTGAACGGAGTGAGATTCCGGCTGACATCAATCCCGAACCGGGGCATCAGATGGAAGTGATCCTGGAAGATGGTTCTCCCCTGCCGGTTCTTGTGACAGACGTTACTGACACAACTATTACACTGGATGGCAATCATCCCCTGGCAGGTCGTGACTTGACTTTTTCAATCAGGTTGGTTGAAATCCTGTAGTCCGCAGCAATCATTCTGCTGATATAAAAAGGCCGCTGACAATACTGTCAACGGCCTTTCTTTTTTACATGCATTACGCGCAAAGAGTGCTACTTACCTGTTGCGACTGTTGACCCGGCAGACTTCACACTGAAATCTCTGGCTCCCGCAGGTAGCTGGGCAAGCACCACGACAAAGGGAATAGACCTGCCTGACGCAACCCCCATGTTAGCCAGAGAATCACCAAACGGATTGGCCATTGCTGCCTCAATCTTATCGAGTGGCAGCGTTTTTAATTGTTCTACCGTCAGCGGATTGCCGCCGTAGGCGCTCTTCGTGGCTATAGTCTGTCCCGATTCATCAAAGACTGTCACCATAATTTGCAGGGCTGCCCGGGGTTTTGTATATTCATTAAATGCTTCACCAGATATGACAAGCAATTCCCCTGCGGTGGAGTTGGTAACGAAAGCGCTTGTTACGGAGCGCACAGCAATATTACCCCCCTCAGAAGACGCCGTGTCCTTCGGTGTAGAAAATGAAGAATAGCCGAAATAGCCAAGAACAGAAATAGCCAGCAGGGCAACAATCGCAATCAGAACACCGAACACCGGACTCTGTTTACGCCGTGAAGGGATCGAGAGCGGTGGTATCACCTGTTTGCTTGCATCACCTTCCGCAAGAAACGATTGCGCGAGTACATCGTCAGCCGATTTTTCCGGAGCTTCAGCAATTGGAGCAAACAAAATCTCCTGCGAAGGCTTCAGGTCCTCCAGGCTGACTTCCTGAACGGCAACAGACGTAAGTTCGTCACCAAAATCAATTTCTCCCAGATTTAATGGCGCATCAGCAGACGTATCAAGCGATAATTGCGTGCCATTTTTACTGGTTACATCCTGGCTGCTCACATCCATTGCTTCGGCGAAGCTGTCACCCTCAAAATCAAAGGAGATACTGCCGGGTGATGGTTCGGGAGTACTTTCTACAACGGCCCCGAACATTTCATCCTCTGAAAAATCAATCTCACCGACAATAGCATCAGTGGCTTTTGCTGAAGAGGGCTGGTCACCTTCAGTAACTGGAATTTCATCTTCTTCGGTATCGAACGATATTTTTGAAGCATCAAACGTTTCGAGAGAGCTGAAACCGGTCGGATCGTTCTCAAGAGAAGTGTCATCTAAACCGGGTGAATCTGCGGCAGGAGAAGTATCCGATTCCGCAGGAAAACTCCAGTTTTCTGCGGGCGCTGCCGGTACTTGAGGAACTGCGGCAGGAACAGGTAATTCTGCTACTGCCACCCCAGGCTGCAAAGAGTCATCACCCGGCTCTTCTTTACGCACGGTGAATACATGTTTGCACTTGGTACAACGGACTTTGACACCCTTGCCGGTTACTCTGGAATCGTCAAGCCTAAATCTGGTCTGACATTTTTCGCATTGGATTATCATCTGTGACTCCTCGATGATGATAGCGTATGGCAGTAACCCACGGAACTATCTAAAACAACGGTTGTCCTATATCAGAAAGAGCGGAGGGTGTCAAATCATTACGCTGAGATATTTCGACTATTTAGTCGCGTTTTGTGCGCATATTCGAACAATAGGACATGAAGTGCAGCGGCTCATCTCTTTACCGTCGCAGCCGTCACTGATGCCAAGATGGGCCAGTGAAAAATCATATTTCACCGGATCTGCAGGATCAAAAGTACGCAGGGCCGAGGTAATTTCCTGAGCCATGCGCCAGTCCGCCGACTTTCGGGTGGTGAGGCCGAGATAGCGACTGATGCGGCTGATGTGGGTATCAACGGGTACTATCAACTGGGCCGGAGATATTCCGCTCCATAGGCCAAGATCGATGCCATCATCCGGGCGAACCACCCATCGCAGCAGCATGCAGAGCCGTTTGCAGGCACTTCCGGATGATGGAGCGGGAAACAGGAAGGGAAAGCATGATTCGGGCGGGATGTTTTCTGATCCGAAGATGGAGGAATAATCGAGCGCCAGGACCGCAGTTGTATAGCGATTCAAGGAACCGCTCACATCGGAATCAGCAGAATTGTGCCCTCGCTGAAAAAACGAACCGATACTGCCTGCCTGATTCACCATCTGCTGCATCCCCGAAAAGAGTGCCGACAGATCCCGTCCATCGTTAAATCGGTGCTTGAAACGGGAGAAGGTGTGCAAACTCGCTCGTGGATCAAAATGCTCTATGTACTTCCTCGGCGACGGGCCGAGCTCGGAAAAAATTGTCTCCAGGGTGCGGAGAATAATAACAATTGAGCCATAGGCAAACGATGAAGCAATTACCGCTGCAATCTCCCGGTCTTCAGGGTCGTGGTAGCGATGGCAGAACGACAGCGGGTCATTGTTCAGATGTTGGAGTGATCTGGAGGCATAGAGAGTATCCAGTGCTGTGCGTATTTCAGACATCCGCCTCTCTCAGAAACAACGCAGCATCCTCTGGTGACGTCGGGTTGATAAAAAAACCGGTGCCCCACTCAAACCCGGCCACCTGTGTCAGTCGCGGTACCAGTTCTATGTGCCAGTGGTAATCATACTCCAGCGAATTCCACATTTCCGGCTTACCAGGGCGCCGATGCATAGGCGGTGCGGTATGCAGGATAAAATTGTACGGCGCATCGCGCAGTACCGTCTTGACCCTCAGCAGCATATCTTTCATTGCAACTGCCAGCTCCGCCAATTGGGCATCATTCAGCATGGCAAAGTCATGGCTATGACGCTTGGGATACAGTCGCAGCTCAAATGGAGAGCTCGAGGCATAGGGTGTCAATGACACGAAGTTGGAAAACTCCTTAACCACGCGGACCCCTTCACGCAGCTCGAATTCGATCAAATCGCAAAAAATACAGCGTTCTTTCTCACTGAAATAGTTACGGGAAACTTTCAGTTGGGTACTTGCAACCGGCGGCAGCAGCGGTACCGCAATAAGCTGGCTGTGGGAATGGTGCAGCGACGCGCCGGCTCGAATGCCGTGGTTTTTAAACAGCACCATATAGCGAAAGCGGAAATCTTTGCGCAAATCAAGATAACGATGCCGGTACGCAGTCAGAACATCAGTTATTTCAAGGACGGTTAAATCGGCAAGAGTCCGATCGTGGTCAGGAGTCTCAATGATTACTTCATGTGCGCCGATGCCGTTCATGACATCATACATGCCGTAGCCGCGATTATTGAGTTCTCCTTCAACCCGCAAGGCAGGGTATTTGTTTGGAATGACCCGCACACGCCAGTTAGGCCCGTTTGGCACTCCGTTCGGGCGAACGGCGAAAATTTCCTGCGGAGTTTTATCCTCATTGCCGTAACAGAAAGGGCAGGCGATCAAGCCACTCTGTTCGGGCTCCACTTGAAAATCCCGTGGCCGGCGGCCGCGCTCGGTGGCAATGATTACCCAGTGCAGCTTTACCGGGTCCCAGCGTAGTTCTGACATGTTGCCTCCCAAAAAATGGTTCAACGTTCGTGGTTGTTGGTTCGTGGTGTAAACCTTGAGCCTTTAATTATGAACCACGAACTAAATCAGCCAATTATCCAACTCGATTTCTGCTCCTGCATAATAGAGCATCAGCGGGGTGTCGCTCGGCCAGCGACCGATCTCCTCGTTGTCGCGTACCAGAGTTATCGAAACGAACAGTTTGCTTCCCGCCTTCAGCTTGATGCTGTCAAGCGGGATACTGATCTCGCAGGTCCTGATGATCTTCCAGCTGCAGAAGCTGTTGGTCGGCATCCAGACGCCGTTTTCCTTAACCAGCAGCAGTCCTTCATCTTTTTTTACCTGCAGCGGCAGACGGTAATCCCGGTCGTAGATAAGATGCAGATTGAGCAGATCATCTTCCTTCAGTAGACGGGAGAGATCCTGTACTCCGTCGATTCGGATAAAGAAAGAATTTTTGTTATAGCCGTAGTAGAAGCTCTGAAGCATCCGATCTGATGAGTGCATGGCGGAGCCTTGACGGGTCAGATCATACAGACCGGCCGCCAGCCATTCAAAGTAGTCATTGATCCTTCCACTGATCTCCGGGTCAATAAATGCGGCCGGCTCCCGGATCAATCCTGCCGGATTCTTCTTTTTGATCGGCTCCAGCAGCTCGCGGGGAGGGTCCTGCCCCAAGAGTCGATAGATGTTCATCAAGTGCTGGCGGAAGAGTCGGTCGAACCGGTCGCTGTGGGGAGAAAAATGGTCGTCTCCATACCACCAGAACCAGTCACTCCCTTCGGCGGCATACAGGGAACGACAGATCATCTCGGCAGTGGCATCCTCGGATGGCTCTCCGCTTTCGAGAGTCGCGGCAACGAGCGGGTGACCGGAGACTGCAGCTTCACGGGCACGAGCAACCAGATCCCAGGCGAGATTCTCCTCCGGATGACCGATCCAGATGCTGTAATTACCGTTTATCCAGGATCCGGGGAAAATCGTGTGAAGACGGCCTTCAAAAGGGGTCTCTTTTAATACATCACTGCACGTAGTGAGGCGAAGCGTTTTTGATCCGGCAATGCCCTTGTACATCCCCTGCAGAAAATCATAGGCGTTATTGGGGTAGTACTCCCAGGCATTTTCACCATCGAGGATAATCGAGACGACACGACCTTCCCCCCCCAGGCTCGACTTGACAGCGTTCAGGCGCTCGCACAGGTCGGTTACCGCCTTTTCTGTTTCCCACTGTGAATAGGTAAAGCCGATCAGGTCCGAGAGCTGATGATCGCGGAAGAACGCTCCGAGTTCTCCGTGGCTGCAGCTATAGCGCCATGGGCGGTACAACCGTTCCTTGCCGGTGCCAAGACCGCCATCCATACTTTTTCCCAGGATCTCCTCATCAGTCGCAATCCAGCTGATGCCGCTTCCGGCGATGAGCGCCAGCGTCTCGTTGCTGACGGAGCCCTCAGAAGGCCACATGCCGGCCGGATTGAAACCGAATATCGAGCGGAAATAGTTGATTCCGCGGCGGATCTGAGCGCGGGCATCATCGGGATGACAAAAACCGGCAAGAGGAAGAGTCACCCGCGGCATGGATGTTTGAGCAATTTTCTGATCGCACAGCAGCGGCAGGATCGGATGATAGTAGGGGGTTACCGACAGCTCAATGCGCCCTTCCTCATGGAGACGCTGATACAGCGGCAGTATCGCCTGCAATACCTCTAACTGTGTTGAGAAAAGCAGATTTTTATCGGCAGCGGTAAATTTTTCCCCCTTGGCGACCAGTTCGGCAAAAGCGGGATACCGGCGACGTGCCGCCTCACCGGTCCAGGCCAGAAAGAACCAGACTTGTAAATCGAGCAGATCCTGCTCGCTGAAATGTTTGACACGTTCGGCGGCACTCCCCGGCCTCCCTTCTCCTGCCATATAGAGCAGTTCAAGATAGCGCCGGGAAGGTTCGATCATATGTTGCCGATTTGCGGAGAAAAAATTTTCCAGCAGAAAAATGCGATCTTCGCGGCTCAGTTCGGAAGGAGACGCCTTCCCTTTCTCAAGGAACGGATCAACTGCCGTTCCTGAAGCGTACTCCAGCAGCTGTTCAATCAGGGAAGGAACGAGGTTGAAGACCGCCCTGGCGCCGGGGGTGTCTTCAATAATGGCCGGCATATCAAAATAGTCCTTGATGCCGTGCAGATACGTCCAGGGGAGTGCATATTCGTCCTTTAGCGGGTCCTTGTAATATGGCTGATGCATGTGCCATATGATAACCACGTCGAGCGGTTTTGGCATAAGGGGTTACACCATCTCCTTTTTCCACGCGACAATTTTTTTCTCATATTCATTCAGAAGTTTCTGGGCCGATTTATGATCCCTGGCTTCGGCCACGATATGGGTTACGGGTAGATACTGATCCGGGAGTATCAGCACCCAATCTGCACCGAAATGCACCTTGATGCCATCGATGAACGTGGCCTCCTTATCAAGGCTATCCTCGCTCATTTTGCGCATGATCCCCCCCTTCATTTCCCAAGGGCAGGGGAGGCTGGTCTGCAGAAACGCGGTGCGGGGAATTTCCAGGAGTGACTGTGACAGCGTTACTCCGCTGACAGCACTCAGTTCCATCAGCTTTGCAATGGCAAACATACCGTCAAAGGTTGCCTGAAAGCGCGGGAAGGCGAAACGGCCGTCAGTCGTGCCGGTCAGAACAATTTCGGAAGAGGAGGCTACCTCCTGCATGGCACGGTCAGAGCTTTTGGTGCGGACAACCAGGCATCCCTTCTGCTCCGCCATCTGCTCAATTGTCGAGGGGGCTTGCACCGGTACGGCAATTGTTCCCTTCTGCCCGGCTTTCATCAACAGTGAGACGGTCAACGACAGCAATTCGATGCTGGTGCAGATCTTTCCGGTATCGTCAACAAGCGTGATCGCTTCTGCGGAAGGGTCAAGCCAGAAACCTGCCTGAGCGCCTAACGATGAAACTATTGTCGAAAGTTGATTCAAGGCGATCTCTTTTGCTTTGGCTTGAACGCCTTTTCCTTCATCAACGTATGCATTAAGAGCGATAACAGAGAAGCCGAGCTCGTTTAAAAGCTGCGGCAGTGACTGGCTGGCCGGGGAGAAACTGAAGTCCACAACGACAGTGAACGTCGATTTTTTGAGGAGCTCGCGATCAAGTGACCGCAAAAAACCTTCGCGATAAAAATCTCCGACGTTGTTGATGTCAGTAATAACACCCGGCTCAGTATGATGGGCCCGTCGAAAATTTTCCTTGAAAAAAGTCCGCTCGACATTTTTTCCCATGCCGCTGGAAAAATCGAGACCGTCACCATCAAGAAAAACAATTTCCAACAGGGCCGGATCATCCTGTGCCTGGCGGAAATGTACGCCGCCAACTTCGCCAAACGTCTTTAATTTATAACGAACCAGCGGCAGAGAGGTCATCTTCATATCACGGACATTAACGCCGGCAGAGAGCAGTCCCCCCATGAAACAGCGCTTGAGCATACGGGATGACGGATTGGAATCACGACCACCCAGCACGAAGCTCCCTTTGGGAAGTGAGGTGCCGTAGGCGCACCCCATCTTGGCGCAAAATTCCGGAGTGAGCTCCATGTTGGAGAGCCCCTTGATGATCGCCCCTTCAAAAAGGGCTTTCTTCCATTTTTCCCCCCAAATCATATTGGAGGTAACCGTTGCACCCGCCTCAATCGTTTTCTTTGGCCAGATCTTGACATCGGCTTTAATGACCGCCTCGTCACCAACGGAGGTTTCATCGGCAACGATGACCCCCTCTTCAAGGGTTGCCCCCTGACCGATACGGACGTTGGCGCAGACGACGCTGTCGGTGATCCGGGCACCCTTCTTGATGTACGAGTTATCCCAGATAACAGAGCGATTGAGTCTGACACCCGCTTCTATCGTACAGTTGCGGCCGATCACCGAATCCTTGATACGGACATCTCCCAAAACCTGGCTGTTGTCGCCGATAACAACCGTACCTTCAAGGCCGGCAGACTTTTCCAGTCTGACATCTACGCCGATACGAAGATCTTTGCCGACAAAGTCCTGCTTCGGCTCGTCTATTTTCAGGTTTACTCTGCCTTTAAAAATATCGTAGTACGCTTCCCGATAGGAATCGGTGTTGCCGATATCGCGCCAATACCCCTTGGCGGTGACGCCAAACAGCGCTTCTTTCTTCTTCAGCATGAGCGGGAACAGATCCTGTGAAAAATCGAAGTTTTCCCCGGCAGGAATATATTTGAATATCTCCGGCTCCAGTACATAGATTCCGGTATTAATGGTATCGGAGATGACTTCTCCCCAGCCCGGCTTTTCCAGAAACTGGGTAATACGCTTCTCCTTGTCTGTAATTACCACCCCGAACTGAAGCGGATCTTTCACTGATGTCAGGGTGATCGTGGCTTTCGCTTTGCGGTCATCATGGAACTCAACGATTTTTTTGAGGTTGAAATCGGTCAGAAGATCTCCGCTGATGACGAGAAAACGCTTATCAAGATACTTTTCAGCCGCTTTGACTGCGCCCGCTGTCCCCATATCGGCAATCGGGGTGACATAGGTGATCTTGACGCCGAAATCGGAGCCGTCCCGGAAGAAATTCTTGATATAAAACGGCTGGTGATAGAGCAACATTACCAATTCCGTGATGTCGTACTTCTTTAGCAATTCGACAATATGAAGCATGATGGGCCGGTTAAAGAGCGGAATCATCGGTTTGGGCATGCTGCCGGTAAGCGGCTGGATGCGGGTGCCGAAGCCACCCGCCATAATGACTGCTTTCATGAGAACTCCTTTTTTCAATCTACCACGGTGACACAGAGACACGGAGAACGTCAAAAACAGACACGGCTTGGTAAAATCCGAAAAACAACGCCTAACACATAGATCATGATTTGTTTTTTCTGGTTTTATCTGTGTCTCGCTTGGAAGCGCCTGCTTTTGGCCGTGCCTCCGTGGTGGGGGTTATATTTACAATTCTGCTTTTATCTTTTGCGCCTTCTTGGCGAGCACCCGCGCAATCTCCTGTTTAAGCTCTGTCAGATCGCCCGACTTGACTACATAGCCATCTGCCAGCCAGGCTGAAAAATCGTCCTTATAGCAGGAAAAAGCCGAACAGAGGATCACCGGCATTTCATGACGTTCCTTGACCAGTTTCTGCAGCAGGTCGATACCACTTTCGTTCTTCAGCTTGATATCAAGAACAGCAAGATCAAACAAACCGCCTTGCAGCTTTTCAGCCGCTTCGGCGCTGCTGGCCGCCGTCACTACGTCATACCCTTCATCCTTCAATTCTTCAGCATACAGCAACCGGATATTGGCTTCATCATCTACTACCAGTAACGTGCTCATGATTGTTCCTCCTTGCTGGTGGGAAGTGCGATGGTGTAATGAATTCCGTTGTACTCATCAGCCTGCGCTACAAACGGAATGCCCTGCTTTTCAAGCATGGTCTTGCAGAGAGCGAGCCCCAGCCCGGCACCCAGATCACGCGTTTCTGAAAACGGGACCAGCAGATGATCAAGTTCAGCCTGTGAAATGTGCCGACTGTTGTCTTCAATCCGGATGATGACGAGATCATCTTCCTTTTGAGAGCTGATTGAGATCGAAAGGTCAGTGCCAACGCCATTAATGTCATTTTGCAGCAGTGTCCGGAGACAATAGGAGAGCTGTTTAAAATCGATGTAGACAGGCGGCAGGTCATGTCCGGGCGAATATCCGGTCGCATAGCCAAGCGCCGTTAGGGTGTCAGAGGAGTCACGCAGCATAGACTCAATCAGCTGGCTTACATCCCAGAAATCCCGCGTGGGGTAGAGTGAATCGGAATAATTAAGAATCTCATCCAGAACACCTTCCAGTTGATGCGTTTCGGCAACAATTGATTCGATGAACGTGCGCTTTGGGTCTGAGGCCGGACTGTTTTTAAGCATCGATCGGGCAAAGCCACCAATGATCATCAGCGGGTTCCGTACCGAATGAGCAATGCTGGAGGTTATTCGTCCGACCAGAGCCATATTCTCCATCCTGACTATCAGCTCCTGCTGCTCCTTCAGTTTTTCCCCGGCCTCAGTAACGCGATTGAGTTCGACCTGCAGTTTGTCGTACAGCGATGCCCGTTCAATTGCAAATGCAACCGGAAATCCGAATGTTTCAAGCGAATGCATATCTTCTTCGGTAATTGGTCGATTGGTGATGCAGTTATCAGCGATGATCATACCGATGCGACGATTGCGCGAAATCAGCGGCATCAGCAGGAAGGAGTCAACCCCCAGCAGACGGGCCAGTTCCGGCGGGACATCCGGATGCTGAAATGCTCCCTGAACCATGATCGGGTGCCTTCCATCCAGCGCTTTGATAATAATATGGTCTTTATTGTCAAGGGGAACAGTCAACTGCTCCAGAAGGTCGTGGAATTTTGCCCGTTCGGATGACAGTTTGTTCTGGCGGAAGTTTTGAGACAGGGTCTGGAGATCATTATCATCATGGACAATCTCGTCCCAAACCTGGCTGGCCTCGTCCAGATTACGGGGGCCGATTCCGAGGTATCCCTTGAGTATGCCCGCTTCGCGATCACAGAGCAGCAGGAAGGCACGGTTCATGCCGAAACCCTTTCCTGCGGTAATTGCAGTCAGTGCAACTGAAAGGACCTCTTCAAGATCGACCGAACTTTGCAGCACAGATCCGAGTTCGTGCAGGAAGCGCATTTCCAGGGTTTTATTATCGAGAAAACTTACCAGGGACTGAATTTGGGATTTCTGATGGTGGTTTTCACTCAACAGATCAGAGAGAAGAGGTGCAAGCGGATTGCCGTCGGCATGCAACTGTTTCAGGTCGTTTGCAAACACCGGGCATTCACCGCATTTTTCCAGACGGCGCTGCTGCTTTGAAACGAGCAGTTCTTCATCACCCACACCGACCATCGGGCAATCTGCCTGCTCAATTTCGTCCCTGTTCCAGCAACACTTCCGACTCACACAGAACCCCGTTGGATGTAATCAAGTGCTATTATAACAGTCAAAAACAACTATGCAACCCTTCGACTCCGCTCAGGGACTAATGAGGCGAATGAGTGGAGCCGGAGTCACTTTACATTCCAGGATGTGCCTTGCGCAGAATCAAGCAACAGGATGCCTTTTGCCAGCAGCAAATCACGAATTTCATCGCCACGCTTGAAATTTTTAGCGGCCCGCGCCTCTGCTCGCTCGGCAATCAAGCGCTCGATCTCGTCCGGAGTTATATCAATCTGGCCGGTCTTGGCACTCTTAATCCCCTCCAGCCAGGTTGCGGGAGGGGTCATGAATAGTCCCAGCACACTTCCGGCCTCAACGAACAGATGGCGAACGTGCGCAATCAGCGACAGTGCAACAGACGTTATCTCCCTGGTCTCCGCCAGAAAACGGTTGGTGGCGCGCACGGTTTCAAACAGAACTCCCAGTGCTTGTGCGGCGTTAAAGTCGTCGTCCATCGCATCAACAAAGCGGGGAATGAACTGATCAGCCTTTTCCTGCAGCTCCAAACCGACCTGCGTCAGGGTTTCAATTACGGAAATCTTAGACGAAGGCGGCTCTCCGATCAGTATTTCGTCCAGCGCTGCCAGGCAACTATACATCCGTTCCAGCCCGGATTGAGCCTCATCCAGATTCTGATCGGAAAAATCGATCGGCGAGCGGTAGTGGGCTGAAAGGATGAAAAAACGGAGCGTTTCCGGATCATACGTTTTCAACACCTCACGGATGGTAAAAAAGTTACCCAGAGATTTGCTCATTTTTTCCGCATTGATATTGACGAAGCCGTTGTGCAGCCAGTAACGCACAAACTGGCATCCGTTGGCCGCTTCCGACTGGGCTATTTCGTTTTCGTGATGCGGGAATACCAGATCTTTGCCGCCGCCATGGATATCAAATGTTTTGCCCAGAAACTCCATACTCATAGCTGAACATTCGATGTGCCAACCGGGACGGCCATTACCCCATGGCGATTGCCACCACGGTTCTCCCGGTTTTGAACCCTTCCAAAGGGCAAAATCCATCGGATGCTGTTTTTTGTCTCCCACCTCAACCCGTGCACCCGCCTGCATCTCTTCAAGGTTGCGTCCGGAGAGCTTCAGGTAGTCAGGAAACGTCTCGACAGCGTAATAGACATCGCCCTCTGAGGCATACGCGTGCCCTTTGGCGACCAGTGCTTCAATAATGCTGATGATCCCGCCGATATGGTCGGTAGCCTTTGGTTCTATGGTCGGCCTGGCCAGGCCAAGGCGATCCATATCTTCATCAAATGCCTGAATATACCGGTCGGCGATCGTTCGGTAATCAGTCCCTTCCTGATTGGCACGATTGATAATTTTGTCATCGATATCGGTATAGTTGCGGACGTAGGTAACATCGTAACCGGCATATTTCAGGTAGCGAAAGATGATATCGAACGCCACGCCGGCGCGGGCGTGGCCGATATGACAATAATCATACACCGTTACCCCGCAGACATACATTCCTACCTTGCCGGGGGTCAGCGGAACAAAAACTTCTTTTTCACCGGTGAGGGTGTTGTAAACGCGCAGTGCCATACGAAAACTCCACATGTAAAATGTGTGGCATTATGCCCGTTTGTGGCAGGGATGGCAAGGAGGAATAGGAAGAAATACTGGCGAAATTCGTGGGGGTGTGTCTAATTACCGGATCGTCTGTAAGCAAAGCATGGGCGGGTTGTTTGGTTATAAAGTATCTGTATCAGTACACTTGATTTGAGGGGATAATAAATCCTGCCGCGACCTTTTTCATATGGCAAAACCCCGCTTCCTTGCGAAAAGGCGGGGTTTAATGTCGCTGTATATTCGGTTGGTTGACGGTTTGAGTCTTACTTGATCAGTTTTATAAGCAGTGCGGCAATAAGAGCGGTCTGCAAGAAGCCTGCGCCAACAATCCAACGAACAAGCTCAGCTTTGGTCTCTGACATCCGTGCCTCAAATTTCAACTCAAGCTCCCTGACATCTGCTTTTGTAGCTACCTCTGCTTCCCCATGCGCTTCACGGAAAGCTTCAGTAATCGCTATGGCCTGAAATTCTGAAAGTCCGGAATCTTTCAGGCGGGTAACAAACTTTAATGTATCAAAAGTTATTGTTGACATAATCAACCTCTGGACTGAACATAACAAACAGGGGTTATAAAGTCAAACAGAACAACCAAAGAGAGAACCCCGGTAATACTGAGAGTGTCCGGCGTTTACCTAGCAAAAGGCCGACAAGTATCAAATACCTGGCGGCCCGTTAAGGTACATAACAATGATTACTATTTTTCCAGTTCGGCCTTAAGCGCGTTTGCATAGGCGATGCGTGCAGTCTGGGTAATACCGATACGGGTATTTAGCTGACGCAGTTCTGCATCTGTGATGCGAATATTGGCAAGCTGAGTTTTGGCGTTGTCACTCAAAGTATCAAAATCATACTGCTTGTCATCGATGGTTACCATGCGTTTTTTATCAGTCATATTGTTCTCACTTTCCGTTTAATTATGTTTGATCTGTATAGCAGAATATACGTTGTTGTGCAACAGGCAAGTACCGGGGATTTGTTGTGAAACTAGGGCGAAACCTGCTCTCTACTCTTCCCAGAACTAGTGTATGGTTTCGCTCTCGGCAGCCCGGTAATAGGGATAGAATTGCCGGAAAACTGGTGGTTTGGGGAGATTCCATCCGCATGCCGTGACGGTGCGGCATATCTGCTTGTAGAAAGTGGCGGCCATCTGAAACTGGAAGTTGATTTGCATATTCATTTTGTTCGCCAGATCAAAGGCTCCCGTCACGCCGGTTTTGTTGTGTTTAATGCTGAATCTGCTCAACAATATGGGTATTTTGCCGATCGGGAATATTTCTGCCGGCTTGAAAGCTGTCCCAAACATCATCTCCGATTGCTTCGCACTCTTGCTTGTCTCCACCGGCCCGTCAGCAGTGGCGGCTTGCACCATCACCTGCACCTCAACCTGTGCCAGTGCCGACAGTATCTGAATCACCACTGCACGCGTCAGCCAGAATCGAAATTCCTCTGAAGTATTAGTATTAATCCTCAGAAGTAAACGATCTTCAACCGGTATATATGAAATATTTATCTGATTAATTTTCATGGTGATGTGCTGTCAGCATGACCTCCACTTCGGATTGTTCCTGAATGATTATCGCGCCGGTCCGTTCCAGACGTACCACCGCACGAAAACGCCCCGTCGGCCACAATGGCTCTTTCCTGCGCTTGCCGCTGGCGGCAAACATCACTGCTTTATTGCCCGGCATCAGCATCCGGTTACTCGAGAGTTGTTTCCCTGCAGGGTCATACAGTTCCAGAGTCAGACGATCATTTTTTTGCAGCCCGAAGAATTCTACCCAGAAGGAAATGCTTTCGGCATCGGCTGGAAGTGACTTCTGCGCAAAATTACCCGCCTCGACAAGCTCACGTGTCGGCTGAACAGCGCTGAAGCCGGAAACTAGTATTCCAGTCGGCTGATAGTGCAATGCTTTGATGGCTGCCGGCGACCAGAGGGTATCGGAGGATGTTCCGCACGATGTTGCTTCCGGATTGAACGGATCAAGCGCTTTTTTTTTCTTGAACACAGAAAAATCGAGATGGGGAAATTCGGTATTTCCTGAGAGGCCTACAAATCCAAGCGTCTCCCCCTTTGTGACATGATCCCCTTCATGCACGCGAACACTCCCCTGAAGGAGATGGCTGTATTGGGTTGCCCAGCCGTCACCGTGGTCGATCCACACACCGTTTCCGGCGTCCTTACCGCCAAGAGCTGTCCTTCCGCCCCGTTGTATCAGCAGCATATCCGGTTCGGTGTTGCGTATTCCGCGTACGATACCTGCAGCAGCTGCCAGCACGGCGACCTCTGATTTCAGTGCCGCAAGATCCCGCAGCCGGAAGTCAGTGCCGGTATGCCCATTATATGACAGGTACCCGCAGGAATAGTCTAAATAACGGTCGCTGCTGTCATGATCAAAATAGTTCTGAATAAAACAGGTGCTGCCTGGAATACAGCGGATCGGCAGATCCAGACTGGGCGGTGCAGATAGCGCCTGTCCGGAAAACAACAGCAGGAATATGAGGATTAAGGAACCAGATATGTGTATGGTATGCTTCTTCAATGTTCGTTGTGTTTTGTCGCAGTACATTTTTTCTAATTAGAGTGCAAAAGTATCACGACCAATTGATGTTCGTCAAAGGAAATTACCGGGAATAATTTGAGCTTCAATTTAATCTAACTTTGGTGACTCTTGCTAAAATACAAAACAGAGGCTTAAGGTTTGCGACAAAAATCCTTACCGATTTAACCGGCGGTTCAACTTTGCCACTATGCTCCCGTGCTTGATCTGTGCTGCTACTAACACTGTGTGCCGGCCAGATCGCTTATTACACTTTGCGGAAGCTTAGCCCTATCCAGGTTTCCTTATGTTCTTGTGTCAATCTGAGTAGTTTCTGATTTTGGATAGTAGTGAGAGATTGTCGGTTTGTTTTCGTTAGAAATACGGATGTCCCTCGTTACTTGATATGGTACATCTATCCATTCGGCGCCACTCTGAGCAGTGCGGAAGTGAAAGATTTTTCAACCTTCAAAAATAAATGATCTTCGGGAATGTGCCGAAGGACCTGACGTGTCAGTGACAATGCCCTGGGGATATCGTTGTCAAGCCATCTCAGTAATATTCGTGAATATGCAAAACACTGAACAAGCAAAGAAAACGAGCGGAGATTGCGCGCTGATATAATAGTATCGAATTCGGTATCCGGTGTTCTCCAGTCGCCATATAACGCCGTAAGCCAAGCATCCGGGTTGCTCAGATGCCAGACTGCACCGGCTGGGGTTTGTATCTGTTTTAAAGAAATCGGCATGGGAAATTCAAGTACCCGTTGCCACTCCCATGGAATACCGTCAATCCAAAAGCCGCCCAGCAGTTTTCCGGAAACATCGTCCGTAGCGTAGCTGCAGAGATCTATCTCCATTTTGCTTTTCGGATCCTTGTAAGAAGAAAAATTTACAAAATCATGGTAAAGATCTGTACGCTGCCAGCCAATTGCTTTCATAACGCGATCGGCAGCAGCAAATTGGGCAGCCAGCACACCAATGTCGAGATCCTTGTCATGTGGGAGAAGGCGGCCTTCGCGTGTCAGACCAAGCAGCGTACCGGCGACTGCGAATGAGGTTACCTTTTCTGCAGCAAGTGCAGCAAGGGTTTTCCAGAGCAGATCGAGTCCAAGGTCAGCATCAAAATATTGTTGGCTAGGTGTGGCAGTTGAGCGAACTGTCCAATCATTTTTCGCCAGCACAGAAAATGCATTTTGGAACTGTGCCACGGCCTCGGGGAGTTGCTGCTGTCGCCAATGGACGACTCCCAGTAGACGCAGCCAGGCAATTGTCATGTATGTTGACCTGGTCTGAGCTGTCCATACTTGTATCTGCGCGGTAATCTTTGCGTATTCACCCGCAGCCAGTCCGGCACAAGCCCAGAGATACGCATCTTTTTCCTTGAGTTGGTCGTAATTTTTCGTCAACTTAGAAGTCAAAGTATGAAAGTATTGCTTGGCACTCTGTTGTGTTGTTTCTTGTTTCATATATGAGGTACCGGATATATTCCTCGATAGTTTATTAACTAAGCATCTCAAAAAATTGTTTAATCTTGTCTATAATGTATTTCTCACGTCTTACTGCTACCTTTTCCACTGGACAGATCAATCGGGCAATTAGTCTTCTACCTCTGTATACGCGTCGACCGTATCACGAAATTCTTGAGCGGCTGATGCTAGTCCCTGGTGATGCGAATCTACCCAACTGGCGACGATCAGCATGAAGTCACTCCCCTTGCAGCAGTTTTTATACTGTTCAAGTTCGTCAGGTCGTTTCCCACCCTGTAGAATAGGCATCACCGGTGCCGCGCCCTTTAGTGGTTCAATCATAGCTTTCAGTAATTCATGCTCTGTATCCGAAAGTGGGTAGTAATGTCCGAATCCTCCGCTTGTCACCAGCCAATCAGCACCTGCTGTTCGTAACCAGTGGGTCCAGACGTTCTCGTGCACACACCAGACCGGGTTACGTGATAGCAACTCTCCACAGGTGTTATGTGCCAGTATGGGTAATTCCTGTTTTCTGGCAAGCATGCTGAGGGTTCCAAAACCTTGAATGAACGGGGCAATAAGTACGCCATCTACACCAGCCGTGCAGCAGATTTCCCATCGGCGCTCAAGTTCGTCCGGCTCACAGATAAGTGTCGCAATATATGACTTTTTTTCTCCTGATGCTTTTCCTGCGGCATCCCGCACGGAAATCATCCTCTCAACATGTGCGGCAAAATCCACGGTTGTTCTGAACACCATAAGCTCATCATCTTTAACGCAATGAAACCCGCCAACCAGCACATCGTAATTCAAACGCGCCATGGTATCGATATCTACTCCCACAGCGGGACGCATGGATCTGCAGAGTATCGGCCCTTTACTTACCCCGAAGCGTTCCATCAATCGTAATGCTCCCCAACTGGCGCCAGGCCCAAAATCTTCAGGCAATTGAGCTTTCAATAGCTGAAACCCGGTAATAAAGCCAAGCCGGGGTAATTCCCCTATAACCACGTTCAGCCATTGAACCCAGGATCCAGCAACTATTTTCTTCGGAATAGCGAGTACGACTTCACAGGTGCAACCGGTCGGTGTTTGCCCGGCATACACATCTGTGTTCAACATGTAAGGAACAATATTCGATTTCAAAGTATCCTCGACTTGACAAACAGTGACGACACGAATTGTCGATTCTGTAACCTGATCCGGATTTACGTAGCCCATTATCGAGACAGTTGAGGCGCTCTGTTCCATCGCCATGCCGATTGCAGCCAGCTCTGCGTCACACTCACATCTGACGCGATATGTTGCCATGATATAATCTTCTGCTTTAAGGTGATCCTGCCACAAGAAGCATGACGGGTCAGACGGTCGAACAAGATTTCCGGAACTCATTTGTTGAGGTACTCCTTGAGTGACTGTGCCATTATCCAATCTTCTGGCGTTGTCAATTTTATATTAGTCTTTTCGCCAGGTACAACGCGAAGGGGACAACCAGCATCAAGCCAGAGCTGGGCGGTAGACTGCTTGGTAATACTGCTTGCTGAAGCCTGGAGCATGATCTTTTGGAGACGGGTGCGTTCAAAAGCCTGCGGGGCTTGAAAGATTCCAACCTCACCGGCGCTGAAATATTCCGTTACCCACCCGCCTTGAATTTTAGCAACCGGTACTTCTGGAGGGAGAAATGCCGCCGCTCCGCCGCAGTTGAACGCCTCGGCGCAGACGGTCGAGATCAGTTTATTAGTGGCAAAGGGACGGGCAACATCCTGAATCAGCACGATTGGCTTTTGCGCCGCATCAACAAGACGAGCTACTGTCTCCTGGCGGCTGGCACCGCCAGCCAGTACCCGGACCGAATCTCCAAATTCAGACAACAGTTTTTCGGCTATAACCACATCATCCGGTGATACTGCAACCACAATTTCTTCAGCAAGAGATGCGAGCTTTTGCGTAACCCAAAAAAGTAGCGGGCGATCGTCAAAAGTTAACCAAGCTTTTGGTCCCAACCCGAGACGCATCCCTTCCCCTGCGGCCGGGACAAGAGCCGATATGTCTCGTCTCTTTACGGGGGCATTAATAATCATGATTATTTCCTGTGCCGGTTGAGCCTCTACTTTTATCAGCAAAGGACCATAACGTGTGTGGCGTTGAAGTAGTGCCTGGTAAGTGTTTATGCTTGGGGGATGTCCGCGTTCGATAGGTTAACAAGACGAACAGCATTGGGTAGAAAGCATGTCTGACATTGTATCTATGAGCCCATATAACATATGTACTGTTGGCACACGCCTGCTTATTCTAAACTAATGATAACCCGGGTGTCAAAATACCCTAGACTAACTGTTATGTCAAATTATGTAACATGATTGGGCATAAAGTCGTGACTGCTCACCCCACTTTTCTCTAAGAATATATCGAGAAAATAAAGAGGATTGATATTCTCGTTTGCCCGCAAACAGCAACAGCCTGCACCCTTGATAGGGTACAGGCTGTTGTGACTTCCGAGTCTCGTTCAGAGATAGTGAAATACTATCTCTGAACGAGCTATCTTTACTAACTAGGCAAATGGATTCTCAAGTGCCAGTGCAATCGCGCCAGCTTCCTGACCGCTTGCATCAATCGTATTTACCGTACCAACCAGGGTAACAGCCCAGGACTGAGCACCTGTGACGTCAGTATCCTCGATATAGTAAACGTTATACGCATTAGCGGTTGCGTCAGAGACACCATCCACATCCGCAGTTACCATAACCACTGCCTTACCGTTATCAGCAACGGTGATTTTATTAATGGCAAAAGCGCTTACTATGTCTGAAGCGGACAAAGTAGCTTTGTTGTAGACAACACCTGCTGTTTGACCGGTGAGGTCTAAACCTGCAGCAACGAAGTCTGTTGCAACAGTGTCTACAGTCGCTGCTGCACCCAGGAATGCATCGATATCGAGGATGTCGGTAATACCGGCCACTGCCGTGTTAAAGTTGTTGATGGTATCAACACCGTTTAATGCTGCAGTCTCAGCAAACACGAATGTGTCACTGTTTTCAGCGCGATCTGCACCAGCAACCAGCAATTGCTCGCCTGACATCAATAATGTACCAGGGTCAGCATTCAGGTTAAGAACTGCTGCAATCGTATTTATGTTTGCACCAGGTGCATAGGTAAATGTCACAAGGCCATTAGCTGCAGTTACCGATGTTACACCCTCAGCAGCCATACCGGATACATCTCCACCGGCAATATCGGCAGTAAGAGCAGCAGCTACATCAGCGGCAATCTGAATTTGACCGGCACCATCCGTGATTTCTGCGCCCTCAGTCAGGGTTAAACCACCGATGGTGAATGTAGCAAAGTTACCATCTACAGTAAGACCACCAGTGAACTCATAGGTCCTCTCCATGGCAACAGCAGCAACAAACCCGCCATCAAGTATGTCATTGCCGGCTCCACCAGTGATGATGTCGTCACCTGCGCCACCATTGATAGTATCAATTCCTGCGCCGCCGAGGAGCATATCGGCAGCGTCGCCGCCGGTGATGGCATCTGCGCCGTCGCCACCGTAAACAGTTGCGCTGGCAGCGCCAGCTACCGTCACATTAAGTGCCGAGGTAACATGGGCAACACGGGTATCAGCATCTACTGCAGGCTCAAGAACTAAACCAGCGAAGCTCAATATATCAGCAGTGGTGCTGACGGTTGTGCTCCCTTGAACCAACGTGTTAGCTGCAGTATTGAAAGTGAATGTTGTTCCCGCTGCAACTGAACCCTGTGTCAGAATCATCGATTCAAAATCGGCGATCGTGTTGACGAGCGACAGAGCACCAAGCACAACTTCATCAGTTGCGTCAGTATCTGCGTTAGCAGGTGCGGCGTCCGTACCACCATTTACGGTCAGTCCGGAAGTTGTTACATTGCTAATATCCAATACGTCGAAGTCCATATTGAGGCCACCGACTGTAGCACTCAAATTGTCCAGATCGATGGTCAGGGCACCGGAGCCATTGAAGGCAACTCCGTTGGATCCACGCAGAACCAGCATATCGTGATCATTAACTGAATCAATAAATTCAAGTTGGCCGACGACATTACCTAAATTGATCATGTCATAGACATCGTTTGTCGCTGCATCCTGAAGGCGTTCGAATCCGGTTAACACGAGATTCTCAGTGGCATCAAGTGACACATTGATAACGCCAGGTGATGTTCCCAGAATGAAGAGTTTCTCGGTGAGACCTGCGAATACAAGCGTATCTTCCGCATCTTGTGATG
The DNA here is from genome assembly GCA_028687585.1 of Desulfuromonadaceae bacterium. Lineage (GTDB taxonomy): Bacteria > Desulfobacterota > Desulfuromonadia > Geobacterales > Pseudopelobacteraceae > JACRCG01. Next base: position 98,337 of record JAQTZV010000010.1, on the reverse strand, counting down.
CTTCAATCTTGAGGGTACCGGTACCGCCGACAATCGAGTTGGTGGCACTGTTGGAAGTGATGACATGTGTTCCTGTGCCTGCCAAGTAAGCTGGAGTCAGACCGTCATAGAATTTTACATCGGCGGTAATAACGCCATCACCGGCGCCGGTGTCTGCAACAACACCAATTGTTGTCTCAATGGAGGTTTCGAGGTTGAAATAACTGACAACGTTATTGCCACCGCGAAGTGTTAACGTATCATTGGTGAAACGGTGATCAAGGCCAGATTCGTTGACCAGATCTTCGCTGCCGTCATACGTAACGGTTTCAGCGTAGTCGCTACCTTCGATACGGTTCCATGAAGCATTAACTCCGCCAGCTGAGTTGTCAAAGCGCTCAACAAGGTTAGCGAGGCCATCGATTGAGTTGTTGGCACTGTCGGCTATGCGGACAATGGCTTCAACGATATCATCGCCGGCAGGTACTGCAGGAGCGGTATACTGGAATGTGATTTTCGAAGCCTGTCCAAATGATGTCAGGTCGATAATCGAAGTGCCTGAGCCAGCAACGATTTGCTCAACGCCTTTGAGAACGTCGATGCGGTCGGTTGCATCTGCGATATCGCCGTCAGCATTAGCGTCGACAAGTACGCTCAGGTTGTCGGCATTGCCGGTTGTAAGATTAACTACCGCAGCAATTGTGCCATTTTCAGCACTGTAGTCAACACGGTCAGCAGCGCCGGCTCCGAGGTCATAGGTAAATAATGCGGTGTTGGTTACGTTTGGAATTGCATTTGTCGCATTAACGGTATTGGCGGAGCGCAGATCGGCAACCGTCATACGGTCAAGCAATGCGTCGGCGTCGAAAGCTGGCGCGATTGTAGGGTCATCCATTGTGTCGTAGGTCAGATAAGAATCAAACAGGATCTTTTCAAGTGTTGCATCAGCACTTGCATTGCCGGCTGCCTGATTGTCGGCAACGATTACCAGATCACTCCCAGTTGAACCGGATACCAATTCAAACTGCTGAGTACCAGTTACCGTGGCAACAAGTGTCGCGGCATTGCTGATCTGGCCAGTAATGAAGTTTACCGTTGCACCGCCAGTCAGTGCGGAAACATCAAGAATATCAGCTTCGTCGGCGTTTCGCGCTACAGCATTGACGTCGATAAATTCAACACCGGTCAGTGTGTCAACAGGTGCGTCACCCGCTTCAAGCATGCCGTTAGTCATTGTCACTGTGTCAACATCAGCGGCGCCAATTGCCAGTTTCACAACAGGAAGCTGAGCAGCAGTCAACGCAACCGCGTTGTTCTGGTAAAAAATCTTGTCGCCGTTTGCAGCAGTTTGTGCTGCGTTATTACCTGCGGTACTGGTGCCGGCATCAAAACTGTTGTTTTTGCCGGATTCGGTCTGATCAATGTACAGATAGTCAGTACCTGTTCCACCCTTAACGTTTTCTACACCGTCTACTTTTGTAAAGAGTGTGCCAGCGCCTGTTGCATTTCCGGCAACGGTAGTGGCCATACGAACTTCGCCGCCTGCATTAGCCTCTTTGGTTAAGAAGTAGCGCATGTTGGCTGCGTTTGCTGCTGTAACGCCGGTCAGTGGGTTAACAGTAATGGAGAGGTCCAAAGTATCGTTGCCCTGACCGAGAAGCGTACCGTTACCGGCTACGGTACGGATGTGCTCCATATTGGTGAAAAGTGTTGTATTGGCTGCAAGACCGTTAGTGATCACGCGGCCAGCACCGCCGTTAGCTTGATTAGCTGAAAGATCAAGTGCAATGTTGAAAGTTGATCCGCCAACTCCAACTACACCGAAATCGGACTGCTGATAGACTAACGTATCGTCGAATGCACCATCGGTGAGGAGATGGATATCAAGCGTTGCCGGGATTGCATCAACAACAGTTGCATCATAGTCGTTCAGAACCTGAATCTGGCCGTCAACAAGATACAGATCTTTACCGCCATCGATATGGTCAAGTCCCAAAGAACCGTAGACACGGTCGTCGCCAGTTCCTGCGAGGATAGTATCGGCAGCATCGCCACCAATCAGTTGGTCATCACCATGGATTGCATAGTTGGTGGCGACGCCAGTCGTTGGGTTTTCAACGGCATTGAAGTAAATCCCGTTAGCGACAAGTGTTTCAACATGATTATTAACAGTGATTGTGCCAACACCCTGTGCAGCGCTGGAGGCAACATTCACGTCCGGTGTTACGTTAACTACGATAGCGTCGGAACCGAGCAGATAGCCGCCGGCGTCCAGATTAGTCGAACCATCAGCATGCTTCAGGTTGTCAGCAGTTGCCAGAATGGAACGGCTGTTCTCGCTGTAAACAGTACCATCAGGGCCAACGCCGGAATCACCAACAAACAGAACGTCGGCTGCATTCAGCTTGGCATCGCGGCCATTGTACTGGTACAGGGTAATGTCAGTCGAGCTAAGGTTGGTCACCGTACCAAGAGCACCTTCGCCGTTTGAGGAGTTGTCACGAACGTTAACGCTTACATTCATAAATACGGTTTCTTCGTTCGCATATTCTTCCTGGGTCAGGACGAATGCGGCAGCGTTACCGGCACCAGAAGCGGCGCTCGCTAAAACTTTGCCGGCTGCAGTATCATTATCAAGGTAATTATTGATGTATGTTGCTAAACGTCCCGCAAATGCAAAAGTTGTTTCACCAGCGATCAGAGTATGGTCAAGCTCACGGCCAACAGTCAGGCTGTACGTAACATTGTTAACCGTTACCGTTACCTTGTCTTCTACTGCCAGGTTGGACAGGTCGACCCGGAACGCCTGACGCTCTGCCAATACGGTGCTGCCGTCGACATTGAAACCAACTACCAAATCTTGTGCGTAGTTGTTGGTTCCGAGTGTGTCACCGCCAAACATGGCTCCGTCGTCAACCAGTTCACCGTCGGCGCGGTTGTTATATGCGGCAAAGATAATGCGATCTTGCGTGGTATCTGCACCAGCTGCAGTATATCTCACCGAGGGGTTGGTTACTGTTTCTGATGGATCGCTGACAACTGCTGTGATGCGCAGACCTTCGTCAAGGAAGGTGCCGGCTGTGTCGTCCAGGTTGTCAGAAATGGAACGGCCACCTGTCGGAGTGCTGTCCCTAACGGTCAACACGTTGCCGTTTGCTGTTACGGTTACGTTTGCGTCGATTGCATTGAAAGCGGCATTTGCAACAGCTGCTACTTCAGTAGCATTGGTAGCGGCCTGCAGTGCTGCCAGATCGGTTACGGTGAATGTTTCAGTACCAATTTTAACGGTGAACTCAGACAGGTACTTGTTGGCTGCTGCCAAATCGGTTGCTGTAAAATCAACATCCAGTTTGGATGAACCATGAATCGTGTCACTGCCTCTGCCAAAATCGGCGCCCATCAAGCCAGCCTGGTTAGATACCCCGATGCGTGCCATTGCACCATCACCGGTACCTGCGGCGTTGACATCCCACAGGTTGTTGTTGTCAGTGTCTGCCTGACGCCAGATAACGTCAAGACCATCACCTGCGCCTGCAGCTGATCCTGTGATAGCACCCAGATCGAAGATGAAGCTATCTACGCCTTCGCCACCGGAAAGCAGGTCGTTGCCGGCACGGCCTTCAATTGTGTCTATGCCAGCAGCTGCGTAAAGTGTGTTGTCGCCATCCGTACCGCGAAGATCGAGGTTTCCGTTGTAGGCCTGGAAGTTCTGCTGGTTCTGGAATGTTACATCAGTTGCCGAATTGGCGCCAGCTGCCTTGTAGTCAAGCGCGCCGAGACCGGTAGCAATGACGTTTTCCATGTCTTGAACCTGTACGCGGTGGGTCGACTCGCTGACATAGTTTGTCTGATCAGCAGTGAAGCCGGTAGCGGTGCCGCTGGCGTTTGAGGAAGGACTGTCGGTATCACCAGCGCCGCCATAACCGGAGAAGTTATCGATGCCGCCTTGCTTGCCAGCACCCAGGTCAAAGCGCAGGGTGTTGTCAGTGGTCAGCGTGGTTGCCGTTACCGGTGTAACGGTGCCGGCTGTGACTACTGCGCCCAAGGAGTTTTCAGTCAACCAGAGAGTGTCTACTTCGGCGTCATCCTGATTTTGAGTCGCGCCACCTTCTATAACACCGCCGTCAGCTTCAAACACGATGTTGTCAGCGCCGGCACCGCCGACGAGTACGTCACGACCGTCGTTGTTGCCGGTCAGTCCGACCAGGTTCGGGTCAAGTATTTGATGGGCTACGGTCACGCCGTCATCTGCATAGCTTCTGAGATTGCCGCCCATCAGGAGGTCGTTGCCTCCGCCGCCGTTTATGACGTCGTTGTCGTAACCACCGATGATTCTGTTGGCCGCGTTGCTGCCATCCTCTGTCGAGATGTTCAACTGGGCTGAGGAACCAATACCATTGTTGTTTGCATTGACCGGTGCGCCACCAATGGTGGTGGTGACATCCTTAAGGAATCCGTAAGTGTTGCCGGAAGCATCAACGTTTTCAACGTCACGCATGGTGGCTTGTTGGCCAGCACGTGTACTGATGACACCTTCGTCATCAAGGTTACCGTTGCCATTGCCGTCAACCAGATGGTCTTCAAGAACGACTGTCACTGGCTCGTCGTCATCGGACGCCTGCAGTAACAACCAGTCGGTGTTCTGAGCGCTGTAGCTATTGCCAGCCGAATTGTCGTCAGCTGTTGTGCCGCCGTCAAGAACTAAATTATTGCCATCAGTGTTGCTCAACAGTGACAGTTCGGTGAAAAAGAAGTCGGCATTACGGCCGCCGGACAGTGAATCTGTGCCACCTTCGCGTGACAGTGCCACGCCGCCGCCGGCGAGGAAGTCGTTACCGATGCCGCCGAGGATGGTGTCTGCGCCGAGGCCGCCGAGAACAACGTTACCGTTAGTGCTGACGCCGTCGCCTGCAAAGCCGCTGCCGTCATATTTGATATCGCCGAGGAATACTTTGGTCAGGTCGGTTTCATTGACCACACCATTGTCAAGGCGGGTGTAAGCGTCAACAGCTTTGTAGCCAGTTGCAGGAAATACGTTGGATGCGTTTTCTATGCCGTTGTTAGCGATTACGCCATTGCCGTTGAGGTCCAGACCGGTGATTTGGCTGGTGGTGTTTGTCATGTCAATGCGGACATCCATGTCACCCGAGAGGACCATGGTTTTGAGACCAGCTACCGTACTGTCAGTAAGCGTGAATGTGGCAGCAGGCGGCGTCTCAGTGACAAAAGTTGTAGGGATAACTGCTGTTGCAGCTGCGGCTGTTGTGCCGGCAGTAACCGCACCGCCGCCCAATGTTACGGCACCTGTAGTTGTGCTGAACAGTGCGGAAACAACGCTACCGTTGGCAAACTGCACGAGAGTGCCGTTTGCATCAACGTTACCGCTTGCGTCAGCAATCTGCAATCCGATTGTCGCTGCTACAGTGGTGCCACTGTAAACAACAAGCGTATTGCCCTGCTGCTGGTAGGTGTAGTCAGCAACATTGCCGGCCAACACTACTTTTTCAACCTGCGAGTCAATCGTAACACCTGTGGCGCCTGCAGCAAAAGTGACTTGCTCAGTGCCTGTGCTGCCGGTTACTATTGAATCACTGCCAATTGTTCCGCCGTAGTTTTCATTTTCATCAAGATAAATTTTTGCCATGTTGTCTAGCCTCCATTTTAATTTAGATACTGTAATTTGACGTTACGCGATATACCACTAAATACAATATTTCCTTAGCTTTTATTGGAAAGTTCCAGAACCAAGAAGTACATTAAGTTGTGATGTTGAGTACAGCTGAAATGTGTCAACTGTGTCTGCAAGTCCGGTCAGATGAATCAGAACATTTTGTGTCGGGGACACATTGTACCTGATATCGGCAATTCCATCGGTATAACTTGAATTGACCAGAGTTGCTACTACGCCCGATGGGCCAACAATTTTGTCACCGGCTGCAAAGCCGTTGATGGTATATGTGTATACGCCATTAACTGCAGCAAGTGTGTAGGTTTTTGTTCCGGTTGTTGCGTCATCCGCTGTAGCGTTAGCTTCAGTAATGGCAACCGGGATAGCGGCGCCACCGGAAGATGACGATGAAGAGCTGGAGCTGGATGAAGAGCTGGAGCTGGATGAAGAGCTGGAGCTGGACGAAGAGCTGGAGCTGGACGAAGAGCTGCTGCTGGACGAAGAGCTGCTGCTGGACGAAGAGCTGCTGCTGGACGAAGAGCTGGAGCTGGTTGCCGGTGCGTGATAATAATTACTATCATCGCTACCACAGCCACCCAATGCCAACAAACCTGTTAAAAGACCTGCTGCGCCAAACATCAATACATACTTTTTAATTCCCATACAATTTACCCCCTTTTGTTTTTGTCCTCATGTTTTTATCCTGCACCCTAGCCAAAACGACCACATTATAATAAAAGAGCGATGCAACACCTCCCCTTTCATAAAAAAAGTAACAATGAATGGTTTAGTTAATACCAAAACAATAGTTTGTCAAGCATGAATATTCGTTTAAAGCCAGATTTATGGCCTTTGTAACGATTTGTTTGGTCTTATACAATAGTAAATTTTATAAATATACAAAAAAATGTGGTGTAAAAGATGTTCGAAGCTTTTATTCGGAAAAATCCTGATTCTAATCCGTTCTCTTTCAGCTTCGCGATCACTGCGATTACTCCGGATCTAACAGCAAAGAATGAGCATGAAAGCGGGTTTTGCCACGAATTACACGAATGAAATCAGAAATATATAAATAAATTCTGGTTAACCAATCAGAAGAATCTTTGTGTCTGTAATGGTTTGGTTTATCTGTATAAATATGTGAAATTAGTGGCAGACAGCGGTTTTGAGGCTTAAAGCTTTAGTCCTGAGAAATCCAGAGTCATCCCGAAGCAAAACTGTTCTATCAGACTCGTGATTACTGCGATTACTTCGGATTTTACGGCAAAGGGAGAATCTTCAAATTGCGATCTCTGATCGGTGACACTCCATGTAGATTAACTGATTAAACCGCACTACCTTCTGCGCCGTGCAGTGTCCTGAAAATCCTTAGTAGCATACCTTTTTGATTTGTCTGTTGACCGGTTAATCAATTATTGCTACCTTGACGCCATTGCAAAGGTTTTCGTAATATGCTTCCTCTCCCTTGCCGGGAGGGGGCTTTTTTCTCATTTTCTGCACTATGAAGTGGATGCCCTATCAAACGAACAGCCCGCGTTACATCTGATTGCCGCCTATTTTTATCGCCATGCATTCTTATGAGTTTTTTTGTGTCATGCCTGACACTCTGCCTGATAATACTCCCGGTAAACTCCTGCTTCGCAGCCGATGTCTCGATTGATCTCAATCTTTCCAGCAGTGACAACATCGTATCGGTTTCCATTCACAACAGAGCCGGCGCGAATGCCCGTATAAAAGATATTGATATCTCTTTAGACGGCAAAAATTATCCCCTTCTTCATGATGTTGCGGCCATTGCACCCGGATCGGCATTACAACCAACTGTAACGGTCCAGCTTCCTGCCACTCCCGGCAGTTATCCGCTGATCGCTACCGTCAGGTATTATAACGACAATCAACTTCTTACCATGCGGCATGTCGGCCTCTTTTATTACCGCCAGCAAGCACCAATGCCAGAATCCTGCCAGCTTGATGATGTTACCCTGACCAATAGCGGCAAGATCGTCGTCAGAGGCGCCAGACCGGATATATGGCGTCTGGTGCTGCCGGATGAAATTGCCGTTGTTTCCGAAAAGAGTTTACCTGAGCGCAAAACCTTTACGGTTAAAAGCACGATAGACGGGCTGGATAACAGCTATACCTATTTTGCCGTGGCAGAAGATGAGAAAGATGGCCTGCACCGCACCGCAGTCATCCGTGGCACGCTCAAGCTCCTGTCTTCAGCCGCCTCGCGTGTGGCGCATGGGCGTATTGCCACACCAATCCTCTTCGGATTTCTGGTGATCTTCACTGCCGCCGCGTTATTCTCCCGATTATCCGCTCTGAAAAACAGATGTATCGCCGTATCCCTGCACAAATACGCCAGCCGCATGATCCTGATCACAACAGCGTACCTGCTGCTGAAAAACGGCGGCACCGTTGTCGCCTTTTGCCTCGAATATATCGATGCCCCTTCTCTCAGGCAGTTTGGCGCAATTTTGATCAACCATTTCAATGGTTCAAATTACCTCTATTTCTTTACATACGTTGTTGACCTCTATTTCGGAGCCTGCCTGTTTCTGCTGTATCCCTATCTCTACTATTGTGAATCAGATATTCCGCTGCATGAAGACAAATATTCAAGTCTGATACTGACAGTTGCTTCCGCTGGCTCTGTTTTGCGTGGCGGCACTTTCTACTGGAACTACACCAGCAGGCTCGGCTTGCTCACCTGCTGTGTGAAGCTGTTTTTCCTGCCGCTGCTGGTCTCCTGGGTTATCAATAATACGTTTCATCAGATCAATATCAGCAAAACCCTTGCCTTTGACCTTGTCGCACTCAACGCCTGGCTGCTTTCTTTCTTTATTTATGTTGACACCATGCTGTTCTGTTTCGGCTATATCTTCGAGTTCAAATTCCTGAAAAACGAAATCAGATCGGTTGAGCCGACTTTTTTTGGCTGGCTGGTCTGTTTATGGTGCTATCCGCCGTTCAACAGCGTTTCCTACCGGATATTCGATCACCGGCTGATTGATATCAGCCATGCCTGGTCGGCAAACGTGCTGATGATAATGTCCCTGCTGATTACCGCTTTGTGGGGTATCTTTGCCTGGGCATCCGTTGCACTCGGGGCGAAGGCTTCCAATCTGACAAACCGCGGCATCGTCAGTTCCGGGCCTTATCGCTATGTGCGGCATCCGGCGTATGCATCAAAGCTGCTGGTGTTTTACATCCAGGGTATTTTTCTCGGACAGTATTTTCTCGGTCTGCTGTTCGGTTTTACCATTATCTATATGCTGCGGGCCTGGACGGAAGAACGGCACCTGTCGCTCGACCCTGACTATATTGCGTACAAAAAGCAGGTGCGGTGGCGATTGATTCCGGGGGTTATATGAAAGGATGTACGTATCGTGAACAACATTATAGATAACATAGTGGTTAATTGCCGCAGCAGGGCATCTCTGCTGCGCGGATTTTTATACCTGCTGATCATTGGCGGCTGCCTGCTGCGGGTGTGGATTATATGGCGCTACAACCCATTGGACCATATCTGGAGCGACCCGGAACGCCACTGGGTGCAGGGGATGGAGACTCTGCGCAATGATCCGCTGAGTCTGTCAGACCCGATCATGTACCAGCTCTACATTGGCGCCCTTGCCAAGCTTACGTTAAAACTGCCGCTGCTGGTCTGGTTTTATACCAGCCTGCTTTCACTGTTGACCCCCTGGATCTGGTATCGCTTTTTCCGGGAACTGCAGCCCGAAAAAACTATTGCGCTGGCGGGTTGTGTTGCAGTGGCCTGGCTCCCTTCGTGGATTTCTATTTATAGCTACTTCATGAATGAAACTTTAATGCTGCCGCTGCTGGGGGCAGCACTTTATGCAACCTGGCGCGCGAGACGCAAAATGACGGTTGCCAGTTTTGTGTTAATGGTTTTGCTCTGGAGTGTCGCCGGACTTACCCGTGGCGTCTGCATCCCATTGGCGGCAGTGGCTTCGGTATGGGTATGGTTCAAGCATCCGTGCAAAATTCGCACACTCCTTTATTCGCTCCTGCTGCTGGTGCTGCTGCTTGGTCCGTTGACGTATCGCGGCTACAAGATGCTGCATCTGTTTTCGCCACACGGCGATGGTCATATGAATGCTATCTATGCCGGGTCCGGCAAAAAAGAAATCCTGATTACCTATCACCGCGATGGCGCGATCTGGAATTATGGGTTTACAAATCCCTCACTCCTGATTGAGCCGTTTTCGCCATTATCTCACTGGAAGTCTCAGCGGGAGGGCACGGTACATATTGATGTCGATATCAATAAAGGGATTAATGGGTGGAAGGCGGCACAGTCACTATGGAAGCCTGACTTCAGCCGTTATATCTGGCTCGCCAGGGAGAATCTTGTTTTTCTTTTTTTCGGCCCATCCTGGCCTGATGTCAATCGAGACCGCAGTTTATTGGATGAGATCAATTATCAGTCCCGATGGTTGTGGTTCCCTTTGACTCTGTCCGCTTGTGCCGGAACCGTTTTGGCACTGCGCAGGAAACGGATTCATTTGCTGCTTCCTGCGCTGATTCTGGCATGGTTTGTCGTGCAAGGGCTTATCCCCATTTCTGTGAACGAAGGTCGCTACCGTAAACCCTACGAGGGGTTACTTTTGGCCCAGCTTGTTTTACTGGCGGGAACCAAACGGGACAAACTGACGGCATCATGAAGTGCCCCGGGGGGCTGTTCCGATAACACCAAAAACTGACTTTGGATGGTCTGGTGGCTTATGCCTGCTGCAACAGTGAAACAACTTATCCGGTTCGGCGTAATCGGCTGCATAAACAGCGGGATCACTTATGTAGTTTTTTTGCTGTCTTACCGGTATTTCCCCTTTTCCAAAGTACTGGCCGCCTTCTCTGATAGCTTTGCCGGGAGTATGGTTACCTCCCTGCATCTTATCGGGCTCTCTAGTATCGACGGGGCTGTTGCCAATGTAATTGGCTATATGGCCGGCATGGTAAACAGCTTCGTATGGAATAAAATCTGGACATTCAAAGCGGCAAAGGGCACCAAAAAACAACTGTTCAGGTTTATTATCACAAACATTACGTGTCTTCTGGCAAGCACATTAAGTATCTTTATTTGCATTGATCTCTATCATTGGCCGTATAATCCCGTCTGGATAATTACTATGGTTTTTGTGACGATAATAAATTTTGTTGCCAGCAAATACTGGATTTTTACTCGGGATGCTCATTTGAGAATAAGAGATAGCGACGGATACCCCATAATTAATTAGTTGAGACGATTTGTAAAATCAGGTGTGGAGGTGGTAATGAAGGAAATGATAAGTGTTGTTGTTCCGCTTTATAACGAGGAAGCGGTTATAGACGAGTTGATTACCAGATTGAAGGCGACACTGGAAAAAATAGGTATCATTTACGAGATTATACTGGTTAATGACGGGAGCAAGGACAGGACGCTGCAACTGGCAAAGGAATATTGCCGCAAGGATAATCAAATCAGGCTTGTCAGTTTTTCACGAAACTTCGGGCATCAAATCGCGGTGACCGCCGGACTGGACAAAGCAAAGGGAAACGCAGTTGTGCTCATTGACGCTGATCTCCAGGACCCACCGGAGGTGATCGAGGAGATGGTCGTGAAATGGCGTGAGGGATTTGAGGTTGTTTACGGAGCACGAAGTAAACGGGAGGGAGAAACTTTCTTCAAACGCGTCACCGCCAAACTATTCTACCGGCTGTTTCGCAAGCTAACCCCCATTGATATTCCTCTGGATACGGGAGATTTCAGGCTGATGGACCGGAGGGTCGTAAATGAACTGAACAGAATGCAGGAGCGTAATCGCTTTTTGCGGGGGATGGTAAGTTGGGTCGGCTTTCGTCAGATCAAGGTAGAGTACGTTCGACAACCTCGTTTTGGAGGTGATACGAAATATCCGCTGCGCAAGATGATCAACTTTGCGATGGATGGGCTCTTGTCATTCTCAAGCGTTCCCTTGAGGATTTCGTCGGGCTTCGGTCTGCTCTGTTCGTTTGTGAGTTTTGGGTTCATCGCGTATGGTCTAATTGTAAAGATCCTGTTCCCAAATTATGCCATATCGGGTTGGGCTTCGACGTTCGTGGCTGTGCTCTTCATTGGTGGTGTACAAATGGTTACCGTCGGCATACTCGGCGAATATGTCGGAAGGATCTACGACGAAGTTAAGGGACGACAACTGTATGTGGTGGATGAGGAGCTGAATTTTGAATCGCAGTAGCGGCTGACTTGACACTTTGGGTGCCGTTGCTCAACCACATCATGTTGATGGATGAATGGATACAAACGTTTAAGCGCAAAAAAGTACACGCTACTTATTCCTAGACTTAACGGCTGTTCTTAGTTTTGTCGGAATCTTTGCAGACTCTTATGGTGGAGATATTGTTTAACAGGCTTTATAACATCATGGGTAACGGGGATCTTTTTAATGAAATATCACAGTGGTGCTGTATCAAGAAAGACCTCCTTTCCCCTCAGCAGCTTACTTAATTCTATGAACCTTAAAACGGCAATTCACTCTCGCAAAGACGCAAAGGAAGTCAAGTGCTTAAAATCAATACCGGCCTCACCAAAATGGTGACACGCAGTTTGGTTCTAACGATTTGTTTTTCTTGGCGAACTTTGCGCCTTTGCGCGATCAACTGCTTTTTGTAGGATGAATCACGTTCCTGCCGGATATAATCTTCGGCATTAATTTTTGACCACACGTCAGCCCCCAAACCTTTCAACTCAAGAAGAGTATGCCGCTTCGATTTGGACTGCATAGCCTTCTTCAGTAATGACGAGAGAGCCCCCAGCACATTCAACTAGTAGAATTTTCGCTTTTGACTGCTATTTTGCCATCGTAGACGCGACACTAACAGCGGCGAGGTCGTCCTCGTTCAGGATGCCGGCTGCAGCTTTCAATTCAATCTGTCTCTGGACATTGTCATACAGGGCAGAGGTCAGGTCACGACGGCTTATGGCATAGGTCTGTTCGGCATTCAGGAGATCGATGGCGGTTCTGGTGCCGATGTCGCGCCCCTTTTGCACCGCTTTCAGCTGAAGTTCTGATGATTCATGTTTGCGCTGGTATGCCTCCACCAGGCTCTGGTTGTAGGTCAGGTTGAGATACGCCTCTTTTAAGCGCCTGATCGCCTGCGTCTGCGCGTCATCAAACATGGCGCGACGCTCAGCCTCTCCCGCCAGGGCGCGGCGGGTACGGGCGGTAGTCTCACCGCCGGAGTAGATCGGTATATTCATCTGGAGGCCGACATACCACTGCCGTGTTTCAACCTTGGGAAGAAAGGTACTCCCTTTGTCAACGGTGTAGCCGCCGTTGCCCGAAAAAGTAGGGAGATGCCCGGCGCGGGCAGCCTTGCGGTATTCTTCCGCCTGCAGCAGGTCTTCTTTGGCCTGGAGAAGTGCCGGGCTCCGCTGCTGCATGGTAGCAACCCACCACTCCAGTTCTGCCGGCTGCGGGCCGGAGGATTTATCGACCGCAATATCTTTGACGCCATCAACGACAATGCCGGTCAGGCTGGAAAGATTCTGCAGGGCAAGCCGAAGAATCCCTTCGGTCTTTATCATTTCGGCAGCAGCGCTGTCCATGCGGGCTTTCGCTTCGTATACGGCGATGATGTCACCCGTTCCAGCTTTCAAAAACGCCTCGGATTGTGCAAGCACTTTCCCGACCCTGGTCAGTTCGTCACGATACAGTTTTTCGTTAGCCACTGCTTTCAGATAGCGCAGATGGGCATCGAGTAGGCGGACAATCAGATCCTGCCGTGCCGCCTGCAGCCCGGTATCGGCACTGCTGATACCGGCATCGGCAGCCGAAAGCTGGAAATAGGAGGACATATTAAAGAGGGATACCGCCGCACCGGCACCGTAACTGAAACCGGTATAATCACCATTAATCGGCTCTTTGCCATAATATAATACCTGGTGCTGTATCTGACGTATTGAGCCGTTGGCACTGACACGCGGCAGCAGTGCCGCCATGGCGATCTCCTTGTCAGCTTTACCAACCTCCAGACGTGCCTCGGCCCGGCTGACTGTCGGGTCTTTGGCTTTTGCCAGTTTGTATAGTTCCTGCAAGTCGTACTCCTGAGCGTGGGCGGGAAGAGCAGCCAGTGTCAGAATTAATACGGATTGAAATATCTTATTTCGCATGGTAGGCCTTCCTCATTCGATCACGCAGGGGGCCGATGAAATAATCAAAAGCGGTGCGGGATCTGGTCGTGATAGATGCCTGTGCCTGCATCCCCGGCACCAGCTGCAGTCCTGCAAGCTTTTTGAGATCAGTCGGATCCAGCTCAAGATAGGCGGCGTAGTACGGCATCTCCCCCTGAGCGGTCCGTGAAGTCAGGCGGTCGTCAGAAATGTATGTTACGGTGGCCTTTACCAGCGGTGTGGTACTGCTCTTGAAGGCGGTCAAAGTTACCTCGGCCTCCTGTCCCAGCTTGATGTCACTGATGTCATTAACGGCAACTTTCGCTTCGATGATCAGGTGGTCTGACTGCGGTGCGATCTCCATCAGCGTCTCCCGGGGAATCACCACCCCGCCAATGGTACTCACTTTCAAGCCGACGACTTTGCCGGCTACCGGCGCACGAATGATGCCGCGCTTCATCATGGAGCGGGACGGGCGCACCCGTTCTTCCAGCTCGATCCGCTTCATGGAGGATTGCTTGATTTCGTTGGCGGCCTGCTGAACCCGCTCGGCTTTGATTGACAGAATACGTTGTTCCAGTTCGGCAAGGCGCTGAAGATTTGATGCAATATTGGCAGAGATCTGTTCCCGCTCGCCGCTTTTTTCTGCGAGGACTCTTTCCAGGTCCAACACTACGGTTTTAGTAACATATCCTTCTTTCCGCAGAGCTTGATTCGCTTCCAGCTGTTCCTTGAGCGAGGCGACCTCTTTTTTCTTGGAGGCCAGCTGTTCATGAGCACCTTTAATGATCTCTCTTGACTGTTCAATCTGGCTCTTCACCATATCAATCTGTTTCAGGTATGCATCCCGTTTGGCACTGAACAGCCGAGTCTCGGTCTGAACTATCGGCGCCGGGATCTCTTTGGGGAAAATCACTGCGGGGAGATCATTCTTTTCAGCCTCAAGCCGGATAATGCTGGCCGTTTCAGCAGTGGCCTGTCCTTCGTACATATCGACGATCGGCTTCAACTGATCATCCTCCAGTACAATCAATGGCTGTCCGGCTTTTACTGTATCACCATCTTTCACCAGGATTTGCTCGATTACTCCCCCTTCCAGATGCTGCACAGCCTGGCGTTTGTTCTGGAAAACTATCTCTCCCGTGGCATGCACGGCTGAATGAAGCGGCGCAAAGTATGCCCATACAGCGATGAGACCAAAGAAGGTTACAAGAATAGCGACGCCGACAAGAATAATCGGCATGGGAGAATAACTGGTGTCACGCTGGGGCGCTGCGAGTGCGACGGCATTTGTTTTGATTTTAGCCACGTGGCACCTCCTGTGTGGATGCAGCTGTTGAGTTTTGGTTTGATGTTGCCTGATTGCCTGAAGGCTTTTGCTGCTGCGCCGCCTGTTGCTGTTGCAGCATTTTCTGCTGTTGCTGCAACAGGTGCTGCAGTACCCCTTCTCGCGGCCCGAATGCCGCAATGGCGCCATCCTGCATCACCAGTAGCTTGTCAACGTTGGCAAGGAGGCTGACTTTGTGGGTGATTATGACTACGGTGGTGCCCATTTTTTTGAGGAAGCCCATGGCTTGTAACAGTGCAACTTCCCCGTCGTTGTCGAGACTGGCGTTCGGCTCATCCAGTACAATCAATTTTGGGTCGCCATACATGGCCCGTGCCAGGCCGATACGCTGACGCTGGCCGCCTGACAGTACTGCGCCACTGACGCCAATATACGTATCATACCCCTTTGGCATATTGAGAATCATATCGTGCAGTCCGGCCAGACGAGCCGCCTTGATAACCTTCTCGGAATCCGGTTCATCCAGTCGGGCAATATTGTCGGCAATTGTTCCGGCAAAAAGTTCGATATCCTGCGGGAGATAGCCGATATATGGGCCAAGACGATCCGATGGCCAGGAATTCATGTCGCCACCGTCAAGACGGATATTGCCCTGCAACGGCTTCCACACGCCGACCAGCATACGTGCAAGAGTCGATTTTCCCGCAGCGCTTGGTCCGATAATACCGAGTGCTTCTCCGGCCGGCAGAGCAAAGGAGACATCCTTGATTATCATCTTGTTGGTTGCTCGTATACCAAATGACACTTTTTCAAGAGAGATTTGGCCACTGGGTGGCGGCAACTCCATCGGCTCTATTTCCAGATGCTGCATCTTCATAAAATCATCTAAGCGGCTGTACGCGATACGCGCCTCCAGAAAACCTTTCCAGCCCCCGATAAGAAGCTCAATCGGCCCCAGCGCCTTGCCAAGAACTATGGTTCCGGCGATCATCATGCCGGGAGTAAATGTTGGGTCATTGAGAACAACATACGCTCCGGCACCTAAGCCAAGCGACTGGATCGCCTGACGAACAAATTTGGTTACACCGGAAATATTGCCGGCACGCTTGCTGGCTTTGGATTGCAGCGCCAGCACCCGGTCATTGAGGCCTGACCAGCGCGCCGTAACCCCTTTCAGCATTCCCATGGCGTTGACAACTTCAGCATTACGCAGGGCAAGCTCTACATGGCGGCCGGCTGCCTGACTTGCGCCACTTGCGTCAGTGAGAGGTTTGCGAGTCAGGAATTCGTTTGCGATGGTGAGGCAAAGCATCAAAACTGCACCAGCCAAGGCGACCAGAAAGAGATAAATGTTCATATACCAGAGGATGATCATGGCAATCGGCATCCAGGGGGCGTCAAACAGAGCCAGTATGCCGGGACCGGTCAGAAAGCTTTTAAGGGAATTCAGGTCACGGAGGCCGTGTGAATATTGATTTCCTTCCGGAGATGTAGCTCCTTCGGCCATTTTTCTCAGCAGGTAAGGTGCCAGCTGAGCATCGATGGCGTTGTTGGCACGCACCAGCAGGCGGGAACGGACCAGCTCCATGCTGCCCATAACAGCTAGGGCAGCAAGTAGTAGCAGCGTGAGAAACCAGAGGGTTTCAACGCTGCGGCTGCCTAATACCCGGTCATAGACCTGCAGCATGTAGAGAGAGGGGGTGAGCAGCAGCATGTTCATAAAAAAGCTGAAGACACCTGCGGCGACGAAGAAAAGGAGAAACTTGCTGAGAAAAGTACGCATTGTGGAACCTGTTTTGTCTTTCGGGTGGATTTTGACTAACCTGTGCAAGGTAGGTATTGTCTCTATGATTGTCAAGGATGTCGGATTCACAAATCCTTTTGACTCAATCAGAGCTGCGTGGTATTTTGCACCATTAATTATCCGCAGGAGAAACCAATGAGCATAGTTGTAGTCGGCACAGTGGCATTTGACACGGTTGAAACTCCTTTCGGCAGAGGGGAGCATGTTCTTGGCGGATCGGCCACCTATTTTTCTACCGCAGCCAGTTTTTTTACCGATGTCTCCCTGGTTGCGGTTGTCGGAGATGATTTCCCGGAAGAGCATGTCATTTTTCTCAAAAGTCGTAATATTGATACTACAGGTTTACAACGCAACCCCGGAAAAACCTTCCGCTGGAGCGGGCGTTACGGCTTTGATTTGAACGAAGCTCAGACGCTTGACACCCAGCTTAATGTCCTGATGGATTTTCAGCCTGACCTGCCGGAAGCCTACCGTGATGCGGAGTATCTTTTTCTTGCCAATATCGACCCCGACCTGCAGATGAATGTACTGGAGCAGGTCAGAAAACCGAAACTGGTGGCGTGTGACACCATGAATTTCTGGATCTCTTCAAAGCCGGACGCGTTGCGGAAGGTTCTTCAGAAAGTTGATATCGTCGTCATTAATGAGGGCGAAGCACGGCAGATCACCGGAGAGGCAAATCTGGTCAAAGCGGCCCGGCAGATCATTGCGCTCGGCTGCAAGAGACTCGTCGTCAAGCGGGGAGAATATGGCGTTTTGATGTTTACTGCCGAATCTGTGTTCGCTGCACCCGCATATCCATTGGAGGAGGTGTTCGATCCGACCGGAGCAGGCGACACCTTTGCCGGAGGTTTTATGGGCTATCTGGCAAATACCGGCGATCTGTCAGAGGAAGGGCTTCGTCAGGCAATCGTATTCGGCAGCGTTATGGCATCTTACAATGTAGAGGATTTCAGCCTTAACCGGATGAAGCGACTTGATTACCATGAGATTCAAACCCGTTTCCGCAGTTTCAAAGGATTGACCAATTTCAAAGATATTTCGTACTGATTGAGAACGGCCTTATTATAGTAATGATGAGCGTTCGGGGACATGAATTACATGAATAGCATTTTCGCCTCTCTGGCTTTGCTGCTTCTCTGTCTGACCGCTTCCGGCTGCATGTCAGGTCGGGGGAACGACCTGATACCTAACCCTGCCTCCTATCACTATCAGATGGGACTATCCTATCTTGGCGAACGAAATTTTTCCTCTGCCCTGTTTGATCTTACCGAGGCAGAAAAACTTGATCCCGAAAATCCTGATGTTCTCTATAGTCTTGCTCTGGCCTATGTCGGCAAAAAACGCCCTGACCTTGCAGAAGCAAGATTTCTGAAAGCGATCCTTCTGAAACCGAGTTTCTCTGCCGCCCGTAATGACCTGGGAGTGGCCTACCTTGATATGAAACGCTGGGATAGTGCCATCCAGCAGTTCAAAATCGTAAAAGATGATCTTTTCTATGACAACAACGAAAATGCCGGTATCAACCTTGGGCTGGCGTATCTGGGAAAGGGCGACTATTCGAAAGCACGGGAAGAATTGCAGGCTGTTGCTGCCGTTAATCCGCGCAATCCTGTGGCGCGGCTTTCTCTTGGCCGGGTCTGGTTTGCCATGGACAAGAGTGAACAGGCGATAATCGAATATAACAAGGCACTTGCTATTTATCGTGATTATGGTGATGCGTTTTATTATCTGGGGCAGGCGCAACTCAAGCTGAACAGGATTGAGGATGCCCGTGTTTCGTTTCAAGAAGCAGTGCGTCTTATTCCTGAAAATGAAACCGGGCGAGCCGCTCTTGGATATCTGGAGCTGCTTAAGTGAGTGTAATCAGGTCATCAGAGCGGGCATCATCGGTGCCGGAAACGGGAAGTGGTTCGCCGGGATCAATACTGCGCCGCTGTCGTGAATTTCACGATATTTCGCTTGAAGAAGCTTCTGAAACGACGAAAATCGGTCTTTCCCATCTGAAGGCTCTTGAAGATGACCGGATCGGCGAATTTGCTAACCAGGCCTATCTTAAAGGTTTTCTTCGCATTTACGCCACGTATCTCGGCCTGAATTCAGATGATGTCGCGCGAATGTATACCAAGCTTTTTGGAGCCCAGGGTGAAAAAACTGATCCGGCGGGTGTATCACTCCCCGGGAATCGTCCCAGGCGTCGGCTGATTTCACTGAAGAAACTGATGTTGCCGGCATTTTTGCTGGCGCTGATTATTATTACCGCTACTTTTTTCAAGCGCCCGCCTCCTCCACCGGTTCAGCAACCGCAATTGGCTGCAGTTATTGTCCCTCCTGTGTTGAATGCCGTTGTTCAGAACGTGCAAAGCTCCGCACGCATTGGGAGGAGAGGGGAGGATACTCCTCCCGTCCGTACAGAGAAAAAAGAACCAACAGAGAGAACCGATGTTGAAAAAACAGTGCCTTTGAAGCGGTCTGAAGCTATGGCTAAAGGTTTTATTCTTAAGATAACAGTGATACAGAATGGCGCCTTGATGGTTACTGTCGATGGTTCTGCGGCACAGCCATATGAGCTTATGACGGGTGATGTAATTGAGTGGAAAGCAGAAAAAAAAGTTGCGCTGGAATTAAGCAGCGCCGGCGAGATTGACGTGGAACTGAACGGCAAACCGTATAAGTCGCTCGGAGCCTCAGGCAAACCGGCGTATATCGAAATTGATATCGACACTGTTGCGCAGTAATGCAGGAAAATAAAAACCCCACACGCTCTTGACACTCTGTCACGCCATGCTAGACTTCCTGTACTTCGAACCGTGCAGGAGAATAACCGTGCTACAGGAATACAAAA
Source organism: Desulfuromonadaceae bacterium (assembly GCA_028687585.1). Taxonomy (GTDB): domain Bacteria; phylum Desulfobacterota; class Desulfuromonadia; order Geobacterales; family Pseudopelobacteraceae; genus JACRCG01. Next base: position 78,580 of record JAQTZV010000010.1, on the reverse strand, counting down.
GGATACTGGTTGTTGATGATGAGGAGAACGCCCGGGTGGCGCTCTCCAAGATTCTCACCCATGATGGCTATATGGTCTCATCGGCAGGTAATGGTTTGGAGGCACTAAATTTTTTACGCAGCAACGATGTTGAGTTGATCATTACCGATCTCAATATGCCGGAAATGAATGGACTGATGTTTTTGCGCGAATTAAAACGCAGCTACCCGGCCAGTAAGGTTATTATGATCACTGCTTATGGAGAGGTCGAGTCGTACCTGGAGGCGATAACGCTTGGCGCTTTCGAGTATATCAACAAACCGGTCAAATATGACGACCTGAAAAAAGTCATCGACAAAATTTCCAAAGCGGCCTGAACAGACGGCCAGGAGGATTGCCATGAAACCGTTTACAAAAATTCTGACTGCCATCGATTTTTCAGAAAATTCTGACTGCGCTTTTGACTATGCTCTGACGCTGGCGACCCAATTCAATGCCGAACTGACAATAATTCATGTCATTAATGAGCCGGTTGATTTGCGCGGCTTCTATGTGCCGCACATATCATTTGAACAGCTTGAAAAAGAGATCGAGGAGAGCGCCGTCAAGATGATGGAAACTTTCTGCTCTGAACGGCTGAATAATTTTACCAACTTCAAAACCGCCATCGTAACCGGTATTCCGTATGACGAAATTACGGCGACAGCGGTAAAAATAGATGCGTCCCTGATTGTAATCGGTACCCACGGGAGAACCGGTCTTGACCGTATCCTTTTTGGCAGTACTGCAGAACGGGTTGTACGCTCTGCGAACTGCCCCGTACTGACCGTCAGACTCCCGGCCAATTGAAACACCACGATGTTAAAAGGAACAGATTCACCCGATAAAAAAGGCTCGGTTGTCATCATAGATGACGACCGGAACATCCTCGAACTGACCTCCCTGATACTGACAAAAAACGGTTTCCACACATATATTGCCAGCCGGGCCCTTGACGGTTTTGGACTTATATCCCGCTATGCTCCGGATCTGGTTCTCCTCGACTATATGATGCCGGAGATGGACGGACTTTCAGCCCTGCAGCAGATCAAAACACAATTTCCTGACACGTATGTTGTAATGCTTACCGGCAAGGGAAGTGAAGAAGTTGCCGTAGAATTGATGAAAAGCGGTGCTTCAGAGTATATTCTCAAGCCATTTAATAATCGTAATTTGATAGAACGACTTGAAAACGTTCTGAGAATACGGGAGATTGAGCTTCACAACAGGGAATTACAAAAACAGCAGGTACAGCTTCTCACCGAAATAGAGCAGTGGAATCTTGAACTCAAAATGAGGGTTCGTGAAAAAACTAATGCGCTCCAGAGTGCGTTGGAAGAAATCGCCCGCTCTGAAAAACTTGCGGCAATGGGCTATCTTTCAGCCGGCATGGCCCACGAGATACGTAACCCGCTCAACTCTATCTCCCTCTTCGTACAACTCATGCGTCAAACAGCAACGGAACCGGACCAGTGTGAATACCAGGCAAAGATTCTGAAAGAGGTAGATCGAATAGATTCCATTATCAGAAAACTGCTGGATGCGTCGCGGAGAACCCGCTCCATTTCGTCTGACATACAGATAAATCAGGTAATAGATACTGCAATTGAAGCCTTCTCACCCCAGACAGAAGCCAGAAAGATTCAGGTCGAGCGGCACTATCATTGTGTACCACCCCCTATAACTGCTGATCCGACGGAGTTGGAGCAGATTTTCACGAATCTTTTTTTGAATGCTCTGGATGTAATGAGCCACGGTGGTTGTCTGGGTATTGAGGTTTTTGAAAAGAACAGTCGGGTGATTGTCAGAGTCAGTGATAGCGGCAGCGGCATTGCGGATGATGTTCTTCCCAGCATCTTTGAACCTTTTTTCAGCACAAAAAGCCGCGGCACCGGGATGGGGCTCCCGGTAGCCCAACGTATTGCCAGAATGTATGAAGGGAGTATGGAGGTAGAATCGACGTCACCGGAAGGCACCACGTTCCGCCTCGAGTTTCCTGCCTTTACCTAGTTTCCATCCGGAAAGGGTGCTTTTTCCCCCCGGCGGCGTCAATCTTCGGCTTTGCTTGTGCGGCGTACCTGTGTACGCCTCCGCGCAACTCCTTGATTTCCTTGCCAGGAGAAAAAATCCCCGCTTTCCAAATCGGAAACCGGCAGTTTCTGTCCGGAGTTTCCGGACAGAAACTGCCGAAATTTTCATACTTTCTTTTTCCGGGTGAGGTAGTGTACTATGCTTCATCTTTTGACACCCATTCCAGGTAGTGTGCCGCGATGCCCCACCCTCTCAGAACAATTCTACTCATTGATGACGATCCATTCTTTTTGCAAGTTATGTCGGACAGTTTTAGAGACAGCGGCTTTACCGTGTTTACCGCACATGACGGTATTGAGGGGGTAAAAACCTATCTTGAGGCGTTGCCGAATGTCGTAATATCTGATCTTGTCATGCCGCGCATGGGAGGGGTCAGCACCTGCATGGAAATAGGCCGATTGGGCGGCGAAACCCCTCCGGTAATTATTCTGCTGACAACAATGATTCGGGAAGCTCCGCACGAGCATGAGGTCCCTGAAATGGGTGCGAAGATACATATCCCGAAATCAACCAGCCCTGTGGATATTGTCATCATTGTGGAGCAACTGCTGGAGCGTAAAACTATCCGCTGAACTAATGCCATTTGGAACAGTACATGCCTTTTATTTATCGAAACCTTTCTCTTACCCCGCAAGAGCCTGAAGAAGCCCTGCCGGCGTTTCTTGCGGCGAAGCTTGCCGTCACGCCTGCATCTCTCCAGAACGTCCGCATTATCCGTAAAGGAATCGATGCCCGTAAAAAACCGCACATCAAGATAGTCTACACACTCTCTTTTTCAGCTGACAATGCAGTGCATGCGCGTCTCGGAACAGACCCTGCGCTTGAGTGGCTCGACGAAATAATATCCCAAACCCCACAGCAGCTCCAGTCGTCACAACGTATCGTTATTGTCGGAAGCGGCCCGGCCGGACTGTTTGCCGCGTTGCGCCTGGCTGAGTACGGGGTGACGGCGACAATTGTAGAGCGCGGCGAGCCTGTCGAGCAGCGGGCGATCTCGGTCCAGCGCTTTTGGAAGGACGGTATTCTTGATCCTGAATCCAATGTACAGTTCGGGGAAGGGGGGGCCGGGACGTTTTCCGACGGTAAACTTACCTGCCGTTCAAAAGACCTGTTAGTTCCCTGGGTGCTGGATAAATTAGCAACTTTCGGGGCGCAACCCGAGATACGCTATCTTGCCAAGCCGCACATCGGCACCGACCGCCTGAGAACCGTAATCAGCGCTATCAGACGGGATCTTCAGGATAAAGGTTTCATATTCCGCTTTGGCTGTCGCATGACAGACCTGAGGATCATGACGGGAAGACTCTCAGCGGTTATTCTGAATGATGCCGAAGAAATCCCGTGTGATCATCTGATTCTGGCCAGTGGTCATAGCGCCCGTGATACGTTTGAAATGCTGGAGCGCCGGAACGTTCCGCTTCAGCGAAAGCCATTCGCAATGGGACTCAGGGTTGAACACCCGCAGGATCTGATAAATACTATCCAGTATGGCAGCCAAAAACAGTCAAGCCTCCCTGCTGCCGATTATGCCGTTACCTGGAACAGCAGTTACAGCGGGCGCAGCGCCTATTCCTTCTGTATGTGTCCGGGCGGGGTCGTCGTCGGTGGCGCTTCCGAAGAGGGTGGGGTTGTTACTAACGGCATGAGCGGCCAAATGCGCAATTCACCCTTTGCTAACAGCGCTCTGGTGGTCAATGTACGGGAAGATGATTTTGACGGACCGGGGCCGTTGGCAGGAGTCCGCTTGCAACGCAGGTGGGAACAGCGGGCATTTGAATTGGGTGGAGGCGGATACCGGGCGCCGGCACAAAACCTGCTTGGTTTTTTAGGGCTATCCGGGAAAGGTACAGCGAGTACAAGTTACCGACCCGGTATCTGTGAAACAGAACTGGATACGGTGCTGCCGTCGTTTATCATCGAGACGTTGCGGGAAGGAATTGCCGATTTCGGACGCAAGTTACGCGGGTTTGTAACAGCAGAAGCCACCTTGATCGGCATTGAGTCCCGCACCTCATCTCCGGTGCGGGTCCTGCGTGACAGCAGCTTTGAGTCAATCGGTGTCAAAGGTCTGTACCCGGCCGGTGAAGGCGCCGGCTATGCCGGCGGCATCATGAGTTCCGCCATGGACGGCATAAAAGTCGCCGACAGCATCGCGGAAAGGCTGAGAACTAACCCCCTCTAAATTTCCCCTTCGATCAGGGGATATTTAGAGGGGTTATAATTTTTCCTGCTGGTGGATAAAGCGGCTGTACCCTTGATCTGTCCCCTTTATATGACAGACCAGCCAATCAACCATGAAATCCAGAACGTTCTCGCTCATTTCATGGCCGTCGATATATTTGGCCTGGATCTCCTGTACGCGATCAACAAACTGGTCATGCTCCTTACGGTGAGCGGTAAGGCCGGGGTAGTTGCAGGAAAGCATCAGTCGCTCTTCTTCACTGAAATGCTCCGTCACGTAGGTAATCAAATTCCAGATTATCTGTTCTACCGCATCAGAACCCACGCCGTTCTTGATTCCCTCATTAAGTGTGTTTACCCAGCCGAACAGCGCCTTATGCTGCGCATCAATAACCGGGATACCGAGGGCGATACTGTTATCCCATGCAAAAGTTGCCATCTTCTCCTCCTCATTCCAATTCCAAATCAAAGCGCTATCATCGTTGGCTCGTCTTCGGCACCTCAGCATACTGTTTGTATGCCTTCATCGCCTCAATCCTCGCCGCCTTGATCTCATCTTTGATTTGAAATTGGTAGTACCTGCCTGCGTTTCAGGGTTTGGGAATATTCAGTTTCAGGTCAAGTTCCTGCACCTTGCCTAACGATTCGAGCGGCAGGTCAAACTTTGCCGCATCACCGATAACAACAATTTTAAATGCGTCAGGATGCAGATATTTACGGGCTGCTGTTAATATATCCGCTTTTGATACTTTTGCAATATTGTCGCGATACTGTTCAAGATAACCATCGGGATATCCGTAAAACTCAAGCCGGGCGCGCTGGTTGACAATAGAAACCGGACTGGTGAAGCCGAACATGAACGAGTTTATCATGTATTCCCGGGCTGCAGTAAGTTCATCGTCTCTGACCGGTTCTGTTGCCAGGCCGGAGATAATGCTTTTCATAAGGTTGATCGCTTTTGCGGTCGATTCGGCTTTCGTTTCAGTCTCGGCAATAAAGCTCCCGGTAAAACGGCGACCGATGTCAAAGTGACTGCCGACGTTGTAAGCCAACCCTTGATTGGTGCGGATCTCCAGAGTTAACCGTGAGGTGAAACTCCCGCCAAGAATGTAGTCCAGCAGGCGGATCGCATAGATATCCGGGGAATCCTTGGTCAGTCCCAGGTGTCCCATGCGGATAACCGTTTGATTGACGTCTTTTTTGCCGTAGAGTACTGCACCCTGCAACAGCTCTTTCGGCTGGGGTATGGTCGGCAACACCAGTGCGGCCGGGTATGTCTGCGGCTTGAAAACCATATTCAACTCTTTAAGCAGGGCGGTTCGATCAAAATCGCCGGAGACCGCAAGAATCATGTTGTCAAGGCGGTAATAGCGACGGTGGAACTCAACCAGGTCCTGGCGTGTGATTGAGCGGATAGAGTCAAAGGTTGCAATATTGCCCAGAGGGTGGCCGGCATAAATTGCCCGGTTTATCTCCCGTCCGGCAATCTCTTTGGGATCGTCATTTTGGCGCCGCAAGCCCTCAATGCTTTGCTGCCGGGCAATTTCAAGCCGTTTCGCGCTGAAGTCGGGGTGCAGAAGTACCATATTAAAAATCTGCAGCGTTCGACTGAAGTTCTTTTTTAGTGCCGTCAGCGAGAGAGTCCCCATATCGTTGCCGATGCCGCTTTCGACCGACGAAGCCATGAACTCCAGCTCATCATCCATCTGTTCCGGTGTCTGGCCTCCAGCACCGCCGCTGCGCATGACACTGCCGACAATCCCGGAGAGTCCCGTTTTTGCTGCCGGTTCATAAACCGCTCCGACCCGTACCATTGCGGTCATGTTAATGATCGGCAGTTCGGTATCGCGCAACAGGTAGACCGGCATTCCGCATTCAAGCACGACCCGCTCGGCCTTGGGAATCTGAAAATGCAATGCGGGGAATGTCATAGTTCGAGCATTTGCCAGCTGTTGCTCCGCTGCATACACAGGTGCGGCGGCGGTAATAAGAAAGCAGAGCGCCAGTAAAAACCGACTCATTTGTCACCCCCTTTTTTGGTAATAAAGCCAACGGTGCGGTTCTCACGAGTGAAGTAGGCGGCAGCTACCCGCTGAATGTCCGCCGGCGTGACTTTGGCAATTTTAGCGCGGTTTTCGGTCATATACCGCCAACTGCCGGTTGTCGCTTCGTACTCCGTCAGATTGCGGGCAAGACCTCCATTTGTACCCATACGGCGCGCTTCCTCATACTCTATCTTATTGAGAATCCGCTGCAGATCCCGCTCGGCTACCGGAGTGGTTTTCAGCAGATCCAGTTCTGCCTGTATGGCATCTTCAACCTCTTTTACCGTATGCGGCGCGCGCGGATTGGCACTTATGACAAACAGATTCGGATAGCGACTCCCCGGAGCATCAAACGCTCCTATTTCTGTGGCGACCTGCGCCTCAATCACCAGTTTTTTGTAAAAACGGGAGGTTCGCCCGCTGCCCAGAATCATACTGATGACATCAAAAACGTAATCATCCGGAGTGGCAATCCCCGGCTTATGAAAACCCATCATCATGGTTGGTTCGGCTTCTGCAACCAGCTCAATACGGCGCTCTCCGGACTGTTTCGGCTCCAGGGCGGTGACCGGCGGCACCGCTTTCCCCGGCTTGATTGTGCCGAAATAACGCTCGACAAGAGCGATGGTCTCCTTGGTGTTGATATCTCCGACAATAGCAACGATAGCATTGTTGGGCGCGTAGTAATTATGGAAGAACTGCTCCGCCTTGGTGCGGGTGAGATTTTCAATGTCTGACATCCAGCCGATTGTCGGCTGTCCGTAGGGATGAGTCAGAAAGCTGGCGGCAACGAACGTTTCCCACAATTTACTCTCCGGATCGGCATCATATGATCTGCGCCGCTCTTCCATGACAACCGAGCGCTCGGTGTAGAATTCCCGCAGGACCGCATTTTGCAGACGATCCGACTCAATGGCCGCCCACAGTTCGAGCTTGTTGGAGGGGAGACTGATCAGATATGTTGTGCCGTCGCGGCTGGTAAAGGCGTTGTAGCCGGTGCCGCCGTTTTTGGAATAGAGCTCGAAGAATTCATCCTTTATGACATATTTTGACGCTTCAGCTTCCAGTTTTGCCAGCTGCTTCTCCAATGCAGCGATCGTTACGGTGTCAGATTTTTCTCTTTTTGCCTTCTCCGCAGTCAGCGCCCGGGCGGTTACTTCAATGCTGTCCAGGATCGGTTTCTCAGCAGCAAAATCCTTTGTTCCGAGCGTGGTCGTCCCTTTAAAGAGCATATGCTCCAGTAGATGGGCAATTCCGCGCTCATCACTGCGTTCGTCAACACTCCCGACCCTGAAACGAATCCAGGCTGAAACCGTCGGCGAGGTATGCCGCTCCACCATCAGCAGTTTCATGCCGTTTTTCATGGTGTGCTCAACAACCTTCTCTTCAAGTGTTGCGGCGTGTATTCCGGTTACCGTCAGTACCAGCAGGAAAACTATCAACAAAATATGCCTCATACAGTGTACTCCCATTAAAATACCGAAAATTTAATATACTTACGGGGATCTTCCTTGAAATCCTTTACCAGTGCATCCAGATCGTCGACCATCTTGTTCATTTTGTCGTAGAGTGCTTTGTCATTAACCAGCTGACCAGCGGTCCCGTTGCCGCCGTTGACTTTTCCCGCCACCTCTTCGATCGCTTTTACGGATGATTCGGCCCGGGTAAGAAGCGATATTCCTTTGTCGTAAAATTCCCGATCATTTAGCAGCAACCCGATAGAGGTGTCTTTTGATATGATTCGTTTTTGCAGAACGCTGACATCATCGGCAGCCTGAATACTCTTGTCAGCCAGTGACGTTAACTTCAAATAGAGAGTCTTGTCATAGATTAATTTACCAAGAGTCCCGTCAGAAGTTTGAATATCCTGCAGCGTCCGGTCGGCGCGGCTAAGAATGCTGACCAGCCTGTTATACGGTTCCGGATCGCGGTTAAGTCTGCCAAGAGTTCCGTTGCCCCGGTTTATGGTGACTACCAGCTCTTTCATTTCAACGGCCAGTCGCGCAATATTGCTGTAAAGCGTCTCGTCGTTGTTAAGCTTTCCCAGAGTCCCCTTACCCTTTTCAATGTTATCGATGATCCCGTTGACTCTGTCAAAAGCGTCACCAGCCTTTTGAATGACGTCGTCCAGTTTCGCTGACGAGGTCCCTTGCAATAGGGTCGGAGGGGTTTCGGAAAATTGTTTTGAGGGGAGAATGTCAACATATTTTTCCCCCATAAGCCCGCGGGTTTTTATTGTCACTCTGGAATCGGTGCCGATTTTCTTCATAGCGTTGGAATCAACTTCAATATCAATGCTGACTTCATTACTGTTTTTGGGATTGGCAAAGAGAATGCCGGTGACAAGTCCGACATCCACTCCGGCGAGCCAGACCGGCGCGCCGATTTTCAGGCCGACGACATCATTCATGACAACCCGCATGGCTCCCTTGCTGACAAACATCTTGGTTTTCTGTCCCATCAACAGGACCCCTCCGGCAAAAAAGAGCAGTGCCAGAAAGATAAAAACACCCCCTCGCACCTGGGCCCAGCCGATCTGATTACTCCGTTTCATATCGATTCCACCTGTTCCGGTTGTTTGTCATATGTCGTATGCACATCATAAAACAGTGACCTGTCGGTCGGTTCCAGAAATTCACATACCTCGGGAATGCTGCTTGCCTTCATCTCTTCTTCACTCCCTTCGAACAGTATGCGCGCCTTGTGCAGAAAGGTGAATTGCTGTGACGTTGAAAAAGCGGTAGCAAGATCGTGCGTGACCATCAAAGTCGTCTTTCCTTCTGCCTGCAATCGCTGTATGAGGTTGCAGATATTGTGGACTCCAATCGGGTCCAGTCCGGTAGTCGGCTCATCAAAGAAGATGTAATCCGGATCGGCCGCCAGGGCGCGGGCGATAGCCACACGTTTTTTCATGCCGCCCGACAGTTCGGCCGGGTAGAGGTTGAGAGCAGCTTCCACTCCGACAAAACCAAGCTTTTCGAGTACGATTGTCGCTATTTCTGTTTGGGAAAGCCGCCCCTCTTCAAACAGGCGATAGCCGACATTCTCACCGACTGTCATTGAATCAAATAACGCCCCACCCTGAAAAACGATGGCGATCCTTTTTCGCTGCTGCATGAATTGTGATTCCGGCAAGCCGGTGATGCAGAGGTTGCCGATGAATACTTTCCCGGAATCGGGTTCAAGAAGTCCGAGCAGCAGTTTCAGTATGGTCGTTTTTCCCGCGCCACTGACTCCCAGAATGGTACGATTAACGCCGCGTTCCAGATGAAAATCAAAATCCTGCAGGATCTTGCGTCCGCCGATCGAATAACATAATCTTTCAATGTGAATGGAGTCGCTGGAGGTCATTGCCCTTTTGTCTCCTGCTGCAGCCCAGCCTTTATGCCGCCCATGGTCAGAATAACCTGCCACTCATCCTCTGTCACCGGCTGAATCGACAGGCGGCTGCGTGTAACCAGCGGCATCCCGGACAGCAAGGGATTCTGTTTGATCCGTTCCAATGTCACTATCTTTTGCAACGGCTGAAGGTAGCGAACATCAACCATATACCAGAGCGGCTTTTCCACAGACGCTTTTGGATCAAAATGCTCGCTGTTCGGATTTAGAGCGGTTGTGTCAGGATAGCCGGCCCGCACGATCTCCGCCAGGCCAACTACAGCAGGTTCCGGTATGTTGCTGTGATAGAACAGCACCCGGTCGCCGACAGCAGTCGTATCGCGCAGAAAATTGCGCGCCTGATAGTTGCGCACCCCATCCCATGCTTCGGTCATGCCAGGGCGCGTCATCAGGTCATCGAAGGAGAAACAGCCCGGTTCGGTTTTGAAAAGCCAGTAGTTCATCTCATCCTCTGAACACCAAAAAAATCTTCGCCATGAAAAAATCACAGACCAGGATCAGTACTGAAGAGAGCACTACCGCCTGCTTGGCTGCCGCGCCGACCCCGGCGGCGCCACCTTTCGTGTTAAGCCCCACATAGCAGGCGGTAATGGCAATAATAACCCCGAAAACCGATGGTTTTACCACCCCTTCGATCAGATCCTGAAAAAGCATAAACTGGGGCAGTCCGCTGATGTACATGACCGGATTGATATTATAGCCGGACGCCATGACATAGCCGCCAAAAACAGAGACCAGATCAGTCACAATAGTCAGGAGCGGCAGCGCCATAACCATTGCTATCAGTCGTGGTACAACCAGGCGTTTGATAATGTCAGTGCCTTCAACCCGCATGGCATCGACCTGCTCGGTTACGACCATCGTTCCCAGTTCAGCGGTAATAGCCGAACCTACCCGTCCTGCTACCATCAGTGCGGCCAGTACCGGCCCCAACTCCTTGATCATCGTTACCGCTACCATGCCGCCGACATAGCTGGTTGCGGCAAACGGTTTGAGCTGGATCAGCGACTGCAGCGCCATGACCATCCCCGAGAACAGGCCGGTCAGGGTGCAGATGAACAGGGAGGAAAAACCCAATTTGTCAAACTGAATGGCACATTCCCGATAATAGAAAGGACGACGGAAAATCCGCGCAAACGCGCGCCCCGCCAAGGTGAAATACCCCTGCAACCAATGGAAAAAAATCAGCAGAATTTTATCAACAGCAGCAACAGTCATGCCTGGCTATAGTGCCACAGCCAGTGCTTCTGCTGCTTCATTGACAAAAATGAACTGAAGATCATTGCGGACGTTTTCCGGGATATCTTCCAGATCGTCACGATTGCGTTCAGGGGCCAAGACCGTGCTGACTCCCGCTCGATGAGCTGCCAGCACCTTTTCCTTCAAGCCGCCAATCGCCAGGACCCGGCCGGTCAAGGTGATTTCTCCGGTCATGGCAACGTTGCGTCGCGCCGGTTTTCCGGTAAGGAGCGAAACCAGCGCCGTGACCATGGTAACCCCTGCTGAAGGGCCGTCTTTCGGAATTGCTCCGGACGGGACGTGAATGTGAATGGTGCGATTTTCAAAGGCTTCCGGCTTGATGCAGAAGTCATCGGCATGCGCCTCGATGTAGGAGAGTGCAGCACGGGCTGACTCCTTCATAACGTCGCCCAATGAGCCGGTCAGGATCAGCTCAGCTTTGCCGGGCATTGAGGTGGCCTCAATGAAGAGGATATCTCCTCCGGACTCAGTCCAGGCGAGTCCGGTCACCACGCCGATACGGTCATGTTCGGCCGCCACTTCGTTATGGAATTTTTTGGCCCCGAGCAACTCTGTAACCGCCTCTGTGGTAATACAGCTCCGCGCGGCTTTCTGCTGGGTGATTTCCTTGGCAACCTTGCGGCAGATCGAGGCCACCGTGCGCTGCATACCGCGTACGCCGGCCTCGCGGGTGTAGTCATTGATAATTTTTTCCAGTGCTTCGTCAGAAAACGTAAGTCCCCGGTCGGCAAGGCCGTTTTCCTCCAATTCACGCCGGATAATAAAGGCTTTGGCAATCTGCAGTTTTTCCTGACTGCTGTATCCGGCCAGCCGGATGACCTCCATGCGATCCTTAAGTGGCCCAGGAATAGGATCAAGCTGGTTGGCAGTGGTGATGAACATCACTTTTGACAGGTCAAAGGCAACATCGAGGTAATGGTCGTTGAAGGAAAAATTCTGCTCCGGGTCAAGCACCTCCAGGAGTGCGCTGGCCGGATCGCCACGGAAATCATTGCCCAGCTTGTCAATTTCATCCAGCATGAAGATCGGATTGTTGGCGCCGCAGCGGTACAGCTCTTTGATTATACGCCCCGGCAGAGCCCCGATGTAGGTTCGGCGATGGCCACGGATTTCTGCTTCATCCCTGACGCCTCCCAGTGAAATACGCACAAATTTCCGCCCCATTGCACGGGCTATCGATTTACCCAGCGACGTCTTGCCAACTCCCGGAGGGCCGACAAAACAGAGCACCGGCCCCTTCATGTTCTCTTTGAGTGACCGTACCGCCAGAAATTCCAGGATGCGCTCTTTAACTTTTTTCAGGTTGTAATGGTCTTCGTTGAGAATCTCCTCGGCCCGTACCATGTCCAGAGTATCGGTCGTGCTGGTTTTCCAGGGCATACCGGCAAGATAATCAAGATACGTCCGTGCCACGTTGTATTCCGGAGAAGCCTGATTGATTCGCTCCAGGCGTTTCAGCTCCTTATCGGCAATTTTTTTGACATCTTCCGGAAGACCGGCTTCTTCGATTGTTCGACGCAATTCGCTCATATCGGCAGAGCGCGGGTCTTCATCACCCAGCTCTTCCTGAATGTGTTTCATCTGCTCGCGCAGAATATATTCTTTCTGGTTTTTGCCCACCCGCTTGGTAACTTCGCCTGCCACCTCGTTCTTGATCTGTATTCGTTGTACTTCGTTCGTCAAATGCACATAAACCTTTTTCAGGCGGTCCAGCGGGTCGGTCGTCTCCAGCAGTTCCTGCAGGTCTGTTATCGGCAGATTCACATACAGCGCCACGAGATCGGACAGCCGGGCAGGGTTGTCAATATAGTCGATCATCTTCAAAACATCTTCAGGGAGCGGTTTTCCATGGGAAAGGGCAATTTTCAACAGAGCGTTCAAGCTTTGAACCAGTGCATCCGAGACGAGGTTTTTTTCAACGAACTCCCGTACAATTTCGCAATGAGCCATCGTCACCGCACCGGCAGATTCGGTGTCCAGAATCCGCAGTCGGGTGACCCCTTCCAATGAAATTTTATAGCGGCCATCATCTTGCTTTTTAATCTGATTGACCTTGCAGAGGGTGCCAATTTCGCACCTGCCCCCCGGGAATTCACTTTTGGGGTCTTCGGGGCGCTCAAAGGCAAGAGCAACATATTTTTCACCGCTGTCCGCTTCACGGAAGACAGCGATATCTTTTTCGCTTACATACAAAGGCAGAAGCATATACGGAAAAACAACCGTATCTTTCTGGGTGAAAAGCGGCAATTTGGGAGGTATTTCTATGTTTGCGTGCGGCATCTTCTGTCAGTCCTTTAGCAGTTGAAATTCTCGGAATGTACGACCGTGCGTACTCCTTTTGTGAACGGAGATTCTAGCATACTTCAAGTCACAAGCAAAGCTTCAGACAGGCTTTCCTGATCGAACAGCAACTTTTACAATCCGTACACCGGCAGAAGGGCCGGCCAGTTCGTGAAAGAGCAGTGACAGAAATCGTACCGTAACCAGGCGATGAATTGCGGCCTGGGTTACACGATAGAGCCAGAAGCGCGCTCGGGACGGCGACTGACTGCCGAGAATCAGCGGGCAGTAATCGCTGAGCTGGAGAGAAATCCGCTCGCATTGCGGCAGATGCTCAACACCGAAACGAAACTCGCCCCGATCACATTGATGTGGCTGCACAAGAAAACCGCCACAAATACGTAATGTAGAAAAACCATCTTCGTAAAACGGCGGCAGAAAACTGATCAAGCTTAACCCGGTCCCGAAGAGACGCAACTCAATGCCGCTTTCCTGAGTCACCGGTTGAATCAGGGCGAATGTACTTTTTCTTATATAGCCGAGATAGCGGTCAAGTAATTGTTCAACAGAAAGTGATCCGGCAATCGCGGCAGGGAGATCGGTCCATTGTGTGGAAAAGATGGAAGCATCGTCGACCATTACCTGTTGGCAGGATATTTCTTGAAATGTATTATGTGGTTGCATGCTCACCATTTTGCCATCAGCTTCAGATATTGCAATCTAAATATCGCCCTGTATATTTCTTGCTTGACAAGTTTTGAAATAGTATTAAGATAAAAATCATCCTGTTAGGAATTAAATTATTACATAGAAAGGAGACCCTGCCAATGTGGACTGCAAGATTTAAGATTCGTCCGGTTTCCCACTGCAAAGAGGGTTGCCCTAGTTAGCCCGCCGCCGACCGGTGGCGGGCGTTCTGAAGGAAAGCCCCTCTGTCATCAGACAGGGGGCTTTTTTTTTGTTGTACTGTCTGTTATCTGCTATGATGCCGCCGGTATACACTTCCGGCTATGACGTTATCGAGAGAGATTCGCATGAAAAAATACTTCATTATTCTGGTCATCATCCTCGCCATAAGCGGCGTTGCCGGCTATTTCTACTATAAACAAGCGCCAGATATCAGCTATAAGACCGCAAAAATAGAGCGTGGCACGATTGTCTCGAATGTTGCGGCTACCGGCAATCTTTCGGCGGTTACAACGGTCCAGGTAGGCACCCAGGTGTCAGGTACGATCCAGAAGCTGTATGTTGATTTCAACTCACGGGTCAAAAAAGGGCAGCCGATCGCGGAGATTGATCCGTCGCTGTTCAACGCTTCTGTGGAGCAGTCACAGGGCAATTATTTGAGCGCGGAGGCCAATCTCCAAAAAGCCAAGGTTGCAGTTGTGGACGCCGAGCGAACATTCAACCGCAACAAGCAGCTGCTGAGTGGCGGCATCATCTCCCAAGGGGATTTTGACGCTGGTGAAACCGCTCTCCAATCAACCAAAGCTGCAGTGAAGGCTGCCGAAGGGAGCGTCGCCCAGAGCCGCGGCTCGCTGATGCAGGCAAAAACCAACCTGCGCTACTCGGTCATCCGTTCACCGGTCGACGGCGTGGTCATCTCCCGCGCAATTGATGTCGGTCAGACGGTTGCCGCCTCGTTTTCGACGCCAACGCTGTTCACTATTGCTCAGGATCTGACCAAGATGCAGATCGAGGTGAGTGTCGATGAGGCGGATATCAGTCGAATCCAGCTCCAGCAGAAAGCCGGCTTCACCGTCGATTCCTATCCGGAGCAGACCTTCCGCGGTAAAGTGATACAGATTCGCAGTGCTCCAATCATTACCCAGAATGTGGTCACCTATGTTGTCGTTGTCAGTGTTGATAATAGCGATATGAAGCTGAAACCAGGGATGACGGCCAACGTATCTATTGAAGTTGCTAAAAAGGATGACGTCCTCAAACTGCCGCCGGCTGCGTTGCGCTTCAAGCCGAAATCAAAGAGTGATGAACCGAAGGAGAAGAGTAATAGTGACCGGAATGGGACTTCCAGTCAACGTCCGGCAGGAGGAAAGGGTGGCCCCGGCAAAGGGAGGGAACGGAGCCTGCAGGTGTATCTGCTTGTCAATGGAACGCCTGTTGCGGTACCGGTAAAAACCGGCATAGCCAATAACAGCAGTATCGAATTGGTGGAGAGCACTCTCAAAGAAGGCGATGAGGTTATCATCGAGCAGGTCAGCGGAGATTTGAAGAAGGGCGGAGCGGGCGCCTCGCCAATGAGGCCGCATTTCTAAATGAGCATCGTTATCTCCTTAACCGACATCCGCCGGGTCTTTATCATGGGCGACCAGCAGTTCGAGGCTCTGAAAGGAGTTTCCTTCGACATCGCCCCTGGTGAGTTTGTTGCCATCATGGGGGCCTCCGGCAGCGGCAAATCAACCTGTATGAATATTCTTGGTTGTCTGGATCTTCCAACTTCCGGCCGCTATCTTCTGGATGGCGGTGATGTGGGAGGGATGTCGACTGACCAGTTGGCAGATATCCGCAATAAAAAACTCGGCTTTGTTTTTCAGGGATTCAACCTGCTGGCTCGCACCCCGGCGATTGAGAACGTTGAGCTGCCGCTGGTGTACGCCGGTCTCCATTCGAAAGAGCGCCGACAGCAGGCATTGATTGCCATGGAGCAGGTCGGTCTTTCCGGCAAGGAGAATAATCATCCGAGCCAGCTTTCGGGTGGCCAGCAGCAGCGTGTTGCCATCGCTCGCGCTCTGGTTAATAATCCCGCCGTTATTCTGGCGGATGAACCGACCGGTAATCTCGACAGCAGCACTACCGAAGAGATTATGGGGCTTTTCACCGCCCTGAACCGGCAGGGAATAACGATTATTATGGTTACTCATGAACATGATGTCGCGGCGTACGCCGGGCGACAAATAACCTTCAAAGATGGCCGGATTATTTCTGACCTTCAGACAAGTCAGGCTTGTCAGGCCGGTCAGGCCGGTCAGAAGGCGTAACTTCATGAACTTTATTCAAACTCTCAAAATAGCTCTCCGGGCACTGCGTACCAACAAAATGCGCTCTTTTTTGACCATGCTCGGCATTATCATCGGCATTGCCGCTGTTATCGCCATGATGGCGGTCGGAACCGGGGCCAGCTATGTCATCTCCCAGCAGATAGCCAGTATCGGCAGCAATATTATTCTGGTGCTGCCGGGCTCAACGACCAGCGGCGGCATGCGTACCGGCTCCGGCGGCGCTCAAACACTATCAAGTGATGATGCCAGGGCGATCATGGCCGAGTGCCCCTCCGTGGCATACGCGGCCGGTACCGTGAGGACAGCGGGGCAGATAGTCAGCGGTAATATGAACTGGTCGTCAGTTGTCATGGGGGGAACGCCGGAGCTGTTTGAAATTCGTGAGTGGCCGGTTGTGAGTGGTCGCCCTATCAGCCAGGAGGATGAGAACGGTGCTCTCAAGGTCTGTCTGCTCGGTCAGACAGTCGCCGAGAACCTGTTCGGTTCTGCTGATCCGGTCGGCAATATAATCAGGATCAAAAAAATTCCTTTTACCGTAATCGGCATCCTCGATCGCAAAGGGCAGTCGCCGCAGGGGCAGGATCAGGATGATGCCGTGTTTGTGCCGCTGCGCACCGCTCAGCGTAATCTGGTCCGCTCACAACGCTCCGGAATTGTCAGCGCGATCATTGTCAAGGCAGAGAATGGAGAGGTGATTGATACGGCAGAAAGCGAGATAAAGGCGCTTCTCAATCAACGCCACAGAATCTCCAATGCCAAAGAACCTGATTTTTCAACCCGAAACCTCTCGGAAATTCTGGCGGTGGCAGAGCAATCCTCTAAGGCCATGTCGCTGCTTCTTGGTGCCGTCGCTTCCATTTCGCTGATTGTAGGGGGCATCGGCATCATGAATATCATGCTGGTCTCCGTTACGGAACGCACCCGTGAAATCGGCATCCGGATGGCGATCGGCGCCAAAAAGAACGATATCCTGCTGCAGTTCATGACAGAAGCGGTGCTGCTTACCATGCTGGGGGGCTTGATCGGTATTGCTCTGGGGGCCGGAGGGGCCACGGCCGTGTCGCGTATGCTGGAGTGGCCAACCATGATTTCGTTTCAATCCATCGCCATTGCCTTTGTCTTTTCCGGTGCGGTCGGTATCTTCTTCGGCTTTTATCCTGCAAAAAAAGCGGCCGGTCTCAATCCGATTGACGCGCTGAGGTATGAATGAATATGACCGACTGTCAGATGTGCCGACGCTGGGAAGATGAAAAGGATCTGCAGGTTATCGAGCTGCCGTACTCCTACGTAACCCTGAACCGTGACCAGTTTTTTCCCGGCTATACGCTGCTGTTTACTAAAGATCATGTTACGGAACTGTTCCATCTTGATCGTAATGTGCGCTCTGCTCTTATGGAGGAGGTCTCTACTGTGGCGGAGGCGCTTTACACCATATACAGCCCTGCCAAGATCAATTATGAACTTCTGGGGAACATGGTGCCGCATATCCACTGGCACATTGTGCCGCGATTTGTGTCCGAACCGCTCTGGCCGCGCCCGATCTGGGCTGAAACGCATGAAGAGCGGTTCCTTTCACCTGAAGAATATTTTCAGCATACTGAAACTCTCCGGAGAGCCCTGTCATGATCCGTCCCCATCTTCATACGCTTGCCAACGGCCTGCGGGTTGTCTGTGTTGAAATGCCGCATCTGCACTCTGCCGAACTGGCAGTTTACCTTAAGGTTGGCGGCCGCAACGATCCGTCCGGGCGGGAAGGCCTTTCGCACTTTCTGGAGCATATCCTGTTTCGCGGTTCCGCTCAATTTCCTTCTTCGCTGGCAATCGAGTCGGCCTTTGAAGTAATCGGCGGCGCCCCGAATGCGGCGACCGATGCTGAATCGACCTATTATTATTCACGGGTACATCCGGACAGTGTCAGGCGCGGCATGGAAATACTTGCTTCAATGCTGATGGAGCCGCTCCTCTCCGGTATTGAAATTGAAAAGCGGATTATCGCCGAGGAAGCGCGGGAGGATCTTAACGAACAGGGTGATGAGGTCAACCCCGATACCATCGTCAGTCGTATGCTCTGGCCCCGGCACCCGCTGGGGATGCCGACAATCGGCACTCTCGACAGCATCACCGCTATTGAGCGTGCTGATCTTGAAGAGCACCTGCGGAGGTATTATGTCCCTTCAAATGCGGTTCTGGTTGTCTCCGGACCGGTTAAAGACCGTGCGGTCCTTGACGCAGCCAGGGATTTTTTTGAGGGGTGGACAGATACGCCGGTGCCGGCAACGCCTCTGGTGACGCTTCGCCGGTTCACTCCGCAGATACGTTGTGTGCAGGACTCTGACAGTCAAATGAATCTGCAGATGGCGTTCCTTGGTTTTGCCCGCGATGACCGCCGCTTTATGGCGCTGCGTTTTTTACGGAGAATTCTTGCCGGTGGCGGCAGTTCACGCCTCCACTTACGATTGCGTGAGGAATTGGGGATAATTTATTCAGTTGATGGTGCAATCGGGGCGTACGATGAAACCGGTTGCCTCGCTTTTGACCTTTCGACGGCTCCGGACACGTTGATTCATGCGGTTGAAGCGACGTTTGAGGAGCTGCTTCGCATTACAACAATACCTGTGCCGGGGGACGAACTGGAGCGCATTCGTAATTCCTATATTTTCGATCTTGAATTCAGCCGGGATTCTGCCTACGAAATGGGGGGTCGCTATGGCTGGGGCGAGCTGATGGGGGTCGTCAGAAGCATTGAGGAAGATCAGGCTGAAGCGCGCCGGATTACCGCTACCGAACTTCAGGAAACCGCCCGGGCACTTTTTGCCCCGGAAAATCTGCGGCTGGTGGTCGTTGGACCGTGGAAAAAGGGTATGAAGAAGAAATTACGAGAGTTGGCAGCAGATTATCAACAACGATGGTAAAAATACCGGTTCTCAGGCTGTCAGTCGGTCGCGATCAAACTCTTTGCTGGTTCGTGTGATACCTGAAATTACCTGTGCAACATCTTCATCAAGACGGCCAAAACAGAGCCCTATACCGGGGGGGTGGCGAAGGATATCCCACGGCTTGACTCTGCGGACGTCCGCTGTTATTGAACAGCCGAATTCCGGTAACAAAATTGAAACATTGTCACCGATGCCGAAGCGCTCCGCCTGCAAATCAACAATGAACATCCCGCCCCACGAGATATTCAAAGAGAAACCCCGAAATTCATCACCCTTGTAGCTGACAAGCGTGGATAAGCATACCGGGTGCCGCCGAAATTCACGCAGAGGCCGTGGCGTATATGCTGCACAGGTTTTGTGCAGGAAGTCATCAAGGCTTTTGTCCTGCTTGGCACTCCCCGGCATTGCCATCGGCACGAGCATGCCCCCCATAGTTCGCACGCGCAATGTCGGGAAAAAGTTGGCAAGGGTATAGGCGACAATTTTCTCTTCCCCTTTCGATTTGATAATAGAAGGGAGATCAACCAGTATTCCGCAGTATAAATCCTTCAGCGCCAGATTTTCCGCCTCACAAAAGCTGGAGCAGACAACGGCCTCCACTCCGGCTTTGCTCAGGACCGCGCTCAAAGCCGACTGTGTCTCATCGACGTATGAGACTATCAGTATCGGATGTGGCAATTCCATCAGTTACTCTTCGATCGAGAGGGAAACCATGAACCATTCTTCGTCAGTGGCAAATTTTAGTGTGATGTTTTCAAGATTGTTTCCTGAAGAGACCACGTAATCACCGCCATTTACGACTGAAGGGGTCGAGAGTTGAATGTCTGATCCGCCTTTGGAAAGATGCTGTTTGAAAGAACCGGCAATCATATTGGCAATTTCTCCCATGGCGTCGTTTACGTCATCATCAATTTCCGTGACCTCCATACCAAGCATCAAAGAGGTAAACGAGATGGCAAGAGGCCACGGGATGTGAACGCTTACCAGTCCGTTATACGTTCCGGCCAGGCCCACCATGGCGGTCAGGCACTCTTTAAAATGTGTTGTCACATCAATCTGAATCGGCAGGTGCATCAGATCCTCAACTCCGACCATATTGATGAAAACATCCTGGACATCTTTGATGAGACTTTTTACCAGTTGATCTTCTGTCATGTTGATTGCGGCAAGTGTTTCCGTATTCATCGGCATTGTGTGACCCTCCCCGTCGGCAGATTTGTTCAAGTGTTACTCTGTAAATGCTCAGTGGCAATATATGCAGGCTTAATTAGATTTGCAAAATTAGAGTGGTGAAGTGACGGGGAAATTTTACAGTACTTTTCCAATTGGTCAAGAAAAAGCCGCGAATCAGTATACAGTCTCTAAAAGAGTCATCTTTATTCGACCAATCACCGCAATAATTGGCGCCATATCTTCCGGGAGGTGCCCTTCAAGAAGCTTGAGGTGTGTAGGATCAGCCGGGAACTGATTGTAGGTGGGGTCAACCGATACCCAGCGATTCCCTATAAAACTTTCTGCCCAGCTGTGATACAGAAATCCCTTTCCCTCCACATGTACCAATCCGGAAACAAAACGGGTCGGGATTCCGGCGGCACGCGCCAGTGCCGTGTAGAGACGGGCATGTGTCTGGCAGTTTCCGCTCCTCGATGTAAAGCTCTCAAGGGCACTGCCGCCGTCATCAACCGTGTCATTCACCCAGGTGGCTGTCCAGGAAGCCAGGACCTTGACGAGCTCTTCCTTGCTTTTGGCTCCCGCAGCAAGCAATGCGGCCTGTGCGCCTATCTCGGGTGCATCGGACTCTATTTTATCAGCCGGCTTCAACTCTGCGCCTGTCGGTTTCCCGGAATTCAAGTCAGGCGATTTCAGAGCCAATGTGCCGGTCTTGAAGATCACCCGGCCGGCACCCGACATTTCCACCTGTTGCCCTCCCTCCTGCAGCAGTGGGAGAGCATCATTCCAGCCGCTGATCTCGACCGCCATGCCGGTTAATTTCTTTGGATCTTTAATGGGGGGCTGTATGCGTACCATACTGAAGTCATATATCAAGTCCTTCTTGCCGAGTGCCCAATCGCTGACAAATGCGCCAATGGTCGTGGGAAGTTCCGCTTTTGTCATCACCAATCCTTCACGAACGGATTCCTCAAGCGTATTTCCCCGGCTATCAACCCAGATGTCATTTGTTACATACGGGTACAAATTGTTGCGAAGTTTCAGGGCAGGCAGACCGGCACTCGTTGTATCCATGCCCAGCACCGTGATCAGAACATCCTTTATCCTGACCGCTTCGGAGTCGAACGCCTGAACGGTATACGAAGCTCCCGCCGAGACAACTCGCATAAGCGGATACAGATTAAGTGCCGGGACAGGAAAAACATCTCCCGTAAATGTAAGAGTTTTTTCGGTTGTTTTGCCACGGGTTTCACTTTTAACATGGATGGTTTTGCCGCTGACCAGGCCGGAGACGTGCGATAAGGAGCCGTTTACCGTCTGTTCAACTTCAAATGAGCGGAGTGCCAGATTTTTTGCAACGAGGTATGTCTCCCGCATGGAAGCCTTTTTAGAAACGTTCATTATGTTCATCTGAACACTCCCGTCCCCTTCCATCCGGTAGCCATCACCAGATGCTTCGGTCCGTTGCCGGTAAAATCCAACCCGTTCACTGTTTACAAAAATTCCGAACCAGCGTTCAGAAAGGGGTGGTTCATCAATTCTGCTGAATGAAGTCGCCATAGCAGCCAAAGTGCTGCAGAGCACGAGAATGCCTGCAGCCAAACATCTGTAACACCAATTCCAGATCAAGACCCTATCTGCGTTGGCTTGTCTTCGGCTGCTCAACGTACTGTCCTGTACGCCTCGCAGCCTCAATCCTCGCCGCCTTGATATCATCCTTGATCTGGAATTGGAATAACCTGTATGCATCAAGAACTCCTTGCAACGTCTAATACTCAAGCGCCACCTGTCTTCAGAAAAACGGCTGAGGACGGGTGGCGCCTGAGTGTACAACAGGGGCATGCTTGATGCCGCAAAAAATATCTGACCTGCTATGTGAACGCGGTTTCAGAAGTAACCATGTTCGTAATTCCAATTCCAAATCAAAATGCCATCATCGTTGGCTCGTCTTCGGCACCTTGATTTTATCTTTGATTTGAAATTGGTATACCATCAGGGTCATGGAACTCGACCCGGTTTCTGCCGTTGGCTTTTGCCCGATACAGGGCATCATCAGCCTGTTTGATAAAACCATCAACCGTCGCTGAGTCCTTCTGCGAAAAGCAGGCGACTCCCATGCTTGCGGTAATGCTGAGTGGTGAAAGCAGTCCGCTGAACCTGGTGCCCTGCACCGCAAGGCGAATGCGGTCGGCAACAAAAACCGATTCCTTCAGGGTTGAATCCGGCAGAATGGCGACAAACTCTTCACCACCGTATCGGGCGGCACAGTCATAGCTGCGCAACTCTTTCTGCAGCTGCAATGCCACTCTCTGCAGAACGACATCTCCCTGCAGATGGCCGAAACTGTCGTTAACAAGTTTAAAATTATCAATGTCAAGCATGATGAGCGACAGGTTGCCACCCTTGCGAATAGAGCGCTGCACCTCTTTTTCGAGCGCTTCCATCATGTAGCGGCGATTGAAAAGCCCTGTCAGGTGGTCGGTGTTTGAAAGCTCAAGCAGCAGTTCGTTTGAGCGTTTCAGATCATCCTGCAGTTTTTTTATTTTGAGATGGACTTTAACCCGTGCAACCAGTTCTTCATGGTCAAACGGCTTGGTGATATAATCGCTGGCGCCCTGTTCAAGGCCCTTGATCTTGCGCTCCCGGTCGTTCATTCCGGTCAGGATGATAACCGGGACGTCTTGGAGGTCCGGCCGGGCTTTAAGCATACTCAGAAATTTAAAGCCATCGATGCGAGGCATCTCCAGGTCACAGAGAATGATATCCACCTGAGACGATAATAGCTTCTTAAATCCTTCAAGGCCGTCTTCTGCCTGATAATAGCGGCTGAAGAGCCGGAACGATTCAAGCGTTTTGATGATCTGCTCCCTGACGGTAACGGAATCATCTATGATCAGCACACTAGTAGACATAGCGGAGCATTTTATACGAACTTATCTTGAAACTCAATTAATAAAACGTCTATCTCTGCGGAAATCTGACAAAAATTAGAGCAGTGGTTCATGAGCCAGGCGCTTCATTTCCGAAATTATTGCCGCATAATCAGTCGCTCCAAAAACAGCACTGCCGGCGACAAAAACATCCGCACCCGCGTGTGAGATCCGGGCTATGTTTGCCGGTTTGACCCCCCCGTCAATTTCAAGTTCTGCTTCAGAACCACGACTGTCAAGAAGTGCCCGTAATGAATGGATTTTCGGAAGGCAGGCTTCGATAAAGTTTTGGCCGCCAAATCCTGGGTTGACGGTCATCAGCAGTACCAGATCCAGATCATCGATGATGTAATCAAGAACATGCAACGGTGTCGCCGGGTTGAGTGCTACGCCGGCTTTTTTTCCGAAGGATTTGATCAACTGTATGCTGCGATGCAGGTGGTTGGTAGCTTCTGCGTGTATGACTATGATATCGGAGCCGGCCGCCGCAAAATCCGGGATATAGAGGTCAGGATTCTCGATCATCAGGTGGACGTCCAGCGTCAGCGACGTTACCTTGCGGACCGCTGCGACAATGAGCGGACCGATCGTGATGTTGGGAACAAAATGACCATCCATGACATCGATATGGATGTAATCGGCCCCTGCCGCCTCAACAGCACGGATTTCATCACCAAGACGGGAAAAGTCGGCGGAAAGGATGGATGGCGCAATTTTTTTCATGTAAAGGCTCCAAGTTTTATTTACAATCGTTTTAATCGTGCGGCGAAGAAACCGTCCATGCCATGTTTGTGAGGCCAGACTCTGAACATGCCGTAAAATGCAATCAGGTCACCCCATTCAGGAAAAAGGTCGTTCAGGTTTTCCAGCACGAATCCGGGATGGTGCAAAAGAAAATCCTCCACCACAAGCTCATTTTCCGCTTCCGAGGTTGAACAGGTTGAATAGAGCATTGTCCCGCCCGGCTTCAATCTGGTGGCAGCATTCTTCAAAAGGGTTTTCTGAACAGCGGCGAGACGGGTGATATCGCCGGAAAAGAGCCGCCACTTGGCCTCCGGATTGCGGCGTATAATACCAAGTCCGGAGCAAGGTGCGTCCAGAAGGATGCGATCAAAGTCGCCGCCTGGAAACGTATCGGGTTGGTGCAGGTCCGCAACAGCTGTTGTAACACTGCTCATGCCAAGCCGGCGGAGATTGTCCCGGACAATAGTCAGCTTTGACCGGGATATATCGGTTGCGATCAGCTCTCCACGGTCATCCATCTGCTGTGCTATGTGGCAGGTTTTTCCGCCGGGGGCGCAGCAGGCATCCCAGATCCGCTCTCCCGGTTCGGCGCCCAGCAGTCGGCCAGCCAGTTGTGACGCTTCATCCTGAACGGCGAACAGGCCGGCAGCAAAACCGGGCAGCGCGGTGATGGTATGCCGCCCGACAAGAGTTATGCCGTCCGGTGAATAGCGGCAGGAGCTCGCATCAATATCCTGCCGGGTAAACTCGCGCAGCAATTCGTCGCGACTGGAGCGGAGCGTGTTGACGCGCAGCGTCAGCGGGGGGTGCTGAGAAGAGGCTTCTGCCAGTTGTTCGGCCTCGGCAGCGCCAAGCTGGTCAAGCCATTGCTCGACCAGCCATTCCGGCTGGGAATGCCGTGCTGCTATCGCCGCCGCCGGATGGGTGCTGATATCAGGAAAACTGATCGTATCGCGGCGGCGCAGGTAGTTTCTCAGCACGGCATTGATCAGGCCGCTCGTGCCTGGTGTGATCAGCTTCGCCAGGTTAACCGATTCGTTTACTGCGGCCGATTCAGGAATGCGGTCAAGGCAGGTCAGCTGATACAGGCCGATACGCAGGATAACGAGCGCCAGCGGGTCAAGCTCAATCATCGGTTTTTCAAGCAGCTGTTGGAGAATATGATCCAGAGTCCCCTGGCGGCGTAGCACACCGAACACCAGTTCGGCATACAGCCCCCGATCCGGTCCGGTTAACGCGCCGTTGGAGAGCTCAATGTCGATCAGGCGGTCGGCAAAACCGCCTTCTTTCCTGATGCGTAAAAGGGTTTCACAGGCAGCCTGCCGGGGGTTTGCAGAGGATGTGCCGGTCGCCGCGCGTCTGATAATCATATCGGACATATCGTTTTACGTGAATTCATACCGGCCTCACATACTTTTTGATGGTGTTGCGAAAAATCTGTCTGCGGCATGATAAGCGACCAGCGGAAAAAGTGCAAGCGCGGGTGGTCGCTCCCGCTATTTCATTGGTAAATACGGCTATTTAACTTGCATACCGCTGACTGATTTGTTATATTTCCAGACCTTCTCTATCTCGCATAAGAACTGAATTTCATTAATGAACCTTCTCGCAGTTGAAAAACCTGCCCGCTACATGGGCGGCGAAATGGGCTCCATTCGCACGGTTGATGCCGACGTACGCGTTGCCCTGGCGTTTCCTGATGTCTATGAAGTTGGCATGAGTCACCTTGGCCTGCGGATTCTCTATCACATCTTGAATGAAGCGGAGGGGATTGCCGCAGAGCGCGTTTTTGCTCCCTGGCCTGACATGGAAACAGAGATGCTGGCCGCGAGAAGTCCCCTGGCAACGCTTGAAACTGCTACTCCACTGGCAGCCTGTGACATTGTCGGGTTTACCCTGCAATACGAACTTTCTTACACGAATATTCTCTCCATGCTCCGCTTGAGCGGTATTCCACTCCTTGCCAGCGACCGGGAGGAATCATATCCGCTCATTATTGCCGGAGGCCCATGCGCCTATAATCCGGAACCACTGGCTCCTTTCTTTGACGCGGTACTGCTGGGGGATGGTGAAGAGGCTACGCTGGAAATCGCCCTGGCCGTACGGGAAGCAAAAAAAAACGGTGAGAACAAGGCCCGGCTGCTTGAGCGGCTCTCTCAGATTGAAGGAGTCTATATTCCCTCGTTCTTTGAGCCGAAGTATACTTCAGACGGTACCCTTTCAGAAATCGCCCCTCTTAAATCAGACTACACATCTGTCCGCCGCCGCTTCCTCGCTGATCTCAACTCGGCTCCCTATCCGGATTCTCCCGTTGTGCCGTTTATGAAGACTATTCATGATCGGGTAGCAGTGGAAATTGCTCGCGGCTGCACCCGCGGCTGTCGTTTCTGCCAGGCAGGCTATGTCTACCGTCCGTTGCGTGAGCGCTCACCGGAGACGATTCTGAATGTCATAGAAAAATCGCTCAAAGCTACCGGCTATGACGAAATATCGCTGCTGTCCCTTTCCACTGGCGATTATTCCTGTATTACCCCGTTGGTAACCGAACTTATGGCACGCTATGCCGAGGACCGGGTAGCGGTATCGCTCCCTTCCCTGAGAGTCGGGAGCCTGTCGGATGAACTGATCGACGAAATAAAAAAAGTACGCAAGACCGGTTTCACCCTGGCGCCTGAGGCCGGCAGCGACCGGTTGCGGCGCGTTATCAATAAGGGGATCTGCGAGGCTGACCTTGTCACAGGAGCTGCGGCGATCTACCATGCCGGATGGCGTTTGATCAAGCTCTATTTCATGATCGGATTACCGGGCGAAACCGCTGATGACATAGCCCAGATTGCGATCCTTGCCCGACAGGTTAAGGATCAGGCGAAAGGGAGCGGAGTCTCCGGGGATGTTAATGTCGCCGTCAGTACTTTTGTGCCGAAAGCGCATACGCCGTTCCAGTGGGAGCCGCAGATATCCTCGCAGGAAACCACTGATCTCCAGTACCAGCTGCACTGTGACCTCAAGAAGCGCAAATTGAAGTTTAAATGGCAGGATGCACCACTTTCATTCATGGAAGGTGTTTTTGCCCGTGGTGACCGCCGCCTTGCCCCGGTGCTGATCCGTGCCGTCGAGCTAGGCTGCCGCTTTGATGGCTGGCGCGAACATTTTTCTCTGCAACGGTGGCAGCAAGCGTTTGTTGATTGCGGAGTCGAGCCGGAATGGTATCTTCGCCGTCGTGCGTCGGATGAAATACTGCCGTGGGACCATCTTGACTGCGGTGTAACGAAAAAGTTTTTGCTGGATGAGCGGGAGAAAGCTCTCGCAGAAGCGGCCACGAAAGATTGTCGTGACGGCAGTTGCAGCGCCTGTGGAGTTTGCGATTTTACCGTCGTGACAAACCGGATTTCCCCTCCGGCAGAACTTCCGCAGCGCCAGAATATCACGGCTGTTGAGTCGACGGCCGCCCGGATGCGCCTCCGGTTTTCCAAAACCGGTGTCATGCGCTATTTAAGTCATCTTGAGCTTATTACCGTTTTCACCCGTGCCGTCAGCAGAGGTGACGTGCCGATCCTCTTTTCGCTCGGCTTTCATCCGCATCCACGCTTCTCGTTTGGTACGGCGACTTCCGTTGGAGTGGAATCGCAGGCTGAGTACATGGATATGATTGTTGCCGCCGGCATCACGGCCCCGGAAGTGCAGGAGCGTCTTAATGCCGTACTGCCGGAAGGGCTGCGGATTCTTGATTCAGAAGAGATTGACGCCAAATCACCATCTATCTCAACCTTGATTGATGCTACCCGCTATCGAATAACCTTAGCCGGTGCTGATCCGAACGAGTTAATGAAACAATGTGAGCAGTTTTTGGCACAGAGTACCTTTGTCATTCGGCGGACTAAAAAGGGACAGACCCAAGCGGTCGACCTGAGGGGCGAAACAGTGTCACTCCGTGCCGATGGCCATACAATCGAGCTTGTTGCCAAACGGGGCAAACCGGTTGAATACGCCCGTGCCATTACCGGGATCGAATCGCTTCAGGGAGACGACATCCAGGTTCAGAAGCTGGAAGTCATCTTTGCACCAATTCCAGATCAAAGCGCCGTCTTCGGCTCCTCAACATACTGGTGATATGCTTTCGTCGCTTTGACAGCATTTATGATTTGAAATTGGCTGTTGCTCAATAATTACATACATTTTTATAGTTCATATATTTCAGGTAAACGGAGAAAACCACTATGGGAGCTGAGTTAGTCATTAATGCCGCTTCCCACGAAACCCGCATTGCGCTCATTGAGAACGGTACTATTGCCGAACTTTATATCGAACGCAGTCGCGAAAAGGGAATTGTGGGGAATATTTACAAAGGGCGCGTTGTTCGTGTGTTGCCGGGGATGCAGGCCGCTTTTGTCGATATCGGCCTCGAAAAGGCCGCTTTTCTGTATGTGGCGGATGTGTTCGACGCCATTGAAGAGTACGAGTCGCTTCTGTATGCCGGAAGTAAAAAGGACGATGAGCCAAGCGAAGATCAGGAGGGTAGCGACAGGCCCGAATACCGGCCGCTCCACCCCATTGAGGACCTGTTGCAGGAGGGGCAGGAGCTGCTGGTACAGATTTCCAAGGAGCCGCTCGGCACCAAGGGAGCCCGGATTACTTCTCATATTTCCCTGCCTGGCCGCCATCTGGTCTATATGCCGACGGTGGATCATATCGGCATTTCACGAAGAATAGAGGACGAGGAAGAGCGCGAGCGACTGAGGGAAATTGTTGAACGCCTCAAAAAACCGGGTTCCGGTTACATTGTGAGAACAGTTTCGGAAGGGAAGAGCGAGGATGATTTGATTGCCGACATGCTCTACCTGACGACTGTCTGGGAGGATATTTCCCTCCGGCAGGCAAAGGGTGCGGTGCCTTCACTGCTGCATTCCGACCTGGATGTCGTTCAGAAAGTGGTTCGGGATATTGTTACCGAGCAGGTCGATAAAATTATTGTCGACTCGCAGGTGGATTACGACCGGATTGTTCATTTTATATCAACTTTTGCGTCAAAAATGAAATATACGATCGAACTCTATGATGAAGATGAGCCGATATTTGATCATTACGGACTGGAAGTCGAAATCAGCCGCGCATTGGGGAGAAAGGTCTGGCTGAAGTCGGGCGGCTATATCATTATTGAGCAAACCGAAGCGTTGAGTGCCGTTGATGTCAACACCGGTCGCTATGTCGGCAAACACAATCTGGAAGACACCATCTTGAAAACAAATCTTGAGGCGGTCAAGGAGATTGCGTACCAACTCCGTTTGCGCAACATTGGCGGAATTATAATTATTGACTTTATCGATATGGAAAAAGAGGTGAATCGGGAAAAAGTCTATGGCGCTCTCGAAGAAGCCCTGAAAGTAGATAAATCAAAGACAAATATTCTGAAAATTTCTGAACTTGGCCTTGTGGAGATGACGAGAAAACGTGTTCGCGAGAATATCAGCCGGATGATGTGTGAGCCGTGCAGTTACTGTGAAGGACGTGGCTATATCAAATCAAAAACAACAGTATGCCATGAAATATTCCGTGAATTGCGGCGGGAAATGCTTGATGTTCGCGGCACCAAGGCAACGGTAACCGTACATCCGCACGTTGCTGACCTTCTCTATGATGAGGAGCGTCGTGGGCTTGAGGAGCTGGAAAAGAAATTCAAAAAAAGAATTACTGTACGGGCGAAGCCGGGATTCCACCAGGAGCAGTTTGAAATTACGATCAACTGAACGCATTGAGGCGGTGACAATATCACCGCCTCAATGCGTTCTAAATGTGCTTTGTTTTATTATGCTGCTTTGCTGTTCAATTCTTCCTGCTCATAGTGGGCGGAAAAATATTCCATCGCTTCGCGCATGATATCCGAGATACTCTTGTGCGTTGTTTTCATCAGCGTATCCAGATGGTCGCGCTCCTCATCGCTGACCCTCATTGAAATGACATTGTAACGTGGATTCTCTCTCATTCTTCCCATGGCTGTTGCACCTCTCTGTATGTAATATGACGTGTTCCGATTTAAGTATGAACAGTTCTGCTGTATACATTAGCCAATATCGTGCCAAGTCTTTAATTAAAAAATTAGTTAATTAATATCAGCATGTTATAAAAAGATCCGCTTTGTCTTCTAGTCACGTGCTAAAAATTATGTGTCAAATATGACACATTGTGGCCAAAAGTATACACTGCTTTGAAACAGGTGTGTCGATATTTCATTACTCGTATGTCGGCGATTAATGGGAAAAGCTTTTTGGGCGCCGGATGACCACAATGCCATGCTTCTCAAGAAGACGGTAAAATGTTCGCCTGGGCACATTTGCCAGGCGAGCCGCTTTCGCTACGTTGCCATTGCTCTCGTCAAGATAACGAGCAATAATATTTTTCTCGGTACGAACGACCTGCAGTTCCCGCTCTGCCTTAAATGATACGCGCCGCCGCTTGACGTTGATATCAAGGCAGGATTCATAGGTGGTTGTAAAAACTGTGGGGAGATTTTCCAGCCGGATTACGCCGTCTTTTGCCAGAACAGCACTACGCTCAATGACATTTTGCATCTCACGTATATTTCCCGGCCATGGGTAGGACTGCATGGCCTTAACAGCACGGTCTTCGATGCCGACGATAGATTTATTGAGTTTTTTTCTGGCCTTATCGAGGAAATGTTGCGCCAGTTCAGGCACTGACTCAGGCCGTTTCCGCAGCGGCGGCAGCTCAATGCAGAAAACATTAAGTCGGTAATACAGATCTTCTCGAAACCATCCTTCCCGTACACCCGCTTCCAGGTCCTTGTTGGTGGCAGCGATCAAGCGTACATCCACCTTTTTAACCACGACGCCGCCGACCGGGCGGACTTCGCCAAGGTCCAGTATCCGCAGTAGCTCCGCCTGAAGCTTTGGCGTGATGTCGCCAATTTCATCCAGAAAAATGGTGCCGCCATTGGCCGCCTCAAATAACCCCTTCTTGTCGGAGATAGCTCCGGTAAACGAACCTTTTTTGTGGCCGAATAATTCGCTTTCAAGGAGTGAGTCTGTCAGAGTCGTGCAGTTGACCGTCATGAGCGGCTTATCATTCCGTTGGCTTTGGCGATGAAGAGCCCGGGCTGTCAGCTCTTTTCCGGTACCGGTCTCACCGCTGATCAGCACGGTTGTCGGCGTGGGGGCCACCTGATGAATCAGTTCCATTACCTCCCTTATTCCAGGGTCGCTACCGACAATCGTGTCGTCGCCAGC
Source organism: Desulfuromonadaceae bacterium (assembly GCA_028687585.1). Taxonomy (GTDB): domain Bacteria; phylum Desulfobacterota; class Desulfuromonadia; order Geobacterales; family Pseudopelobacteraceae; genus JACRCG01. The sequence goes on along the minus strand of JAQTZV010000010.1, from coordinate 47,265 downwards.
CTGTCGATCAAGCTCTCGCTGCACCAATTCGTAGCGCTGCTTCAGATAGCCACGCTCTTCATCTATCAGCTGCATATTACGGGGAAGGCACATTTCAATATCTGCAAGTCCTTGAAATACAGCAACTGCAAGTTCCCTGCAGCTGTTGTACCCGCAGGCACGGCAGTTAAGCTCGTCTCCTCGCGTAAATTTATTTGTTGAATGCAAGATACGCTTGATATCATCCTTGCCGGGGGCTGCAAGCTTCCGTGATTTGTCTGAATACGTACGGGACAAAGCGGGCATGAGAGCGGTTGAACGATAATGTGCTGCAGTGTCATACGCTGGAGCGGCGCTGTTGTGACAGACGATAAGTTTGCGTTTGTAAAAATGGTTAAGCTCTTTATCGCGCGTCGGCCCATCAACACAACCTCCATCACAGAAACGAAGGTCGACGAAAACCGGCGAAATCCGGCCTGCAGCCAGGTCACGAACAATGCCGATAATGTGGGCCTCACCCTCGGCGCTGATGGTTTCATTGTCCTGAAAGTCGGTCGGAATATCAAAAACCTTAAGGGGGCCGCCAGTAAGCGAAAACAGCCGTCCAGCACCCGGATCAACCCCGTCGAACGGTATTTCAGAAAGAGTAGCCGGAGTGATGCCTCTGTTTTTGAGAAGTTTATCAATCTCCTGATAGGTAAGCACAACATCTATCGCTCCGGAGGCCTCTCCCTCGATTTCGAATTTCGCTGCAACGCAGGTGCTTACGTACACTACCCGGGTTTCATTGCCAAGAACGCTTTTTATGAAGCGCCCCATGGCAATCATTGGTGAAACAATCGGCATGAGATTCGGCACTAATGTCGGGTAATGGCGTTCAATCAGGTCAACAACTGCCGGACAATGCGATGAGATCAGCGGCTGTTCAGATATGTTGAGTGCATCCCGGTAACTGCCGGCAATCATGCGGGCACCGTATGCCCCCTCGTGGACTTCGCTGAAACCAAGGCTTTTCAGGGCAGCAACCAACTGACCGGGGCGCAGGTCATGAAAAAATGCCGGAAATGAACTGCCGAGTACCGCCACGACCGGAGCATTTGAAGTCAGCATCTCCTGTGTTTTGACCATGCGGTCAACCACAACCTTGGCGTTTTGCGGGCAGGCGAGGCAATTGCCGCAGCCGATGCAGCGGTCGTACATGATCTGCGCAAATCCGCTGTCAACCTTGATGGCCTTGACCGGACAGCTTCGAACGCAGGAATAACAGCGCCGGCAGCGCTCTTTATAAGTGACGATAGGTTCCATAATTCACCACGATTTTAGATTTATACTGTATACATACACCGTATAGAGAATATGTGCAACTATTGACACACTATCGAAAGTGGCTCCGTAATGAAATGTTGAGATTGCGGCATTGAGCGCAGAGGGACTTGAGGAACGGGGCTTTGAGGTAAATGTGGCGCTTATTGCATTTACCAACAGCTCTGTTACACTTGCTGGTAACGTATCTTTATCTAAGAAGTCCCGCTAACAAATAGTACTCTCAGTTTCGGGAAGGTCCGATGGGTTCCTGTCATATTGAGTGCGCATACCAGTATCGACGTCCTGGTCCCCGAATTGTATTCCCGCGAACACATTGAAACGACGATATTTCAAGTAGGAGGTCTTAATTATGTTCAAGAATAATTCAAATCGTTGCTGGATCACGATTTTATTGGCTGTTTTGACGTGTATGCTGTTTATGAAAACGGCAGTGGCTGGAGATCTTGCAGATGTAAGAAAAAGTGGGCTCTTACGGCATCTCGGCATTCCTTATGCGAACTTTGTGACCGGAGACGGAGACGGAATGGACGTAGAACTGATACAAAAATTTGCAAAATCACTGGGCGTGCGATACCAGTATGTGAAAACCGACTGGGATACAGTAGTAGAAGACCTCATCGGCAAAAAAGTAATTGCCCAAGGGGAAATTATTTTAAAGACTCCGGTAAAAGGTGATCTGGTCGCAAATGGGTTTACCATACTTCCGTGGCGACAGAAATTAGTGAACTTTTCTCACCCCACTTTTCCCAGCCAAATCTGGTTGGTAGCCCGGGCAGACTCGAAAATAAAACCGATCAAACCATCAAGACAGATCAATCGTGACATTGAAGAGGCAAAGTTGTTAATCAAAGGGCGAAAGGTACTTGCTCTAAAAAAAACATGCCTTGATCCAGACCTTTACAGTCTCACTGCAACCGGTGCAGACGTAATCTGCTTCTCCGGCGGTCTGAACGAGCTTGCACCCGCCATCATCCGGGGCGAAGCTGAGGCAACCATCCTCGACGTTCCTGATGCCCTTATTGCCATGGAAAAGTGGCCTGGGAAGATAAAGATCATCGGGCCAATCTCGCCGCGACAAGAAATGGCTGTTGCTTTCCACAAGAATTCTAACCAGTTGCGCGAGGCATTTGACAAGTTTTTACTTCAATGCCGCAAAGACGGAAGTTATGCCCAGATTGTAAAAAAGTATTACCCCACAGCTTTTGCCTTTTTTCCCGAATTTTTTAAATAAAGACAGGAAGGGCTCATTGATGAAAAAAATTCTTAAACCGCTGAGGGTTTTAAGCAAAATAGCAATAGCTTCCATCGGTGTGGGACTGTTGATTGCCATTTTTTATCTGGTTATTTCCCAGTACCGCTCCCAAGTTGCCCTCCAGCAAACAGCCCTAAAGCAGGTCTCTTATGTTAGCGAACGACGTGCAACCGCATTCGGCTACTTTCTTTCAGAGCAGCAACATTTTCTGAAAGAACTTGCCGAAAGCAGGGAGTTTAAGGCCTATTTCGAAAACAAGGCCCTCGGTATGTCGATGGAATACGGCCTGCAGGCGAGCATCCTGATTGTTACCGAACATTTTGACGATGTGCGCAAGAAGAAGAATCTGGACAATCATCCCATGTTCGAGCGCATAGTTTTTGTGGACAAAGCTGGCCGACTGCTCAACGACAGCCGTTCGCCGGAGCAGAACTGGAGTAAAGCGCGTGACTGGCTTAAATACATATCTCCAATCAGTATAAAGCCTGTATTTATCTGCGACAAAGAGGAAGAAAAGCTACGTCTCATCATCTCAGTCCCCTCCTTCTTCAAGGAGCGGTATGTAGGACAGGTCATGGGCTGGATATCATTCTCTGAAATGTATAAGTACTTCTTTGAATCACAAAATACCTCGTCACGTTTCCCCGATGTCATCGTCTATGGGAAAGAATATCTGCATATTCCTTCCGCCATCAAACCTCTCCTGACATCTTACAGCACCTCATTGCCTGAAGATATCCAACCAGGAAAGTTCTATCCGCTACCGGCTCATGATAACGGTAGCGGTGATCGGCCTGCATACGCAATACTCTTTCCGGTCAAGGATACCCCCTTTTCGCTGCTGACTGTAATCCCTCCCTCAGAGCAGTTTGATTTCCGCTCGCCACGGCAGCTTCTCTATACGACTGGTGGACTGGCTCTGTTCATTGTTGTTGGCATGTTTATTCTGGTGCGACTTAACACAAATAATGCTCTGTTAAAGGCAAGTCTGGAAGAAACTCTCCTTCGAGAGGAAGCTGTTGACGCAAAGAACAGAGAACTGGCATCTGAAATCAGTGAACGGCTGCTTGCCGAGGAGGAGAAGGCCAAGCTTGAAAACCAACTCCTGCAGTCCCAGAAGATGGAAGCGGTTGGGAAGTTGGCAGGGGGCGTGGCGCACGACTTTAATAACATGCTGGGGGTTATTATTGGCTACTCTGAACTGGCGATGATGAGGTTGGAACCATCACAACCAGTCTATGACAACCTCATTGAAATTCGAAAGGCAGCCGAACGTTCCGCTGACCTCACCCGGCAATTACTGGCCTTTGCCCGCAAGCAGACGATTGCCCCAAAGGTTATTAACCTGAACGAGACCATTACGGGGATGCTCAAAATGCTGCAACGCCTCTTAGGTGAGAATATTAATCTTACCTTGCAGTCATCAGCGAATCTCTGGCGGGTCAAGGCAGACCCGTCCCAGATAGACCAGATGCTGGCCAATCTCTGCGTCAACTCCCGTGATGCCATCCGCGATTTGGGTAGAATTGCCATTGAGACGACAAACTGCACCGTTGACGTTACTGACTGCATCACCTACACAGATGTTGAACCAGGAGAGTATGTACGGTTATCTGTAAGCGATAACGGTAGCGGTATGGATAAAGAAATGATGACTCACATCTTTGAACCATTTTTCACTACTAAAGGGGTTGGTGAGGGCACTGGTCTCGGACTTGCCACGGTATACGGAATCGTCAAGCAGAATAACGGTTTCATCAATGTACAAAGTGAACAGGGGCAAGGAACAACCTTCACGATCTATCTTCCTCGACATATCGATGAGAATTGTGAGGCGCTGAATGATGCTGAGCCTGGACCGGATCTTCGGGGTACTGAGACCATTCTGCTCGTGGAGGACGAACCGGCCATTTTGAAAATGGCCGCCATGATGCTTGAAGGGCAGGGCTACACGGTCATAATGGCAGGAACCGCCGATGAAGCCATCCGCAAGTTCAGGGAGCAGTTATTTGCGATTCACATGGTGATGACAGATGTAGTCATGCCCGACATGAATGGCCGTGACCTGGTTGATGAACTCCTGAAACTCAAACCTCAACTCAAGAGCCTGTTCATGTCGGGATATTCGGCCAATGTAATCGCTCACCACGGCGTACTGGACGAAGGTGTGCATTTCATCCAAAAACCGTTCCCACTGTCTGAACTGACGTCAAAGGTGCGTGAGGTGCTGGATAAATAACTACTGACTCCCAGATACGCAAAAGCCGCTTAGTGACAGTATATTTTTATTTTATACTCGGCCAATTTATGGTTTTTTATTTTGCCACGTTATGCCTGCCGTGACAAAAAAAGCGGCCCTCTCTGATTTTGCAGAGATGAGCCGCTATCATGCACATGTTTTTTCTGGTCGTAGTCGCTTCCCAATCACAACTCTACATACAAGCGGCGGACCTCTTCCTGGCCATAAAGCCGCTCCAGCCTGCGAACAACAAAATGCCCTCTTCCCATGTCCTGAAAGTGATCAATAAATAATGTGTTTATAACAGCGCCTCCCAATGCCCCTACTACAGGCACTGCCTGAGCGATCGCTTTTTCCGAGACGACAATGGAAAAGCGCGAGGTAATCTGGGAAATCAACCTGATAATGGCAGGCGCCCCATGCTGCGACAGCCCCTGCCGGGTCAGATGTGCTGCCGCTTCCGAGATCGACTTGGCAAGCGCAGCCCGTGCCGCAAAATAGCCTGATTCCGCCCCATCGTCGCTCTTTGCTTTGCCGCCAAGCGCCAGTACCTGAACGCATTGCAGCCTGCCTGCAGCACAATGCAAATCCTCTCCTTCACTGCGGGCGATATCCGCAATGGATCGAAGCATGATCGTTGTTGATATCGGCAGTTCTATTGCCAAAGCCGGCAGTCCAAAGGCGCCTCCTCCGGCTCCGGTCGCGATCACGGCAAGCTTGTGCCACCAGTTCGAAGATGTTCCCCGATCCTTTTTATCAATGGAGAGCAACGCTATGTCGAGCGCCTTCTCGATTGATTTTCGCGTGACGTCATTGACGGCCGCACTCCATGCTTGGGGAAGTTTTTTGAGTCCCATTTCGATGGGAGTACCAACGTAATTGCTGACTTTTGCTGCGAGGCCAGGGTTTTCAAGAAGGCCTTTTGCTCCCCTGAGTTCACGTATTTCTGATGATGAAAGTACCATGTGAAAACCTCTACCAGAAGGTCAGATTGTGCCGTACTTCCGAATGAAATCCTCGTCGCTCATGACCAGGAACAGAATGCCCTCGATAACACCCAGAACGGCTGGTATAAACGTCCAGCAGAGCAGCAGGTAAATAATACCCATGCCGACACGTCCCAGGTAAAACTTATGAAACCCGAAAGCGCCAAGAAAAAATGCAAATAACGCGGCTGCCAGTTTGCTTTTACCGTTCGGGGCCACTGCAGCAAAGTTTGCAAAAGGGGACGATTGCCGCACACCACATTTGGGGCAGATCTCTGCCTTGGCTTTGATAATGGCACCACATTCCGAACAATATTTTTCGTCGGGGCCTTTTTGAACTGTTTCGCTCATTATTTTCTCCTGATCCGCGAAATGTGTTTCCTCGATTTCCCTCAAGCCCCTTCCAGTAGCCGCTTGATCTGTTTATCAAAATCCGATTCATACAACCTGTCCTGCACAATGCGGTACTTTTCAAATTCACTTTCCGCACATGCCTTGGCAATTTCCTGGGAAACTTTGCCGGGGTTGTCAAGAATTTCCCGTTCATTGAACTGTAAAAAGGCATTCAGCTTGCCGGCCCAATCTTCCATGGTCATAGGGATGTTGCGTTCCGCCTGGTCTTCGGCATAGTCAAGGTACATGGTGACAAAGCGATCAAGCGACTTCAACTCTTTTTCATTCAGGTAATTCTTGGCAATCACGACATCGGTTTTGATGATCTTGCCGTCCGGGGCGTTCTTCCAGGTGGTCAACCCCATGCGCTCTTTTTTGTGGTCAGCACGCTGCACGATAAGCTCTGCGGCGGTCTGCCCATGGATAGCAAAATGCAGTTTGTTCTGCACCGTAGCAAAAAAGGATCGGGTGATTTCGGAATCAGCGAGGTAATCCATGGCCGTAGCATAGATGTCAGTGATTTTCTGGTAGAACTTTCGCTCGCTGGCCCGGATTTCACGGATTTCTGCAAGAAGGGTATCAAAATATTCCTGGCTGAAAAATGCGCCGTTTTTGAGACGTTCCTTGTCCAGCACATAGCCACGGATGGCGAAATCACGCAGAATAGAGGTGGCCCACTGACGGAACTGCGTTGCCCGTGCTGAGTTGACACGATACCCGACAGAAATAATGGCATCGAGGTTGTAGAACCTGGTGTTGTATTCCTTGCCGTCCTCGGCAGTGTGTCGGAATTCCCGACATACTGAATTCTCATCAAGTTCCCCGGTTTCAAAGATGTTTTTCAGATGCTCAGTAATGGTACTGCGCCCCTTTTCAAACAGCACACCAATAAGCTTCTGCGTCAACCAGACAGTCTCATCCTCAACACGCACCTCAATACTATTTTCCCCGGCCTGCTTGGAAAAAATCAGAAATTCGGTGGTGCTGTTTCTGATGCGGAGGTTTTTTCCTTTGCTCATCGATTCACTCCATCTCCCGGTAAATAACGTTTACGCCTTTTTTCATATCACAGGCAGTTTTTGATTTCAGGCAAAATGTCGCGTTGATAAGGCTAATAACGCGACCTATCTACGAATCGGCATTGTCACGTGATACTACCTTCCGTCCTACTGCTAGATGACCAGCCCCCCGCGCACGTGCGCGTGAACCGGTCAACACGACTAAACGGGGGGATGGCCGGAAAAGCATAAATTGTGCCCGTTTCGCGGTCGCCCTCAATCATTTTGTTTTTCCGGGGAACCCTCTGCGTTATGGGGGTAGGTTAGAGTTTCATGCATTAGGTCAACAGTCTGAAAAGCGGAGCGATTGTAAATTAAAGTCAATTTAGAAGCAAGGTTTCTTCCGGTTGAATGTAGCTTTGGCCAGTTATGCATCGACCCCATCCACTGAATAACACATTTGAATGAATCATCCCGAACAGCATCTCCATCCCCCTTTCCAGCCCGAAGGCAGAAGATCACAAAAAGCTCTTGTGTGATTACAGTATCCGCCATGCTGATGACAGGTGGTGTCGTATTTTAAAATTATTTTTGTGGGGGGGTATTTGTGGCAGGAGTTAACTGAACTTCACTTCAAAAACGGCAATTCATCTCACGCGAAGGCGCGAAGACGCAAAAAAGTCAAATGGGAAGAATCTTTATCGGGTCATCCGTACTTTCTCCAAAGAGGTTATGCTGCCAACCTGAGCGTCGTTTCAATCTCATTCCACAGCACACACACTCGCTTTAGTTCGTCGCGTTCGATCAATCCTACCGATTCAAGGGTCTTTACATCCTCGTGGACATTTGCATAGCTGCGTTGCAGGAGCTTCGCCAGGGCGTTTACACTCATAGCACCGGAAGTGTGGAGCGTTTCAAGGAGAACAAGCCGTTTGGGGGTGATGTAGCGCAAGAGGGTTTTGAAATCGTGGAAGTATATCCGCTCAATTGGCTGCGTCGGGAAGATGCCCTTGTCAAACTGTTGAAAAATTGCGGCGGTTTCTTTGTTGGATTCGTCCCAGCTCTTTATTTCAATGTTCAAATCTCTCATGGCGTTTTGTCCTCATTTAAAATAGTCTCGATGTCAGCAAGAAAGTCGGCAAAAGTCGTTTCCAGCGTTCGGAAGATGTACGGAAACTCTGTGCCTCTGATGTGTTTGTGATCACCCTTGCCGCGTTCATTGTCGTAACGAACGAGTCATTCACCGTTGTTCGTGCCAAAGTAGAGGCGAAATTTGAACAAGTGGCGGCAACCGGGAACCGGCTTGCCAAGCCGCCAGACAACCATCTCGCGAACATAGCTGTCTTTCGATTCTTTCTGCTGGAACAACAGAGTGGCGTTCATATCTCTTCCTTATAGTGTAAAATACTATAGCACACCATTGAGGTCAATTTATTTATGTTGCCAGAATAGTGGCAGTCCATAATGCTATTTCTCACAGTGAGCTCACCGCAGCAATTATGACATTCGGATACCTTTAGAGTTTATAACAGCCAACCCGCTCCAGATAATTCCGCAAATCCTTCTCCAGCTCCTTCTGCAATCCCTCCGGACTTATGATACGAATATGCGGAATCCAGTAACGCACGATGGGCAGCACCTGGTTTTCGTGACCAACCTTGGCCGAGACGATGAGGCCGCCATCTTCCAGTTCCTTTTCGATGACCTGATTGGCTATCAACTTGCGGCGCTTGAAGTATCCAGCAATCTCCCTGGCAATCTGGAGGACAATTTCCCTCTTTTCCTCACCCAGCCAGATGCCGTCTTCCTCTTTCAGCATTGTCTCCATCTTCGGATCATGGGCAAAGCGGGTATCGAGCAGGGTTACCCGTTCTATCTTGGCAAAGGAGAAGGTTTTGAGCTTGTCGCCATCTCGGGCAACGAGATACCAGATCCCCTTGTGATTCATCAGTTTGAACGGAGCAACAGCGGTATATGATTTATCTCCGTCATCATTTGCATAATCGAAGGAGATATGGCAGCGAGCGACGATAGCCCGCTCCAACTGGCGGAACACTTCTTCTTTACCGGCAAGATCTTCGTAGTTGTGCCCTTTAACCAGAAGCGCCGACTGAATACGGTTATCAAATATATCACCCAAAAAATCATCAGAAAGAGACGGAAACAAGCCACGTACACCGGCCAGACTGGCGAAACGTTCAATATCTCGGGGACTGAGCTTGCCGAGGTAGGCAGGATCAAGGTGATAACGACCATCGGTTTTCTGCAACGGGAGGTAGGCGAAGCGCACATTGAGATCGCGCTGTACGGTACGCAGATTAACGCCGAACTCGTCGGCCAGCGCCAAAGGGTCAAGCTTCTCTCCCTGGTTCAGCTTGATCAGAATCTGTGCAAGTCGATACACGAGGGTGTCATGATTACCGTTGGTCATATCGTTTCCTGTAACGTACTTTTTTGGATTATTTATTTGGGTAAACTCGACTGCAGTCACCCCAATAATATATTGTGCTTGAACTGGTGTGAGATATGCTGGTAGGAGCCTGGCTCGTATCAACACCTTCACAGGAATTACCGCTGCCACAGCCTGCGAGCATTGCAACCACCAGTAGCAAAAAGAAAATTCTCATGACCTGCCTCCTTGGATAACACAAATTACTCTGTATGTGTAACCAGTATCCGGCAAGCGCATGACAGGTGGTGTCGTATATCTGAAAAAATATCTTGATTTTTGTTAGAAGGTGAGAGGGCACAAATAACTGTGTTAGTGAGAGAGGATAATTGTGGAAAGAAAACTTTCCGGATATTTTCTGACAGGAAAGGCCTTGTCAAACTCGGAAGCAAAGCTGACAAGGCCGTCTGTTTGGTAATAACTTGAATTATTTCAGGGGAACAGCGCAAGACCCTCCAGCCCCATTGTTTCCGGGAAACCGCAGACCAGGTTCATGTTTTGCACCGCCTGACCGGAAGCACCCTTAACCAGATTATCGATGGCCGAAACTATTATGATTCGTCCGGTACGCGCATCGACAAGCGGTGCGATGTCGCAGAAATTGGAGCCGCGCACAAAAGCGGTGGAAGGGAGATTGCCCTGCGGAAGAACCCGCACAAAGGGCTCGCCACGGTAAAAATCCTGATACAGCTGAACGATGGTTTCGGTGCTGATCGGTTTTTTCGGTGTTGCGTAAATTGTTGAAAGAATACCCCGGTCCATTGGCACCAGATGTGGGGTAAAAGTGATTGTTAACTCCTCCCCGGCCAACAGTGACAGCTCCTGCTCAATCTCGGGAGTATGGCGATGTACTCCCCCGACCCCGTAGGCTTTATACCCCTCATTTACCTCACAATACAGGCTGTCAACTTTTGCCGACCTCCCGGCGCCGGTGACGCCGGATGCGGAGTCCGCGATGATGCTCGACGGGTCGATCAGCCCCTTTTTCAGCAACGGAGCCAATCCGAGTATAATGCTGGTCGGGTAACAGCCGGGATTTGCCACCAATTTTGCCGACTTGATCTTGTTCCGCCTGAGCTCCGGCAAGCCATAAACCGCCTTCTTCAGGTTGGCCGGATTGAGATGCGGTTCGTACCACTCACCATACACAACCGGATCAGAAAGACGGTAATCAGCCGACAGGTCAATGACCTTTTTGCCCAGCTTAAGGAATGTCGGCACAACTTCCATCGCCGCTTTATGCGGCAACGCCGTGAAGATGATATCCGCTTTCTCAGCGATTCGAACCGGCTCAAGATTTTCCAGAACGATATCGCATCGTCCCCTCAGAGTAGGAAAGACATCAGAAATTCGTTTGCCGGCACTCTGCTCTGAAGTCAGACAGGTAACGGCCACCTCCGGGTGACAATAGAGAATGCGGATTAATTCAAGCCCGGTGTAGCCGCTGGCACCGACAATAGCTATTTTCAACATGGACAAGCTCCTTTTAAGAAAGGTTACTTATCCTGCCATACTGCCGTCCGTTTGGCAACAAAAGCGGTGAGCCCTTCCACGGCGTCATGGGTCGCCATCAGCTCCTCCAGATACAACTTTTCTACAAATTCAATCTTTGTCCTGATCCTTTTCATCACATCACTCCGGGCAGCTTGTACCGCAAATCGGATCGCACTGGCACTAAGCGGAGCAAGATGCTGATCATAGTAGGCAAGCGCTGCCTGGTCAGGATCTTCTGCAATTGCCGTCAGCAGACCAATCCGCAATCCTTCTTCAGCAGTGAGACTGCGCCCTGAGAAGAGAATATCCTCAGCCTGGGCCTGGCCAATTCGCTCCGGCAACAGACAAGATGCAGCCGGTGCATATATCCCCAGCTTAATTTCCGGTTGCCCCAACATGGCACCTGGCGCAGCAAAGATAAGATTGCCGGAAAGAACAACTTCCAGTCCTCCACCAAGACATTGCCCTTTAACAGCAACAAGAACGGGAACCGGGCTCTCTACCAGTTGTAGCACCAAGGCATGCAGCGATCTGAGCATTTCGGCACACAACTCAGGCATATGCTCATCCACACTGGCACCGAAGCTGAAGTGCGGACCTTCCGCCCCCAGGAGGATTGCCTGAAGATGTGGTTGTGGAAGATGTTCGCTTAACGCCGCGCGCAGGGCAGCGATCATGGCAGCGTCAACGATATTGGCCTTTGGCCGGGCCAGTGTCAGGCGGAGCAGTTTGCCGTCGCGCTCCAGAGATACTTTGAGAGGAGTTTCACTCATGGTCTTTTCTCCTTTATTTGTGAATTACGGGTTGGGAACCAGGATGGCGCGCCGGGTGAGCTTGTGCTCATGGGCGGCGGCGAAAACCTGATTGATCTCATCCAGAGGATGCTTTTCAATAAAGGGTGTCAGTGCAATTTTCCCGTCCAGCACCAGGTCGAGAGCGGCCGGATACAGCTCGGTCAGACAGCCCCAGTTGCCGAGAGCCCGTGCATGAAAGGCCATCAGATTCGACAGACGCAGTTCCAGCTTGTCCATGGTGAAACCGACTACCGACAGGGTTGCTCCATAGGTCATCAGGCCATAGGCGGTTTCCTGGCCGATCGCTGTCCCGGAGCATTCGAATATTTTCCAGCAGAATTGCGTCAGTCCCTTCTCCTTGACAAAGGCGGTGATAGCCTTTTTCATATCACGCCCCTGAACCTCCCGGGCATTGATGGTCAGGCCGGCACCATACTTGGTCATATTATCCAGTTTGGCCTGATCGACATCGATAGCCACCACGGTAGCACCCATGGCATGAGCAATCTGCACCGCATGTCCCCCTACACCGCCGATCCCTATGACAATCGCCAGGTCACCCGGCTGGACTTCGGCCTGAACCGCCGCCTGATACGGGGTGGTCACGGCATCGGCCACAACGGAAATATCTGCCAGGGAAAGATTGGCTGCCTTCAGTTTCTGCTCATCCACCGGGCAGAGACCGCGGGCCGGCACCAGAATATGGCTGGCAAAACCACCCTGTATGTCATTACCCGGCATCTGCTGCTGGCGACAGATCGTACCATGTCCGGAAAGACAGAGTTCACAGACACCGCACGGCATGACCGCCGGTATCAGTACCGCTTTGCCCTGCCAGGCCTCGGCGCCGGCACCGGCGGCGACTACCCGGCCGCTGATTTCGTGGCCCAGCGTCAGCGGCAGCTCATGGTTGAAGCGCACGCCGTCATAATAATAGCCCAGGTCGGTGTGGCATACTCCACAACCGGCAACTTCAACTACCACTTCCCCTGCGCCCGGCTGAACCGGTTCAAACTCACTTCTCAGCATGGGCTCACCCATGGCGGTCATGGACCAACGAAACGGTGATTTCGACATACTTCCTCCTGTAGTGTTCGTTTATTTATACTCGTCAGCAGAGTCCGTCAGACCCGTTCGATAATCAATGCAACATCCTGACCTACGCTGACACTCATGGTGCAGAGGGCATTTCGCCCGCCGGTCCGCTACAAATGGTACTCGGCGGCACAAGACGCCACAGTTCTGATTTACCAGAGTGTATCAAGCGGACAGGGGACTTTTATACGTAATTCAGTACCGTATTACCTATTTATTGTCAAGGGTTTTATTTCAGCAGGTTATAAGAGAACTGACAAACAGAACCGGGATACGGGTTGATCTAACCCTGATAAACAGGATTCGTGCGTTAACGAAGTTTTTCTCTTCCTGAATAAGTGCAGAATAAACCTCTAACTACTAAAACGGCATCCCCATCCGCATCCGTTCCTGAATCATGTCGTGGATCCACACATCGGCATTGTCCGGTGTAATGTTTGCTGCCCGGCAGGTCTCGGCCACCTGTGCCCGGCGACCCGGAATCTGCATGTCGCCCAGTCGCAGAAAATGCCCCGATCGCTTGCCGAGCTGAAACAGGACCCGCTCCGCAGGCGGCATAGTGATAAAGCTCCGCAGAAGTTCCAGCAGACGCCCCTTGTCCTGCGGAAGGATGCCGTCGACCTCCTGAAACAGGTTGTAGGAATGATCACTCCTGACCGTAGAGGTGACCCCCTCCAGCCGCTCGAGCAGCAGCAGGATTTCTTCCGCCAGAACCAGATCAGGCGCCCACTGGTAGCGATATTCATCTGAATTTGCAAAGAGGGTGATCTTGTCCTGGAGGTGCAGGGTCCTGAAGCGGATAAAATCCGGGTCGATCTGATTGAGTGCATCGGCGCTTTCGATGGCATGCTCACGGGAGAATTCGCTCCCGCCGATACCGGTGAGGATATATTCCGACAGCTCGATACCGGCCGCCTTGACCTTCAGTCCCGCAGTGATGTGGATAGCCTTCGTGCACCCCTTCCGGACCATGCCCAGAATCGTGTCGGAAGCGGTCTCCATGCCGATATGGATGCGGTTCAGTCCGGCGGCGGCAAACTCCTTCATATGTTCAGAACTGATCCGTGCAACGCTTTCTGAGCGGGCATACGAGGTGATTCGTTCCACCTTGGGAAACCGGGTTTTAATATGCTGCAGGATGGTAATCAGATTTTGCGGCCGGATCACCAGGCTGTCGGCATCCTGGAGAAAAATTGATTCCATTCCCTCTGACAGCCAGTTTCTGGCAGCATAGTAGGCCGCCTGGTCTTCCGGGGATGACGTGTCAGGAGCACGACGACCCTGCCGGATTTCGGAGGTGTAGCGATGAATCAGGTCAATATCAGCGAGGACATCGGCTACCGGACGAAGCGAGAATTTCTGTTTCTTGTATATCGAACAGAAAGTGCAGCGGTTCCAGGGGCAGTTGCGGTTCACGCGCAGCAGCAGACTGGCGGCTTCACTGGGCGGCCGGATCGGCCCCTGTTCAAATCCTTGATACGATTGCATTGCGTACACCTCCAAAACGTTATTCCTGCATATCTCAACGTCGTTACTGAAAAATTGCCGATCTTATAGTTTTGACTCCCTGACACAAATCTCTCAGGGACAAAATGTAGACCAATACAGCGATCAATGCAACTAGCGGTTCCGGGATCCGATAATAAAAAGTTTGCCGCGATCCGTTTTTCGCCTATGATGTCTGCTCATGAATGGGCAAGGAGAACAACAGAGCATGGACATCGTTGAAACAGGCCTGCCGGCAACTGTGCCGGAACTGACATTTCCCTATCCCCTCCCGCAGCCGGAAACAGCGCTGGTCGACATAGTCCCCGGGGTCAAGTGGCTGCGGATGCCGCTGCCGTATGCCCTTGATCACGTGAATATCTACCTGGTGCAGGTTGACAGCGGGTGGGTGATTGTCGATACCGGTCTGGATTCGCCCCGTTCGCGGGCAATCTGGGCAGAACTGTTTTCAGGTCCGCTAAGTGGTGAGACCGTGGTCGGCATCTTCTGTACCCATTTCCATGTGGACCACGTCGGCCTGGCCGGCCATCTTGCCGAGCAGTTGCGAGTCCCGCTGTTCATGACCTACGAGGAATATTTTTCTCTGCGGGGATGGCCTGCCCTGACAGAACTCCCCTGGCAGTACAGGGAGTTTTTCCTGCAGGCAGGTTTTCCGGAAGAGCGGCTTTCTGAAACCCTGATAATGTTCGATTTTTCGGACGAGATTTCGCCGCTTCCCCCTTCATTTATCCGGATGCAGGAAGGGGGGCTGCTCCCCGCCAGTGGCGGGGCCTGGCAGATCATGATCGGCAGCGGACATTCGCCGGAACATGCCATGCTCTACTCTGCGGAGAAAGGCATCCTCATCTCGGGGGACCAGCTCCTGCCGCGCATCTCCAGCAATGTCTCGGTCAGTGTCGTTAATCCGCTGGATGAGCCGCTCAGCTGCTGGCTCGCCTCGCTCGACCGCCTCAGCGGGCTGCCGGAGGATACCCTGGTGCTTCCCGGCCATGGGCTCCCGTTCCGGGGCGCCGGGAAACGGGTGGAAGCGCTGCACAGCCATCACGATAGCAGATTGCGGAATCTTCTCGAAATATGTGCCGCTCAACAGCCGTCAGCGTTCGAAATCGTTCAGGAACTCTATCCGGCCCCGCTCCCTGTTTTTGACCTGCAGCTTGCATTGGGCGAATGCCTTGCCCATCTACGCTATCTGCTTGTCAACGGCCGCCTTGCGGCAACACCTGACGACCGGGGCGTTTACCGGTACCGAACGATCGCATCTGCAGCGGAAGGATTGCCGGAACCCGGAAAAAGCAGTTGAAGCTCGGATGAACAGGATAAACACAGGGGAATAAAAGCATTAACAGCGGCAGCGTTTCAGTTTGTTTTTACAGTCCGGCCAGATATCTGGCCGTATTGACATTTCTGATAGTCATGTACTGATAGAGTCTGTGACCTATTATTTTGTTCAACTGACTTTTATTGTAGTTCTCCCTTTTAACATTCCACATCAGCGCACCAGTGGAATACCTGACATCAAGGAACTCTTTTCGTATTGGCAGTTCGTTGATAATATCTTCTGTGTCGGCCTCGTCGAATAGATATGCAATATCGGTCCGTTGTTCCGTATCATTTTCCCAGTTGACGGGAATCTGTGCAGCGATATGAGCCAACTCGTGTACTGTTTTTACCAGCACCGATATTTCTGCGCCGATCGTCTTCAATAAACTGACCTCGATTTCCTCCGCTAATATTTTCGTCTCTTTATCCGATTCAAAAATCACATTACCCGAATTGATATAAGTGGCTACATTGAGGTAGCCATTCATTTCGAATAAGGATCTCAAACTTTTCATGTCAATTCGGTTATTTTTCCCAACGTTAATTCCACGAAGCAACGCTACATACTTCATACGGTATCCATTCTCCTTCTCGACTGCGCCACTCGACTGGGGGTTGGGGGGAGAAAAACCCCCGGCTACCCGATTATGTACTGTTAAGAACGTTTTTTTCTATATATCTGGTGACTACCAAATTCTATAATCCTGCCAGCTTTGTTTCAGATAATTTGATCCTTTGATTCAGCCAGACCACTTTCCGGATTGTGATGCTCTATGCTGCCGCCCGGCCATACGAGCTCATACGGGCTCATGGTTGCGTCGCCAACCAATCAGAGCCAAACTGGTGAAGCAGGTCATGGGTGGCGCAATGCTGATTAAAGCGGCGCTGGTTTTCCCGCCATACCCGTTCATAGATGCAATTATGGAAATAGAAATATTCGAGATGCTTGAATTCGGTGCGGGCGGCGGAAATAAGCTGTTCACACAGCTCGATGTGCGGATCCATGGAACCGCCGACATCAAAAAAGATGAGGACTTTAATCTTGTTGTGCCGTTCCGGAATCATCTTGATATCCAGGTAGCCGGCATTGTTGGCTGTGGCCCGGGAAACTTTTATAGGGTCACGTCTACACTTTTCACTTTGTGTAATGTGTAGACGCGACCCCTTTGCTTTGTACGACCCCTTTGCTTTGTAGCTTTGCTTTGTACTCTGCATGGCGAAAGTCTTGAGCCCATAGCCTTCTTCCTCAACTAGCCGGATATGCTCTTTCGCCTGTGGGTAGGCGGGCTGGTGCCGGCCCCGTCTGAACGCCCAATCCTCCGCAAGAATCAGCGTACGGTTGCCCTCGTCATAGACGTCCCACGCTCCGAAGATTATGAACCGGTCAGCGTGGTTGACAAAGGACCAACTCCACGTCCAGTTGGCGCAGGTGGCACCATGAGACTCGATGAACTCGCGGCGATTCATATGCTCTTCCCCCCATGGTACTCAACGGCTTGAGGGCCTGCCGCTTGACGGCAGCACCTGAGTGCTGGATTTTGTCAAATAAAATAGAGTTGTGACGTATATTCAGGACAGTCATCATGAAACCTTCTACTATATTGTCTGGGCATAAATATGGTTTCAATATCATTGATGGTAAAATCCAACTCACCAACAAGTCTCCATTCTCTTTCCATGTAGAAATTATCCTCATGCTCCTCAGAAATTGAACTATCAAAAAACTTAATGAAGCTAAAAATCTGAAAATCTAGGAATCTTTGAATATCATTAGCTTCTCGAATAGCGTCTCCATCATCAGCATTTCTGACTTGCTCAAATAATTTCGAAATCAATTTTCCGAAGAATTTATGATATTCCTGAATCATGCCGTCGAAATATGTGCCCATATCGACATGTTCATACATTGATTCGGGATACCATGATTCTCGATTTCCTGTCTTATGAATTTCCACTAACTCGTCTGTGCTAAGTTTTTTGGGCCGGTATACTTTAGCTTGTTTTGGTATGTAGTGAACAGGGTAGCCACCTTTTACGATGATAAAACTTTTGTTAAAAGAAAGCCCAAATGGACTGTATTTCTTGATATGTATTGATAAATCAGCATGAGGAATGTCACAAAAACAAACTATTTGAGGAGAGTACATCTCGTTGTTGCTAATTTTTGCAAGTGGATCTATATGCAGGTTGCCAGATATGCCTGGGATATGTGGTGGGTGACTAAGCCAGCCACCTCTTATGATTTTTATGAGCAGATTGTACTGATCCTCTTCTTCTAATCCGCGGCCAACAAAGTGAGACAATTCATTTGAGACATATCTTTGATTTATTGTTGGCATGATTGAACTCCTACTGTTTCTTTATCCAACATCTTATTATGCCGTTAGAATTGCATCTCATATAAGATACTGCATCCTATATGAGATGTTTCGATTCATTTTGGTGATGATTTAGGAAAACCTCGGGAATCAGGTTAGAGTTTCGGATATTTACAGCCCTCAATGAGCATGCAATCAACCAATCAACACTGTCCCCTTAGCTCTTCCCAATCACATTTACAAAGTGATCCTTCATGCGCCGTTCCGTTTTTACTGTCAAGCAACTTTTAGTATGCTTTCATAAACAAATGGTAAAATCCGTTTGGCAGAGGTGCGGTTCTTGAAATAGCGCAGCGCAGTGACCACACGGAGCCGGCAGAGCGTCAGTGTGGCGAAGAAAAAATCGAGGGAAAAGTTGGGGGGGATGGTGTGAGGGGGCACTGCTTGAGGCGATAAATAAAACACCGGATACTACTTACTCAGATAGCTGATCGCCTGATCTATGCCACCCACGTTCAATGGATACATCTGCCCCTTCAACAACTGGTCAACGATCTGGACCGACTCACTATAGCGCCATTCAGGCTGGGGCGCAGGGTTCAGCCAGACCACTTTCCGGAATTGATCGAGAATTCGTCCCAGCCAGACCGCACCTGTTTCCGGATTGTGATGCTCCACGCTGCCGCCCGGCCATACGAGCTCATACGGGCTCATGGTTGCGTCGCCAACCACAATCACTTTGTAATCAGAGCCAAACTGGTGAAGCAGATCATGGGTGGCGCAATGCTGATTAAAGCGGCGCTGGTTTTCCCGCCATACCCGTTCATAGATGCAATTATGGAAATAGAAATATTCGAGATGCTTGAATTCGGTGCGGGCGGCGGAAAAAAGCTGTTCACACAGCTCGATGTGCGGATCCATGGAACCGCCGACATCAAAAAAGATGAGGACTTTAATCTTGTTGTGCCGTTCCGGAATCATCTTGATATCCAGGTAGCCGGCATTGTTGGCTGTGGCCCGGATGGTGCCGCTCATATCGAGCTCTTCCAGGGCTCCTTCCCGCGCAAAATTGCGCAGGCGCCGGAGGGCTACCTTCATGTTGCGTGTGCCCAGTTCGACGGAATCATCAAGATCCCTGAACTCACGCTTGTCCCAGACTTTAACCGCCCGGTGATGCCGTGATTCGGCCTGGCCGATCCGGATACCTTCGGGGTTATAGCCATAGGCGCCAAACGGCGAGGTTCCTCCGGTTCCGACCCATTTGCTCCCCCCCTGATGTCGCTCCTTCTGCTCTTCCAAACGTTTCTTAAGGGTTTCAAGCAGCTTGTCGAGCCCGCCAAGAGCCTGTATCTGCTTCTTTTCCTCTTCGCTGAGAAATTTCTCCGTCAGTTTGCGCAGCCACTCTTCGGGAATGGTGCCGGTAACATCCTCAAGCGGATTGCTGATGCCATGGAAATGTTCCGCAAAGACCCGGTCAAAGGCATCATAATTTGCTTCATCTTTTACAAGGCAGAGTCGTGACAGATAATAGAACTCCTCAACGCTGCCAAAGGCGAGGTGCTGTGCCAGCGCCTCAAGCAGGGTAAGAAATTCCATCAATGTAACCGGAATTTTGCTGTTTTTCAGGCGCAGAAAAAAATCGAGCAGCATGGCCGGAGAGTTAATACGCGGAACGGCGGGAAGCCGGATCAAAGAGCTGCACATCCTGCTCGTTTTTCAGCAGGGCGCCGTGCAACTGCGGTATTTTCTTGTTCTTGCGGTTATAGTTAAGCTCAGCCGGAGTTATCTGTTCTGACATTAATATCTTCAACCAGTCGAGCAATTCCGATGTGGAAGGCTTTTTCTTGAGCCCCTGAATTTCACGGACGCCGTAAAAGACTTCCAAAGCCTCTTTCACCAGATTTGACTTGATATCCGGGTAGTGCACATTAACAATCTGTTCCAGAGTTTCCCGGTCAGGAAAGCGGATATAGTGAAAAAAACAGCGCCGCAGGAAGGCATCGGGCAATTCTTTCTCGTTGTTGCTCGTAATGATAATCATCGGTCGTTTTTTAGCCTGGATCAGTTGTCTGGTCTCATACACATAAAATTCCATGCGATCCAGTTCGCGCAGCAGATCGTTGGGAAACTCGATATCGGCTTTATCAACCTCATCAATCAGCAACACAGACCGGTGGTCAGATTCAAATGCCTCCCACACCTTGCCCTTGACGATATAGTTGGCAATATCATGGACGCGATCGTCACCCAGCTGGGAATCACGCAGTCGTGATACGGCGTCGTATTCGTACAGTCCCTGCTGAGCCTTGGTCGTGGACTTGATGTGCCATTGGAAAAGCGGCATGCCGAGGGCGGCGGCAACCTCTTCCGCCAGCATGGTTTTGCCGGTGCCCGGTTCCCCTTTGACGAGGAGGGGGCGTCCGAGGACCATGGCGGAATTTACGGCGAGCATTAAATCGTCGGTTGCAATATAAGAAGCTGTTCCGGTGAATTTCATATTTTTGATATCCCGTCGTTATGAATTATAGTAATTAAGTACTGCAATACCTGTTTTAAGTCAAGTGCTATCGACGACGGCCATAACCGCGTGAGAGAGTCGCACTATCGCGCCGGAGGGGAATTGAGCGTTCTGAGGATTGGCAGGACAAGGCGGGAACAGCGGTAACGACCGGGCAGGAGTGACAAAAGCAGTCAGTCCTGTCCGGCAATGATTTTCAGCATCTTATCTTCTCCCGCCAGCTTAACTCTGGAGGGCTCTAAACGTTTTCTTCAGTAGCTCACTGCTGGTTGCGACCTAGTGGCCGGCTGTTTCAGAAGAAGTATTTCCCCGACTCCTGCGACGCCTGCGACAACAGATGCTTGGCCTCCAATAAGCCCTCTGCCGGGCAGGCAGAAAGTTTTGCAATCTTGGCCTGCATATCTGCCAAAGCACTACCTTTCAGAGCATAGGCAGAACAGCGCGTTGCGGCTGAGCGGAATTGGGACGACAGCTCAAATGCAGCAACCTTGACCACCGCCTTGAGCAGATTCTGCCGTGCCTCACTGCTTGCAGCCAGGACTTTGTCGGCTCTGAGCAGAACACTTTCCAAGGCAAATAGTGTGATGACCATATCGGCGATTGCCAACAGCACCTCCTGATGCTCTCTGGCCGCGACAACCTCACCCAGTACAGTCAATAACAGCTGTTTAAGCCGTGCGACAGCTGCGGCCTCCATGGCAAATTCACCGGAATAGGCTGTCTCGGTGGTAATTCCCTCTTGTGCCTTTTTTACAAAATCCCAGAGTAGAGAACCGTTGCCGTCTGCCTTGCGGAACAGCATCGTCGGAATCAGAATGCGGTTGATCTCGTTGGTTCCTTCGAAGATCCGCTGAATACGGGAATCACGATAGTAGCGCTCCACTGCATATTCACTGATATAGCCGTACCCGCCGTGAATCTGCACCGCTTCATCAACCACCATATCAAGCTGTTCGGTACAGAATACCTTGGCGATGGCACATTCGGCGGCATACTCTTCAATGGCCTTCTGATAGCGCTCGTAATAGTCGCTGCCGGAATGGTCCAGCTTTGAGAGACGGGCATCCAGCAGACCGGCGACCCGATAGATAACCGATTCCGAGGCAAACGTTGCCGTCAGCATATTCGCCAGTTTTTCCTTGATAGCACCAAACTCGCCGATCTGCCTGCCAAACTGCTTGCGATCGGTTGCATAGGTCGCCGACTCGGCAAAAGCCGCTTTAGCCATACCCAGCGTCTGTGTTGCCACCTTGAGGCGCCCCACGTTCAGCACATTAAAAGCGATCTTGTGACCCTTGCCCGGCTCCCCCAGCAGGTTCTCCACCGGAACTCTGACATTGTCCAGTATCAGCTGGGTGGTCGAAGAGCCTTTCAGCCCCATTTTCTTTTCTTCCGCACCAACGGTAAACCCGTCAAATCCCTTTTCAACGAGGAATGCTGAGAACTGCTTTCCGTCAATCTTGGCGAACACGGTGAACATGTTGGCAAAAGCCGAGTTCGTGATAAACTGCTTTGTCCCGTTAAGAATGTAATATTTGCCGTCCTCACTCAATACTGCGGTGGTCCGGGAGCTCAAAGGATCACTGCCGCACTCCGGTTCGGTCAGGGCGTAGGCCCCGATCCATTCCCCTGAAGAGAGTTTCCCGAGATAGCGTTCCTTCTGATCCGGAGTCCCGTAATAGACCATCGGCAGGATTCCAATGCCGGTATGGCCGCTGAATGCCATGCAAAAAGATGACGCAGGTGCGACCTTCTCGATCATGAGCATATTGGTCGTCTTCTCCAGTTCCAGACCACCGTACGCCTCAGGAACTTCGGCAAGAAACAGTCCCAGATCTGCACACTGCTTAAGCTTTTCAACGATGAACGCAAAATCTTTCTCTTCGATCCGCTCAATATTGGGAAATATTTCGCTCTTCATAAACTCTTCGGTCGTTTCACCGATCTGCTTCTGCTCCGAGGTAAAATCTTCAGGAACAAAAATTTCCATATCAGCCGTATCGGTCAAGAAAAATTCACCGCCATTCAGAAGCCTGTTGTTCATGAGAATCTCCTCTACGCAGGATGCTAGATTTGTTTGTTTACCGCAAAAAAAACGCGTGCCGGCAGAATATTTGCCGACACGCGCATTGGTATCATTACTTATTTATCGGAATAATCGTAAAAGCCCCTACCGGTTTTTCTTCCCAGATAGCCTGCCTTGATCATATTGCGGAGCAGTCCGGGAGCGGCGTGCCGCTCTTGCTTCAGGTAGTCGTAAAAGATGTTGGTAACGTGGTAGCCGATATCCACGCCGGCGAAGTCCTGAAACTCCAGTGGTCCCATGGGCATGTTACAGCCCAGTTTCATCGCGGTGTCGATATCTTCGGCCGAGGCGACTCCTTCCTCCAGAAGGCGGATGGCGTCAATGATATAGGGGACGAAGAGGCGGTTAACGACGAAGCCGGGGGTGTCCTTGCAGGTGATCGCGGTCTTGCCGATCTTCTTGGCCATTTCCAGGGCCAGTAACTTGGTTTCTTCCCTGGTCTGCAGACCCGGGATGACTTCCACCAGTTTCATCATCGGGACCGGATTAAAGAAGTGCATGCCGACGAAGTTGGCCGGGCGCTTAACCATGGCAGCCATTTCGGTGATGGCGATGGAGGAGGTGTTGGTGGCGTAGATGGTGTTCTCGCCGCAGACGGCATCCAGTTTGTTGAACAGCTCTTTTTTAACGTTCACGTCTTCAAAGACCGCCTCGAAGATGAAAGGGACATCGGCCAGAGTGGCAACATCGGTGGAGAAGCTGATCCGGGCCTGGATGGCCTTCATTTCGTCTTCGGTGATGGTTTCTTTCTTGACGATCCGCTCCAGACTTTTGGCGATGGTTTTCTCGGCACGTCCCCAGACGGCGTCGCTGACGTCGACAACTTTAACCTGCAGTCCAGCCATGGCGGCAATCTGTGCAATACCGGCGCCCATGCTTCCTGCTCCGGCCATGCCTACTGTTTTGATCTCTTCGATGTTCATGGTGTATGCTCCTTGTAGGGTAGAGATATCTATCAGTTGACTTTAATGACGATGGAGGCGGCGGTGTCGCCGGCGGCACAGCCGGAGAAGAGCAGGTAGCCGCCCCCCTTCTGCGCAACTTCTTCGATCCCTTCAATCATGAGACGGGCACCGGTAGGAGCCTGAGGGTGGCCGTAGATGAGCGATGAGCCGTAGTTGTTCATGCTGTTGACATCGAGTCCGAGGGTTTTCGCCATGGCGATGTCATTGGCGGCAAACGGATTGTGGGTTTTTACGGCTTTAAGGTCACCCACTTTGATACCGGCGCGGTCGAGGGCCATCTGGGCAGAGGGAGCAACAGCGGCGGCCATGTAGGCTTTCTTGGTGCGCGCGTAGCCGAAGGAGAGGAGCTGGATTTCGATACTTTTATCGGCGCTCAGTTCCCTGGCTTTGTCGCGGGTGGTGACACTGATGCCGGTGTTGCCGTCGGCGGGAAAGGTCTGGGCACCGAAGGTGTGGACACCGTCGGGAAGGACCGGGCGGAGGGCGGCGAGCCCTTCTGCGGTCGTGGGCATGACCCCTTCGTCAGCTTCGACGGTGATGGTTTTCTTTTTGGAGAGCTGGACTTCAACCGGGAACATATAGCGCTTCTGGAATTCACGGTCGTTGGCGAGGGCGTCCTGATACTGCTCGTAGCGACGAACGGTGATGGCATCGCACTCTTCACGGGTGATACCGGCTTCCTTGCTGACATTTTCGGCGGTCTGGATCATGGCCTGACCGGCCCAGGGATCTTTGTTGACATTGTCCATGAACCAGTCTTCAGCAATCGGCTTGCCGCCTGGACCGTTCGGGTTCGGCCAGATGGCGTGCGGCCCGTTGGAACAGCGGTCGGCAAGCAGACACCAGCTGTTTTCGAACATGCCGGTTTCGATCCCCTGGCCGGCCTGATAGATGGAGAAGGCGGAGGTGGAGCAGGCCTGGGTGATGAGAACACCGGGAGAGTTTTCGGCACCCATCATGGCGGCGGCCCAGGGGCCGGTGTAGAACCAGGATGGTTGGTAGACGGTGCTGCCGACCAGGACGTACTCGATGCTCTTCGGATCCCACCCTTTACTGGCAAAAAAGCGTTTGGAGGTGGCTGCGCCGAGGACAATGGCGTTTTCATTGGCAAGAGTTCCCTGCCATTTGACAAACGGTGTGCTGTAGTAGCCGCGGTACGGGATAAAAGCTTTGGTTAACATGATGATCTCCTTAAAAGCAGGTTGACTCCCGAACCGGGAGCGTTGTAAACAGGTTACCATTTTGAAACAGTACTCTATTATTTACGCTAATCGGTACTATAATGCATCTTTATTTGTCAAGCCGTAATTTCGGTTATTATTACTTTTCGAAAAAATCCGGTACAGCCGGGCGCTGCAATTGCTGTTTGCACCACGTTATGCGGCCGGTAATCAGTCCCAGCTCTCAAGCTTCATGGTCCCTTTTTCATCCAGATGTTTGTGCATATTGAAGGCCTTGTAGAGCATGTGCGGCTGATGCGCGCTGTTGCTCGCCAGACACTCTTTCAGCGATCGATCAAAATACTCCTGCAGAATCGGCTTGTAATCCGGATGTGCGCAGGTGGTGATAATTTTCTGCGCTCGCTCCCGTGGGCAGAGACCGCGGAGGTCGGCGAGCCCCTGCTCGGTTACCAGTACATCCAGATCATGCTCCGTGTGGTCAACGTGGGTCGCCATGGGCACGACACAACTGATCCCGTTGGGGTCGATAGCCGACGGGCGCGTCGAAGGTGTGTGCATGATAGAGAGATAGGCATTACGCATGAAGTCACCGGAGCCGCCGACGCCGTTCAGAAGCCGTGATCCGTTGACGATAGATGAGTTGACGTGGGCATAGATGTCAAACTCTACCGGAGTATTCATTGAGATCAGACCAAGGCGGCGCACCGGTTCCGCATGATTGGTTATCTGGATTGGACGAATCAGTGTCCGCGAAGTATATTTGTCCCAGTTTGCCAGCAGGCGCTGTATGCCGTTTTCTGAAAGAGAGAAAGATGCCGTGGTCACATAGTCGAGCTTGCCGGAATCAAACATGTCAAGCAGGTTGTCCTGAAGGACTTCGGTCCAGACAGTCAGGTTCTCAAAGGGACTGTGCAGGATTCCGCCGATAACGGCGTTGGCAATAGATCCGACACCCGACTGGAGCGGCAGTAGATTCTTCGGCAAACGGCCGCTCTTCACTTCAGACTGCAAAAACTCGATAATATGCTTGGCAATCAGCACGGAATTGCCGTCCGGTGCGCCCAACGGACGACCGACCGGATCCTTGTAAGATTCAACAATTGCCACAATTTTGGAAGGGTCGCAGGCGATGCTGGTGGTTCCAATCCGGTCACGTACGTTTGTAATATTAAAAACCTGCTTATTGGGGGGAAGCAACACATCAACGCAATCGTGGATACCTTCCAGTGACGGTATTTTGGTGTTGATTTCGATGATTACTTTTTCAGCGCGATTAATAATTTCATTGATAATGCCGACCGCCAGGGTTGGTACGATGCCGCCATCTTCCGTAATACAGCTCGCCTCAATGATTGCAATATCTATCTTCCCCCCGTTTTCGAGAGTGTAAAAACCGTAACCAAAATCCTGGGCATACATGGATAGATACCGGTCGCCGTAATTGACTTCACCGGCATTTATCGCCTTACGGATCACATTACCCTGCTGATGCGGCCACCGCTTGGCGAGCATTCCGAGTCCGGCCCAGCGGTCGTCAACATCCGTACCGATGGAAGCCCCGGTATACACATTGAATTTCATTTTGCCCGCAAGACCGTTGTTTTCGACGTAGTCGGCCAGTAGACCGGGAACCGTTTTCGGGTGCCCCTCAGCAAAACCGGAGAAGCCAAGGTACATGCCGTTTTTGAACAGAGGGATGGTGTCCTCGGCATTCATGATCCGGGAGTGAAGTCCGGTGTGTCTGATTCTTTTAAGAAGTTCGCTGTGTTTTGACTCAGCCATCTTGAAATCTCTCCCTTTGACCGCTCGAATTAATCGTTGTATTTTTTCAGCAGGGCTTTGGCATCATTGATCAGCGCCTGACCGTTGCCGCCCTTGGCTGCAACTTCCTTCATCCACTCATCATCAACCGTTTCCGTCGCCTTTACCCAACGTTTGTATTCTGCTTCGGTCAGATAGTTGACGGTGTTGTGACGATCCTGCGCAATTTTGCGTGCCGGGGGCTGAAAACTGTCCCAAGACTTGCCCGCCCATTTCGACGCCTCACGGCCACTGTTCTGGTCAATAACCTTCTTCAACTCTGGCGGCAGACTGTTGTATTTCGCCTGGTTCATGGCAAATACTAAAAATGTGTTGGAAATAGTGGCGTGCCCGGGACCGGTTTCCGTGTGGGTTTTACAGACTTCCTGCAACTTGAGCGCTGTCATGACCTCCCATGGTACACTGGCTCCGTCAACGACATTTTTGGCAATCGCCTCAGGGACAGCCGGTGCCGGCATCTGCACCGGAACCGCACCGAGTGCCGCCAGAGCCTTAGAGGCCAGACGCCCGGGTGCGCGGACTTTCAAGCCTTTAAGATCTTCAAGGGTTTTGACTGATTTCTTGCCGAAATGGAGGGGGGCACCATCGTGTAGATGAGTTATGATCAGCTTGGTGCCTTTGAACTCGTCCAGAGAATCCTTCTGGATGTAATCCCAGAGAGCCTGGCTCGCCGTTTCTGATTTTTTCACCATAAAGGGGAGTTCGAATACTTCGGTTTTGGTGAAGCGTCCCGCCTGATAAGAGGGGGCAGTCCAGACGATATCGGCCACACCGTCACGTGCCTGGTCAAACAGCTGGGCCGGGGTTCCACCAAGCTGCATGGAAGGATAAATCTGGCACTTGAGTTTACCGCCGGATTCCTTGTTGATCTTGTCGCACCACGGCGTGACCAGTTTTAAATGAGCGTTGGAACTGGTCGGCAGGAAGTGAGCTACTTTGAGGGTCACCACCTCCGGTGCCGCTCCGGCGATGCCGACTCCTGACAATATGGCAACTACATTCAACATCACACACTTTTTGAGCAGGTTCATGTTATGCCCCCTTGTATTTTTTCTTACCAAATACCGTTTTGCAATGCATGAGCCAACAATTGATAGTCGGAAAAAATACACATAACTGTATGGTATTTATGTTTTTTTGTTTTTAAATAAAAGTTTTATTCGCATCAAGGAGGAACGCGTATACGATATTTCGTGGCTTGAGTGTTCAGGGGGACGGGGTGAACTTATGTGTAAACAGGCGCATTAACAGAGATATATCCGGGCGGGGCGTACAAATGTGGCACACAGGAGTCTCTACGTTATTTCGGAGGCAATACTATATTTCGGAGCCAGCTTTTTTTCGGGCTATTCCCAGTTTTTTCATCATTGAATCCAGGGTGGTCGGTTTGAGCGTCAGGATCTCGGCAGCGCCATTCCTGCCTCTGACACGCCACCCGGTGCTTTCCATGACCGATATGATATGCCTCCGCTCAACATCTTCCAGCGACATGCTCTGCGCGATTTCGCTGGAATAGCTTTCCGGGACATCGATGATCAGTACCGTGCCGGTACTTAAAATCATCGCTCTTTCAACCATATTGCGCAGCTCCCGGATATTGCCCGGCCAGCTGTACTGTTCCAGTGTCTCCATATTTTTCTTCGAAATCCGCTCGATGGTTTTGCCGAAGATCTTGCAAAATTCATCAACCAAGCCCCAGACAAGCAGCGGGATATCCTCCCTGCGCTCGCGCAGCGGAGGGATTGAAATAGGGAACACATTCAAACGGTAATACAAATCTTCACGAAAGTGACCTTCCTTGACCGCCTGGGCCAGGTTCCGGTTGGTTGCGGCAATCACCCGCACATCGACGTTTATGGGCCGGGGACTTCCCAGTCGTTCAAGCTGCCCCTCCTGAAGCACGCGAAGCAGCTTTGTCTGCTGTTCCAGAGGCAATTCACCGATTTCATCAAGAAAAAGCGTCCCACCGTCGGCAGCCTCAAAGCGACCGATCTGATTTGAAACCGCGCCGGTGTAGGCCCCTTTTTCATGGCCAAAGAGTTCGGACTCAACAAGTGCAGCCGGCAAGGCGGCACAATTGACCTTGATCATGGCCCGCCCCCTGCGCATACTCTGATTGTGTATCGCCCGGGCAATCAGCTCCTTGCCAGTCCCGGTTTCTCCCAGAATCAGCACAGTGGAATCGGTTGTGGCAACCTGCTCCACCTGCAGCAAAACCTTGCGGACTGCATAGGATTTGCCGATGATCTCATCATACTGGTGTTCGATACTGATCTGGTCCCGAAGATAGATATTCTCGGCTTCCAGGCGGTCTTTCAATTTTTCGATTTCAGCGAGTGCCGATTGAATTTTCTGATCGGCCCGTTTACGCTCCAGCGCATTTGCATATACCTCCCACAACAGTCGGAGCCGCTGAATAAGATCATCATGCCAGTCTCGCTTGACACGGTACGAGACAAACGTTATGAAGCCTGCCACAACACCGCCGACGCTGGCAGGGATGAACATGATCGACCGGATCCCGCCATGCTCACGGCAATAATTTTTTTCCTGAACAAAATCATCAGAGAGTTCATCCACATCCGATACCTTGAAGATCTCGTCGCGCAGCACCATGGCATTCCAGATGGGCATCGCTTTCGGGAGCAGAATCGTGGGGGGCTGCACGATTCCCGCAAGTGCATAGGTATGGGTACAGACCATGTTGCCGTTATCAGGATCGACCCGCCAGACCGAACTACGGTCAAAGCCGAGAAATTCAACAATCTGCTGCAATCCGCGCACAATTTTCCCATCAACCTCGCTGACCTGGACATTGATGAAGGTGGCAGACAAATCGGACAGAAGGGCCTCAAACTTCAGGAGTTCGACCTGAACCCCTTCCTTTTTCTTCCGCTCGGTAATATCTTGAACAATCAGGCCGCACCCCGCCACAGAACCGTCTTCAGCCTTAAGGGGATGACAACAGGCCAGCCAACACCTGTTATGGGATGCATTATTATCTGAGAATGGGACAATAATCTCTTTCTGGACAAAAGAGCGATTTTCAGCAATAGAACTTCTCAAAAGCGGCTCAAGTGCTAATGCAATTGCCGGATCAACAGACCTGACAGCACTTCCGAGACATCGTTCAGCTGGTTCTCCAATGATCGCTGCCATGCGATCATTGGCATGTGTAACCTGAAGTTGCCGGTCGAAAACAGAGATGCCGAACGGAACCTGCTCAAACAGCCGCTCAAGGCGTGCGAACTTTCCTGAGAAAAATTCTGTATCAGACGGGACTATCGCTGTTTCCATTTCTGTATCCACCAGCACTCTTTTCATTCAGTCCACTTCCGCTGAAATCAGGTAGGGTTTCATTTTAGCCCGGATATCTGTCGGAATTTCACGGGAAGCAAGCCCTCCGGGCTCCAGATTTACCGATACGATCGTTATTTCGATTGAAACACGCTCCTCACCCTGGCAACAGGCACTCACTCCAAGCGTAAGCGCTCTGGTTCTCAGTTTGCGCACTTCCAGTGACCATTCGAGTACTTCATCCAATTGACAGGACTTTTTATAATAAACCTGCATGTTCACTGTTGGAAAGCCCAACTTTAGCTCCCGATGCATCTTGCTCCACGGCAAATCCAGCGCATCATTGAACCAGTCCTCAATCAAACGGTTGAGCATAAAAATATAGTTGGGGTAGAAAACAATGCCTGCCAAATCACAATCTTCAAAACGAACTTTGCCGGAACGGATAAATTGGGCCACGGGAATTCCTTTATGATTACAGCGTTCAAGAGAATGAAATATAAAAAAATTATTAAATACCAAGCATTTCTGCAAAACGGTACCATAGTGCCTATTCATTTTCAAAGGTTTTATCTCGCCCTGTTTTTTTCCAGGGCACCGTTTAATATTGCAAGCTGGCTGAAAAAACCTGGTATATATATAGTAGTGTTACGGGACCATTGTTTTATAGACAATTTGCGGAGATGTGGGGTAGGGTGAAGAGTCGGTACCGTCTTACGTACGTCCGGAAAGGTTTGTGATGAAATCGTCTTTGCTCCGCTTCCTGCTCTTTTTTGCCCTGCTCACCCCGGCTACGCTCGCCGCAACGGTCACCCCAGGTGAACTCCAGACCCTGCAAGGGGGGAAGATCCTGGTCAAGGAAGTTCCTGATAGCGTCAAGAGTTACCGAACTTTCCTTGCCCATGCCGTCATCGCGGCCCCGCTCGCCAAAATCTATAAAGTACTTATCG
Source organism: Desulfuromonadaceae bacterium (assembly GCA_028687585.1). Lineage (GTDB taxonomy): Bacteria > Desulfobacterota > Desulfuromonadia > Geobacterales > Pseudopelobacteraceae > JACRCG01. The sequence goes on along the minus strand of JAQTZV010000010.1, from coordinate 16,298 downwards.
ATTTTTCGTCCTATCCCGACTTTATGCCGAACGTTGAGAAGATTGCTGTCCGCGCCGAAGATCAACAGGGGGCACGTCTCGATTATCATCTGGGACTCCCGATGGGAGTAAAGAAACGCTACCGGCTGAAGATGACTTACAATATCGCGGCGGATGCCGCCGAAATTAGTTGGAAGCTGATTCCCTGGCCGAAACTGTCAGCATCGGAGACCATCCGCGACACGAGTGGTTATTGGCGGCTGACCCGGCTGCCGGGGGATAAGACGCTGGTCGAATATCTGGTCCGCACCGATCCGGGCGACATTCCTTTCGGCGCCGGCTGGATTGTCGATCTCCTGACCAAGGGGAGCTTGCCTGACATCCTTGAGAGTACCCGCAAACGGGTCACAGGGCGCGGGATAGGTGGTAAATAAACCATTGCTGCGCTGCGGGTGAGGTGGAAAAAAGCTTTGCCGTGAGTAAACGCTGATCCCTTCATACTCCAGAAAAGTAGCCTTCCTCTTTTTGTCCCGGTATTCCACCCTATTCTATTTATCTGCGGCTACAACAAAGGATCATAAAACAAAGAGGGGGAAGGTCAGGGTGACAGTTCTCTGATGATATCCGTCTGTCGAAGCGCGATAAGCGCGCCGATCTGGTCTTCGCTGCTTTTGTCATGCTCAAACAGAAAAATGCAGCGAAACAGCCTGTTGTGCTGATACACCTTCGCCAGCTTTGCCAGCAAACGCGTCGTGCCTGGCGGTTGGTGCGGTTTTAACGGCATAGTGATAGTGATGTAAAAAAACGAAAAGTTTTCCAACAGGTTACGGTCAGGGATATTTACGGCGCAACCATCCAACGACAGATCCAGCATCCGGCCACTGAATTTAGTGGTGCCAGCCTCCAGTCCGATGAGTGGAGGTACTTGCATGCGCACCCTGACAGATTTGCGCTGATCGGAATGCACCTCGACATAGTGCAGCGCGGAAAGTGTGATCTCTCCGGTCTCTTTATTGTTGAGCGCATTAGCATATACATGATGCCGGAAGGGAGCACCCTTGATAATTGTGTGTCCGCTAAACTCGATAGCGCGTGCCTGAAGCTCGCTGGTGCGGCAAATCACTCCGCTTTCAGTCACATCAAGAATTCTGGCCGGCGCGGAAACGGGCACCTCTTTGTAGTAGTTGAGAAGCTGGACGTCAGCGTTAGGGCTTGAGCTGGCCAGCTTGAGCAGATCGTTCTCAACGGAGCCCTCTCCTGGATCATTGATCAGGCAGAAAAAACTATTATCGGGGATTTCTGTATTTACCACGCGCTTACCAGTCTTCTCGATGAATATTTCATGTTACGTAACGTCCAAAACCCGGGTGGGAACGACGGGTTAAGCGGATTTACGCCAGTTAAAAGCGTGCAGTTGAATTTCACCCGGATCGCCGGGGTTAATGCCCATAGATACCAGCTCCGCCGATGCAGAAGAGTATCACTGGCTTATGAAGCTTCATCAATTATCAAACTGCACAGCTGTATGTATCATAACCTCCTGAGAGATTGAAACAGTTAGTGAAGCCATGTTCAGTTAATATCCGGCTGGCGAGGTAGCCGCGCAATCCGACCTTGCAGAAGATCAGAACCGTTTTATCCTTTGGAATATTTGCAATATTGTCGCGCAGAACATCAAGCGGGATATTGATCGCTCCGCTTATGGTACCTCCCTTGAATTCATCAGGCGACCGTACGTCAAGGAGATATGCCCCCTCTGCGACTGCCTGTTCTACCCTGTCAAAGCTTATGCTATTTACGAGTCCATCGAGGATGTTCTGCGCGACAAAGCCTATCATATTGACCGGATCCTTGGCAGATGAGTAGGGCGGGGCGTAGGCGTGCTCTATTTCAGTCAGGTCATCTACGGTCATCTTCCCTTTGAGAGCCGTCGCTATTACATCAATCCGTTTGTCGACCCCTTCGTGTCCAACTGCCTGTACTCCCATTACCCGGCGGTTTTCCGGTGAAAAAAGAAGCTTGAGCGAGAGCGCGGCTGCGCCGGGGTAATACCCTGCATGGTGGTTTGGATGGATAATGACGCTCTGATACGGGATGCCTTCTGCCTTGCAGAATTTTTCGGTGGCGCCGGTTACGCCGACTGCGAGATCAAATACCTTTGCAATGGCGGTTCCCATCGTGCCGACATAGCAATGTGACATTTTCCCATGGATATTGTCCGCAGCGATTCTGCCCTGCTTGTTGGCAGGCCCGGCAAGAGGAATTGCCGTTTTTTTACCGGTCAATGGATTTACAACCTCTATCGCATCTCCCGCTGCATAGATATCCGGCGTATTTGTCCGAAGATACGCATCAACAATGATGTGTCCGTGAGATCCAAGCTGAATTCCGGAATTGGCAAGAAAATCGGTGTTTGCTTTGACGCCGATGGAGAGCAGCGCCATGTCCGCTTCTATCCCGATGCCGCTCCCAAGACGCACCGACACTCCTCCTCCCGGTAGTGGCTCAAATCCGGTTACCGTTTCATTCAGATACAACTCGACGCCGTTCTTGCGTAGTTCACGATGTACAATTGCTGCCATCTCAACGTCGATAACGTTCATTACCTGCGGCGCCATTTCAACCAGCGTGACCTGAATTCCTCGAAGACGGAGATTCTCGGCCATCTCCAGACCGATAAATCCCCCACCCACCACAACGGCTTTTTTGACTCCGCCATTATCAACCATTTCCCTTATTTCATCGGTGTCCGGAATTGTCCAGAGGGTTTTTATGGAAGGATGGTCAATCCCCGGGATGGATGGGCGAATCGGGGAGCCGCCAGGTGTCAGCAGCAGGATATCGTATGCCTCTTCATAGAGCTCCCCGGATAGGGAATTTTTTACGCGCACTGATTTTGTATCAGGATGTACGGCAACCGCTTCGTTATATATCCGCACCGCAACGTTGAAGCGCCGTTTGAACGATTCAGGTGTCTGCAAAAGCAGGTCGTCACGTTCACTGATCTCATTGCCGACATAATATGGCAGTCCGCAGTTTGCATACGATATATACCCGCCACGCTCAAGCACGATAATTTCAGCATTCTCGTCAAGACGTCTCAAGCGTGCCGCCGCAGACATGCCGGCAGCAACGCCGCCAATAATAAGATGTTTTGCCATAAACTCTCCAAAAAATGAATGATAACGGCTGAATAATATATCCGTCCGCTTTTCCACTATCCACTATCCACTTTTCCACTAACAGCAGCAAGTTCTAATCGTTGGTGCAGTCACCGTCGGCACATCCCCTTTTTTGATATGCAGATCAGTTCCACAGATTGTCGTCCTGGTGATCCGGACGAGGGCATCGGTCGGGTCTTTGAGGACCGGCTTCGGTTTCTTTTCCAGGGCGAGTTTCCCCGGACCGTTATACACGAGTGCTTTCATGGGCGTTGCTCCTTTATTCGCGGTTGTTGAACCTTCACCACGCCGGGGGGAATATCCGGTTTTGTGGCGTTACGAAGGAGCCTCTTCAGCTCTTCGGTCGAACAGACCCCGTCCCGGAGTTCGTTTGCTTCGTCTTGGCCTCCGCAGAGCAGCCTGGCTTTAATTTCACGATTTCTCCTGCAGGTTGCTGAATATTATTTTGTGGTTCAGAGGGTAATCGCAACTAACATGCCGGAGGAAAACTGAAGCCAGATAGCTGCGCAACATACTGATGATAAAAATTAAAAGGTAAAGCACGCATGCTGAACGTAAAGTATACTGTCATGGCGATCTGTCATGTTTAACACTACTGTCAAAATGAAGGTTGTTGTAAATTGGGGAAAACCAGGGAGGTCGAAGATTCCGCTGCAAGGCGCGAACGACTTCCTGGAAGCTCACTGACAATGCCCGGGTGCTAAACGTGAGAGGAGATGAAAGTGGATACGAAAAAAAGCTTGACTCATTAGACTGACTGGTCTAAGTTATGATCATGAAACGAACACACAACAAAGACGATATTGTTCAGGTTGGACTCGACCTCGTGTTAAGCAGAGGGTTCAATGCTACCGGTGTTGAAGCAATTCTGAAGCAGGCGGACGTTCCGAAGGGGTCGTTTTACAACTTCTTCTCCAGCAAAGAAGAATTTGCCCTTGCGATAATTGACAGATTTGTCGCTGACAGGGTTGAAGTTTTGTCCCCCATTTTCAACGATCAATCGTTGCCACCGCTGGAGCGCGTCAAAAAAAGCTTCGAAACCATAATTGCAGCATTTGAAGGTGCTGACTGCTCCAAAGGGTGCCTGCTCGGCAACCTGGGCCAGGAGATGGCTGATCAGTTCGAAAACGTCCGGCAGCGCCTTGAGCATTCTCTGCAAGAGTGGATCAAGGCGGTGTCCAGACTGCTTTTACAAGCACAGAAGGAACATGCAATCGCTGCAGACATGGACGCAGAAATGCTGGCGGAAAACCTGATTGCATCATTCCAGGGAGCACTGCTTTACTCCAAGGTTAAGAAGTCTCCTGAACCATTGAAAAATTTCATCCATTTGTATTTCGATGTTTTTCTTGGCCAGAGAGAATAGATCTTGCGCAACACAATTTTTTACCCAACTTTACGTAGACTGGTCTAGGCATGCTTTGATGCGTGCGACAAAAAACAACGTCGGAGGGTGGAGATGAAAGAGAGCATACGCAGTTTAGCCGAGGTGTGGGGGGTTGATGATGTGGGGTTTGCATCGGTCTGTGATTATCAGAGCCCCAACTCCCCATCGATAGAATCCCTGTTTCCCGGTGCCAGAACCATGATCGTCCTGGCCTTCCAGGAATTGTCGGCATGTGAGAGTCCGAGCCCGCAAATGGCGATGGGCGCCAGGCTTGATCTCATGGAATTCTCCCGTTCCGCATGTTACCGTCTCGCCCGCTTCGTGGAGGGCAAGCTTGGCAGCCCTGCCATGACCGTGCCGCTCTCCTACCCGATGGACTATAGTACTCCGGAAAAAATCGGCGTGGGCGAAGTATCGCTGCGTCATGCCGCTGTTGCTGCGGGATTGGGCGCATTTGGCCGCCACAACCTGGTTGTCCACCCCCGTTTCGGGACCAGGGTGATTTTCGCGGCCGTGCTCACAAAGCTGGATCTTGCTCCGGATCTCCCCGTGGGGAAAAATCCCTGCAATGACTGCGGACTTTGTGTAAGCAGTTGCCCTGCCGGTGCACTGGACAAAGAGGGAAAGACCAACGTTTTGAAATGCCTCCGGAACAGTCAGCCGTACGGGATGGGTGCCAATATCGCCTTCTGGTCCCGTTTCGGTGACGCAACCGGCGAAGAACAGACGGCAATGCTCCGTAGTCCTGAGTATTTGAGTTTGTACCAGTCCGCCTTCATAGGATACCAGTACTACTGCTTTCGCTGCTTCGCAGTGTGCCCGATCGGCAGGGGAGTCTGTCAGGAATGATTGATTTCATGCTTGAAAAGAGACGGTGGTTTTCCTAGCAGGACATTCCTGAAACAGTGGCATATTTTTTTATCATTATTTACATAGACCGGTCTAGGCGTATCAGCCTGCGAACCAGAGGTAAACAAAATGACTACATTAGACAATGGTGAGGATTGTTTATGAAAACAACAGTGTTAAAGAAGTTAGGCAGCTTGTCGCGCAGGAATCGCATAGCGCTCCTCATGGGAGCAGTGGTTGCCATTGCCATCGGTGTTGTTTTTGGAAAAGACAATAAGACATTGCCTGCTGATGCAAGCACTCCCCGCATGGTCCGCGCCTTTACAGTAGGTTCCACCGGGAGTGATTCGATGGAATATACCGGGGTAATCCACGCTCGCACGGAGAGCGATCTCGGTTTTCGCGTGCCGGGAAAAATCATTGAGAAACTCGTCAAGGCCGGAGACCACGTCAAACGCGGACAGGCTTTGATGCGTCTTGATCCCACCGACCTGCGGCTGGCCGCCAATGCCGCCCGGGATGCGGTCGAGGTGGCCCGGGCCCAGAACAAACGTGCTATCGCAGATGAACAGCGGCAACGCGGGTTGGTTGCCGTAAAGGCCGTATCCGTACAGGATTACGAACAGGCCAAATCCGCAGCAGACGCAACAACCGCACAGTACAATTCAGCCGTAGCATATTCCAGGCAGCTGGAAAACCAGACGGGCTATGCCGTTCTCAGGGCTGAAGCGGACGGTGTCATCATGGAGGTTCCTGCAGACGTCGGCCAGGTTGTTGCTGCCGGCAATGTAGTCGTTCGCCTCGCCCATGATGGTGCCCGCGAAGCGGTCGTCAACCTTCCCGAGGGGAATGTGCAGCGAGCAAAGTCCTCCGCCTCAGCCTCACTTTATGCCGATACGGATCGGGAATTCCCGGCAACGCTGCGCGAATTGTCAGCACTGGCAGATCCGCTCACCCGCACCTATCAGGCACGCTACAGACTGGGGGGGGGCGGAGCAAACGCCCCCCTTGGCGCAACGGTCACGGTCCATCTGAATGGCGAGACCCGTAATGTTGCGATGCAGCAGTACGAAATACCTGTTGGCGCGCTGTACGACGGCGGCACCGGCACAAGTGTGTGGGTGATAAATCCCGATGGAATGACCTTATCGCGTCGACCGGTCGAAGTTGCGAAGCTCGGCAGCGAGACCGCTCTGGTCAGCAAAGGCATCAAGCCGGGTGAACGGATTCTCGCTCTGGGCGCTCACCTCGTCAAGGAAGGGGAAAAAGTCAAGGTACTCTCCGGCCCGGTGAAGGAGCAAAAAAAATGAGCCGCTTCAATTTATCCGCTTTTGCGGTCCGCGAACGCGCCATCACCCTGTTTTTTATCATTGCGATCATAATAGCGGGCGGGATTGCCTTCCTGAAACTCGGACGGGGAGAGGACCCTGAATTCACCGTAAAAACCTTGACCGTGACGGCTGTATGGCCAGGTGCGACCGCACAGGAAATGCAAGGTCAGGTGGGCGACCGACTGGAAAAACGCCTTCAGGAACTTGAATATTACGACCGGGTGGAAACCTCTGCCTACCCCGGAATGATCATGATGAAGCTCTATCTGAAAGACTCAACGGCTCCCAAAGACGTGCCGGATGAATTCTATCAGGCACGAAAAAAGCTGGGAGACGAAAAGATCCATCTGCCAAAAGGGGTGATTGGCCCGATTATCAATGACGAATTTTCCGATGTGTATTTCGCCATGTATGCGTTGGAAGCAAAAGGGCTGCCCCAGCGCCAGCTCGTGCTGGAGGCGGAAGCACTGCGTCAGCGCCTTTCCCGGGTAGGCGGCGTAGAGAAGGTCATTATTCTCGGGGAGCAGGACCCCAAAATTTATGTTGAGATTTCCTACAAACGTCTGGCAACTCTCGGCGTAAAAGCGACCGATCTGTTCCATGCACTGGCAACCCAGAACGATCTTACACCTTCAGGATTTGTAGATACAGCCGGGCCGCGGGTCTATCTAAGGCTTGACGGAGGCATCAACGGAGTCGAAGCTGTCAAGGCGATTTCTGTGGCAAGCGGGGGGAAGATACTGAAAATCGGCGATGTGGCTGAGGTCACCCGCGGCTACGAAGATCCGGTAACCAAACAGATACGCCATCAGGGAGAGCCGTCACTCATTCTGGCCCTGGTCATGAAAAAAGGCTTCAACGGCCTGACCCTTGGCAAGCTGCTGAAAGTCGAAGAGACGGCGATTCGCAAAGAATTGCCCGTTGGACTGGTGCTGTCCAAGGTATCGGATCAGTCCCACGTCATTTCCGAGGCGTTTAACGAATTCATGATCAAATTCGTGGTTGCGCTTGCCGTTGTCATAGTGGTGAGTCTTGCTACGCTGGGGTTCCGTGTCGGGATCGTCGTGGCGGCTGCCGTGCCTCTGACTCTGGCCGCCGTATTCGTCATCATGCTGCTTACCGGAAGGGATTTCGACCGGATTACACTGGGGGCGCTGATTCTTTCATTAGGGCTCCTGGTGGATGATGCGATCATCGCCATCGAGATGATGGTGGTCAAAATGGAAGAGGGGCTGGATCGAATCCAGGCGGCAACTTTTGCCTGGACCTCCACGGCCAGCCCGATGCTTTTCGGTACGCTGGTGACTATCGCCGGCTTCCTGCCGGTTGGTTTTGCCAAGTCAACGGCAGGAGAATATGCGGGAAACATCTTCTGGATAGTGGCATTCTCATTGATCACCTCGTGGTTTGTCGCGGTGCTCTTTACCCCCTACCTGGGCGTCAAGCTTCTGCCGGACATCAAGCCGATCCCCGGCGGGCACGATGCTATTTATGCGACCCCGAACTATCAACGCTTTCGCAGTATCGTGCGGCGAGTGGTGGATCACAAATGGCTTGCCGCCGGCGTAACGGTTGCTTTTTTCCTGTTGTCGGTGGCCGGGATGGGATTGGTGGAGAAACAGTTTTTTCCCAACTCGGATCGCCCGGAATTGATGGTTGAAGTCAACCTCCCCCCCGGCAGTGCTTTTGCTGCGACCGACAGGTCGGTCAAGAACATTGAAAAAGCGATTCTGGCCGAACCGGAGGCCAAGGTGGTGACCAGCTATATCGGCCAAGGGGTGCCGCGCTTCATACTGCCGCTGAATCCCGAATTACCAAACCCGGCATTTGCCCAAATTATAGTCATGACCCAAGGCCAGGCGGCTCGCGATGCGCTCAAGATAAAACTTCGCCGTGTCATTGCAGAGGGTGCCTTCCCAGAAGCACGCGTACGGGTAAACCAGTACGTATTCGGTCCACCCGTCCCGTTCCCGGTGCTGTTCCGTGTCATGGGGCCGGATGTGAACGAGCTGCGCCGGATTGCCGGTGATGTCCGAACCATCGTGGCTGAAAATTCGAACCTGCGTGATGTGCACCTGGATTGGGGTGAACGGACTCCGAGCCAGCGTTTGGTGCTTGATCAGGATCGCCTGCGCCTCCTTGGCCTCACCCCGCAGGCTGCCGGACTGCAGTTGCAGGCGATACTTAACGGTGCGACGGCAACCCAGATGCGCGACGGCATTCGTTCGGTCGATGTGGTGGTTCGCGCTCCCGGTGCCGAGCGCCACAGCCTGGAAAACCTCGCCAATATCTCTCTGACGACCAGCGACGGACGCGCGATCCCACTATCGCAGGCGGCGCATTTCGTAACCCGCATGGAGGATCCGCTGCTGAAACGCTATAACCGCGAATCGTACATCTCGGTTCAGGGTGATGTCGTCGACGGGGTCCAGCCTCCGGATGTAACGGCCCAGATTTTGCCCAAACTGGAAAAATTGAAAGCAGCCCTGCCCGTCGGCTATCGCATGGAAACGGGTGGTTCCGTGGAGGAGAGCAAAAAGGCCGATACGGCACTGGGGCTGCTTTTCCCGCCGATGATACTGCTGATGCTGATCTTCATCATGCTTCAGGTCCGTTCATTCGCCACCATGTTCATGGTGTTTGCCACGGCCCCGCTTGGCCTGATCGGGGCCGTACCGACCCTGCTCATCTTTCACCAGCCGTTCGGCTTTAACGCAATTCTCGGTCTGATCGGACTTGCGGGGATCATCATGCGCAATACGCTGATTCTCGTCGACCAGATTCGCCATGATCAGGCTGCCGGACTGAGTGATTACACTGCAATCGTGGAATCCACCGTACGTCGTTCGCGCCCGGTTGTCCTGACCGCCGTGGCTGCCATGCTTGCCTTTATCCCGCTGACATTTTCCAGTTTCTGGGGATCAATGGCCTATGTTCTGATCGGCGGAGTCGGGGTTGGGACGGTTCTGACGCTGCTTTTCCTGCCGGCTCTCTACGCGATCTGGTTCAAGGTAAAACAGCCCATTACTGCCGCAGAAGAAGGAGACCTGACATGAACCGCAGAATAGCAATACTGAGCATAGCAAGCGCCTGCCTCGCAGGCTGCACAACCATGGCACCGAGCTATACCCGGCCGGATGCGCCGGTCACCGCAGCCTGGCCCACCGGCCCGGCCTACAAGAGCATCGCCGCTCAAGCGGGTGATCCTGCGGCTTCCGGTTTGAAGTGGAACGAATTCTTCGTCAATCCGCAGCTCCGGAAGCTGATCACCCTGGCTCTCGCCAATAACCGTGATTTGCGCGTGGCAGCTCTGAATGTGGAAAAGTCACAAGCCATGTACGGGATTCAGCGCGCTGCTCTTCTGCCGACGGTAAATGCCAATGCTGCTGGAAGTGTCCAGCGCTTGCCGGCAGATGTATCCGGAACCGGGCAAGCCATGATTTCCCGAAATTACAACGTGGGTCTGGGTGTAAGCGTCTACGAAATTGATTTGTTCGGTCGCGTCCGGAGTTTGAAGGATCAGGCTCTGGAGCAGTATCTTGCCACGGACCAGGCGCGACGCAGCATACAGATTAGCCTGGTATCGGAGGTTGCCAATAATTACCTGATACTGGCCGCTGACAGGGAACGTCTGAAACTGGCTCTTGACACCCTTGAAAGTCAGCAGGCTTCCTACCGGCTCATCCAGAGCCGCTTTTCAGCGGGCGCTTCATCAGAACTGGATCTGAATCAGGCACAAACCGGCGTGGATTCTGCCCGGGTGGACGTTGCCCGCGTAACCACGCACGTGGCCCAGGATGAAAACCTGCTGACCTTGGTTGTCGGCGCTCAGTTACCGGCCGAGCTTTTGCCCACCGGATTCAGTGCGGTAGGAACCCTGCGGGAACTGCCGACCGGCGTGCCGTCCGAGGTGCTCCAACGCCGTCCTGACATCATGCAGGCAGAACATCAACTCATGTCAGCCAACGCCAACATTGGCGCGGCACGGGCCGCCTTTTTCCCGCGAATAACACTTAGCACGAGCATCGGGACTTCCAGCAGCCAACTGAGCGGACTGTTTTCACCCGGTTCCCTTGCCTGGGGATTCGTGCCGCAGATAACTCTGCCGATTTTCGATTACGGACGGAACAAGGCAGGCCTCACCGTGGCCGAGCGGGACCGGGATATCTTTCTGGCCCAGTATGAAAAAACGATTCAGAGTGCTTTTCGGGAAGTGGCCGACGCCCTGGCTCAGAACGGGACGGTAATGGAACAATTACAGGCGCAGCAGTCGCTAACCGATGCTGCCTCTAAGAGCTATAGCCTGTCTCAGGCCTGCTACCAAGGCGGGGCTGCAAGTTATCTGAACGTACTGGATTCACAGCGATCGTTATACGGTGCACAGCAGGGGCTTATCGGCATCAACCTGACACGACTCAGCAATCTGGTGACGCTCTACAAGGTGCTTGGCGGGGTGAGTGAGTAGCAAATCAAAAGAGTCTACGTATCAAAATTGTATCTACGGATTCAGGGTAAAGTATCCTGAAATATCACATGAGAAAGAAAAGGGGGGATCATATGAAAATTGAAGGAAATTTAGAATTCCAGGTAGTGGAACGGACATCTGAGCGGGTAGTTTCCGAAATGCCCATTCTGCCCGGCGTGAAGAATCCGTACGGCGTAGTCAATGGGGGGGCAATCCTCTGGTTTGCGGATGTCACCGCCACAATATTGGTGATGGGACCATCATCCCTTCCAACAGAAGGCATGGCGAGTTTTCCTCTTGCCATAACGCTGAATGCGAACTTCGTCAGCAACCAGAAGGAGGGGACGTTCAAGGCTGTCTCTACCTTTGTAAAGAAGGGAAATCGGGTCAATGTCGTACGGACGATCGTCTATGGCAAGAGCGAACGGTTGATTGCCGATGTTACCACGAATCATGTGGCAGCAAAGTCATCGGGCTAGTTCTTGTCGTATCCCGTCATTGAAAGTGGGCAAATGCGCAATAGTTCTATCTGTGCAATCAGGCAATGTTTCTGTCAGACTAATATCGGGCAACACCCGGCTTTACGAAGTGTTACCGGCATTGCACCCATCAACCTGATTGGCAATGTTTATCCGTTTTTACGAACAATTGCACGATCAGGCAATAATTAAACAGGATTGGTCTATCTGTCTTTGACGTTTCAGGAGTACGGTATAACCATCACAAAATCCATATCGGAGGATACACCATGTACCAAGCAAAAGCCTATTCTGTTGCCAGCGCAACATCACCGTTCATATCCGACACCATCCAGCGACGTGAGACAACCGAGCGTGACGTGCAGATCGAAATCCTCTTCTGCGGCGTATGCCACTCTGATTTTCACACCGTCCGCGATGAATGGCACAGCATCATGCCGACCACCTACCCCTGCATCCCCGGGCACGAGATCGTCGGTCGCGTCACCAAGGCAGGTTCCGCTGTTACGAAGTTCAAAGCGGGCGATCTGGTCGGGGTCGGCTGCATGGTCGATTCAGACCACGACTGTCCGAGTTGCAAGGCCAACGTCGAACAGTTCTGCCCCAGCTCCACCTTCACCTACAACTCGCCGGACAAACATCTGGGCGGAGTGACCTACGGCGGCTACTCAGATAGCATCGTCGTCGACGAGCGCTTCGTCCTGACGGTCCCGACCAACCTCGATCTCGCCGGAGTGGCACCCCTTTTGTGCGCCGGTATCACTACCTGGTCGCCGATCCGGCGCTGGGGCGATATCAAGGGGAAGAAAGTCGGCGTTGTCGGCCTCGGCGGCCTCGGCCACATGGGGGTCAAGTTCGCCCGCGCTCTCGGTGCCATGGTTACGGTATTCACCACCTCGCCGGGGAAGAAAGAAGACGCGCTGCGCCTCGGCGCTCATGAAGTGATCATCTCGAAGAATGCCGATGAGATGAAGGCACACGCCGGCAGCTTCGACTTCATCCTCGACACCATTTCCGCCGATCACGATATCAACGCCCTCCTCGGCATGCTCGGCCTCGACGGCAATCTCACCCTGGTCGGCGCACCGGAGACACCGCTGCAGGTTTCTGCTTTTGCTCTGCTGTCCGGTCGCAAAAGCCTCTCGGGCTCGCTCATCGGTGGCATCAAAGAGACCCAGGAAATGCTCGATTTCTGTGCCGAACACAACATCACCTCCGATGTGGAGGTAATACCTATCCAGAAGATCAACGAAGCTTACGAGAGGTTGGCCAGGTCGGATGTGAAGTACCGTTTCTCCATCGACATGGCGTCGCTGAAATCTGAATGATTCGTGATTGGAAGGGATGAAAATGGTGCATCAGTAAACAAAAAAGACGATAGTTTCAGAAAACAAAAGGGGGCGGGCGGCTTTTTAATAAAGTCGCCTGCCCCCTTTTTGCGTGCACTGACCAATATGCTGGTCATTATACTGGCTTGTGGATATTCTTTTAGCCATTCTATTGGAATCGGGGTCTGATCGGATTGGGGCGGCCATTCGTGACAATTGGCAGAGGGGCTGCGAAGAAGCGGAGCTGAGCCAGGTTGATAAGAACTATCTGTGGGGACGGCAATTCCTCAACCCGTTTTCCATTGAGCGATGATGAGGTAGAATAAGAAACAGGGGAAGTATTTCTATTTTTTCCAGAGCATAAAGCCTTTCGTTGCGTCGTCGCGTCGTTGCGTGATACAAGGATTGCGTTGTCGCGGGGAAATAGTAGGCAAGGAAATTATCCACAATAACGTCCGCAGCTTCTTTAACGGAGAACATATTATGGCAACAGCACTTGAAATCCAGCATATTTCCGATCAGATTCGCAGAGAGTTCTCTGCAGAAAATCATCCTGTTTGGCTCTCATTCAGCAGGTAATCCAGATATTGATTCTGACGTCGATCTGCTGGTTGTAGCTCCGTTTGAGGGGAAACCATGGCGGTTTGCCGTTGAAATAAGGGAGCGCATCAAGTCGCGAGTCCCGCTTGATTTGCTGGTGCGCACTCCGGAACAGCTTCAGGAGCGGCTGGCAATGCGCGACATGTTTCTGACTGAAATCGTGACAAACCGCAAGGTACTCTATGAAGCCTGAAACTGTGGAGTGGGACGGTAAGCGAATAATTAAGTAAACTGTCCCCGGAATTCCCTATGGAGAAAATCGGGCAGCTAAAAAGCCACGTGACCAGCCGCGGAGAGCGCTGATTGCAGCGCCCTTTTTTTTATGGTATGACCGTTACAGGAGATTATTGTATGGGTGTCGTAGCGTTAACGGATATACAAAATTTTGTGGCTGATATGGCTCGTGAATTTTTGCCTGAAAAGGTGATCCTGTTCGGGTCATATGCTCGTGGCTGCGCCGGGACTGAGTCGGATGTTGACCTGCTGGTGGTTATGCCCGAGGATGTTTCGGGAGCAAGGGTGGCTGCCGATATCATCACGCGCCTGAAACCGACCCTGCCGGTTGAGCTTGTTGTCCGCTCATCCCGCCAGATCAAGGAACGGCTGGCTCTGAATGATTTCTTTTTGCGCGAAATCATGATCACGGGAAAAGAACTGTATGCAGCCCCTCACCACTGAGTGGATCAATAAGGCAGAAGGTGATTTGGTAACAGTTCGGCGGGAGTTGCGCGCCCGCAGGGCCCCAAACTACGCAGGGGTGCTATGTCGCCAACACTATTGATTGAAAACGGCTTCAAGTTTTTCTTCTATGCCAACGAACATCTCCCGCGACACATCCATGTTGTTAAGGGTGACGATTATGCTACTGTGGATCTTACTTAGCTAACCGTGCGCGAAAGTTACATGAAACGATCCGATCTGAAAGCCGCTTTGACACTGATTTCGACACACAAGGAACAGTTTGAGAGGAAATGGGATGAATTTTTTAAAAGGTAAAGCGGTCCATGTCGATGAGCGATACCTTCACGTCGAGCTGAAAGATGGCAGGATGATTTCCACGCCGATGAGTTGGTACCCGGAGTTGAACAACGCCACCTTGGTCCAGTTGGCCGATTACCGCTTCATTTGCCGTGGCACAGGTATTGAGTGGCCGGGACTGGATTATCACCTGAGCATTGAGGCGATGCTTACCGAAACCCGGCTGGCGAAGGCGGCGTGACGATCTGTCGGCCCCAGAGCTTCATTGACTTTGTGTGTATTTCAATACTTGTTGCGGCGGGCGCTGACGTAATCTTTTCTTTCTTCAACAAATCTCTCAACGAATGCAACGTGGTCGGTACACCCGGCAGCGGCTTCGGCCCGAGCGGGGAAGGGTACTTCCGGTTGTCGGTCTTTGGTCATCGTGAGAATGTGATTGAGGCGATGGAGAGGATTAAGAAGGATTTGAAGTAGGATTTGAAGGGCGGCCGATTGGTCGCCCTTCTTGCATTTTGGGAAGTGCAAACGTATACTCCCGTCAATCATGATTAAGGAGCGGCGTTATGGTCAATAATAAAAACGATATTATCTCGTTTTTGCAGACGCACAAGGATGAAATGGCGCAGCGTTTTGGAGTGGTGAGCGTCGGCCTTTTCGGCAGTTATGCCCGTGGAGATGCACGCGAGGATTCTGATATCGATATTGCCATTGAGATCAAATCCGAAAAGAAGTCCTTGGGTAATTTCCTTGGTGTTAGACGTTATCTCGAACAGCAGTTCGGCAAGACGGTTGATCTCGGCATTGAGAGCACCTTGAAACCGTTGGCCCGGGAAATGGTAGCCAAGGAAATCATCCATGTCTGAGCGTCCGCAACTCCTCTATTGTCAGGATATTCTTGAATCAGGCGCGGCAATACTTTCATATGTGCAAGGTATAACCTGTGATGCCTTTGTTCAGGATCGCATGCGTTACTCAGCCGTAATTCGGGAATTTGAAATTATCGGCGAGGCTGTGGGTAAGCTGTCTGAAGAGTTGAAAAACGGATATCCGGAGATACCATGGCAGGATGTAAAGGATTTTCGTAATCTGCTGGCCCACGAGTATTTTGGGGTCGATCTGGAGATTGTCTGGAATACCATTCGTGACGATTTACCGATGTTGATGGAAGCTGTGCGGAAAATTGTGAGTGGAATTAAGTAAGGTGTCCCCGGATTTCCAAGGCGGCGTGAGGGGAATGGTTGGTTGACTTTTTGGGTGCTTGTTAATACTGTTGCGGCGAGCGCTCACGTGATCTTTTCTTTCTTCGATATATCCATCAATGAATGCAACGTGGTCGGCACGCCGGGTTCCTGTTTCGGTCCGAGCGGGGAAGGTTACTTCCGGTTGTCGGCCTTCGGCCATCGCGTGATTGTGATTTGAGGCGGTGAAGAGGATTAAGAAGAATTTGAAGTAGGATTGCGATACAAAAGGCGGCCAATCGGCCGCCTTTCCTGTTTACCACCAAACTACAACGCTTATTTCTCCAACAACTTCCTCGCAAGTCCATGCAGTTCCGCATTTGCCAGCGCGAATACCTTTTTCTTTACCGAACGGGAATAATCCTAGACATTATGGTTGTCAGTTGCCAAGCAGAGCTAACAAGCTAAAAGACCTGCCATCCTTGCAAACGTGGGTTATGCTGTAGAGAGGGAATCTACTACGGCTCAGAGCCACAACCAAG
>JAQTZV010000038.1 GCA_028687585.1 Desulfuromonadaceae bacterium | reverse complement strand
TCAACAGGAATGCGCGAAGCACGATTATTACATTCACCCATTTGGTGAACCTCCTGATCTATGATTGCAACACAATATCAGGAGGTTGGAACAAAATCAAAGGGTCAACTGCTTTTTATAGGATAATATACCTGACCTGTTTCGGTCTGTTCGGCGCCGAATTCAATCTGAGTATCTTTCTTGCGTGAGCTGTACTTCCAGGCATTGCCGAGCAGATTTATCATAACCATTTTCAAAAGCCGGTCATCACCTGAAACAACAATATTCGGCTCAATATGCATCCTGACCGAGCGTTCAGGGTTTTCAAGTATGAGTTCCTTTAACACCTCTTCAGCGATAGCGCTCAAATTAACACGACGTGAAAAGATTTCAATACGGGTAAGCTGTGCCAGGTGCAGCAGAGCATCTATCATTTCATTAAGCCACGTTTCAGACTCATAAATGCGGGTAACGTATTCTTTGGTATTTGAGTCTAGTGTACTGTCATCATCCAGCAACAACTGGCAATATCCTGATATTCGTGTCAGCGGGCCACGCATGTCATGTGAAACAGAATAATTGAAGGTCTCCAGATCGTTATTAGCGGTAGCAAGTTCAATCGCTTTCCGACTCAATTTGTCATTCAGCCGGCGTATCTGCTCCAGATGCATATTATTAGTTTCTTCTGTTATTTTTCGCTGCGTAATATCCCTGTCAAAACCTAATATATATTTTTTCCCGCCACTTATTATAAGTCCGGCATGAATCTCGATCGGGAATTGGGTGCCGTCCTTTTTCAGATGCCAGATTTCTGCTGTCATCCATTCCCCGGCAGCAATAGCAGCCATCATATCGGCGGCTGATTTATTGGTTTCTGCTGTATTCAGGTCATGGATGCGTAACCGGCAAATTTCATCCAATGTGTAGCCATGCAGATCAGCAGCCGCCTGGTTTGCCGAAATAACACGGCCTGCTTCATCACCCTCAAGACCGATAACAATTATAGCGTCAGGAGCTCGATCAAACAGCATGCGGTAGCGTTCCTCACTCTCCCGCACATCTTTTTCAGCATTTTCAAGTGAATCAAGCATGCCATTGATTGAAACCGCCAGGGCACTCAGTTCATCCTGACGACCTGAAACAGGTAACCGGACTGAAATATCACCCTGTGTCGTTATCCTGGCTACTTTCTGAGTAACGGCTGCCAGGCGTTTCAGTATAGTTTCACGCATAAAAAAGAGCATGGCACAGCAGAACACCCCTCCCGCGACAAACAATGCGGTAAGGACATAGACAATCGAAGCCTTGCCCTGATTATACAGCAGGCGCTCCTCAGTAATTTTTGCAAACAGGCACGGACGGCCGAATATGTCCTTGAAGAATGAGTAACCGGCAACCTCATCCTGATTAACAACCAGAACAGGATTTTCAACCCCTCGAGAAACAGCCGCGAGAGCAGCAGTTATATCCGGTGCATTCTGCTTGGTGGAAACCGGCACAAGATCAAGCGCAAACTCTGTCAAAGCAGTAATCCTATTTATTTCATCGACATCAAGATAGCGACCTGCAATCAGTAGGCAGTCATTAGCCGGCAGTTGGCTGATCGCCAATTGTATGGGTACATCGTCTATGACGATCATGCCGCTCAGCGGTTCACCGGGAGATTTTCGTGCAAGCGGGACAATTCCGTCAAGTGCAGAAATAACGTGCGCGGGATTAACCTGACGATTCAGAGAATCACTATCCGATTGTTGCAGGGCAATAACCTGCATATCGTGAGAAAGACAGATGACAATATCAAGCTTCCGACTCCGGAGAAAAATGGCAGGAAGTTTAGTGAGGTGGGTATATCCTCCCGTCGAAACAGTTGCCGCAAGCTCATCAGTCAAGGCACCCAGTTCATCGTATGATTCATCAATTTCGTTTCTGACTTTTTGAATATTGTCTGCAACGACAGTCCGCTCAAGCGCAGCAAAACTTTTCAACAGAATAACATCTGACGTTACCGCCAGGATAAACAGCAGCGCGATGAACGTACTGACGATCATAAGAATTGTTCGCTGAGACAATGTCACTCGGTACTCCGTTACCCTCAATACTGTTTTGTGCCATCCAAACAGCCTGTTACCCCTCAAAAACCTCATAAAAACCATGCGTACCAAGCTTATGCACTTTCATCATATCCGTTGACCCACGGGTTTCTATGAGCCCCATGGTAATGACAACCTGATCTCCGTTGCTGAAACCTGTGGCCAGCAGCTTTTTCTCAACTTCAAAAATTTGCTGGTCGGTGTTTTCCATAACACCAACGTCAGTACAGTAAACGCCCCAATAGATCGATAACCTGCGGCGAACGTCCGGGGAGGCGGTGAAGGCAATGATCTGCGTTGATGGACGGAAGGCCGATATAAGGGCGGCAGTACTGCCAGACCTTGTAAACACGGCAATCGCCTTCGCGTTAAGCGTAGCAGCTGTCCGGCATGATGACTCTGCCACAGCCTGGGCTACCAGTGAAGCAGAGCTGTTAGGTACTCTGTTGGCGTGAAAATCAGTTTGTTCCACATCTTTGGCGATACGCACCATTGTCTCAACCGACTCAATCGGAAAATCACCTGAAGCGGTCTCCGCTGAAAGCATGATAGCATCAGTGCCGTCAATAATGGCATTGGCTACATCAGACGTTTCTGCTCTGGTTGGGCGCGGATTGCGGATCATGGAATCAAGCATCTGGGTTGCAGTAATTACCGGTTTGCCGGCCCTGTTGCAGGCCTGGATTATTTTTTTCTGATACATCGGCACTTTTTCCGGTTCAATTTCGACTCCTAAATCACCACGCGCCACCATTACTGCATCGGTAGCCGCCAATATCTTGTTAAAGTTCCGCAGCGCCTCCGGCTTTTCAATTTTTGCAACAACCGGAGTATCCTTCCCTTTTGAAGCAATAATCTGCTTGATATGCTCAATATCTTCAGCGGTACGCACAAACGAGAGGGCAATAAAATCAACGCCGGCTTCAAGAGCAAAATCAAGATCGATCAAATCTTTTTCCGTAAGACAGGGCGCTGAAACGTTCACACCCGGCAAATTGATTCCTTTATTGTTTTTCAGAAGGCCGCCCGCTATGACAAGACAACGTACCTGCTCGCCATCAACGGCAACCACCTTTAATTCGAGCAATCCGTCATCAAGTAAAATTCTGGAACCGGGATGCACGTCAGTAGGCAAAGACTTATAGATCGTGGGAATAACACCGTCACTGCCAAGGATATCGTCCGTGGTTATGACAACCACCTGCCCCTTCGCCAGCAGCATGCCTTCGCCCGCCATTTTGCCGGTTCTGATCTTAGGCCCCTGAAGATCGCCCAGAATACCTGCCTGACGCCCAAGCTTTTCAGAAACCTGTCGTATGGTTTTAATCAGCTCCAGCTTCTGGGAATTTTCACCATGCGAAAAATTAAGCCTGAATATATCGACACCGGCCTTCATTAATTTCCGGATCATTTCCGTTGATGAGCTTACCGGGCCCACTGTGGCAACAATCTTGGTTTTACGGTTTGAACGGGACATATGTATTCCTTATTATTGTGTCAGAGAAGATTTAGCCGATTTTTATACCAACCAGGTACCCCCGGTTGACGTGTAACAAAAGCGCTCACATACGAACAACCTCACCCGTGAATCGCTTCTTTATGCAGATCCAGCGCCGCCTCTCGGATAGCCTCGGGGAGAGTTGGGTGGGCGTGGCAGATCAGGGCAATGTCCCGCGCCGTGCCGCCAAAACTCATCACTGCGGCAGCTTCAGCAATCAGGTCGGATGCCCGTGGGCCGACAATGTGGACACCGAGCAGACGATCACTTTCAGCGTGAGCAAGAATTTTTACAAATCCTTCCGTTTCATCCATGCAGTGTGCGCGACCGAGAGCGGCAAAATTGAACCGACCGCTCCGATACGGAATATCGGTAGCCGTAAGCTGTTCCTCTGTCAATCCGACTCCTGAGGCTTCAGGCCACGTATAGACAACGCCCGGAATTAAATCGTATTCAACCCTGGTTGCCATACCCGCTATTTGTTCGACACAGGCGACACCTTCTTCAGAAGCCTTGTGAGCCAGCATGGGGCCGGCCACCAGATCACCGACGGCATACACGCCCGGCACAGAGGTCTGATAGGCATCATCAACGATCACCCTGCCCGCTTTATCGCACGTTACGCCGATCTCTTCGCAACCAAGCCCCTCTGTCAGCGGGCGGCGGCCGACGGCTACCAGCACCTTGTCGCAATCGCTCTCTTCAGCACCGCTGCCGGAGTTAAACTCAACAATTGCTTTGGCGCCGATCCGGCGCACCCCGGTAATACGGGTGCTCAACTTGAACTGAATTCCCTGCTTGCGAAGACTTCGATACAGCGTTTCAGCAACCTGACGGTCCATGTTGGGTAAAATATGCGGCAGCATCTCCATCACCGTTACCTGAGCACCCAGACGTCGCCACACGGAACCAAGTTCAAGACCGATAAAGCCGCCACCTGCCACGATCAGATGTTCCGGGACCTGATCAAAGGAGAGTGCCTCGCGTGCGGAGACGACAACCTGACCATCAAATAGAATGCCCGGCAGCGCAGACGCCTCACTGCCGGCCGCCAGCACAACCTTTGGCGCAACCAGCGTAACAGTCGACGCTGACGTGCCATCCAAGAGGCTCTGCTGACCATTGGGCAGCGGTGCCTGCATGGCAAGAGCCACTGCAACCTGCTGCAACCCGGCAGCGTTGACGCCTTTTAACACGGCCGAGCCGTGAAAGCGCTCGATGGCATTTTTTTTGAACAGATAGGAAATACCGTCGCTCAGCTTCTTGACGACACTCCGTTTGCGGGTCATCATCGCATTCAGATCAAGACGCGGAGGATCAATTGTTATGCCGTGCAGCGCAAATTTATCCCGCGCCACTGCGAAAAGTTCGCTGGAATCAAGCAGCGCCTTGCTCGGGATACATCCCTCATTAAGACAGACACCGCCAGGCGCGAAACGCTTTTCAACAATAGCAACCTTCATGCCAAGCTGGGCAGCCCGGATAGCTGCCACATAACCGCCAGGTCCGGCGCCGACAATGATCAAATCATATATATTATTTTCAGACATGCAGAAAACCTCCTCTCCTTCACGCTTCACCCTTCCAGCAGCAGCTCTTCCGGTTCCTCAATATATTCCTTGACCTTCTTCAGAAAATTAACCGCCTCACGTCCATCGATAATCCGATGATCGTAGGAGAGTGCCAGGTACATCATCGGGCGGATAACGATCTGTCCATCACGGACGACCGGGCGGTCCTGAATGGCGTGCATTCCCAGAACAGCGCTCTGCGGCGGGTTAAGAATCGGCGTAGATAACATTGATCCGTACACCCCGCCATTACTGATGGTGAACGTCCCCCCCTCCAGCTCGGAGATTACTAGACGGTTGCTTTTGATCTTCTCGGCGAAGCCGGTGATGGCCAGTTCAATTTCGTACGATTTCATTCCGTCCGCATTGCGGAGTACCGGCACGACCAACCCCTTTTCTCCGCCGATGGCAACACCGATATCATAGAAATTATGGTAAACTATATCTGTGCCGTCGATGCTGGCGTTAACAGTCGGAAACTCCTTCAACGCCTCGACACACGCCTTGACAAAAAAGGACATATAGCCGAGTGCAATCCCGTGACGCTGAAGAAAGTGATCATGATAATTGCTGCGCAACGCCTTGATACGGGTCAGATCTGCCTCGTTGAAGGTTGTCAGCATGGCGGTCTGCTGCCGGGCCGCCACCAACCGCTCGGCGATACGCTTACGCAGCGGCGACATCGGATGTCGTTCTTCGCGGGCGGCACTGTACTGTGGCGCATCTTCACTGCGTACCATCGGCACAACGACCGCGCTGGCCTGCGCTGCAGCGGGAATAGCAGGAGCAGAAGCAGGAGCAGGAACTGTTACCGGAATGACGGGAGGAACAGCTGCCGGGCCCAAAACCGGCGGCATGCTGGACTTTTCCTCAATCCGGGCGGCCAGGTCCTCCATTATGATACGCCCCCCCGTACCGCTCCCCTGTACTTCGTCAGGACGGATGCCATGCTCACGCATCTCGCGCCTGACTGACGGAGATGATGCCGGCTCCGTTCCCGCTGCGGTCACGGGCGGAGCTTCTGCAGTTGCCGGCGTCTGTGACATCCCGGGCGCTTCCGCAATCGAGCCGATGACTGTCCCGACCGCCACCGTCGTCCCCTCGGCAACAGTTATGGCAAGAACCCCGGCCGCATCGGCATTGAGATCCAGAGTAATCTTGTCTGTTTCGATCTCGCAAATCGGCTCATCCCGCTTAACAACTTCACCGCTCTTTTTAAACCATTTGGCAAGCAGTGCTTCACGCACCGATTCACCGACCTCCGGTATTTTTATTTCCATGAACCGCTCCTTGTTCTGCCGATATGAGCCGTTTTGTTTCATCCCTGAAAGTGTAGATAACGGCGCGGGGAGTCCCGGAGGGACTCTGTTACGTTGTCAAGTGACTGTCAATATTCTTTTTCAACATCGGACCTTTCATCAACTTTGCTCACCTCGTGCGGCTGACAAAAAGGTTCCAGTACATCTTTTACCAAGTAACTCAGCGTTTTCAACACATCTGTAGCAAGTTTTTCAAACAGCAATGTAACAGAAGCCACCACAGACCGCACTAACGATATTTGTCCCGATGCGCTGTATAAGCAGTTCCAAAGTCTGTCAACAACTTGCCAGCGCCCCCATTAGGGTTCCAATGGCATCATGGGCTCAGATTTATTACTGTTTTCCTACCAAGCCGGACATTGCGCGGAGAAACTGGAAGATGGCTATGATGACGATTGTTCCGATAACCAGGCCTACCGTTTTCCCGGTGCTGAATTCGCGCCGCTCCAGGTCAGTAATGTCTGACAGGTTTACGCGCTCGCTTTCTCCCACCAACTCCCGGTCGGTCGCTTCCTTCAAGATAAATTCCCGTACTTTGCCATCCCTCGTAGTCAATCGTAGCGTGTCACCCGGCTTGATACGGGACAGAACCGATTGAGCTTCTACAGGTTCAAGAGATTTAAGCGTAGTACATCCGGTGGCGAGACAAATGCAGAGGATAAACACCAAAATACGGCAACACACCGATGGCCGGTAATATTTGCCCGGCAACATCTGCTCACCTCCAAAGTAAAGTCTCCTCGTTTTAAAACCGGTTCAATCGGGTCATGGGGGCTGCTGGTCTCTCTGCAGCACCCAGTGGTTGGAGATTTAAGGCCCGGGATTCTTGATCCAGACTGAAATAAGATTGACAGTTTGTAGCCGCCTGGCTACACTGTCTCCATGATAGAAATTCGCAAAACAGAACTGTTTGCCAAATGGCTTGATAATCTGCGCGACATCAAGGCTAAGGCTCGTGTTCTCGTCAGGATTGAACGTCTCGCCATGGGAAATACTGGTGACGTCAAACCAGTCGGAGAAGGTATTACGGAAATGCGAATTGACTACGGCCCCGGTTACCGGGTCTACTTCATGAAGCACGGCAGCGAATTGATAATTCTTTTGGCCGGTGGTGACAAGAGCAGTCAAACCAGTGATATCAAGATTGCAACGCGCCTTGCCCGAGATCTATAGGAGTTGAAAATGCCAAAAACTACTACCAGTCACTATGATGTTGCCGAACACCTCCGCACCCCTGAAGAAATGGCTGCCTACCTTGAAGCATCCCTTGAAGAGGCTAATGGCGATGCAGCATTCATTGCAAAGAGCCTCGGTGACATTGCCCGCGCCAAAGGCATGTCTCAGGTGGCGCGTGATGCCGGGCTTTCTCGCGAAAGCCTATATAAGGCGCTTTCTGGTGAACGAATCCCCAGCTTCGATACGATTCTCAAAATTGTTGCGGCACTGGGGCTTAAACTTCACGCAGAGGCTCGGTAAGCTCATTGTCGCTTTCCTCAACCCATCACCGTAAAATAGGGGAAGTCCCTAGTTTCCAGGTTGGACTATTTGGACCCAGTCTCCGAGCGACATCTCCAGCGGAACGTAAGTCGCAGGATCAACACTTCGCATGCCCGCCCGCCGAAGCCAAGAGTCAAACCATGTGAACCACATTAAGAGCGCATTGGTTTCACTGATTGCAATCTCTACCGGCGACTTTAAAAGCGCTTCTACATCAGGCCCAAAGCGTTGGTGTAGTTGCAAACGATGAGAGCTGCCAGGTTGTCCAAGCCGACATAATTCTTGATAACTACCTGAAATAATTATTGACGAACCAGGAATTATTACCATGTCAACTTGCTCATTTCTAGGAACCCCCGACTGAGCTTTTATTAAGTTTGATACGACTGTCATAGGATCTGGAGACTCAAAAGCCCAGATTACAAAGAGCGAATCCCGAATGTTTTGCGTCAAACCAGGCACGTCAGCAAATTGCCTTTTTAGCTGTTTAAATTGTCGGCATTTTGCTATGCAGTCGTTTATCTCTGGAAGTGTTAGTGAAGTCTTTACTTCTATCAGAGAATATACCGCCTCAACTGGCCAGAGGGGGTTTGGTGCTTGAGAGTGATATGGAGCGTTACTCATCGCATCTACAATGACTAGGTCAGCCTGCTTGGAAAATTGTCCGTCAACATTTACTACAAGGCCAGTTTCGACACCAAAACGCCTCGGCAGATGCGCTCGAAGAAAATCGGCAACAATTTGCTCTCGGTTCGTGCCGGCAGACGGACGGTGCGAAGAGAAATCTCTACGTATAGCTCGTGATTTTGCTGCCATCTCTTGAACGATGTCTGCAAAATATTCAGGAATATGGGTTGTCATAAATATACTCCGCTAACGGGTAGCAGGTTAGCCCGCATGGGCTGCACCCGCTGGTTGTGCCGAGTTCAAATTATCCGATAAATATAGGCATCTTCGATAACTGTGCCATTGATAACATTATTACTAAATCGTATTCCGCTTATTCCCGGCCCAGTTCTAATTGCCATACGCAAGAGAGCAACAAATGGTGCGTCTGGCTTTGCCAATGTTATATCCTCAAGAGATAGCTCAACCAAATCTGCTTTATTAGCATGTATTGTCTCTTGAATATTTTTGTATATTTGCTTTGGTCCTTCAGCACCCAGATTTACTTCAGCTAAAACAAGCTTCCACTTATTTATGTCACTGAAATAAAACCAAAAAGCGGCATTAGGCTGAATGCCACGTTCATCAAGCTTTCTGACGAGAGCGGATCCGGCTTCAATCATTTCTTTTGTCAGTGTCATAGCTACCATCTATTTTTCACCCACGGCAAGACGCCATCCTCTCCTGTACATGCTGAAAATAAGTCTCGTGCCTGAGCGGCTGATATTCCGAGATCATAGCGAACTGATTCAGACCAGTCTTTGACAACTGCCCAATTAAGGTCTAGCGAGGCATTTGCTTTTCTGTCTCTACAAATTCCGGTGCTAACCCTGCCACTTTCATAAGTTTTTCAAGATCATGTGTAAATGCCTCATTTGCAATTTTTTTATCTGGAAAGTCATACTTCTTGACCTGCTTAGCCACGCATGACTTAAGTGCACATTCGATCGCATATCCGATGAGATAGTAAGCACCCGCATACTGATTCGCCTTAAGAAGCACCTTGGCTTCTTGAACCCTCAACTTTGAAACGGATTGAAATAGCTGACGATTCATGTTCCCTTCCATTCAGATTTATTTTCTGGCTATATATATTTGTGGCCAACCCGTTCTTGATCAGACCCGGCCAACATTCTCCCAAAACCCAAAACCTTTATACCGGCCCTGAAACTAGATCAACGTAATCTTCCGATATACATAAAAACAGACCGTTGACTAACACTCCGTTTTGGATGTTGGAGAGGTGTCTGACCAACATCCCGGGCTGTCTTATGAAACATTCCCCTCTGAGTGGGCAGCTATAAAATACGATCCGATGCCATGAACATCTGCAATGCCGCCGCATTCTACATGAATTTTTCACAATAAAGAAGCGAAGAAGAGGCTGCCGTTAAATCAGGAACCAGCCTTCATGGTTGCATTAAAACTTGTAGCGACGGCTGCTCACACGACAACGCACCAAAAGCAGGCGTTTTTAAGCGGGAAGCCGATGTATGGCGGGCAATACATCTCATATTCATTCAAACGATATATATTTTTCATTTTACCGATATATTAATAATATTTGTGAGTTAAAAGTGTGAGGAAGAACTTTCGGGGGATCAGAGAAGCCAAATTATAAGAATCTTCCGATTAGATAATTGCAAGCCATGAGAAATATGTTTTTAGCACCCCTCCTGTATTCGCTTAAAAGCGCCTACTTTTGGTAAGGAGGGGCTAGGGGTGGTCAGGTTTTGGTCTTTGACTTCGTTTTATCCTTAAGATTGATGAAAATCAAAGGCAACCACCCCTAACTCTTTATGCCCCAGAGGGTACTCCTTGAAAGGAAGAAGGGGGACAAAACGCAAAAACCAAACCGGACGACACTTCCAAATATTAACAATAAAAAAAGGCAGCCACTACAGGGCCGCCCTTGCTGAATCAAAAAAACATCTGCTAGGAATGCGATTGCTCCTCTTCCGCTATCATGCCGGTGCGCCATTTGTACGCGTCAAGCTGCGCTTCGAGGAGGTTGGCCAACGGAATATCGGTTGCTTCGACCAGCGCCTGCACTTCACCAAAGTTTACCATCTCAAGCATTTCAGCCAGCGCCAGAAGATCACCCAGTTCACCCTCCCGATTAAGAAGAGCCGCCGTGATAACATCGCTCAGATTCAACTCCTGCAGAATCTGCTCCATGGACGTTTCAAAGAGCACATCCATAAGCGACATAATACCGGTCATAAAGGCGGCTTCAACGATATCATCGCCGCGTGAGATGGCATACCGCTGCATGATCAGATACTCCATACAGCGCCCCCGCACCGCCGCCATTTCCATAAGCGGACTGTTAATGCCGCCACTGCCGGAACTGGCATAAATTGCCAGCAGCGCCCACCGGCGCAGCTTGTCTCGGCCAAGAATCATGATCGCATGCCGGAGGTTTTTAATTTTTTCCCGTAGCCCGATGTTTACTGAATTTACCAGCTTGATCAGACAGTAGGAAAGATCAGGATAACTGCGGAATACCGTCTCTATCTCATCCGTATCCATCTCTTCGTACAGAGAGGCAAGCAGTTTAATCATGCCTGTTGTAGAGATGTCCGGAGCGTGACGTTTAAGCACCGCCGGACGGGCAAAGAAATACCCCTGAAAGAGCTGAAATCCCAGATCCCGGCATTCTTCAAACTGTTCCACTGTTTCCACACACTCCGCAAGCAGTATGACAGGATAGCGCCGTAATTCCTCGACCATCTCGCGGAGGATTTCGTTAGGCGTCTCCAGCAGGTTTATCTTTATGATGTCTACCAATTCGTAAAAAGCCGCGTTTTGGTGTGAATACGTGTGATCGTCAAGAGCCAGGCGGAAACCCGCCGCCTTGAGAGCAACAGCACGCTCAAGATTTCGTTCGTTGAGCGGCATTGTTTCAAGAAGCTCCAGCACCGTCTGTTCCCGTGGCAAGAGTTCTATTGTTTCCGACAGCAGCACCTCTTCGGTCACATTTATATAGCCGTCCTTATTTCCCAACACTTCCTGCAAACCGAAGTTGGCAAGAGCATGCGCTATGACGCTGGCACTGGCTTTATCCTGACTGTCATAGGTGCTTTTGTTGACATTTGAGGAACGGAAGAGGAGTTCATACCCGATAATTTCCTGCTTGATGTCCAGAATCGGCTGCCGGCCAAGATACAGCTCTTTTTGCTTCTGTTTCATGTGGGCTTCACTCATATCCCCCTCCGGTTTGGCTGAAAAACAAAGAACCTGCGCTTCACAAGAAATGGCAGGTTCTTTGAATATTGATGCGATCAATATTCAAACATCTATTCGGCGGCCCCTCTGTCCGTTCTGGGCAGGTAGCTTTGCGTCATCCGGTTCCCCGGATTTTGCCATTTCGTAGCGTATATAGTTTCACCAGCGACTATGAGCTTGTTCGGTTCCTGTGTCAATGCGATTTCACCCTTGCCCGGTATCACCCGTCACAACGAAACAACGCCCATGACGGGGTACACAATAAAAAAAGGGCGACCCTGTAGTGGCCGCCCTTGCTGAATCAAAAACAAATATCTGCTACGCCTTTCCTTGCAGATGTTCCCGGCCAAACGGCGACATCTGTCGCAAACGGGCAATGATTGGCGGCATTTCACGGATAACGGTATCGATTTCGGCATCGGTTGTGTAGCGTGACAGCGAAAAGCGGATCGAACCATGCGCGCAGGTGAACGGTACTCCCATGGCGCGGAGCACATGAGACGGCTCCAGCGAACCTGAGGTGCAGGCGCTTCCTGACGAAGCGCAGATACCGAACTCTGACAGCAGCAGCAGAATAGCCTCTCCCTCGACATATTCAAAAGCGATTGAAGTGGTATTGGGGAGTCTTTCCGCACCGCCGCCATTGATACGGGCATGCGGTATCGCCGTCATCAACGTGTCCTGCAGACGGTCACGCATCGCTTTGACGGCGGTATTTTCAGCTTCCATATGCTGACCGGCCAATTGGCACGCCTTTCCCAGGGCAATGATGGCAGCGGCGTTTTCGGTGCCGGCCCGGCGGCTTTTTTCCTGATGGCCACCCACCAGTAACGGCCTGAACGGCGTCCCCTTGCGGAGGTAGAGTACGCCGATCCCCTTCGGTGCGTGCAGTTTGTGACCGGAAAGCGAAAGCATGTCGATGCTCGAGGCGGCCATGTTGATCGGAATCTTGCCAATAGCCTGAACGGCGTCGCTATGAAAAAGAGCTCCCTTCGATTTGGCTATTTTAGCCGCTTCCTCCACCGGGAAAATTACTCCGGTCTCATTGTTGGCCCACATCAGCGACACAATAGCCGTATCGTCATCAATGGCAGTTTTCAACTCCTCCATATCCAGGCGACCTGCGCCATCAACACCGATTTCCGTAACTCGGTAGCCCCGCTGGCGAAGATTGCGGCACTGGGTCAATACGGCGGGGTGCTCAACCCGTGACGTTATGATGTGGCGACGATCAGGAAAGACTTCCAGCGCCGAACGGATTGCGGCATTGTCACTCTCGGTACCGCAGGCGGTGAAAATAATTTCCTCAGGGTGCGCTCCCAAAAGTTCCGCGACTCTCCCTCTGGCTTCAGTTACCTTGCTCTGCACCTGTCCGCCGAAGAAATGCATCGAACTGGGGTTACCGTACAGTTCACAGAAATAGGGGCGCATCTCTTCGAAGACCGCTTCATCAACTTTGGTCGTGGCGTTATTGTCGAGATAAATCTCTTTCATTGGGAGACCTCCTCGACAACAATATCCTCGGCGACCAGATCACGCAGTTTGGCTTCAACCATGCGTGCCGTGTTCCCGGAAGACGCACACCCGGCACATGCTTTGCGAAAAGCTACCTGTACTTTCGCGCCGTCTATATCAATCAGTTCCAGATCTCCGCCATCAGCCCAGAGAAGCGGCCGTATATCACGTTCGAGAACCTCCTGAATCAGCTGCATCTTCTTCATGTTGGAGAGCTTTTCCGGACGGACGCGTGTCTGGGCAGTCGCCTCCCCCAGCACTTGGGCAATCAATTCCTTGATTTTAGGAATACAGCCGCCGCAGGCGCCACCCGCTTTGGTAAAGTTTGTCACCTGCTCGGCAGTAGTCAGGCTGTTTGTTTCGATGACCTTTTTGAGGAAGGCGTCAGTGATGCCGAAACATTTACAGACAATTTCCCCTTCGTAATCAGGGTACGCCGGACCATGGTCATGCTCACTGTCATGCTGCGGCATCTCAATGCCGCGATATTTGAAAATCGCCACCTCCAGCGCTTCCTGTCCCATGACGGAACAGTGCATCTTCTCTTCCGGCAGACCACCCAGAAAGTCGGCAATTTCCTGATTGCTGACCGCCAGTGCTTCATCAAGAGTTTTCCCTTTAACCATCTCGGTCAAGGCTGACGAGGAAGCAATGGCACTGGCACAGCCAAAAGTTTGAAACTTTGCGTCAACAATCTTGTCCTTATTTTCATCCAGCTTGAGATACAGTTTAAGCGCATCGCCGCAGGCAAGGCTGCCGACTTCGCCAACTGCGTCGGCATCCGGTATCTCTCCGACATTGCGCGGGTTTAAAAAATGGTCCTTAACGATTGGTGTGTAATCCCACATGGTGTATCTCCTTAATATTTTTATAGTTAATTCAGGATAAACTTTCGACCGGCGGCCATGACTTCGGCAAGGCGGGCATCGTTGTTCGCCTCACCATATAACCGCACAACCGGTTCCGTTCCCGATTTGCGGAACAGCATCCAGCTGCCGTCATCAAGCAATAATTTGGTTCCGTCGACTCTGACGATTTCTTTGACCTTCGTACCGGCAATCTCGGCGGGAACAGCATTGATCTTGTTTTTGTAGGCTATTTCCAGCTCCGGCGACAATTTGAGATTGTCACGACGGGTGACAAACCTCCCCACTTCACCATACAGCCGGTCAAGAAGTTCACGGATACTCTTGCCTTCACGAGCCACCATTTCAGCCACCAGAAAACAAGCGAGGATACCGTCCTTCTCCGGCACATGCCCTTTGATCGTCAAACCGGCGCTCTCTTCCCCGCCAATAACCAGTTTATCCTGGCTGATCAGTTCGCCGATATACTTGAAGCCAACCGGCGTTTCATACACCGGGACGCCATGTTTCTTCGCAACAGCATCGATCAGATGCGAGGTCGCAACACTGCGTGCCACGCCACCTTCAAGCTTGCGCACCCGAATCAGATAATCAAGCAGCAGGGCGATAATATAATTCGGCTCGATAAAACTGCCGTCAGCATCAAGAATACCAAACCGGTCGGCATCGCCGTCAGTGGCAAGACCAAGCCGGATATCGGGATTGTTTTTGACCAGAGCGATAAAGTCCGGGATATGCGCCTCAGACGGCTCTGGTGGATGGCCGCCGAAGTAAGGATCAGGGCGGTCATTGATCATGGTGTATGCAATTCCGCGACTGCGGAGCGGACCGTCCAGATAGCCGCGCCCGGTTCCGTAGAGTGGATTGAGCGCAACCAGACCAAGTTTAGCGATTGCATCAAAGTCAACTTTCTCTTCCAGGGCCTTCAGGTAGTCATCGTGAGGGTTGATTGTCTCCGCCAGGCCCTGCTTTTTTGCTTCTTCAAGCGACAGTTCGTTATAACAAGCTGTACCAACCGCAGCATTTGCGCGACGCTCGATCTCGCTGGTAGTCTCCGGCAGTGCCGGTCCTCCTGAAGAGGGGGAGAATTTGACACCGTTGTATTCGGGAGGGTTATGGCTGGCGGTAAAGTTAATGCCGCCGGCCGCGCCGCGCCGCAAAATTTCATACGAGATAACCGGCGTCGGAGTATCCCGTTCGCAGATGTACGCCTTGATTCCGGCTCCTGCCAGAACACGGGCTGATGCTTCAACAAAGCGCTGCCCCATAAAACGGGTATCACAGCCGATAACGACACCGTTACCACCCTCTCCCGATGCCGTTATGGTATCGGCTATGGCCTGAA
Organism: Desulfuromonadaceae bacterium; assembly: GCA_028687585.1. Classification (GTDB taxonomy): domain Bacteria; phylum Desulfobacterota; class Desulfuromonadia; order Geobacterales; family Pseudopelobacteraceae; genus JACRCG01. The sequence goes on along the minus strand of JAQTZV010000038.1, from coordinate 22,944 downwards.
CAACAACCTTTACGTTTTCAAAGGTGAAATCCTCGCACAGTATTCCACGCCAACCGGATGTTCCAAAGGTAATTTGCGTCATTGTACCCCCTCCAGGCATAATAGGACTTTTTTTGTCATGTTACAATAATACACCTGTAGACGCCCGTCAAGCGAAACAGGTGTATTATGTTTATATCAACATATTCCCGATTTTCGGGAGCAGAATTGAAAACCTCGTTCCCCGACCGCTCTTGCTCTGACAGGTGATCCTGCCATCAATCTGTTCAACGAGTGCGGCGACAATTGATAATCCGAGGCCGACATGGCCGGAACGATTGTAGTCAGGAGCCAGGGGCTGGAACAGGCGCCGCATGACTTCCTGGGGCATGCCGGGTCCGGTATCACTCAGGCGGATTTCGATGCAGGAACGTCCATCCTGGTTGATGTTATCGTGCGTAGAGATGGCAAAAAAGCCTCCTGCTGCAGTGGCGTCCGACGCGTTATGCCAGAGATGAAATAAAATCTGCTTGATGGTATCCCGATCGCATGCAACGGCAGAAAGCCCGGCTTCGAGATCTTTCTCGATTTTGATGCCACGGCTGGTAAAAAGTGAGTCACCATAGCGCTCCAGCATGGACTCGATCAAGGTATTAACTTCGACATGACTCACTATAGCGGTATCCTTGCGAGCATGAAGATCAAAATTATTTATAAGCTTTGCTGTCAACAGCTGTTCACGTTCCTGCTTCTCACACCACTCTTCGAGGCTGGTTGCAGCCACACCGGCAAAACTTGTCATTAACGACAGTTTCATTTTAAGCCGGACGTAGTGTGAAGCGCTTACGCCGTATACCATGAGTCCAATGATCCGGGTGCGGCCTTTTAATGGAATGTACAGCAGGCCTTCACTCCCGAGTATGCGATTGATCTGTATATCCGCCAGTGAAGCGGCAGCGATGTCTTCCTGCTCGAAAGTAGCGGCAGTTGGCTTTTTCCCGAGCGCCACCGCAGCCGCCAGGCTTTGGCCTGGATCAAGCGGGATTTTGATCTGCTGCAGTAATAGCGGCTGGCCACTGACAGTAACTCCTGACAGCACAGCTTCCTGGCGCGACACCATGAGAAAGGCGCAATGGCCGGGACCAAAGAGCAGCCACGCAGATTCACGTATGGAAAAAAGCATTTCTGCTTCGCTCTGTAACGAAGCATACAGTCGCTGCAGAGGCTGCATCATTGCTAAATTACGCACAGTCTCAGCCATCTGCGCGTTTGCGCTCTCACTGCTGTTGAGGGGTGCTCGTGAAGAATCAAGGGAAGGGGTTGGCGAATACGGAAGAGTCCTGGCATTAACGAATTCAGTAATTCCCAAAGTGGCAGCAAAGCAGGCAACCCGGATAGCGCAATTTTGGTAGAGAGTAAAAATTGTGGGGACGTCAACACCCAACATTGCATGTACCGATGCAAAATCGGCGTCCCGCTCCTGTTGCAGTGAGTCGGATTCTGCACAGTGATGACATATTGTATGGGCAGACCATACAATTTGGCTTAACGTATCTGCAGCCACAATCTCATCCGCTGCGGCATGATGGAACAGAATGGCATCGGCCATAAAAGATGAAAGAGCCCATTGATCTACCAGCCAGGCCCCTACTGCAGAATGGTTTGTGCCGAGTTCAATCTTTTCGCGGTCTCGAAGGGCCGATTCGCCTGCACTCGCTGCCAGCAGCACCCCGTATCGACCTCTCAACCCGCCCAGCAACAGCAATTGCCCGATATTGTGCAACAGGCCGGCCAGATGGGCTTCTCCGACATCACGAAAATGTATTTCTACCGCAATAGCCTGGGCAACTTCGGCAACCCGTAATGAATGCCCCCAAAAACCGGTAAAATCAAAGTCATGATTATCGCATGCCGGTAAAAAAACATTTTGCACAACAAGACATGCTGCCAGAGTACGGGTGAAACGTGTTCCGATGATTGCCAGAGCGTGAGCAAGATCCTTCGACTCGCCTCTTCCTTTCAGCGCCGGTGAATTGGCGACGCTCAGGACCCGGGCCGTCAGAACCGGATCATGACCTGCAAAAGCAGCCAATTCGGCCATGGTGGTGTTTTCATCATCAGCCATCTGCATAAAACGCAATAACGTCTGCGGGATGGTCGGAAGATGCATTGCTTCTATTGAAGCAATAATTTCATCCGGTATGCGCAACAAGCATGTATCTCCAGTGCTTTATCAATGAACACCGCTACAGACAGGTATAATTCGTGAGTTGGTCAAGGCATTAAGATGTTTATAATGTTTCGTCACGAGTAACGGCAAAACTACCATTTCGGGGTAACATCGTCAACGAATTCACACGAATTCATCGAATTATGTTTCATGGGAACAGTAGTGCCAATAAAAAATAGTATTATTGGATTCAGTGTCATATATTGACTAAAACTTATACGGTCAGGTGATAATTTGCGAACCATGCACGGACATCTCAGTTTTATTTCTCTTGTGGATTTAATCCAGTGGACTGGCAACAGCAAACGTTCCGGTACACTTCTGCTCTCTTGCAACGGGCAGAACAAAAAGCTCTATTTTCAGGACGGCAAGGTCATATTCGTTGATTCTGAAAATAATAATGAACGTATTATTGACTTTCTGGTACATGCATCAACGTTGAGTCAGCAGGAGATTCAAGAAAAGAAATCAATTTCCGACAATCTGGGATTACCATTCATCGGCTATCTGATAACGGAAAACATTATCAGTAAAGAAATTATGGAGAAAATAATCCTCCAGATTGCACGTTCTGCGGTAACTGATGTTATGAAATGGCAATCCGGTGAGTTTGAATTCAGTGATGAGCTTCCGGGATTTGTACTGAATGGCCCGATAGAACTGGATTCCACCCAACTGCTAATGGAATCGGCAATTATATTTGATGATTCCCGTTTGGGAAACAGTATAGACACCAGTTATATTGCTCATGAACTTAAAAACAATATCATGAACGGCACTGTTGACCTCCCCCCGATCCCCGACATCATTCAGCAGATTCAAAAAAAAATTGAAGATCCAAACGCCTCTATTGACAGGATCGTTGACTGCATCACTGACCAGATTCTCGTTGCCAATATTCTCAGAATATGCAATTCACCCCATTACAAAAATGCCTCCACATCATATACGGTGAAAGAAGCCGTTGTATATATCGGTCTGAAATCTTTGATGAGCATTGTAGCAGTTCACGCACTCAGTAGTTTTAGTCCTCAAAACAGTGCTGAAGTCAGGAAGGTGCTGCGGCACAGCCTGGAGTGCGGGATGATTTCCCGGCAAATTGCCCGTGACATGCGCAGTAATTTTGAACTGGCCTTCATATGCGGACTGCTGCACGACATCGGTAAAACCATCATGCTCGATATGCTTAACGATTATATGCTTTCCCCTGAACTTCGAGCCAGAGTGATTGAGGAAAATCATACGGAAATAGGCTATCTGCTTGCGAAGAAGTGGAATTTTGGAGAAGAGATACAAGAATGCATCCGCTATCACCATGCACCTGACAAAGCGACCATAAACAGAAGCATGGTTGAACTGGTATGCCTGGCCAACTCCCTGGCACAAACCAGTGATCAACCGGGATCACAAGGCGAGATATTTCTCAGTATGGCACAGTGCAACGGATATTCCGGGTCGGAAGTCAGGAGTATTGAAGTACGGCAGGAAACTGTCAATAAACAGTTCGATCAAATAAAATATCTGTACAAGGACGCATGGGATTTTTAGCAACTTGATGTTCCGTCTCAAACACAGAAAACCGGATACACTGATATCAGATAAAACGGCCCGCCGGAAAATACCGGCGGGCCGTTTTAATCTATAAGATCGGAGACTATTTGTATTCCGGCATCTCATCGAACTGCAGGTATTTGTATATCTTATCCTTGTTCGGCTCGATTTTTTCTTTGTAAATCTTGAAGAACTCGGCAGGTTTCGGCAGTCTCCCCAACAGGGCAGTTACAGCACCAAGTTCAGCGGAACCGAGATACACCTTGGCGCCGTTGCCGATACGGTCATCGAAGTTACGGGTGGATGTAGAGTACATATTGACTCCGTCAGGTACGCGAGCCTGATTACCCATACAGAGCGAGCAGCCGGCGATTTCGATGCGGGCACCGAAAGCGCTGTAAACGGAGAAGTACGCTTCGTCTTTGAGCTGCTGCTGATCCATACGGGTCGGAGGACAGATCCAGGTACGAACAGCCGGATTGAATGGCTGTCCGCGCCAGATTTCAGCTGCAGCACGGAAGTGACCGATGTTGGTCATGCAGGAACCGAGGAATACGTCCTGGATCTGGGTGCCGGCTACCTTGGAGAGCAGCTTGACGTCATCCGGGTCGTTCGGGCAGGCCAGGATCGGCTCGGTGATCTCTTTGAGGTCGATTTCGATGACAGCAGCATACTGAGCAGCCTTGTCTGCTTTCAGTAGGGTCGGTTTTTTCAACCATGCTTCAACAGCCTTGATACGGTTCTTCAGAGTGTTGGCATCCGAATAGCCATCGGCAATCATCTTTTTCATCAGCGCCACGTTCGATTTGAGATATTTGGCAACTGATGCTTCGGAAAGCTGGATACAGCCGGCGGCAGCCGAACGTTCAGCGGCGGCATCGGTCAGCTCAAACGCCTGCTCGACGGTCAGGTCGGGGAGACCTTCCATCTCAAGGATACGGCCATTAAAGATGTTGATCTTGTTTTTCTTCGGCACGGTCAAGAGACCCTGCTTGATAGCCCAGAACGGGATGGCGTTGACAGCGTCACGCAGGGTGATGCCGGTGTTCAGCTTGCCTTTGAAACGCACCAGAACAGATTCAGGCATATCCAGCGGCATGAACCCCATGGCACCGGCAAAGGCCACCAGACCGGAACCGGCCGGGAAGGAGATGCCGATCGGGAAACGGGTGTGCGAATCACCGCCGGTACCGACGGTGTCGGGCAACAGCAGGCGGTTCAGCCAGGAGTGAATAACGCCGTCACCGGGACGGAGAGCTACGCCGCCGCGCTCAGCGGTAAAGCCGGGCAGGTTTTTGTGCATTTTAACATCGGCCGGCTTCGGATACGCAGCAGTATGGCAGAACGACTGCATGTACATCGGAGCCTGGAATTTGAGGCACGCCAATTCTTTCAATTCGTCGGCGGTCATCGGCCCGGTTGTATCTTGAGAACCGACCGTAGTCATCTTTGGTTCGCAGGCGGTGCCCGGCATGATACCGGCAACGCCGCAGGCCTGACCGACCATTTTCTGGGCAAGTGAGAACGCCTGTTTGGCTTTCGGCTTGGGATTGTCCGGCAGGGTAAATACGGTGGTCGGTTTGAGACCCAACACTTTGCGGGCCTTATCGGTTACCGCACGACCGATGATCAGTGGGATACGACCGCCGGCGCGGAATTCGTCGGGTACGGTATTAGGAGATATCGTCAGCTTGGAAAGTTCTTTTTTCCCCTTCTCATCGGTGATGACACCTTTCTTGGTATCAATCACGATGACGTCGCCGGTTTTCATGCCGGTCACGTCGGCTTTGAGCGGCAGAGCGCCTGAATCCTGAGCGGTGTTGAAGAAGATCGGAGCAATGACGCCGCCGATGATCACGCCGGCTGTTTTCTTGTTCGGCACACAGGGGATATCATCGCCGATTGCCCACAATACGCTGTTACAGGCTGATTTACGGGAAGAACCGGTACCGACGACGTCTCCGACAAAGGCAACCTGAAAACCCTCCTTGCGGAACTTGGCAATAGTAGCCAGGCCGTCTTTGAAACGGGTTTTGCCCATGGCCAGAGAATGCAGTGGGATGTCGGGACGACTCCAGGCATCGCCTGCAGGGGAAAAATCGTCAGTATTGATTTCGCCTTCAACCTTGTACACCTTGACCTTGATAGTATCCGGTACCCCTTTGCGATGGGTAAACCAATCGGCATCAGCCCAGGATTTGAGGACTTTCGCAGCTGCGGCGTTTTTACCGACTGTGGCAAGCTTGGCAACCTCGTCGAAGGCATCATAGACCAGCACAATACCGGACAGCGCACAGGCCGCTTCATCAGCCAGTTTTTTATCTTTCAGCGCAGCAACAAGCGGAGCCACGTTGTAGCCGCCGATCATGGTGCCGAGCATGCGAACAGCATCAACAGGAGTGATCAGCGGAGATTTGATCTTGCCGGAGACGACACCGGCCAGGAACTCTGCTTTAACTTTGGCGGAAGGATCAACACCGGGGGAAACACGGTCCTTGATCAGGCCAAGCAGAAACTTCTCTTTTCCTTTTGGCGGCTTTACCAGCAATTTACAAAGATCGGCGGTCTGTTCAGGAGTGATCGGGAGTGCGGGAATGCCTTGTGCCGCCCTCTCTTTTTCATGTGCAAGATATGCTTCAATCATCTACTGTTCCTCCTTTTGTGAGATATGTTACGGCGGATAAGAAAGCAATTTAACGTGAATAAATCGCATACTGTATACACGTTTCAGAAATGCCTTGTCAAATCATAATCATGATTAACGGTTCAGTGTGATCATCATTTTACCAGCTAAAAAACACGTTCCGCCGAGTTTTTCTTGTCGAAATACTTTACATGCTGATTTTCATATTAAATATATTGTATAATATCAGCATGTTAATATTTGGTCCTGTATTTGCATACAGATCAGTACGCAGATGGAATTGACCGGTTAAACGGAAACCGAGAAGGATGTGTACGATGGCAACTATTCACTTCGCTGAGAACTGGCAGTTCCAGGTGGATTTACCTGATGGCAACAAGCAAAAGTTTTCCAAACTCCTTGACGCAATCGCATTCTGTAACTACCTGAAAATTCAGTACGAAATAAAATCCTGACCCACAGAACGGGTTGAATAAACAGCAAAAAGTGCCCCTCGCCGCGAAGGGCCAGGGGCACGCTCCGCTACTACTTCAGTTTCGCATTTTTAACAAATCTCTCATGCAGACTCGCCAGAGCAGCATAATCAGGATATTTTCGCAGCTGAGCGCGGAGCCGGACAATTCGCTCGGAAAGCGGCGGATGCGTAGAAAACCACGACCCCTTCTTATCCTTGCTGGATGCCTCCAATTTTTGTAGTTTTTCCAAAACCCTGATCAGTGCGAACGGATCATATCCGGTACGATAGGCGGTTTCCATTGCTGCCAGGTCCGCTTCAAATTCCATCTCTTTATCAAGACCTTTATCAAAGAGTACCGCCTGCATGTCACCGATGGCCGAGGCAAATTTCTTCCCTCTATCGCCGCGAACGCTTGCTGCGGTGATTGTGCCGACCCCCTCGAAAAATTGCGCGCGCTGTGTGCTCTTCAGGGCATGCTTTGCGGAGACATGGCCGACTTCGTGTGCCAGAACGGCGGCCAGTTCACTCTCATCACTTAAAATCGAGACCAGAGCACGACTGACAAAGATAACGCCACCCGGAACGGCAAAGGCGTTTTGTACCGGACTGTCCAGTACCGCGAACTGATACGGAATAGTGGCCCTCTTGCTGTTTGCGGCGACCGCATTTCCTACTAGATTGACATACTGCTGCAGCGACTCGTTTTTCACCGGCGTGCCGAACCGCTGCAGTCCTTCAAGCGCCAGACTTTCGCCAATGGTGCGCTCGGTTGTATAGTCGATTTCTTTGGAGCTGGACAATACCTGGGTTGCGCCGGAAAAAATTCTGCTCTCTTTTGAATCGGGATTGGCAAGGTTCTGTAATTTATCAAAAAAACTGGCTGACGCGGAACCTGCCGACGCAACCAGAGCTATCAACAGTAACACTTGAAGATATCTCATTTTTTACCCCCTTGAACCTGGGCATATTCACCGATTTTTCCCTCTTGCAAAAATGCCTTCAACTCTTTGGCAGTGACTTTTCGCTGCAGCACACCGTCAAGAGATTTCTTGATCACTTCCGGGGTGCCGCGATTTTTCGCATACTGCGCCGTCTCGGGCGAAAGGCCGCGAATACTGCGGGCGCTGTCAGCCTTGGCGGTATTGATCTGGCTCTTTTGCATACTGTCGCCGAAGAGGCCGCCATCGCTTCCGGAAACTTCTCCGGCCGGAGCGGCATCCGAAACACGTCCCGCGTAGACCCATCCCTCTTTTCCTGCTGCAGTCCTGACTTTCAACCAGCGGCCGCCAGATTCAACAACAGTGACCTCCGTGCCGACCACCACATCGACAACAGTATCTGACGTGGCTGACGCCTCCGATTTCAACGTTGTCCCCTCGCTGGAAACCCAGCGTTTTTCTTCTGCCATGGCCGCCGTTGCCATCAGCAGCAACGCAAGCAGCACAACAATTCTTCGTGTGATTTTCATCTGTATTCTCCTTTGTGTTCGTGAACCTTTCACTGATAATCCCCGGTCAGTACAAATGCCCCCCAATATCCAGGATGCGGATAGCGGTTTTTCACATGCTGCATGGCCCGGGTTAAGCTCTCGGCTTTTTCGTAGCTCATGTAATTACGGTAAAACTGCTTCATCATTATTGCTGTTGAGACATCACTGACCCGCCAGAGGCTCGACATCAGTGAATGGGTTCCGGCGAACATGAAGGCACGGTTCATGCCGACCACATCATCACCGCTGCGGATATCTCCCAACCCGGTCTGACAGGCACTCAATACGACCAGATCAGCACGGATATCGAGACCAAAAATTTCCTCCGCCTGAAGTTTTCCGTCGGCTTTACTGTCGCCGACCAGTCTGATTGCCGAGAAGAGCGGGTTGACCGGATCGAATTCGCCATGTGACGCGATGTGGATAACATTGAATTCGCTGATATGCTCCCTGACCCAGCTCTCGGTGGCACGCTCACGGGTCAGCGTCGTCACATCCGGATAATTCCAGCGCAGCGTTCCCGCTTCCCGCTCGGCAAACGGCAGATCAAGAGATGCATTGCCGAGGTCCGGATTGCCGATAGCCAGAATATGCAGTTTTTTCTCCGGAGTCCGCCGCGCCAGTGTGTACGGCAGCACCGATGCCGCCGGGAGATAAAACAGTTTCTGCCGGTCGATCAGGTAGTCACGGCCGTCATGCAGCGTCGCAAACGACAGATAATGAAGGCTGCCGTGCGGGATGATACCGACCGAACGAAGTGGGCCACTCCTCGCCAGCGCTCCAGCCACAAGCAGATCATACAGCTCGCGCGACTGCTTTTCCAGCGGTTCCAGATTCTGTAGCATCCGGCGGTAGGACGCGATCTTTGCCGAGAGTTCCACTGCCGGTACATTCTGAATGGACAACGTTGCCCGGTCACGCTCGATCTTCCAGAGAAGCAGCCGCTCCGGTAATTGATAGTACGAAAGGAGCACAACACCCGGTTCAAGAAGTTTCCGGACATCGTCAAGCGTGGTCGGGTTCACCTTCACCAGAGCAAGCAGCTCCGGGCGCTTTCGCTCAATATCGATCAGCAGGTCCTGATAATCACTGCGCAGTTTTTCCAGCACCTCGGCATACCGGGCCCGTTCTTTGGGCGTTGTTGCCTGTACCGAGAGATGTTCCTGCTCAAACATCTGCTCTTTCAAGCGGATCTGCCGGTCGTACAGTTCCTGATCAACCGACCCTTTCAAGGAGAGCCGCTGACGGCCAAGAATATCTATCAGGTTGCGGGAGCGGGAGCGCTCCGCCACCGCAAACGCATCGTCACTCCTCTGCAGATCGACCAGCAGACTGACCAGCCCGGTATACACCTCCATTTTATCAGCGAGGAAACCATCTTTCAACTGATCCAGCCTGATCTCGGCGCGCAGCCCTTCAACCGTTTCCAGCGCCCGCTGATATGAGAGCACCGCCTTGGTCAGCTCTCCGGCGTTTTTCTCCAGCCGTGCCAGCCCGAACAGCGCACGCCAGCGGACTTCACGCAGCAGCAGTGCATCGGCAATTCCCAGCGCGGCACGATAACTGACCTCTGCAGCAGCTGCCTGTTTCAATCTGCTCTCAGCGTCACCACGGGCGAGGTGGATCTTGGCAAGATTGACCTTGTCACCGATGTCACCCGCCATGGCGGCAGCTTCGCTGAACTGCTGCAGCGCCGTGGCGGCATCACCCATCTTCAGACGGGTCTGGCCAAGGTTACGCAGATCGTAGGCCATCGCCCAACGGGAGCCGAGTTTACGGTCGATTGCCAGCGCTTTTTCCAGCGTCGCCAGCGCCTTGGCATATTCCCCCGACTCGCGCTGCACCAGACCGATGTTATTAAGCGTTGTTGCCACCTCATCGCGCCGGACCGCCAGTTTTTCAGCCAGCTCCAGCGCCCCCCGCAACTCCTGCCCGGCCCGTTTGTTGTCGCCCAGCGTCCACCAGATCAGGCCGCCGCTGTTTTTGGCCATAACCTGCTCCAGCGGCCACTGTTCCGCAACGGCGCTCTTTTCTACCTGCTCACGCAGATCAAACGCTTCCTGATAGCGCCCCTGGAACCAGGCATTGTTGGCCTGCTCCAGCACGATGCGCATTTTGGTGCGGAGATCCTTCACGCCGATTTTTGTCAGGGCGTCGCGGTAGAGCTTGTCCGCAGCCGGGAAATTACCGAGTAGTCGCTGACAGCGCCCCCGCTCCAGCAGCGTTTCAGCCTCCAGAGCCCCGTTTGCGCTCCTGGCATAGATTTCGCCCGCCTGGGCATAAAACTGCTCTGCCACAGCATACTGATTAAGGCGCAGATCGTAGATGCGGCCAAGATTGCGGTACTGTTCCGCCAGCGACACCTCATCCTTCAGGGTGCGGCGCAGTCCTGCCGACTCCTCGAAGAATGTTTTTGCCGCGCCAAAATTGACCGCATTTTCCATCACCACGCCAAAATCAGCCAGCGCCGCCGCCTGCTCTTTGGCCATGCCGAGATCGGCGAAGATGCCGACCCCCTCTTTCAGCGACACTGCGGCATCGGCAAAGCGCTCGGCGTTCCCCTGCAACAGACCGAGACGCAGCAGCGCATCGGCATGTTCGGCAGAATACGGTTTTTCCTTAGTCAGTCCCTTTACCAGCGCGTCGGCATGGACAATGGCCCGGTCGGTTAACCCGGCGGAATAAGCGCTTTCACGTGCATAGCGGTGCAGCGTGCTGCGTTGTTTCGCCAAGGAGGGATGTTCGTCAACAATGGTCAGGGCGTTTTCAAACAGCGCCAGCGCCTTGGGAAACTCCCCGGCATTATGAGCCAGCACACCCTTTTTGCCATATGCGATAAAACGGCTTTTGCCCAGTTTTGCCGCCTCCGCCGCATCGGGACCCCAGTCGCCCAGCAGCAGCCAGCCGCCTTTGAGCTTGGTGCGGGCCTCACCAAGCGACTGAGTGGCGTACGCAGAAACAAACGCTCCGGAATCGATTACTGAAGCACTGCTGCCCGTTGTACCAGCGGCGACAAGCAGCGACGGTACCCCCTGCAGTGCCGCCAGATGCCCCAGAGCGTAGGCTTGACGCAGACCGGCTCGCGGGGCAACGATCAGGGATAGATTCTCCGCAGCAAGTAACGCGGAAAACGGGTGGCGCAGAGCTGCTTCATCTTCCCATAACGGCACTCCATAGCCGCTGCCGCCCGGAAGAGAGGGGACTTCGGAGAGCAGGCCGGCCCGGCCCGGAAGCACCAGCGAGTGGGCATCGAAAAGGCGCTCGGTCGTGTGATGAGCATCAAGTTTCGTGAACGGTGCGCCGCTCTGCCACCAGCCGGACGGATCAAGCACCTTGCGGCGGAACGGTTTGCGCTCTGAAACCGACCGGACCAGATGCGTGGCGCTGAGCCCCCAGCTGGTCACCGGTGCGGAGGCGAAGCGGGATGGATCTTCGTATGCAGCCAGAACGTGCGGAGTGGTATTAAGCCGAACCGTGATCGCAGCGCTATCAACAACTTCGGCGGTGACAGCGGCGTTACCGCCAACCGTAAAGAGCAGCCAGCGAGCGCTGTCGAGCGGCGTGAAGCGAAGCAGCGTCATGCCCGGCAAGGTTTCCTGAACATCGATCAGTTCGACCGGCTGCGGCGACAGGAGGCGGCAGAGCGCTCCACCTTTTCCGGCGGCACACGCTTTGGTGAACGCCAGTTGAACCGTACTGAAACGCTGCTGTGCGGCCTTATACTCTTCAGACTGAGGATGAGCAGCATCTTCCACCCGGGATAATCTGCTCAGATCGACCGAGGCAGCAGCCACACGGAGCAGCTGATCGCCACCCAGCGCATAGTACGATGGCAGGCGTTCGAGTTTCGCTCCGAAGAGATCGTCAACGGCCGCCTGTTCCTGCTGAATCCGGAGCTGCAGATACTCTTTGTCAGCGGCCGCAGTTGTTGCCGAAGAATGTGTAAGGTTATTACGCAGCCGGTCCAGTTCGACCAGGCGGGGCGCAGCGGCACGGAACCGGCTGACCGTGGCCGGATCAGCTAGCCCGAGAGCGCCGCGCCCGAGCAGCTGCACCCGTTCCAGTTCGCTCAACCGCTCCAGAAGGGCAAACGACTGCTCGGGATTTTTTGCCGCAAGCTGCTCAAGCTGCGGTGCGAAACGCGCCGTCACCTCGCCCGGCTGCAGATCATATTCAGTCAGCGGCAGATGTTCGAGCAGCCCAAGCGCCTGATCATAGCGGCCAAGCGCGGCGAGCGCGCGCCATTCTAGCGACCAGGCGGCAGCCGCATGGGCTTCATCCACTGCGGCGGTGCGGGCAGTTTCCGCGCCGTCGTCCAGACCGAGCGCCGCAAGAACGAAACTGCGGTTAAGCTGCGCTGCTGCCCGCAGGCGGCGTTGCTGATGAAGCAGTTCGTTATCGCTGCTCCCGACAGGCGTGAAAAGCGCCCGGTCCCATCGTTCAAGCGCTTTGTAGAGCAACGCCTGACGGCTGCCGTCGTCAGCGGCGCGTGATGCCAGCCGGACCAGCAGCACTCCGGCATCATTGAGAAATCGGCGGTAAGCGAGCGGCGGAAGTGCCGCAGCGGAGTTGTTTGCCAACCGGACGACGCGAGCTTCTGCGGCCAGAAAGCCGGGACTGTCACCCGGCTGCACTCCGGCAATCATCAATTCTCCCCAGTTGATCAGGTTGAGCATGGCGCTGACCGGATTGCCGGCCTGCAGTGAAAGCAGCGTTGCGCGATGAAAACCTTCCGCCGCTTTCGTGTTCTCCCCCAGTGCGACATCAACATGGGCAGTGCGATGCACGAGCAGCGACACCCCGTACAGGTCGGCCGGGGCAATTTTTCCGGCATCATCCGGGTACTTTTTGAGCTGATTGTGCAGCAGAACAGCAGCGGCCGACGGGTTGCCCAGCTCTGACTGGATGCGGGCCAGATAGATTTCCGCCAGCCGTTGTTCCTGCACGGCGCTGAAACCGAAGGCGGCATCGGTGGCAGTACCCTTGTCAAGCGCCAGGTTTGCGGTGATCTCCACCAGACCGCCGCTCCGTTTTGCCGGAGCTTTCGATTTCGGCGGATTGGTTTTAATCAGCTGCAACTGCTCGATGAAACCGTCACGGCTGGCGCGAAGCAGTCGCAGCTGCTCTTCACCGGTTGCGGCATGTGCCTCACGATAAGCGGCTATACTGGCGGAACGGCGATTGGAGGCAAGATTTCCGGTAAAACCAAGCCCCCTGTTCAGCGTGAACGCAGCATCAAACTGTTCTTGCGCCGGTCCGAAGCGGTCCGCTTCGAGGTACGCCAGACCAAGCCGGTCATGAATTTCCGCAGCGGATTCCACCAGGCGCGGCACGGCATCGAGCTCCTTTTCCACGGCGGCAAGCATGCTGTTCAGCTCGGCACTGCTTTTAGCCGCATCCGTGTTCCACGAAGGCGCCGAGTTCAGCAGCGCCCGTTCCCGCAGGAGCAGCGAGCGCATCGTCGCATCAAAACCGCTCCAGCCGGCAGAGGGGGGCGCCTCCGGCGGAGAAGCTCCCAGTCGTTCAAGTTCGGCGGTAATCGCCTGCTGTTCTGCCAATGCGGTTTCTGCGGCGGCAGTGCGACCGGAGGTGGAAAAGAGCCGCTCGACGACCCGCCGTGACAGGCGCCCGAACAGGTCGAGCGGGCGTGACGGATTGAGCCGGGCTTCCGTCAACTGCAGTGCCTTCAGATAGCCGGCAATCGGCGCTTCTTTCTCGTGCATTTGAAACGCGGTCGCGGCATAGCGCTGCTGAAAGATCAGCTCGGTATCGATATTGTCAAACGGAATCTTTGCCGCAAGCCGCTGACTGTAGAACTTCCAGGCGGTCGCTTTGCTGCCGAGCAGATAGGCGATATTGCCGATATTCAGATCCAGGTTGGCACGGTTTTCCGGCTGTTCCAGCGGCCGGTTGAGCAGCCAGGCGCGGCGGTAGTGGGCCAGCGCCCGCTCCAAACCACCCCGTTCGCCATGCACCGTTTCGGCAATCTCGGCCAGATACCCCCGTGTCTGTGGCGGGTATTCCGACGACGGCATCCGATCCGCCGCGCGGGAGATCAGGTGATCAGCCTCTGCGAGGCGTTCCTTCCCCGGCAGATAGGTCAGGGTCAGGCCGGTGGCATACAGCAGCACCGGATCATCGGGATAGGAGCTGAGCAGCGTGCGGTACCGTTCGAGCAGCTCAGCGGCCTGCCCCATGGCGGCGACCGATTTAATGTAGCCGCGATGCGCCTCGACGCTCCGGCCGTCATAGCGGATCAGATCAAGAAAGGTCGAACGGGCGGCAGCAAGCTCGCCGAGTCGATAGAGATTTTCCCCTGCGGCGACGGTTTTACGGATGTAGGCGGCGCGTGCCAGCTGGTAGAGCGGCGTATCCTCCGGCTGCTGGTTCATTTCCGTTTCATAGAGCGCCTTGGCTTCCGCATAACGCTCTTCACGATAAAGGACTTCGGCCAGGGCAAAACGGGCGGCAGCGGTCGGCGTTGCCAGAACGGGAAACTTCTCCAGCACCGTACGATAGGCATCCTTGGCTTTGGCCCATTCGTCTGCGCGATATGCCACGTCCCCCTGCCGGTTCCATGCGCCCATTGCCAATCGGGGCAGACGTGTCCGGTACTGTTCCGCCAGCGCCGAAAGCGCGGCCTGATCGGCGTGATCACGGGGAGAGACCTGATCCAGAATTGCGCTGATTGCCGCTTCGGCCCACTCCTCCTGATCACCGTACTGCGTGGCGACATCAACGAGAGCGGCAACTGCGCCGCTCCCTTTTTCCAGCTTCGCCAGCAGAACGGCACGCCGCAGGGCCGCTTCCGCCTTGAGCGGGCGGGATGCATCCTTCAGGCCGGCGGCCTGTTCGGCATATCCAACGGCGAGCAGCTGATCGGCCGCGCCATTGCCAAAATCGGCACGCAGACGGGCCGTATCTATCAGAGAGCGGGCGGTCGCATCGGCCCCCTTTCCTTCTGCGGCGGACTTCATGGCACGTTCTGCTTCGCGGAGGATTTCCTGGCGGCGCTGCGACAGCGCGACATCTCCGCAGCGAGCTGCCGACTCGACTCTGATCCGGGCGATATCCGCCAGCGCCGCTTCACGGGTAAAGCGGCCATAGCGCCGCACTATTGACGCGTACTGATCCCCTGCCCGCGATACTTCGCCCGCCTGTTCCATCAAACCGGCCAACGCCAGTCCGGCCAGAGCGCCCTCTTCTGTCGGCACAGCTTCCCGCGCCAGGACACGGGCAGCGGCAAGCCGGGCATGGGCCGGGTCAGGGGGCTGACGTTCGAGCAGGATACGCGCCAGCGCCCACTGTTCGGCAACACTCACTCGATCCGGAATTTCTCCTGATGCGGGAAGCGACATCACCTGTCCGCCGCCGGCAAGACCGGCAACGAAATAAACATGATCACCTGCCGGGATCGGCGCAACCGCCATCAGAGCGGCAGAGGTCAGCGGAGCGGCAAAAGGGAAGCCATCATCGCCTCTCCTGTTCAGATGCAGCCGGTAAATCTGCCCCGGTTCCTGTCCGGTCGCGGCATTCCCCCCGATTGCGGACTGGCGGGTAAATAGCAGCGTGTCAGCACTTTCCCAGGCTGGATAGAGATCACGTTCACCGCCGCTGGTCAGCTGCGTGACCCCTCCCCCTCTCTCGTCCCACACCCAGAGATCGCCGTTCGGATCCGATTTCCGTGACACGAACAGCCATCTGCCGCCATCCGGTGACGGCGCGGCAAACGCGGCATCAATATCGATCGGCAGCCGTTCACTGCGGTTATCCTTGAGATAGAGACGCATCAGTTCGCGCTGCCCGAAACCGGGAAGCTGCCGCTGGTACACTATTGCCGAGCCGTCACCTGAAAATACCGGCGCGTCGTCTGCAGAATCGCGGCCGGTTAACCGTTGCGGTTTATCATCAGGTGTATTGATATGCATCAGCCAGATATCGCCCTTGACATCACTCTCCGCATCAACAAATGCCACCAGCGAGCCATTGGCGTTGAGCGCCGGCGCCGCAAGCCGGACCGGGCTCGAATGCAGCAGACGCGGCAATTCCGGAACCGCACCAAAGGAGTAAAGCCAGAGTTCATCCTCTTTGTCACCCCGCTCAACGGTCACTATCCGGGCGCCATTGGCGGAACGGGCAGCGTAGAGGACCTGACGCGAACTGAAGATGGCCGGTTGGGGCGCCAGTTCCGGACGCGAGCGGGGCGCTGATCGGGGGGCAGCAGGAGCGAGCAGCTCATCGCTAAGCGGGAGCGCAGACACCGGCAGCGCACAGGCGAACAGAAACAGTGCGAATATAATTATCGCGGATATTCTGCTGATTCCTTCTCCCTGAGGGAGAAGGTGGCCGAAGGCCGGATGAGGGGGAGCAACTGTTCCGTATATTGCACCATCCCCCCTCACCCTGGCCCTCTCCCTCGGGGAGAGGGGATCGTGTACTTTCAAGGGCCTCTTCATAGCGTTAACCACCGGCCATCAGCTTCCTGAATTTTGGTGCCGGGCGCGCTATTCTGGCGATTAATTTTGGCAAACACCGTGCGGATAGCCGGGAGATCCTTGAGCGTAAAGTTTTCATTGGTCTGCACCACCCGCATCATCAGGACTTCACGCGCCTGATTGACCTCCTGCACCACCTGCTGAAATTCGGCCTCACTGTAATTGGCGGCGAACGACTGCAACTCCTTCGAAACAACTTTCGGCGCTTCACGGGGAAAGGGAGTTAACAGTCCCCCGTTATTCTCACCCACCCAGCCGAATTTTTTGAAGGATTCGATATCATCGGCATGAAAGGCAATCGTCTCCAGCGCCCGGGTAGCATCAAGCTGCTCCGGTGTGTGACGCGGCGGCGCATCGATCTTCCCGCTCGGCGACACCCCGCGCACCGAGGCGACCAGCAGCATATCTTCATTCAGGCTGTTGTAGGTGCCCAGCACCTGATTTTCCAGCGACGTCCGTTCGCTGACCACATTGACATCGACCTTGGCAAGGGTGCATCCGGAGAGAAGTAGAAACAGGCTAAGGAGTAGTGGAAATGTCAATTGGCAAGATCTTTCACCACGGAGACACGGCCAAAAGTAGGCGCTTCTAAGCGAGGACACGGAGGAAACCGTAAATCTTTTTTTGTGTAAATCAAGAATCTTATATAAAAAGCCTGATGATACTTTTGTTTCTGGTATTTCCCAAAAAAGACTTTCTCCGTATCTCCGTGTCTCCGTGGTAAATGCTTTTACCGACTCTAATGCTCTATTGTGCATAACTCCTCCGTTTCAGTGACAACTCCCCTTTTGGCCCGACAACCAGTGTATCAGCCCGCACCAGATCGAGAATGCGGCGTAGCGCCAAAATTTTATCCCTGTTTTTCACCAGTTCCTGACGCTGCGGCAGCTCGGAAATTCGCACGCGATCAACATTCGGCAGTTGCACCGCAACCCCTTTAATCACTGCTTCACCCTCCATGCTGAAGGCGCCATCGACCGCAGTAGCGCGCAACCCCTTCAGAGTACCGAGACGCAGCATTTTGCGCTGGGCAACCAACTGCTCGTTCCGCTCGTACGGATCTAGGCTGAAGAGTGCCCGCTCCAGCGTATTTGAGCCGATTTTCCGGATATTCAGCGCAAGCCGCAACTGTTCAAAGAGCTCACGCTGTTCAGGAGTCAGCGGCGCGGTGAGATTCATTTCGCCGGTTATTTCAGCGTCCTGATCCGTCTGCCGGTTTTTGGCATCTTTCGGCAGAAGATAGGTAATATCAAGGTTTGAAAAGGAACTGGCAGCGGCAATAACCGGAATCGCAGGCTTCAGGTCAAAGAGAGAGCGGGCAAGGATTGTCCCGCCAAGCAGATCCCCCTGAAAGAAACTGAAGCCGATATTTTCCTGATTGAAGAGCAGATCCCCCTCCAGCGCCGTAATCACCAGCGGCACACCGGCAGCCCTGGTCGTCAGGCGCCGGATTGAGAAGGAGCGTGTACCGCGGACATCGCCGCGAAGATCGTCATGAATCCGTCCGATAATTCCTGCCGCGCCGGGGTTGGCCGCTTTTGCCGGGACCGGATGAACCAGTGCCGTCGAGAGCGGCGTCCAGCGCTCTCCCGGAGAGACAACTGCCAGGGAATAGAGCCGATTGATGGCGATATCGGCGCGCATCCCTTCCAGCTTTGTCCCGTTGGCGAGTTGCGCCCCGAAATCATCTGTTTTCAATGAGCAGCGCAGGGCAAGTTCACGGCCGGCGGCAAGATCGACGCGCATCGAGGCGGCAGCGCGCCCCCCCAGCTCGACCCCGGGAATCAATGGCGTGAGATCTCGGGAAAGGGATGTGTCAAACGTGGCCAGCAGGGTGGCGTCAAGGCGTTTGATTAGTGTTGCCGGGCTGAACGGCTCTTTCTCGTCAAACAGGGCATCAATGCGACTCACGTTCAACTCGGCCTCGTGTGCCACCGTCAGCGGGTCAAGGCGAAATTTTTCACTCAACCGGAATTCACGCCAGCCCGTTAGTTCGCCGTTAAAGAGAAAAGTGCCCTGCTGGAGGGGCAGTTTTCCTGCGGTTCCCGGCAGGCCGTTCAGGCCGGAAAAGCGCAGTCCGCCTTCAAGCCGTACTGATTCCCCCCGCTTCGTAGCAACGATGCGCAAATCGGGCGCAGAGCGCAATCCTGCCACGCTGATTTCGCCATTGGCAGATGGAACTGTTGCAGAGATTGTATCAAGCTTCAGGCTCATTTCAAATATATCAAGCAGCGACAAGAGGGCGCGGGCGTTTCGGAGCCGGTTTTTATCGGCGACAAACGCGGTATCCGGAAGCGGCGCAGCCAACTCCCAGGCAGCAGAGACAATTCCATCCGCCTTCAGACCTGCCGGCACAAATGCGGCGACAAGCGGCAGGGCGCGCCGCAGGTCAAGCCGTGCAGTGCCGCGTGAAGCAGCGTGTTGGGGAGACGACCCCGAAAGAGTTGCCTCAGCAACCAGCTGCATGGCATCACCCACTGATATTTTGGCGTCGGCGTGCTTGAACGTCGGCTTCGCACCATTTGCCGCAGAGAGACGAAGATCGGCCGCCGTCAGTGATGCGGAAAGGGGCAGCGGGCCAAAGCGTTTGCCCGCCTGGACACCCTGCAGGGATGCAGCGGTGAACGTAAATTCCGGAAGGTCGGCCGCAATATCGCCATTGTCGGCAGCCCGGACAAGAAAACGGAGTTGTTCATGGGCTTTTTCAATAACAAGCATCGCACCGCTCGATACATGATCAAAATCAGATGATTGCGTTAATTCGGCGGAAGCGGCAATTTTGCGCGGGGAGCGGCTTTTCAGGTTGAGATCGCTAACCACCGCGCCAACCGTACCACGCGCCCCCTGAATCGTGAGCGGTTGAGCGCCGGGCATCTCCGCTTTTTTGACGCTCCAGCGAAGCTCCGCCGTCAACCGCTTTGGCAGCGCGGCAACCAGCGGACAAGCAGCATTATCAAGGAGCAGTTCGACATCGGTAGCGGCCAGATCGCCCCTTTTGAGCGCCATTCGTAGTCGCGGTAGCTTGACGCTGATTCCGGCAACGGCAAGGTCTCCGTCATTGCCGGAACCTTTTAGTTTCAGATTCAGTGAGCGGAGGGTCAGTTCGCCGGACAGATCTTTGACCGGAGTGTCAGGAGGGAGAAACGGGGCAGCAAGCGAACGTGCTTTGGCAAGATCTAGCTGCAAGGGACCGAGTGTTGCATCAACCGTGCGCCCCACAGCCGTTGGCCGGTTGACGGCTGCACTCCACTTCGCGTCAAGCAGTCCCGGAACGGTAATGGCGCCGCCCGAAAAATTAACGTTTTGGTGCAGATGATCGGTGCTGATCTGTTGCTGCAGTGTAACATCCAGCGGCCCGACCCGTTTCGCGTTCAATGAACCGCCGCTCGCCACAAGCCGGGAGCCGTCAAGCGTCATGGTGGCATGCAGATCACGGTTGGCATCAGCTTTTGCCTTCAGCAGCAGCTCGATTGTTCCCGCAAGTTCAGGAACGTTGGGGGGCACAAACGGATGCGCCACCGCCAGCAACTTCGGCAGATCCAGTTTCCAGCGTGCGGAAAAACCCTCCGGCTGACTCAGTCCGCCGGACAGGGTGAGGCTCGTACCGGGCGCCTCGGCATCCACGGCAAACAGCGCCGAAGCGGGATGAATCCGCCCCCCTTTGGTCACAAGATCGCTCACCGTCGCGCCGAAGTTGACCTTCCCCATTTCGCGTCCATCAACGGTCACGCGGCCATTCACCTCGGCAACAACCGGTTTTGCCGCCAGCGACGGCATGGCCAGGTGGAACGAAAAATCCTGAAGCTGCAGTCGGTTACCTGGTGGCACAGCTCGATAGACAACCTGTACCGGCGCAATATCAGCCTGCACGCGCAGATCGAGCGGCAGTGGGAAATCAAGCCCCTGAATTTTTTGAATCGTTTCAGCCAGCAGTGTCAAAGGATCTCTGCTTGTCGGTGGAACCGCTTTGGGCGGACCGGGAGCAAGTTCTGCCCGAACGTTTTTGATCCTGACCACCAGATCAACACCAAAGCGCCCATCACTGCCGCGACCGATTCCCGGAGAGATAACAAGCTGCTCGATGTCGGTTTTAAGCAGCGGTGCGGGGCCGTCACCGAGCGTGAGTCCGGAAAGCGCAAAACCGCCGGACCAGGACGCCGCCAGGCTAGCCCAGGTCACCTGGCGCTTCATGGAGGAGGATATGGTTTTCTGAATGCGGGTTTGTACCGATTGACTGCTGATAAGAGTCGGGAGGAAGGTAATACAGAGCAACAGGAGCGACAGGCCGACTGCAATGGTCAGGGCCGCTATGGTGAGGATCTTTTTTATCGGTATGTTACGTTTTGTTGTTGTCATATTTCGTTGTTTGGTAACCGCTCCGGATACTTTGAGGGAACAGTGTAGATTTGTCAATTATGATCGAGAAAGTCAACTAGTCAACTGCTACCCCTAAGACGTCACATCGTAAATGGACACCCATAAAACAGCTGCGCCCTTCATATTACTCACTCCGTAGAGTAAGCGCAGAAATAAGTGGCGTTGGATGTTGTGAAGAAAAAGCTATCCTCTTAATCGTTTTATTGATAATACTTTTTCATGTTCACAGACTAAATATTCATATTGGGCTGTTGGTCGATAAAAATATGAAAAAACAAAAAGAGGCAATCGGTGCCTGAATTTGTGAGTTACCTACCGGTGGGTCTTGTTTCAATTGGCGTGGCATGGGTCATGAGGAGATTAAGACCGGTTGTGCTTCAGGTATTCATAGCCCTTATCGTGCCTACTCTCGTCTCTGCAATGCTGGCAATAGCACCTGAACTAATAGAACCATCTCCCCCAGGAGAAGGCGGCATGGCCTGGGCGCTCATCTTAGCAGCATCATGGACAATCATTGCTGTCCCAATATGTCTAATCAGCGTCACAATCTTCAACATAATGCAACGGCAGACAAAAAAATGACAAAGATTCTGAACATAAGGAAAAGAAGTTGCCACTAAGTCTTGCCTTAATCATAACGTTCCTGTTTGGACTCATAATGCGTTTATCAGGACGAAAGGAACTTTTTGTTTGGGGATTGTCATGCTTGGCAATGCCAGCGATTGTTCTGTTCAATGAGTTTGTTCTCCCTTATCCGGGTGGCGGTGCATCAATGTGGCCAATTGCTTTTGTTTTAGGAGGGTTTTATGGGAGCATTGCTGGCGGAGCAGGAGTAGCTGTGGCGTCATTTTACCTTAGGAAGAAAAGATAGCGACCAACCATCGGGTGGTGCGGTGAAGCCCGCACACCCTCTACACCGTTAGGTAAACAAAGCAAATAGCAAAGGGTCACACCTACACAATTGACAAAGGACAGGTGAATTCACCAATTCACCCTGATTATTCAGAAGGAGGAAAAATTGAACTTACGAGCGTTGGTAATTGTAATGTTGCTCATGCTGACATGTTCCCCAGTGGCACATGCTACGCAGAAGCCGGACGACCGCGAGGCGTTTGCAGGACTTAAGTCAGCCAAGGTTATTTTTGATGTGCGAGTTGCTGATATTGACAAACTGGCGTTCAACCTTAGGCTTTTTGATGAAACATTAGAAGGGATGGTAGCGCAGGGGATCAAACCGAAGATGATAGTTGCTTTTCGCGGACCAGGAGTAAAACTTCTTACGGCGACCGCACTTGATGAGGAGACAACAGCCCTATTTCAAGCACTAAAAAAGAAGGGAGTGCGCTTTGAAGCGTGTGCAGTGGCAATGCGTGTATTCAAAGCTGACCCGGCTGGACTTATCCCGGAGGTTAAGTTGGTGGCTAATGTTCTCAATTCATTTATTGGATACCAGAACAAGGGTTATGCAATGGTCGCTATCAATTAAGGCATCTAAAAACTGAAATTCGAACAACACCGTTAGATGCCGACCGGGCGATAATGTTGTCCGGACGGGTCAACGGCAACCCCATTATCCAGAGAACCTTCGAGAGTCAGGGACCTGTAAATAGTTTTGTGTAAATGGTTCTGGGTTTCGGTTTTAAAGATTTGGCATTCTGTCTTCAAATAGAATGGAAAAACGATTCATGGCGGCTTTCCAGTCCCTGATCGGCAGGGTCCATT
>JAQTZV010000037.1 GCA_028687585.1 Desulfuromonadaceae bacterium | reverse complement strand
TCAACAGGAATGCGCGAAGCACGATTATTACATTCACCCATTTGGTGAACCTCCTGATCTATGATTGCAACACAATATCAGGAGGTTGGAACAAAATCAAAGGGTCAACTGCTTTTTATAGGATAATTGAAGCATGCAGTCGTCTTTCCCTGCCGAAGTCCACCCTTGAAGCATGGGTACGAGCAGCGGGAAAAGGCACCCTTTGTGAGATTGGCAAGAGTCAGCGCCCTTTGACTGACGTAGAATTTGAACTGGCCAGAGTAAAGAAAGAGCTTGCCCGCGTCACAATGGAGCGAGACCTCCTAAAAAAGGCTGCCGCGTACTTTGCGAGGGAGTCGCTGCCCGGTACGCGCTGATGAAAGAATTGCGACTTGAATATTCACTGTTGATGATGGCTGGCCTGTTTAATGTATCACTGAGCGGTTACTACGCCTGGCAGCAACGAAAACCCTCCAGAAGGTCACACGATGAACACCGTCTACGTCTTGAGGTCACTCATAAGTTTCACATACAAAAATCCTCGGCAACCACTGTTACCGAGGATTTCTGTATAACACGTCCCTTACTATCACATCATCTTAACGCAATACCGGTCTGTTATGAGTGCCAGGCAGGCCAGCTTGACACTCCTGCGGGCCAAAAACCATAGCTGATGCACAATTTCTCCGGAGCGGGTATCACACCCCGATATCCTCATTCCACAGTTCTGGTTTTTCATCGATAAACCTGCGCATCAGATCAATACATTCGTCATTTTGCACCACCTCAACCTGCACGCCCCGGGATCTTAGCCAATCCTCCTCACCCATGAAGGTTCTGTTTTCACCGATGATTACCTGCGGGATGCCATACAGCAGGATTGCACCGCTGCACATGGAACACGGGGACAGAGTCGTGTACAGCACCGACTCCCGATAGACGCTGGCTGACTGTCTTCCGGCATTTTCCAGAGCATCCATTTCGCCGTGCAGGATGGCGCTTCCCTTTTGCACCCGCCGGTTGTGGCCCCGGCCAAGAATCTGCCCCTTATGAACAAGCACCGAACCTATCGGGATACCACCTTCTGCACGACCCTTCCGTGCTTCTTCAAGTGCTGCTAACATGAATTCGTCCATAGTGATCTCCTCCAATTGAAGCTGAACAGCTTCCTCTGGCTGTTATTCCTGCAACGGCAGACGGGGGACAACTTCTTCCCGCGTTGCAGCCAGCGCCAGCACCTGGTCGCCATAATTGTCGGCAACAGTTGTGTGTATCTGCATCAGTACATTCCAGCGTCGGAAGGCCTCGATAAAGACAATTGTCATCAGTACCATCAGGATGACCGACAGGCTTGCCAGAAGATACAACCCCTTGGGCAGGAAGTTCTCTGTTATGTTGAGATACCCGGCCCACATGCAAATCGGCATCATGAACAGACCGGGACCGGCGGTAGTCCAGGCATGCTTTGCCTTGCCGAGTCTGATCAACATGGTGGTGCCGACGATCAGGGCACAGGTGGCCAGCAGCTGGTTACTCATGCCAAACAGCGGCCAGATGGTTGAGATATCGCCGGTATAGACCAGAAAGCCCCAGGAAGAAGTGAACAGGGCGCTGGTCAGGATGATGCCGGGAATCCAGGAGTTATCACTGAACGGGGCGTAGAGTTTGCCGAGCATTTCCTGCAACAGATAGCGCCCCACACGGGTACCGGCATCGACGGCGGTCAGGATGAAGACCGCCTCAAACATGATCGCGAAGTGATACCAGTAGGCCATCATGCTTTTCATGTACGGTACGGCGGAAAAAATATAGGCCATGCCAACTGCCAGAGATACAGCACCGCCGGGGCGTCCCTGCACCTGTTCACCGACCTCACGGGACAGTTCCGGCAGATTGACTGGAACAAGGCCAAGCTTGGCGTACGCAGCAGGTGCAGCATTGATGGCAAAATAATCGGTCGGAAGCAGCACGCAGGCAGCGACCAGAGCCATGATAGCGACAAAGCCTTCCACCAGCATGGCGCCATAGCCGACGAAGAGAACGTCGCGTTCGTTGGCAATCATCTTCGGCGTGGTACCGGTGCCGATAATGGCATGAAATCCTGACAGGGCGCCGCAGGCAATGGTGATGAACAGGAACGGAAAGGCGGCACCGGGGATGATCGGCCCACCACCGAAGAAGTACGGGGTAATAGCCGGCATGTGCAGATCGGGGTGAACGAAGACAATGCCGAGCGCCAGGGCGCCGATGGTGCCGATTTTTAGATAGGTGGAGAGGTAATCACGCGGCACCAGCAGGAACCAGACCGGCAGGGTTGAGGCGGCAAAACCGTAGGCCGGTAGGATCAGGGCGAGCTGCTTTTTGGAGAATGTGAACAGTGCAGCCAGATCAGGATCGGCGGCGACAAAAGGACCGGCATAGATCGACAGCGCCAGCAACACAACGCCGATGATGCTCCCGCCCCTGATATCGCCGGGACGAATCTTCTTCATGTAGATCCCCATGATCATGGCAATCGGCATGGTGGCAAAGACGGTAAAAGTTCCCCAAGGGCTATTGAACATGGCGTTGACCACGGCGATACAGAGCCCGGCCAGGGTCAGAATCAGAATAAAGAGAATGGCGACTGAAGCTACTTTCCCCGCGACCCTGCCGATCTCTGCTTCCGCGATAACGGAGAGGCTTTTCCCCTTGTGCCGCACCGAGGCAAACAGGACGACCATGTCATGGACTCCGCCCGCCAGCACCGCGCCGATCAGGATCCAGAGCGCACCGGGCAGAAAACCGAACTGGGCCGCCAGCACCGGACCCAGGAGCGGCCCTGCTGCGGCAATGGCAGCGAAATGGTGACCGAACAGCACATACTTGTTGGTCGGCACATAGTCATGTCCGTCATCGCAGTGAACGGCAGGAGTCTCACGCTCTTCGCGCAGGTTCATGACTTTGTTCGCCAGAAACAGGCCGTAAAAACGGTAGGCGACGGCAAAGAGACATGCGGCTGCAAAAATCAGAGTTAATGAGTTCATTGGATTGCAGCTCTTTCTGAAATGGAATTACCTACTTTCGATCTATTCTGCATTGCGTTCTCCCTCCACCGTGTCGACGTATGTGCCTGCATCAGCCTCTAGTCACGCAGGAATACCATCCTTAATATATTACGCCCGTCTTCCCGTCGGTAACTTACGCTATCAGACAGTTTGCGGATAAAATGAACGCCCAGTCCGCCGATCTCCCGGTCCATTGTATCCAGGGTCGTATCCGGTTCAGGGAGAGACAGGACATCAAACGGACTGCCCTTGTCCGCAATTCCCAGTACAAAGGCGTCGCCATCAGCAGAACAGTAGATTTCCACGTCTCCCTCGCTATCCGGATAGGCGTAGCTGCAGATATTGACAAACGCCTCTTCTACGGCGACCAGCAACCTGAACTTCTTCCTTGCCTCCAGACCGAAGCGGTCGGCACATTCTTCGAGGAAGCCAGTCACCACAGGAAGGTTCTCTACCGTAGATATGCACTGCATGCGGTCTGATTTCATCGCCATTCAGGCGATCTTGGCCAAGGCAGCGGCAACTGAGTCATCCATCTGGAAGATTGAACCAAAACCGGAGATATCGAATACCTCCTTAACAGTGCCCCTGACATTGGCAAACCTGACCTGCCCACCTTTTACCTTGAGCTTCTTGGCCGTAGCAAGCAACACCCGCAGGCCGGCGCTGCTGATGTAGTCGAGACCTTCAAAATCAACGACGAAACCGGTTTCTTCACCGGCGATCAGGTCGTTTAATCTCTTCTCGTACTCCGGTGCCGTTACTGCGTCAAGTCTGCCCGTAATCGTCACCACGGTTGCGTGTGCGTCCTTCAGTATCTGCATTTCCATGAACGTTTTCTCCTTATTTGATTTTCTTTCAGTTCTTTTTCATCATCAGAGTCAATCTGTTCTTGTTGTCCACACAGTGGTAATCAATACTTTCCGTCAGGCTTTTGATGATGTTCAGTCCCAATTCATCTGGCAGCAGAGCTGTGTCAAGCGGGTTTACAGTCTCCCCCGCACTTTCCAATACAAGTTCCAGACTCTCTTTCTTTTCCGAGTACGAGAGAGTCATGTCAAGGAGTGTTGTCTGCAGGAACGGGGTATACATCTGGAGCAGCTCTTCCACCAGCAGCAGAAGATTGTCCCTGGTTTTCCGGGGCAGGATCTGTTTTTCGCAAAAAGCCTCGATTTCGGCATTCATGGCATACAGGTCATAATCGGGAGAACTGATCTGATAATTGAAACTGCGAACCCGGTTGATGAATGCCCTGGTCTTTTCCTTCTGCGGATTCTCAAAAATCTGCTCTGGCGTCCCTTCTTCGTAGATCAGTCCCTCGTCCATGTACAACACCCGGTTTGAGACATCCCGGGCAAAAGCCATTTCGTGGGTGACAATCGCCATGGTCATACCATCTTTGGCAAGGCGGCGGATGACCGACAGCACCTCACTGACCATAGTCGGATCAAGCGCCGAAGTCGGCTCGTCAAACAGGATGATTTCAGGCTCCATGGCCAGGCAGCGGGCAATTGCCACACGCTGTTTCTGGCCGCCGGACAGTTCATCCGGATAGTTGTCGGCTTTTTCGGCCAGTCCCACCAGCTTGAGAAGCTCCCGGGATTTCTGCTCTGCATCCAGCCTGTTCATCCCCCGCAGCTTAATTGGGGCAATGGTCAGGTTTTCCAGTACCGTCAGATGGGAAAACAGATTGAACGATTGAAACACCATGTTCATCTTCTGGCGGATTTTCGGCACATCGACTTTTGCATCCAGGATGTTGACGCCATCGACATGGATAGTGCCGCCACTCGGCTGGTCAAGCAGGTTAAGACAGCGTAAAAAGGTACTTTTACCGGTGCCGGATGGGCCGATGATGGAGATTACTTCACCGGTTTTTATTTCAATGGAGATGTCTTTCAGTACGACAAGTTCACCAAACTTCTTGGAAAGGTGCTCTACCGTTATCATGCTTTGGCCGCCTTTCTTTGCTTCAATTTCGGATCGGTTTTCCGTTCCAGATATTCCAGCGCCTGCATCAGGATCCACGATATCAGGAAGTAAAGAATCGCCACCATGACCAGCGGAAAGAAGGCGTCAAAGGTTCGACTGCGGATGATGTCGCTGGCTTTGGTCAGATCCTGCACCGCGATGTAACCGACAATGGAGGTCATCTTGACCAGCGAGATGAACTCTCCTTTATAGACCGGCAGAATGCGCCGCACGGTCTGCGGTAGTATGATATTGAGGAATGTTGTGACTTTGGTAAACCCCAGTGAGATGCCGGCCTCGGTTTGTCCTTTATCGACTCCCTCGATGCCGGTTCTGAAAATCTCGGCTGAATACGCAGCAAAATTCATCCCGAAGGCTATCACGGCAACCAGCACCGCGCTGATGTTGATCGAGGCAAACACGACGTAAAAGATCAGCATCAACAGCACCAGCAGCGGGGTGCCGCGCAGAATAGAGATATATATTTTGGCCGGCAGGTTCAATAGCACTTTTTTCGACATCCGCATGAAGCAGATCAGTGCCCCCAGCAGTGTGCCGAAAATTGTGGCCAGGACGGAAATAATTACCGTAGTTTTCAGCCCGTCCCAGAGGAGCAGATAGCGTTTTTCCTGGATGATGTTGCTCTGGAAACTGGTGGCTATGGTTTTCAGGAAGGATGATGAGCTGGTTGCTGCATCTGCCGTGGGTTCAGTGGACGCAATGTTCTTTTTAAGGGCAAATGCATTTGTGCCAAGTTCATAATATATATCTGAAAAACTGATCTGTTTTTTCCTTTCTTCAGTAAGCATGAGCGTACTGGCAATCATGTCAATTTTGCCCGTTGAAACGGCAGCAATCAGGCTGCCGAAATCCATATCAGCGAACGTGACGTCTTTTCCAAGATACGCGCCAAATCGCTCGGAAAGTTCTATATCAAACCCGATCAGCTTGTTATCTTTTACCACGGTGAAAGGCATTCCCTTGTCGCTGACGTTGCCTACAACAAGCACGCCGTTTGATTTTGGGTTGGGAATCTCCGGCATCCGGGTGTCCCCTTTTTGCATCCAGCGTTCAACCATATCTCCGTACACGCCGTTTTTTCGTATGTGCTGTAAAAATTCGTTAAATTTATCGCGGAGCGCAGTAGTATCTTTTTTAAAGCCGATCCCGATGGAAACAGGGAACAGAGAATTTCCCAACAGCCCCAATTCATTGTCATTGCGAAGTATTTCGATCAATGTTTCCCGCGTGTAAATGCCGGCGTCAATTTTACCTGACTTCACTGCCAGGATCAGGTCAGAAGGTGATTTATACTGTAGTACGGCGGCATTCGGGAATTGTGCCGTCGCATAGGTATCGTGAACAGAGCCGAGGAGCACGCCAATCCGCTTGTCTTTCAGGTCGGCTATTGATGCCAGTTTTGCCCCTTGATTTTTCTGGCCGGTCGAATCAGGCTGACCGGCACGCCTGACTAATGCAGAGATATCATTCTCGACATAGGGGACTGAAAAACTAATCTGTTTCTTGCGTTCCTCCGTAACATTGAAATTGGAGAGCGCAAAATCGATTTTCCCGGATTGTAGCGCCGGGATCAGGGCTTCAAAACTCATATCAATAATTTCAACTTTTTTCCCGAGCCGTTCGCCGATCAGACGGCTTAAATCAATGTCAAGACCGGTGTAGATTCCGTTTGACTGGAACGTAAACGGTTCGAGGTTTGCACAGGTTCCCATCTTCAGTGTGCCCTTGTTCCCGTCTGCTTTGATCGGAGACAGTTGCGGTGTAACCGCATATTTTGAATCAACCCATTTTGTTTTCAGTCGCTGCAGTACACCTTCATTTTTGAGTTCAGTCAAAATCGTATTCATTTCCGTCAGCAGCTTGCCATTCTCTTTTTTAATGGCCGCAGCTACTTCCAATTTGTCCACCGGTTGATCAAGAATCACCAGTTCCGGGTTTTTTTCGACAAGATTTAACAGCACACTCTTGTCATAGATGAAGGCATCCGCCTTGTTACTCTTGATCGCCAGGGCAGCATCGGCCGCAGCCGTCATTACTTGAAATTTCGACGTAGGAAAATGTTTTCGCGCCGCCATATCACCTGCTGATCCAGACAGAACGCATATTCTCTTTCCAGCGGCATCCTGCAGTTTCGATATTTGACCGTTCGTGTCAGCACCGCTCGCCGATGTAGCTGTTGGTGCCTGTGTTGCAGCAGGTCTTTTTACGAGCATGACCTGAGCATTGGCAAAATACGGTTGGGTAAAATTCACCATTTTTCTGCGTTCTTGTGTTGCGACCATACCGGTAACGATAAGGTCAATCTTCCCCGATTGCAGTGCCGGTATCAGAGACATAAATTTCATGTCCTCAAACTCAACCGGTCGTTTTAATTTAGACCCGATTATGCGGGCAAGCTCGGCATCGTGACCGGTCATTTTGTTATTTTTATCAATGAATGTAAAAGGTTCCCGTGTTCCACTCACCCCGATTTTAAGAGTTTGCCCCTCCTTTGGCAGGGTGATATTGATCTCTTCGTAGGGAGAAGAGTCTGCCTTGAACCAGCGCTTCTTCATGGATTCCAATGTGCCGTCACTCTTCAGCATTGAGATAATCTTATCTACCTGAGCCAGCAGTTCGTCATCTCCCTTCTTTAGTGCTATGACTGTGTCCTCATTTTGAAGCGGCTCGGGAAGATACCAAAATTCTGGATTTTTCTTGGAGATCAAAAGTGCAGCGGGGTAAGAAGCGATGGTGGCATCCAATTGCCCTGATTTCATGGCAGCAAAAGCATCCATATTGTCATCAAAACTTTTGACAGTCGCATTCGGGAACCGTGAAGCGGCTATAGCTTCTCCGACTGAGCCGGTCATCACGCCGATCTTCGCATTTTTCGCATCATCTAACCTGGTTATTACATTTTCACTCTTGCTGCAACCGGTTGCGCACATGAAAATCGCCAGACAGATAAGCGTCAAAAACACCGCTTGTTTCATATTATTCCCCTTTGAATACTCTGTTCTGACTCACCGCCCCGAAACGTTACCGCCACCATGGTAACGTCGTCGGATTGCGGCGCACCATTAGCGTGCCGTGATACTTCGAAGCGGATGCTATGTATCATTTCCACAAGATTATCTTTGGGGCCACTCTGCAGAGCGGACAGCAGTTGCAGTTCACCGTACAGTTCATCTGCAAAATTTGTCGCCTCGGTCACGCCATCGGTATAGAGGAAGAGCGTGTCACCTGACTGCAAAGTGATCCGCTCGGTTTCATAATCCGTATCCTCCATCGGGCCAAGCACGAAGCCTGATTTCAGAGCAAGATAGTGTGTCCCAGATGAGTCAATTATCAACGGCGGGTTATGTCCGGCATTAGCAAAACGTACTTCTCCGCTTCTGATATCCAGAATGGCGCAGAATACCGTGGCGAACATGCAGCTGTCGTTGTCAGCGGCAAGCACGTTGTTTACATGCGAAAGTATCTTGCCGGGCTCTCCAAGTCGCTGCCCCTCTGATTTCAGCAGGGTTTTTGCCACCATCATATAGAGTGCGGCAGGCACCCCCTTACCGGCCACATCGGCTATAAGAAAGCAGAGATTGTTGTCATCGATAAAGAAGAAATCGTAGAAGTCGCCGCCGACCTCCTTGGCCGGATCCATGGATGCAAATATGTCAAACTCCGGGCGATCCGGAAAAGCGGGGAAAATCCGTGGCAACAGGCTGGCCTGAATGTCGGTGGCAACCTTGAGTTCGCTCTGGATGCGTTCTTTGGCCGCAGTGGTCTCTGTCAGGTTTTTAATGTATTCCTTCAGCGCACTGTTCATGGCGACAAAGGACTGGGTAAGCTTTCCGACTTCATCGTGCGACCGGACCGGCGGCAGCACTGCGTCAAAATTTCCTGCAGCGACCGCCTCCGTTGCATCGGCCAGAACATGGAGTGGAGCAGTAATGGAGCGGGCAATTAATACTACCGCAGCAGCAAGCAGCAGAACCCCGGCAAACCCCATGCAGGCAACGGTAATGGTTAGTGATCGCACCCCTGCAAACAGTTCCTTTTCAGGAAATACAACCGCCAGTGTCCAGCAGGTGGACGGAACCGGTGCGTAATACATCCAGCTCTTGATGCCGCGGGTATCGGTATAGGGCGTAAAGCCTGATCCGCCCTGCACCATCTTCCGGCCGATCTCCCGCAGGGCCGGGTTGTTACGCGTTTCGGCAATACTGAAGATGGTCTCGTTCATGATCATCTCTTTGGAAGGATGGGTCAGCATTGTCCCGTTTTTGGAGAGAAGGAAACTATAGCCGGTTTTGAGTACTTTGATGGATGCAACGATTTCTGTCAGCCAATCAAGGGAAACGTCCGCTACGACTATTCCGCCAACTTTTTTTATATCAGCACTTCCGGTAAAGAATGGTACGGAACAGCTGGTCATCAATATCCCGCCACTCCCTTCGTCAAAATACGGCTCACTCCACGTTTTAATCCCCAACTCCCTGGGTATCTGGTACCAGTCAAGGGTGAGAAACTGAAAATCGTCTTCCGAGGCAAATGTCGGCTGGCCATCTTTTCTGTAGAAATATGGCACAAAGGGACGTCGCCGGGCAGCAGAAGCATCAGGTTCGAATGCCGCTCCGACGCCATAAATCTCTTTGTTACCCTCCAATGTGCCCTTCAGTAATGTTTTGAGCGTTTCTTCCGTGTAGCGGCCTGTTTCCAGAGCGTTTACCACCCCTTCAGCAACCTTGCCGATTGAAGAAAGTTCCGTTTCCACCCTGTTAACAGAGGCAAGAACCAGGTTGCGGGCATTCTTCTCCAGCTCCCTTTCCAAAGACATGCGTGAACTATGGTAGAAATAACCAATTGTTACAGAAAATATTGTGGTACTGCATACCGTAATAATAAGAATCAGTTTATAGGATTATCGTGAGACTTTCTTCTTTTACGAGCCTGACAGCTTCTTCTCGAAATTCTTTGCTGTAACGACCTTATGGTAACCTTTTCATTGTGACACCTCCATGCCGGTATAATACCAGAGTTTGGTGCCTACTTTTTCCGGCTTACCTCATTGTGTCGTTAACTTGAGTTCTGTAGAGAGCCAGAAAGATTTATTATTTTATAAACTAGAGCATCTTTATAACGCTCTTTTATCAAATAATAAAATTATTCAGATCTAATTATTTTTAGGGGCATTCTCTGATTTTGTTTTAGCGCTGAATCAGAAGGTAAAGCGGCAGATACAGATTGAAGCATGTTAAGCCGGTTTCCATCGTAGCATGTTCAGTGTCCACATTACTGAGGATCCAATTTATTTACTTCAATAGAACAACGGCTCAGAATATGCATATGTAAACCTTAGTTTTATAACTTCATAAAGGAGGCTTCCTGATAAAAATGAAAATTGGTGTTGTATTATCCGGATGTGGTGCATATGACGGCAGCGAGATTCACAAAGCGATCTGTATTACCCCGGACATTGAGCTGGACGAAGTCAATCACATGGATGGCCCCTGAGCATTACTTGAGTTTATGTAATGCTTTATTGACCCGTATCTAACGGCAGCTCATTTTGGATCATAGTGTCGCAAATCGAAAAAGAATAATTACTTAGCCTAATATTTCAATCTCTAAAAGGAGAAAAGTATGATCTCACCAGAACTCTTACGGCCCTATCCCTTCTTCGCTTCACTGACAGACGAGCAAATCAAGGCAATCGCAAAGATTGCTGACGAGAAATCCTTCCCCAAGGATAGTATTCTGTTCAAAGAAAACACCTCTGCAAACGAACTGATGCTCATGCTTGAGGGGGCAGTAAGCTTATTTTACAGCTCTGGCGGCGCTAATTCATCATTATGCACTATCGCACCCGGAGCTATTTTTGGCGTCTCGTCGTTAATATCCCCCTACAAATACACTGCTTCTGCCCGGGCAACTATGCCGGTCAAGGTGGTGAATATCGACGGGGCCGCTCTGAGGATGATGACAGAAGCCGACCAAAAACTGAGCATCGTGCTGATGCGCAATGTCGCGGCAGCCGTAATCGCCCGCCACTAACATTGGAGTCAGTAAAAAGCCAAATAAGTGTGGATCAACGTACACCCTGTGGGATGCAGATCTGTAACTGAGCGACAATCAGCATCGTTTACCTTCGTTGCCGGTTATGGGATATCACCTGCGCACTGATTTCCAAATCGTGCACAGCGTGGAAAGCAGCGCTTGTTGTGGCCAATTTATTTATATTTTCAGTTTTCCGGAAACCATCCTTCGAGGCATTGTTATGGAGACGTTAATCCTTAACTCCCCTAATAATTCCCATACGCACGTAAATAGCTCGAATTTCCTCCCTGATGCGAGGAAGCTGTCGAGCAAAAACTGCAATTGCGGCAAGACTGCTACAACAGCTAATCAGCAAAGTGTCACGTGGGCCGATAATGCCGGCCATTGCACCGACTCCGAGACTTCCGATTGGCAACATACCCATGAACGCCATGGTAAGAAGGCTCAATACACGTCCGCGCATCTCTTCATCAAGAATTGTTTGGAGAACCGTGTTACAGGAAACCAGCAGAGTCATTGCTCCAAATCCTGCTAACGCCAATGAAACCATAGAGAATATAAAAATGCTGGAAAAAGCAAATGCGGCAATACCGGCAGCGAAAATGACTGTAGAAATCACCATCACATTATCAAGACCGAGGACGTTCTTACGTGAGGCAAGCCAAAGGGTGCCAAGCAGGGCGCCACTTCCCACAGCAGTCATAAGAAATCCAAAGGTGTGCGCATCACCATGTAAGATTTCCTTGGCATATACTGGCATCAGAACCGTGTAGGGCAACCCCAGGAGACTGACAAACGCAACCAAGAGTAAAATGTTTCTGATCGGTCTAAAATTATATGCGTACTTAAAGCCTTGATGGAGTTCATGCATGACATGAAAACTGATTCGGAGATGGTTAGAACGTTGTGGGATTCGCATAGCCACAAGTGCAATAATGACCGCCAGGTAGCTGATGGCATTCAGCATAAAGCAAATTCCTTCTCCCACTGAGGCTACAAGCAACCCCGCAATAGACGGACCTATGAGATGGGCGCCGTTCAACATTGAGGAATTGAGAGCAATGGCATTGCCCAAATCTTCCCGATGTTCAACCATCTCAACTACAAAGGATTGGCGTATCGGTACGTCAAAGGCATTGACAACGCCCAGGATCAGACTGAGCAGGATTATCTGCCAAATTTGCACGATTCCCGACAAAACGACAAATGCAAGAAGAATGGCCTGAAACATGGCAAGAGATTGGATAATGATCAGAAGACGCCTTCGTTCCCAACGGTCAGCAAGCACGCCAGCAATAGGGGAAAGGAAAATAATCGGGATTTGGCTGGTGAATCCAACAACCCCCAGCAGCATTGCGGAGCCGGTCAGTCGGTACACAAGCCAACTCATGGCTACCTGCTGCATCCAGGTTCCTACAAGGGATACGCTTTGCCCTGAGACGAAGAGACGGTAGTTTCTGGAACGTAGAGCACGTAGGAGATGACGCATATCTGTCCGTTTTTCTTTATCGGCTCATCCCGGCAAAACCGATACAAAGGGTCAATCCGATGATGGCAAGTACCTTGCGAATGAGTCCGGATTTGAACATGGCTGGATCCCCTTCCGGCAGGTAATTGAGCTTTGTTTATGCAGATCCAGCATACCAACGGCAGGCCGACTTTACCGTTGGTATCTCTCCGTATTTTTTATGCTCAAATAACAAATTACTCATATTACAACCTGAACTGCCGCACCAGCCTCTGCAGTTCTTCGGCATTGTCATGCAATTGTGCTGCGGCCACGGCAGATTCGTGCGCGCCGTGCGATGTCTTATTTATGATCTCGTTGATCTGATGCATATTGCCGGATATCTCACTGGTCGTGGCGGTCTGCTCTTCTGCGGCAGTGGCAATCTGATTGACCTGGCTGGCAACGCTAATGACCTGTTGCAAAATATCGCGTAGCACCTCACCGGAGCGGGACGCCTCCATAGTACCGGTCTCTACCTGGTAGACTCCCTGTTCCATGGCGGCAACCGCGCCTTTGGTTTCACTCTGGATGGCCTTTATCATTTCGCCGATTTCACGGGTGGCACGGGTGGTGCGTTCTGCCAATGCGCGTACTTCGTCGGCAACAACGGCAAAACCACGCCCCTGTTCGCCGGCACGGGCAGCTTCGATGGCGGCATTCAGGGCCAACAGGTTGGTCTGATCGGCGATGTCCTCGATTGTGCCGATAATGGCGCCAATCTGGTCGCTCCTGGCTCCAAGGCTTTCCACGGTTTTAGCCGACTCCTGCACTTTTTCGGAAATCTGGCTCATGACGGCTACGCTTCTTTCCACAACCTTGGTACCACTTCCGGCTGTTTTCGAAGCACGTTGGGCACCTTCAGCCGCCAGCAGACAGTTTTGGGCTATGGTAACAGACGTGGCTGACATCTCTTCACCAGCGGTTGCCACGGTTTCTGCCTGAGCGGCAACCTCTTCGGCTCCGGTGGCGATTCGCTCGGCGGTGGAGTGGAGCAGTTTTGAAGCGGCAGCCACTTGATTGGATGTGCTGGAAATGAGGCTGATGATTCCATGCAGTTTTTCGATAAAGGTATTGAAAAGGTGGCAGGCTTCACTGACTTCGTCACTGGATTCAACCGGGAGACGTTTTGTAAGATCCCCTTCACCTTGGGCGATGTCATGTAACATGGCGGTCATGCCCGTGATCGGTCGCAGGATACTGCGTGAAAGTGTCAAGGTAAGGGCGATCAGAGCCGCTGACGCCGCGAAAAGCATTACCAGCAGAGTCGAAATACGGCTCCGGAAAAAGTCGTAGCCAGCCACCATATTTTTCTCGGAAAGCCGGTTGATTTCCCCGCGCATCAGACCGATCTGTTGCTCAATTTCCTTGCTGGAGACAGCGATCTTTTCCATATTGGCCATATACTCCGTGACCACGTCCCGAATCTGAACATTTGCCTCCCGTGCCTTTGTGGCCATGGGGTGGAACGGGGTGCCGGCAAGATTTTTTTCGGATTCCTGGACACTACGTATTGCGGTATCAAGGAAGCTGAGCATCTCTTTGCGGGTATCGGCCAAATTATCTTTCATGCGCAGAAACAACTCCCGGATATTGTGGTTCGTCCCGCTGTTGACAGCCGCCCCGGCAATGACAAGACGCTCAAGTTTTGATACCTGACGTTCCAGCTGAGGATTGGCAAGTTTTGCGCTGTATTCCATAATGTACCGGTCGGACTGCTCAGTAGAGAGTTTGGTGAGTTGAAACACCGTTGTCTCAATTTCTCTATTTCTCTGGAACAGTTTTTCAGCACCCTGGAGTTGCTCAGAGATCTGCTTGATACGGGGTGCAAGAGATTTTTTTAGCATAATCGGCAGTTTATCGATCCGCGCCGATTGCTCACGCAGGCTATTCTCAACGTTCTTGTTATTTCCGTGGCCTTTTAGAAATTCCTGAATATCAATGGTTATAGACTGAAGGTTGGTTATGACTGCTCCCAGTTCCTGTGCATGCTCACGCTCCGCACGTACCGCATGTTCGCTTGAGAGATAGTAATAACCGACAACGGCCAGAAGCAGTAACTGTAGAATTAGCGGTATTTTGAGTTTTGCCGAAATACTTGATAAGCTGAAATTCATGACATGTCCCTTTTTGTGTCTGTTCCGGTTGAAATATACTGATTTCTACACTGTTGTCTTTGCTCCACGAATAATGGATAGCTGCGGCGTGCCTCGACGCCGACATATCCGAAGACTAAGAAATCGGCCTCCTTGTCCCAACCGGATGCCATGGCAGCTCCGCTTCGCGTGGTGATCATAACCGGTTGTTACGTCGTCAAAGGTGAAAGCAGCGAGCCGGCTTCGCCGACCGGCTCGCTGCGTTTACCCTGATTTTTCTTGTTTCTGGAGCGTCTGGCCTGAACGGCAATTGTTTCCAGAAGCGTCATCTGGCTGGCGGAAATCCACGGCCCTTCCATATCGATTGCCGCATACGGCATATCATTCGAGCTTGCCAAATGCCGGACAATCGCCGCTGTGTTCATGGCTGGCGCGCAGTTGAACGAGCTGACATTAACCACGGCGTCGAACACATCTCCCTGCGCCGAAAGCACGTATCGACCGACGTTGGCGCATGTCTCATGGTATCCGGCATCTGACGAATGTTTGTTTCCGGCAAAGGTCACCTCATTCCAGGAAATTTGTTTGTCGAACAACAATCCGGATGCTGTTCCCATTTTGCGCCACCGTGTAATCAGAAAATCCAGGAGCCATAAATGCCACCTGCATCTTAATGCTCTCAAGCCCATTTCACGGTTTTTCCAGTTCCCCGGGTTCAAAAATGACGCCGCCAGCCGGATAAAATTATATTGGCCGATGGCCTCGGTGTATCCCCGTGCGAAACCATACCGAACGATATCCTCAGACTCGAGCCAGCCAAAAAACTCCGATAAATCAACCTGCTTCGGGATAACACCCTGTTCGATAAAATAATCAGTGACCGGATAATTGATCCAGAGAAGATTGCCACCACTGAACAGCAACACTCGTGGTGTTTCTTCGACCGTAGATTTCAGTGGTATCTTCGAAACATTTTTCGTCCATCGCCGCCACGCTTTTTCAATTACCAGCAAATTTGCCGCGTCATAAAAATTTCCGCGTTGCTTGCCCTCTTTGCAGGATTCCATAAAGATATGGGTCTCTTTTTCAAAGACATCCAGGGCACTCTTTTTGTCTT
Organism: Desulfuromonadaceae bacterium; assembly: GCA_028687585.1. GTDB lineage: Bacteria > Desulfobacterota > Desulfuromonadia > Geobacterales > Pseudopelobacteraceae > JACRCG01. The sequence goes on along the minus strand of JAQTZV010000037.1, from coordinate 24,361 downwards.
TCGCCAGGACTTTCAAGGATGACTCGGCTTCATCCAGAAGATCTCCGAAAATAATGCTGATAACAACATCCGCCGCCATGGCCTCACCCCGGTTGATGTAGTTGTTTCGTTGGGATGGCCAGGTAAGAAAAACGACATTATCCATCGGCACTCGCTGTGCTATCGCACTCCAGATGACCGGAAACCCGCCATTCTGGCATGGTCCATCCTGATCAATGTTGTAGTAAATACTGATCTCATCTTTATGGCTTCTGTTCTCGAGCATGTCTTTGCACGTGGCTCCAATTATTCCCACGCACGGCACGCACTCACGTCCGGAACCAAGTGACATGGCCAGCTGCATTGTTTCCTTTGAGTTTTTTGGTGCCAGACGGAACTGCCACCCTCGCCTTGCAAAGCGGTTTTTTAATATCAGCTGTGTGTAAAGACCTGCGTCAAGCGTCCATATGTGCCACACCCTCGGATCATCCAGCGCAACTTTATTCCCCTCGCTGTCGATCACATGTGTGAACTTTTCGGTAAAGCGCGCTCCATTAGGAATTCCAACAGGTTTAACCATGGCTTCGCTCCTTTTGTCAGTGCTGGTTTTATATTATGAAACTGAGCATGCTTTTTGATTCCGCAAACAAATCTGTGCAAAATTGTCGGCATGGTAAATTCCCACATTGGCCGCGGATTAATTCCATCTTGAAGGTTTAATGGAATTTGTACTCATTCCCGGAATAATGTGAGGATGTTCGGCATAGTTACGACCGGCAAGAGAGAACACCGGCAACAATCGTACCTGCTCGCTATCATGCAATTGCACTTTCTGAAGCTGCAGAGCATTTCTTAATGCTGGTATTATTTCAGTTTCAATCCGATGCGGAGTCATCCGGTAAGTCGGAGCCAGCACCACAAGCGATCCTACTTCAACTCCGATCTCGTTAAAAAAAGGCATGGAAACGGTAGTAACCTCTGCAGACAGGCTGTCCGTATCAATGGTGATGTCTCCCCCTTTCGCAACGGTGGCGCTGTGCGTAATTCGCCGGAGCTGCGTTACCGCTCCAACGAATGAAGTCGCCTTTATCGGCTGCCGGCAGTCGGCGAAATCAATAAGTACGGCTTCAAGACCAGTATGTTTCGCAAAATAGACCGCTTCATTGAGTACCTTGGCAAGGTTTTCCATAATAGTACGGGCCTTATCCAGTGACGTTGCCTTGGCTAATATCTTGTGTGCATTTTCAAAGGACGCAATACCGATATTGTAGTTACTTCGTTCATCCTTTTCCAAAATACCACACTGAATCAGCGTAGAAAGCATCCTGAATCCCTTGTTTTTTGTAATATGCACACTTTGACATATCTCTGTAAGCGCAAGACCGCCCTTTGCCTCAAATATTTTTTCTAGTATCAAGAATGTTTCCATAATTAACTGCAACTTATATTTTTGTTTATCTCCCGCTTTTGCCATTTCCATTACTGACTCCGATTGAGTTTATTCACAAAAAAACATGTTTCTTTGCGGTTTAGTTCAAAGTATTTTTCCCGGGCAACTTAATTCTTTTTACGTTGCTCTTCGATGATGTCCAAAAAGGCACCAACACGAGTTTCAATACCCGCATGGGCCGTATGCGCATCAATTTCCAGATAGCAGAAGGTCTGTCCCGCAAGTTCCTGTCGAATAAGGTGGCCTATGCTGGCATCGGGGCCGCACGAAAAACAGGAGAGCAGACAGACGTACACGTTCTTGTATTCCCGCGCGTGGGCCAGAGCCTTTTCAACCTGTTGCGTAAATGCCCAGACGTTCCCCCGGGGAGAAGGAGTTCCCAGAGGAGGCAGGGCATCGGCTGGAACGACATGGTAGCCTCTGCTCACAATCTTCCTCGGTATGGAAAGATTGACATCGGCTGAGCAGGTCGTATAAGGGCGTCCGGCAAAGATAATCGTTGGCTCGTTCAAAAGTGTACTCAGTTCACGCTTCGCCATCTCGCGGTACTGCGACAAAAATGATTTGTAATGCGCAAGCGCATTGTCAAATGCAATTTCACGGGATTTTTTCGGCACACCCAACATCTCGCTGATCTTTATGAAATCTTTCTTCATGGTTTTTGTCAGGCCGTGCCGCAGGTTTACGTGGGGAGAGAGCAGTTTTGCACCGATGGGGCCACAACCGGCCCGAATAACATCGGCTATCAAGGTTGTTGTGGGACAGGTAAAAGATGCTTCATATCCCTGTTCGCACAACATCTCAAGGGCGTTGGGAAGCAAAATGTAGTCGGTCCCTTGTTCGTCCAGATCATAGACCGCGCTGCATGCAATCTGGCATGGATAACACATGGCACTCGTCGCCTTCCGGTGCCATTTTGGGGAATGGCGCGAAAGCACCGCGTTGTATCCAAGTTCGTTTATAAATTTTACATAGAAAGGAAACAGCTCATATGCCGTCAGAGCCATGGGGAGCCCGATGGTCCCGCGCGGATTGGCGACAGGCTGAGGGCCAAATTCCTCGAACATCAGCTTATTGCGCGCCGCGACTAAATCCGTGCCTTCACGCACCTTAGGTTTATGATGCCGTTGATTTTCAAACTTTGAACAGAGGCCGCCAAAAGGAAACACCTTGCCTCGTATGGAGAACTGCTGGATTTCACAATTATTCTCGCACGCCTTGCACACAAATCTGCCCGTAACATCGATATCACCGCCTAGTAAGCCATCGAGATCATAGTCAGCGATTTCTATCTGCCTGTTATTCAGCATATCCAGCAACTTCAGGGCATTTCCCACGCAGCCCATCAATTCGGGATGGGGGGGGACGACAATCTTTTTCTTGATTCTGGTCGCCAGAGCCAGGGCAACCGATCTGTTCAATGCCACCCCCCCCTGGAAAACGATGTTGTCTCCCAGACTCTTGGAGCCGATGAGCCGTGTCACATAGTTATCCGCAATTGAAATCACCAGGCCCGCAAGAACGTCTTCTCGTGACGCGCCCTGTTGGAGAGCATTCCGAAGGTCGGTGTTGATGAATGCCGCGCATCGCTCGCCGAATGCAATGGGTGCGCCGCCTTTCAAAGCCAGTTCACTGATATCCTCGGCTTTCACATCCATGTCCACTGACGCCGATTCCTCGAGAAAACTGCCTGTGCCGGCCGAGCAGCCTTCATTCATGGCATAGTCTATTGGTATCCCTTTCAGGAACGATATGAATTTTGAATCTTGACCGCCAATTTCCAAAAGTGTATCGACATCGGGCATCTCTTCCGCTGCTGCCCGTGAGTGGGCAAGTATCTCATTGAAGCTTACGCAGTTATTCAGATACACAGACACCATTTCCCGCCCGGAACCGGTGACCGCGGCCTGAATAATGCGGATATTTTTATCGCGCGCAGATTCGATGAATGTTAATAGGCACTGTTTGGTCGCGGCAACGGGATTCCCGTGAGTTCGCAGATAACAGCTTGCATCGACGGTTCTGCTTTCGGTATTGAAGAGAATGGCTTTCGTCGTGGTTGAGCCGGCATCAACGCCGAGGATGTATGAACCGTCATCTTTTACTACCATGTCATCCGATGAACGGACCCGGTAATCCACATGGTTCGCGGCATCGTTGAGGGGGCGGCAAGTATCAAGCAAATGTCTCTCTGTTTTTAGAACCGTGCGTGGTATTTGGGATCGGTTTTCATTTTCTTCACATGCATACAGGCAGGCTCCGAAGGCTTCTATACAGCTGCTCTCCGGCAGAACAACAATTTTTGATGTCGTGAGCGCATTTTGAAGGTCCTGTATAAAGAGTTCATTCCTGACCAAACCGCCTGTCACCAAAATCACATCACGCGGCCATTCGGCCATGTCTATCAGGTTCAATACTTTTTTGCCCAGGTCACTGATAAGTGAGAAGGCAATATCCGCGGGACCGCATTCACCTTTATTCAGCTTGTGCGTTGCGTCGGATTTGCAATGGACCGAACACCGGGTGGCCAGTTGGACATCTTTTCCCTTTTTTGCCGCATCCAGTCCTTCATCCAGAGAGAGATCCATGCGCTGGAATTGCTGGACAAGGAACTCGCCTGTTCCGGCAGCGCACTTTGTGGTCGATATAATGTTGCGGATAATCCCTTCTTTCATCGTATACAACGTGAACGACTCTCCCCCAAGAGCAAGCAGTATGTCCGGTTTCAGTGCATAAGAGGATACCGCTTTTTCGATACACTCCGCTTCCGAGCGATAGGGAAGATCCAGAATCGTTTTTGCCGTAGCGCCGGTGACGACTAAATGGACATCCTTTTTATCGCGAAAACCGTCCACCACTTCTGCCGCTATTTTCTTAGTGTTTCCTTCGTGTTTCCTGGTGCAGGTTTCCCTGTTACCGTTCTCATCCATGCTGACGCATTTGATTGAGATCGCTCCTATTTCCAGACCAACGGAGTACTGCCCGGTTCCGGAACAGTTCTTGTAATTGCTGGTGTCATTCATGATTTGTTTGTCCTTTTTGCCGATTATTTAGACGGTATCTCCCCGGCGCTTCTTCAGGACCATCAAATAATAGTTGAATGCCTCGCGCATGCCGGTGGTAAAAGGGGTGTGGTCAAAGTCCAGCAGCCGTTGCAACTTTGCCCCGCTGTACACCAAGTGCTCGTCCATGGGAAATGGCAGCGGTATGCGCTCCCTGTTAATCTCTTCGACTGACTTGCGTGTAACAGGTATTTTTTTGCCGGTGATTTCCTCCAACACTTCAATAATTCTCGGATACGAAACCAACTCATCGGACGCCAGGTTGAACTCCTGATTGAGTGCCTTTTCCTCACCAATACAGCGGATGATCAATCGAGCCATGTCAACAACCCAGATGAAGCTCAAAAGGGCCATACCGCCATCTGGAATCACCATGGCCTCACCCCTTTGCAGGAGATCGAAGAAGTACTGCTCACGGGGAGCGTAATTATAGAAACCGTAAATGATTGCCGGCCTGAGAATGGTATAGGGCATTCCGGTACGTGCGCTTGCCTTCTGCACCACACGCTCAGCGCGCCATTTGTCGTACCCGTAGCTCGCGTGTGGCCCGAGTTCGGGTTGCGGGCCGAATACCTTCAGCGCATCCTCCCGGATCGGTAGATTCCATCTGTTTTGATAGATCGTGGTCGTACTGATAAAAATATACTGCTTTATTTTCCCTTGAAGGTTATTCAGCAATAATTCAACGTGTGAAGGTGTATATGCGCAGAAATCGACCACCGCATCCCATTCTTCTGCGGAAATGGCGCGGCGTATCTGGCCGGCGTCCTCCCGGTCTCCGCGGTGCTCGGCAACACCGCTGATACCGAGCGGGATGCGCCCCCGGTTGAACACGTGAACAGCCACATCCTTTACCTTTGTCAGCTCCTCAACAAAAACCCTGCCGGCAAAATAGCTTCCTCCGATCACCAATATCTTCTTCATGAATCGCTCCCTCCCTATTGAGTTAGCCTATCCAGACATCCAGATTGCGCAGAGCCGGGTCAACGATTTTTTCGTGCATGACCGGACCGTGATCGACGAGAAACCTGCTTGTCGAGTCGCTCAACCCCTCTGCTTGCAGTTCCCTGATCACAGCAGCACAGATTTCATCCATGATGGTCCGCTTCTGCTCGTGATCCCCGGATGCCACCATTGCTGATATATTCTCGAAGAGGAAGGCGCCCAGAAGCGGCAGATCCCGGACACCGCGCATCAGCCATTTGTAATACGGCGCATACCTGCGGTTCAGCAGATAGACAAGTGACATGACGTCGGCGCAAAACTTGGTCTCCGCATACTGTGCGGCAAAATAGTCATGGCGCCACAAGCTGCGAAGGTAATTGTATTGCCCGGATTGCCCGACCACCATGCAGCGCGCCGACATCTTGGCAATTCGGACGTCGTCGGGATAGAAGGCAAGGAGGCACCGCCGGATGCCGGAAAATTCGCCGAGCGGATCATAAAAAACCTCCCCGGATGTGCATACGGAGAGGTTGTTCTCCTGAAGTCGGAGCCAATCAACGAGTGTTTCAGGGGCATCGGGCCGCCCAAGTAATCTCCGGTAAAATGCACCTGTTTCAAACACTCCGACTCGTCCGTCACCCCATTCGCTTGTTACGCGCTCAAATCCTTCAAATAGTGCAGGCAGACCATGGTATGCCGTCAGCAACGTGCTGCCTATCCGATTGTAATCGGGTTTGGTAAGCCACAGACAAAAACCCGTCCCCCAGTCGTGATCCCTGGAAAACTCGTCGTCAAAGCCGAGACATTCGGATCCGAGACCAACCAGGCCGGCAGCGATGCGATCTTTATATTCAGGGAAACTGTCACGGATCAGCGGTAAACCATGGGCGGTAAAATAGCGTTCAGCCAGTTCAAGCCCGTTCAAAGCATCAAATCTTTTTCTAGCTCATAGTTAACGACATGCACCGTTTCCGTTCCCGAGAAGGTTTTTTCGTCTATGAGCCTATCAATGTTTTTGCCCACTTCGGCTCGTATATATTTTTCGCTGCACTGCGTGCACAAGGTTACGGGAAGTCTCTTGATAACGTACATCTTTCCTTCATGCCTGTAGTCGTAATTTCCGGCAACAATTTCCTCCAGGGCTCCACCACAAAAAAAACAGGCGCCGACATGTTCTGTCATCGTTTCTTCTCCACGGTTTCTTCTTTGCGTTGGACTTGACCAAACGGGCAGGACGGGAACATAGGCAAAGAGGATTATCAACCAGTTGTTGCCACCGTTGGCGCAGACGATGTGGACGTCTTTTTCTCCGGCCGCGCCATACACCAGGTAACTAGTCACGCGCATGGGATTTCTGTATTCTTCAAGCACTCTGCCGGTCAACAGTACGGATTCGATATCCTTGACCGAGATCTTGCCAGCCACCATAAACCTGAGCGCATGTTCGGAAAGCGTGTAGCGGGATTCCTTAATCCGCCTTCCGAACCATTCCATTTCCCTGAATTCAGCGATATCCTCACTCTGCATCGGTATGCCTCGTCGTGAAATTTCTTCCCGTCTGATAATGCGTTGGCGGTCAGGGGCGGATAAGCATTTTCATTGCGCCATCCGCCTTCCGGTTGAAGAGCGAGAAGGCTTTATCCACATCCGAGAGCGCAAATGTGTGCGAGAAGTATTCCTGCGGATTGACGATGCCCCGCTCCATCATGCGCAGCGACTCCCACATATATGGCTGGACATTGGCGAAGCCGTTCATGTGCAGTGTGATGTCACGCAAAAACACATCGGCGAGATTGAGATTGAAGGTGTTGTCGCAGAACACCCCCAAGGCGGCAACAGTCCCGCCAGGGCGGATCAGATCAAGACTCATCTGCAGGGTTTCGGGGTCGCCCACCAATTCGATAACTTTGTCGAACCCGCGGCCCGATGTGAATTGTAGCGCTTTTTCCTTCCAGTCATCTTCCGCTGAATTGATGGCAACAGCGCCCTTCCTGGCAGCGGCAGCAAAACGATGCGGCACCGTATCAAATGCTACGACGCGACCCGGTCCCCGGTGCAGAAGGATATCCAACGCCATTAACCCGGTCGGGCCACAGCCGACAACAGCCACGGTTTCACCCACGGTAACATCTGCAAGATGATTGGCGATGACGGCGGCAGGCAGATTGCACGAGAGTGTCAAGACAGCGCTGTCGGATATTTCATGCGGCACCTTCATTGCGTGACCGTCCGCATAAGGCATGATGAGAGTTTCGGCGTGAGTGCCATTCAGGTTGCCAAACGGCAGGCCAAAACCATACACCGCTTTCTGTGTCGTCTCGCAATGTGCGGTCTGCCCCACTTCACACATGTAGCAATGGCCACAGGACGCCGAGTACGCCATGGTCACACGATCGCCCCGTTTGAAGCGGCCAACCGCCTTACCGACGTCCAATACTTCGCCCACGAGTTCATGACCTGTTTGCGACGTTCCCTTCTCCATGATGGAATCAAGCGTCCCGCGATACAGGTGCAAATCGGAACCGCAGATCGAAGTTGCCGTGACCTTGACGAGCATTTCGTGGTCTGCATGAATCGCGGAATCAGGGATATTGATACATCGGATATCCTGCGGACCAAAATAGACTGCTGCTTTCATCGTTTGTCCCCTCACATTGAAATATTTCGGACGCACAGACTCCGTATAAATATTCGCAAATATATTCGATTTGTTGCATCACCTCTGAAAGAGACTAATATTACCCCTCTTCACTCAAACAACTTTCAGCATGTTCCAGATTTCTGTAACCGCCTTTTTGTACAAGATGTTTCAATGCTTCAATTGATAAATTTTCTTTTTTATTGTACGCGTTTTTCACGTTCCAATAATAGAGTCCCAAGGTGCTGTCGCCGTACGTCTCAAGCTCACTACGTAGATATACTGAGAAATTCTGACCATCACCTGTCGCCTCCATTGTGCGGCAACAGCGATTATAGAGAATCGGATATTTTTCTTTCAATTCTCTCTGCCAGATTTCATTGATTTCGATGATCTCATCAACATACGGGCTGTTCGTCAGTGGCGGAATCAGGTTGTCCATGCGTGCATATTTTTCTGTGAGAAGGTTGCGTCCCTGCACTTTAGCGTTCTCTAACTGTTCCAGATAGGCAGCCAACATCTCCGCTGTCCACATCATGAACACGCTGCTTCGAATTGCCCTGAATTTGTCGGGAGTGCTCTGGCAAGCAGCAGGATGGGCGCTTTTTACACGAACAAACATTTCCCATTCCAGGTTCAATATTTTGTTTATTAACAGATCACTACGCATTACCTTCATCCTTTTTGTGAAATATTTTAGCAGGACTCGAAAATGGCGTGGAGGTTTCCCTCCGCAACAACAACCAATATAAATAGCCTCCTGACTCCTAAAAAAGTCAGGAGGCTATCTTCTATTTCCCTGATGAGCGCATATTTTCGACAGTAAACAAAGCCCGTGTGGTAGCCGGACTATGAGCCATCGTCTTGAAATGCCCCGTGGTGCAGTGATCGGCCTGGGTATCAATCAAGCTAGTAAAATCGTACATAGTGGTGCCGGTTCCCTTGTTTTGCGGCAAACTGTTATCCGCATGGGTATAAGCGATGGTAAAACTTTTCCACAGTTTTCCGGAGCGGTCATATATAGAGGTAAGGGGTATGACCGCTGTCTGGGCATCCATATAGTGGATACGTTTACTGACCGGATGGTTCTTGTCAAGTGGTTTTGACTCCAGGATATAGACTTTCCGCAGTTGCCAGGTAACTGCCGGGAAACACCCTCCCTTACCGGTCCCCGCTATCATTTTGAAGCCATCTTTGTCGCCTTTGTACATTTCCTTGTCGAGAGGCATGTCATTGTGATTATAAAAGGGCACCAATAAGGTTTTGGTTCCCATGTAAGTCCACTTCATGTCACTGATGCGGCCGTTATAACCTTCAAAGTCCTCAATCGTGATATCAGAACCGAGGAAAGCATCGGTGGTCTGCCCGCTGGACATGCGGCGCACACGGCGCTGAAACCCGAGGTAAAGGTAGGAGTCGTCAAGCTTTGTATCCTCTTCGAAGCGTTGGATCAAAACCTGCGTATTCTTTATGTCAAAGGGCTCCAACGCTTTGAAATAATTAGCGCGGAATATATTGGAAGGGTTGTCTTTTAGCGCAGGAATCGGCGAAACTACGCTACGATGGGTGAATTTCATGATGTGAAAGTCAAATATCAAGGACCGTTCAATTTGATCGGTCTTCATGTTGCGGAACTTCCAGTACCACGGCGAAATGGACCAATCGTCGCCCTGTGAAAACCCATACTTGAAGTTCCAGGCCAGTTTGTCGCCAGCCCTGGGGTCGCTCAGGGAAGGTTCTTCCGGGAATGGCCGACCGGCATCACTGCCAGTAATCTCACCGGGCTTGTCACCAAGCTTGGCTTTGTTGAGTCGGGCTTTGGTCTGTTCGATATAAGTCTTACCTTGGTCGAAAGAGGTCGTTTCGCCGACCTTTATTTCGTAATTTCCTTTTTGAATATAACCCTGAAAAGCCGGTTCAAGCGCATCTTTAGCGATCTGCCAATTTTTGGAATTGATAACCATGCCGGGTTTGATTCCAGCAACCTGAGGGACACCTTTTTTGTAAGGGTAAAAGGAGTTTTCCACATCTGCCAAAGTCGCGGCAGAAGCCATGGTTGACAGCAGTATCAAATATGCCGTAGAAAATAGAATTTTGTTTCTCATAATATTAAATTCCTTTCGTTGTTGTAGGTTAAAAAGAGTAGCGAAGAGTTAACTGGATTTCGTCTTCTTTGTTAGCAACACCAATGGGTCCGTTGGTAAAACGTGCCAGTGGTTCATAATCGTTCGGCATTGGTGCTCCTGACAGAGCGTCATTGGCCGACCAGTCGAATTTTTTCTTCCCCCCCATTTTGATGTTGCCCGCCAAGGTGATCTTTAAATTGTCGGTCGCAAACCAGTCGACACTGGGAGCAACCGCCATTCCCTCACTCCGGAAATCGCGAGCTACGAGGACCTTGGGGATAATCCGGTCGAAGTCATAAAACCCTTGAAAGAGAAGAGTTCCTACCCAATCGTTCTTGTAGTCAGGCATATCATCCCTGTGATTCAGAATATGTTGGCCAAACAGCTGGGCAGAGATCAAAAAAGTACGTCTGCTGTTTAACAGCGGAATCCACTGAGTCTTGTCGAAACCAATTACATAACGGAACATATCGGTTTTTTGGTATCCATCCGTTTCACGAATTAGTTCTTCGCCTTTGGTGTAGGTGGTTTCCATGCGCAACGACGAGTCTATAGATGGGAAAAAATAGTCGATGGAACCACCAAACAGGTTTACCTCAGGGAATTCAAGATCGTAGACACCATCGGGGGCCGGCAGTCCGCTACCCGGAACAGCCGGATGCTCGCGAAAGTGAGTTGACGGCAGCTGCTGACGGTAATGCAGGTAATTGAGAGTGAAGGTTATGCCATTATAGAGTCCTTCCGTCCTGAGGCCAATTTGAGTGTTTGCGAAATTCCAGCCGGGGATATTAACATCATGAATAATCGGTACCGGTCCTCCGGGATACAAGGCGCCTACTACAGGGTGCTGATCGATATTCATGTAGGAACTGAAGAGACTCCCGGCATCCAGCATCTTATAGGGCTGGCCGGCCTGACCGAGAACACTTGGACGGAATTTGTCAAAATTCCACACCACAGAAGTGGTGAGCTCATCTAAAAACCCAACTTTTCCAAAACGTGATTCGGCTTTCAGTATCCACTGCGGAATACGGATATCCTGCAATTCGTCGTAGATATTTTGGCGTGAATAATCGACCGGGTTTATGACATCGAGTACCCGGAACAGGTCAGATTTCCCCCAGACAACCTGCTGCTTACCGAGGCGAGCTGATAGTTTTGTGCCGTTGCTCAATGAGATGGTCTTGTCGACATACAGCTCTCTAATGAAGTCTAATTCATCATTAAATTCTGGGAACCTGGCATCGTTCTTTGATTTATCCATGTAGCCCTTGAGGTTACGACACAGGGTCGGGTCGTTTTCACAAACAAAAGGAACAGGTGCAGAGATAAATGGTTTTCCACCCAATACGGGGTTGTTTGTTGTTGCATCGTCGCGCGAGTGCCAATTTTGGCCAAGATATCCCTCTCTATTGGAATTTGGTCCGAATTTGCTGTCATTGAGATCATAGACGCCGTCATAAGTTGCACGGAACACTCCGTTAATGAAAAGGCTGGTGTCGATCCGCTTCTCTAACTCTAACTGTGCTGTGTTGCGAAATTTTGATAGTCCCAGTCTGTCCCGAAAAAAGGTGGCATTTTCAATATAACCGCTGGTTTTACCAAAAAAGTTCGCATTCTTTGCTGCTACCGGTTTTGTTTCTGCTGCTGTTTCTGTTGTTGACAGTATTGCTTCCGATGTTGCTGCTGTATCTGTTGCTGTCGGTATCGCTTCCGTTGCCGCTGCTGTTATTGCAGATATCAGCAGCATGCCGCCGACGCTGACAGCCACCGACAGGGTACTCTTCTTAAATCCCTTTTGTGTCGCAGTTTTCATCATGCACTTCCCTCCTTTTAGTGAAATCAACTACTGAGCACGGCTGTACGCGGATTATTCAATATTTATCCCATACGATTCCCTCCTTTTTCTGAAATAACTCCGAGCACGGTCAACTGTGGATTATTCCATCTTGATCCTCGTAGACTCTGCATATAAAATTCGGTTTGAACAGCAGCACCCAGGCAGGAACCAGCACCATTGCGCAAAGCGCGTTGAGCACAACCATGACAATAAGCAACCTTGACGCATCTGCCTGAAAGCGCAGATCAGACATGAACACCCACATGACAATTCCCGCAATCAGGGTAAAGGCTGTAAAGCAGACTGCCTGGCCGGTGGTGGAAATGGCTTTGATTGTGGCCTCTCTGAGGTCTTTTAAAATAACCATTTCACATCGAATTCGATCCATCATGTAAATCGAGTAATCAATACCGACACCAATGCCCACGGATATAATTGGAACCGTATTGATATTGAGACCCAGTCCGCTAATGCCCATATATGCATAAGTCAAGGAGGTGGCGAATAGCATTGACATAAACATCATCAGGCCTGCTCGGAGGGAGTTGTAGGAGAGGGAGACAATGGCAATAACAAACGCAACCGCTAATGGGACCACAATGATATTTGTTCCGTATGCGGCCTCGTTCATTGACGCTGTTACCCCGATGGTCCCGCCTGCCAAACGGATTTTTAACCCTTTAACCTTCCCTTCATTTTCGGCTATCCACTGTTTGGCCATATGAATTGCCCGACGAATCGTCTCGCCTTTGTGATCCTTGTAATAAAAGACCAGATTGGCCTTCTGCTCGTTGGTATCAACAAACTCGTTCAATGCACCAGGAACCGGATTAGACATCATGTACGTGTACATAACGCCGCCGACATATTCCTTGCTGTCCGGGATCACCTGAAATCGTGGGTCAACACTGTGGAGTAGCCGGTTGACCTGTTTCACCAGTCCATCTATGCCCTTTACACCACCCAAGCCGGGGTCAAGCATCATATGCCTTTCCAGATCCTCAAGAGCAAACAGCACTTCGGGGCGCTTTAAACCCTCCTTGGTGTCGGTTTCGGCCACCAGGTACAGTTCCTCTGATCCAGGAAAGCTGTCATTGATCTTCTTGGAAGAGGTGTTGTAGTCATGGCTTTGATACAGGATGGGCGATCCGGGTTCCGATTCGCCGATAACTATTTTAGATGAAAAATACCAACTTCCGCAGAGCATGATTCCTGCGATAATCATTGCCAGCCTTGGGGTGTGTTTGGCGGTAATAATGTTGCTGAAAAAGGTGTTGATTCCCCACAGGAATCCTCTTTTAATCTCGACATTTTTCGGTTTTGGCAAAATCATTAACAGCAACGGAACAGAAAACAGTACCGTAATAATGATGGTTAGCGCCCAAATTGAGGCGTAATACGCCAATTTGGTGTTTAGAGGGATGGCGCCAATGGCGATAAGTATCAGTCCGACGGCATCGCTAAAAATGCCTACAGATCCAGGGTGAAACAGGTTTTCAAATGTTTTATTGGCGGCCCTGCGTGGATCGGGGTCTATGGTAAGCTCCAGATAGTAGCGCTCCACGTTTTGGATACCATGGGACAGGGCCCGGGCCGAAATCAGGAAGGGGATGACCATGCTCAGTGGGTCCAGATTGTAGCCGAAGAGTGAAATTATACCGAGACCCCAGATTGTGGAAACAATTACCCCTGCTAACGGGATCAATACCCCATAGAGCTTCCGGAAATACAAAACGAGCAGAGCAATCATGAGCAGAACTGTATAGAGAAGGATCTGGAGGAGTTGATCCAGATATTGATACGTCCAGCCGAGCAGCATCGGCTGCCCTGTAATATAAATTTTGAAACCAGGGACCGTTTCCGCTTTCCGTATCTTCTGAAGCTCTTTGAAAATCAGAGCGTAATCGAGCTCGCCTTCGATCAGTTGTGCCTTGATCATCGCCATGCGCATATCCGGCGAAACCATGGGGCCGTAAACTCGCGGATTGGCAGATACTTCATTTTTAATAATTGTCAGTTTCTCAGCCGGCAGGTCGGAGGCCAATGGATCGTAGTAGGGTTCAGAGTTGATGTTGCCATCTTCGGACAGCCAGACCTTGCGGGTGTTACGATGAGTGACACTGGTCACCAGATTGTGATTGACTCCGGGCAGACTGTCGATCGCTTGAGTAATGCGGTTAACTCTTGCCAAGGCATCATTGCTGAAAATGTCACCTTTTTCTACTTCAACAGCAACGGTTATTACGTTGGCGCCGCCAAAGGACTCCTTGATATCATTGTGTAATTTAATATATTCGTGACTCTGGGGCAATAAGTCGGCAAAATCGGAATAGATCTTCAGCATCGGAATTCGTGTAGCAAAGAAGATCGTAATCAGCAGGATCACCACAAGAAAAATTTTGGGATGAGCGAATATCCGCTCTTTAATGCTGTGCATCATATGAGTGAACATATGTACTGCAGGTGTATAAAATTTATCATTATTTGCCATTACTGTGTCCTCCGACGAGCTCTTGTTTTTGTTTGATTTTTACTGTGGTCAACGTTCCATTGCCACCTGCAACCAACAGCATGTCATCGTTGATAACCTCGGCGTCACGAAGATAGGTTGATTGAGGTGGGGTGTCATGAGCCACCCATCGCTGCCCGTCGAGTTCGAGGACGGTGTTACCGTCACCTAAGGCGAAAATCCTGTTACCCTTGGCATGAATGCCGTAGAGGGGAACACTGTTAGGTGTCTCCTGACGTTTCCAGCTTTTTCCACCATCGTCAGTGTAGAGGATTGCTCCGCTCAGACCGGCAACCCAGCCATGCTCGGAGTCGGTAAAGTAGACACCCATGGGATAAAAATTATCCGGAATATTTTGAGATCTTTGCCAACTCTGACCACCATCCACAGTCTTGGCCATTAACCCAAATTCACCTAAGACCAGACCATTTTTCGCATTAAAAAACTGGATAAAGTTTATTAGCGCATCTTGATTGAGGCTCTTATCACTCCAGCTTCCACCTTTATCGATGCTGTGCAATATTGAGGTTGCGGCGCCTACAACCCAGTAATCGCCGTTGGGCGCACAGGTAAGGGCAATCACGGTTTCTTTCGTCGGCAGATCTGATTTGGTCCACTTCTGGCCGTTATTGACGCTGGTCCATACTTGACGCTCCATACTCAGTGCAATCATCGAGTTGTCAGGACAAGTGGTGATGTCGACGAAATTGGGCCGCCCCTCAATTGTGGAACGAGTCCACTTTCGTGCATCTTCAG
The DNA here is from genome assembly GCA_028687585.1 of Desulfuromonadaceae bacterium. Lineage (GTDB taxonomy): Bacteria > Desulfobacterota > Desulfuromonadia > Geobacterales > Pseudopelobacteraceae > JACRCG01. The sequence goes on along the minus strand of JAQTZV010000037.1, from coordinate 9,056 downwards.
GATTGCTTTCATTGGGACTGGTAAGAATCAACCCGCTGTTGCCGACTGCAGTGATTACAGTCCCATTGTTTGTAAGTGCCAGAAAATTGTCAGTACGCCGCACTGGCTTTGCCATCTCCTTCTTGACGCCTTCAAGGTCCAACCGTGCCTCGCAGCCACCAAGAACCAGCTGAAAGGCCACGAGCAACAGTAGCGTTTCAGTTTTTCTGATTAATGAAAACAATACCTTATCCATTTTTAATTTTTCCTCCATTAAGTAGTTATTACCGCCCTGCACAAGTTCCGGTTGAAAGGCAAATCCTATAAGTATCCCAATGGACACATGCATCTATGATATTGGGTTCTCGCAGTGCTACCGGGAACACCTTTAATCGCTTTTGCAATGTTCGCTGACATAATCCTCTCCTTTCAATTCGATCATTATCTGGGCGAAAGAAGTTTATTAAGCACGTTTGGAAGTTGCTCTATGCTGTTAACAAACTGGATATATTCGCCGTATTCTTTACGGAGTGCATCTGTGTTCATGGGGTCGCATTCTAATCCAAGAGTTAACAGGCGTATTTTTTTCTTCGCACAGTGACGTATTGCGTCACTTACCCCACATCCCCAATTGGTCGCACCGTCGGTAATATGAATGATAAATGGCTTCCGTCTGCTGCTTTTCAATGATAGGGATGTTGCAATAATTGCCTCGCCGGAAGCAGTCCTGCCATGGGGAATGACGGAAAAAAATTCCCCATGCTTGTAAATTTCTGTGATGCGGCAAGTGTCGCTTCTTTCGTTGTAGGCAAATATTCTGGCATTTGAGTTATAACTGACGATTGCCATAAAGAGCGTCTGATAGATGATAGATATTTTTGACCATTTGACCGGATCTGCCATAGACCCCGTGCAGTCGACGAGAAGAACAATATCGTTGAATAATTCGTACGTAACCTTCTTGAGGCTGAATATTGAACCGGTTGTCGGCGCTCTGAACAAACGCGTGCGATCAATCTTCCCGGAGTCAAGTCCCCTGCTGTAGGAAATATTTCGCTGGGCAATTGATTGGAGGACGGTTTTGAGCTTATAGAGGAGAGCTTTATCAATGACGTTTTTTGATGGCATAACGAGGTCGTTACCCTCTACCCGAGCGACCTCGCCAAAATTGGCTACTATGGATTTCACCTGAGCGGTAAAATCTACTTTTTTCCCCTTAAGATTATCCTCTATCTCATCGGCAAAGCTTAGTAGCGTTGCTTTGATAGCATTCTGATCTTTATCTTCTTTTTCCATATCCTCCCGGAAATCGTTTGAAAGGAGAAAAGGATCGTTTCTGTCAGCCGGCCAGAATTTGACACAATCCAACACATCTTTAAAAATTGATGTATATAGGTTTAATCGGCATTCGCAGCGATCCGTGACGCTTTGAAGCGATGTACATTCCGTTATTAATTTTTCTACTATGCTATTAAGAATCAATAATGGTTTGGCGTAGTATTGACCTGTAGAAGTTGCACCTGCCATCTGAACTACTGATGTATCTCGATATTCATGCCTGAAGGCATCTTGAGTTCTGTCTGCGGCCATTTTCCACCAAATATGCAGGAGTTCGGTGAACGAGGGAGGTGAAATATATTTTTTTGCCGCTTTTTCCGTCCTCCAGTGCCGGGCTTTTTCCGTATATAGGCCTAACACGCTTTTGTTTGAGACAATGTCTGCGTAAATCCTTTCGGCCATATCCAGATAGAGAGTGAACTTGTAGGCGTAAATTGGCGGGAGACTAAATTGGGTCTGCGCCATATTCTTAACGTGATCACTCCACTCTGTTTTGTGATACCCACCTTGAACGGCAAGTCCTATGGCTATATCAGCTCTGGATGCCGGGATAGGATAGGTACCGAAAATCGGCGATGGGTCAAGAGTAATGCTGTCCGGATTCTCCAACATTCCATCCCAGACAACGGTTCCGGAATTCCTTCCGATATGCGAGACTATTTTTCTGATGCCGTGAAGCAATTTTGCCAATTCGAGCATTTCAACTGGCGATTTATCCCTGCGCCAGTACTCGGAATATCCGGTTTCACCGGTGATCAGGAAGCGCTCCTGAGCTTTGCCGGGAAATCTCGTGTTCACAGTTGAGATCATCGTTATGCTCTCTTTGTACTTTGTATGAAATTGTTGTCAAAGAGGACATATTCGGCGCTGACGTTCTCGGTATACCCCTTGTTGAAGTGCAGACCGACAAGGACTGATTCGAGAGTCTCCTGGCTGGTCTGGAGGCTGACAGACAGCGCCTGACGTAGACTTGCCCCCACAGCAATCATGTCTCCGATCATGAGAGCGGTTCTTGTCGATACGTCTATTCCAAGGTCTCCGTGGCCTCTCAAAAAGTTGAGGGCAGCCATAACGTCATCTGCTTGCTCGGCGCTGATGCCGGTCTTCTTTATCAAGACTTCTTTTTCAACCACATTGGGTAAGTAGTCCATCAGCAGAAAATAGAAACGATCTCTCAGAGCAACATCAAGGAGCTCAGTACCTATGAAATCTTCACCCTCGTTTAACGTGGCAAAGAACACAACACCTTCCGCCACATTTAATTGCCCCAGTTCTTCCAACCATACCTCGCGACTGTCTGACAAAAGGGAGAAAAGCATATTCAATGCTTTCGGGTGTTCCGGCCTGTTGATTTCTTCCAGATGAATGACACTGTTGGGCGTCTGTATTGCTTCCGGAAATAAAAACTGCTTATATTTGGTTTCTCCACCTTCCAAAGCATATTCGCCAAAAAGTTGGCCAGGTTCGGAAAGAATCCCGACCTGAAACGTTGAGAGCGGTTGTTGATAAATTGCAGCATACTGCCGTACCAACGATGATTTACCGCACCCCTGCCTTCCGGAAATAAGAACATTTACCGGTTTTTTCTTTGACAAAGCATGGATGTGTTCAAATATATCGGCCAGATCCTTGCTAATATAGAAGTAAGGATCTTCCTGGGGTACTGACAGGTTTGCTCTTCTATTCTTTGACATATTGATTTATACCTCATTGATGATTTCAAAGTGGAATGGGGGATTTGTTTTGTTATTCCTGTACAAATCCCCCATCATGGACTTCACGTTCAACGACCTGAGAAATGATGCATTTAAATTATTGAGCGGACAAGCCGTATCAGACATGCTCTCTGAAGCTGAGCTTTCCTTCTTCGTGCTTGCCACAGGTCATGTCAGACACATTGCCTATCCATCTTTTCCACACACCGCCCATTGCATTCCTGTTAACAGTACATTGGCCTCTTAGAGGATTGGTGGGATCGGCTATTTGCCACTTACAGCTGCTGCACGGTTTCTTTGTTCCTATTTCGTCATGCATGATATTTGCGGGGATTTTTTCTTCCACTGTTGCCTCCTGCGTTAGAGTTAGGGAAGGCATCTTCCATCAATGCCTCCCCCGTGTTAGATTGTTATAATTGGGTATTCAGGTACTCAAGATCATTGGCCCCAAAAGCTTGCTCGTTTCTCGCAATTATGGTGTTCTGTCCATAGGTCGGAATATCCACGAACCGGGCGCTGAATCCGGAAACCCTGACGATCAGATCCTGATGCTTCTCAGGTTCTTGCTGGGCTGCTTTCATCTCTGCGGTACTCACCACGTTAAACTGAACATGATCAATATTAAGCTGCTCCCACGCGTCCATATAAGATTTCCAAATACTAAATCCATGGATACTTCTCATGATCGGCACGGAAAGCCTTTGGTTCAACAGGTTTGCCTTTTGGTTTTTCTGCACTTTGGCCACGGATCGCAATACGGCAGTCGGCCCTTTCTTGTCTGTTCCCATGTAGGGAGAAATTCCGCCGTCGTCACCGGCATCGCCTCCGAAACGGCCATCTGGCGTGGGACCGGTCCGCGATCCAATTTCCATATATAGACCGACAGCCTGACCTACTGGTTTCACGGGCCCACCAGAGTAGTTTGTGATCTTTGCCATTTCACCGCCAATGATATCTTCGTAGAAATCCTTGATGATGCTGTCTGCATAATCATCGTCATTTCCCCATTTGGGCGCATTTTGGAAGTCCAGACGCATTGCTTCATGCCCTTCCCAATTTGCCCGGAGTGCGGTGACAAGTTGCTGCATGGTGTACTTCTTCTCGTCATAGATGAGTTTTTTGATGGCAACCATTGAATTTGCCGCAACAATAGTGGTAATGGGGTTATGCCAGCCATTGGGCTGCTCGGACAATTCCACGGCATCTCTTCCCAGTTCCATTGCTCCATCGTCAATACTGGAGACAAAAGGCATTTGTAGGTATTTCCCCTCAAAATAACGACATACGTCCTTGGCGCGAATAACAGTGCTCACGGCATATGCATACTGGGTTCTGAAGGCTTCCCACAGCTGTTCAAATGTCTTGAACTCCGTAGGTTCGCCCGTGTGCGGACCGAGTTGCATGGCCGAATATGACCAGTCAAAACCATCAGCGAGAACGATTTCCATCATCTTGGCCGGGAAAATCGAACCGCCGCCTTCGGATCTGGTTTTTTGAGTCTTGCGTCTGCCGCACACGCCTGGCGACATACACAATACCAATGCCCAGTAATGAGCCTCATCATCGGTTACGCCGTTCTTGTTCTTGCTGAATTGGCTGTAATACTTCATCTGCTCAGTACCGATAATGTCATGCTTGATCGATGGGTATCCAAGGCCGTCACGGATGCACTCGAACACATGTTGCTTGGTTTTAACCCGACCGCTCGGGTGCCATCTGAACACGATGGACGGTTCCGTCGTGCGGATGTTCCTCGCCCCTTCCAGAATGGCATCGGTCATATCGCTGCAGGCATCTACATAGCCAGGTTTGGTGCCGCCCACGGTCAGGATGAACAGGTCGTTTGAACCTGGGAAAATTTCGCGATAAGCTCGGGATTTCCCTGCGCCATGTTCGGAAATTTTAAGGCGTTCCATCTCGACCATTTCGACCACATCCGTGTAAGTCATGGGCTGAAAGGTTTTTTGCTCTACACTTATGTTGTAATATGGTTCCAGCAGTTCATCCTCTTTGTGAGCGTAGCCGCTGGCATAACGATCTATGGCGTGGCAGAGAAGATAGGTATACCATTTCGCCTGAAAAGCATCTTTCAAGCCTTTGCATGGCTCTGCCGGAACACGATGACTTATGTCGGCGATTTCCAGCAACTCTTCTCTTCTTGCCGGATCCGTCTCAAAACTTTCGGCTATGATTTTAGCGAGCCGGGCATGTCGCTGTGCCCAATTGATAACCGCTTCGTCGGCGATAATCATCGCTTTCCAGACATCAATCTTGGATATCCATTCCAGGCCTTCTGTTGCATTCCAGGGGATTTTTTCCATCTCCTTCTGAGCATGCTCTATCTTGGCCTTTGCCATTTCAATGCGTTTCAGCAACCCGTCTTGCAAGATAGTCTCGTAAGGAGGGGTAATACTGTTATACCCCGTGGCGAATCCCGGGGCCTCCATGGTACTCACCTGGTACATTCTCGTGAGGTCTTCCTTGGAAAAATAGCCTTCACCTTTCGACTGCATACTGAAACGCTTCCAGTACTGGTTAATCGCCTCAGCCTCTTCCTTGGGTTGCGGGGAATAATCGCTCATGAGGTAGTCTTGAACCGCCATATAGGAAAGTTCCGGATAGAGAGGAAACATCTCCGGGTCTTCCGCATGATAGCCAATGATAAACTCATCCTGCTGGAGAACCAGAGTGCTTTTGTTGAGGATATTTGCCAATCCCAGGGCCCTTCTGATGACCTCCGGTTGTCCTTCACTTGCCTTATGCGCTTCGGTGATAAAACGCATCCTTTCAATGCCGGCTCTAACCTCAGAGTCGATGAATTCGCCGGCGGATGCATGTTTCCATCGGCACCTTGCTTTAAGCCTTTTCGTTCTCTCTGTAGTTGGCCTGGCAAGGTTTTCATGCAACATATCGTCAGCTACTTCATTTTCTTGTTGATTGGCCAATGGGAAATTAATAACTTTTCCTTTATAATTAACAGATTCGGCAACTGTAGCCATCGCTAACCTCCTAAAATACTTTTATTTTGACTTGTTGTACGTCGGGCATGAGATAGAAGCATTTGTCGTCGGACGGGACAGCCAATACTTCCCTTTTGCGTCTTCTTTTTCTGAGACACAATCACCTTTGCCTGGTTCAAAATCTCCGGCGTTTTCCGGAACCGGGAAAAAATAAGTGCAGTCATTACATGTTGACATTTTGTTTTCTCCTTTAATTAAATTATTTTTTAGTTACTACGAATAATATACCGTTCCACTTTTTCCGTGATTTAGTACCACCTCCTTTTAATTAATTTACCAATATGAAATTTTTTCCGAGTACGTTACGATGCCTTTCTGCATTTTATTCAATATTTGAGGTAGATGCCGTTTTGGCAATTCCACCCACGGTAACCTGGCGCAAACCCTTTTTATTAAGCGCATTGACCAGTGGCATTATCTTTTGACTTTGAAGATCACTGATTCCTTTGTATTGGTACTCTCGGTTCAATTGTGCGTATTTACCAGTCGCATAGGAATGAAAGGGGAGCACATCCACTCCGGACAGTTTGTCTGCAAATTGACTTAAATAATCTACGTACGATTTTGTATCGGAGGCACTATCGTTAAAGCCCGGTATGATGGGTAAGTGGATTCGTACAGCCACTCCGGAATTAATCAGCTTTTCAATGTTTGACAGAATTTTTTTATGTGAACCACCTACAACATATTCGATTTTTTCAGGATCCATTGATTTGATATCCACTATAAACAGGTCAACAAACTCTAGAAGTGGTTCAATTTTGTCCCAGTTTGCAAAACAACTTGTTTCAATTGTTATATGGACCTGCTCTTTTGTTTTTAAGATGCGTGCTAGTTCAAGGGTAAAATCTGGAAAGAGAAGTGGCTCTCCTCCGCTAATGGTGACACCACCTCCGCTATGCTTATAAAACATTTTATCTGCAACCGCTTCCCGCACGATGCTATCAATATCCAGTGATTTACCAACTACTTCCCGCGCGCCGAAGAGGCAGACATCCACGCACTTCATGCATAAGGTGCATTTGCTTTTGTCAAAATTAAGGACTGCATTTTTGTCTGGGACACAAATGGCCTTCAAGGCGCCTGAAGGACATATTTTCGCGCACCGTCCACATGCCGTACACTTACCGGCGTAAAAATAGAACTCATTTTCAGGATTCAAATTTTCAGGGTTATGGCACCAAGGGCAATGCAGAGGGCAGCCCTTGAAAAAAATAGTGGTTCTAATCCCCGGCCCATCCTGCAGGCTGAATCTTTGAATTTCGGTGATAAGTGGAGTGCGCATGTAGTTATTCCCATAACGATCAGACAAATAATGTGATTTATATTCGAGAGACTCTGAGGTATTTTCTCCTCATATGTCGTACTGCATGCCCAACATCTTCTTGATTTCTTTAGTTGTGCATGAGACATGCCAAACACTGTTATTAAATATTGCAGACCTGATTTTGCCGCCTTCGCACCACGACTCTCCTGCGTTAAATGTCAACAAAATGCAGAACATGTATTCAGCTTATTGAGGTATCTATCTTATTTTATGTGTGTTTTTAAGCCATGACGGGGTGGTTTCTTGGATATTTTGGTTATTACCGAGAACTCAATAAGTAAGCGCGGTACAACATACTAATTATGTAAGTGTTTGTTAGGTGCGCCGAGTGAATTAGGCGCTTGGGTAGCTAGGCAGGGAGTAAGTAGGAATGAACCGTTACAAAACAACCAATATTTTATTATTTTATAAATAAGACTGATGGGTCGCCAAACTTTTATAAAATGATAACATTATGCGCTAATATCGATTGATATCAGTTAGCACTTTTTATATGTCGGTCCTGCCGATTGTTGATAGTGAAATAATGTTACCGAATTGTGATGCGATGTTTTTACAAGAAAAGTATCAAATACGGTTTTTTAACATTTAATGCTAATACTGTGATATCATGCGAAGAAATATAGGTTGAACAGTTTTTATTGGCGCACCGCTCCACTCTTGTTGATACATAAATTAAGGTTTAAGTTTACCAAAAGGGTATCGTAATGAAAAAAATAAAACAAAATATTAAGCAAAATATATCTGGAGATTCCGTCATCGGAAATTTGCGCGCGAAGTTGCGTTTTTCTCGAGAAAACGGCCAAATTTGGTTGCACGAGCACCGCATGCTCTTGGTACATGCAGATTCTCATTCACATATGCGCCGCGAATTAATTGAAACACTTGGAATGGAACGTGCCCGGGGACTGTTTATGCGATTAGGTTTTGCTTCCGGCGCGAGCGATTATGAGCTTACACATATTAGCCCGGAGGTCACAAACGAATACGAAGCATTCATGGCTGGTCCGCTACTTTATACATTGGAAGGACTCATGAAGGTCACTATCACCAAGTTAGAATTAGACCGTAAAACGGGGAAAGCATACATTGAGTCCATCTGCGAAAATTCCTGGGAAGCCGAAGGGCATCTACGTCATTTCGGAGAGTCTTCCGAAGGGGTGTGCTGGAATCTGATCGGTTATGCAAGCGGTTATACGTCTGCTTTTATGGGGCGGTCAATCCTGTATAAGGAGATTGAATGCTTTGCTAATGGCGCGAAACACTGCTTTGTCATCGGCAAACCTGTAGAAGAATGGGAAGACGCATGCGATTTTAAGCATTTTATGAATCGAGAATCGATTGCCGACCAACTCAGAGGGCTCCAAACTCAGGTCGTGCAGTTACGTTCCGCCATAGGCGAGAAAAAGTTGCCCTCGGACATAGTGGGCAAGTCACCGGCATTCCTTGCCGCGTTTGAATTACTTACTCAAGCAGCGGGCAGTTCGATCACCGTACTGCTTCAGGGCGAAACAGGAGTTGGCAAGGAAGTATTCGCTCGTTCGTTGCACGATAATCCTATAAAAAGCAGTTGACCCTTTGATTTTGTTCCAACCTCCTGATATTGTGTTGCAATCATAGATCAGGAGGTTCACCAAATGGGTGAATGTAATAATCGTGCTTCGCGCATTCCTGTTG
>JAQTZV010000009.1 GCA_028687585.1 Desulfuromonadaceae bacterium | reverse complement strand
GAAATGCCGCATCGCGGCAACTTCATGACTATGCACAAGATCGAAGGCAAACTCGACCCGGCCAGCTGCTACCGCTGCCACGGCAGAGCAAATAACGAACGCTGTGTAGCGTGCCATAAATAGGAGAAACACCATGACGAAACTCAGAAACGGCGCAATCATGCTCATGTTTGTGACATTGTGGGGCTGCAGCGATGCCAGTAACAACACTGTTATCCTCGATTCAACCGGAAAACATCCTGCCGGCTGGATAGTCCCCTCGACCGGCGGCCTGCATCCGGCAGCGTACAACGCAAATAATAGTGCATGCCTTGAATGTCACGGCAACGCTAAAAAAGAGTCATTACCAATTATAGTTGGAACCAGCGGTATCGGCTGTTTCAACAACGGCAATGCGTGTCATCCAAATGGGCCATCCGGCGGTCATTCTGCAGGTTGGGATGCAGCCGGAAACCATGGCAGTGCGGCTAAAGCTGCACCGGACGAATCCCACGGTTTTGCTTCATGTACACAATGTCATGGCGCGAACTATACCGGAGGAGCCGGTAAATCATGTATGACGTGTCACACCACGGCGCCGCATCCTGCTGCCCCGTGGCGAGGAACAACATCTACCAAAACAACGCATACAACGACCGATCAAGCGAACGTAGCAGAGTGCAGCCGCTGCCATGCCGGAGGCGTTAAGCTGACAACTCCTGGTGCTGTTCTGCCCAATGCAGGCTGTTTCAACAGCACGCTCTGTCACGCATCAGCCGGCCATCCTGCCGGTTGGGCTGCTACGGGTCATCAGATTGCGGCTAAAGCGGCAGCGGGTGCTTCTACCGGTATGGATTATTGCAGAACCTGCCACGGCACAGATTTCAGCGGCGGCACGACTGGTGTCAGTTGCATGCAGTGTCATACAACTTCGCCACACTCAAAACCGTGGTTGACCACTACCGGGGCAACGACGCATAATCACAGTTCGACCGATGCAACTAATGCTCCTGCGTGCGGAAGTTGCCATGCTGGCGGAGCTAAGTCATTGACCCCAACAACGCCTCCTGCAGATGCTGGCTGCTTCAATAACACGCTCTGTCATGCGGCACCACCATCAGCGCACGCGTTCCCCAATCCAGGCTCCGCCCATCTTGGTACCGCCAATAGTGCCGATTGTCTCGCCTGCCATGCGCAAGGGAGTGCAACCAGCTCCTATCCGGTAGCCTCCGGCACTGCACCGAATTGCCGTGGCTGCCATCTTAACGCAAATCCCGGCACGTCTCCGCAATGCTCTGACTGTCATGGCTCTGTCGCTAATAACAGTGCCGGCAACAAGATGGCAGGCCGCCCAACCGGCGCCACTTTCCCCAACCGGGCGGGAAAGCATAGTAGTATTGGTGGTCATACAGCTTACACATGCACAGCTTGTCATCCATTTACATCTGGCGACAGTCGCCACGGCTGGTCAAACGGGGTAATAAGCACTGCAGCTCAGGTAGGTGGGACTGGTACCAGGATAACCAGCTGGAATACGACAACAAAAAGTTGTTCACCAGCGTGCCACGGCACTGAAACATGGTAAGACACAAAGATAGCAACAAACCGTAACATAATTACTATTCATGCAAAAAGGCCTGCTTCCCGTATATGGAAGCAGGCCTTTTTGTAATTATCTGCAGGTCGCACAGCACTTCTTCTACCCCCCATGAAGACAGATTTACTCTTCAGTATAATGAGAAACCCTGTTCCGATGTGCTCTCATTTTCTTAACGGCATCAGAGGTTCTGGTTTTTGTCCGGGTAGGAGTAGCAACAGACGGCGCACTTTTTCCCGCCGCTTGAGAAGGTATCGGTCGGTTAGGTGCCGTTGCCGGCAACGGTCCTTCGACTTTTGGCTGGGGTGGTTCCATGTTCTGCGTGTAAACGCCGGCATCTCCCGGTTCCGGATAGCGGGCTTTTACCTTGGCGCGGTATCGTGCGGGAATTTCGTACTCTTTGTTTGTATAGTGTTCAACTCCTACAGCATCGGTCCAGGAGTAGACCATCCCATAGGCGGGTGATGACAGAAGCGTCAGCAGCAGTAGTATGGCTTTGTTTTTCATTAATAGATCCGGACCGTCTGTATCATTAATAGTCACATATCATCAGAAACAGGCATATAGCAATCATTTTTCAGAGCGAACAAACCAAACGGAGTACTTGCTGTTTGTCTTGTTGTCGTTCACTATTTTACCGTCAGTCATATTTACGGCCCAGGCGAAAAGTGTGTTTGCATCATTACTATCGGACGACCAGTAGCACCCCGTCTGGACATTGGTAAAAGCATCGTTATTGAGATTTACCGCCGGGGTTTTCCCACCATACGAAGCCAACGATCGAAGTTCGTTTTTGGTTGGCAGCCGCCAATCAGAAAAACCGGCGAAATTAAACTGCTTTGCCTTAGCCATTGCCGCATCCCAATCCATCCTGCCGCCTATAGCGGCATCTCTAGCCCAGAGAAGTCCGGTACTCAAATCACGGACCAATAGTCCATCTTTGGCTGGTACAAACAGAACCAGCAATGGTTGCGGCAGAATCATGGTCTTGCCCTTTGGAGCGCTCTCAATCTTTAGTGAACGTGATTTGGCGGTGGCATCCAGATACGGTATCAGTTCATATTCTGAGGCAGCATAAAGCTTTTCAAACCTGAATTTGCCATCTGCCCCAGTGGTTGCTTCAAGCGGTGTCGTCTTCTGTATCTGTTTGGCAATAACTTTAACTCCGGCCATCGGTTGGCCTTTGCCGTCAACAACTTTTCCCTCCAAGGCCGAATTATAGCTGCATCCGAGGAGACATGCCGTCAGCATGAAACCGGTTACTATTACTTTAGTTGTACACATATTTGCTACCATTCCTTTTATAAATAGTGATGTATTTCACGACTCCGGTCCAAATGATCTGACGAGTTTTGTCGAGGCACCGGACAGGACGTGAGTGTAAGAAAAGCAAGTGAAACTATACCATACGCGGGCACCTGCTGTGTAAACAGTTCAAAAAAAATCCGCCTCGTTATGAGGCGGAAATTGTCAAGAATGTGAGCGGGCCTTGCGGCCCGCTCTGATGATAAAACGTAAAACCAGATATTACCTTCCACCCATCTGCAAGAAGTGGTCTTTTGCGCCGCGTTTGTCGGCGTGGCAACCAATGCAGGCGTTTTGAGCAACACTGGTTGTTTTATATTTAACGCCAGTGCCGGTGGTGCCGGTGTGACAGGTAATGCAGCGTGGTGCACCGGTTGAAGCGCCAACAGCCAGGAGACCGGTTGTGGCATCTCTGCCGGAAACAGTTGCAATCCCCTGTGGGTAGGTGATTGCATTTCCTGTTGGTGACCAGTCTATAGCCAACAAATCGCCAGTTTTAGAACCGGAGTGGATTGCATGTACCCTGTTGTCGATCGGATTTGCATGATTGCCCGATTTGTCATGGCAGGAAAGGCACTGATCGGTATCAAAGGTGACCGAGTGACGGGCATTATGACCGATAAAGTTTGCAGTACCATGGCAATCTGTACAGGCGCTGCCGGAGATTTTCTGTTCAACGGTAGCGGTACCGATCTGGATTGTTTTAACGGCTGTTACCGAGTCAATCTTGTAATCAGTAGCAGCTTTGTAGCCATAATTAGCTGCGATGTATCTGATCATGTAGGTACCGTTAGTCATACCGGTGGGAATGGTCACCTTGTATTTGAAGCCTGTTGCATCGGTGAGAATTGCAGGATCTGTCGCATCGACAAACAGAGACTGCGCCTGGGTTGGAACGCCAGCTGCAGAGAGAGTACTTGATGCTTTGGTCAATACCGGTACGGCTAACGCACGTGGACCATAGACATAGAGTGAAGATTTGCTGAGCGCAGTGGCAACAGTAGATCCGGAGGCATGTTTTGCCGATGTGTAAATTGCAGGATCAACAGCAGATCCGTCGTAATTTGTTAATGTTACGGTGATGGTCGGAGTTTCACCGGCAACATAGTGAGTCGTATTTGCCGGAGCGTCGATAGTCAGAGTTGCCTTGTATTCCGGTACATCTGCAGCTGCAGGAGCCGGAGTGTGGTATCCAACGATATCATCGGCGGAGTGGCAGGCAGTACAAGTGCCGTTAGCCTTGATGCCGCCAACGTGTCCAACACCGGTAGTAAAGTTGACGCCGGTATGGCAGCTGCTGCAGATTTCAGCAGTTGGATTGTTTTTCCAGTTGTTGATTTTGTCTCCGCTGCCAAGAGTCTTGCCGCTCGCGGTGTGACAGACAACACAGTTGCTGATTTCCTGCGGGTAGGTAACATCTTCATAGCCTTTGCCCAGGATACGGGTAGGGAACTCTTCAACAGCAATTGCGGCATGGATCTGGTGGATGAATTTAGGCAGATAGACAGCCTTTGCGCCGGTGCCGGTCAAAGGTGAGTGGCAGGTTACGCAGGCCAGAGTATCCAGGTAGCTGCTGGCATGAGCAGCGCCGTTCATCGCAGGGCCGTGACATTTTTTGCAGGCCTCAATGGTTACGAACTGTTTCTGTGGCGCATCAGTTGCAACGGCGGTTGCACCGGCTGCGGGAACGGCGAAATCGAGGATTCCTGCGGCTCCGCCATATCCTGGGTCTGCAGTCGCACTGGCAGAGAGTCGGATAAACAGGCGCTGGGTATGGGCAGCGTTGTAGTCGGCGGCATTGGTGTTGGTAGCAGGTTGGGCAACACCGAAGGCGCTCGGGAAGGTGGCGGTATAACTACCGTTGCCATTATTAACAAACGTTACCGTAGGGTTGTATGCCCAGTTCTCAAAATAGTCGCTGCCCCACGTTCCATTGGTCGTAACGGTGCCGGCAGGAACCAGGTCGGACATGTAGAAGCGGACACTGCTGCTTGTAAGTGTTGTGTAGTTAGCCGAGCCCTTCTTGACCGTGAAAGTTACCACAGGAAGGTTAGCAGCGTCTGCTGCAACGGAAATATTGGATATTGCCAGGAAATTTTCATTCAAGCGTGGTTTGGTACGTGCGCCTGTTGCAGCGTCGACGGTGTACTCATGCATTGCCGGAATATTGGCAACATCGGTCGTGTTGTGACAGACCAGGCAGGATTCGCTCGTCAAGGTAACCGGGCCAGCAGCCCCAGCAGGCCCAGCAGGCCCAGCAGGCCCGGCAGCACCATTTGAACCATCACTGCCGCTGCAACCGGCAAGCAGAGCTCCTGCAGCAACAATCGTCGCTGCAAAAAGAGTGAGTCTTTTCAGCATTCTTTTCATGTGTAACCTCCATTTAGTTTTTTCAGTCTTTGGGTTAAACTTCTTGAAACGCCTACACCAACTCCCTCCTTTCATTAAGATATGTCCCTGGACGGGCATTCACTTTGGTTGTTCCCGATGAGTAAAAAAAGGGGTGTCACCCATTTTATGAGTGCGACAAATATCACGCTATTGCTGGTAATAACAACAAATAAATATTAAAAGTCAAGTAATTATTCTGCAGTTGCTGCCCAATTTATGGGCGCCGAATTTGTAGTAATTTAAATTTACTTGAATCGCTTTTTAAAAAATCTGAAAAAAACTAGAAACATAGGGGGGTCTTAAAGGTCAACTATAGATTAGTGCTCTGCTGGATGAAGATAAAATCAAAGTAGGCGTCACATTCAATGGTATTTTGGTGTTGACCACCAGTGCAAAGGCCTCCCCGTGAATAGTTAACGAGACGAGACCACCAGGGCTGCCGTACCGCCAACTATCAGGAGACGTGCAGCGACAGAAATTAAGCAGGTTTCAAGTTTCAAAGAACAGGCAGTGTGGTGCCATTGGCAACATAGTGTGCTGTCGCATGCTGATATGGAATAGTTTTCAAAAGTTTACGGTAGAAGATGAGTCAAGAAAATAGATGATTGATCGGCGCAGGCACTGAGACCATGAGTTTGACATGTGTGAGGAACTTTTACTCCTCTTCCGGCCTCCTGTTTCGCTGTTTCTTTCTTGCGGTTCGCTCCTTCCTCATTTGTTTAATTTCCGCTTGAGTAACCGGCTGACCGGTGTAAACCGGTTTTGGGTGATTTGCCTGTGGGGTTCGTGGCTGCGGCTGAACAGGTTGCTTCGCCTGAGGGGATTGCGCCTTTTGCGGACTCACCTGAGGAGTTTGCACGTTTTGCGGAAGGGTACTACTATCCCCCTGTTCCGGATATCTGGCCTTGACTTTGGGCCGATACCGCGTCGGGATTTCATACTCCTTATTGGTATAATGGGCAACACCGGCAGAATCGATCCAGCTGTAGACCATGCCATTGGCAGGAGACGTGAGTAAAAGTACAAATAGTATCGACAACGGTTTCATCATTCATAACCCTTCACGCAAATTATAACCGGACTTCCGATACGTAAGGAAACATCACGAATCATACCATAAACAGATAGAAATGCGGACATCGCAAGATGTTTACAGGCTTTTAGTGATCAATAAATAAATACTGCGTCACATCCTGCATACTACTGGTAATTAAAGTAAAAAATGGCGGGGGAAAATATCCCCCGCCACAAAATGATGATTACAAATCAGTTAAAAGAGACTGATTACTTGAATAGATCAATAATAGTCTGACGTCCTGCTTCGAGTATTGAGGCAATGAAGCCTTCTTTTTCAGTGTGCAATTTAACAATATCAGACCGGTGACAACCCGTGCAGGCTGCTGTAGTAGCACCCATAAGCGTATCATCAAGCTGGTTGTCCCAGGGAGCAGCGCCTGCATTGACAGTAGTTGCTACCGCCTTGCTTTGATCAGCAATACTTGAAAAAGTCGATGGATGGCAAGCTGAGCAGTCATTCAGGTTGCGCGGGTAATGCGCAGTTAAAAAATTGTGCGGCTGCATTGCAGCAGCAACAGCAGGATCACCACCATAGACGAGTGTCTTGTCGGCGGAAGCACCTGGCCAGGTGCTTGGCATATCAGCTTCGCTTGGAGCGAACGCGTAGATACCACGGGTACGATAGATGACAAGTGGTTTCTGACCAGCCTCACCTGATGCATGGACAGCATGCAGCATAGACTTGAAGCCGTAGGTCTGACCGACTTTGCCGTCATACGCTTCAGTAGCGTCAACGCCCATTGCAACACGATTATTCTGATCGCTGGAAGCTTCATTGTGGCACATTACGCAGAGTTCAACGCTATCTATGCGGTTACCGCCATGCTGGTACAATGAACCGACATGGCACTTGAGGCACTTGTCAGTATCAGCAACCGGACGACGTACCGCAGCTGCGGTGCCATCAGCAAGGTTGTAATCATATATCGGTGATTTAGCGCGAACATAGAATAATTTATCGGTAGCAGTATGCTTCATTACCGGTTTTCCCTGCAGTCCGATACGACCCTTGCCGGTAAGGAGAGCTTCTTTAGCAGTAAGAGTGAGCGTTGTCGTTGCAACATTTGCAGCACAAGCAGTATTGCCGGTACTGGTGAAATCAACATTGGTCGAGTTCGGCTGACCGGGTGAGCTGTTGCCGTTATTGGCATTAGTCACATCGTCACCCGTGAAGAACCCTTTAAGGAATGAGAAGTTATGGTCGACGACGGTAACTGCGCCGTGATCGACGAGGGAAATCTGCTTATGGGCGAATGATGGTGCGGTTGCACTAGGCGTTGCGTTACACGGATCGACTGCTGCGCCGTTATAGGTCGCCGTCCAGGTAATTGCAAGTTTGTCGCCGGTGCGGGTTACACCGGTAATCTTCTGAGTGATTTTTGCCCCCTCAACGACTCCGACATCCACGCCGTCATACAAAAGGCCGCCGTTACCGGTGGACATTTCGGCTGCGTTGTGCATACCACCAACGGTAGCCATGGCAGGATCAGCACTGTGGCAGGCGTTACAGTTGGTAGCAGTTGTATAAGACTTGTGTGCAGCCGGCAGATTGGCACCAAACCCGTCCCAGTTCTGATGACATGTCATGCAGAAGTCATAGCTGACCGGCTTGCTGTTTGCCGCTGTAAGCGGTGCGCCTGTCTGGTGGCAGATGCTGCAGTTGTCCAGATAGGATGGGAATGCAATCGAATACTCCCAGGTTCTGGGAGGAACTGCAAGATTGGGCAAAGAAAATTTCCCGAGTGGCATATTTGCCGAGTTGTGGATTCCGTGAACCATAGCCACGGTGCGTGGATAAGTGGTATTTGACGCATCATGGCATACGGTACAGGTCTTGCCGCCATACGACGGAGCACCTCGGTGAAAGCCATTTCCAAATGACCCGTGACAATCGGCGCAAGCGGCACTAGAGCCGAGGAGATCAGCAATAGGGGCTGCTGGATAGTCAAACGTAATATAGGCGCGATACCCTGCAGGCCTGGAAGCAGATGCAAGAGCCGCGTCAGCTGTATTTTTTACGTAGAACAGGTATCTTGAATTAACACCTGCATTCGTAGTTACGCCATTGGGGATTGTCGCAGTGTAATTTCCACTACCATTGCTGACTAGTGTAATGCCTGCTACAGCTTCACGAGCTAACGTGTCTCCTCTCAAACGATATCCATCACCGCCATACGCGTCATAGTACGTTGATTTGTTTGAACCATTGATCTTTACATTGAATTTAATAATTAAATCCGTCGCTGTTGAAGTAGAGGTGTCAATAGCTGATACAGCAATATCACCATTGGATGAAGATGCGTGAACCGTATCAACACTAGCAGCGCCACCACCGTGGCACGCGGCGCATGCTTCGGCCGGTGTAACTGCAACGTCTTTACCGTTAGTACCATTTAGTCCGTTTGCTCCGGCAGCACCATCGTCGCCGCTGCAGCCGGCGAGCAACGATGCAGCAGCAACAATCGTTGCTGCCAAAAGAGTGAGTCTTTTCAGCATTCTTTTCATGTGTAACCTCCATTTAGTTTTTTCAGTTCTAGGTTAAACTTCTTGAAACGCCTACAACAACCCCCCTCCTTTCATTTGATATTCGTCCAGTGGACGGGTACTCATTATTACTTATGCCATTTTTTATGCAGCAACATATTGTTCCGCTCATTATTATGGGACGGTTTATTATGCATTAGATAGATACCAAACAAACAACCTATGTCAAGCGCATCAAGTAAAAAAATATTATTCCATCATTTCCCCCCGGAGATACTCACTACAGTTTGCGTTTCAATATGCTTTAGGGAGCACCAGGAAATTTAGTAGTGAAGCACATTTTCAACAACAGATCTGGCTCGCCTTGGTGGTCTAGATCTTATTGAGAACATAAAAGGTTCATGGAGAACCGTAGACTCCAATTTAGAGAAGTGGGTACGGTTGCATTCAATGTAAATTCCAGGTATTGTTTCCCTCGGTCACACACAAAAAACAGGTGAAAAAAAGTGTGGCAGACTCAGTAGCAGCATGTCACCAATTTGAATTACGCCAGAAATTTTCTGATCCGCCCGCCAGCCAATGCCCGCACTGCGGCGCAGCCGTAGAAAAAATGATCTCATCCACCGCCTTCAGCCTGAAAGGTGACGGCTGGTTTAATACCGGCTACTGCCCGAAAACAGAAGCGCCAAAACCGGCTGCATGCAGCGGATGCGCCTGCTCGGCGGAATAACCTTGATACATAAAGTCCACCACGGAGGCACAGAGACACGGAGAAAACCTTGAGAGACTCAGAGCTGACTGAAGTAATAATCGGAGCAGCAATAGATGTGCATAAAGTCTTGGGACCAGGCCTTCTAGAGTCAGCTTACGAGGAATGTTTCTGTCATGAATTGACTCTGCGGGGTGTTTTTTTTGAACGTCAAAAGCCTCTTTCTTTGTCATACAAGGGTTTGAAGCTGGATTGTGGTTATCGAATGGATGTCGTGGTTGATAATCGAGTTGTGGTCGAACTGAAATCAATGGAAAGAGTATTGTCGATACATGAAGCGCAATTATTGACATATCTGAAGCTTTCTGGCTTGAGAACGGGGTTGATGTTTAATTTCAATGTTCAAGTTTTGAAAGAAGGATTAAAACGAATGGTCCTCTGAACAACAAAAACGGTTCACTGCAGCCAAATGCAGAGCCTTTTGAATAAAAAACAGTGTCAGGCTTGTGTTATCGCATATTCGATGTAATTAGCGTCTCGCGGATTACGAGGAATATATCGGGCAGATTTCTCTCTGTTGTTGCTACAACCTCTGCATTACCTCGGTGCTGGTGATGAGGGTATGAGAGGACATCCCTGTGGTGTGGTGCATTGTCCCAACGGGACAGGAGAGAGCCGGATTTATCCTGTCAGTTATAGGAATATTTTCGTTTGCCGTCTATGAAGAGGTAATCTTTAATGAAAAGATCTGAGCCATCAATGAATTCAACCTTTGCTGAGAACGACATTGCAGAGCCATAACGACGGTATTCTGTGACGGTGTAGCTAACAATAATATCGGCAAACTCTCGGACAGTGTTATAAAACATCGCCAAGCTCTTTTAGGCGGTTCTGCCAGTATTCCATGCCCTCCTGAGCAAATCGCCACGCCATAAGGTCGTCAAATGTACGAAAATTTTCTTCAGACTCCTCAAATTCATTGTTGGCTGATTTGTAATCCTTGCCGTATTTAACTTCAAAATTTTCTACCTCTTGGGAAAAATTTGAAATACGGGCGAGGATCTGAGTTGCCAGAACGTCCTCTATCAAACCCTTTACGCCTCCAAAATCAAGCTCTTTTGCCATCTGTTCAATACTTTCATTGTATGTGTATGCCAAGGTAGCCATATGTAATCTCCTTCACAAACATCACCGGGTTGTTATAGATAGTTTCTGTCCGGAATCACCGGACGGAAACTGCGCGTTTCCGATTCTGAAAGCGGGGATTTTTTCTCATGGCAAGGAAATCAAGGAGTTGCACGGAGGCGTACATGGGTACGCCGCACAAGCAAGGTCGAAGATTGACGCCGCCAGGGGGAAAAAGCACCCTTTCCGGACGGAAACTAGATAGGTTACTCTAGTCAGAATGGATAGTTATGTCAATGTGTATAGATATATTAGAGAAGTGGGTACGGTTGCATTCAATGTAAATTCCAGGTATTGTTTCCCTCGGTCACATACATGATACAGGTGAAAAAAAGTGTGGCAGACTCAGTAGCAGCATTGACAAAAGTGGCTCTGCATTACTATAGTGCAATTAGATATTTTCCACAGAAAGAGGAGCTTACCCGTTATGCCGATGTACGAATACCGGTGCACATCATGCGATCACCAATTTGAATTACGCCAGAAATTTTCTGATCCGCCCGCCAGCCAATGCCCGCACTGCGGCGCAGCCGTAGAAAAAATGATCTCATCCACCGCCTTCAGCCTGAAAGGTGACGGCTGGTTTAATACCGGCTACTGCCCGAAAACAGAAGCGCCAAAACCGGCTGCATGCAGCGGATGCGCCTGCTCGGCGGAATAACCTTGATACATAAAGTCCACCACGGAGGCACAGAGACACGGAGAAAACCTTGAGAGACTCAGAGCTGACTGAAGTAATAATCGGAGCAGCAATAGATGTGCATAAAGTCTTGGGACCAGGCCTTCTAGAGTCAGCTTACGAGGAATGTTTCTGTCATGAATTGACTCTGCGGGGTGTTTTTTTTGAACGTCAAAAGCCTCTTTCTTTGTCATACAAGGGTTTGAAGCTGGATTGTGGTTATCGAATGGATGTCGTGGTTGATAATCGAGTTGTGGTCGAACTGAAATCAATGGAAAGAGTATTGTCGATACATGAAGCGCAATTATTGACATATCTGAAGCTTTCTGGCTTGAGAACGGGGTTGATGTTTAATTTCAATGTTCAAGTTTTGAAAGAAGGATTAAAACGAATGGTCCTCTGAACAACAAAAACGGTTCACTGCGGCCAAATGCAGAGCCTTTGGGTTTACCTACAATGTTAAGTCTTTGACTTTGGTTTCTCCGTGTCTCCGTGGTGAAAATATCTTTTGATTTTAAATTTCCTCGTAACACTGGAGCCCCCATGAAAGTCAAAAAAGCAGTTTTCCCGGTTGCCGGTCTCGGTACCCGCTTTCTTCCTGCGACAAAATCATCTCCGAAAGAGATGCTGCCGCTGATTGACAAGCCTTTGGTGCAGTATGTTGTTGAGGAGGCGGTGGCCTCCGGCATCGAGCAGATTCTTTTTGTGACGGGGCGGGGCAAGCACAATATTGAGGATCACTTCGATATTTCTGTTGAGCTGGAAGCGCATCTCTACGACAAGGGGAAGGACCGGGAGCTGTCGCGAGTACGGGAAATAGCCGAGATGGTAAATATTTTTTATGTCCGCCAGCGGCAGGCCATGGGGCTGGGGCACGCCATCCTCTGCGCCAGAGACTTTGTCGGCAACGAGCCTTTTGCGATTTTACTCGGGGATGATATCGTTGATGGTGATCAGCCCTGCCTCGGTCAGCTGTTGGACGTTTACAATCAGCAGGGAAGGTCGGTGCTGGCGCTGGAAAAAGTACCGATGGAAAATATCTCTTCGTACGGCTGTGTTGCCGCAGATCAGGTTGGTGAGCGCACCTTCCGGATCACCGATATGGTTGAAAAACCGGCCCGTGACGAAGCGCCCTCAGATATGGCAATTATTGGTCGCTATGTGTTGACGCCCCGGATTTTCGATATTCTTCAAAATCAGGAGCCGGGAAAGGGGGGGGAGATTCAACTGACCGACGCCATCCTGACCTTGTCAAAAGAAGAAGCGGTGTACGGCTGTTTATTTGAAGGATTACGCCATGATTGCGGTGATAAGCTCGGCTTTTTGAAGGCTACGGTTGATATGGCGCTTAAGAGGAAGGAATTCAGCGAAGAATTTGAAGCCTATTTACGCCAACGGTTGGGGTGAATAACAAAAAAAACGACAGAAAAAGGCGGGCCCAAATCGGACTCGCCTTTTTCTATAATTCCATAGTGCCCTCGTGGCTATTTTTCTTCAATCGCTTGTGTCGTATCCCTTTTCGGCCCCCATCCCTGCCAGACATATTCCGGATCAATCATCGGGTCATAATAACCGGGCTGGGGAACCATGCAGAACACCGCTTCCGTGATGCCGATCACGCCACGATATAATGTCATGCCGATACCTTTGACCGGGCCGATAACGTATCCGACCGGACCCATCTCTCTTCCGGTTAAAATGGTCTGCTTCGGAAGTTCGACAATGCTGGTAAATGTATTGGTCACTCCTCTTACCAGTTTGATGGCCATTTTTTCAACAATCACTTCCGGTTGCTGATCCGCTGTCGCGCGACCCGGACCCAAAACGACAAAAGCACATAAAAAAACCGACACCAACAGAAGCTTTTTCATACGGACTCCTTTTAGCGAGATGTAATTGATTCGCTACTTAAATTTGTTCCAACTCCCAATCTTCCAATTGTAACCCTATAATCCGGCTAAACTCACGGGTGTTGTGTGTGACAAGCTTCAGTTTGTTTGCGAGGGCGATTGCGGCTATCTGAAGATCATATGGCCCGATAGGAGTGCCTGCTTTTGCCAAATAAGCTCGAATGTGGCCAAATTCCCTGGCAGCCTCATTGTCAAAGGGGAGCGAATCAAACTGGTCAAGAAACGGAGTGAGTCTGGCAAGATTTCTCGAAGGAGCGGCGCTCTTCATTACCCCGTAGTACAGTTCCGCTTCTACAACTGAACAAAGTACTATTTGCGATGGTTTTAACATCAGCATCCGCGTACGAATCGGAGATGCTGCATTGTTGAGATATGAGATGCAAACATTCGTATCAAACAGGTATTTCACTGCAGTATGTCTCTCACTTCGTACTCTCCCTGATGTTCACGAACAAGTGGCTCAGCGGCAAAACATCCGGCAGTCTTGGCAAAAAAATCCTTTGGCCATGTCGGTGACGCCTTAACTACGGGCTTCGATTCATCTAAAGGCATAATAATGATTTCCAGGGAACGTTTCATAAACGCCTTGGGTATTTTTAATGATATATGATCCGAATCAACAGTTTGGATTGTTCGCATTGCTTGCATTGTTATACCCTCCACTCCCCTCTTACCACAAAGAAATACGGCTTGCAAGCATCACAGGTCGAATAGCGTCGGCTCTTGCGGCAGAAACGGGGCGAACCGTTTTTTGACGTGGCGCAGTTTTTCTATGTAATACGGCACATTGATATCCGGATGCGCCGGATTAAACGCCGATACAGGACGGCACTGTTCATATACGGCAGTCCCTTTTCCGGAACCGCTGACATAGTAGCGTACGTGGTCACCGGTACGGTAGGGTCTGCCCGATGCAAGTGCGACTTCAAACGCTGCGGCGTGATTGCGCAAACCTGCGCGGAGTTTTTCCGTGTAACTGTCAGGCGACTCATTGAGTGTTTCACTGCGGGCAATCCAGGCGACATCGAGCCCTCGTGCATGAAGCCGGGCAACATAGGTATCAAAAAGCCGCTCTACGGTGCCGGCTGTGCCGTTCAGCAACCGTTCGATGACATCCCGCATGAATTCCCGTATATACGGTTCAACTCCTCGAGAGCGAAGTCCGCTCCCCTTGATGATTATTCTGCCCCCATATTCCTGCAGGGCATAGTTTTTACTCTTATAGGCAAACATGGTCCGATAGCGACCGTCCAGATCCACTTCAATTCCTTCCGGCAGTTTTTGTGAAAGACGCTGTACCAATTCCTGTTCACTCTCCTCAGAGGAGCAGTCCTCCGGAGGCTTAAAATAGATGCCATCCGTATCAACCTCTATCGGCCTTGCGCCTTCACCTGTGAGCAGTTCAATCATGTTTTTGATAGTGACACGCCCCAGACGGGTTACTTCAGCAGCAATTGCCGGATCGGAGAAGTTGTGCCGTGCTGCGCCGAGATAGCCATAGAACGAATTGATCAGCACCTTGAACACCTGCTGCAGCGCATCAAAATAGTGTCGTTCTGCATCATCGACAGAATCGCGGGCCCGCTGCTTGGCGGCTAATCGAAACCGCCGCAGATCTGCCAGCATTGGAAGAAACAGTTCCAGACTGTCTTTGGCAGGAGCAAGGTGGTATGTCAGCATCAATGACGGATAGAGTGATGCCACGTCACAATGGACAATCGGGCCGACCACCCCTGAGAACGAGGACTCCGTATAGCCACCCTCAAAAGGTGCGACACCGGTAGTACGGGCAGGAATTGCGTGACCGAGATGCAGGTATTCGCGCAGAAAAAGCGCATTGATCCGGGTGGCGTTGCCGCGAATGACACAGTTTTGAAAGGAATAGGGGAAAATCCGGCTCTGCAGGAACCAAGGGTAGCCGAGCAGTCGAAACAGGGAGAGTGTTTCGCGGGCATCGTCCAGATTATAGCGATACAACCGCTCCGGGTTATCCTGAAAAGCGGTCGAAATATCGGCGCCTTCCAGATAGGTGCGCTCATCAGCGGCAATACCGAAATGCAGCGCTACGGATTTAAGCCCGTGACTTTCAAGATTTCGCCCTCCAATATCATAGAGTTGTGTCAGAAAGTACGTGTCAATAACGTGGCGCCCATAGACATCCCATCGGGGGTATTCGAGCGTTTTTTCAGCCAGATTCCAGCGGGCGTGCGGCGTGATATGCGGCGCCGTTCCGTTGCGTCCCCAGTTTAGGCGGATTCCATGCCGGACTGCCCGGCGACCGATGTAATCAAGATCAAAACGAAAGATATTGTGGCCGGTGATTACGTCCGGGTCACAGCGAAGAATCTCACTGTTCAGGGCCCGGAGCAATTCCGGTTCAGACAGTTGATCGCCACGAAGCACGATCTCGTCACCATGGGAATTCTTAAGCGCAATCGAAATAATCCGATCCTCCAGTCGCTCCGGATTCGAAAAATCATAGCCTTCGGCACAGGTGGTTTCGATATCAAGTGCCAGACAGCGCAATTCCGAAAACTCCATGCCTTTGAATAGTGTGGTGCCGCTGGCGAGCATGTACTGGTGGGAAAGGTCCGGCAGAAACAGATAGGGGGCATCGGGAGCGGAATATTTTTTGCCGGTTTTTTCTGCCAGAAAATCGCGGGCGGCCAGGCACTCATTCCATGAGTCAAACAGCAACTGGCAGCGGAAAAAGCTTTCTCCAGACAATTGCCGCACCGCACACGGAACGCGGCAGCCGGAAACAATTCCGGAATCATTGACAAGGATAAACGGTTGAAACGGCTCGTCATGGAAGCTGACGCGACCGGCATCCCTGAGAAAAAGCCGGATGAAGTGCCCGACTGACTCAATCGCGATAATGCCGGAGCGTCCGTCACGCCCGAAGAGCAGCGGGTTATGTTCGATTGAGCTGGTTGGCATACCGGCATTTCCTTCGAGCAGATTCGGAATTAAAAAAATAGGGCAGTTAGTTTCAACCGCCCCACCTTTCTCCTGATAAATAGTGTATATTTCCGGCAGAAGTCTTAAAGGCCCGCCTTCTGCTTCAACAGCGCGGCCTTGTCCGTCTTCTCCCAGGTGAACTCCGGCAATTCCCGCCCGAAGTGACCATATGCGGCGGTTTTTAGATAGATCGGCCGGAACAGGTCAAGCTGTTCGATGATGGCGGCCGGACGCATGTCGAACACCTCGCGAACCAGTTCTGCCAGACGTGCTTCCGTCACCTTGCCGGTGCCGAACGTATGTACCATGATGGAAACCGGCTGGGCCACGCCGATGGCGTACGCCACCTGCACCTCGCAACGGTCGCAGAGCCCGGCGGCGACAAGGTTTTTTGCGACATAGCGCCCCATGTAGGCAGCCGAACGGTCCACTTTTGACGGATCCTTGCCGGAAAAAGCACCGCCGCCGTGTCGCCCCATGCCGCCGTAGGTGTCGACAATGATCTTGCGACCGGTCAGACCACAGTCCCCCATCGGACCGCCAACGACAAAGCGTCCGGTCGGATTGATGAAATAACGGGTATTGGCATCAAGCAGTCGAGCTGGAATAACCGTTTTGATCACTTCGGCAATAACCTCTTCCTCAATTCTTTTATGGGTTACATCAGGGGTATGCTGTGTGGAGATGACAACGGTATCGATACGGCTTGGTTTGCCGTCAACATATTCAACTGAAACCTGGGATTTGGAGTCGGGACGAAGAAAGTCCAGCTTGCCGGACTTGCGAACTTCAGCCAGTTTGGCCACCAGTTGATGTGCCAACTGAATCGGCATCGGCATCAGTTCCGGAGTCTCATTGCAGGCATAGCCGAACATAAGTCCCTGGTCGCCGGCGCCCTGCTCCTTGTGAAGCCCTTCCCCTTCCGAAACGCCCTGCGAAATATCCGGAGACTGACGATCAACAGAAACAAGCACCGCACAGGTGTCTGCATCAAAGCCGATTTCCGAATCGGTATAGCCGATGTCTTTGATGGTCTGACGGGCGATCTCAGAATAGTTGATGACAGCATTTGTGGTGATTTCGCCGGCAATGACCACCATGCCGGTGGTAACCATCGTCTCGCAGGCAACTCGGGCCGTGCGGTCCTGAGTGAGAATCGCATCAAGGATTGAATCGGAAACCTGATCGGCAACCTTGTCGGGATGTCCTTCGGATACGGATTCGGAAGTGAAGATGAATTTTTCTGCCATGACGGTGAACTCCTCGTATGTGATATTTACTGCACAGATGTAAATTATTCGGATTTTTGAAAATATCGCCAGCGTGCTGGTTTGTCAAGTGAAGAGGAACCAGCCTCATTATTCCGTTTGACTTACCTGGCTCGAATTAGGCACTATGGCAAATCTTTTATTGATTTTGAGGCGACCAGCAATGTCCAGAATAATCACTTTTTTACTTGTTTTTCTCATCGGAACGATGCTCTCGACACCGATCTCTGCAGCGAGTAAACGTCCGGCCGACGTGTGGAATTATTATCATTTCGACGGCACCGCGTTTGCTCCCGGTCCGGCAGATGCCGGAACTGCTTTTGTGGCGGTACGGGAAAAAGTGCAGCCAGTTGTGCTGACGACCGAAGCGGTCGTGCCTGAGTCCGTCGAGCTCCCGGACGACTCCGGCGTCATTGCCGGTATCTGCTATTTTCAGAGTTCCGGGGGCAAACTCGGCAGCGGCAGATCATTTAATCCCTGCCCACGCATTCCGCTTCTGATCTTCTCTGCGGGCAAACAGCTTGTCACGGTTCAGACCGACGATCATGGCTATTTTGTGGTTGTACTCCCCGCAGGCGTCTATTCGGTCAGTAACGGGCCATTTGCCGCAGAGATAAATGTTGAACGAGGCATAACAACACTGGTCCCGCTCAGGGCCGGCAAAAGGATGGTGGATTGATGAGCCGCTTATTTGTACGGCTGACCCTCGGCGTTATCACCCTGTTTCAGCTTTCTGCGCCCGTAACTGCCGGAACTCTGGATGACTATTACCTGCAGCAATTTGGTGAGACCCGGAATGCGCAACGGCAAAAAGCGGTACTGTCGGCTGCGCCGGAAGCGCCGGAAGCGCAGGGAGCCGCGCGCTGCGGCATGCCGCTCAAGCATGGCCTGCGACGCGACTGGAAACTTTTGGAGCCAACGACACAGAAAATTCTGGCGAAACAACTGGCGATGCCGGCCCTTTCGGGGCCTGAGCAATCAGTGGTCTCTTTCGGCGGACACTTCAAGGTGCATTACACCACCAGCGGCTCAGACACGCCCAAAGTTAGTCAGATAAATACCTGGCCGGGGCTTTCGAACATAACAACTCCTGCTGCCTGGGCTCGGCAAGTTGCTGAAACATTCGAACAGGTCTACAGCAGCTACAGCGGCAGTTACAATTATCGTCCTGCTCCGCTTCCATTAAACAGCACTTCCGGGACCTATGATATTTATCTGCAAGAACTTTCGGGAATGGGACTCTATGGATATGCCGAGCAACCAACGTTGGCCAATGGTTACATTGACCAGAATTATAACGTCGGGCAGCCTTTTCCAAATTCATATTCAAGCTATATAGTGCTTGAAAATGACTTTGCAGAAAACCTCTATACCGGCTTGCACGAAGGCCCCTACACTCCGCTGCAGAGCCTGCAGATCACCGCAGCACATGAATATCATCACGCAATACAGTACGGCTATAATTACTATTTTGATATCTGGTACGCTGAAGCAACCTCCACCTGGATGGAAGATGAGCTATATGACAGTGTAAACCAGCTGTATAACTATATCCCAAACTGGTTCACACAAAGCACCATGTCACTGGATATTGACGAAAGCACCTCTACGGGCGGAGGCTACGGACGCTGGATCTTTAATCGCTATCTGTCAGAAAAGCATACTCCGGTCATGATTCGTGATGCCTGGGAGAGAGTGGCCGGCATCAACAGCCCCAATGGCTATGATATTCCAATGGCGCCGGTGCTGGAGAGCGTACTTTCTTCCACGTATGGCGCTTCCCTCAGTAACGATTTCTTTGGTTTTGCCAAGAGGGTCTACACGAAGGAGTGGTCAACCCATCTCTCCGAAATAGGCAAAATACATCCTTACTCGCCTGTCGCATCATACTCGATGTACCCGGTTACCAACACGTCAATCACACTCCCCCATTACTCGTTTGCCTATTACGCATTTACCCCCGCTGCCGGCGTGCCTTCCCTGACAATTACGGTGGCCAAAAGTGCCGGCATTCAAACTGCGGCTTTCAGAAAGAGTTCCGGTATCGTCACCGAAATCATTGCCAATACCGATGGCAGTTCTTACACCGATAATGCCTTCCGCAGCGCCGATGAAGTGGTTTTGCTTATTGCAAACACGTCCGGTAGCTTTGACAGCGCGAATGCCAACGTCAGTACCGACGGTTTGACCGCGCCGGTAACACCGACGCCGACCGTGAGTGGGAGCAGTAGTGGCGGGTGCTTCATCGCCACCGCCGCATACGGCAGTTATTTACATCCGCAGGTGCAGCTGTTACGGAAATTTCGCGACGAACATCTCCTGAGTAATGCACCGGGTCGGGCTTTTGTTGCGTTGTACTATCGCACCAGTCCGCCTGTGGCAGATTATATTGCCCGACATCCCGTTCTTCGCGGCATCACCCGTCTGGCCATGACGCCGCTCGTTTTAACCGTTGCTCACCCGTTGGCGATTTTTTATCTGTTCCTGTTGACAGGGACGATATATATTGCCCTGCGTCGCCGCAAACGGCCCGTTTGAACGCACACATGCTCACTATGCGCACCACAAAATCCCACATATAAAGAGAGATGCCATGTTCACTTATTGCAAAAGTATTCTGATCGCCTGTGTTGTTGCCCTTCCTTCGTTTGTTTTCGCTGCCGATAATCCGGTTGCGGAAAATGCGGCAGCCCCACCGCCGGCTACGGTATCAGCTCCTGTCGAGGCGGCAGTAAAGCCGGCAGTAACGACCCAAGGCGCCCGCATCGGCTATGTGGACATCGTTCGTCTCGGCTCTGAATCAGGGCGGGGCAAAGCGCTCAAGAGCCTGTTAAATACAAAGAAAGATTCGCTGCAGGGGAAAATAGACGGCAAGAAGAAGCAGATTGAAAAACTGAAAACCTCGATTGAAGCGAAGATTGCGACGATGACTCCGGCGCAGCGTGAGGCCAAGTCGAAGGAGTTCCAGAAAAAACTGGAGGAGTTCCAGAAATTTGCCCGTGCATCGGAAGAGGAGTTTTATCTCCTGCAGGAGAAAGAGACGAAGGCGCTCTACGGAGCAATCGAGCAATCTGCCGTAGCCCACGGTAAAGCCGGCGGTTTTGCCGCCATTGTGGTGAAAAAGGAACTGCTTTACATCGACAGCTCTGTTGATGCGAAGGATGTTACCGACGATCTGATCAAGGCGTTGAATCTGGCTGATCAGAAGAAGTAGTCTCCGGTCGGGTCAATTGTTCCCACTCAGTCAGCCGCTCCATTGCTTCAGAATTGCTTGACCCGCACATTTCCTCGCTTGGCTGGAGGTTTCTGCAGACCTGCGGTCGTTCATTATTGTCAAAGAGCATACAACGATTATCATCCGTCAACTGGGTGCAACGCTCGCCTGCGGACTTACCGTCAGTCATGCCCGGAATCGATGAGGAAATTGACGGCGCAATACAGCAGGCAGCACATCCTACGCGACATTCCATAATCGATTACCTCCCGAAGAACCCACCCCCTGAAGGGGAGGGGATTTTTAAAACCTCCTACCCAGTTGGACATGTACGCCCACTTAACTAAGTATGCTCATAAGTTTCTCCCTCCCTTTCAAGGGGAGGGTCGGGGAGGGGATGGGGTTATGCTTAATATCGATACTGCTCAGCCTTGTACGGCCCTTCCTTCGGTACGCCGATATAGGCGGCCTGCTCGTCAGTCAGCACGCTTAGCTGCGCATTCAGCTTCTTTAACTGCAGGCGGGCAACCTTCTCATCCAGATGTTTGGGGAGAACATAGACGCCGACAGGGTATTTCCCCGGATTACAGAACAGCTCGATCTGGGCGATGGTCTGATTGGCAAAGGAAGAGGACATGACGTAGCTTGGATGACCGGTGCCGCAGCCAAGGTTAACCAGGCGTCCCTTGGCCAGCAGGATGATGCGCTTGCCGTCAGGGAAGATGATGTGATCCACCTGCGGTTTTATCTCTTCCCATTGATACTTTTCAAGTGCCGCCACTTCGATCTCATTGTCGAAATGACCAATGTTGCAGACGATGGCCTGATCCTTCATTTTTATCATGTGATCGTGGGTGATGACGTGGTAGTTGCCGGTGCAGGTGACAAAAATATCGGCCTTGTCGGCGGCGTACTCCATCGTCACCACGCGATACCCTTCCATGGCGGCCTGCAGGGCACAGATCGGATCAACTTCAGTTACCCATACCTGTGCAGAGAGTGCACGCATCGCCTGTGCAGAGCCTTTGCCGACATCGCCGTAGCCGCAGATCAGCGCAACCTTGCCGGCGATCATGACGTCAGTGGCGCGCTTGATGCCATCAACCAATGACTCGCGACAGCCGTAGAGGTTATCGAACTTGGATTTGGTAACCGAGTCGTTGACGTTGATGGCCGGAAATTTCAGATCGCCGCGCTCATGCATCTGGTACAGGCGGTGCACACCGGTGGTGGTCTCTTCAGTTACCCCTTTTACTTTTGTCAGGCGGACGGAGTACCAGGTTGGGTCAACTGCCAGCTTGGCCTTGATGGCGGCGTAGAGGATCGTTTCTTCTTCCGAACCGGGGTTGGCGAGAACGGAGAGATCCTTTTCGGCCTTGGCTCCCAGGTGCAGCAGCAGCGTGGCATCACCGCCGTCGTCCAGAATCATGTTGGAAAAACCGCCGTCACTCCATTCGAAGATGCGGTGGGTATAATCCCAGTACTGCTCGAGCGTTTCACCTTTAACGGCGAAGACCGGCACACCTGTGGCAGCAATGGCGGCAGCGGCGTGATCCTGGGTTGAGAAGATATTGCAGGAAGCCCAACGCACCTCGGCTCCCAGAGCAGTCAACGTTTCAATCAGTACGGCTGTCTGAATCGTCATGTGGAGTGAGCCGGTGATGCGGGCGCCTTTCAGCGACTGAGAGGCGGCAAACTCTTCGCGGATGGCCATCAATCCGGGCATTTCTGTTTCAGCGATCCTGATTTCTTTGCGGCCCCAATCGGCCAGTTTCAGGTCTGCTACGATGTAATCCTGTGACATGGTTGTTCTCCTTTTCTGTTTTGTGAACGTTATGTTGTAGAAGCTCGTACTATCAATACCGACTCCTGGCCGCTCCCCGCTTCAACGCGCTCGCTCTTTGCGGAGACAAAACCTGCCGCAGTGAGCCACGACTTTAGTTCCGTCTCTTCGAAACCGAGCCACTGATCAGCCAGCTGTTCCCGTGCGGACTCGCGCTCGTGACGGGCAAGATCAGCCAGCAGCAGCGTACCGCCGGGAGCCAGTACCCGACGAAATTCGGCGAGAACCGTTGCCGGATCGGCGGCATGATGCAGTACCATGTTGGCTATGACACAGCCAACTGCAGCATTGGACAGTGGCAGGTGGGTCATCTCTCCCAAACGGAGATCTATGCCGGTACAGCCGTTATCCGCCATCGTTCGACCGGCTTCCTCCAGCATCGCCGGAGAGTGATCGACGCCAATCACTGTTTCCGCTCGCGTTGCCAGTTCGGTCAACAGACCGCCGGTGCCGACACCGATCTCAAGCACTGTGCCGCCGTGCGGAACAAGCTCAAGCAGGCGCTGACGGTACTCGGGTACCGGTAAAAGTGTTCTGGCCAGGTCATCCCACTGCCGGGCATGCTGATCGAAAAACTCCCGACTGCGTCTGCGCCGTTCCTCCAGTGCTGCCGCTACGGCATTCAAATCGCGGTGCCGTTCGGGCAGAGTTGCCATTTCCCGTTCAAAGGTGGCGCGAATGGCGGTAAAAAAACGGTTCCCTTCACCAACCCGAAAGTAGCTCCACGTTCCCTGGCGCTTGACGGACAGCACTCCCGCTTCGGTCAGAATTTTCAGGTGCCGGGAAATCCGCGATTGCCCCATGGCCATGATGCCGGTCAATTCCTGTACGGTGAATTCACCGGCCATAAGAACCGCAGTCAAGCGCAGGCGGCAGGGATCAGCTAAAGCTTTGAATGTGTTTAGCATATTATATCAAGGTGCACAATTTATTTATATCAAGTTATCTTGATATAGCAGAAAAAAATGGCGAGGTCAAAATAAAAAATATGAAATGTACCCGCCCGTTTGTCTCATGTGCCTCCAAGTAATGTTCTAAAGGAAACTGAATTACGTTTACGTTCGGATTCGTTTAGAATCTGCCGGTTGACATTAAATAATGTATAGGGTATCTCAGATTAATCTATTTGAACGGAGATTAATGTGATAATGGATAGCCTGTCTTTCTAACGGCAGCATCGACCGGAGGAGGAAACCCCTGCCGCCGCTGTGCCTTCCCAAATACAGAACCGTGACCACTATGACACCGCACACTACACAACGTATGCCCGCCATTTTCATCGGCCACGGCAGCCCAATGAACGCCATTGAAGAGAACGAATACGTTACTGCATGGCGCGATGTTGCTGCTTCGATACCACGGCCAAAAGCTATCCTCTGTATCTCGGCTCACTGGGAAACCGATGGGACGTTTGTCACCGCCATGGCACAGCCACAAACGATCCACGATTTTTTTGGTTTTCCGGATGAATTGTTTCAGGTACACTATCCGGCTCCCGGCTCACCGGAATTGGCAAAACAAGTGCGGGGAATAGTGAAAGCAACAACAGTAGAACTGGATAGCAGATGGGGACTTGATCACGGATCCTGGTCAGTGCTACGGCGTATGTACCCGGAGGCAGATATTCCAATCGTGCAGCTGAGCCTCAACCGAACGGAGCAGCCGCGTTTTCACTACGAGCTGGGAAGAGAACTGGCTGTATTACGAAGTGAAGAGGTGCTGATCCTCGGCAGCGGCAATATTGTTCATAACCTGCGTATGCTGCAATGGCATACCAGGGAACCCTATCCCTGGGCATCCGGGTTTGACAAGGCAGCGGCAGAACTTATCACCTCCGGCAATCACGATCAGTTGGTAGACTATCCGGCGATTGGAGAAACGGCCCATCTTTCAATTCCGACCAACGAGCACTATCTGCCACTGCTCTTCATTCTGGGACTGCAGCAGCCAGGCGAGCCGGTGTCGTTCTTTGCCGAAGGATTGTCGCTTGGTTCGCTGTCAATGCGCTCGGTGAAAATCGGCTAAAACCGTTTACGTCCGCAACGTCACCACCGAAGCGTCGTCCCGTCCTTCGTGCGGCTCACCCGGCCTGAATCCCTCAACCAGCGGATGCCGCTTCCTGCACCGCATCGCGCATCCGGCCGGTATCAATGCCATGAATAACCCGCTTCTTCTGCAGACCTGCCGCAGCGGCGAAGGAACCATGGATATTGGTGTTTGATATTTAAATCATTAGCGAGCAGAGGTGAAAGTTAAAATAATGATAGACCCCAGTGACAGCCCTGACCCTATTCAGCCAAAGAGACAAAAGAATTACTCATTAAACTTTCTATTATTACTCAAGGGTAAAGCTTTTTTGCCGATACATTACTAGGTGAAAGCTGGCATAGGTACCATGTTGTATATACATTGAAGGAGGGGGACGATTTATGAGAATATCAGCGTTGGCACTGGTTTTACCCTGTTTTTTATTTGGCTGTTATGCGACACCGCTGGTAATAGACAATGGCACACAAAGCAGGTTTTTTACCCCCTGCACCAACAACAATCTCTGCTTCCGTGATACCTACAGTGTCACCTGGGACAATGGGCATTCATGTTACGGTCAAGACTATCCGGTGTCATATCGCTCCAAACAGAGTGAATATGAATCAAACCGGGTTGAATACATCCTGCTCCCACAAAACTCTGTAACTAACCAAATGGTATTCGGAGGTGAGAGATGAGTTGTAAATTGTTTACGAGTTTTTTACTTGCCATCACAGTAGTGGTAATTGCCGGTTGCGCCAATTCGGCAAAATATCCCTACAACGGAGCATCGCAGGTGGCCAAGCTCAATTCCGACCAGCGCTACATAATTGACGAATCGCTAAACATCCAGCAAAGCCAGACATCGGTTGGACGGTTCAATGCACAGATGATTTTTATGGCAGACCAGATTGAACGGAATGCTGATCGAAAAAGTCTCGATAACACCTTTATAGTTACCAGCTTTTCCAATTTGAATAAACTTTCCGAGACTAACGCTTTCGGACGGCTCGTGGCAGAAAACATGATACATGAGTTGCAAGTTCGCAAATGGAGGGTTTTTGAGGTCAGGCTGACCAAAGATGTTGTGATTAATGAAGCCGGTGAATTTACATTGAGCAGGGATATACAAAAAATCCGCGAATCATATAAGGTCGGTGGTATTGTAACAGGTACGTATTCCGTTTCCGGAAACCATATAATTGTCAACGCTCGAGTTGTCGATATCAACAACGGCCTCGTCGCATCTTCCGGACAGATACATATGCCAGTTAATTGGTTCACTGATTCGTTGCTATTTAACACCGACAGCCTTAAATCCATGAAAATTGTTGGTGACACACCGCTCAACTGCAAAGAAAACCCCGTATGCTGGGGGGGCGACCTCCATAAACAAGGGGTGCTCCGTTGATATACCGCCTGGTAATTGTATTGATTGCTGTAACATTGTCTGCAGGTTGTGCCTCGACAAAGCCCCTATTCGGGGGTTCTTGCTCCAATAAAACACTTCCAATCCTTCTCGATTCAACTGATCTCAAGGATCTGTTTCAGGGCATTGCCGCTGAACTTTGCACGGATAACTGCACAGATTACCCTCAAAAGCCCGCTGACACCAAAGGCTCTTCACAAGTGTGTGCAAATCGTGATGAATTAGATCGTGCAACAGTATTAGTGACTGACTTTGCAGATTTGCAGACATTCCTCCCGAACCAGTCAGGACTTCTCATGGGAGAATTGATGCGGGGAAGCCTGAACAACGTCTGCTGCACTAAGATCATTCAGGCGGAGTTTGCAAAATATTTCAAACTGTCCGAAAACGGCCTTGTGGTGCTGACCAGAAAAGCCAGTGAGATAAAAAAAGATGAATATTTTCAGTCTGACGCCATTGTAGGGACATACAGTTTCCAGAACAATAACAAGGTCGTTATTTTTGCCAGAAAACTCAACATGGATACCGGCAGAATAACGCGCATGGTTACACGAGAAGTCAATTATTCCTGTTCAGGCCGCTCGGTTGACGGGTATACCGTAAAATAATCTATCTACATCAGGAGAGCTCAATGCGGAATTTAACTTGCTGCATATTATGTGTGTTGTTATTGGCCGCATCAAATGTATGTGCCGGGCCTATCAGAAGCTATGTTGGAGCATCGGCAGGCGTTGTTCTGTCCGATGACAGTTCAGTAACTGATTCAAATGGCACTGTGGCTGATGTAAGTTATGACCCGGGCCTGTCTCTCAGTGCTGTGATTGGCCATGAGTTCGGATTGGGATTCAGATTAGAGGCGGAAGTAAACTACAAAAAGGCCGATACTGACAAGTTTAAATCGCCATGGATGACCAGGAATCTGAACTCCGATTTTCGGAGCCTTGGTATGATGGTTAATGCGTATTATGATTTTCAGCCCTCCATGGTTTTTACTCCGTATGTAGGAGCTGGGCTTGGCTTCGCCAATGTCAACATGTCCAGTGCCGATGTTAATGGTTCCAGAATTTGGAACAGTGACAGTGCAACCGCATTTGCATATCAGGTTGGTTTTGGCGGAAATGTTATGATTAACAGAAGGATGGCATTTGATCTGGGCTATCGCTATTTCGGTACGAATGATTTTGACATAGATCGTGTTTCATCCAATCTTGGCAGTCACAACATACTGTTCGGGTTAAAGTACTATATTCATTAGATCCGCTTGTAATGAATCCATTGAAGGAAAGATCCCAGAGGGACGATGCGATATATATTCTCATGTTTATTATTGATGTCTTTGACGATACTTTCCCTTCAGGGCTGCAGCGGCGGCACTGCAAGTGATACGGTTCCTTTTGCCGATGTAGTCTCGAAGACAATTACCGGGACGGCATCGCAGGGAGCAGCGCTTACCGGAACGGCATATTTAAAGGATGTGCAAGGGACAGAAATCAGATCGGCAATCGACTCGAACGGGCGATTCAAATTCTCTGTTAATGACATGAAAGCTCCTTTTATCCTCAAAGCGGGCAGTTTTTATTCGGCAACGGATTCTATCTCTGTCACAAACATCAATCCGCTTACCGACCTCTGTGTAAAGAAAGCCGCAGGGGTTTCCTCTGTTGACGCAATCTATAACAATCCCGCCGGATTGCCTGCAATAATGGCAAATATTACGTATATTACCGATAGCCTGATAACAAGCCTTGACGGTCTTTATCCCTCCTCAGTGCCCACCACGCAACGAGATTTTATGAATGGCACACTGGTAATTGAGCAGGGTATTGATTTGGTCTTTACAAAAATTAATATAGTTGCCGCAGCGGGAGATTTCACTATCAATCACAATGGCCAAACTATCGTTTCTGTGATTACATCAAACGGGATAGTGACGGTCAATAACAACCCGGCAAATATTACAAACGCAGCAACTGATATTTTCGCCAACACCGATGGCACTGATACCGGGGGAGGGAATACTTCTACCCCTGATTATACCGGAAGTGATTTGCAGGGAACGTGGCAATACTTCCAATTGATTATTGATAGTAACAATTCATATTGGGCGCAAGGCTTCGTGACAATTGATGCGAATGCGCAAGGTGTGTTTTCAGGTGGCACAAAATCAGATGGCGGGACTTCACCGACAACTCCGTGGGGGTTTGCTATAACTTCCGACGGAACGGTCAGTGTCACCAGTCCCGACCCCGACCCTTCTACTAAAATGTACATGACCAGTAATAAACAACTTATTATCGGTACTGGCGGTACACCGATTGATAAGAGCCTCTATATTATGGTGAAGACGGGTAATGGTTTTCAGCAGAGCGACCTGCAAGGAACATGGAAACTGAATGGTCTTTTTTTACAGGGAACGAGTGGAGATACCAATTATAACGGATGGAGTCATGCCGACGTCAACATTAACAGCCTTGGAGCAACTCTGCTCACAAATTTTTCTACAAACGTATCAGGGCAAACGCCGGACTCACCTGATAATCTAACCCTTGATTTTCAAGGTATCGTAACTGCGTCAGCGATTACTGGCCAGGGTGTTTTATCATCAGATAAAAATCTTATGATTTATGTAGGAATAAAAAATGACGGAACCATTGGCCTTTACTTTTACGTAAGAACCGGCGGCACATCATTCTCGCTCGCCGATATGCAGGGATCATGGAGGACCAGCTATGTGATGTTGCAAGGACAAACGGAATGGGGGAGAGCAACTACAACTTTTGACACGTTAGGGAATGCTCTCGTTAGCAGCATAACCCAGAGCAATAGTGAGCTATCCGATTCTTCAGCCAGTTTTTCTGTAATGTCAACCGGAGGCATATTAAGCACTTCTGGTGATTGGCCCTGGACGTTTAGCGGCATCATGGCACTGAATAAAAACCTTATGGTAGGAACGGTAACGCAAGGTCCTACAACAGGGACACCATCTCCTTCGCTCTTTATCTGGTCAAAGTAACCACTTGAAAACAAACAGTTAGAGGGCATATCAGAATGGATATGCCCTCTACTGTTACTGTGTATGGGATTGGCCAGAATCTGAGTATTCGTTTACGTCCGCAACGTCACTACGGTAGCCCCATCCCGCCCTTCATGCGGTTCACCCGACCTGAATCCCTCGACCAGCGGATGACGCCCCAACTCTTCCCGCACCGCATCGCGCAACCGGCCGGTGCCCATGCCATGAATAACCCGCACCTCCTGCAGACCTGCCGCAGTAGCGTGGTTGATAAACGGCTCCAGCTCAGTCAGCGCCTCTTCCACCCGCTTGCCGATAAGCGTTAACTCACGCTGTTCACTTTCCTCAATCGTGGTGCGCCAAATTCCGGCCGACGGCTTCTTTTTCATGCCGCCCCCCTTTGACTGCGGTGCGGCCAGCTCTGCCAGCGGTACCTCCAGCTCCATCCGACCCGCCCTGATCCGCGTTTTGCCGCTCCGTTCATCCACGGCCAACACAACACCGTCACAGCGTAACGAACGGATATGAACCGGATCACCCACCCGTACTGATGTTAGTGACTGCAGCTCCGGCTGCTCGTTGCCCGGCTTAAGCTGCGCCGTCAGCTCCGTCTCTACCTGTCGCAACTCGTCAGCGATTTCACTCCGTTTCTCACGCTTTAACTCGTCCAGCAGTGCATTGGTACGGCGTCTTGTGGCGGAGATGAGCTCTTTGGCATCGTTCCACCCCTTTTCCGCAGCCTCTTTACGGATCCGGAGCACTTCATCCGCCCGGGCATCAAGATCGGTGCTCCGCTGATTCAACGACCGGTCACGCGCATCAAGTGCCGCACGGAGATCTTCAAACTCTTTCCGCTTCTGGCGGAGTTCTGTTAACAGGCCGGCAAATTCGCTTCCGGCGTTGCCGAGCATCTGACGGGCAAAGGTGATCACCCGCTCCGGCATGCCGAAGCGACGGGCTATCTCCACCGCATGTGACTGCCCCGGTTCGCCGATGATCAGTCGATATAGCGGAGTAAAACTGGCGTCGTCAAACTCCATTCCGGCATTGATCATACCGGGCGTTTGGTGGACAAAGCCGATGATGTCGCTCAAGTGCGTCGTCGCAATCACCATGCAGCCCTGCTGCTGCAGTTCATGCAGCACGCCGCAGGCAATAGCCGCCCCCTGCAGCGGTTCGGTGCCGGCCCCCAGCTCATCCAGCAGCACGAGTGTGCGGGTGCCGCTCTGGCCAAGAATGGCGGTAATTCGCGCCGCATGGGCAGAAAAAGTGGAATGGCTCCGTTCAATCGACTGTTCATCACCGATATCAACCAGAAGCGAATCAATCAGCGGAAAGGTTGAGCGCGCTCCTGCCGGCACCGGCAGACCGGAAAGTGCCATCAGCACCAGCATTCCTGATGTTTTAAGGGCAATGGTTTTACCCCCCGCATTGGGACCGGTGATCACCATAACCGAAGCGGGGTCAGATGCGCCGCTCCCCCCTCCCAGCTCCAGACCAAGCGGCTCCACCTGTTTTACAAGCCCCCGCTTCTGCATCATCAGCAGCAGCGGATGACGTGCTTCCACCAGTCGCATCGAACCCTGCTCATTGATCGCAGCCGGCTCCAGATCGAACACGCTGGCAAAACGTGCCATGCTGTTCAGCAGATCCAACTCCAGCAGCGTTTCGAAACAGGCGGCAATCTGATCAGCGTCATCGCGCAGCCAGCTGGAGAGCTGGCGCAGAATGCGGATCTCCTCGGCTTTTTCCTCGGCGGTCAGGTTTTCAAGTTCATTGACAAAGGGGATAATTTCCAGCGGCTCCATGAATGCCGTTTCGCCCGAGGAAGAGACATCATGTACCACTCCCTTGACCATTCCTTTGGAATCCATGCGCACCGGAATCACCCAACGCCCGGAACGCTGCGTTATGAAATCATCCTGAAGAAATTTTTCAATGCCGCTCTCCCGGATTATCTCCTCGATCTTTTTGCGGATGCGTCCCGCCAGCCCCCGTTTGGCACGGCGGATCTCCTTAAGCAGCGTTGAGGCAGAATCCATGATGCTGCCATCGGCGTCAATTGAGGCCGCCAGCGGTTCAAGGATATCGGGAAACCCCTGCAGCGGCGGATCAATTGAGCGCAACAGCGGGATGTCGTCACGATGTGCACACTGGCGGGCCAGAGCGGCATAGAGACGAAAAACCGGAACAAACAGCAGCAGTTCCTGCGGCGGCAGAACGGCTCCAACCGGTCGTAACTGTTCAAGAGAGGGACGGATATCCTCAAAACTCCCCAGAGCAAGAGAGATGCCTGCCAGATCAAGGGCGCGGATCTCGCCGATACGCCCTGATATAGTTCTGATTTCCTGAAGGCTATTGAGCGGACGGATTCTGCCGATACGATCAATCGTACAGGAGCTGTGGGCATGACGGGAAATTTCGGAAAGAATTTTGTCGAATTCGAGAGTGGCAAGCGTTTCAGAAGCTATCATTCGGGTAACCTTTATCTATTGGGAACAAATCACAAATTCGGAGGGCTTTTCGGATTTTCCACTGTTTTTACCGACTTGCAATGGAGATGTGTCTGTTCTTCAAACGGAGCATCGTCTCCGGAAACAGAGATTCCGGAGACGATGGGACAGGGATATGATGTAGAGCGTTTATGCGGTTATTTTGCCGCTACAAACTCACGTGCCGCCAGAATCCTCCGAATGGTCTCCTCCACTCCGAGTGTCACCACAATTTCCCCGATTCCCGGAGCGTGCGTACCACCCGAAAGTGCAATCCTGACTGGTTGCCCGACCTGTCCCATCTTCCAGCTGTTCTCGCTACAGACGGTTTTGAAGAGGGCATCAATTTCGCTTTCATCTGCAACCGATGTCGATGAAAGTTTTTCAATTACCGCAGTAAAAACCGCCAGCAGCAATTCCTTGTCAAACTTTGCCAGAGCTGCATCATCATAGGCGACCGGGGCATTGTAATAGAACACGGCGCGCTCGGCCATCTCCTCCAGGGTCTGGGCGCGTTCCTGCAGCGTTTTGACCACCGCCACCAGATCCGGGCCATTGAGCGTTGACACCTCCCTGATGGAGAGATGCGGCAGCAGGAGAGCGGCCAGACGTTCCGGATGGCTGCTTTTGATATAGTGGGCATTCAGCCAGTTCAGCTTTTCCGTATTGAAGACCGAAGCTGAACGTCCCACGTTGCTGATATCAAATTTCGCGATCATCTCCTCGCGGCTGAAAATTTCGTCGTCGCCGTGACTCCATCCCAAACGGACCAGATAGTTACAAAGCGCTTCCGGCAGATATCCCATATCGCGATACGAGATGACGCTGGTGGCGCCGTGCCGCTTGGAAAGACGCGCTTTATCGGCGCCGAGAATCATTGGGACGTGGGCGAACTGGGGCACCGGAAAACCAAGAGCTTCGTAGAGTTGGACCTGACGCGGCGTGTTGTTAACGTGGTCGTCGCCCCGGATTACCGTGGTTATGCGCATGGTGGCATCGTCGATAACCACGCAGAAATTGTACGTCGGTGTGCCATCGGTGCGCTGGATGATCAGGTCATCAAGCTCTTCATTCGGGAAGGTAATGGTTCCCTTTATCAGGTCGTCAAAGCTGGTCGCCCCCCCCTGCGGCGCCCGGAAGCGGATAACGTGCGGCTGGTCATCAGGCTGATCGGCACGATCACGGCAGCTGCCGTCATACTTCGGTTTTCGCCCCTCCGCCATTGCCAGGTTCCTCCTGGCATCAAGCTCTTCAGCCGTGCAATAGCACTTGTACGCTTTGCCGGAAGCGACAAGTTTTTGCACATACTCCTTATAGAGCGGAAAGTAATCAGATTGATAGAATGGTCCCTCGTCCCAATCAAGCCCAAGCCACTTCATCCCTTCCAGAATTGCATCGACAGACTCTTTTGTGGAACGTTCCACATCGGTGTCTTCAATGCGCAAAATGAATGTGCCGCCTCTGTTTTTGGCCAACAGCCAGTTGAAAAGTGCGGTTCGGGCACCGCCGACATGAAGGTAACCGGTAGGACTGGGGGCGAAACGGACACGAAGTTCAGACATTGTGGTACTCCTTGGTGTATGGGAACATATCCCGTTTATTT
Organism: Desulfuromonadaceae bacterium; assembly: GCA_028687585.1. GTDB lineage: Bacteria > Desulfobacterota > Desulfuromonadia > Geobacterales > Pseudopelobacteraceae > JACRCG01. The sequence continues at coordinate 144,266 of JAQTZV010000009.1, read as the reverse complement.
GGATGTTATCGGGGAGTGCTGCCGCAATTTTGCGTGACGGCACTATATCATTCCCGGCTTCTCCGAAAAAGCATTTTCTGGCCGTCAGGCAGTGCTTTTGCTTTGACAAAACAGTGTTCCGCTATGCTACTATGCGGCCAAAATGCCGTTATGGAGGTTTCGCGTGCAAACCATAGATTCCCTGATCAGAGAGAGTTGCCAGAAGTATAGCGACCAGCCGGCGCTGCAGTACAAACTTGCCGGGACATGGCAGAGCATGACCTACGGCGCATTGTGGGAACTGTCAGATCGCATCGCTGCCGGCATGATCAAGAGCGGTTTCAATATCGGTGATCATGCGGCTCTCCTGGCACCTTCGTCACCGCAATGGATTGCGGCCTATGTCGGGATTCTCAAGGCGGGCGGGGTTGTTGTCCCCATCGATAAGGAGCTGAAAGCGGCTGAACTACGGCATATACTGACCGATTGTGACGCCCGCTTCGTGTTCACTGCCCCACCCTGTCTCGACCTGGTTCTTGAAATTTTCACGGACATACCGGCTCTGGAAACTATTGTGACACTTGCTCCAGCCGCAGCGGACGACGCTAATTCGCAGGCGGTGCAGGTGCTGGATGTACTGATTGAAGAGTGGCGGAATCTCGTTGCATCCGTGGACCTGCCGCTTGAGCGCCGCACCACGATGGAAGTTCTCGCCCGGCAGGCATATCGTCTGCTGTCGCCATCCATTTCTGAAGCTGGTGCAAAGACAGAGCCTGCTGATCCTTTTGACCCGGTCGAACGGCTTCGCAATAAACTGAGCCGGGAGGGAAAATTCCTCCCGTTGAACGCTCTCTGTCATAGCGCGCCACTCCCGGAAAAGCCACGTAACCCGAATGATACCGCTGTCATTCTGTACACTTCAGGAACGACCGGACGCTCCAAAGGCGCCATGCTCAGCCACGCCAATATTGTTTCCAATATCAAGGGGGCTGCCGCCCACTTCAGGCTCGACAACAGTATCCATACCCTGTCTTTTCTGCCGATTAATCATGTCTTCGAACAGGTTTGTGGCGTTCTTCTGCCGCTCTCACTGGGAGGAAAGGTTTCTTTCTGTGAATCACTGAAAAAGCTCGGGGAAAATCTGGCGGAAGTTAAACCAACCTTTTTTCTTGCTGTTCCGGTGGTGTACCGTATGATCCTCGACCGGGTCATGAAAAATATACATTCAAAAAAACTGTCACAACTGCTCTTTTCAATGCCGCTCACTCGACCGATCGTTACCTCCAAGGTACGCCAGGCATTTGGCTCCGGCACCATTTTCATCAGTGGCGGAGCTGCGCTTGATCCGGCTATAGCCAAAGGAATGACTGAGTTCGGGCTGTCGATTTATCAAGGGTACGGGATTACCGAAACATCCCCGATTATCAGTGCAGAGCAGCCGGGTGCGAAACGACTCGGCACCATCGGCCGTCTGCTTGATCGCGTTGAAGTGCGGATTGATGCGCCAAACGATGAAGGGGTGGGGGAGATCATTGTCAAAGGACCAAACGTTATGCAGGGGTATTATAAGAACCCGCAGGCTACCGCAGAAGTCCTTGCCGATGGCTGGTATCGTACCGGCGACCTCGGCTTTCTTAGTGGTGACGGTTTTTTGACTATTAGCGGCCGGGTAAAAAACCTGATCGTTACTCCCAACGGTAAGAACGTCTATCCGGAGGAGGTGGAAAACGAGCTTCTCAAAAGTCCGTTCATTGCGGAAGTTATGGTTTACGGCCATCGTGTCGGCACATCCGAGGAAATTCACGCCATTATCTATCCTGAACAGGAGGCGATTGATACGCAATGCCGCATTGATGGCAACTGCCCGATGAGTGAGGGTGACGTGGAGGCACTGTTGCGGGTTGAGATACAGAAAGCATGTAACGGATTGGCAGATTACAAACGGGTGCGCAAGTTCACCATCCGCGAAGATGAGTTCCCGAAAACAACGACCCGCAAGATCAAGCGTTTCGCCGTGGAAGCAAGCATTTCAACCGGGCACTGATTCCCGTCGTTACACCGGATTGGGGTGACCAGGTGAAATGTTACGATGCCGCTAATCGGCACCCCTGCCAGCTGCCGCGTCTCGTCAATTCATTGACAATAGCGTACCACATCTGGTTATTCTTCAACCCCCACTGCGGGGCAACGCAGATGTCGAGAGGAGCCGAGCCATAGAGCCGCTGAATGGCGATATGCGGTGGTAGCAACTCAAGAAAGTCTGCAATTGTCCTTACATACTGCTCCAGCGTTAGGGGAACAAACTCTCCACGGCGATACAGCTCCGCCAATTCCGTACCTGCAACGGCATGCAGTTGATGCAGTTTCAGCGAATCGATCGGCAAGTCGGCCATTAGTTCAGCCGTCTTGAGAAACTCTTCTGCACTCTCTCCCGGAAAACCATGGATAAGATGGGCACATATGTCGAAATTTCGACCAGTAGCCCGCTTCACCGCACCGATGAAATCATCCAGCGTGTGCCCACGGTTGATTCGAGTCAAAATACCGTCATCCATCGACTGCAATCCCAGCTCAAGGCAGACATACTTTGTTCGGGCGATATCGGTCAACAGCTCGAGCGCTTCGTCGCTCAAGGAGTCAGGCCGCGTTCCGACCGAGATTCCGATGACATCGGGGTGATCAAGTGCACGATGATACAGCTCTGCCAGCAATTCAACGGAGCCATACGTGTTAGTGTATTTCTGGAAATATATGATAAATTTATCGGAACCGAGGCGAATGCGGTGATAGGCTATTCCCGCGGCCATCTGCTCTTCCAGTGGTACGATGGCTTGGGTGCCTTTCGGGGAAAACGATACGTTATTACAATAAATGCAGCCGCCGATCCCCTTGCTGCCATCTCGGTTGGGGCAGGTAAAGCCGGCATCCACGTTTACCTTGCTGACCCGGAAGCCAAAGCGGTGACGAAGATAGTTCCCGTAGGAGTTTATGTGCAGTTGTGGGTGGAGTCGTTTATCAGGAGTGTCAGGCATTCTCTTCAATCTTTTTCAGCAGGGATGCGGCAGCTGCGCGTGGGTCCGCTGCCGCCATTATGGCAGAGATCATTGCAATGCCCTGTACGTTGGCAGTCAGCACTTCAAAAACCCGTGCCTCGGAGATCCCCCCCAGGCCGATGACCGGTACAGTTAATGCCGATGCTGCCTCTGCCAGTTTTTTGACACCACACGGTGCACCATACGCACTTTTTGAAGGGGTGGTGTACACCGGACCGAAGGTGACGAAATCGGCACCGCCAGCTTGCGCGGACAGGGCTTCATCGATGGCATGAGCTGAGTAGCCGATGATTTTATCCTTTCCCATCAAGCGGCGGACAACGGCAACAGGCAGGCTTCCGACACCGACATGAACGCCATCGGCCTCTACAGCCAGAGCGATATCCGGGCGATCATTGATGATAAGTCGGGCATTAAATTCAGACGTGAGCAACCTCAATTTCACGGCCAGACGATACAGTGCCGCTCCGGAGAGATCTTTCTCGCGAAGCTGAACGGCTCTGACGCCCCCCTCAAGGGAGTGACGCACCACCTCTGTCAGCGCTCTGCCACCGGTCTGATGCCGATCAGTAATCAGATACAGGCTGAAGTCTGACATCTGCATCACGTGCGGGAATTAACCGATCATGCCGTCAAGTGGACTTGAGGCATTCGCGTAGAGCTTACGGGGTATCCGCCCGGCCTTGAACGACAATCTTCCGGCAATCACCGCCAGCTTCATCGCTTCCGCCATGGCGATCGGGTCCAGCGCTCCGGCAATGGCGGTATTCATAAGAACTCCGGCACACCCGAGCTCCATTGCGATTGCGGCATCGGACGCTGAACCAACTCCTGCATCGACAATTACCGGCACAGTGACATTCTCGAGAATGATACGGATATTGTACGGATTGCGAATACCAAGACCACTGCCGATCGGAGCGCCCAGAGGCATGACTGCCGCACAACCGAGGTCTTCCAGTTTTTTACAGACAATCACATCATCACTACAGTACGGCAGCACGGTAAAACCATCTGCTATCAGTATTTTTGCGGCCTTGAGCAGCTCTTCATTATCCGGGAACAGGGTTTTTTCGTCGCCCAGGACCTCCAGTTTGACAAAATCTGACATGCCGGCCTCGCGGGCCAGGCGGCAGGTGCGCACAGCGTCTTCAGCCGTGTAGCAGCCGGCAGTGTTGGGGAGCAGTGTGTATTTTTTCAGGTCGATGTAGTCGAGCAGCGATTCTTTACTGCGATCAAGATTTACCCGGCGCACTGCAACGGTAATGATCTGGGCACCGGAGATTTCCAGTGCCCGGGCGGTCTGTTCAAAACTGGCATACTTACCGGTGCCGACCATCAGGCGTGAAGTGAACTCCCGCCCGCCAATAATCAACGTGTCTGCATTTTGAGTCATACCGGTTACCCTCCACCAACAAAATGAACTATTTCAATTTTATCGCCATCACAAAGAAGCTGTTTTTCATAGTCAGCCTTCGGGGCTATATCGGCATTCAACTCCACCGCCACCCGCTCCCGGCTGATGTCAAGCTGCCGGAGAAGCGACGCGATCGTAGCCCCTTCTGCCGTCTCTACAAAATCTCCGTTTAACAGGATCTTCATATCAACCTCCACACACAAAAAAAACCGCAGCAGCGGCTTGTTGAGAACATCAGTCGGTCGCGCTTCCCTACGCCGGCATTACCCGGATCAGGTACGAAGGGTCGCGGTTATACCGCTCTCAGTCGAAACTCCCCCAGCTTTGCGTCAAAGTAGATGATTGCTGCTGCGCTGTCAATTCAATTTTAGGAAGTTAGAAGCTGATTTCTGCGCTTTTCAGGCAGAAAACAGCTTCGTTAACGCACTTATCCTGTTTATCAGGGTTAGGCAGATACGGGCCAACCCAATGAATGCTCTATTTTCACCTGCAACCTGCTATCTATTGAAATTGTGGAATAATTCTGGCATGGTGCGTTAACCAGTATAGGATGGCAGCTTATTCCAAGTCAGACACCGGGTCGAACAGCGTGGCAGATAAACGGGACATCAGGCGTATCAAGCAACGAATTGCCATCCGCTTTGGTCTCGATGACCTTGCAAGAGTGGCGTTTACTGATGATATTTCAATGACCGGTATGTTCATCAAGACACCCAATGCCGCCCCCCTTAACGCAATAGTAAAAATACAAATTACGCTCCCTGACAGCTCAATTATTGAGATTGAGGGCCGGGTCATGTGGGTAAAAAAAGTACCGCAAAACCTCTTTCATCTCGTTAAAAAAAGCGGGATGGGGGTTCGATTTATTCGTTTTCTTTCCGGCGAAGATGTTTTTGATGATTTCTTCGAGAAAATCGCAACACCCCGTTGACAGCAGGAGGAGATACGCGTGTGTAAAAAAATATTCATCGGCGCCACCGGACAGCATTGCGGTAAAACCACCATCAGTCTTTCGCTGATGCATCTGGCACAGCAACGGTATGCGCGAGTCGGCTTCATGAAGCCACTCGGTCCGAAATGGATCGTATTTAACGGAACTATTGTCGATAAGGACGCCGCGATGTTTTCGAGCGTCTTCGGTGTAGAAGATGATGTCACGCTTATGTCTCCGGTCACGTTGTCACCAGGAACAACCCGTCGTTTTCTTGACGGTGAGATTGATTCCAAGGCGCCTATCGAAGCGATTCGGGCTGCATGCGCCGCGCTGGAAAAAAAGTATGACTACCTGATCATTGAGGGGGCCGGCCATGGCGGAGTCGGTTCGGTCGTCGGCATGAACAATGCCCGGGTTGCAGCGGAGCTGAATGCGCCGGTTCTGCTGGTGACCGGTGGCGGAATCGGCAATGTCATCGATGCCGTTGAGCTCAATCTTGCGCTGTATCAGCGCGAAGGAGCCGACGTACGCATCATAATGGCCAATAAACTGGTGAAGGAAAAAAGGGCAGATACCCTCGCCTATTTACAAAAGGCCTTTGCCGGCAGTGGCATGATGGTCACAAGCGCCTTTGATTATCTTCCCACCCTTGCAGACCCGACCCTGCACCATATATCTGAACTTCTTGGTTTGCCGCTTCACGGTGATTCAGCTGAAAGAGTACGTTTGTGTCATACTATCCAGCTTGGCGCTGCCTCTTCACAGATAGTTATTGATCATCTGGAAGCGTCAACCTTGCTGATTGTGACCAGTTCACGTGATGAGCTGCTCGTTACCGCTTCTGCTCTACACCATATTCCTGAGTACAAGAAGCGGTTGGCCGGACTGATTATTGCCGGCCACGTTCCTGTTTCAAGCATAACCCAAAGAATTCTGGATGACAGTAACATCCCGTATATTCGTATTAAGGAAACCTCCTCGGAAACTTTTTACCAGCTTCGTGAACATGTCTCAAAAATTGGACCGGAAGATCTTGAAAAAATCAACTTAATAAATTCGATTGCAGAGCGTTACATTGACTTTGATGCAATTGATGCCATCATCTAACCGACTGACTGCATTATAAGGGCCAAAAGAACAGAAAGTGCTTGACCTTGTATGGCTTTTGATATTTATAGAATTTGCTCACTCATCTATCGGGGTTTATATGATTGCAGTAACGCGCCTGGATAAACAGCTGATGTATCTGAACCCGGACCACATCATCTGTATTGAGGAAACTCCGGACACCGTTATCACTCTTTTTAACGGCAATCGATATATCGTTATCGATCGGGCCAGCGCTATCATAAGCCGGATAATTGCCTTCCGTGCAAAGATTTCACGGCGGGGAGCAATCCGAACAGCTAAGAAATACCTGGGCCGAGTCAGAGCCAGTCAGTTTCACTTGGACAAAAACCAGGCAGACGGTATGCTTACCGTCAGCACACAAGGTAAACACGACCACACTCCATTCCACAGTCGGGATTATTAGCGTATGGATTTAGCTACCATTGTTGGCATAGCACTTGCTTTCGGATCAATTATTGGCGGAGCGATAATCGAAGGTGTTCACTTCTCTGCATTGGTCCAGCCTACCGCAGCATTAATAGTGTTAGGGGGAACTTTTGGCGCAACATTCGTCTGCTTCCCGCTATCCTCTATTATCGGTGCATTAAAGAACATTAAAATTGCGTTTTTGCCGACAAAAGTGGATCATGAACAGGTTGTAAAAGACATCATAAACTATGCTACCAAAGCGAGGCGTAACGGTTTAATTTCGCTGGAACAGGAGGCCCAGTCGGTTCGCGACCCATTCATAAAAAAGGGGATCTCACTGGTGGTTGACGGTATTGATCCCCAAAAACTGCGTGAAACGCTGGAAGCCGACATCATGGCCTACGAAGATCATTTCAAGCATTCAGTTGAGTTTTTTGAAGCGGCGGGAGGATTTGCGCCGACTATCGGCATCATTGGTGCTGTTCTTGGTCTGATACACGTTATGGGCAACCTCTCGGATACAACCAAGCTCGGGGGTGGTATCGCCGTTGCGTTCGTTGCAACTATTTATGGCCTGCTTGTTGCCAATGTTATCTGTCTGCCCATAGGAACAAAACTCAAGATACGAATGAAAGAGGAGATGTTGCGGCGAATAATGATACTGGAAGGCCTCATTGCCATCCAGAACGGAGAGAATCCGCACTTTATCGAACAGAAACTTATGGCCTACGTAGGCGGGCACTGACCGGCCATGGCGCTCAAAAAAGAACCGGAAAAGCATGTTAACCACGAACGTTGGCTTGTCTCCTACGCCGACTTCATTACATTGCTGTTTGCTGTTTTTGTCGTGTTATATGCGATGGGGCAGAGTGACAAGAAGAAAGTTGAAGAGGTCATGCAGTCCATTCAAGCATCATTCGGCATGGCGACCGCCGGTGCGCCGGCCCCTAAAGTCAACGTAATTCCCTCTCAAGCGCTCACCATAATTCCATCACTCAAGCCGGAAGTAAAAGTTCAACCCATCGGTCGTACGCGGAGCGGTCATGCCAAAACGCGGGCCGATGAGAAGGATTTCCGTCAGATTAAAGCCGCCGTTGAAGCATATCTTGTTAAACAGGGCGCTCAAAACAAGGTGACACTGGAAATTACACGACGAGGACTGGTCGTCAGTCTCAAGGAAGCCGGTTTTTTTAATTCCGGCCAGGCTGATATCAAGCCTGAGGCATATGAACTGATCAATACCATTGCTGACGTAATGACCCAGTACAATAACCCGTTGCGACTCGAGGGCCATACCGATAATGTCCCGATTCATACGTCTCAGTTCCCGTCAAACTGGGAACTGTCAACGGCTCGTGCAACAAATGGCCTGAAATACCTGCTGAAAAATTTTGACGTCGAAGCCAACAAAATATCGGCGACCGGTTATGCTGAATTCCGCCCCATAGCTGATAATGCAACGCCCGAAGGACGCGCCAGAAATCGACGCGTTGATCTGGTAATGTCCTCTGCAGAAGCTGAGCGCGGCGAACCCTGAGCTGATTCCTGCCACACGGAATACCTCGCGCCACTCTTCGTCATGCCTGTTTTCTTCGAAAAACATACACCGCTGCATCCAGTTCCGGCGGTAGTACGAGACGGCTCAACCGTGTATCTTCCGCAAACTCAAAGGCTGATTGCGCATGGTACTCCTCCCAGTTCCCGGCGGCAAAGCGATGCCGACTGCTGATGACAATATACATCTGCACACTTTTGGTCCTGAACACCTGCTGTTCAAAGGTATTGCCGGCCGGCGGCCATGAGCAGAGAGCCACTTCGGGAGTGTACTCTCGGAGTGCCTCCTGAGCATCCCGCTTCACCACAAATTCCGGATATTTGACCTCGTGACTCCAGCTTTGGTCATCAGTCGCCGTAATTGCAATCCCCCTGTCAACCAGAAACCGTGTCAATGTCCCGTCTCCTGCAGCAATTTCCAGACAGCTCCGTGTCCCTATCAACTCTGCAAGGGCCGTAACCAGAAGCCCGGAGTAAAAACAATATATCCCCTCCGGCTGAACGAGCGGCATAAGGAGCCGCCGCTGCCACAGCAGCGGCCAGATAATACGGAACCAGAACTGTGATGCCGGTTTACGCTCCAGACCATCGCTAAAAAGAAGTTTTTGGGCAAGATAACCATTAAAAAGGTTAAAACGCACCGTTCCTTTTTCAACCCCGGTCGCCTCCGAAATCAGATGCTGCTTTATTGCCAGGTGTGCCATTCGAGTGCGTGCAACCTGTTCCATTAATGTGGCGGCTGTTTTCATATCTCCGCGACTGTTGTGATGTTTCTTCCCTAAAAACCGCTCTTCCTGCATCATCCGCTTGAGGTACGCCGGCAGCCCGGCAGATGAGCCACTGGCAACAATTTCAGCCAGTTCGCGCCGTACGCTCTCCCGTATTTCGGGGAACTTATCACCAAGTTCGTTCAGAGACGGTTTTGACTGCAGCCATTGCAGCACTTTTTCAGGCTGTTCATTCTTCATACATGTTCCTGCGATGTTTCATAATTTTGTGCTTAATTTTCAAAATGACATATTCTGTCGTATCTTGCCGGTATACTCATTTTCATACAATTATCAGGGGGTGTGCCAATGGAAGCAATAATGATAGCAGGTGTAGCCGTTGTAGCCGTAAGTGGCTGGTATTCAACAGTTGATATGCTCGCAGACATGGGAATCAGGATCAGGATGCGGAGCGGTGCTGAAATGAAGCACCGGGAGTTTTCACGTTCCTGTCGTATCCCGGCGCAGCGAAGGATCAAGGAGATGGCGGGGGTGAACGTTTGACAGTGCTTTCAACATGCTGTTCTTGATGTGCGGGATATCGACCTGTAACTCCGTGAGCAGCCGTTTCATTCGCTTGCGCTGCATGTCAGCACTGCCGCAGACTGGACAGCAGCAACAGACCACGGGGAGTTCCGCTTGACGGGAAAAAGCGATGATGTCTTCCTCCGCGAGATACACCAGGGGCCTGATTACGGTAATAATGCCGTTATCGGCCAGCATCGACGCAGACATCGACTTGAGTGAGCCGACAAAAAACTGGTTCAGCAGCAGTGTCTCAATAAAATCGTCCTGATGATGACCAAGTGCCAGTTTATTGCACCCCAGGGTCTGAGCGGCTTCGTAGAGCGCCCCCCGTTTCAGGCGCGAGCAGATCGAACAGTAAGAGGAACCGGGGCGCCGTTTTTCTGTAATAATGGCGAAATGCTCACTCGGTACCATGCGGTAGGTAAATTTGTTCTCCCGGAAAAATTTTTCTATGACATCGGTGCGGTAGCCGGGGTAACCGGAATCAATGTTGACGGCAACCAGTTCGAATGGCACCGGAGCTCTTCTGCGCAGCTCTTCAAGCAGAAGAAGCAGCGTGTATGAGTCCTTGCCGCCGGAAACGGCCACCGCAATACGATCTCCTTTTTCGATCAGCCCGAAGTCGCCAATAGCTTTGCCGACACCATGCCGCAACTTTCTGAACAGTTGAGTAGCCTTGAACCCGGCAGATGGTTTTGTCGTTTCACACGGAGTCATGTTTCAGGCCCGCTCAAGAAAATCAGACACTAACGGGGCAAATGTTTCATGCTCGAGCAGAAAGGCATCGTGTCCGTATGCAGAAGTGATCAAGTGATACTCAACTTTTTTCCCAAGCTCTTTGAGACAGGCCACCATCTCTTCCGTCTGATACGCCGGATACAGCCAGTCAGAACTGAATGCGTAGAATTGAATGGGCACCCGAACCTGACTGAAGGCCTCTGCCATCGATTCATATCCCCAGGCGACATCATACAGATCCAGCGACTTGGCAAGATATAAGAATGAATTGGCGTCGAAGCGATCGACAAAGTTGTAGCCGTTGTAATTTAGATAACGCTCAACCTCGAACTGGCCGAAAAAATCGAACTGACCGTCACGCGCCGAAAAGCGCCGCCCGAATTTTGCGTTCATCGATTCATCTGAAAGAAAGGTGATGTGGCCAATGCCGCGGGCCAGGGCAAGACCATCCTTGGGATTCTGTTTGTATTCACCCTTGCGCCAGGTGGGATCATTAAATATAGCCCAGCGGGCAACGCCGTTGAGGGAAATAGCCTGCGGTGAAGGACGTGGGGTCGTGGCAAGAACAATCGCGGAGGCGATACTGTCCGGATACTGCGTGGCCCACTCCAGTGCCTGCATGCCGCCCATACTGCCCCCCATGACTGTTAACAGTCGCTCAATACCGAGGGCATCAATTAACAGCTTCTGGGCACGAACCATGTCACGAATGGTGACTACGGGGAACGTAAGATTATAGCGTTTACCGGTTTTAGGATTGATTGAAGCGGGGCCGGTAGAGCCAAAACAGGAACCGATGACATTTGAGCAGATAACAAAATAGCGCTCCGTGTCAAGTAGTCGGCCAGGGCCGACTATGGCATCCCACCAGCCGGTTTTTGTTTCTGACGCGTTCCGTTTTCCGGCGAGATGGGCATCCCCGGTCCAGGCGTGCTCAACCAGGATGGCATTGGTTCTCCCCTCGTTGAGCGTGCCGTAGGTCTCATACGCCAGTGTAATCGGCGCAAGAATCCTGCCGCTGTCGAGACGAAGGCCTGATTCAAAGGTTGTCGATTGTTCAGAAATGTACTCTTCAGACATAAAAAAGCCCTTCGTATCAATATGAGAAGGGGCTGGTTACCTGCGCAGCACACCTCTCATCTTTGCCTTTCGGCAGGATTTAGCACCTGACGTCATAATGACCGGTTGCTGTGGCTTCGCAGGGCCTTTTCCCTCCACCACTCTCGATAAGCAGGTTTTGTTGGCTGACGATACGAAATATCGTCATATGTTGTCAATAAAATTGAGTACGTCGGCGGTTGTCCGGCACGTCAGGCAGGATTGCTGATAATCCGGTAATCACGTAAGAGTGGCAAGCGCCGCAAAAAACCGGTAGGTATTTCTGCCTGCACGCTTGGCAGAATACATAGCCTTATCTGCTGCTTCCTCAAGTGACTTTGCATCGGTGCCGTCATCAGGAAAAATGCTGATGCCGATGCTGGTGGTAATACATATATCAGAATCGCGATTCCGGATAGGTTTCGATAAGAGCTGTAACATTGATTTTGCAAGCTCTTCCAACTCAGTGCGCTCACCACAGTCAGTCAGGATAATGCAAAACTCATCACCCCCGTAGCGGCTGATGGTATCCAAATCGCGTTGACAGCATGACTTTATTCGTTCAGCCGTTTTCTGCAAAACAACATCTCCGGATTCGTGCCCTAACGTATCATTAACGGTTTTAAAATGATCAATATCCAGGTTCAATAAAGCGAATTTCGTGCCATAGCGATGGCATTTGGCAATGGCCTGCTCAAGGCGGTCTACAAAAAGTCTCCTGTTTGCCAGACCGGTAAGTGGGTCACAAAACGCCAAGTCCCTGATTATCTGCTCATTTTTAATCCGGTCGCTGATGTCACGAATAATTGTAATCGTTCCCGTAACCGTACCTCGCGAATCCCCTAAAAGCGATGAGGTGCTTTCAACGTACAAGACGTTACCCTTATTCAACTTGTTTTTGCAGGCAGAGTGCGCCTGACCGTCCTGCAGGGTAAGAACTGTCGGGCAGCCCTCACAAGGAATGGTATTGTCAAACATTTCGTAACAGGCCGAGCCGGTAAAATCACCGAACATCTCTGTCAGCGCCCTGTTCTGGTATAAAATACGGTGATTAAGGTCTTTGATTGCTATCCCCTCACCCAGACAATCAACCACCGTCCGAAATTTTTCCCGCTCACTTTCCAGCTGCTGTCTGACAATAAAAATGTCACCGCACCGTTTTACGGATATAATCAGCTTCTCAATTTCAACCGGTTTCAGCAGGTAATCACTGAAACCGAGCTCAATAGCTGAAATGAGGCAGTCGGTTTCCCGGTTGGCAGAGGTAGCGATTACCTGCGCATCCGGACCAAGTTCTTTAATTCGGCTCACCAGTTCGAGCCCGTTCATAACCGGCATATTGATGTCGGTAATAACAACCGGGTAGCGATGTTCCCGGAATTTTGCGAGTCCATCGCTGCCGTTGACCGCTATGTCCACCCGTGCCCCGTGCAGGGTAAGTATACGCGACATCAGCAGCGCCGAAGTGGCATCGTCTTCAACAACGAGAATTTCAAGGCCATCCAAATGCATATTGAGCTCGGTATCTGTCATTTCGAATCCTTAGTAAGTTAGAAGCTATTTTCTGCGTTTTTATGGCAGAAAATAACTTCGTTAACGCACTTATCCTGTTTATCAGGGCCAGCGCGTGTTTCATCATATTGGCGCAGATTCGTGAGAATATATAGAACCATAAGTTTTAGATGATACCATGCATTCCGCCAAACTCAAATTGAGTGGCAAACAACCCCGTTTTCTGATATACCGATTGCACGTAAAAAATGTACGAACAAGGAGTTTTTTCATGAAACGACTCGTCATCAGCATGCTGTTTGTGGCCGGAACAATGCTCGGCTGTGCCCAGAATCACTTCAATGTCCCGGTAGAAAATTTTGCCGAAAAAGTAAAGGTACTCGGTGTCGCACCGATTTTTGTGGATGCCGATTCTGATATAATCCACCCGCAAAAGGATTCTCTTGTACCGGTCATCGCTGATCTTAACAGAAAATATGAGCCGTTGCTTGTGCGGAAACTCCAGAGCACGGGCAACTTCTATGCGGTGACGCTGCTTGCAGATGAGCCGCGCCAGCTTTTCAGCGTTCTGAAGGCACGACGTGAAAAACGAAATGATGCCAATGTCGAGTACAACAAGTATTTCTGGAAAAACGATGAAATTGCAGCCTGTATCAAGAGAAATCGTCTCGATGCACTTATGCTTGTCACCGTAAGCGGCCTGACCAAAAAAAGCAAAATCTCTTCCAGTAACCTGCTGATGTCGCTTGAGACCAACTACAATTTTCTGATGATGTCTGCCCAGATAGTCGGTCCCGACGGGACCGTGCTGTGGGAGTATCCGAATTTCCGGGGGCAGATTTTATTACCATACTACCCACTCGTCAATCTTCAGTATCCTGACTTCAGTGAATCTGAAGCAAATCAGTCCCATACCACTGAGGTCCGCTTCAAGTCTGTTGACGGAATTCGTCGCACACTTGAACTGAAGAAAAAGGATTTGTTGTTCCGTGAAACAGCAGAACCGGAAATCTACGGAAGATTGTTTGATGAGATGATCTCGCTGATCGGGTATTCCGTTGACAAAAAGGCAAAAGACAAGCCGCAACCACAAGTAACCGGAGCAGTACCACCGCCGATGTCCAGATCAACTGCAGTGCAGCCACCAGCTTCAGCACCGGCTCCGCCGGTTGAAGCACCGGTAAACGCTCCGTTGCCGAAAAGATCTTTGGAGGTTCCTGTGGCTCCGACATCTCCATCAAACGAAATTGTTCCGGCCACGACGAGCACTCTGTAGCCTTTTGTTTTGACATGGCATCCGGATTTTGCGACAATCCCGTTTTCGCTGTTTACTCTATCCGGTTTCAAATCCAGGATACATGGCACTTTCATCCAACGACATAGCGCTCCCACGGGGCATAAGCGATTTCCTCCCGGAAGCGGCTGCGAAGATCGGCTCTATCGAAAATCACTTATTGCGCGTTTTTGAATTATGGGGTTTCCGCCGCGTAATTACGCCAAGGCTTGAATATGAAGAGGTGCTCTCTGCCGGTATAGGGGAGGAGCTCAAAGGGAAGACGTATCGTTTTGATGATCGCCAGTCTGGCAGGCTGCTGGCATTGCCTCCTGACATTACTCCTCAGATCGCACGCATTGCCGCTACTCGTATGGCCGCGATGCCGCTTCCGCATCGCCTCAGCTACAGCGAGCGGGTCTTGCGCCAGACTGAAATCCAGGCCGGGCGGAGTCGTGAGCTATTTCAGACCGGTGTGGAGCTAATCGGCCTTGATTCTCCCGAGGCAGATGCCGAGATGATCGTCATGACGGTTGAAGCCATGCAAGTTCTGGGGTTACAGGATTTCACCATTGATCTCGGCCAGGTGGAATTTTGTCTCGGAGTTTTCCAGGCCTCCGGACTGAGTGGCGAACCGCTTCTGAAGTTGCGAGAAGCGGTGTCACGAAAAGACAGTTCGGCGGTAGCTTCCCTGCTCAAAGAACATCCGGTTTCACCTGAGTCAGCTCGTGAAATAAGCGCGTTGACACGCCTGTTCGGTGGCCGGAATGTTCTGAAAACGGCACAGGAAATTGTCACTAACCCCCGTTCGCGTGCGGCACTTGAGAATCTGCAGCAGGTACTGTCGATACTGGATATTCACGGAGTCACCGACCTTCTTTCTATTGACCTTGGTGAAACACGGGGTCTTGATTATCACTCCGGCATAACCTTTGAAGGTTTTGTCGCCGGCTTTGGCGAACCGGTCTGCAGTGGCGGTCGTTACGACAATCTTATCAGCGGGTACGGCTTTGATGCTCCGGCAACCGGCTTCACCTTCAATCTGCTCAATCTTCTGCAGACGGTAGAGCGGCGACCAGACCTGCACGGATCTGCTGCTACCGATTTTTTATTGTTCAATACCTGCAGCGACCGTCAAAATGTTTTACAGATTGCCCGTCGACTCCGTTCTCTTGGGTATACAACCGCTCGCGACATTATTCGGCGAGACTATGCCCAGTCACTTGAATACGCACAGAAAACGAATATCCGCTGCATGCTTGTCATCGGAGACGACATGGATACATACCGGGCCGTCCGCAGCTTTGATGGATGTACGATCTCGATTGCGAGCAGTATTATTGACCAACCGGGACTCATGGACCATATCGAAAATAGCCAGGGAGAAAACTGAACATGGCAAACGTAGTTGTTGTAGGCGCCCAATGGGGCGATGAGGGAAAAGGGAAAGTTGTCGATATTTATACGGAATATGCTGATGATGTTGTCCGTTATCAGGGGGGCAACAACGCCGGGCACACGCTGGTGGTTGGTAGCGAAAAGATCGTTCTGCACCTGATTCCTTCCGGCATTTTGCACGAAGGGAAACGCTGCATTATCGGTAACGGTGTCGTCCTCGACCCGGAAGTGTTCATCAGGGAGATTACCAAGCTTAAGGAATCCGGCCGTATCAAGGACGATGCCTGCCTCCTGTTGTCAGAATCGATGCACATAATCATGCCGTACCATAAACAGATTGATATCGCCCGTGAAGCAAAAAGCGGCGACAAGAAGATCGGTACGACCGGTCGCGGTATCGGCCCCTGCTACGAAGACAAGATCGGCCGTCGTGGCATCCGACTGATGGACTTGATCGATGCCGATACATTTGCCCGCAAGCTGAAAGAGTTTCTGGTTGAGAAAAATTTCCTTCTGGAGAATTTTCTCGGAGAAGCACCGTGCAGTTTTGACGAAATTTTTGCCGAGTATCAGGGATATGCCGATGTGCTACGCCGCTACGTCGCCGACACCTCGCTGATCCTCAATAATGATCTCAAATCCGGCAAGAAGGCGCTTTTTGAAGGCGCTCAAGGGACACTGCTTGATATTGACCACGGCACCTACCCCTTTGTTACCTCGTCATCAACCTGTTCCGGTGGTGCCTGTACCGGTTCCGGTGTCAGCCCGCGCGAAATTCATGAAATAATCGGCATATCAAAAGCGTATGTGACCCGCGTCGGCAGCGGCCCGTTCCCGACCGAACTGATTAATGCAGATGGCGAAGAACTCCGCAGAATCGGCGCAGAGTTCGGCGCAACGACCGGCCGTCCCCGTCGCTGCGGCTGGTTTGATGCCATGGTGATCCGTTATGCCGTCCGGGTGAACGGACTGACGGGCATCGCCCTGACCAAACTCGATGTCCTGTCGGAATTTGACACTATTAACGTCTGTACCGGGTATACGCTTGATGGCAAGGCATTGGAGACGCTCCCGGCTCAGCTGGAACTGTTTGAAAAGTGCCTGCCCGTTTACGAAGAACTCCCCGGCTGGAAACAGGATATTACCGCCGCCAAAACCTTTGCTGAGCTTCCAGCAAAGGCTCAGTCCTATGTAAAGCGGCTGGAAGAGCTGGCCGGCTGTGAAATTGTGCTGGTATCGGTCGGACCGCGACGCGACCAGACGATTACCATCAGGAATCCATTTGCCTGATAGCTTGAGCGGTGTATTGTAAACGCAGAAAGGCCGGCTGAGTTGCCGGCCTTTCTGCGTTTTGTGTTTGCTTCGGATAATTAAGCGTAGAGCCTGCGAACTTTATTACGACCAATCAAGCCGTCGTACAACTTATAGTTTCCAGTTTCTTTGCGGATCCGGCCAGCCGGGATCGCAGGAGTTATTCTAAGGCTGGTAGCAAAACTGTGAACAGCTTGAATTGTGGGTCTTTTCCCAAAATGGGCTGTCTGCCATGACTCCGGTGGGATCAGTGCATCTGAAGCCCAATGGTCTGCGTCGCTTTCGAAAACATCAAGCCCTGTTTGGTCAAGATCATCGAAAAAGGCGGTTTCATCCCCATCAAAATGTAGCGCGATATGCGCCAACTCATGACTAAGGGTAAACCAAAAATTGTCCAATCGGTCATGACGTAGAGTCACAGCAACGAGTGGCGAGCCGTCCGGTAATTTTATTGCGGCGCCATCCAGATGGGTATGCTTGAGGTGACTTTCCACAACAAAGTGAATGCCGTTTTTGAGTAGAAATTCCTTTGCCAGCAGCGGCCCATTATCCATATAACTTAGGCGAACCAGATCACGGACAAAATATTGAGTGACCGTTCCCTTCTGGTATTTTGGCACCTTCTGTTCCATTGCCAACAGTGAAACCCGAATCCGCCATGCGGTCAGAGCATAATTATCTGCATCACTTCCCGCTCGTACATGCTGACGCAGCAGAGCTTGTTGCGGGATCTCGAAGCTGAATTCACCCGCCCACTTTGTGAGGAATTCACACGCCTGTTTTTTTGCCTCTGCAACAGTGCCATGAAAATCTTGGAACCAGTTCCTTTTGAACATTTCTGTCAACGGGAACCGATCCCATTCAATGCCTTCTGTTGCCGGTATTATCTTCGCTCCAGGCTCTTTAAGCAGAACGTCTGCCGGTATTCCCAAGCCGTCATGCAACTTGCGGATCATGGTGATACTCAATGGGCGCTGGCTTGACAGTATTTCAGAAACCTTGCTACGGCTGCCAATAAATGGGATCAGATCTTTCTGTTTCAGCCCCGCCTGCTCCATACGGAATTTAATTGCCTCAATCGGATCAGGTAAATCTATCGGATAAAGCAACTCTTCATATGTATGGACCAACAAGACAAGCAACTCAAGCCGGTCTCTGTCAGGCTTTGAACTGTCCATCAGTTTCTCGATCTCAGCAAGAGCCGTTTCGTACTCTTCTTCTGTTTTCAAGACTTTGAGCTTCATAATTGCACCTAAAATTTCTGTTTGTCGTAGTCGGCATGAGTGCCGAACCACTTGATTAATACGAATTGTGATTGGTAATCAACCTTCACAACCAGCCGGTATCGATTTCCCTTTATGTTGAAGATGACAATACTTTTAGGAAGAAAACTGGCGCTGGAATAGCGATCTTTTATATCTTGAGGGCCGCTCCAGCTGGCCTTATCAGCTTCATGATACCAGGTATCGAGCTGGCTTTTGGCGTCACCGAATTTAAGACCATACTCGATGAGAGTTTTTCTCTTGATGACATTCATAGGGAGGAGGTTTCCGTAAACATAGTTGTTACCACAATATTCCCAAAAAGGGAATTATTTATTTTGATGCATAAAAAATGATCCCGTGGAAGGGAACAGCCGAAAACAAAACAAACTACAATTTAATAGCCAGCAATTACACCTGTCGATAACTGATTGGGCTTTTTTTGAGGTCATATCCGCTATATCCAATGACGTAGAGTTAACGGTTTGCGCCATTCTATTACCGCGTCATATTTAACAAGAGTGCCTTCAGAATGAGCATTCATAACAGATTCAGTGAGCTTAAGCCATCGGAAACCCTCTTGATTAAAGTGATTACGGCGCTATTTTCATCTACTAGATCATATCGAGCATGGAAGACAGAAAGGCCGGCAAATTGCCAGCCTTTCTGTCTTCTGAGTATTTGAATCTGTGAATTATTTTGCCAGCTTTGTACTTTTCGGAGCCCGCTGCGCGCCAGTCTTCTCAGGCAGGTCAACAAAAAGCCTGCTGCGATAGCCGACGTCCCGGGCAAGCGTTACGCCTGAACTGATTGCCCGTTCTGCTTCACCCATCTTTGCCGTTATGGTTCTGGCAGATGCGGATGCGCTACAATCCTCCAGCAGCAACAGCAGCACCAGCCACTCATGCAGCTCTTCAAAACGTTCTTTGTTAAACCACGCGATCCCGTCGCTCTCATGATGCTGCAAAAAAACCTGGCACGTTTCAAGCTCGAACAGGGCCTGCATCTGTTGCAGGGCGGTGTCCGCAGAGTTCCGTTTGTTCGAGCGCCACCATTCAAGCAGTGCTGAGAGCAGTATGATCGCGCGACTGCCAAAGTCAGAATCGCCATCCCGCGGCAAAAAGCTCCGCAGCGTGTAGTCAAGTCCATAGCTGATTGGATCCAATGGGGTATCGCGGAGTATCAGCAAGGCCAGCAGCAGGGCTTCCACCGATCTGCCAGAGAATCCGGCAGTAAGCCTGAGCTGCAATGAGCGAGCGGCGCTCGCAGTTGTCTTGTGACCGCTTAGCCCGGTGAAGCCGACATAATGCTCAACAGCGGAGATTTTCTTCCGGGAAATTCTCCGTTTGGTTTTACCGACAGTCGAACATGCTTTGTCTTCAGTGGCTACCTGCAAAAACAGGTCAACTCTCTGTTGCAGCTCTGAAACAGTTGCGACAGTTATTTCCTCTATTGCCTGCAGCTCAAAAACCGCCCGGAACGCAGCATTTAACTCTCCGTACTGCAGCTGTTTTCGTGCCTCCTCAAGCGAATCAACACCCGAACCGTTCAAACTCCTGTAAAGCTGTTGCCACGAGCCCTCCACATCATCACGTATTTCCCTGAAATCCAGGAACACGTGGAATTGGTACTCTTTGAGCTCGACATACAGTCCCTGTTCGCGTAGTTCTCGTGTTGAGCGGATGTACTCCAGCCCTTCAGTCTGATCGCGGAAAGCGAGGTAACAATCGTCTTCATCAGGTGCCATCAGTGCATCGGCGAGCGTCGTCCGGTCGAGCCGCCCCCCTTCTCCTTCCCCCGCAACCAGAAATGCAGCCGAGTCCCTGATCCAGCCGGAAGTTGTCGAATGGCTGTTGTGATAGAGCACCAGTGCCCGATGCTCGCCGGCCCGGTTGGAGTAGGCAAAGACGTTCTCATCAACGCTGCCGCCGACGTAAAAGTCATACAGGACAAAGTTCTCTGATCCCGAGAAGAGCCAGCGACGGCGCAGCAGCGGAAATATCCACATTTCATGGCCACGTACCAGGCCGTCGTCAATCTGCTCGTCCCAATAGGCGCGTTTATACTCCATGCCGTATTTTTCGTGGAATCCTTCGATTTGACCATGGCCGAACATCGGTAAACCGGGCATGGTAGACAAGAGTACACAGGCGCCGAAATATTTGCCCTGTGAACCAAACTGGGCGACGGCGGTCTTTTCATCCGGGTTGTTCATGAAATTAACAAAACGCTTGAGAATTTCGTGGTTAAATTCCAGGACGTTCTTGATGGTCGTGCGGTACTTGGCGTTTTCCTCGGTCATGAGCATGTTCATAAAGGCGCTGTTGTACACGCGGTGCATGCCGAGTGTCCTGACAAAATACCCCTCCATCATCCAGAACGCCTCTGCCAGCAACAGTGTACCGGGCGACTCGATTGCCACGCGGTCCACGACATCACGCCAGAATTCGACCGGAAAGACGGTATCAAACTCTTCCTTGCTCATGCCATGTTCAGCGCGTGAGGGGATGCCGCCCCCCAGGCCGCGCAGGGGAAACCAGAGACGCTGATAATGCTTTTTGGCCAACGTCATGGCAGCGTCGAAACGAATTATCGGAAAATTACGGGCAACATGCAGAATGGTCCTGATGACCGCTTCCCGGAGTTCCGGAATCAGATAATTGAGCTGTGCAGTGTCGTTCCACGGAATACTGGTGCCGTCGTTGCCGTGGTAGATGTAGCGCGTCCTGCCGCTGTTCCTGTCATAATGTTTGAATACTACGGCGGCGTCACGCTTGTTCCAGTAGCCGTCCTCAACCTGCAGACAGACATTGCCGTCGGAGGAAAGATCTTCTCCGGTGAATTGGTAGGTAGGAAAGGGGGGGTAGTCGGTCTGGACGAACCAGTCCGGGTGCTGAATCACCCAGCGGGAATAGATGCCGGTGTGATTCGGCACCATATCGCTGGCCAGGCGGATACCACGGCGACCGGCACGTTCCCGTAGGTTTGCCAGCGCATCCCAGCCGCCAAGATCGGCAGCCACTTCGTAGTCGTAGAGCGAATAGGCCGAGGCAATCGCATCCGGATTACCGCAGATCTGTTTTATCCGCTGCGACGCCGGAGAGCGTTCCCAGAGCCCGATCAGCCAGAGTCCGGAAAAGCCCCGCGTTGCCAGCCGATCAAGTTCGGCATCAGGAACCTGATCGAGTTTGGTAATGGCATAGCCGTAGGAACGACTGAGCTGATCAAGCCAGACATAGACCATCTTGGCCATCAGGACGACGTGAGACATCCAGTCGGCATCGGAGGAAAATGCTTCATACGCAGGATAATCGAAACCGTGAAAAACGGCACTTGTTCCCGGAGGAGACAGATCGCCGGAAGTATGCCCGGCACGACGGAATTCGAGCACGTGAGCCTGTCCCGGGTCACCGCCGCCACCACCGCGTTCACGCTGTTCCTCCTGCAGAATATCAAGCGCAATTTCCACGTCATGAAGCAGCTCCGATGGCATAATACCACGCCACTGTTCGCGGAGGTAGGAGACCTGACCGGCCAACGAATCGGGTGAGGCATTGATTGCCGCCATTAGAGCCTCAATAAGGGTACACCCTTTTTCGGCAAGTATCGGCCCATCTTTCAGGAATTGATCAAATATCTGAATGATTGTCGAGTAGTGAGATGAGGCAACCAGAGACCGGTCGTCAACCAGCTCCCGGAAACTGTCGATAGCCGGATTTACTGCGGCCAATCGCAACAGCAGCATTTCCCGCAGCAGCTGATGTGTGCGCACGGGACTACTCAGACTGTCAGCCAGCCAGCGGGCAGGTTCGGCTTTCCCCTGGAGAATCGGGGCAGGTGGAAACAGCTCGACAAAACGCTGTGCCGTTGTCTGTAACCCCTTACCGGATGGGCTAAAGCCTCCCATCTTTAGCGTATTGATCAGAAGGGACGTCTCAGGAGCATGAGCAACGCCGTCAATAAGATAGCGGAATGCCTTCTGGAGAGATGCATACAGGTTTATTTCAGCGGCATGGACAATTGAGGAGCCGGGAGGACGGCCGTTGTTAAGTTTAAAAGCCAGTTGCCGAAAAAACTGTATCCGGGGGATACCTCGCGCAGTAATGCCGTCAGAAAGCGAGCCCAGATCAAGAGACCGCCAATGGAAGTTAGAAATAGGGATATCGTAGAGGAAGTAGGAATCTGTGCCGCTCGGAGCTGTCATGATATTTCCAGTCGCGGAATGCCGGGATGTGAGAAAAATTCTGCAGTCAGTATCGTACTACTTTTTCGCCTTTGAAGTAGCCGCTTTTGCAGCGCCTGTGGTCTTTTTCTTCTTTACGCTTTTTTTACTTTTCTTCGTTTTCCCTTTTTTGCTTTTTTTTATTTTGCGCGGTTCCGGATTGAACTCATCGCGAATATTATTAAGCAATACGGAGGTTTCCTCCAAAGTGGGATCAGCCTTTTTCGCCGCTTCCAAAGTCTCTTTCGCCTCACTCAACCGACCGGTTTTCATATAGAGCCGCCCAAGTGCATTAAGCGCTCTGGCATTATCAGATTTCAGTTCAATCGACTTTTTATAGGAGCTTATCGCATTCTCATACTCTTTTTTAAAATCATAAATCAGGCCAAGCTTGTAATGATTTACCGGATCATCCGGATTCAGGTCAACCGTTTCTTTCAAAAGAATCATGATTTCGTCATACTGCTTGCTTTTCACATACATTGAAATAAGTGCGCTGCGCGCTTCACTGTCGTTTTTTTGAATGGAGAGTGCTTTTTTGTAGTACAGAAGCGCCTTTTCATTGTCCCCTTTTTGGGCGTACAGTGCCGCTACTTCCCTATTGGCATCACCGTCGTTCGGGCTATAGGTCAGCACTGAATTATACGACGCAATTGCAAGGTCGATTTCTTTACTTTTCGCATATATTCGCCCTAACTTAAGGTGGATATCAGGGCTTTCGGGACGTAACTTGAGAAACGCCGTATACTGCCCCACCGCTTCCTGAAAGAGCCCACGGGAGAAGCGTATGTCACCCAATCGTAAATGAGCTTCGGAGTTGGCCGGATTTACTTTAATCGATCGTTTGTAGGCGACAACAGCTTCATCAATCTGTCCCTTTTTCTCATACAGAATCCCCAGACTAAGATACACATCACTGTTGGCGCTATTGCGGTGTGCAGCCTCACGAAAGGCGTCGATTGCCTCCGCGTCTTTACCTGCTGCACGGTAGATATGGCCGAGTTTTTCGTATGAAAGCGTATCTTCGGGGCGTTCCTTGATAGCAGCTTTAAGATTCTCTATCTCATGGTCAGCGCTGCTTGTATCCGATTGGCCAATCGGTTTTTGCGCAGCTTTTACGATCTTGCTTTTACCGCCCAGCAGCAAATGGTAGTCTGCAAGCTTGGCATCACCCTTATTTTTATATATATCGGCCAGCAACAGATGAATATCATGATTTTGCGGTGCGGCGACTTCACCGCGTTTCAGTTGTTCAAGAGCCTTGTCCGCCTCGCCTCGCTGTAGATAAATTGTTGCGATACCGATGTGTGCAGGCACAGAGCCGGGATTGATGGCAAGAGCCCTGCGGTATTCTTCCTGTGCCTTATCCGGCTGATTTGAGGCGCTGTAGATCTCAGCCAAACTTACGAAAACAGAAGCATCAGTCGTCAGTTTACGACCAGCCTCGTTATAATGGTAGGCGGCCAGCGGATACATTTTTTGGGCAGCAAAAATCCCGGCCAGTGCCTTGTGATAATACGGGTCTTGAATGGAAGAGAGACCGCGAGTCAGTTCCAATGACGCATCGTCATTCATCCCTTTCAGCGCATAGAGCAATCCGAGATTGCCACTGGCACGTGCGAAAGAGGGTGCTTGCTGGAGAGCGCGGCGATATTCTTCAATTGCGCCATCAAAGTTACTGACCCGCTCCTGTTGCAATGCAGTGACAAAATGGGCAGCAGCACCATCCGGGCATTGGTTGACAATTTTTGCCTCTGCCTGGCGCATCAGAGTTTCATCGCGAAGAGAGTTCAGCGTCCCCGCAATTTCAAGTGCTTCTTTACAGGGATCAGGGCCTAATCCCCAGCTGAATCCCGTCAAAAGAAGCGTGGCACTTACAAGCAACAGGTATGTTTTCAGGATCTTCATAGTGGGTGTTTCCTTAACTTGTAACTGTAGTGCGGCGGGATTATACACATCACCTGACAATATTTCAATTATTTAGGCTACAATCAGGCTAAACACTTGATTTTTAGCATCGTATGTGGATAATGACTCATTCTGAGTAACCACTACAGCGACATCAGAAACATGTGACAATAAAGGAAACAATGAACAGAGAACTGGAAGTGATGATCATGACCGCCAGCGACCTGCCGACTATTCCGGTGGTTGCTACTAAAGTCATGCAGCTTATCGAGAGTGAAAGCGCCACTGCGGAAGAGCTGGCAAAAGTTGTTGCCTCGGATCCGGCTGTCGCCGCCCGCGTGCTGAAAATATCAAATTCCTCCTTTTACGGATGCCAGCGCCAGATACAGACCCTTTCTCATGCGATTGTTGTGCTCGGCTTCGGAACATTAAAGAGCCTGGTTGTTGCAGCTTCTGTCAAGCAGGTATATCAACCGTACGGTCTCACTGAAAAAATGCTCTGGGAACACTCCTTTGGGGCCGGTCTGGCAGCCCGCATCATCGCAAAAGAGACCCGTGTGGTGAATGAGGAGGAGGCCTTCCTCGGCGGACTGTTTCACGACATTGGCAAAATAATTATGAACACCATGGACCACGCACAGTTCCAAGATGTTATGCAGAGATGCTACAATGACGGGCTTTCCTTTGAGGATGCCGAACAACGGGTGTATTCCTACACACATTCTGAGGTTGGCGGACTCGTTATAAAAAAATGGAATTTTCCTGACATGCTGATGCATGCAGTGCTGAACCATCATTTATTTGATTTTGCAGAAGATGAGGATACTGTTCAGGTGAGTCTCACCTGTGTGGTTGGTTTGGCCGATATGCTCTGCCATAAAGTCGGCATCGGCATACGCGAACCGGATGATGAGCTGGACCTGGTGCAAACCGTACCGGCTCAGAGGCTCGGTTTTAACGAACAGCGTCTGGAAACTCTTTTGGACCGATTCAGAGCGGCATATGAAAAGGACAAGAGCTTTTTCAGCTGATTTTATTCAGGTACCGGTTATCTCAGCAGATCTTTCAGATACTCCAAAAGACCCTTCTTTGTTTTGCCAGTCAAGCGATTACGGGCCTCCTGAGATATTTCAATCAGATCTTTCTGCTGAACTGACGGGCTCTGTTTTTTATGACCCTCTGAGAAACTGCCGCCGCTATGGCTCCCCCCCGCAGAAGCTCCCCGAGAACCGCTGATTCCCTTGACCGGATCCGTCATGCTCACACCTCGTTGCCCCTGTAAAGATGAAATTGATTTTCTTACTCTGAAATAGTATCATCGCTACCTCTGAATTTCAATTAAGGACACACTACCCCATGATTCGCACCATTCTCACCTACCCAAACCCTGAGCTCAAGAAAAAATCTGCCCCGGTAACCATTATCACCGATTCGGTACGGGAACTCGTCCGGGACATGGCCGAATCCATGTATGCCGCTCCGGGGGTCGGGCTGGCAGCGCCGCAGCTTGGTATCCATCAGCGCGTTATTATTATCGACATCTCCGGCAAAAACGAACCGCCCGACCTGATTGTCGCAATCAATCCGACGATTATTCATGCTGAAGGAGAGGCTTACGAGGAGGAGGGATGCCTGTCGGTTCTCGACTATGCTGCCAATGTCAAACGCTACGCCCGCGTAATCGTCAAAGCGCTTGATCTGGAGGGGGCTGAGCGGACCTGGAATGCCGAAGATCTACTGGCTATTGCGTTTCAGCACGAGATTGATCATCTGGACGGTATCCTGTTTGTCGATCATCTCTCGACGCTTAAGCGCGAACTGTTTCAGCGAAAAGCCCGCAAAGCGGCAGAGGAGAGGCGATGACCGGCTGGCGTACCATTTTTATGGGGACACCTGATTTTGCCTGCCCGACTCTGCAGAAGCTGATTGATCGCGGTGAGCAGATTGTGGCGGTTGTTACCCAACCAGACCGCCCAAAGGGGCGAGGGCAGAAGTTGATGTCCCCTCCGGTTAAAGAGCTGGCTGAAAAAAACGGCATCCCGGTGTACCAGCCGCTCAAAGTTCGTAATCCTGAGTTCGTTGACGTCATCCGGGAGCTGAAACCGGATGTTATTGTTGTCGTTGCCTTTGGCCAGATACTGCCAAAAGCGCTACTGGAAATTCCGCTGCACGGCTGCATTAACGTGCATGCCTCGCTGCTCCCGCGCTACCGCGGTGCCGCTCCACTCAACTGGTGCATTATCAATGGCGAAACCGAGACCGGAGTCACTACCATGCTGATGGATGTCGGCCTCGATACCGGCGATATGCTGCTGGCTCAAAAAACTCCGCTGGATGAAAACGAAGACATCGGCTCTTTGCATGATCGCATGGCAACATTAGGGGCCGAACTGCTTGCTGAAACGCTTGACCGGCTCGCTGCGGGAGACCTTGTGCCGCAGCCGCAGAATAACAGCGACAGCTGTTATGCGGCTATGCTCAAAAAAGAGGATGGCATTATCAACTGGCACGCTGACGCCCGTTCGATCCACAACCAGGTCCGTGGTCTCGCGGTCTGGCCTGGAGCGTGTACCACAATCGGCGATCAGGTGCTGAAAATCTTCCGCACCCGGGTCGGTAGCGGTTTCGGGGAACCGGGGATTGTTCTGCAGGCTGCAAAAGGTCTTTTTGAAGTTGCTTGCCAATCTGGCAGTCTCTTTTTACAGGAGCTGCAGCTCTCCGGGAAGAAACGTATGGACGCCGCCAGTTTTCTCTCCGGCTGTCCTCTCTCCGTAGGCACCCTGCTTGGCAGTAGCTACCCAGAGGATTCGCAGCGGTGACTCCCCCCCGAAAAATTGAAGCGACTCCGCCGCGCAAGCGACTCTTTGTCACCTTAATGGGTGTTACCTGCCTGATCGTAGTGGCCGTTATTTTTCTCGCCTGGTGGATCCCCAACCGCGGCCTGGCCAACATCCACCCTAATCTGCCGCATATTGTCGGCTTAATCGTGGTGGTACTTTCCGGACTTGCCATCCTCGGGACCGGCCTGCTGGTTCTTACCACCGCACTGGGCAAAGATATTTTTCTCACCCGCTTCATGCGCCTTGTGGTGATTAAGTTTTTACTGCCGGTTATAGAATTTGTGGGGAGAGTGATCGGACTCGACACGGATAATATCCGTCAGTCGTTTATCGCCATGAACAACAGCCTGGTAACTTCTCAGCGGATGAAGGTACGTCCGGACCGGATTCTGGTGCTGCTGCCGCACTGCATCCAGTTATCGGATTGTGAAATAAAAGTGACCGGCGACATCCATAAATGCCTGCAATGCGGGCGCTGCAGCATCAAAGGACTGGTTGATCTCGGCCAGAAATTCCACATCGACATATCAGTGGCCACCGGCGGAACGCTGGCTCGCAAGGTTATTGTCGAAAAACGCCCGAAGCTCGTAATAGCAGTCGCCTGTGAGCGTGACCTGACCTCCGGGATCAAAGACTGTTACCCCCTGCCGGTTATCGGCATCCTCAACGAACGCCCCTTTGGCCCCTGTTTCAATACCGTCGTCGATGTGGCGAAGATTGATGCGGCATTACGTCTTGTCCTCGAAAGCGGTGAATCCGAAACACTTTCCGCCTGAGCAGCAGAAAGTATTAATCTGTACGACTCGACACTTACTCTTCAACCGCAAACAACCGATCAAATACATCCCGTATTTTGCCGGTTATCTCCTCGTAATCACAGATCAGAGCAGCACCCGGATTCTTCAGTTTGGGATCGTACCCCATACGACGCGCCAGCTTGTTCAGGTAGAGTCGCGTCCCGGTGAGGTCGTTGGCCGAATAATCATGGATGATCCTCAGACGGTTTTCGAGTTTGCGAAGAAATTTGTATCCGGCCAGCATGGTCTCGGCGCTCCCTTCCGGGAGCAGCCCCAGTGTGCTGATTTCCTTGAGAGCGACGACCGTACTGGGAGTACGCAATTCAGGAGAGTGGCATCCTTCTTTCAGTTGCAGATATTGAACGGCAAATTCTACATCCACCATACCGCCGCGGCCGGTTTTTATGTTGTAGCTGCCATCAGATTCCCGAGCCAATTCGTTTTCCATGCGCATCCGAAGACGCCGGATCTCCTGCCCTCCCTCATCGTCTATGGTCGTGCCGTAAATAGTATGGCGGATAATATCGTGAAGCTGGCCGGCCAACGCCTCATCACCCAGCACCACACGGGCTTTGGTAAGTGCCTGCCGTTCCCAGATCTGCGCTTCCTTGCGGTGATATTCCAGAAATGAATCCAGCGAGGTCACAAGCGGGCCGGAATTCCCTGAAGGGCGCAGGCGGGTATCAATCTTGTACACGTACCCTTCGCGGGTCTGCATGGTCAGAATCGAGATTATCTTTTGGGCCAGCTTGGCAAAATATTCGTGATTTGAAATCTGTTTTTCGCCGTCGGTATACCCCTGATGGTCATAGACAAAGATGATGTCCAGGTCAGAGTGGTAGTTGAGCTCGCCACCGCCAAGCTTACCCATGGCTATGATCGCGAGATGTGCCTCGGCAGCGCACCCCTCTCGCAGCCAGGCAGGATGACCGAAACGCCGCAGTTCGGCAACCGCCAGCCGGAACGCTGCCACGAGGCAGACCTCGCCGAGCATACTGAGCTGCGACGTAACTTCCCCCTGCAGTAAACGCCCATGAATGTCGTTCAGGCCGATGCGCAGGAATTCTTCATTACGGTAACGACGCAGTATGTTGAGGTGGTCCTCAAAATAGTCACTCTGTTCCAGCAGCGCAGCCAACTCCTCCTGCATCGTTTCCTTTGCTTTGACAATGGATGACCCGCTGCGGGAAACCAGGCTGTCGAGCAGTTCCGGATGGCTGATTAATATTTTTGAGAGGAATTCAGACATGCCGAACAGCGACACCAGCAGCTTGATCGTGGCTCTGTTTTCTGCCAGCAGGGCATAATAGGAGGAGCGGGTGGCGATAACCGTCATGAAGCGTTCCAGATTGGTAAGCGCCAGGTCCGGATCGTATGAATCGAACAGTTCCTGGATCAGTAACGGAGCGATTTTATCCAGGAGGCGGCGGCTTCGTTCGGCAAGATTCGCGCGTACCGGACCTCTCCGCAGGGAAAGCAGGTTTTCGTAGGCCCGATCGACATCTTCGAAGTGTCGCTCGGCAAGCATATCCTTGACCAGATCCGAATCCGCCTTGGGATCAAGAAGAAAGAGAACCTGCGGGTGAACCTCCTGCTCAAGCTTTGCATCGCGGGTATGGAAGAGGGTGCCGTAGATGAAGGATACATGGCCGCGATGTTCTTCCAGTTTTTCGCGAAAGCGTTCCAGCCCATTGCTGCGCAGATAGCCGCTCCGCCGTGACAGCGCGAGCATCTCTTCCTCCTTGGGCGGAAGGTTATGGGTCTGGCGTTCCTGCACTACCTGGATTCGGTGTTCGACCGAACGAAGAAAGCGATAGGCATCCCGCAGTTTTAGGTGGTCATCCTCGCCAAGCAGATTTGCCGCCAGAAGTGAGTCCAGGGCGCGAAGCGAATTACGTTCCCGCAATTTCGGGTTTTTACCTGCATAAACCAGTTGTAGGGCCTGGATGAAAAACTCGATTTCGCGAATCCCGCCGCGCCCGAGTTTGAGATTTATCTCTCCTTCCCGGGAACGGGCCAGCGAAGCATCTATTTTCTGCTTCATCAGTTTCATATCCTCGATCAGGTTATAATCGAGATATTTGCGATAGATAAACGGCTGCAGTGTTTTGAGGAGCTGCTCACCAAGCGCCAGCGAACCGGCCACCGGTCGCGCCTTCAGCATGGCGGTGCGCTCCCATGACTGCCCCCAGGATTCATAATATACTTCGGCTGAGCGGAGTGACACCGCTACATCCCCCGATTTTCCTTCCGGCCGGAGTCCGACATCAACCCGAAAGACAAAACCATCCTCCGTCACCTGTGACAAAGCCTTGCTGATCATCTCTCCCAGTTTGTTGAAAAAGGCATGAAGCGAGATAATCCCTTTTTTGCCGCCGGAGCCGCTTTCTATACCTGACGTTTCCCCTTTATCTGACTCATAGAAGTAGATGATGTCGATATCAGAAGAAAAATTCAGCTCCCGGCCCCCCAGTTTTCCCATGCCGATTACGGTCATCTCCGCCTCAAAGAGCGATGCGTTCTCCCCTGCCAGCACCGGAACACCATGGTCGCGGATCAGGCAGCGCCGACAGACCTGGTATGCGACCTGCAGTGTTGATGATGCCAGATCGGCAAGTTCCCGCATGATCTCTTCAAGCGGTGCCAGCCCATTCAAATCCCGCGCGGCAATGCGCATAATTTCCCGGCGTTTGAAACAGCGCAGCGCTTTTTGCAGCGTGGCAAAATCGGTTGATTCGTCAACCGTGGCCGCTACTGCAGCATGCATATCTTCGGCAGAGCGGGAGCGATCAATGCCGTTTTCCAGAAACAGCCAGCGTACGACATCGGGGGATTTGTACATCAGGTTCACCAGAAACGGTGAGGAGCCGCAGAGCATAATATATTGGGCAAGGCGTTTTTTTCGTTCCGCCAGTTCGCGCAGATTTTCGGGCGGGACAACTCCGGCCAGTCGCTCAAAAGAGTTCAGAGCCTGGTCAGGGGAAGGGCTATTTAATGCTTTGACAACGATACGGTGGAGTGTTTCCACCGGGAACAGATTCCGGAGCAGCAGGATGTTTTCAGCGGTCCGGATACCGTACTGATAGCCGTGTAACTTGAGAAACATGGCCAACTCAGGGACTCTGTGATCAGCATCAGGGAGGGCTATAATACGACTGAAGTCCCGGGAAAAACGTTCAATATGCATGTCAGGTTCCCGCTACGTTACGCAGGCCGATGCGATAGTCGCCGGTGACGATGCCGTTTTCGGTGATGATGGCCGATATATACCGGGCCGGAGTAACATCAAACGACGGGTTGCGCACCCGGACCCCTTCCGGCGCGATGGCTATCCCTTTGATATGGGTCACTTCGCTGAAGGGGCGCTCCTCGATCGGGATCTTGCCGCCATCGGCAAGGGTGAGATCAAGAGTAGAAACCGGAGCGGCAACATAAAACGGAATGTTGTTCTCTCTGGCCAGCACCGCCACGGAATAGGTGCCGATCTTGTTCGCGGTGTCACCATTGGCAGCGATCCGGTCGGCTCCAACGACGCAGCAGGTAATTTCACCCCGATTCATGAAGAATCCGGCCATGTTGTCGGAAATCAGTGTCGTCGGAATTCCGGATTTCATAAGCTCCCAGGCGGTCAGACGTGCCCCCTGCAGCCAGGGACGGGTCTCGTCGGCAAAAACCTGGATCTTTTTTCCCGCTTCGTGAGCGGCGCGGATAACACCGAGCGCAGTACCGTAACCGGCCGTTGCCAGCCCCCCCGCATTGCAGTGGGTCAGCACCGTAGCCCCCTCCGGAATCAGCGTGGCTCCCCATTTCCCGATGTTTTTACAAATGGTGAGATCCTCCTGCTCAATCCGGATCGCTTCCTTTTTGAGAGCCTCGCGGATCTGATCGAGCTTTTTATCGCGATGCGCTTCCGCAACCCGTTTCATCCGCTCCAGCCCCCAGAAAAGATTGACCGCCGTCGGCCTGGTTCGCCCCAGGACGTCACAAACGTTATCGAGCTGCCGGAAAAAGGATTCATGGGTATCGGCGATGATCGAGCGCGCCCCCAGCGCGACCCCCATGGCAGCGGCCACACCGATGGCAGGCGCCCCCCGGATGATCATCCCCTTGATCGCTTCGGCAACTGACTGAAAATCGGTATAGGTATTATAAACCTCCTCCCCCGGCAGGAGGGTCTGGTCTATCATGATCACGGCGTTATCGCGCCATTCAATGGTACGGAAGGACATAATGGGCTCCTTGGAAACATAGTCGTGCTCGTACGACTTCAGCGCTTACTTTTACCACGGAGCTACGGATTCAGGCAATCATTTCGACTCAACTCCGCCTCATGGTGGATACAAAAAAAGCCGGAGTTTCCCCCGGCCAAAGAAAGGAGCACAAAAGAGAGTATGTGCTTCCTGTACAAACGAGAATGTTGAGTCAGCCCAATCCGTCCCCCACATTTTAATTGCTGCGTGACTTCAGCCACTCCCTTACTGCATACCAATCGTGGAATTCATCAATCGAACGGGCGGAAATGCGCGGGTGCCCTGCCTCGACAAGCTTCGCCAGATCGTTTCCGGGTCCCAGCTCGATAACGGTGTTGATACCCGCCTCTTCAAGGGCAGTCATGCAGCGGTCCCAGCGGAGTGTCGTGGATATCTGGCGGGAGAGCACATCAACTGCTTGACTGCGTGTACGCACACGTGTGGCGTCGACGCCGGCCAGGACCGGAACGGCCGGATCCGCAAGGCGGGAGTTGTCGAGTGCGCCCCTGAACGCTTCGGAGGCGGTGACGAGATAGCGGCTGTGTGACGGGGTTGTGATCGCCAGCCGGACCATGTCGGGATTGATAATCTGCGGATCGGCCAGGAAACGGCCGACGGCGTCGGCCGACCCGGCCAATACCTGTTCGCCACGGTTCCTGACAATGGCCGTATCGAGACCGCATGCGAGCATCCCCCGTTCTTTGGCTTCCTGTGTCCGGCGCGATACTCTGCCGCGCCAGAGCAGCATGCAGCCGCCCGATACGGCCATACCCCCGGCCGCTTCATCCATCAGCCGTGCGCGGTGACGGACAAGCACGAGGGTCTCAACCGCGTCCAGCGAGCCGGCCACATGGTAGGCAACCAGCTCTCCCAGAGAGTAACCTGCGATCAGGGCCGGTTGCGGAATGAGCGGTGCGATCCTCTGCCAGACGGAGAGTTGATAGAGCGCAATGGAAAACTGGGCGATTTCGTTGGCAAAGATGGCCTCATCCGTAAGATTGCGCCACCATACCTCCAGCTCTTCCCCCAGCAGTTCCGATGCAATGCGGCGCAACCCCGCCAGATCGGGAGCATTCAGCAGGTTTTCGAGCATGGCGCGCTGCTGCCCCGCCTGCCCCGAGCAGAGTATGGCTAGTCGCAACGTACCCATGGCGACCTATCCCTTATCCAGATGATGGGCGACCCAGGACGCGGCGACGAGATCTGCGCTGCCACCCGGGCTGAGATTCCGTTCAACGAACGAGCGGTGGATGACCTTCAGCTGGCCGCGCCAATCAGGATGTTCGACGCCGCCGTTTAAGTTGAAATTTCGGGCCGACTGTTTGGCAAAGGCCAGACCATCTTCCCCACCGCGCCAGAGTAGATTGGTGTCATCAACATGTTCTATCAGCTCCATAAGTGTACCGACAATGGCGCGTTCAGCATCGAACCCAACCTGAAGCAGGCGACTCAGGGTCGGGATGCCGAAACAGTACAGCATCGGGAACCCAGCGGCCGCTTCACCCCGCGCCCCCCCCCTGGCAAACCGTTGATAAACCTGGTTACCATGGGTTGCGGCAGACGAAGAGCGTGCGGTAAGAATTTTTTCTCCCCATTCACGTTCAACCACTTTTCCGCAACTTAACCCCGTAAAAGCCGGGTTACTAAGTCGCAGCGCTGAAGCAGAGGCTAGCAGCCCCAGGTTAAAGATTGCGCCGCGATGCGTGTTGGCGCCATCTGTTGCAAGCACCATTCGAGCCTCCGCCCTCCTCCCCGCAGCCATCATCGCTTGAAACCCTTCCCCGAAGGCTGCGGCCATCGCCATTTCGGCAAACGTCCCTTCAAGCGCAGCGATGCTCTTCAGGAATGTGCCGAACTGCATGTCATGATGGCTTCCTGAGTCGACCGGCGATACCAATCCCGGCTTGGGCCATGCGAGCACCTCACTGCGCAGGGCATTCAGGCAGAGCTGGTCAAGCAGGTAAAAATCGACAAAATGTGCGACATCCCGCTGTAGCGCGACCGGAGTATGGAGGTTCAGTTCAATATCAGGCTCCCTTTTACCCGAGAAATTCGTCAAGAGTAAACAGCCGCGCCCCGTAGCCGGATTTGGCCAAAACAGTGCTTGACCCTCCGGCGTTGCATGCCGTCGCAACCTCTCTCCACGCAGCAGCCCAGCCGGACGGCACGAGTATCTCGCCGTCCAGTCGCGGGGTGGACACTTCGCACGAGGCAAGTGAGTCTATAAGCAGTTTTATGTCGGAAGAGTCAGTACAAACAAACAGGAGATCAAGATCACTCGCATTCGTCAGATAATTGTAGCGGCTCACCGCCTGCCACATCAGCGAACCATACACACAGGGGGTAACCGCCGCCCCCTTACAGATAAACAGTATGCGCTGAATAGCCTCCTCCCAGAGAGGAGCGTGGGGGAGCGCCCGGGTCAGCTCGAGTGGGCCGCTCTGGCGGAGAATCGCTTCTGCTGGTACGTAGACGGAGATGCGCCGGCGTGTTGCCGGTGGCGGATGGGTGAGACCAAGCGCGATATGAGGGGCACCCGTCACCTGTTGCCTGGGCTGCCGAGCGACCACAAGCGGTTGCCCAAGCGCGATCCACTCCCGTACAAATGATGCCTGCTCGGGAGCAGCGGTATATGGCGCCGGATCCAGATCAGGGTCAAGCCAGACCAGATTGTGGCGTTGTATCTGTGCCATCACGCGGCAGCCACCAACGCAGCGATCGGCGCTGCCAGCATTCTGCCGCCCCGTTCGAGTCCGAGCAGCGCACGTTCATCTTCACTCCCGGCGCGCGTCACTGCGGATGCGAGACATATACCCCAGTCGTCTTCGATACTCCAGAGTTCGTGGATCGCCCCCATGCGCCAGTAGTTTTCGGCTCCCGGTGCAAAGACCGGCGACTCTTCCGCCAGAACCACCAGTTTGTCGTAAGGTATTTTGGTCACCTTTGACATCGCGCGCAGATCCATAACCCGCACCTGGGCATCTGGCAGGGCGCAGACCCGGTCCGCCATCAGCCCGAAAGCCAGGAAGCCTCCGCTGACCGCTTCTCCATGGATTACCGTTACCAAGCGATGTCCATGACTCCTGGCAAGGTCACAACAACGCGCCACGTGGGCAAAATACCCGTTCAGTCCAAGCAGTTCTTCGTGGCGCGAGAGTTCCTGCCCCTGAGTATCCACCAGAAAAACGATCGTGCGGGGTGGGCGGAGTAGGGTGCGGTCCTCACGCACGGCGGCGAGAATGGCGTCGGCTAGCTTGAGCGCAAGTCCGCAGTTAATTGCTGCTTTGTTATGCGTGCCGATGACTACCGCTTCTCCGCCCGCTACCGTCGCAGTTCCACTTAAAAATTCCCCGTCTATTGTTACTGCGTGGTGTCCCGAATCAAACAGCCGGTCGAATAGTGTGCTCATGGTGACCCCTCAAGCTGCCGGTTGAAGTCGTCTACCGGCAACAGCGCGACACTCTCCAGCTCTGTAAATCCGGCTTCCTGGAAGATGATGCGCCCGTCCCGTGCCGTGTCATACCTCTGTGCCCGTATCGATAAATTGCTATGTGCTGCTGTGAGATCGTCTAAGTCTGATGAATTAAGCGGGCGTCCAGCATGTTTGTCAAGCAGTTCGGCGGTTGCGGCCCGGAAAGCGCCGATGTCGTCACCGACCAGACGGGTCGCGTCCCCCAGGGCTCGCCGCACCTTGCCGCCGGTAATGCGCCATACCAACGCCCGATCCCGGGAATCAAACTCATCGACACCCTTGACCGTCTCGATCACTTCCGGTCCGGAGAGTCCTATTCTTCCCTGCTCGGAGATAATGACCTCCGTGCAGAGCCGGGATACGATCCCCATCCCGCCGAAAGCCCCGCAGGAGCCGCCGATCAGGGCAAAGACCGGGATTCCCGCCGACTGTGTACGCAGAATGGCACGCATCAATTCCGATATGGCGATCAGGCCGGCGTTGGCCTCGTGCAACCTGACACCGCCCGAATCAACCAGCAAAAGCACGGCGACGGGACGCTCGATGAGTGCCTTGTCCAACAATCCGCGCAGCTTTGCGCCATGTACCTCGCCGACTGCACCGCCATTGAACTTCCCCTCCTGGCTCGCAATAAGCACCGGGTGGCCGGCCAGGCGGGCACGACCCACCATGACGCCGTCGTCAAAGGCCACCGGGGCGTTGAGTCGCACCAGATGCGGGCTGATGTGCCGCAGCTCCGGAGGACAGAATTCCGTGAAGGATTCCGGATCGACAAGACATGCAATGCGCGTCCGTGCCGATGCCTCAAAATAATTTATCGGTTTCACGTTCATGGTTTCTCACTCCTGAAGAAGTCAATAGCCTGATCGAGGCGGAGGCTCACCACGGCCGGGGTTGCGCCGGCGTCGTTGATGGTGATGCGCACTCCTCCCACCGGCTGGCGTTCAACAAAGTCTCTCAGAACCGCGCTCCAAATGTCGCGAAACCCTTCAGCCGGCGTATGTACATCTATCCTGCAGGTATCCTCAGGCTCGCCACTCTCAACGAGTACTTCAAGATTTCCTGAAGAAACGACGCCGCACACACGGGGTGACGGTGTCGTTGCCAGACGGTTTGTGACCGTAAAGTTCATGACAAACTGTTCCATATTTGATCTCCCTACCAGTTACGGAAATGCTTGGGCGGGTTATAGAGACCACCCGAAGCTAATACCAGATCTTTGATGCTGCGAGCGGCCAGGAGATCCCGCGTTGCCATGCGTTTATCGATGCCGAGATCCCGGGGATAGCGGATAATCCCGCGATCCCGCAGGTTTTCCACCATGCGACGGTCACGCGCCAGACCTACCTGTGTGTAGCCTGCCACGCCACGGATAGCCTGCTCCCGTTCCTCGGGAGTTTCACAGCGGAGAAGATGGGCAATCCCCTCTTCGGTGATAATATGGGTAACGTCCTCGCCGTAGATCATGACCGGCGGCAGCTCCATCCCGGAACTCTCGGCCAGATCCCAGGCATCGAGACGCTCTACGAAGGCCGGTTGCATATGTTCGCGGGAGGTTTCCACAATCTGCGCGACGAGCTTCTGACCGCGCGGCATGACGGCATGGGGGCGCGCCTCCCTCCCTGCACGCAGCCAGGCAGGTGAGGCATGGCGTCGTCCCCTGGCATCGGAGCCCATGTTTGGCGCCCCGCCAAAACCGGAGATGCGCCCCTTGGTGGCGGTGGAGCTGTTCCCGGCCAGATCGATCTGCAGTGTCGAGCCGATGAAGAGATCACAGGCATAATGCCCTGCGACCTGGCTGAAGGCGCGGTTGGAGCGCATGGAGCCGTCCCGGCCGACAAAGAAGATATCCGGGCGGGCGGCGATATAGCGTTCCATCCCGACCTCGGAGCCGAAGGAATGTATCGATTGCACGAAACCTGCCTCGATGGCCGGGATCATTGTCGGATGTGGATTCAGGGCCCAGTTGGTGCAGATCTTTCCCTTGAGTCCCAACTCAGCGGCATAGGTGGGAAGCAGCAGTTCGATGGCTGCGGTGTCAAAACCGATGCCATGATTGAGGCTGGTAATGCCATATTCGGCATACAACCCCTTGATGGCGATCATCGCCATCAATATCTGGATTTCGGTAATCTGAGCCGGATCTCTGGTAAACAGGGGCTCGATGTAATGGGGGGTTGGCGCCTTGACGAAATAATCGACCCAATCCGCCGGGATGTCTACCCGAGGGAGCTTTTCGACCACCTCGTTCACCTGGGCGATGACGATGCCGTTTTTGAAGGCGGCAGCCTCGACAATGGCCGGCGTATCCTCGGTGTTCGGGCCGGTGTAGAGATTGCCGTCGCGGTCGGCCATCTGGGCGGCGATCAACGCCACTTTGGGGGTGAGATCGACGAAGTAGCGGCCGAAAAGTTCCAGGTAGGTATGGATGGCGCCGATCTTGATCCGCCCCTGCTCAACGAGGGTTGCCAGGCGCCCGGCCTGCTGACCGGAAAACGAGAAGTCAACGCGGCTCACCTGCCCCTGTTCGATGAGGTCCATATGCTCCGGGAGTGCCAGCACTGACTGTACCAGGTGCAGTTCGCGTACCAGCGCCGGATCGGTTCTGGCGAGGCTTTTCGCAAGAAAATCCGCCTGTTTCTGGTTGTTTCCCTCGATGCAGACCCGGTCACCCGGCTCGATGACCGCTTCCAGCAGTCGCACGATGTCATCGGCGGAAACTTTCCGCCCGCTGGCCAATGCTGCCCCCCGGGCGAGACGCGCCTGGTAGTTTTGCTTCTCCCTGTCCCAGGTTGCGGGCTGACTTGAAGGTCTGTTCATGGTGCGCCTCTCTGGATAAAAATCAATTGTCCCTGATCCGCCCTTCATCGTACGCTTCTGCCGGAGCGGCCCAGTTGCCCGACAGCACTTTTTGCTGCAGCACGTTTTTTTGAACCTTGCCCATGGTGTTACGCGGCAGTTCATCGACAAAGTATACCTGCTTCGGAACCTTGAATCCGGCAATGGTCCCTTTAAGCGCGCTGATGATGCCGGTTTCCGTCAAGGAGACACCAGTCTCGTTCCTCTGCCGGACCACAACCGCCGTGACCACTTCCCCCAGATCCGGATCGGGGCGGCCAATCACAGCCGTTTCGACCACACCGGGGATACCGTCGACCATCTCTTCGATTTCTTTTGGGTACACGTTGAGCCCGCCGGTGATGATCAGGTCCCTGGAACGACCGATGATCGTGATATAGCCGTTGTCATCCAATCGCCCCATATCTCCGGTCTTGAAGTAACCGTCTTCGGTGAACTCCTCCCGTGTCTTTTCCGGCATCCGCCAGTAGCCGACGAAGACCTGATCTCCCTTGACCAGAATATTCCCGACCTCGCCTGTTTTCACCGGCGTACCGGCATCGTCCACGATGCGGATCGTCGTACCCGGCAACGGGAAACCGACCGTCCCGCCGCGCCGTTCGTCGTCGTAGGGGTTGGAGGTGAACATCCCCCCCTCGGTCATGCCGTATCGTTCGAGGATTGTATGACCGGTGCGTGTCTTGAAATCGTCGAATGTCTCCTTCAGAAGCGGTGCCGAGCCGGAGATGAAGAGGCGCATGCCGGCACACTGTTGACGGGTGAGCCCGGATTCCGCCAGCAGGCGGACGTAATAGGTAGGCACCCCCATGAATACCGTTGCTCTGGGGAGTAGCGACACGGCGCGCCCGGCGTCGAAGCGCGGTTCAAAGAGCATGGGGCTGCCGTTCAACAGGGCGCAGTGGATCGCGACGAACAGGCCATGGGCGTGGAAAATCGGCAGCATGTGCAGGAGCACGTCTCCGGAGCGGAAGCCCCAGAGACGATGAAGAACCTGAGCGTTTGCGGCGAGATTGCCGTGGGAGAGCATGGCCCCCTTGGGCCGTCCGGTGGTTCCGGATGTGTAGAGGATGGCGGCGAGGTCTTCACCGCGCCGGATAACGGTGGCAAAGGTGTCCTGATGCTCTGCCGCCGATCCGGCAAGACTCCCCCCGCCGTCGTCCCCGAGTTCGAGCAGATGAGGCACGCAGGCTTTTGCCGCCAGCTCACCGGCCAGCGCCCGGGACTCCGGTCTGCAGACGAAGAGACGGGGAGTGGCATCATCCAGAAAATGCTCGATTTCGTGCCGCTGGTAGGCGACGTTCATCGGCAGGAATACGGCGCCGGCGCGCAGACAGCCAAGGTAGAGGAAAACCGCAGCCGCTGTTTTTTCTACCTGTACTGCGACGCGGTCGCCCGGCTGCACGCCGAGCGACACAAGCAGGTTGGCGTAACGGGCCGATTCCTGGTGCAGTATGCCGTAGCTTATTACGACATTATTTGGCAAGAGAAGGCAGGCGGCATCTGAATCGGCGGGAAAGCCGACCTGTAGCACGGTATAAAGGTTTTTATTTCCGCTGCTGGTCATGTATAAAGATCCCCATCTTAATCAAATCAGTTGAGAAAACAGGCGCCCTGCCGAAAAATATCT
Organism: Desulfuromonadaceae bacterium; assembly: GCA_028687585.1. Classification (GTDB taxonomy): domain Bacteria; phylum Desulfobacterota; class Desulfuromonadia; order Geobacterales; family Pseudopelobacteraceae; genus JACRCG01. Next base: position 103,928 of record JAQTZV010000009.1, on the reverse strand, counting down.
GCTGAATCGACATGGTCAATGGGCGCAATGGCGCGTCAATCCATGATCGCCGGTTTGTCAGGATTACGCCTGAAGCCGCTCAGCTCTTCGGGTATTCTCACCATTAACACCGGGATGGAGGCCTGATGGAGAACCTTGAAGGCGCATGAACCCATCAATGCCCCTTTTTGAGCCATTCTTTCATGGGTTCCCATCACGATCAAATCAGCGCTGACAGCCTTCGCGTGTGCTAAAATCGCTTGATCCGGAACCGCATCCAGCACCGATACATTGAATGGTGGGTGGTATTCATCATCGGCCTTGGCAAGATCTGAACCATAAAGCTCAGTGACCATTGCCACAAGTTCCTGTCTGATCTTGATTTTTGACTGTTGATGATAATCGTCAAGTTTCTTCTCATCTATGTAGGTTCCCGCGACATGCTGGGCATATGGCTTCAAAGGCTCCAGCCCATACACGACCTCAAGTTTTGCCCGATATTGACGGGCCAGACTGAGTGCGTAGCACAGTACATGGGAAGCCCCGCCCCCAAGTGCGGTTGCCAGTAAAATGGTGTCAATTTTCGGCAGCATACATGCCTCCTGTTGAATGTGTATCTGAGGTTACTTGTAGAGTTGATTCGGCAGCCACATGACCAGTTCGGGGAGAGCGGTCATAAGGACAATGGACAGAGCCATAAGAATGATAAACGGCATAACCCCCCTCATGATCTCGCGGAACGGGATATCAGGGGCAATTCCGTTTATGACAAAGAGGTTTAGTCCAACCGGAGGAGTAATCAGACCCAGTTCCATGTTAATTGTCAGGATGATCCCGAACCAGACCGGATCAAAGCCGTGTGCCAGAATCCCTGGCATTATTACCGGCGTGACCATGAGGATAATGGCAACCGGCGGCAGGAAAAACCCAAGAACCAGCAGCAGGATGTTAACCCAGAAGAGGAAAGCCCACTTTGACATCTGAAAGGAGACCATCCATTCCGCCGCACTCTGGGTAATATGCAGATAACTCATGACATAGGTAAACAGAAAGGCCATCGCGATGATCATCATGATCATGCAGCTTTCCCGGGCCGTACCGCTCAGGATGTCTTTGATGTCTTTCCAGCGATAGACTTTGTATATGAGCACGACCATGATCAGGGACGCCAGCGCACCGACGCCGGCCACTTCGGAAGGGGTCGCAAAACCACCATACATGGCGACCATAACCAGCAGGATCAGGGCAATGAACGGCAAAAGCCGCGGCACAGTTTCCCAGCGCTCCTGCCAGCTAAAGCGTTCCTCATTGAGCAATTCGCTTTCCGGATTGTCCCGCAGAGCCATACGCTTCTCTCTGATGGCTGCAAATATTACATAGATTGTAAACATGAGCGTGAGAACAATCCCTGGAACTATCCCGGCTATAAAAAGTTTCCCGATCGACTGTTCGACGATCACCCCGTAGATGATCAAAGTAACACTGGGCGGGATAAGAATGCCCAGAGTCCCTCCGGCTGCGATCAGTCCTGACGCCAGTCCGGCGGAATAGCCGCGTTTACGCATCTCGGGGATCCCCATGCCTCCGATCGCCGCACATGTTGCCGGACTGGACCCGCACATCGCAGCGAACACCGAGCAGCCGAATACGTTTGCCACACCCAGTCCTCCCGGCAGTTTGTACATCCAGCGGTGAGCGGAACCGTACAGGTCTTCGGCTGCCCGGGTCTTACCGATGGCAGCCCCCATCAGGATGAACAGCGGGATTGCCAGCAGGGTAAAATTATTGAGCTCCCCATAGAGTGTTTCAGCTACCAGGGGGAGATTGGACGCCGGCATGAAAATCAGCATGAAAGCAACGGCGACCCCTCCAAGGGCGAACGCGATAGGCATCCCGCTAAAAAGCAGCAGCAGTGCGGAACCGGTATAGAGCAGGGTAAGTTCAAATACTCCCACGTCATTCTCCTTTGCAGAGCGGTATGAGGTGCTCATCAACAATTTGTACAAAATATTGGATCACGAGGGTGGTCAGGCCAAACGACATGGCAAGATAGGGGATCCAGAGTTTTGGAGCCCAGGTTGACTCGGTGACCCAGCCTTGATCCCAGACCATGTAGCAGTGTTTCCATGTGTAGTAGGCGACGAAAGAACAGAGTGCCATTGACAGAACATCGGCCAGCAGGTAGCGCCAGCGGTTCCAGCGTTTTGACATTAATCCGTCCAGCACGCCGATGCCGACATGGCCACGCTTGTCCTGCGTGTGGGCGGCGGCGAAAAAAGTTGCAGCGATCAGCATGAAAACATTGAATTCCAGGCTCCATTCCGTGGGTGCTTCGAAAAGGTAGCGTACCAGAACTTCATAGGTCAGGGAAATTGTACAGACAACTATAATGATCGCCGAAAGATAGCCCATCAAACCATTGAACAAACGTACCGCACGTGTGCATGACTGCCAGACGCTTTTCATTCCAGTCACCTCCCTGAAAGAAAGGCCGCCCATTTTGAGCGGCCCCGGTCGAAGCTATTTGACCGATTTGGCCATATCCATCAAGGCCTTGCCGTTTTTTGTTTTCTCTTCGAAATCCTTCCAGGAGGTTGTGGCCGCTATCTGGCGCCATTTATTGAACGCGGCCTCGTTCATGTCATGCACGGTAGCGCCGGCTGAACTGTAAACCTTGCTGAGATGCTGGTCATCAGCCTTTGCTGCTTCGACAGCAAACTTCTCCAGCGAGGCACCAACTTCCATCACGATTTTTTGCTGTTTCGGCGTGAGGCTGTCAAAAGTTTTTTTGGAGATCATCAGCGGTTCAAACATGTACCAGAATGTTTTATCGCGTGCCGAGGTTACATGCTTGGCGTGTTCGTAAAGCCGGTAGCTGACCAGTGACCCGCTCGAGGTCACCGCCCCGTCGATAACTCCTTGCTGCAGGGCATTGTAGATTTCGCTTGAGGAGATGCTGGTGACCGAGGCGCCAGCAGCCTTAAGCATGAGATCCATCGATCTCCCTCCACCGCGTACCTTCAGTCCCTTGGCATCGGCCGGTACAATGATGGGGTTGTTCTTCGATACTATTCCACCCGCCTGCCAGACCCATGTCAGGATTTTAACCCCTTTTTCTTCAACAATCCGGCTGAGTTCCTTGCCGATCGGAGCGTCCTTCCAGCGCAGTCCCTGCTCATAGCTGGTAATCAGGGCCGGCATCAGTGTGATGTTGGTTTCGGGAATCTGGCCGCCAGAATAGGCTAGCGGGTAAAGGGACATATCCAATGCACCGGAAGCCATGGAGTTGAACTGCTGCTTATCTTTGACCAGCGATGCTGACGGGTAAATTTCGAATTTCAGCTCTCCTCCGGTACGTTTTTCCACTTCCTGAGCAAACTTGCGACACAGCCGGTCGCGAAAATCACCTTCATCTATTGTCCCGCCCGGGAACTGGTGGGAGATCTTGATGACTCTTGCAGCAGCATTTGCCTGCGGAACGGCAACGACACTTAACGCTCCAACCAATAATACTGCCGAACACAATCCCAAAAACTTGGCAACCATAATAATTCTCCTTTCGTGTGGCAAAAAAGTGTTTGATGCTTTGTGACAACTGATTACTAGGGGAAGTGAAAAATCAAGTTCCAACTAAATATGCATACTAAAACATCATTCTTGTATACAAGAATACTTGTTTTGAATACAATGTCAACTATTATTTTATCTATTATTGTGTTACTTGTACAAAATGGAGTTCAAAAATATTGGGGGTTACATGGAGAACGCAATTGTTCATTCACGCCGGTCAGAAAAACTGCGGGAAATAATTGAAGAGCGGATCGCTACCGGTCGCTATATGCCGGGCATGCGGCTGGATGAAACCGAGATGGCAAACGAATTTGAGGTATCACGGACACCGATCCGCGAAGCACTGATGCAGCTTGCTTTTAGCGGACTGATTGACATGCGTCCCCGTCGCGGTGCTATTGTTGCCGAAATAACGCCTCAGCGTCTGTGTGAAATGTTCGAAGTAATGGCTGAGCTTGAGGCGATGTGCGGCAGATTGGCTGCCAGGAGAATGACAGCCGCTGATCAGCATGCCCTCTTGAAAGCACATCGCACATGTGAAGAGGCCCACAAAAAAAACGATCCGGATGCATATTACCGGCGGAACGAGCGCTTCCACATGGCGATTTATACCGCCAGTCATAATGGGTTTCTGATCGAAGAGGCAGATATCCTGCATCGACGTTTGGGTGCCTATCGTAGATTGCAGGTAAGGGTCCGGGACCGCATGCGAACCTCTTATCTGGAACATTCGGCCATCGTAGAAGCGATTATTGCAGGCGACGGAGACCAGGCCGCAGAAATGCTCAGGAAGCACGTGATCGTTCAAGGAGAGCGTTTTGCCGACCTGATCGCCTCGCTGTCAAGTTTCGGAATTTCGAACGAATCAGTGTGAGCTTTGCAGTGCGCTGACTATCGTCTGTCCGTGTAATGGCCCGGCGTTTGAGAGATATTATTCAGCTGCGTTCAGAGGTGTTTTGATAACTTACTGGTTCTTATATTTGATTACCGGTATTGCAGCCGGCGTATTTGCAGGGCTGTTCGGCCTGGGCGGTGGCGTAATAGTCGTGCCGATACTGACCTTTCTCTTCACCGCACAACAGATGCCTGAAGCGCACATCCTGCATATGGCACTCGGCACCTCACTTGCCTCTATCATGTTCACTTCTCTCTCCAGCATGCGGGCGCACAACAAGCGTGGTGCTGTAGAATGGCCGATTGCTTTCAGGATAGCACCCGGGATTATGGTCGGGGCATTTTCCGGTTCCTGGCTTGCTTCACAGATATCCACCCGTCACCTGAAAATATTCTTCGTACTCTTTCTGTTTTACGTTGCATCCAGAATAGCTTGGAACGCCACACCAGCTGTAAAGAAACCGTACACTTCCGGTGGCATTATTGGTGCCGGCGCTCTGATCGGCACTATCTCCAGTCTTGTCGGAATTGGCGGCGGGACCATGTCGGTGCCGTTTCTGCTCCGCTGCAATGCCTCTATGCACCATGCAATCGGGACATCTTCGGCGATCGGATTTCCAATTGCACTGGCCGGCGCAGTCGGCTACGCAATAAACGGTGCAAATATCCCTGGTCTGCCGGCTCACACCCTTGGGTTTATCTATCTGCCGGCACTGTTGTTAGTTTCACTGGCAAGCGTCACTACGGCTCCACTTGGAGCAAGAATGGCCCACAAGTTGCCGGTATCCCGGTTGAAAAAGATTTTTGCGGGGCTACTGATCATAGTGGGAATGAAAATGCTGGCAGGGTTATTCTAATATTTTCCCGGGGAGGAAGAGGCTCATGAAAACGGTACGAACAGTACGGGTAGAGGAATTTGGTGGTCCCGAGAAGATGAGTGTCATCACGGTTGAACTTCCCCCCCGGCGGCCGGCCGTCACTATTTCCCCTTGCCGCTGATTATTCCTTCCTGCTATAACTCCGTCATGAAAACAGAGACAGTAACGGTGAGCCTGACGGAGATATTCATGACCTTTGCCACCATCGGCCTGACCGGTTTTGGCGGCGGCATGGCCATTGTAGCGATGGTGGAGCGGGTCTGCGTCCGCGAAAAAAAGTGGATTTCAGCAGAGGAGTTTCTGCATGGATTGGCGTTCGGGCAGATCCTGGGGCCATTCTCCCTGAACGTCTGCACCTTTACCGGCCACCATCTGCGGGGTATTCTCGGCGGAATTATGGCTGCCTTCGGCTTTATCCTCCCGTCATTTATTCTTGTGACACTCCTTTCCTGGATCTATTTCACCTATCACAAATTGCCCCAGCTGCAGGCCGCCCTCAAAGGGACTAATCCGGTGGTAATCGGCCTGATCATCGTCGTTGCCGTCGACATGGGACGCAAGCAGATCAAAGGGGGTAGCGGCATCCTGATGGCGCTCGCAGCCTTCACTGCTGCGGTGTTCCTCAAGCTCAATGCCGCATGGATTCTTCTCGGCGCGGCACTCTGGTCTCTCGGAGTATCCTGGTATCGCAGGAGATGCCGCTGATGACGTCACTGATCATGATCGCCTGGATATACCTCCGCATCGGCCTGATGTTTGTCGGCGGCGGCTATGTACTCATTCCGCTCCTTAATCATATCATGGTTGAACAGTACCAGTGGCTGACGCTGCGGCAGTTTCTCGACGGACTGGCTCTCTCGCAGCTGACCCCCGGTCCGCTGGCAATGCTGGCGACGTTTACCGGTTTCCGTGCCGGTGGCTTTCCCGGCGCTCTGGTCGCCACTATTTTTATTTTTCTCCCCTGTGTCGCACTGATGCTGATGGTCGGTCGTAATTACGAGCGCCTGAAAAAAATTGACCTTATCGGCAGCACCCTTGACGGACTGCTGCCGGCGGTAGTCGGTCTGATCGCGGCAGCAGCCTGGAACCTGGGGGCGGCTTCGCTCTCCGGACTGAAAGAGTTTCTGCTCCTGGCAGTCGGTTTTGCCGTTTTCAAATTTACCAAGACCAGCCCGATGATTGTTATTCTGGCGGCGGGGGTTGTTGGGCTGTTACTCAACTAACAAAACGCGCCCGTTCGTATTTGAAAAAGGCAGCGGGTTTACCGGTGCCTTTTTTCATGCGATATGCTATGGTGCTGCACCTTATGGAAACCCATTTTACCTCTGATTGCCGCGCTCTGATGCGGCACGAAATTTCCGCAGCGGGCGGCAACGAAGTTTTCTTTATCGGCCACACCAACGTCGATGGTATCGTCTGTGAAGTCGAGACCATCGCACGCGGCACCAAGATCGCCGTACCGGCCATCATCACCCGGGCAGCGGGCGGCGACGTCGTTATTCACAACCATCCTACCGGCAATCTTGAACCATCGCCGGCTGACATGGACATTGCGTCGGTCTGCGGCAACCAGGGTATCGGTTTTGCCATTATTACCAATGACTGCAATCGCTGTTATCAGGTGGTTACGCCCCATACCGAAAAAAAAGGGGAGCGGCTTTCTCTTGAAGAGATCGGGAGAGTCTTTGCCAATGACGGCATGATGGCGCACCTGAAAGGGTACGAGCAGCGTGAGGAGCAGGTGCGGATGGCCTTTGCCGTTGCTGAAGCCTTCAATGACGACCGCGTAGTGCTGGTCGAGGCCGGTACCGGAACCGGAAAATCACTGGCGTATCTGGTCCCGGCGATCCTCTGGGCGGTGCGCAATAACGAACGGGTTGTGATCTCAACCAACACCATCAATCTGCAGGAACAGCTGATCCGCAAAGACCTCCCGTTCCTGGCGCGCAACGCTGCAGTGGAGTTCAAAGCGGCACTGGTCAAGGGGCGCAGCAATTACGCCTGCCTGCGCAAACTGGAGCATGCCGAGGCGGAACCGTCGCTTTTTCCGGATGAATCTGCTGCCGAGCTGACAACAATCATCGAATGGAGCCACAGCAGCCAGGATGGCTGCCGCAGCGATCTGGCCGTCACGCCGCATCATGCCGCCTGGGAGGAGGTCTGCTGCGAAGCCGACCAGTGCGGACGGTCACGCTGCAAACATTTCAACCGCTGCTTCTTTTACCGGGCCCGGCGCGAATCATCTGCAGCGCGGGTACTGGTGGTCAACCATGCCCTGCTGCTCTCTGATATTGTCCTTCGCAAGGAGACCGGATACGACGCCACGGCCATCCTCCCCCCCTTTACCCGCCTCATTTTCGACGAAGGTCATCATCTGGAAGATGTTGCCACCAGTCATCTGTCGCTGACGATAGCCCGGAGCGGCATTCTCAAACAACTGCAGCGTCTTGTGCCGCAAAAAGCCAACCGGGCCGGCCTGCTGACTATCATCTCCTCCCGCATTACCCGAGATCTGCCGGAATCAGAGGAGGGTCTCTACGCCGAGCTGTCGGGACTGCTGGAAAGCCACCTGCTTCCGAAAGCCCATGATCTGGCCGGAGTAACCGAGCAGACCATGGATTGGCTCGCGTACAGCGTTGAGCATGGGGCGGGATCGGCAACTGATCGGGAGCAGCGGCTGCGGATCACCCCCGAAGTCGAACGCACCCCGTTCTGGCAGGAATGTCGGCAGCGACTTCACTCCCTGGCCGATGCCGTCAATGATTATACATCGTCACTGCGAACACTCGTCCGACGTTGCAAGGATCTGCCGGAAAAACTGCAGGAAAAGCTGGCCGATCAACTGCTCGACACAAGCGGCATTGAGGGGCGACTGCAGAGCATGGCCGATGCACTGCTGTTCTTCACGACGGAAGCTGAAGGGTACTGCCGCTGGATCGAAACGAGACGCAGCAGTCGCGGTATTCAGGCCAGAATTTCCGCCGCGCCGCTCGATATCTCGGCCCAGCTCAAGGAAACCGTCCTTGACCGGCTGAAGACTATTATCGTCACCTCGGCGACGCTGACCGTGGGTGGACAGTTCAGCTACCTCAAAAAGAGGACCGGGTTCAGCCTGCTCCCGGCAGCACGGCTGTCGGAACTGCAGCTGGCATCGCCATTCAACTACTCCCGCCAGGTATTTGTCGCCGTACCGGAAGAGATGCCGGAACCAACGGCGCCCGGATACCGGGAAGCGCTGGAGAGCCACATCCTTTCGGCAGTTACCATATCACGGGGCGGCGCCTTTATTCTATTTACCTCGTACGACCTGCTGAATCGCGTCTACCAATCGTTGTCACCCCAACTGGCAAAACTGGGGCTGACCTCGCTCAAACAGGGTGATACCGGACGTCATGCGCTGTTGACACAATTTCGCAAAGAGGGGAACGCCGTGCTCTTTGGCACCGATTCGTTCTGGGAGGGGGTTGATGTCAAGGGAGACGCGCTGCGCCTGGTTATTATCGCCCGCCTGCCGTTTCAGGTCCCGACCGAGCCGGTGCAGCAGGCCCGTGCTGAAAAAATCAAGGCCGACGGCGGCGACCCGTTCCGCGATTTTTCTGTACCGCAGGCGGTTATCAAATTCCGCCAGGGTTTCGGACGCCTGATTCGGAGTCGTGATGACCGCGGAGCGGTGCTTATTCTGGATCGGCGGGTGCTGAACAAGAGTTACGGCAGAATTTTTCTCCGCTCGCTGCCGGACACGGAAATTGTCAGAGGGGATTCATCTGTGGTATTTGCGAGGATGGCAGCGTTTTTCGAATGCCGGTAAAATCGGCAGGTTATATGACTTAAGTATTTCGATCGTACCCAACATGCTATTTCCTGAACTGCTTAATTTCCTCCATAGCCTTTTGACCGCAGTCAGGGCAGTAGCCATGCGAAAACTCACTGTTTGTATGATCTCTAATGTACGACTCTATTTGGTGCCAGTTCCCTTTTTCATCGCGGATTTTTTTACACTGACAGCAAATGGGGAGAATCGCTTCCATTGTTTTAATCTCCATCAGAGATTGTCTCAAATTATTAGTCAAACTGTGCTCACTGGCATTTAAAATACTAATTTTGAAGACTGAATAGCCTATTGATAGGAAAGCGACCAGACGGATTAATGTGTTCCATACGACATAATACTGGGATGCATGAGGTGCTTGTGTCAATATATCAACCCAAAACCAGACAATTGCGGAAAAAAGGCTCATTATTATTCCACCGCTCAACCCTATAAACCAGGCACAGATTGAAATTGGAATAAAGTAGAATACGAAAAAATTTAATTCATATCCGGTAAACCAATCCAATAACCCCACAATTATCACGATAATAATGGAAGAAGTTCCCCAAAATACATTTGTTCGATTAATAAGTTTCGTACTTTTCTCAATCATATTTGCGAGGCTTGTCTCGTTGCTAACAATCATGAACTTTCTCCCTACCACATAATTCAGAACAAGTCTCTCCCGGCATCAGTGACGCGGAGACCTCAAAACAAACTCCCACTCGGCTCATATCCGCTTTCCGTTGTATTATTTTGGCATTACCCGCGGGTCATCCATGACCGGGAACGAACCGTAATAATGGCGACGGGGAAAATCCAGAAGAGAGCGAAAAATGCGAAGTATGAGTATAATATTCCATAGACAAAATCCCAGGAGCGCTCACTGTGCAGGTAGTACAGGATGTTCAATGAGGAGAGTAGTCCGATGGCAAACAGCAGTCTGATAATGGTATGTGGATCATATATCAACATCGAAACGAGCAGCGCGAGAATGGCATAGTTTACCGGATAGCGAAGATTTGTGATGACCTTGTCAATAATTGCAATGACCCTTGAACGGAGCGGGCGAGTCCAGACAATTCGGGCAAATCTGATTTCTTCCTTTATATAGCTTCGATCCCAGCGCAAATACATCTTGCAGAGCCTTGTATAGGTGGTTGGCGCATTCGTGTGAACAACCGAACTGCGCTGGTACACCGTATCAAACCCTTGCTCCAGAATGAAATTTGTCATTGACCGGTCTTCACCGTACGTGCATGGCCGCCCTAAAAAAGTCTGATTCATCCAGGGGACAAGCACCTTCCGCACCACACTGGTACGGTATGCTGCAAGCGCCCCGGGGCAGCAGTAGACTGTACCATAGGTTGACTGTACGGCTCGAAGAAAATCAAAAGAGAGAATAAAACGCACATGAAGCATTCGGGGTATGATTCCCTCATGTCGGTTATAAACCACCACTTTACCTGCAACAGCGCCTACCGATTGATTCTTAAACGGGCCAACAATGGCGAGTAACGTCTGCGGTTCAATGACGCTATCCGAATCAATGGTGACCACGATTTCTCCGCAGGCTTTCCTGAAACCGGCTTCAAGCGCAGCACGCTTCCCCCTGTTTTCAGGAAAACGGACTGTTGTGACCAGATGAGGATAACGCATTGCTGCAGCTTGAATATAATGCCAGGTATCATCTTTACTGCCGTCATCAACGACAAATATTTCCAGCCGGTCTTTTGGATAGCAGGCTGATACTACTGATTCTATGGTATTTTCGACCATCGCCCCTTCGTTATATGCCGGTATTATGACCGTCAACGATGGTGCGTCAGCAATTCCCGCAGACGGGAATTTTTTGTAACCAAACCATAGAACCGTTCTAAATGACAGCAGCAGAATCCCCATGGATCCCCAAATCATGCTAGGCCGCACAAACAGACTCGCCCATTGAGAGCTTTTTAGCGCAATTATCAGCGGCTGAAATATCCCGCCGGTAATACTCCAGTAAAAAACGATACCGAGGGCAATTATTATGGTGAAGCGGACTAATAGTTCCCACCGATAAGAAACAGGTCTGCGGGATAAAATAGAATATCCTGATAAGGCATTGGTTTCTTTAAAAGGCACAAACGTCTCCATTCTAATTTGGGTGATGAAAAGGATTTATGACGGAAAATATATTTTTTAAATTATCGGAAAAATCGAACAAAAAAATTATAAATCCCCCAGTTTCAGCGGCTTAAAGGTTTGAAAACACCCTCCATCAATACCACGTTTCCCAGATTCTATGAAATCAATAATTACGAAACAACCGTTGGCATACTTGATTATATGAATCAATGCCGCTATGCTCGATTCTGGATATCGTCACACTGAAGGGAGTATTACGATCCATCATCTTCGGCTGGTCAATCCAGGAACATGGGGAAATAATGAACATTCTTCGCCGCATCTTTCATCCGATCATGGCCCTGATCGCCATCCAACTCGTCTGGATCACTGCGGTCGTGTTCTGGATCTACTGGTTTATCGGCAAGCATCGCGAATTCCGTGAACTGGCGGAAAAATACCGCCCCGAACTGCTCGGCCAGGGGGCAAACTGGCCGGTTATGGTAGAGGGGCTGGTCATGTTGGTGCTGATGCTGATCGGTGTCTATGTGATCTTTGTTTACTGGAACCGCCAGTCAAACCTCTATCTACAGCAGCGTAATATTATTTCGCAGGTGACCCATGAACTAAAATCACCGCTTGCTTCCATCCAGCTCCACCTGGAAACAATCCGCCTGCGCAAGCCATCTGAAGAGCGCCTTGACTCTTTTGTCGGCATCATGCTTGCCGACACAGACCGTCTCCATTATCTGATCAATAATCTGCTGATGGCCGCGCGACTGGAGCAGCGCCGCAAGCAGTCCGATCGACGGCTGACCGACCTGACCCTCCTCGTACAGGATCATGTTGATCGAGAGAACGCTACCCTCCCACAGGGGGGAAGCATCTCATTTAATGCCGTACCGGAGCTGAAAGCGCTGGTTGATCCCGAAGAAATGAGTATGGTGCTGCGCAACCTGTTCGAAAATGCGGTACTCTACTCCCCGCAAAGTCCAGAAATATCGGTTAAACTGGCCAAAGTCGGTACCATGCTTCATCTTACGGTACAGGACCACGGTCGGGGACTTGATAAAAAAAATCGTAAAAATATCTTCGAACGTTTCTATCGCGTGCAGCCCCCGGGCAATAATGTCCGTGGCACCGGGCTTGGTCTCTACATCGTGGAGACCGTAATCAGGGGGTATGGCGGCACCGTCGGGGTTACCAGTGAAGGGCTTGGCAAAGGGTGTACGTTTACCGTAAAACTTCCCGCTGCATGAGGAAATACCATGACTGACGACAAACCTCACATCATGCTTGTTGAAGACGAAATTCACCTCGCTCGCGGCATCTGTTTCAATCTGGAAGAAGAGGGGCACCGGGTCAGTCATTTTGAAACCGCCGAGCGTGCTCTGGCAACTCTTGAAATTGAGCGTTTCGATCTGGTTATTCTTGATGTCATGCTTCCCGGCATGGATGGTTTACAGGCATGCCGGGCCATCAGAATCCTTGACCCGCGGGTTCCTATCCTGATGCTGACGGCGCGTTCCGAAGATGCCGACCGGGTCGAGGGGTTGGAAAACGGCGCTGACGATTACCTCACCAAGCCGTTTAATCTGGTAGAATTTCTGCTGCGGGTCAAAGGGATGCTGCGACGTTCGTCATGGTATCGGCCGGAGCCGGTTGAAGAGGGGTATCGCTTTGGCGACAATGAGGTCTTTCTGCTTTCGTACCGGGCACGAACAGCCCAGGGGGAGATTGACCTGACCGAGATGGAAGTACGGGTTTTGGCACTTTTTTTCCAGAAAGAGGGGCGGCCCATCCATCGCACCGAGCTGCTCCGCTCCGTATGGGGATACAGCAGTGACACCGAAACCAGAACACTGGACAACTTTATCGTCCGGCTGCGCAAATATTTTGAACCGGATCCTTCACATCCGAAACATTTCCAGACGGTGCGGGCGGTCGGCTATCGGTTCAGTCGTGACGGCGATTAACGATACCGCTATCGGTGTTCCGGCAGATGGCTGTTAACAGGAACGGCCGTCAAGAAGGGGCCGCTCAGAGTGGTAGTACGAGGTAACAGGGCAATGATTATCATTGGTGAGGCCAATAGAAAAAATCTGCTGGAATTTGTGCAGCAGGGGGGCAAGCGGAAGAGCGATTGAGGTGTCGGAGGATCATGCGTTTACCCATTATGACCTGAATCTGCGCGCCAGATCGTTGTCGATCACATAGACACATACTTCCTTTGCACCCTGCTTGGTGTAGTGGTACTTGGCGGCGCAAAGGTTGTTGATAAGAAACGAGACATCGTCGCGGATCCGTTTGTCGTAAGTTTTGAAGTCCTCGGAGTCGTAATCCTTGATCGCACGTCGGAAGTTGTCGTTGTCAAGAAACGGATCCAGCACCTTTTCCTTCAGATTGTGAACATACCGTGCATGAAGCGCCTGGTAGAGTCCCGTTTCTCTTGGCTCTTTCCCTTCTGCAAGAATCTCCTGGGTCAGGGTCCGGGATGCATATTCCTTCTGCGTTTCGCGCCGGAACGAGAGACGTGTGCTCTCATCAATCGCCGTTCCGAGGAGCCTCACCTCAATTGCGCACAGAAATTCTTCGCTGATCTCCAGCTTTTCGTTGGTGAAGCGACAGACCGCTACCGATCCCGGCTCGAAACTGACCGCAAACATATAGTTGAGCAGGTCCCGGGCAATCTGCTCCTCGTTGAAGTTGTAGAGTGCCCCCTTGACCTCCTGCAATACCGCATAGTTGTAGTTCCGGAGCAGCGAATCGAGAAATCCTTCCGGCAGCATCTCCTTCAGGTCCGTACGCCTCTTGGTGAAGAACGTGTTGAGACTGGACATGGAGATAAGCTTGTCCTTGCGGGCATAGGCCGCATAGAAATCTCCGAAAATCTTGATCGAATCACGGCCGGAAAAACCGGTAACTCCTTCCTTCTCCGACTCGTCGATAATGCTGCGCCTCCGTTTGGCGGTGAGCCGCTTGCGATCCTCCTCCGTGAGCCATGCCGGGATATTGCCGGTATAGCATTCCATCTTGAGGATCTGAAGGTTTTCGTCGCAATACTGCCCGTATTTTTCCGTATCTCCGATCCATTCCTGCATCGCCTCCGACGCGAGATTCATTCGGGTGGAAATGATGGTGCGGGCAAAGTTATGCAGGACGCGGGGAATGAAATTCTCTTCAATATGCTTGCCGAAGATGTTGCGGTAGATCTCCACCTCGGTGTTCAGGTCCATGACATACGGAATATTGATAAACTCGATCCGGTCGGTAAAAGACTGGAACCCCTCAATGGTCTTCTCATCCTCCGGGTTCATCAGGGCGATGAAGAGCGATTTGACATTCTCCTCCAGATCCTCCACTTTGTGGATTCCCTCGCTGATGATGTTGTGCAGTTCCAGTAACCGCTCGGCATTGTGAGACTTCACATCCATCAGGGCGTAGATGCCGTTGTTGGTCTTGGCAAAACTCGAAAACAGGTACTTGACCGCATTGCTGTCACTTAGCAGGACATCGATCTTACGCTGCAGCAGTTCGTTGGTCATGACGTTCTGCTTCATCGGTTTGTCGCCAGGGTTAAAGACGGTGATCCCTTCTCCGAGGCGGCGGTTGAAACGGTAAGGGCGGGCATGGATCATGCTGTAGATGTCTTTGGAGGTGGGGAGGCGCTGGATCAGGGCTTCGAAGATCGAGCTGCAGATCGTGCAGGGGGTCTCCCGGAAAACCCACTCGTACTCCTTGTCGGTAAAGAGTTTCCACTTGAACTCGTCGTTCTTGAAGATATCGTCGAAAAAGGTGCGCCGGTCCCGTTTGGGGATCAGCAGGAGCGGATTGTCATGGGAGGGACAGTGTACTTCCACGAAATCGCCGCTGCGGTAAATGGAGCTTTTCATTTCGGCAAGTTCGGCCTGCCCCAGTTCATATTCATCGAGCAGGTTCGTAAGCCGGTCAACAAAAGACGACAACTGGGTCTCGTTGATTTGCGCCAGTATCCTCCGATCAAGTTTCCAAACCACCTCGTAGCGCGTTCCCTCCTCGCTGTTGGCGTATTCCTCGAATTTGAGCAGCAGGTTGTTGAGAAAGGTACTCTTGCCGGAACCGGGTGGCCCTTCGAAGATGTAGATCTTGTTCTGCCGTGCACTCCCCTTCATATCGTCAACATGGTTAATGAAGCGGTTGGCGAAGAGCCGGTCGGCAAAAAACGGACGATCCGTATCATTGACAAAGAGGTTGCGACAGTCGTAATTCACATAATTGATCGATTCCGGGTCGTCGGGGTACTCATCGAGCCCCACGCCGACGTACGTGCGGACCATGTCATGAAAGGTCTGAAAAACATTGCGCACAACCGCCGCCGGTTTAACGGTCAGGATCTTTAGAAAATCATCGAAGGAGATGGTCTGGCTCTGCTCCCGTTCGCTGATTTTTCGATTGAGATGCCGTATGGCGTTATCGACATTTGACATATGTCACCCGGTTACCCTTTGTAACTCACTCAATTTTCTTTTTCGACAATATCTTCTCATTCATCGAATACAGCACCCGCTGCCAGGTTATCTCCTCGTCCCGGGGCTCTTCCTGTCTTGGCGCATAGGGTGACGAGGCGACCACTTCCGCTTCACTGGTCTCCAGATAGACCGGGCTCCCCCAGAGGTATTCGATTCCCATCAAGGTGTTGGCAACATATTCCCGAACCAGCTGTTTCCCCTCGAATGCGTGATTCAGGTAAAGGGAACCTTCGATCCCCTTGGTCTGGTCTATGGTGATAACCGGAGGATGATAGAGGGAATCCAGCATCATCTTTTGATACTCTTCCGCATTGCGGTTTTTGATGTAATACTGCCACACCATGCGCTGCTGGTCGAGTCGCTTGCCGGCAACAAACAGCTTGTGCCGGTCGAGGAACTCCTGATCCAGATAGGTTTTCAGGAAGAGGTAATCGCACAGGTTTTCCCGTACCCTAAAGATGAAGTCATGCCCTGCTGCCGAGCCGGTATCGAACTTCTTGCGCTGGTCGGCGTCCAGAAGCCGCTGGAATGCAAAGGAGAGGCGCCCCTTGTCGGCCTGCTCCTCAATGTGGCTGAAGAGCCGCATGCCGAGTGCATACGGGTTCATTCCGACCCGAGGCATGGAAGTGACGCCGGCATGGACCCGGGCAAAATCCACCTCATGCCCCTTGATGCGGTCATCCTGCAGGAAGAGGCGTTCATGCCAGTAGCTGGCCCATCCCTCGTTCAAGATTTTGGTCCGGATCTGCGGTTGAAAGAACAGAGAGGTCTTGCGGACGATTTCCAGGATCGATCGCATCCAGACGTTCTCGTCCCTGGCCAGAAACTCGGAATTGTCCAGCAGGTAACGAAGCAGGTCGCGCTTTCTGGTCGGCTGCGCATCTCCTGTCCGGGCAAAATGCGCTTCCAGTTCCGGATAACGGAGTTCAGCCTCGGCGAAGAAGGTTTTCTCTCCCTGGTCGCCAAATTCTTTGAGGCAATCGTTGTAGCGCCCCACCTCTTTGATGTAGTCGCTGACCGAGACCTTTTTCTCCGCCTGGAGAAAAACATCAAAATAGTAATCGAGCCGGGACGAACACTCCGCCCCGGAGGGGGTGAAGAGATCTGCCAGATCTCCATGGAAGTCGACCAGGTTGTCGATGCCCCGGGCAAATTCGATCACATAGTCAACCCAGCGCCCCTTCTCGGCGCGCAGTTTGGCAATGACCCGTTTGTCCGAGAGCGCCTGACCGGTAAAGTCGTAGTCCCAGGTATTACGGAAATAGAGGTTGTTCTGGAAAAAATCAATATGAGCCAGGACATGATAGAAGATCATCACATTCAGCCAGTCCGGGTTGTTGTCGTTGTAAAAAGATATCGGCGGCCTTGTATTGATGACCGTCTCGTAGGGGTTGTGGGGGTAGAGCTCGTACTTCCCTTTCTCCCGCAGTACCTCGACGTCGTGAACCCAGTAATCGTAGAGCGTCGGGATCATCACCTTGGGGGAGAGTTCCAGCAGATCCCGGTTGGTGACGACGTACTCCAGGCTCTCGTCGGTAAAGGAAAGACCGGCAGCCCGGGCGCGCTCCTTGCACCCTTCCATGATACGTTTGGTATGTTGATTGATAAGTTCCATGATAGAAACGCGCCTTTTTCGCAATCTCCGCGTTGCTCTGCGGAAATACATGCTCACCGTAGCGCTGCTACGCCTGCGCTGCATTTCCTTGTGCGCCTTGACCTTGCGAAAAAATCGCGTTTCCTGGAGATCGCAAGGTCAATCTGTATTTATGGCTACCCTGTTATCACGATATCAATTTCTTGATCCCCTCGATCAGCCGCGTTTCGTCCGCATCTTCCTGCATGATATCCATTCTGATCAGGTCCGGTTTGTCCTTGAGAAGCCCAGAGCCGAGCAGGTAACGGGAAACCGTGGTCGAGCCGGGTTGGCCGTGCTCGGCAATGGTCACTCCGAACCGGCTGACATACGAGAGCATTTTCCGTATCTCGGGAATCGCCTTTTCGCCCCCTTCATCCCAGTCATCGCCATCGGTACCGTGAAAAACATAGATGTTGTAATCCTTTTCCAGATTCTCGCGGGCAACGATCTCGTTAACCAGCTGATAGGCGCTGGAAACCTGGGTGCCGCCGGCAACCCGTGAGTTGTAATAGGTGTAGAAGTCAGGCACCTCTTTGGCTTCGGTGTCATGCAGGATGAAGCGGCTTTCCGCCTGGCCGCCGTACTGAAAGAGCAGCCAGCTGTAGATCAGGACATGCTGGGATACGATCAGATCGGTAACCTTTCCGGCCATGGAGCCGGAATAGTCGCGCAGAAAGAAGAGCATCGCCTGCGGTTCATAATCCTTTTCCCGGGAAAGCACCCGGTAGATCTTGTCGTGCGGCGCAATCAGAAAACGGGTCGGGTCGATGTCCGACACGTCGGGGAGGTTTCCGAGGGCGATGTTCGTTTCCACGATCTTGCGCAGGGTCGCCTTCTTGTCCAGCACCTGACCGAAACCGCGGTTCTTGTCAGTCAGATCGTAAGTGTAACGGGTAAAAGAACGTTTCTTCCCCTTGTCCTTCAGGTTCGGCAGCTGAAATTTTTCGGCCAGCGACTTGCCCAGATCATAGGCGGACGATTCAAGCTCATGGTTTTCCCCCCCACCCTGACCGGGGCCGGTTCCGGGCTGTTCTCCCTCCTCACGGACCGGCTGTTCGCCGATGACTTCACCATCTTCGCCGTCGCCGGTGCCGCCCGATGAACCACCTTCTCCCGACGGGCGTACCGTCGGATCGTGAAACAGCTTTTCCTCAACCGTGGTCGGTACGACCACAACCTTCCCATTGCGGCCACGCCCCGGTTTTACCAGTTTGCCGATCTGGATTTTGCGGGGAAAGCCATCCTGTTCCCGCTGGCGATCGCGCTCCAGAAGTTCATCCAGCGATTTTGCCAGCGCGGCGGCGCTTATCTGCGGAGCTACTGCTTGGCGCAATACAAGCAGGTCGCCATCGGCATAGATGCTGCGCCCGAACCGGGACAGCTCATTGCTTTGCGGCAGATCGACCGGCGGCAGAGCATGGCCGTCCGATGCCGTCGCCAGCTCGGCCCGCATGCGCGCCTCCCGTTCCGCGTCAAGGCCGCGCGCTTTCAGTTCGTCAAGATATGTACGCAGATCGTTTCGCATAGTAGATTGTGTGTTCCCGTCTAGTTTTCATCCTCCTGTGTGCAGAAATACTCGATAGTCTTCTGTGCACAGGTCCGGCAGTACCCCAGTTTGTTCAGCATGGTTGTGATCATCCGGTCGTACAGCTTCTGGTTCTCCTCGTTGGTCCGGTTTGCCAAGGCGCCAATCAGGCTGCCGGCGCCGGCGATATCAGACTTGAGGCGCACATCAGTGATTGCCTTGACCAGTTCCAGGTTGTCCATAAAGTCATAATTCGGATCCATGGAAATCTTCTGGCCGTATATCTTGCGGATAGAGGTGCGGAATGAGTCCCGCTGTTCCTCTGTTTTCAGCCCGATCCGCTCCTCCACACTCTTCACATAACGTTCGTCGATCTTCAGCGCCCGCAGTTCGCCGCTTTGGGGGTCCTTGTATTTCCACATCCTGTCAGGTCCCAGATTCTCCGCATCAATGCCGATGATCATATTGACGTAATTCATCACGTCCTTGCGGATCGCATACGGTTCATCCATATAGGCATTGAACATTTCAGTCATGATCCGTTCGCGGTACAGCCCTTTGGCGATCTTCAAATCTTCCAAATACTTTGCCCGGTCATTGGTGTCAGACACGTAGTCGAGTACCACCCGCTCCAGGGTTTTGAAGACATCGTAGGCGAACATGCAGCGCCCTTCGTTGGTTTCTGAATTTTCCACCTGGAGCTGGATGGAACGGCCGAGGCTGCGATGTCCCAGTCCTTTCTGGCCGAAGCGCTTGGTAATGTCGGGATCCTGCCCGAGGGTGTCGATCACCTCGGCCAGAGCCTTGATGCTCTTTTCACCCGCCACTTCTCCTGCGGCCAGTTTCATGGTTTCGATGGAGGTGAGCTTCTCCGAACGGGGAAGCCTGGTCAGAACCACCCCCACGGAAGCCGCATAGTTGAGGTTCGGATCCTGGTGCAGCGCTTCTTTGGACAGGGTTGTTTTTGCTTCGCTGCCTATGGCGTAGGAGGTGAGCCCCTCTTGGAGCCGGTAATTGGTGTTGTGGGAGACATAACAGATCCGGCAGCGGTCCACGATCGGCGCCTCTTCCTTTTCGGAGAGGAAACGGTTGAATTCGGAGTTGTTGCTGGTAGCGATGATCAGGGAGTCGATCGGCCAGCGATAGCCGTCGATCTCAATGGCCCGGTTCTGAATGACCCCCAGATAGACCTGAACCAGATCTTTCTTGTTCTTGAAAATTTCGTCGGAGAAATGAATGCCGCCGCCGGCGACCCGGGCCAGGGCGCCGCGCCGCAGATCAAAACGGTAGGGATTGTTGGTGTCGGAAATATGCAGCAGCCGCTGGATCGATTCTTCGCCGAGCAGATCGACCGATGACGAGGTGATCTTGTCCTTGGCCGGGTACTTGCCGGTCACGGTGCCAAGGCTCTCGCTCATCGGCACCGGAATCACCTCGATAAATTCCAGCATCCGTTCCAGATTACCGTCGCAAAAGTCGCGGATATCGTTCCAGATATAGCCGCTGCAGGCGCCCATGGGGCGATAGTTTTCGTAGAGGACGTCGATCGCGGCATCGTCCAGTCCCCCCTGTTCGGCCAGGAAGCGGCGGTTATCCTCCGCCCGGTCACTCAGGTTCATCGCCAGAATCAGCGGATCTTCGTAGGTCTGCGAGTCGATAATGTTGATCTTGCCGTAATGTCCCAGCTGCGCGAGACCGTTAAAGCGAAAGGTATAGCGGCGGTTCTTCGCTTGCGACAGGAAAGCCCGGTACTGGCTGCAGAGGAATTCGACAAAAAAGGTTTTGCCGTTGCCCGGTTCGCCGACCAGCACGAACGCCATTTCCTTGCTGGAGCCCCCCTCCGCAGCATCCTTCACGTACGAGACGAAGCTGTTGATCTCGTCGAACATGCCGATCGTGTGCTTCTTCCCGCTGCGAAACAGCTTGAAATCGTAGGTGGTTCTGCCGTTCACCACCACTTTCACGAATCCTTCTCCGAGAATCATCCTCGCCACGGACTGAAAGGCATTTTCGAAGACTCGTTCACCTTCCTTCAGAGCAACAAGATGTCGGGTTAATTTTTCGTAGGCAGCCATGATCGTCCTCCGTACTGATGTCGATAACCGCTTCCGATCCGGGGCTTACGGATGAAACGGACAGTTACGTTCTTATATTCTGATTATTACCTATGTTCAGCTTTTGGCAAGTCAATATTTTGTCGAAAATCACGGAACGCAGATTACGGTAACAGAGTGAAGTTAATGATGGGGATGGACTATGGGGATCCTATGGGGGTCGGGAGGACTATGGGGTCTAATGAGCAAATTATCGTCCGGCTGCATAAATATTTTGAACCGGACACCTCGCACCCGGAACATTGCCGGACGGTGCGGGCGGTCGGCAATGTTCCGGGTGCGACGGCGATTAACGATACCGCTTCAGCACATACGGCAGAATTCCGCCGGCCCGGTAGTAGGCAACTTCATTCACCGTATCCAGGCGACAGCGCAGCGCTATCTGCTCCGTTTGACCATTCTGACGATGAATCAATGCCGCAAAAATCTGCCCCGTCTGCAACGTACCTTCCGGATGTTTCAGCTCCATCGTCTCGCAGCCGTCCAGCGCAAGAGTCCGGCGCGTTACCCCCTCCAAAAACTGTAGCGGAAGAATACCCATACCGATCAGGTTTGAGCGGTGAATGCGCTCGAAGCTCTCGGCAATCACGGCAGTCACACCCAGCAGTTGCGGTCCCTTGGCGGCCCAGTCGCGACTCGACCCGGAGCCGTACTCTTTTCCGGCGATGATCACGAGCGGCATCCCCTCCTGCTGATAGCGCATGGCAGCGTCATAAATTGAAAGTTCTTCGCCGTCCGGGAAGTGCAGTGTATAGCCGCCTTCGAGCTGCGGCACCATTTCATTGCGCAGCCGGGTGTTGGCAAAGGTGCCGCGCATCATGACTTCATGATTGCCGCGCCGTGAGCCGTAGGAATTAAAATCGGTGACGGCTACGTCCTGCTGCCGGAGATAGCGTCCCGCCGGGCTTTCCGTGCGGATGGAGCCGGCGGGAGAAATATGATCCGTGGTGATGGAATCGCCCAGTAGAGCAAGAATACGCATCTTTTCCGGCAGCTTTCTTTCTTCCCCGGACCGGGCAGACGCGAAAAACGGCGGCTCCTTGACATAGGTTGAAGCGGGCTCCCAGGGGTAGGTGGCGGTTGTGCCGATCGGCAGCTGCCGCCATTCACCCGTGCCGCTATAAACATCGGCATACCCCTGACGGAATATGTCCGGAGTAAGAGAGCTTTGCAGTGCGGCAATTTCCTCCACTGACGGCCAGATGTCACGCAGATAGACCGGTTGACCACTCCGGCCGACTCCGAGCGGCTGGCTGGTCAGGTCAATCCTGGTCGTGCCGGCCAGGGCGAATGCCACAACCAATGGCGGCGAGGCCAGCCAACTCTGTTTGACCTGCGGATGAATCCGCCCTTCAAAATTACGATTGCCTGACAGTACCGCCGAAGTAACCAGATTACCCTTCCGGATCGCTTCATCAACGGCTTCAGGGAGTGGTCCGGAATTACCGATACAGGTCGTGCAGCCGAAACCGACCAGGTCAAAACCAAGTTGCACCAGTGCATCGTACAGTCCCGACTGCTTCAGATACGTCATGACGACCTGTGAACCTGGCGCCAGAGAAGTTTTGACCCACGGCTTGACGGTCAATCCCGCTGCCACCGCTTTTTTGGCCAGCAGGCCCGCCGCCAGCATCACTCCCGGATTAGAGGTGTTGGTACAGGAGGTGATTGCGGCAATGACAACCGCGCCATGAGCCAATCCGGTACCGGACACTGAGATCGGCACCTGCAGTTCTTCTTCTCCAGCAGGAAGCGTCACAGTCGAAACCTGCAGCAGATCGGCCAGCGGCACCCGGTCCTGCGGACGCCGGGGTCCGGCAATGCAGGGAACAACCGTGCCGAGGTCAAGCGCTACGACCTGACTGAAGCGCGGTTCCTGCGTGGCGGCATCGCGCCATATTCCCTGCGCGCGGCAGTAGGCTTCGACCAGAGCGGTTGTTGCATCATCCCGCCCGGTAAAACGTAAATAGGAGACCGTTTCGGCATCTACCGGGAAAAAACCGCAGGTCGCGCCATATTCAGGGGCCATATTGGCTATGGTGGCACGGTCGGCAAGTGCAAGAGCATCAAGACCCTTCCCGAAAAATTCAACAAATTTACCGACCACTCCGACTTTGCGCAGCAACTCCGTAATTGACAGCACCAGATCAGTGGCCGTAACCCCAGGCTTGAGCCCCCCCTCCAGACGCACGCCGACGACTTCCGGTATCAGCATGGACACCGCCTGGCCAAGCATGGCAGCCTCGGCTTCGATGCCGCCGACCCCCCAACCGAGTACGCCGAGACCATTAATCATGGTGGTATGACTATCGGTCCCCAGCAGGGTATCGGGATAGGCGACCGGATCTGGTGAGCCGGACTCGTCCTGCCAGACAACCCTGGCCAGATATTCAAGGTTCACCTGGTGACAGATGCCGGTTCCCGGCGGAACGACGCGAAAGTTGTGCAGCGCACTCTGCCCCCAGCGAAGAAAGGCATAGCGCTCACGGTTGCGCTCCATCTCACAGGCGACATTGATATCAAACGCAGCCGGATTACCGTAACTGTCCACCTGTACCGAGTGATCAATAACCAGATCAACCGGAATCAAAGGATTGATAGCTGCCGGATCGCCACCCGAACGTGCAACCGCATCCCGCAGTGCTGCAAGATCAGCAACGGCGGGGACCCCGGTAAAATCCTGCATCAGCACGCGACCCGGATTGAAGGCGATCTCACGGACAGATGAGCCAGTGTCAAGCCATTCTCCGAAGGCGGTAATATCATCCGTTGTTACGGTCCGGCCATCTTCATGGCGCAGCAGATTTTCCAGCAGGATTTTCAGGGAAAAGGGGAGGCGGGCAACATCGCCAATTGCCGCATGTTCAAGAGCGGGGATTGAAAAAATCCGGTAGGAGCGATCATGTACCGCAAGAGTCCGGGCCGATTTAAATGAATCAAGTGACATGTTCAGTCTCCTTCGTACAGGAGTTTAACGGTATGAAAAAGCAGGGCACGTGTCAGTTAATGATGAAAGCGCCCTTTCAGATCCTTATGCGACTTTGTGGGAGCTTTGTGGCAGTCGAAGCAGGCTTTTTCTTCAACTTTCTTCGCCTCCAGAGGAGACACTTGTCCACCAAGTTCAGGCTGATTATACTCCGGAGTCTGGAAGGGGAGGCGACCGCGCTCATCCGCCACCGTTGCCGGCTTGTAAACAGCCTGCCAGTTGGCACTGATCGGCAGAGTATGACACTGGTCGCATCCACCGGGTGGCGGAATACTTTTCCAGGCAGTGAACATGGTACAGCCGCTCACCGCAACCGCAGAGATGGCAATAAACAAAAGGAGGTATTTCATAGAGGTGCTCCAGTGTTGCAGAATGTTTATGAGTTGTAACCGGGCGGACAGTAGCATAGTTTCCGCCCGGAAAGGGTGCTTTTTTCCCCTGGCGGCGTTAATCTTCGGCTTTGTTTGTGCGGCGTACCGGTGTACGCCTCCGCACAAATCCTTGATTTCCTTGCCAGAAGAAAAAATCCCCGCTTTCCAAATCGGAAACCAGCAGTTTTTGTCCGGAGTTTCCGGACAGAAACTAGCATAGCCGTCGGCGAAAATACAGTACCGTAACAAGTTGAAGGCGCAACCCCTCTTGAAGCCTTGACGGCGGAAGCCATCAGTCGAGATTGAGCGTTCCATCAGTAATAATAACCCGCTCACTCCCATCCGCCATAATCGCCGTCAGTGTCGGTTGATAGAAAACATAATCTTCATGGAATGGTGCGCTGACCGCGCCGCCAAAACCGCTGTTATCGCCTAATGCAATATGAATCGTACCGAGAATTTTCTCTGCTTCCAGTACGTTATCAGGGCGACTGGCCTTGTCGTTGGTGCCGATGCCCAGTTCAGCTATGTTGCGGCAGTTGGCATGTTCAGCAAATTTGGCTTCCAGTCGGGCGCGATGAGGATCGTTGCCGGCAATCTGCACAACGACACCGTTCTCGACCGTCAGAATAACCGGTTCGTCAAGCTTATGGGTCGGCCCCCATTCGATCACCATGGTGCCGTGACTTTTCCCCTCCAACGGGGCAAAATACGCTTCGCCGGCCGGCAAATTGCCAAAACTTCCCGGCGCTGTCAGCAAACCATCATCTCCGCCAGCCTGTCGTCCCTGTTTGCATATCATCATGCCGGTGCCATTTGGAGTGGTAACCCTGATCCATTCAGCCCGGTTCACCGCTGCTACAAGACCGGCGGTACGGGCTGCCAGAGCGCTCCAGTCAACGGTCATTGATGTATGAAACATCTCCGGATCGAAATGCGGCAGGCTGGCAAAACGGCAACCGGCTGCACAGGCCAATGCCCGATAGCGGGTGTGGCTGCTAGAGTTGTTTGATAATGCAATGATAATTCTAGCAACGTCTCCCTGCTGATCAAGAACAATTTTTCTGGCCCGGCCGATCTCTTCCGGCGATGCCGCCTTGGCGAGAAGCTTTCCCAGCAGGCCCTCTGATTTTAGCCCTGCCATGATAGTTTTGCCGAAAGTTGCTTCCCACAATTCCTCTGGCGGCTCTGCCCCCGAAGCCGGGGTGGCGGGAAATTCAACAAAACTGCAGCAGCCGTATATCCGCCCAGCAAATTCTGCGACGGCACGCGCTGCGGCATTGAGGCGGACCCGCCTGTCACGGTCTGATGCCGATACTGTTTCGTCCGGGCGGATAGTGTCGCTGAAGACAAGTACCCGTTCTCCCGGTTTAATGCCCATATTGGTTTCGAAGAGTCGCCGAAAGGCGATGTCACTGTTTTGATGTTCTGGCATACGCGGTATTTACTCCTTGTACGTGAGGATTGGAACGGCAATCATATTCGCGCATATCACAAATAAAATAAAGGTAAAACCGGTTACGTATACAGAGAACATCTGACTGTTTTTTCCTTGATTTATAGGGTGTTATTGTGATAATCATGCATACTGTATACAATCAATGTAAAATATTTTATTCAATAATACCGAATACTTAACCCTGTTTTTCGGGTTGGTTGGCGGAGGTTTTTGTGGCAAAGGTCGTTTTTTCCACGTGGGGCGGTACTGTAGTAGATAACAGGAATGAATCAGTCGAGGCACAAGCAGTTTCGTACAAGCTTCCGGTCGCCTTTGATGGCGAACGCCCGCTGCGTGCCTTTATGGGGTGGGACGGTATCATCGTTTTTGACAAGTATGTTGATATTCCGGCGATGACCGCCGAGTATATGAAACGTGTCCAGACACTCTACTGCTGCGGCCGCTGCACTCCCGGCAAGAAGGGCACCAAGGTGCTGATGGACCTTTTCCAGAATGTGTTGAACCGTACTGCTGCCGAGACGGATCTGGATACGGTTGGTGAACTGGCCGAACTGCTGAAAAACTGCAAGTGTACTCTCTGCCAGAGCGCCACAGTACCGGTTTTCGACGCGGTAACCCACTATCGGGCCGATTTCCTGGCCTACATGAACAGTGCGTGCGGTCCGAATACCGAACCGGCAATATTTATTCACAAAATTACGGCACCCTGCATGGACAAGTGCCCCTCGCATATCGACATTCCCAAGTACATAGAGGAAATCAAAAATTATCAGTATGGCGAAGCGTTGGCCACTATCCGTGAGAATATGCCGATGCCTGCTGTCTGCGGCCGTGTCTGTCCGCACCCCTGCGAGACCGCCTGCCGGCGCAAAAACGTCGATGATGCCATCAATATCATGGTACTCAAGCGCACCGCCTCCGACTACGAGTGGCAGCATAATATCACCCCCCCCATGGTGGCAAAACCGGCCAAAGAGAAGAAGGTCGCCATTGTCGGCGCCGGCCCTGCCGGACTTGCCTGCGCCTACTATCTGGGGCTGGAAGGGTACAAATCAACCATTTTTGAGGCGTTACCGGAAGGGTATGGCGGCGGCATGATTGCGGTCGGCATACCGGCCTACCGTATGCCGCGCCACATCCTGCAGCGCGATGTCGATATCATTGAGTCGGTCGGTTCAGAAATCAAATACAACATGCGCGTCGGCAAAGATATTTCTCTCCCCGAGCTAAAGCAGCAGTACGATGCGGTATTTCTGGCACCCGGTGCCCACCGTTCCAAGCCGATGGGGGTTGAGGGTGAGGACAAGGGGTACAAGGGATTTCTCTCCGGCGGGATCGA
Organism: Desulfuromonadaceae bacterium; assembly: GCA_028687585.1. GTDB lineage: Bacteria > Desulfobacterota > Desulfuromonadia > Geobacterales > Pseudopelobacteraceae > JACRCG01. The sequence goes on along the minus strand of JAQTZV010000009.1, from coordinate 76,752 downwards.
TTTCCTGCGTGAGGCCTATCTGGGCAATCCGACCGGCATGGGTAAGAAAGTGTGCGTGGTCGGCGGCGGTAACACTGCCATCGACTGTGTCCGTGTAGCTCTCCGTGAAGGCGCCGAAGAATCAATCCTGCTCTACCGCCGCTCCCGTAAGGAGATGCCGGCTGATGTGTGGGAGGTTGATGGTGCTGATGAGGAGGGAGTCCGTTTTGAATTCCAGGTTCTCCCGACCAGAGTTGTCGTTGATGCCGCCGATCAGGTGACCGGTGTCGAATGTGTGCGCATGGCCATGGGCGAACCGGATGCCTCGGGTCGTCGTCGTCCCGAGCCGGTACCGGGGAGTGAATTTATCGTCGAGTGCGACACGGTTATTCCGGCTATCGGCCAGGACCCTGACCTAGGTTTCATACCGCCGGATATGGGCATTGATATTACCAAGTGGAACACCGTTGTTACGAAGCATCTCCCTCTGAAAGATGCTGCCGGCAAGGATCTGAAAGACAGTATGGGCAACATGCTGTCCCGTTCGCTCATTACCGACTGCGACGGCGTCTTCGCCGGCGGTGATGCCGAAATCGGGCCGCTGACGGTTGTGGCCTGCATCGGTAATGCCCACCGAGCCGCACTGGTTATTCAGCGCTGGCTGGAAGAGGGGAAGGCGTATCTTTCCGAACAGGATATCTTCGATGATCTGCTGACCTACCTGGGTGTCTACGACAAGGGCGAGTCGGTCCCCTGGCTCGATTCTTCTGATCGCGCCAACCAAAAAGAGGTACATGGCCGCGAACGTGCCGCCAAGGGAAACTATCGCGAAGTCGAACTCGGCTTTAGCGATACAACCGCGCAGGTTGAGGCTGACCGCTGCCTGAGATGCTATAGAATGGCGATGGTGGCACTGTAAAATTTTACTTCCCCTCCCTTGACGGACCCTCTGGGGCCTAAAGGAGGGGATTGAGGGGTGGGTGAAGCTGCCAACGGAGTCGAGCATGGCAAACGCCCCCGCCCCCTGACCCCCGCCCGCAAGGGGTGGGGGGATAAAAAGGAGAAACCGTTAAGATGGCACACATAGACCCCAGCGACAAAAGTACGACAGCAACCGTCACCATCGACGGCACCCAGGTAACGGTGCCTGCCGGTACCACCATTCTGGAAGCGGCTGCGCAGATCGGCATTAAAATTCCGACCCTCTGCTGGCTGAAGAAGATCTCCACAACCGGTGCCTGCCGGGTATGCATCGTCAAAGTCGAAGGTGTCGAGCGCTTTATGACTGCCTGCAATACTCCGGTCAAGGACGGCATTACGGTTATCACGACATCGCCGGAGCTTGAGTCTGCCCGTAAAAAGACTCTGGAACTTATGCTGGTCAATCATCCACTCGACTGCCCGATCTGCGATGCCGCCGGTGAATGCGATCTGCAGAATACCTGCTATTCGCTTAAAGTAGACAAAAACAACTACAGTGCTGTGCTGGAGCGTTTGCCGATCCGTTATGACTGGAAGCTGCTGGAGAGCGATCCGAACCGCTGTATCCTCTGCGAAAAATGTGTCAAAGTCTGCCGTGAAGTCGTCGGTCGTGAAGCCATCGAGGTTGTCGACCGCGGTGACAATACGATCATTGACACCATTACCGGTGCGCCGCTTGATTGCGATTTCTGCGGCAACTGCATCGGGGCCTGTCCGACCGGCACGTTGATCAGCAAACCGTTCAAATTCCGCGGCCGTCCCTGGAGCTTTGCGGTAACGAAGAGCGTCTGTGCCTTCTGCTCTTCCGGATGCGAAATCGAATACCATGTCGCAAATAGCCGTGTGGAGCGGGTTACCAGCTCTGATGACGGATATAACAGGGGCAATCTCTGCATCAACGGCCGTTTCGGCTATGCCGCATTCAATGCGTCTGACCGCCTGAAGTCGCCACTGATCAAGGATGCGTCCGGTTCCCTGCGAATGGCAACATGGGACCAGGCACTGGGAGCTGCAAGCGGAAAATTTCAGCAGATTATTGCCTCTGCCGGCCCGGATGCCGTCGCAGGTATCGGTTCACCCCGCGTAACCAACGAGGAAAGTTATCTGTTCCAGAAATTCATGCGCGGAGCGGTGGGAACCAATAACATCGACTCAGAAGCACGGCTCGGCTTCCTCCCCTCCCAGATCATTCAGTATGAGATGCTTGGCTACAGCGGCGGCACCTTCGCTATGGATGCGATAGAAAAAGCGACCGCTATCGTGGTGATCGGAGCAGATCTTAAAGCTGAATCAGCTGGATTTGCCTATCGCGTGATTCAGGCCGCCACGAAAAACGATGCAAAACTGGTGCTGGCCGGCAGTCGTGTCAGCTCGATGAACAAATATGCCAATGCGTTCCTGCAGTGCCGACCCGGCAGCGAAGCCTGGCTTGTCGCCGGTCTTAATAAGGCGATGTTGGCCGAAGGGCTTGCTTCTCCGGTCTCTGTTTCCAATCTGGAAATCCTCAAGTCATCGCTTGACGCACTTTCGTTTGAGCGCATCACCCAAATCTCCGGCATCTCTGAAGCGCAGTTCCGAGCGACCGCTGCTCTCATCTGTTCCGGAGGGCGAACCGCGGTGATTTATGGTGCTGATGTCATCCGTTCGGCAGACAGCAAAAACGCCGTTGCCGGAACGGTTAATTTGGCGCTGCTGACCGGAGCCGTTACTGAGACCGGAGCAGGCATTTATCCGCTCGACGAGAAAAACAATACGCAGGGAATGCTGGATATGGGGGTCTGTCCCGAGTACCTCCCCGGATATCATACCTACGAGCATGCCGCTACCACATTTGGTTCTGCCTGGAATGCCACTGTCCCTGCCATTCCCGGAAAAAACCTGTTTCAAATTGTCGACGCGATTGAAGCCGGAGAGATAAAAGCGTTGTACGTCATGGGAAGCGACCCGCTCCATTTCATGCCGAATCGCTCACGCATTGAAAAGGCGCTGCTGAAACTCGATCTTCTCGTGGTCCAGGATCTCTTCCTTACCGACACAGCCAAAATTGCACATGTCGTCCTCCCAACTGCAACAGGTGCTGAAAAGACCGGTTCATTCACCTCGGTGGATAACCGGGTGCAATGCTTCAGCGCCGCTGCCAAACCGGCGGGAAATTCCCGCAGTGACGCTGTTATCCTGACCGCGCTGCACAACCTGATTGCGCCGAAATCGACCGGTGGCGCACAGGCACCTGCTGACCTGCATCATGAAATAACATCGTTGACCGGTCTCTACCGTGACGTCTGCGACCATGATGGCTGCCGGATGGGACGCATTAAAAACCGCACGACTTCATTTACCTGTCAGCCTCTTGCCCCGCTTGCTCCGGCAGCGGGAGCTCGTCCATTTGCTCTGACAATCGGCCCGGTACTGCACCATAACGGTTCCATGACGACCGAGTCGAAAAACAATCTGCTGGTTGTACCCGAAGCGTATGTTGATCTTTCCTGTGAAGATGCCGCCTCGCTCGGCGTCAGCACCGGAGAGCTGCTGGCCATCACTTCGGATACCGGGGTTGTCTCATTGAAAGCACGGCTGACGGACCAGATCTCGAAAGGTGCCCTGTTTGTCCCGGCGCATTTCAGGGGTGCCGCAGTCAACAGAGTCACCGGTTCTGCATCGTTCCCGCAGTATGTTTCCCTTTCAAAAGCCTGACAGCATGTCCGCTGCTCTGAATATGATCAAGCAAACGCCGCTCTTGCGGCGTTTGTCTTTTGAACTTCCGGCACCGTTCCCGGTTGCACATTTATGAGCCGGGATATCCGGCAGCGGCACCGGGTCCTGCTTCGGGCGGAAACGCATCTCCAGGCATACGGCCGGGTGGGTGACCTTTCGATCTGCCTCGTCTCCCCGAGCCGCTACCAGACCGGGATGAGCAGCCTTGGTTTTCAAACAGTCTACGGGCTTCTTGCCGGCTCCGCCGATATTCGCTGTGAGCGTGCCTTTCTCCCTGAGCGTGAGGAACTCGAAGAGTATCGCCGCAGCGGCACGCCGCTGCTCTCACTGGAAACATCGACCCCTCTGGCTGATTTTGATGTCATCGCCTTTTCCACCTCGTTTGAACCTGATTACCTGAATATCCCGCTGATCCTCTCGCTGGCCCGTATTCCGCACTATTCTCATGAGCGCAGTCACTCCGATCCACTGATAATTGCCGGTGGCGCGGCCTTTTTTATCAACCCAGAGCCGGTCGCCGACTTTTTTGATGCCATCTGTATCGGTGAAGGTGAGGATGTCGTTCCGGCCATGGTTGCGACGCTGCTTTCCCCGATTGACAACGGCAGGCGTGGACTGCTGCAGGCGTTCACGGCGATACCCGGAGTGTATGTCCCCTCCTTGTATCAACCCCGATTTCATAATGGCCTACTGACCGGTTACGATGCCGAAGCGGGTGCGCCGCTGCCGGTGACACGCACCCCGGTCTGCCTCGAACAGCACGAACCGTCCGCTTCACAGATTCTGACCGACAATACCGAGTTCGGCGATATGTTTCTGGTGGAAGTCAGTCGTGGCTGTCCGCGCGGCTGCCGTTTCTGCAGTTCCGGTTTTATCTACGGCGCGTTTCGTCAACAGCCGTTCGACCATATCGTTGCCCTGATCGATGAAGGTCTTACGCATCGCCGCAAGGTTGGACTGGTAGGGGCGGCAGTGTCAGATTATGCCGGTATCGGTCGGCTCTGCCGGTATATTGTCGCCAAGGGAGCCAAGGTATCAGTATCATCGCTGCGCATCGACCGCATTGATTCTGATATGCTGGAAGCCCTTATTGCCAGCGGCCATAAAACGATCTCTCTGGCTCCCGAAGGGGGGTCGCAGCGGATGCGCGATACCATCCGCAAAAATCTGACCGAAGCAGAGATACTTGATGCCTGTGACATGCTCATTGCTCACGATATCCTCAACCTGAAGCTCTATTTCATCATCGGTCTGCCGGGCGAAACAGATGGCGATCTCGACGAAATGATCCGCCTGATCGAAACGATTCGTGAACGGGTCATCGAGCGTGGAAGGGCCAATAAACGGCTGGGTGAAATTTCCATATCGGTCAACCCCTTCATTCCCAAACCGTTCACGCCGTTCCAGTGGTGCGGTATGGAGCCGCTCCCCTCGCTGGAGCGCAAAGTCAAGCAGCTGGAGATTCGCCTGAAACGACTGTCCAACGTCAAGCTGAAGGTCGAAAGTCTGCGTGAATCGTATCTGCAGGCGCTCCTGTCACGAGGTGACCGGCGATTGTCACCGCTGCTGATTGAAATGGCCGGGGGGGCTAACCTCAAAAAAGCGGCGAAAACCTGCGGAATCGAAACCGAAAGCTATGTACAGCGGACTATTTCGGCAGAAGAGATCCTCCCCTGGAGCATCATCGGAACTGCGGATCAGGCCATGCTGCGGCGGGAGTATGAGCGGGCGCTGGAGGGGGAGGGGGAAACATTGTGAAAACATGTACGATGTGCCGTAAGGAATACGATGAGCAGGCGCCACGATCCGAATATGCCGAGGCGGGTGAGTGGTTGGCCGGCGAGGTGTGGCAGGATGCGGGGGAGTTATGCCCGCTCTGTCTTGAGAACCGTGCCCGGCTGGTAATGATGTATCATCATGAGTATAATTCGTAGCTTCTCTAAATTAGAGCGGCGGGCACAATGCCCGCCGCTCTGTTGTTGTTATGATGTAACCGATAGCTTTATCTGGCGGCCACCGCTTCAGCCGCCGCTCGTCCGAGCGCTTCGCACTGCGAAAGCACTTCCGGGTCCGGAGAAAACTGCGTCCGCACCGTTTCGCCCACCAGCTTGAAGCCGAGGGTTTTAAGGCGGTCTTCCGCCATTTTGCAGGCCTCGCCGCTCCAGCCGTAGCTGCCGAAAATTCCCGCAAGATTTGTCTTCAGCTTTATCGTACTGAGATACGCCAGCACATCCCACATCGGCTTGGCAATGTCGCGATTAAACGTCGGGATGCCGAACAGCAGGGCATCTGCCTCTTCCATCAGATTGCGCAACTCGCTGGCGTTCAGGCTGTTGATGTGATAACTGGCAACCTCGATGCCGTCTCGTGCAGCGCCCCTGGCAACGGCGGAAGCCATCTTTTCAGTGCTGCCGTGCGGCGACAGAAAGAGGAGCACAATCTTTTTGTTCTGTGAAGGTGGCTTGCTCCACTCCTCAAACTGGCAGATAACTTTCCACGGATCTCGACGGATGATCGGTCCATGACTGGGACAGATCATATCGATGACGTCGTGGCGGATTTTTTCGACCGCTGATAATATTTTGTCCTTGAAGGGGCGGAAGATGCAGTCAAAATAAAAATGGCGTGCTGAGGTAAAGTCCTCTACTTCATCGTTAAAGATATGTCCGGTCTGCCAGTAGTGGGCCCCAAAGGCGTCACAGGAAAAAAGGATATTATCTTCTTCCAGTCGGGTGAACATGGTGTCCGGCCAATGCAAAAACGGGGCGGTAATAAAACGCAGGGTACGCCCTCCAAGATCAAGGATGTCGCCATCTTTAATTGTTTGGCAGGAAATCTGTTTATTCAGGATGTTGCCGAGGAAGTTTTTAGCAGCGGGCGTACAGTAGACCACTGCCTGCGGGGCCTGTCCCATTAGATGCATCAGCGAACCGGAGTGGTCATGCTCAGTATGGTTGACAACGATATAATCGATCGTTTTCGGGTCTACCAGCGATCTGACCTTATCCATATATTCATCAACGTATTTTTCTTCGACCGTGTCGATAAGCACTACCTTATCGTTCCATTTCAGCAGATATGCATTGTAACTGGTGCCGTGTTCAGTGGGGAAAAGATCGTCAAAGACCCTGAGATCGGGGTCTTCGGATCCTATCCAGTAGAGTCCCGGTTTAATTTCTATCGGTCCGAGCATATTTGAAATCTCCCTTTGTTGTGTGCAGCTTTCCGCAACGTTGAGGCGGCCGCATGGTTTGTTTAGTTTCAATCATTATCAAATAGATTCGCCAACATATCAGAATTCATATCTCGTGTACAAGCGGGAATTCATTCTCAATTGTTTCGCCAGGCTGTTTCTGCTACACTTTACCCATGGAAAAAGCCCGTGCACGTATAGACGTTTTGCGCCCGTTGCTGAAGGATCCTGCGCGAGAGGTCAGGCTCGCAGCCGCAGATGCAATCGAAACCCTGGAAGCAGCCAGCAGTGTTGACGAGATCCTTGAAACGCTTAAAACAGGGAATATGGGAAGCCGGATAGGTGCAATCCACGCTCTCGGTGAAATCGGCGGAGCGGCAGTGCTGAAGCCGCTTGTCTACTGTGCCCGTCGTCCTGAGGTTGATATCCGCTCGGCGGCAGTGGCGGTATTGGGGAAGCTGGCGTTTCCGGAGACCATTCCGGTACTACTGGAACTTCTTGAGGATGAAAGCCCAACCATTCAGGCGCGTGCAATAGCTGCGCTGCGTAATTTCCCCGCGTCTCCGGATATCCTCAATAGATTACGCCCCTTCCTGACTGCAGGTGACGGCGTGCTCGAAGCAGAGGCTGCCACTGCTCTGGCGGGGTATAAAGACCTGTTGTCATTATCCGGAATTCAAACGCTCTTGACATCACAGCATGCCTCTACACGTCAGGCTGCTGCCAGCGCATTCTGCAAAATACCACTTTAGTAAGTTAGAATTGGTTTTCTGCGCTTTCTGGCGGAAAATCAACTCGTTAACGCACATATCCTGTTTATCAGGGCTAGTAATTACCACCTGCAATCCAGCGCCCAACATCGATGCTCTTCAATAACGGATCAACAACGGCGACTATTCTGGCGTAGCATGTTCCCTCCGAATCTGTCAGCGCCTGTTCCCGCGGAACGCGCAGGCGCGTACCATCTTCCTCAATCAATACACGTACCAGTGGCGCATTTTCATCCAGCGGATTCGGTCGGCACACAATCGCAACCTCGTTGTTATCAAGACGCACGAGCGTTCCCACGGGATAATTGCCCATCATTTCTACAAACCGTTCAACAACTCCTCCCGCAAGAATCGTATTTGTCAAAGACTGCATCTCGTGCAGTGCTTTTTTCGGATTGACCGGATGCTGGTAAACCCGCAGAGTCGTAATGGCATCATAGGTATCGGCGACCGCAATGATATCAATCATCTGATTAAATGGAAGCCTGCTTGCCCATTCAGGATATCCGCTCCGGTTGTAGTGCAGATGGTGGCCCAGCACAACAGAGGAAAGATGCGGCGACAGTCCCTCCATTTCACGGATAATTTTAGATCCAAGCTCAGGATGCCGTTTTATTTCATCAAACTCGGCACTGGAAAGTTTGCCCGGTTTATTCAGAATAGCCTTTGGGATCAAGGTTTTGCCGATGTCATGGAGTTGACCGGCAATTCCCAGATCTCTAACAGACATGGAATTCAAGCCAAGTGCCGCCCCTAATGCCATCGCCAGAACACCGACGTTAACGCAGTGATTGAAGGTATAGTTGTCGTAATCCTTTATCATCGTCAGTCCAAGAAGAGCCGCCGGTTCCAGCATGATGATATCGGCCATCTGGTCTACAATCTGAATCAGTGGAGCGCTGTTTGGAATGCGGCCCCGTTCAATATCACGGCAGATTGACCTGACAGCAGTAAGGGCCCGGTTATACGTCTCAAGATGATCGCTGCCGGGGCCGCTTTCAAGCTCATCGTTTGCCGGATCAGCATCTTCTTCGCCGTTGCGAATCAGCGTCAGGCCGGTTATCTTGTTTTCCTCCATCTGACGGGAAAGAGTATCGGCACGCACCCCCTTGACTGAAAAAAGCTTGACGAATGTTTCCAACTCATCATAGCGAAGGGATGCGGTTGCCACAATCCGGTTGATTTCCTTCTCAACCATTCGGTTCGTCAGATCGGAAATTACTGTTGACGGGGTGATAAAGAGGTGGTCATCATAAAACATGATGCCATCAATCAACCCCCATGATACTTGCTTTTCCACGCTGAGCGCCGTTGTCAGCATGTTGTACAGTTCCACGAGCGGCTGCCTGATTGCCGGATGCGAAGCAGGATAAAAGGAAATCCCCTTTACGACGCCGGAAAAAAGCGTGATAAGCCTCAGTGCGCTCGACTTGTCAAGAGTTCCCATCAGGGCTTCCTTCAATTTTTTCTATCATTTTCATTGACTCGGCGCATGCCGAACCAAGTTCTCCATTGCTGGAGCTGAGCTTGGTAAGGATCGGCAATGCTCTGGCATCTCCAAGTTTACCCAGGCATGCAGCTATGGAAGATTTTAACTGTCGGCCACGCGCTGCAGCCAACAGGTGTCGTTCTTCCATAAGCATTACAAGCAGTGGCGTCACCTGACGGTCTCCGATTGCAGCGATGGCGGTCAAAGCATCGATTTTGAGAGAGAGGTTTTTTAAAAACAGGTCACTTGAAGTCAAGATCCGTAAGAGGTCGATTAACGACTTTCTACTCTTCATCCCCCCCAGTGATGCGATCGCCTGTGGATACAGCACCGTCTCCGGGCCGCGCAGGACGTCGAGAATGGCAGACTCGGCCTCATCGCCACCAATTTGTACCAAGCTGCGGATAGCCTCTTTCCGCACACGGAGGTCAGAGTGCTGAAGGCATGTTATAACCGCATCAAGCGCTTCCCGGCTGGCAATAGTTCCTAAAATCGCACAGATATTTCGTGTAATAAACCAACGGGAGTCATTCACCAGCGTAAGGAGAGCCGGCACGGCAGCCTCGCCGAGACTACCCAGAACTATGGAGAGCGTTTTTCTGGTTTTCAGGGAGGTGGTGCGCCCCATCAATTCAATTGTAGAGACGATGGCGGTCGCACCACCTGCTTTTATAACAGCTTGTAAGGCGTTTTCCGGGATTTCGGTGCCTCGTTCTGTCTGTTCAAGTGCAACAGACAAAATATCCCCGGTTGTGACGATCTGCTCCATAGCAAATTGTGCACACTCGCGCATTCCTTGGCTGCGCTGCTCGTCGCCGGCGTGGCCGGCAAGCAGATCAATCAGCAGAAACAGCGAACCAGGTTCATGACGCATCTGGGGAATGTCGACACACGCAACCGCCTGACGGACCAAAAGCAGGTATATATCGTCGTCTACGCAGGATGCAATTCGACCGAGCAACGCCTGCAGTTGCTGTTCCCCCGGCAGCTCCTCCGGCTCGGGAGAGAGCCGCTCTACAGCCGAGCCGGCGTCATCAACGATTTCAGACTCTTCAATCCCCTGTGGGACAATTCCGGTCCGTTCTACCCTTTCACGCTTTCTGCGGATAGCCGCCAGATCAAATTCATTTACCCAGATGGAGCGAATTCCGCGTTCAGCCATTATGACATCCATGCCACCGGATTGGTGAATCTGCTCGGGAGACAGACTCAATAGTTTAAACAGCTCCACCACATCCTCTTGATACAGATCCTGAAAAAACGTAATTTTTTGAACCCGGCGAATGAACAGCTCGTAGGCCAGTCCGGTGGAGATCCCGGAAGTATCTTTCAGGGATTCCCCGTCCGGGAGAGTGAAACCGGTACGGCCGCAGGCGAGAGAGAGTGTATTGCCATCCAGAAGCTGCAGCATCGCGGCATGAGCCAGGCAGAGGCTGCTGCGACGTGACGGGTGTCCTTTCGGATAAAACTTCCACGCCCGCAGGGCACGGGAGAGAGTGCCCAGCGCATTGATGGAGTCGTGTGTAGCTGGTGGACGATGGAAAGACATTGCCGCTCCTTGTATTAGGGGCGGAAATTATGCCATACTGCCGCGCAAAAGTCTTTCCCAAAAAAACTGCAGATCTAGATTACATCGGCTGAATGTTCACGAGGGCTCTATGAAGCAGAAAACGATATTTACCTGTCAGAAATGCGGCAGCCAGTCCCCTAAATGGCTCGGCAAATGCCCTGACTGTGCAGCCTGGAACAGCATGGCGGAAGAGGCCGTTATCAAGGTTTCACATGCACAGCGCGCAACAGGAAGTGCACATCCTATACCGATTTGCGATGTTCCTCCCCAATCTGAAACACGGAGGCCGACCGGTATCGGAGAGCTTGATCGGGTGTTGGGCGGCGGCATTGTCCCAGGGTCACTGGTTCTCATCGGCGGTGATCCGGGCATCGGCAAATCAACTCTGCTGCTGCAGGCGATGCACACCCTTGCCGAAGAGGCGGGAAAGGTCCTGTATGTGTCGGGTGAGGAGTCCGCGTCACAAACCCGCCTTCGTGGCGAGCGACTTGGCGCTTCAAGCAAAAACCTTCTGATCCTGGCTGAAAACTCCCTTGAAGCTATCCTAACGCAGGCTGCAGCCCTCAAGCCGGCCGCAATGGTGGTTGACTCTATCCAGACCGTCTGGACGTCCGCTCTGGAGTCGGCACCCGGAAGCGTCAGCCAGGTGCGGGAATCAGCCGGCAAACTGATGCTGCTTGCCAAAGGGAGTGACATCCCGATATTTATCGTCGGCCATGTAACCAAAGATGGCTCGATTGCCGGTCCGCGCGTGCTGGAGCATATGGTTGACACAGTCCTTTATTTCGAAGGTGACGGCAGCCATCCCTTCAGAATCCTGCGGGCGGTCAAGAACCGCTTCGGATCGACTAACGAAATCGGCGTTTTTGAGATGAAACAGGAGGGGCTCTGCGGAGTGGCAAATCCTTCGGAGCTATTCCTATCCGAACGCCCGCTGGGTGTATCAGGATCAGTCGTCACCACCTCGCTGGAGGGGAGCCGGCCGCTTCTGGTTGAGCTTCAGGCGCTGGTAACAGCATCATCGTACGGTGTTCCGCGCCGGACAACCATCGGAGTGGATCATAACCGCCTCGCCCTGCTGGTTGCCGTCCTGGAGAAAAAAGTCGGCCTGCACATGACCGGACAAGACATCTTTCTAAATGCCGCCGGCGGCGCACGGCTGAATGAGCCGGCAGCCGACCTGGCCATGATAATGGCGGTTGCATCCAGCCATCTCGACAAAGCCATCCCTCCTGACACGGTTGTTTTTGGCGAAGTCGGCCTGGCCGGCGAAGTGCGGGCGGTTACCCAGCCTGAATTGCGTATTGCCGAAGCAGAAAAACTCGGCTTTAAGCGCTGCATCATTCCGGCCGGGAGTTTGAAGCGGCTGAAAAAAAGGGGTATCCGCCTAGAAGGTGTCGCTACGGTTCAAGATGCGATGGACGCAATCTTTGAATAATACCATTGGAATAACCCGATACGTACGCTGAGCATATATTCCATTTCCAAGCAGGGAGACTCGCCACCATGGTTGACCACACTATTGTTCGTACCCCGTCCGCCTACGATTACCAACTCCTGATCAAAAACCTGCTCTTCTGTCCGGTCGTGAACGCACCGGATCAAGAGGTCGTCTACCGCGGCACATTCCGCTACACTTACCGCGAACTGCACCGGAGGGTTAAAAAACTGGCAAATGCCCTCACCTCGCTCGGCGTCAAACCGGGAGACACTGTAGCGGTGATGGACTGGGATTCGCACCGCTATCTGGAATGTTTTTTTGCCATACCGATGATAGGAGCGGTACTGCATACCATCAACGTGCGCCTCTCTCCGGAGCAGATCCTTTACACCATAGATCATGCCGAAGACGATTTCCTGCTGGTCAACTCGGAATTTTTGCCGATCCTGGAGCAGATTCGAGGGCGGATGGATACGGTCAAGGGTTTTGTCCTGCTGAATGATGAACCTGCCCCCCCTGCAACGACGATTACTTTCTGCGGTGAATACGAGGAGCTGCTGGCAGCAGCGTCTCCGGAGTTCGATTTTGCCGACTTCGACGAAAACACCCGTGCCACCACATTCTATTCAACCGGAACGACAGGAATGCCCAAGGGGGTATATTTCAGCCACCGGCAACTGGTACTGCATTCAATGGCGACGTTGGGAGTACTCGGTTCGGTGTCCGGGCATGGACGATTCCATCGCCAGGACGTATACATGCCGATCACCCCCATGTTCCACGTTCATGCCTGGGGGTTTCCATACATAGCCACCATGATGGGGGTTAAACAGGTATACCCCGGCCGTTATGTGCCGGATCTGCTGCTGGAGCTGGTGGAAAAAGAGAAGGTTACGTTCTCCCACTGCGTTCCGACCATTCTGCATATGCTGCTCAAGCATCCGCACGCCCGGCGCATCGACCTGTCAGGGTGGAAACTGATCATCGGCGGGGCGGCCATGTCCCGTACCCTCTGCATTGATGCCATGAGTCAAGGCATTGATGTCTTTACCGGGTACGGCATGTCTGAAACCTGCCCGATACTGACCCTGGCCCATCTGACCCCGGAAATGCTTGAACTGTCGCCTGATGAGCAGGCGGTCATCCGCTGCAAGACCGGTTGTTCGCTCCCTCTGGTTGACCTGAAGGTCGTTGACGCTGCAAAGCAGGAACAGCCGCGTGACAACTCCAGCCCTGGTGAAATTGTGGTGCGGGCTCCCTGGCTGACGCAAGGCTACCTTAAGGATCACAAAGCCTCCGAACGATTGTGGGAAGGCGGCTGGCTGCATACCGGCGACGTGGCGGTGCGGGATGAACTCGGGTATGTACGCATTACCGACCGCAGCAAGGATGTCGTCAAGGTGGCCGGCGAATGGGTCTCGTCGCTGGAGTTGGAGGACATCATCGCCCATCACCCCGGCGTGGTCGAGGTGGCGGTGATCGGAACAGCTGACGAAAAATGGGGCGAGCGGCCCCTGGCACTGGTTATCCCCCGTCCGGACAGCGGATTGACTGAAAAGGTGATCAGCCACCTCGTTAAGGAATATGCCGACAAGGGGCTGGTCAACAAGCAGGTGGTACTCCTGAAGGTCCGTTTTGTGGATGCCATCGATAAAACCAGTGTGGGTAAGGTCAACAAGGTTGCGTTACGGGAAAAATATGCCTGATATTGTAAATCATTTGGCAAAACCACCAAAACGGATCTCTGAAAAGATGCCGTTACGGAATATCAGCGTATGTGATAAACCCTGATTGTATGTCCACTCTTGCACCTCAATGTAGATGATTCTGGTTCCTGTCTTGCTATCTGTTCTATTGTCTTCAATCGTCATCGGCTCCTCTCGCTTGAACATGAAAGCAGGGGGATCGCATTTCGACGCTACCGTGGAGATGCTGTCTCCGGTGGAGACAATATTTTCATTCGGACAACGGAAGTTATCGGCAAACGCCTGTCCTTCTGAAAACGCTAATCCAATGGCTAACGCGGTAAAAATCCATCTCATTAATTATCCTCCTGGTTGGTTTTGCGTAGTGCAGATGTTGTTCGTGTGCAGACTGCTTTATTCTCCTTCAAGCGCCCAGACGGTCAGCTGTGCCACTGTATGCTGAAATTTCCGTTTTGTCTCGCGGATAACGAACGGCACATCACGCGGCTCTCCAACCATAGTAAAATGCGGTGCCAATGCTTCCTTCAACCCATCCAGCGACCAGACCGGTTCACCCGCTGCGCGATACCCCCCCAGCCACTCTTCTTTTTTGGTGTACTCCTCGAGCCAGGTGTAGGGTGACGTCAGCACCAGCACTCCTCCGGGATTGATCCGTTCATGAATGGTGGAGAGGAAACGGCGCGGTGAGTAAAGCCGGTCGATCAGATTGGCGGCTAATACCAGATCATAGCCGGTGAATTTTTCCGGCAGATTGCAGGCGTCACCCTGGAAAAACTGCACCCGGTCGCGATTGACGTCCAACCCCAGCTCTTGTAGTCCGATTTCGTGGAAGGAGACGATCTCCCCCTCTGCGGGCAGCGCATAGCGCAGGAAACCCTCCTCCTGCATCCGGGCGGCAAGGCGGAAAAAGCGGGTGGAGAAATCCAGCCCGGTCACCCGGGCAAAACCGCCGCGCGCCAGCTCAAACGCCGACCTTCCCAGAGCGCACCCCAGATCCAGCGCATCGCCTTTGTTGCGTCCCTGCATCAGCTCCAGGCAGATTTGTGCGCATGTTGCCGGAAAGTTGGCCACGCCAAAGTGCCCCGCACCGTAGTGGGCGTCGCAATACTGTGCAGCCAGAGCATCACTTTCATACTGGTCATCATGGATGGCAATCGGCGCGGCGCTTTCCACATAGCGGAAACCGGCATGCTGGTAGAAATGACGCCGGAAGGCGTACCGGGCATCATGGGTGGCTTCGTTGCCGGTGGAGATCCAGGAACCACCCTTGATCAGGTTATGGCGGGTGTCGAAGGTCGGCGTAGAGAAGTCGTCATACCAGGGGTGAATCTCAAAGCCGTGGAACGGGTAGATCGGCGTCTCGGTCCACTGCCAGACGTTGCCGAGCACGTCGAAGAAGTCGCCGGTCTTGAACTTGTCGATCGGGCAGGAGGAGGCCCACCACTCCAGATTGATGTTGCCGGGTGCCGTGTCCCACTGCGGCTGGTCGGGGATGGTGCAGAGGCCGCGCAGTCGGTGCCACTCGTCCTCGCCCGGCAGACGGATCGGCGTCCCGGTTTGTGCGGATTTCCAGTTGCAGAACGCCTTGGCCTCAAGATAGTTCACCTCAACCGGCCAGTTCCAGGGCATATCGATTTCGCTGGCCATGGTACGCAACTTCCAGCCGTTTCCTGATCTGATCCAGAAAAGCGGGTAGTCCGCCTGTTTGAACTCGCGCCAGCGCCACCCCTCCTCGGTCCACCACTTCTGTTCGCGATACCCGCCCGCCTCGACAAACTCCAAAAATTCCCGGTTGGAGGTGAGGTACTGCGCCGCCTTGAAATCCTGTACCCCGGCGCTGTGCAGGCCGTATTCGTTGTCCCAGCCATAGAGCGGGTGCTCTCTGGATTTGCCAAGGGTGACGCTTCCTCCTGAAACCGGAAGCAGCCGGTTAGCAGGCGGCTCGCCGCTCTCGCGGCAGATATCCCAAAGCGGCAGCTGCTGTACCTGATCGATCGGAAGCTGACGGATCAGCACCGAAGAGGTTTCCAGATGGATGCGCTGGTGTTCGATCGCCATCATGATTCCCCAGAACGGGCTTTCCCACGTGATCGGAAGAGCCAGCGGCAGGGTGTTGATCAGCCCGTCCACCACGGCGCGTGTCTGGTCGCGGTACTCCTTGACCAGCCGGCGGGTCGGCCAGTCGTAATGGGCCTCATTCAGGTCATCCCATGACATTTCATCCACCCCGACGGCAAACATCGATTCAAAGCGGGGATTGATGCGTGTATCCATGATTTTGGCGATGGTCAGTTTGTTGATATAAAAAGTGGCGGTGTGCCCGAAATAAAAGATCAGCGGGTGGCGCAGCCGGTCGGCGCGCAGGTAAAACGTATCATCGTAGCGGAGGGTGTCGTAGAGTTTTTCGTCGATATCAAAGGTTGCATGAAAATAATCTCGAATCTCGGCGCGCTTCTGTTCCGGGTCGCCATGGGAAAGGACGGGTGTGTGTGTTTTGCGCAGATCCATGAGGCGCCTCCTGAATGCAAGTCACATTGTATGCTGAAAATAATTTCAAATAGTATACTGAACGCAATCATGGTGCAATTTATTCTGTCTTTGCAGATGACAGGCGCAGCCTGAGAATGTAATATCAGCGGTAATTGAAAACATTAAGGAGTTACCCGTATGACACAGAACATTCTTGAAGCCCTTGCTGAACGTATTCTGGTGATTGACGGCGCCATGGGTACCCAGCTGCAGGCGTGCAACCTGACCGCTGATGATTTTGGCGGCGCTGAATATGAAGGGTGCAATGAGTATCTGACCCTGACCCGTCCTGATGTGATTGAGGGGGTCCACCGTGCCTATCTGGCCGCCGGGGCCGATATCGTCGAGTCAAACACCTTTGGCGCAACCGATATTGTTCTGGCGGAGTATGGCCTGCAGGATAAGGTGTTCGAGCTGAACCGGCAGGCCGTCCTGATCGCCCGCCGCGCCTGTGATGCGTTTACCACTCCGGAGAAACCGCGCTGGGTGGCAGCTTCAATGGGACCGACGACCCGCACTATCTCCGTCACCGGCGGGGTGACCTTTGCCCAATTGGTGGAGGCGTTTCGGGGGCAGACCATGGGATTACTGGCGGGCGGGGTCGATCTGCTGCTGCTGGAAACCGCCCAGGACACCCTGAATATTAAAGCCGCCGCCGAGGGAATCCGGCTTGCGTTTGCCGAGAGCGGTCAGCGGGTGCCGCTGATGATCTCCGGCACCATTGAGCCGACCGGCACCATGCTGGCGGGGCAGGGAGTTGAGGCGCTCTACACCAGCCTGGCTCACCTGGAAGATAGTCTTGGACTGATCAGCATCGGCCTGAACTGTGCCACCGGGCCGGAGTTCATGACCGATCACCTCCGGACGCTGTCGGAGCTGGCCGGTTGTCATGTCTCGGTCTACCCGAACGCCGGCCTGCCGGATGAGAACGGCAACTACGCTGAATCACCCGATTCTCTTGCCGCCAAATTGTCCCGTTTTGTCGATGAAGGGTGGCTGAACATCGTCGGTGGCTGCTGCGGCACGACTCCGGCCCACATCGCCGCCATTGCCCGGATGGTGGCCGGCAAGCCGCCTCGCCGTCCCGTAACGCTGCGTCGTCGTGTCGTCTCCGGGATTGAGGCGCTGGTGATAGAAAATGATGCCCGTCCGGTGCTGGTGGGCGAACGCACCAACGTCATCGGCTCACGCAAATTCAAGAATATGATCGTGGCGGAGCGTTTTGAAGAGGGTGCCGAAATTGCCCGGGACCAGGTTAAAAACGGCGCTCAGGTGATCGACATCTGCGTGGCCAATCCGGATCGGGATGAGGCGTCGGACATGACCCGCATCCTCGAATTCCTGCCGCGCAAGGTGCGGGCGCCGATCATGATCGACTCCACCGACCTGCAGGTTGTTGAGCTGGCTCTGCAGCGGCTGCAGGGAAAATGCCTCTTTAATTCGATCAATCTGGAGGATGGCGAAGGGCGCTTTGCGACCGTTTCGGACCTTATCCACCGATATGGCGGTTCTGTAGTGGTGGGGTGCATCGACGAAGACCCGCAGCACGGCATGGCGGTCACCAGGGAGCGCAAGCTGGCGGTGGCCAAACGCTCCTATGACCTGTTGGTCAACAAATACGGCCTGCGCCCGGAAGATCTGATCTTCGATCCGCTGGTATTCCCGGTCGGGAGCGGTGATGCCGCCTATATCGGCTCGGCGGTGGAAACAATTGAAGGGGTGCGGCTCATTACGGAAGAATTTCCGCAGTGCAGCACGATACTGGGAATTTCCAACGTCTCCTTTGGCCTGCCGCAGACGGGACGGGAGGTGCTGAACGCCGTATTTATCCATCACTGCGTCAAGGCCGGTCTGACCTACGCCATTGTCAATACCGAAAATCTTGAGCGCTATGCGACTATTCACCCTGAAGAACTCCGCCTCGCAGAGGACCTGATTTTCTGGCGCGGTGAAGATCCGGTAGCTGCCTTTGCCGCTGCCTTCCGCGACAAGAAACCGGCTTCTCACGCCCCGGCTGCGGAATTGCCGCTGGACGAGCGCTTGTCGCTCTACATCGTTGAGGGTGTCAAGAATGGCCTGTCCGCTGACCTTGATGCCGTGCTGGCACGGGGCGACAAGCCGCTGGATATCATCAACGGACCGCTGATGGCCGGTATGGCAGAAGTGGGGCGGCTCTTTAACGACAATCAGCTGATTGTTGCCGAAGTGCTGCAGTCAGCCGAGGCGATGAAGGCCGCGGTTGCGCATCTGCAGCCGTATCTGGAGAAGGGCGAAAGCTCCAGCAAGGGGAAAATGCTGCTGGCGACGGTTAAGGGGGATGTCCACGACATCGGCAAAAATCTGGTGGAGATCATCCTCTCCAACAACGGTTTTCAGGTGGTCAATCTCGGGATCAAGGTCGGGTCGGAAACGCTGATCGAGGCGGCCCGACGTGAACAGCCGGACTTCATCGGCCTTTCGGGGCTGCTGGTAAAAAGTGCCCTGCAGATGGTGACGACAGCGACAGACCTTAAGGCGGCCGGTATCGCTGTGCCGTTGATGGTTGGCGGTGCGGCGCTCTCCCGCAACTTTGCCGACAGCCGCATTGCTCCGGCGTACGGCGCGCCGGTTCTGTACGCCAGGGATGCCATGGCCGGACTGGATCTGGCAAACCGGCTGTTTGATCCGGCGGGGCGGACACTGCTGTTGGATGAGCTGGCACTGCGCCAGCAAACGGCAGTGGCGCATTATCCGGCTCCTCAGCCAGATACGGCCGGTCAGGTTGATCAGAGCAGTCAACTGCCCGAAGCGCCTGTCCTGCCGGCACCCGATTTTGAACGTCATATTCTGCGCGACATCCCGTTGAAGCAGATACTCCCTTTTCTGAACCGGCAGATGCTCTACACCAAGCATTTGGGCTTGATCGGTTCGGTCGAAAAACTGCTGGCGGCTGGAGACGAAAAGGCGCTCAAGCTGCACAGTGCGGTTGAAGAGATGCTGGCGCGGGTCGAACGGGAGGCGTTGATACAACCGCAGGCGCTCTATCGTTTCTATCCGGCCAACAGCGATGGGAACGAGCTGATTCTGTTCGATCCGGCTGACCAGGGGAGCGAGGCCATGCGCATCAGTTTCCCCCGGCAGGCCGCAGGTGAACGTCTCTGTGTTGCGGATTTTGTGCGCCCGCATGCCGGAACAGTGAAAGATAATATGGCGTTGTTCGTGGTCAGCTGCGGCCGAGGAGTCAGAGAAAAGAGTGAGGCGATGAAGGAGGCGGGTGATTATCTCAATTCGCACCTGCTGCAGGCACTGGCGCTGGAGCTGGCGGAAGCTACCGCCGAATTTCTGCATAAGCGGATCCGGACGTCATGGGGGATTATTGATGATCCCGCACTCACTCTGAAGCAGCTCTTCAATGCCGAATATCACGGTATCCGTGTCTCTTTCGGCTATCCGGCCTGCCCGGAACTGAGCGATCAGCAGAAGCTGTTCCGGCTGCTGGAACCGGAAACAATCGGCGTACAGCTGACTGATGGCGACATGATGGACCCGGAGGCGAGTGTCTCGGCGCTGGTATTCAGTCATCCTCAGGGGCGGTATTTTGACGTGTCGCGTTCGTAATCCGGAGCTATAAAAACGTACATACCCGCCTCCCGTTAAGAGAGGCGGGTATGTTACAAAAAACGGGGGGATTCGTTACGCGATCGTGTGCCGGATATCCTTTCCCTTGACCATGAAAATGACCATCTCGGCAACGTTGGTAGCGTGATCGGAAACACGCTCCAGTGATTTTGATATGTAGTTAAGTTTCATGGCGCGTGAAATAGTCGACGGGTCTTCAATCATGTAGGTTAGAAGTTCCCGTTGAATCTGGATATTCAGGTCGTCCACGAAACTATCGTCCCTGCACACCTTGACAGCCAGCTCAGCGTCGCCGCGAACAAAAGCATCCAGCGCCTCCTTGACCATTATCTCTGCACGGTGAGCCATACGCGGAATATCGATATAGGGCTTGAGCGGCGGTTCTTCATTTAACTCACGGGCACGCTTGGCTATGTTGGCGCATTGGTCGCCAATCCGTTCCAGATCGGTAACAATTTTGAGGGCAATAGTGATGAAACGGAGATCACGTGCTGCCGGCTGACGAAGAGCCAACAGCTCGAGACAGCGTTCGTCAATAGAGACCTCGGCAGCATTGACCTCATGATCAAGTGCAATCGTTCGCTCGGCCAACACTGTATCCCGCTCGACAAGTGATTTGACCGAGTTTGCTATCATTAACTCAACTTTGCCGCCCATGATAAGAATGCTCTGGCGTAAGTCATTTAATTCATGGTCAAACGCTTTGCTGATGTGTTCCTGTATCATAATATATACTCCTAGCCGAACCTGCCGGTGATGTAGTCTTCTGTCTGTTTTTTCTCCGGATTGGTAAAAATCTTCCGTGTCTCCCCCGCTTCAATCAACTCCCCCAGATAGAAGAACGCGGTTACGTCGGACACCCGTGCCGCCTGTTGCATGTTGTGGGTAACGATGACGATAGTATACTTGCTTTTCAGCTCTTCGATCAACTCTTCAATCTTGAGCGTCGAAATCGGATCAAGTGCCGAGCAGGGCTCATCCATCAGGATAATTTCCGGATTAACCGCTATCGCCCGGGCGATGCAGATACGCTGGGCCTGACCACCGGAAAGACCGAGGGCCGAATCATTGAGCCGATCTTTAACCTCATTCCAGATGGCGGCATTTTTTAGGCTGCGTTCGACCGCCTCGTCCAGGATCGTCTTGTCGTTAACACCGGAGATGCGCAGGCCATAGACGATATTCTCATAAATCGACTTGGGAAACGGATTCGACTGCTGGAAAACCATGCCGATGCGGCGCCGCAGCGAGATTACGTCCGTCGCGGAATCGTTAACTTCTTCACCGTTAAAACGGATACTGCCATCAATCCGGGCGCTCTCCACCAGATCGTTCATCCGGTTGAAACAGCGCAACAGGGTCGATTTGCCGCATCCGGACGGTCCGATAAAAGCGGTCACCTGGTGACGGATCATATCAAGGTTGACATTTTTCAAGGCGTGCGCCTCTCCATAGTGGAGGTTCAGGTTTGAAACGGAAAGTATGGGTGCGTGTTCTGTTTGTTCCTGGGTTTGTGCCATGTTCGTTCCTTATAATCTCTGTAGGGGCGTATCCTTGTGATCGCCCCCGTTGGAATCGCCACCATTGATGCCATGGCCGTGAGAGGCGGGCGAACACAAGGTTCGCCCCTACGTGGTGTTGTACGCGCTAAAACGTTGAAGTTGTATATTTGCTGCGCATCCGGTTGCGCAGGTAAATGGCGGTGCTGCTGGCGATGACGACTATGGCCAGGAGCAGCATGGTGGTAACGTACACCATCGGTTTGGCCGCCTCTACGTTGGGTGATTGAAAGCCGACGTCGTAGATATGAAAGCCGAGATGCATGAATTTACGATCCATATGAAAGAAGGGGAAATTCGTATCAAAGGGGAGCGTCGGCGCCAGTTTGACCACCCCGACAATCATCAGCGGCGCGACTTCACCGGCGGCACGCGCCATGGAGAGGATCAGGCCGGTCATAATGCCGGGAGTTGCCATCGGGAGCAGGATTTTGGTCAAGGTCTGGAACTTGGTGGCGCCGAGCGCCAATGATCCCTCGCGGATTCCTTTCGGAATTGACGCAAGTGATTCTTCAGTCGCGACAATTACCACCGGCA
Organism: Desulfuromonadaceae bacterium; assembly: GCA_028687585.1. Classification (GTDB taxonomy): domain Bacteria; phylum Desulfobacterota; class Desulfuromonadia; order Geobacterales; family Pseudopelobacteraceae; genus JACRCG01. The sequence goes on along the minus strand of JAQTZV010000009.1, from coordinate 54,665 downwards.
CCGTCAAAAGTGCCAGGGTCAGACTCGACCAGAGGATGCCGCCGGTACCGAAGGTCGGAGTAGGGAGCCGCTCCGGGAAGAACAGAGTGTCGACAGTGCCGCCAATGCCGTAGACAAAAAAGCCGAGACCGAAAACACCATAGACGATGGAGGGCACACCGGCCAGGTTGTTGACCGCAATCCGTACCATGCGGGTCATCAAGCCGTCCCGTGCATATTCACGCAGATAGATGGCCGCGATCACCCCGAACGGCAGCGAGAAGACACTCATCAGCAGTACCATCATGACCGTTCCGAAGATAGCCGGGAAGAGCCCCCCCTCGGTATTGGATTCGCGTGGATCATCCAGCAGCAGTTCGCGGACACGCTCAAGATACGCGGCGCACTTGGCAAAGAACGACATACTGTTGGGTCGCTGCAGGGCGACGATCTCGGTGAGGGAAATATCCTTGCTGCCACCTGCCACATCGGTCATCTGAGCGGTGATCCGGCCTATTTCGGCCAGGGTTGCCGTCATCTGTTCGTTCAGGCGGGTGAATTCCGCCATCTTTTTTTCACGGACAGCTGTCAGTTCCGCAATAGCGGCAGCGTTCTTTTCCGTACCGTCATATTCGAGTTTCTGCAGTTTCAGTCGGAGATTTTCAGCGGTATAGTTCAGATCGGACATCTGCTTCCTGATCTTGCGGGTGTCATTCATTTTACCGGATACCAGTGTCCGCGCCTGAATCAGCTTCTCATACGGAGTTCCTGCCGTTAACGTGATCCCTTCTGCCGTTACTCCCTGCAAAAAACCGAAATAGTTGCCGTGCTCGCGGCGTTCAAGCAGCACTGCATCAGCAGGAATCGAGCGGGCGGTGATCTCCTTCTCATCAATCCAGCGGAAGTCCTGGCCGAATACATCCCGGTTGCCGACCTTGAGCTGCAGGCGCTGCTCACCGCTGAGCGGGTTTTTTTCCTGCTGCGTAATCTGCCCGAGTGCCTTTGAGCCATCTTTCAGCTCGAACTGGACCAGTTCTCGCGGCCAGAAATAGCCGAGACCATTTGTCATAACAGTCCCGATCAGCGTAAGACTCATGACCAGAATGATCGCCAGCGCGGCACCGGTTGCCAGAACGTACGGCTCGCCTGTTTTCCAGAATAATTTCATAATAACACCTTGTAAACCTTACCACGGAGACACGGAGACACGGAGAGAACCAAGATATAAAAACTTAAAAAAGCCAAAAAGCGTTTGGGGGAAACCATAAATCTTTTTTGTTTTTGACTTTCTCCGTGTCTCCGTGGTGGATTTTAATACCGTCCGTATTTTTTACGGAATCGTTGGCGCAACGCTTCTGCGCCGGTGTTGATGATAAAGGTGAAGATGAACAGCAGCACCGCCGAGAGAAACAGCACCCGGTAGAGGGAGCTGTTAAGCGGTGCTTCCGGGATCTCGACCGCGATGTTGGCCGACAGGGAGCGGAGGCCGTTAAACAGACTCCAGCTTAAAATCGGTGTATTTCCGGTGGCCATCAGCACGATCATGGTTTCACCAATAGCCCGGCCAAAGCCGATCATTACCGCCGAAAAAACACCCGGCAGCGCCGAAGGGAGCACCACCCGCCAGGCGGTCTGCCAGCGGCTTGCACCGAGGGCCAGAGAAGCGGCGGTCAGATTACGCGGCACGTTGGAGATGGCATCCTCGGCAATGGTGAAAATAATCGGAATGACGGCAAAGCCGAGCGCGATGGCGATGATGATGCTGTTGCGCTGATCGTAACGGATACCGAGTGTGCTGAACAGCCACTGTTTGAAGTCGCCGGCGAACAGGTGTACTTCAGCAATGCCGCTGAGGAGAAAAGCGAGGTATATACCGAGGATAACCACCGGGATCATGGCGATGAATTCATGGCCGCGGGAGACCCTTTGGAGCGGAGAAGCACCCTTGATGCGCTTCCAGAAAAAGATGGTCAACAGAAGCATCAGCGGTACAATGACGATGCTCAAAAATACTGTCAGGACGCTTTTGTCGATCAGCGGCGCCAGCCAGAGTCCGGCCAGGAAACCGATAACGACGGAAGGAATGGCCGCCATAATTTCAACGACCGGTTTGACGCGGCCTTTAAGTTTCGGCGACATGAACTGACTGGTGTAGAGTGCCGCCAGGAGCGCTAGCGGCACGGCGAACAGCATGGCAAACAGCGTTGCCTTGATCGTGCCGAACACCAGCGGTACCAGACTCATTTTGGGTTCGAAATCGTCGTTGGAGGCCGAGGACTGCCAGGAGTACTCCGGTTTGTCATACCCCTCGTACCAGACTTTACCGAACAGGGTGCCGAATGAGATCTCGGGGTGGGGTATGTCCATTTTCCGGATGGTGAGCGTGCCGGTTCTGTCCAGCGTGGCCAGGCTGTTGCCTTTGGGTGAAAGCGCGGCATGAGTGACCGGTGCGAGCGGCTTGATGGTCAACAGGTTCCGTTCCGAGGTCATATGATCGACATGGATGGTTCCGGTATCACCCGAGTACAAGGTTTTGTCACGCGGCGACGCAATGATGAAGGCGGTTGCAGCGACGTTGGAGCGCAGGGTATGGATGCGGGTCAGACGCCGGTCCTCGCCGCTGCCGGCAACTTTGACCGGAAACCAGGTTGTCAGGGCGCCACCGGTATCGCCAACGGCAACCGATACGTCACCCAGTACCAGGGCAAGTGACGTGATCGCCTTGTGATTCTCCGAGGCAGGTGTGCTTTCCAGCAGAGTGATCGTGCCCGGTTCGGAGATATCCCAGCGCAGCAGCCAACCGGTGTCGGTACCGGCATAGAGATAGTGCCCCTTTGAATCGACCGTGACCGCAGAGAGACGTCCCGGTAACGGGTCGGTAAGGTCGACGCTGGTAGTTGTCCGCTTTTCAGTGCCGAGCAGGTCTGTTTCCACCAGCTGATGGGTTACCCGCAGATGGTCTCCGGACAGACGGTCGATCCGCACGGCGCCCCTGTCTTCAATCGGCCGGGCAAATGATTGCACGATGCCGCCGGCGGCGGCAAACGCGATGTCATCTTTTGCTGTAACGTCATGGGTGAGGGTAACGGTACCCTCCCTGGCCTTGGCAGCGGTAAGTCCGACAGTCACCGAAGTTATGGCGCCGTTATTCCACAAGAGATTATAGGCTGATTTGCCGATATATTCTGCCGAGACAACGTGATCGGCTCCGACCGGGACCATTGGTGTTTTAATGCTGGCAGACAGAGAGCCATCGGCCATATTTAAAAAATGGAAGGTACCGCTATCGTCAAGAACAAATGCACCCTGCTGATATTCTTCTGAACCGACCGCCAGAACCTTACCGGATAGGATGGCAGTCGGCACCTTCACAGTGGCGGCTATTTTAGAAGATGGGGGGTAGAAGAGCGGCAGCGCTACCCGGGAGATCATTACCAGTATCCATACAACCGAAACGATAACGAAGAGTCCGCCGATACGGATCAGAACTTCGGCAAGGCGGTCGTTGCGCCGGGATTTGTCAGTAAAATTCTTTGCCATTGATAGTCATTCCTGATCATGTAGGGGCGATTCTTGTAATCGCCCATTCGTGCAATTTCATATTTGGGTGCAAAAAAACAGGGCAAACACAAGGTTTGCCCCTAAGATAAAAGATTATTTCAACGTCTTCAACTGATCTTCAGCCAGTTTGGCGGTCAGTGGGTCGTAGCCGTCCTTCACGACTACTTCCTGACCTTCTTTGGAAAGAGCGTAGCGCAGGAATTCCTCGACCACTTTCGGCAGTGGCTGACCCGGTTTTTTTGCAACGTAGATGTAGAGCATACGGCTCATGGGGTAGGAACCGTTCAGCACATTGGCATACGTCGCTTCAGCAGCTTTGCTCCCTTCTTTGCCAGAGAGCGGTACCGCGCGCACGCCGGAAGTGGCATAGCCGATGCCTGAGTAGCCGATGGCGCCGATATCCTTGGCGACGCCTTCAACAACGGAAGCGGAGCCCGGCTGCTCCTTGACGCTGTTTTTGAAGTCGCCTTTGCTCAGGGCGTGCTCTTTGAAGTAGCCGTAGGTGCCGGATGCGGAGTTACGGCCATAGAGGCTGATCGGCATCGCTGCGAGCTTGCCGGTCACCCCGAGCTGTCCCCAGGTTGCAACATCAGCGCCGCCGCGTTTGTGGGTTTTTGAGAAGATGGCATCAACCTTGTCGAGAGAGAGACTTTTTATCGGGTTGTCCTTGTTGACGAAGACCGCCAGTGAGTCAAGTGCTACACCAATCTTGGTCGGCTTGAAGCCATGTTTTTTTTCAAATGCTTCTATTTCGGAACTCTTCATTTCGCGGGACATGGGGCCAAGCTGGGCGGTGCCGGCGATCAGTGCCGGAGGCGCGGTGCTGGACCCCTTGCCTTCGATCTGTATGTTGACGTTGGGATATTTCTTCTTGAACCCTTCGGCCCAGTAGGTCATAAGGTTGTTGAGGCTGTCTGAGCCGATGCTTCCAAGATTGCCGGCGACACCGGCAGCAGGGGTGTACTTCTTTATTTTTGCATCTACGGTAACTTTTTCAGCGTGAGCGGATACGGCGGTGACCATCAGCAGTGCGGCGGTCAGGATTGACTTCTTGTACATTGATTGTTCCTCCTGTTGGTTTGTCTCTTGATATGATTGTATCATAGCAGACTATTGTTACAGGGATGTTACAGGATGGAAAATGGTTGGTTACGATTGCGGGCAATGTACCGAATGATGGCATCTTTGCCGTACGTATGCTATGTACTTTCATCATTCAACGGTTTCGCAGCATACCTTCAAGGCTCCGAAGGAGAAGAACAATGGGTGTTTCGCATCCCTCTGACCTCGCCAAAGAAATACTCCAGGCCATTAACCGGCGTAAAATTGCCGCACCACCCGCAGAAGCGGTCATCAGGCTGTTTCAAATAATTTACCATGCGAGTATCTCCAGGGAAGAGTCGGAATTCATCTCCTTTCACCTGGTTTTTTTCAACCCGGCAGAGGCCCAGCACCGACAATCAGGAGTGCCAGTTCGAGAACTCTGGCATTTTATTCCTCTCGAATGCCCTGAAGAGATGAACCTGCCGAATATCAGTAAACTGGCTCTTTCCTCACACCCACGCAGTTCTGCGCTGGCGGTGTATCCAAATGCTGACGGGACCCTGATTATCTGGGGACTAATTGACCAACTCAACCGCTATGAAGACTTTATCAGGCTTGAAAACAGTACTGCTCCTCACCGTCCGGGTCTGTTCGAGGCGCGTATTGTCGGACCGGGACATATCCTGGTTACCATCGGCTATGAACAGATTGCGGAACTTGTAATTGACAATCTCAGTCTGAATAGTATCGAAATTTTCAGCAGCGGTCCCCTGCTGCAAAAACTTGCGCCCGGAGTTGCGTCGCTGCTGGAGGATCTGTACTCGCATTTTCCGCACGCGATCTCATCGCAGGAGGTAAAAGAGAGAATACGCAGCCTCTGGATGTCGGTGATTCAGCGCCTGCTGTTCCGCGTCAAAGGATTAAAGTATGGCGGAGCAATCCTGATCGTTCCGGATTCCAATTTTGAGGGATTAAATACAAAATATCGGATGCACTATGATCGGCTCAATTCCGCGATCAAACGCTATGCCCTCTCTCGCTACCGGCTTGAGGTAACGAGGCTGTATATAACAGCGGCCCGGCAGGAAGAGATCCATCTCCTGAACAAGAAGTTGGCGGCACAAAACTCAGCATGTCGTGAGAGTGAGAAAGAGGTTGAGGCGGCAATATGGTTTGTCGCGCTGCTCACCAGAATTGACGGGTTGGTGTTGATGAACCAGAAGCTGGAGGTAATCGGTTTCGGCGTGGAAATAACTACCGCAAAGGAGCCGCTCTCCGTCAGAAAAGCCCTTACTGCCAACGCAGCGAAAAAGGCCCGGAGGACATTCAATTATACCTATTTCGGGACGCGCCATCGTTCGATGATGCGCTACTGCGATGCCAATCCGGATAGTGTCGGTTTTGTCATCTCTCAAGATAGTGATGTCAGAGCAATCACCAAGGTAGATGACGATGTCTGCATGTGGGAAAACTTCAGACTACTGCCGGAGATCACCCCGCAGGACGCAGAGTAAACGAAAAAACTGATCCCTTTCCCGGCTCACTTGTTACGGAAACTGCACCACCATGAAGCTGCACAATATGTTTGACAATAGCCAGGCCAAGCCCCGTCCCTCCCTGCTCCCTGGTCCTCGCCTCGTCCACCCGGTAAAAGCGTTCAAAGATTCTCGGGAGATCTTTGAACGGGATGCCGATGCCGGTGTCTGTTACCGAAACCTTAACGTACGCACCGTCATTCTCCGTATGCAAGCAAACCGTGCCGCCATCCGGAGTGTACTTGATGGCATTTTCCAGAAGATTAACCACTACCTGTTCAAGGCGACCCTGATCTGCCATGACTCGCGGCACGCTGCCGCTCTCGGATTCATTACGTATAGCAATGCTCTTGTGCGCGGCACGCTCCTGCAACAGCATGCATGCCTTGGCAATCGTCCCGGAAATATCAAGCGGGTTGAGTTCAATAAGGGCTTCTTTTGATTCGAGGCTTGACAGGGTGAGGATGTCGTTAATCAGGTTGCTCAGACGATCCGCATGGCTGGAGATGATCTCTACAAAACGCTTTGCTCGCGCTGGATCTGATTCAAGAGCGCCGTCCAGCAGCGTTTCGGCATACCCTTTTATTATGGTCACCGGGGTTCGCAATTCATGAGAGACATTGGCGACGAAGTCCCGCCGCATGTTTTCCGCTTTTTTCAGATCGCTGATGTTGTGGAATACTGCGACAACTCCCTGCCGAAAACCATCAACATGTAACGGCACCCAATGCGTCAGGAGGGTCATGTCATCAGGCTGAATATAAATTTCCCGGACCAGTTCGTGAGTACCCGGTTTGCCAAGGTCGTTGAAAGCCTCCAGCAGATCCGGGTGGCGGGATATTTCTACCAGCTGGTCACCTTCCACGTTGCCGGTAATCGAAAAGAGGGTGCGGAAGGCAGGATTGACCAGGGTTATGACCCCATCGGGCGCAGTCACCATCACCCCTTCGCCCATACTGCGCAGAATGGTGTCAAGGCGCTGTTTTTCGGTTGATAAATGTTGCACTTGAGATTCTATGCGTTCGGACATGTCATTAAGAACCGTTGCCAGTACGCCGATTTCATCGTTGGAGTGGACCGGTATTCTGGCTTTACTGTCACCATGGCCGATTCGAGCGGCAGCAACCGCCATGTCACGCAGCGGTTTTGACGTCACGTTTGAGAGGGCGTAACTGAGCAGGAGGGCAATAGCGATGGTCATCAGTACGGCGCCGCCAACAAGGTTGTGCAGGCTGTTTCGAGTCGTGGAAAGATATTCCAGGGGCAAGGCCAGTCGAATAACGCCGTCCACCGTACTGCCGCCGAATGTAACAGCAGTGTAGAGCGTCGGAGTTCGCAGGGTATCAGAATATCGGATGGCACTGCCGCTGCCATTCCTGAGAGCCTCCTGAACTTCGGGGCGCTGCAGATGATTCTCAAGTTGTCCAAGACGTGCCTGGCCGACATCAGAATCACCGGTAACCGTCCCGTCCGGAGCAATTAATGTTGCTCTGGCTTTGGTCGCAGTGCCGATTGATGCGGCCAGCTGCTGTGGAGATACCGACGGTTTATCACCCATCACGAGCAGGCGTGCCAATTGCGTCTGACTGGCCAGGTTGGCCCGGCTTTCTTCAATCATCTCTTTTTGCAGGGAATAGTTGAAGTAGAGATAGAAGCTGCCCGTGATCAGGGCAACCAGAAAGATATATGACAGTACCAGCTTTGTTCGGAATCCCATATCCTACTCCTCGATTTTGTAGCCGAAGCCGCGGACGGTCTTGATAATGTCGCCCGGTGCGCCTAGTTTCCCGCGCAGGCGCGTCACATGGGTGTCAACGGTTCTGGTGTCGCCGGCATTGTTGTAGCTCCAGACCCTCTGGAGCAGCTGTTCCCGACTATGTACGTACCCCTTTTTCTCCGCCAGGTAGAGCAGCAGTTTATATTCGGTGCTGGTAAGCTCAATCTCGCTGCCGGCACTGACGACGGTATGCCGCTCCCTATCGATGACAATATCTCCGATAGCAAACAACTCCGGCGACGGAGTCTGCGCGTCAGGTTCAGAGCGCCGCATGACCGCCTTGACCCGCAACGCAACCTCGCGCATGGAGAACGGTTTTACTATGTAATCATCGGCCCCGACTTCAAAGCCGACCACGCGATCAATTTCATCCCCTTTTGCCGTTATCATGATAATCGGGATCCGCGCGGTTCGCGCGTCTTTGCGCAGCGCCTTGCAGACCTCGGTTCCGAGCAGCCCCGGCAGCATGAGGTCCAGCAGGATCAGATCCGGCAGCTCTACAGTTGCCCTCTCTAGCCCGAGCTTGCCATCATGAACGCAGGTAGCGGTATACCCATCCTTCTCAAGGTTGAAAGCCAGTAATTCTGCCAGGTCTTTTTCATCTTCGATAATCAGCACGTTCTTCATGTCATGCTCCTGCTCATGAAATCCTTCTTCTCACTGTCGCCCAAGATATCACAAACATTTGTATCATAGAATTGTTACAAACATGTTGCAGACATATTAAGATTTTGTAGAAACTGCATGTATTCGGAGCTTTCGACAAAAAAATCACAAAATAGTTATCGGGCCTTCACACGTTTGTAATAGTTGTCGTCTATGATGAAAAAAAACGAATGGAGGAAAGTGAAGATGAACATACGATTACACGAAGATTATTACTTCTGGTGCTGCGACTGGTGTGATTCTGAAAACCGGGTTCTTTGGGCAAAGTTGCAGGACGACGCCACTTGCGGCGCCTGTCACCGGCCAATGAATCTGCCGGACACGAATGGAGTTGTCATTAACAGCACGGCAGCAGCGGGGTTGTTAACATTTAAAACGGAGAGTTCACGGCAAGCGGCTTCCGGCGGGTCAGCTCAGTGAAGTTTTCCAGCAAGTACGCATCTTCTGTCTGGAGAACTCCTTCCGCTGCGTGCCGCGCACTACGGGGTGGTTTCAGTTTTTTGAGCAGCGTCTCGAACTCTGCAATGTCATTCATCCGCCCGAGCAGCGACTGATATTCCTTGAGCAGTTCCAGGGAAGGGGTGTAGTCGCGATCCAGAATCGGTGCGGTTATTTCGAGGAAGTAGCGCCATTTTTTGATGGCGATTCGAAGGGAGTGACGCGAGGTTCGATGTCCGGGGATTGTCGTACCGGCAAGCAGTTGCTGAGTCGACTGCTGTTTTCCGGCAGCAGTTTCAGAAAAATATGCCTGGATTGAACTGCTGTACCCGGCTGCTATGGCAGCCTCATCCAGCGTGGAAACAATTTTCCGGAGTGCCCGATCCAGGCGGCGGTGCGCAAAGGCCTTGAGACATGCATGTACCCGCTGCAACTCTCTGCTGCGGAGTTTCGCAAGTGCGGTGCGGAAAGATCTGTCCGCAGACATGCCCGCCGGATCGTGTGACGCGAAGAAAAGCGCTGCTTCATCTATGTTGCGCAGGACGCCTAATGCCTGAGTAAGTTTTCTGACACCTTTGCGGAGATCCGCCCGCTTTCCCCGCAATAGAAACGGATAAAAAAGTTCCAGCGCCGCCCTGAAACGGCGTGAGGCAACGCGCAGATCATGGATGCTATTCAGATCTGACGTTTTGAGCACGGCACGGCGCAGTCGGAGCAGCTCTTGCCACTGGGCAAGGAAAACAGCCCGTGAGCGTTCCAGAATTGTTGCTGAATCGGGCCATGGTGATTGCATAGGTTTAGGCGGGGTGTTGCGGGAATGCTTTTTTAACGGAGGTGACTCTTTTTTTGCCAGGGGCCAGATACCAGAGAAAACAGGCCGGTTTGTCGCGCACGCCAAGTTTCAGGGCCACGCAGGAGCTCTTTTTCAGGCTTACTCTGCTGTCACTGTAACCGAGCAGCGCGGCAACCAGGGACCCAAGCTGCGGCTCATGGCCAACCAGCATGAGCCGTTTGGCATGCTTGCATGCCGTGATATACGCGACTAATTCATTGATGTCAGCTCCCGGCAGGAGCAGAGGAGAAGCGATAACTGCGTTCTTCCGGCAGGCTTTTTCAGCGGCGATCTCGGCGGTTTGTACGGCGCGGGTCAAGGGACTGGTGATGGTCAGCCGCGTTTTGGGGCCGTACCTCGCGACCGTTGTGCTCATTTTTTGTGCCGTCACCCGTCCTTTTTCAGTCAGGTAGCGCCACTTATCCGCTAACACATCGCTCCCTTCAACCGCTTCCGCATGGCGCATAACATACACAATCATACGTTCCTCCACGTTTCGTTGGAGTGGTAATCGTCCCGATGAATACTACCGCTGTACACCGCGCTTTTCGAAGAGCCGCAGAATAACATATGTGAGCCAGGCCACAACCAGCATTCCGACGGTAAAGATGCTGTACGATACTGGCCAGGGGATGGTTTTGGTCATCATTGAGAATTCCGACATGCCGCCGATGCCGGCAATCACGTTGAGCGGCATGAATATGACGCTGAGTATGGTCAGCCGGTAAAGGACCCTGTTCTGGTTAATGTTAATAAAACCGACCGTGGCGTCCATAAGGAAATTGATCTTATCAAACAGGAAGGAGGTATGCCCGTCCAGCGATTCAATGTCGCGCAGGATCTGCTGGGCCTCTTCAAGCTGTGTTACGGAAAGCAGTTTCCTGCGGATCAGAAAGGTAAGCGCCCGCCGGGTATCAAGAACATTTCTGCGGATGTGCCCGTTCAAATCCTCTTCTTCGGCGATGTCGGCCAGAATTTTCGCCGCTTCCTCATCGGTCATGGTCTTATTGAGCACCTGCTTGCCAACCTGGCCGAGCGCTGAATAGATCTCTTCCAGAGAGTCGGCCGAATATTCGACATCCGCGGCGTAGAGGTCAAGCAGCATGCCCATACCGTCGGAAACATATCCTGCCTGGATACGGGCGCGAAGCCGCTGCAGACGGAAGACCGGCAACTCTTCACCTCTGACTGAAAAAAGAATGTCATTGAACAGAATGAACGCGACCGGAACGTTTCGGGAGTCACCTTCGCGGTCGAGCAGAAAGTCAGAATGCAGATGAATCTCGCCGTGCTCTTCAACATAGAAGCGGGCGCTCGATTCGATGTCGGTAAGGTCTTCCGGGTCGGGGAGCTCCAAACCGAAATACTGTCCAATTTTTCGACGGTCGGCCTTGGTTGTTCCCACCAGATCGACCCAGATCGGCTTGATTTCATCCAGATCTTCAACCGATTCGATAGTTGTCTGGCTCAAACGTCCCTGCGCCAGTTCAAAGGCATTCACTACGCACACAGCGCCGAGGTAACTGCTGCGGCTGGCCAGGGTGTCACGTGTCGCATCGGAAACATCGTCCAGGATAGTGTCTAATCGATCTTCATCAATTTGACCCCAGACAAGCAAAAGATCCTCAGGGGAAAGTCCGTCAAGAATCTCGGCAATTTCAGACGCATCCAGCCGCGCAAACAATGCGGACAGCTCGATCATCTGCTGCTTCTGTATCGAGCTGTCCATCTGATCGTGGCGCGGCGCGGCCTGGTTGATGAGGAGATCTTCCGCAAGACGGTGCTTTGATAGAAGCTCCTGAACGGTTTTATGTGACATAGAACGTATCCCTTGCATGATAGTGGCGCTACCCGGTAACAACCTCACAAACTACGTGATGTTTAATTAAAAATCAAGTTCGCCATCTTTATCAATCGATACTGGTATTAGACTCTGGCAAGAATTTTCAGCAGGTGCGGCACCATCTGCTTCTTGCGGGACATGACATTTTTCAGCTCATACAGATGCGGCTCCAGTTGCGGATATTCCATGACATGGGCGATGAGCGTATGTCCCTCTACCAGGAAGAGTGTTGTTTCTGTGGTGATATCAGTTACCATAAGTCCCGCGATGAAGAGGTTGTCCCGGCGTTTGACCTCGGCGAGAGCTTCCAGCAACCGTTCTTTCATACTGTAAAATTCGTCAAAACCGATGACCTCAACCTGCCCGAGTCCGATGCTGTATTTCTCATGGGTAAAGAGTTTGAAGTCGGCAGCGACAACCCGGTCAGCCGAACCATAATTCTTCAGGGAGCTGCTGGCGGCAAAAATGTCACGGCCGAAATCGACAGCGACAAGGCCTGAACGCTCTTCAAGCCAGGCTGCCATCTGATGGTCGGCATCGGTCGTGGTGGGTGATTTCAGGATAACCGTGTCGGAAAGAATTCCGGCCAGCAGCAGCGCGGCAACCTGTGTGCCCGGTTCGATGGCGCATTCGCGGTAGCGGCGGGCTACCAGGGTGCATGTGCTGCCTACCGGTGAAGTTATAAAGGAGATCGGGCTGTTTGAGTGGCTGTTGCCGAGTTTGTGGTGGTCGATGACTTCAGCGATTTCAACCTGTTCAGCGCCCGGCACCGCCTGTCCCAGTTCATTGTGATCCACCAGAATCAACCGGTACGGCAGTGGCGCAAGGAGGGATGATTTGGTCGCGACGCCGGCCAGCGTGCCGTCGCCTTTCAGCGCCACCACTGCCGCAACGTTGGCTCCCATCAGTTTTTGACGCAAAGTGGCCAGAGATTTATCTATTCCAATGGCGGCAAATTCCTGGTCGGCGAGGCAGGTAACCGGCGTGGAGAGTCGTGCCAGCCAGGATGCGGTTGCAGTGTCGTGGGGTGTCAGGAGCACCGTGACGCCATGTTTCTGAGCCAGTTTGCACAAGTCCTCCTCCAGTTGATGGCCGCCGGTTACCACCAGCACCCGCACGCCCCGCTCAATGGCGGCCAACTGGATCGTGCGGCGATTGCCGGTCATGATCAGGAGTGAGTGCGGGTCATGGCCTTCAATCCTGCTGCTGAAGGATTCTTCCAGCATCGCACCGATGAACAGGTTCAGGGTGATCAGGGTGTCGGTACCGTGATCGGTTTCAAGAGTAGCGGCGAGAGTCCTGGCCAAGTTTGGCAGGCTTGTTGTCATCTGACGATGTTTGTCCTGGCTGGGAAGAAGGTAGCTTTCCGACAGGTGCAGCAGCGAAAGTAAGCCGCACGGCTTGAAGTCGGTATCGACTACCGGCAGCACCCGAACACCGCTTTTGTTGAACAGTTCCAGCGCCTCGTATGCTGAAGCCTGCTGATTAACGGTCACTGGCTGCCGTTTAATGGTGTCGCGTACCTTGGGATGAACATCAGCCAGAAACAGCGGGTCAGGAATGTTGAGGCGGTCAAGGATATAGCGGGTCTGGGGATTGGGAGCGCCGGCCATGGCGGCAATAACTGTGTTGTCACCTTGTTGCTGCCGCAACGCCGCGTAGCCGATCGCGGACGCGATTGAGTCAGTATCCGGGTTGCGGTGGCCAATAACGTATGTGGTTTTGATCATGATGGTCTCGCTCTGGTATGGATTCGGGTGTTGTTCAAGGGATTCGGTAGAAGACTGAAGGCTGAAGAAAAGAACTAACGGACTTCAGTCTTCGGCCTATCAACCTGCCTCAATTTAGCCTAAAAACGGCTTTTGAGTCCACGAAAAGCACGAAAAAACACGAAAAATAAAGCATTACAGTAAAACAGTGATTCACCAAGCAGGTTACGTCGTGAAGTTGTTTATCTTTCTGATTTCGTTCGTGTATTTCGTGCTTTTCGTGGATAACTGCTTTTTCTAGGTTTAGTTGTTTTTCCAATCTCTGCTGCGTGCCGCTGCCTGCAGCGTTTCTACCTCGGTAAGAATTTCCATGTAGGTGTTGTAGCGCTCTGTCGGAATTACACCCTGTTCGACCAGCGTCAGCACGGCACACTCTGGCTCGGTGCGATGCCGGCAGTTGCGGAATTTACAGGCGACATCCCGATGACTTTCAAAGCCGGGGAAATATTCGGCCAGCTCCTCCACCGTGATATCAACCAGTCCGAAATCGCGAAAGCCGGGAGTGTCAACCAGCTCGCCGCCGCCGGCGAGTGCATGCAGCGTGGAAACGGTTGTTGTGTGCCGCCCCATGCTGTTATAGGAACTGAGGGCTCCCACTTTCAGGTCAATTTCGGGGCAGAGCGCATTGAGCAGAGAGCTCTTGCCAACCCCGGTCGTACCGACAAAGGCGCCGCGATGTCCTTCGCCCAGAAACTTCTCCAGCGGGACAAGACCGCTCTGCTTGGCGGCGCTGAGCGGAAATATCGGTACAGATGCGCCATACAGGCTGGTCAACTCGGCCAGCAGCTCCGCAGTGCCATCAAGATCACATTTGTTGACCACCAGAAAAGGTTGCAATGCTGCAGAGCGTGCGGCCACAATCGCCCGATCGATAAAGCCGCCCGGTGATTGCGGTGCGACCACGATGCCAAGGACATCCAGATTCGCGCCGACCAGATGAATACCGCCACGGGCATCACGCCGCTGCAGTTCGGTCCGGCGCGGCAGACGCTTCAAAACTTCACCGGTAACGACAACGCTGTCTCCGACCACATGCCCGGAGTTGCGCTTGACCCGCACCATTCTGCGTACGTTATTCTCAAACAGTACCTCAACCGAGATACCGTGATGGGCGACAATCAAGCCGTGGGGTGTAAAACTGCTCATGGAGTACAGTTCCGTTTTTGTGCGATTTGGCCCGACAAATAGATACGGGGATGACAGCTGGCAATGAATTTAGCATACAAACGCGCAATAACCTAGCACAGCCGAGAGATTGGGGGCAAAATAACCGTGCTATTCAAGCTGCATAATCAAAAGAAGGTGCCAGATAGGATCGTAGCAGAAGTGGAGTGATTGAATTTGTAGCGCCCAGACGGGTTGGTGCAGCATATGCTCTCACTCTATTCCGGGTGATACGGCAGCAGTATACGAAATGAGGTTCCGGAAGTGAGTGAACTTTTGACGGAAATCGTGCCGCCGTGTGCCGTTACCAGTTCCTGCACTATGGCCAGTCCCAGCCCCAATCCGCCGCCTTTTCCTTTGTAAAAGCGCTCAAAAATATGCGGGAGATCCTTCTCCGGAATTCCGCAGCCGTTGTCGCTGACTTCCAGGCTGATCTGATTTCCGTTTGAAGAGGCGGAGAGAATAACCTGTCCATCGTGGGCAATTGATTTGAAACTGTTGCTGATCAGGTTGATAATTATCTGGCTGAGGCGATCAGGGTCGGCGGTGATTTTCAGCGAATCAGGACATTCGAGCAGCAAAACGGCGTGCTTGTCGGCAAAAAGCCGTTCAAACCGGGCAACGATAGCGGCAAGATACCCGTTAAGCGCAAAGGTTTCCTCATGCAGGTTCAGGATGCTTGCTTCCGCCCGGGACATTTCGTCCACACCGTCCAATATGGCAGTGAGCCGCCGTGCCTCGTCATGCAGTGACTGGAGCGCCTCTCTGTCAGTCGGCAGGACGCCGTCAAGCATTCCTTCCAATTCACCTGAAATGATCGCCAAAGGGGTACGCAGCTCGTGAGCGGCATTAGAAAGCAGCGTCCGGCGTAATTTTTCCTGGGCTTCAAGAGTATGGGCCATGCTGTTGAAACTTTGAGACAGGCGGCCTATCTCGTCATGACCGGTGTTGGACACACGGCGGGACAAGTTTCCTTCGGCAATATCTCCCGAAGCGTCAACCAGTTCAAGAAGCGGCCGGGCAAGTTTTCGGGAAGCGAAGATGCCGGCGAGAATCGATACCAGGCCCAATATCGTGACCGAAGTCAGCAGCACCCGGTTTGAAGAACGAACGAAATAATCTTCTTTTACCTGGTCGAGCACCCGCGCTTCCAGAGAGCCGATCTCCTCGCCCCGTAGATAGAGCGGATACGATAGCGCCTCTCCTGTTACCATGCCGGGTTCAAATCCGCTCGTATCAAGAACCCGTTTGCGCATCAACGGGTGCAGCTGTGAGATCGCTTGTTCCGAATCGAGTACCAACCGGGCGGCGGAGTCATACAGGCGTACTTCAATGCCCAGCTGGAGCGCCCAGGCAAGATCGGAAGCCACAGCGTCCGGCTTCCAGCCATTATTTCGCTCATAGCCTCCTTCCAGGAGAGCGACAACCCGTTGAATCCGATCCTGTGATTCTCCGTCCAGATACCGGGCAAAATCACGCATGATGAAGCCGCGCAACACGAATGCAGAGGAAAGGGCAATTGTTGAAATGAGAATGAACAGCAGCAGGAATTTACAGCGCAGGCTACAGCGCATCACGTTCTCCGGCAAACAGGTAGCCGACGCCGTACACTGTTTTGAGGTATTCGGGGAGTCGTGGATCGCGCTCTATTTTCTGGCGGAGGTTCTTGATGTGTGCATCTATGCTGCGATCATACCCTTCGAATTGATAGCCGAGTGCCCGGGAAACCAGCTCGTCGCGGGTGAAGGTCCGGCCGGGTGATGCTGCAAGGGCCTGAAGAAGTTTGAATTCGGTGGGAGTAACAGAAATGGAGCGGCCATCTTTTGTGATCTGATGTCGGAGAGAGTTAAGGATCAGTGCACCGTTGTTAAACGAAGCAATACTGTCCGGTGACGAAGAGTTGCGCTCATAGCGTTTCAGAACAGCTTTCAGGCGACAGACCAATTCGCGCGGACTGGCCGGCTTAACCATGTAGTCGTCCGCTCCGAGGGAAAAACCGGCGATCCGTTCCTCTTCAGACGACTTTGCCGTGAGCATGATAACCGGGAAATCTCCGAGTTCTTTCAAACTCTGGCACAGTTCTTCGCCACTTCCGTCAGGCAGGCCCAGATCGAGTATTACCGCAAGAGGAAGTTCGACTTCGGCCTTTTGCAGAGCCTCCCGCACGGTAGATGCATGAGCGGTCCTGAAGTCAGCCCCTTCCAGATACGCTTTCACAATCCGGGCGAGTTTGGTGTCATCTTCAACAATCAGGACTGGTGGCAGCACACGAACCTCTTTGCCCGGATCAATATAATGAGCGAATGCGTCCGGAACGCTTGTCAATCATAACCTGATCAATGACGTTGTTATCTTTGTCAAGAATGACCGCTTTATAGCCCCATTTTTTTTCCGTGACTCCGGAAACGGAGTACTCCTGCCCTGCGTAGTAATTACTGAGGAGCTGCTCGGCTTCTGCAGTAGACGACACCGGCTGGCGGGCACCATACCAGTCACCACGTCTTTTACCGCATTTGCCGCGCATTTCGGGGCTGCACGATCCTTCACGGTTTTTACACCACGAAGACCGGTCATTGCAATCGGGTTTCCCGACGTGCATTTGACAGTTTTTCTCGTCATCCGGATGTGACCCATTCGCTGCAGCGGCAAACGACGGAGAAGAACTTACCGCAATGCTTAGAAACAGAAGCAGGAAACGTTTCATACATGAAACTCCAAACCTGTGGCCGGAGCAGCGCGCTCCAGCCACACGCATACAATTACTTCCGGCCACATGGGGCCTTGTTGCAGCCTCCCATTCCCTTGCCGCAGTCACCCATACTCATCTTGTTGCAGCCACCCATTGTCTGGGGGCATTCACCATCACACTTGTTGTCTGGCAGGCCGCTCTGGCTGCGAATAGCAAAAATCTTTGCCTGCAGTGCCGTGATGTCTGCCCGCAATGTAGCAATCTTCCCCTCGTCAGGAGTTGCATTCAGATTTTCCCGTTGGAGTTCAAAGCGCTTGGTCATCATTTCCTGGCGGAGATCAATGGTGTCCCTCTGAAATTTCCTGAATGGGTCAGGGAGTGCTCCCGGCGTTGCAGCTGTTGCCGATGCACCCTGCTGTTGTGCGCAATTGCCACACCCTCCTCCCATGCCATTGTTGCCGGCATTGGCAAGGCTGAACAGGGAAACCGCCAGGCTTAATGCTACTACTGCTACAGACATCTTTTTCATCGTGATTCTCCTTTGCGCATTAGCTGTCCCGTATGTCGGGGCATTTTTTATTGATGAGACACCGTATCTGAATGATAAGAATATTGTATGAAGGAATTATGAACAATTGTGAAGACGCAGTATGCAGCGTCCGCGCACGTAGGTTTGAATGTCGCTGCCCAGATCAAGCATGGTGTGAATCCGCAGCAAAATTATTTCCTAATCCAGCTCCAGTGGTGCTTCTTCAAGCGCCGCTAACTGCTCTCGCAATTGAAGAATGTGTTCTCCCCAGTAGTTAACGGTGTTGAACCAGGGGAAGGTATGGGGGAATACAGGGTCCTGCCAGCGTCTGGCAAGCCACGCACTGTAGTGTAACATACGCAGCGTCCGCAAAACCTCGATCAGGCGGAGTTCTCCCGGGTTGAAATCGTAGAATTCACGATACCCCTTGATAAGCGCTTCCAACTGAGCCATCTGGCGTGGACGCTCCCCTGAGAGCATCATCCAAAGGTCCTGGACCGCCGGTGCCATGCGGGCATCGTCAAAATCCACAAAGTGCGGGGCATTGTCCCGCCAGAGGATGTTTCCTGCGTGGCAGTCGCCATGAGTACGGATGAAACGGACAGAGCCGATTCCAGCCATGATGCTGTCTATGGCGTCCAGCAGCTGGCCGGTGACGGCCTCGTAACTCGGTCGATAGTCCGAAGGGATAAAACTCTCCCTGATCAGGGCCACGCTGTCATATCCAAAACTCCTGCTATCCAGAGTCGGGCGGTGACTGAACGGCGTCACCGCACCAATCCGGTGAATGCGACCGAGCATACGGCCAAGTATAAGCAGGTTATCCAGATTATCGAACTCGGGAGCATGGCCACCTTGTCTCGGGTAGAGCGCAAAGCGGAAACCCTTGTACATGAAAAGGCTTTCGCCATTACTATTTCTCATGGGTGCAACCACCGACAGTTCGTGCTCAGTCAGCTCGATGCAGAAACGGTGTTCCTCGATAATCTGCTCGTTGCTCCAGCGCCCCGGGCGATAGAACTTGCTTATGAGGGGAGTCCCGTCTTCAATTCCGATTTGGTAGACTCGATTCTCATAGCTATTGAGCACTAAATTTCGGCAATCACAGTAAAATCCCTGGCTTTCAACTGCGTCGATAATGAAGTCGGGGGTAAGGGCTTGAAAAGGGTGCGAACTCTCGGTCATATTTTTTCTCCAGTAGTTGAAACCGGTGCATCATAGCATCAATAGAGACAGGAACAAAGGAGAAGCGCGAATTTTTTGCGGAGCGACGACTGCATTGACCTGTTGACTAATATCGGTATTAGTGTCAAAAAAGGAAGCATTGTATCAGCTGAAAAGACTACATACCAGAGGAGATAAAAATGGCCAGAGCAGCCGCCCGCCACATTTTAGTGGCAACAAAGGAAGCGTGTGAAGCATTGAAAGTAAGGATCGAAGCGGGAGAAGATTTTGCGGCGGTTGCCAAGGAACACTCAACCTGCCCTTCCGGCAGAGATGGCGGCAGTCTGGGAGAATTCGGCCCGGGGCAGATGGTAAAGGAGTTTGATACCGTTGTGTTCTCCGGCGATGTCGGTAAAGTTCTTGGCCCGGTCCAGACACAGTTCGGCTATCATCTGATTGAGGTCACCAAGCGTACGGCATAGTTAATACCAAGTCGCAATCAAACGATTACGTTGTTGGCTTCGTCGGCAGCTCCTCAACGTACTAATCGTACGCCTCGGTCGCTACTCTCCTTGCCGCCTAGTACTCATTTTGATTGCACCTTGATATAAGGAAAAACGGATCATGAAGTTACTGGATGGGAAAATATGCGCTGAAAGTCTTGTCGCCGGCATAGCAAAACGGGTTGCCGGGTATGTTGATTCCGGTTTGCGCAAGCCGCATATGACGGTGATTTTGGTCGGTGAGCATGCTCCCAGCGAGTCATACGTAAAATCGAAGATAACATCGTGCGATAGTGCCGGTTTTGAAAGTGCGCTGCTCCGTTTTCCGGAGAATATCAGCGAGTCTGATCTATTGGCGAAAATTGCTGAAATCAATGCCGATCATGCTACTGACGGACTGATAGTGCAGCTGCCAGTGCCGAAGCATATCAACCCGCAAAACATTATCAATGCGATTGATCCGCTAAAGGACATCGACGGCTTTCACCCGACCAATTTTGGCCGCATGACCTTGGGGCAAAAAGCGTTCAGGCCGGCGACAGCTTACGGAATCTGTAAGCTGCTGCAGTTTTATGAAATTCCGGTTAAAGGGAAGCACTGTGTTGTTATCGGTCGGTCTAATATTGTGGGCAAACCGATATCAATCATGCTTTCCAATGATTTTGAAGTCGGAAATGCCACCGTCACCCTTGCGCATATTGAAACTCCCCGTGACCTGTTGCTGGACGAAACCCGGCGGGCGGATATTGTTGTGGTGGCTGTTGGTATTCCCGGATTTGTCAAGGAGGATATGGTCAAGGACGGGGTGGTGATGATTGATGTCGGCATCAATCGTCTCGAAAACGGTAAGCTGGTGGGTGATGTTGATTTTGAACGTGTCAGTACGAAATGTTCATGGATAACACCGGTACCCGGTGGTGTGGGCAGGATGACCGTCGCTGCACTTATGATAAACACGTTGATGGCGTATCAGAATAATTTCGATCTGGTTTGAAAAAAGCCTGTTTTCGCCGCAGTGAGCAACAAAAAAACGGCCATTTGACCGTTTTTTTGTTGCAATAGGAAACATTTGCAGCATTTACTGAATGCTAATCAGTTCGATTTCGAAGGTTACATCTTCACCAGCCAGGGGGTGGTTAGCATCAAAAGTAACCTGATCTTCGGTGGTTTCAAGAACGACAACTTCAAGCTCCTCATCATCTTCGTTTGAGAGGCTCAGCTCGTCACCGACTTCAGGGATCAGGTCTTCCGGAAGGTCGCTGCGTGGTACGGTAAATATTTTTTCTTTGTCAAACTCGCCAAAGGCATCTGCTGCAGCAATTTTTACAGTCTTTTTTTCGCCAGGTGACATGCCGACAATAGCCGCGTCGATCTGTGGGAATAGAATTTCTTCTCCCAATACAAAAGTCATCGGACCACTTTCGTGTCCGCCACAACCGCAGCCTTCATCATCACACCCATCATCGCAGCTGTCGTCGCAGCATCCATCCTCATTACATTCAGCGTCTTCAAGAGTTGAGTCGAATACAGTTCCATCTTCAAGTGTTCCGGTAAAATTGATTGTTACGGTATTGCCTTTTTCTGCTTGTGCCATTTTGATTGCCTCTCATTGCGTTATAAAGTTGTGTGATGCGACGGGACAAAATACGGGAGAGTTTGTCATTCGTCCAGATAAAAATTACTCATTTGCATATAAAAATTGTAATTGGCTGATGTCGCGGTATTATTGAGCGTCAAGATGGAAAGTAATAAATGGGAGGAAGAGCCTATGTCAATGATAAAAGAGTTCAAAGAGTTTGCGGTAAAAGGGAATGTGGTGGACATGGCAGTCGGTATCATAATCGGTACGGCATTCGGTAAGATCGTGACGTCGCTTGTCGGCGATGTCATCATGCCTCCGATCGGTGTACTTCTGGGAGGCGTCAATTTTTCAAATTTAACAATAATCGTCCAGGCCGCCGTTGAAAAAACACCGGCTGTGACGATTAACTATGGGAAATTTCTGCAGACGATCATCGATTTCATTATTGTCGCTTTCGCCATGTTTATGGCGATAAAAGCAATGAGCGCACTCAAGAAAAAGGAAGCTGCTGCTGTGGCGCCGGCGGTGCCAACGAATCAAGAAATAATACTCACGGAAATAAGAGATTTGCTCAAGGATAAAAACATCAGGTAAGGTCTGATCGTGAAAAGGGCAGACCGTTTGGCCTGCCCTTTCGAACCGGTAATGGTTCTAATCGACTGATTTTCGTAAGAAAGTCGGGATGTCGTACTGGTCTTCGTCTTCTTCAGTAAAGGAGACTGTCGGACGGAGACGTGTGACGTTCTCGGTCCGTTCCCGATCACGTTGGAAGGTCGGGCGATCGAGAGAAGCGGTGTTGACGGTATGTTTATCAGTCAGCGACAAGCTGCTTTTGCGAGTGTGATTTTTTTCAACATCAAAACGATCGCCGAAACCGGTTGCAATGACGGTCACTTTGATATTGTCCCCCATTTCGTCATCACGAACAACTCCGATCTTGATGTTTGCGTCTTCGTGAACCTTCTCGTGGACGATACGGTTCACGGTATTGTAATCATCCATGGTCATTGAGCCGGAACCGGTGATATTTACCAGTACCCCCTTGGCCCCCGATATATCGTTATCTTCCAGCAATGGGCTGGAAATGGCGTTGTTAACTGCTTCGGCAGCACGATTATCACCACTCCCCTTGCCAATACCCATCATAGCCATACCACGCACGCTCATTACCGTCTTCACATCGGCAAAGTCGAGGTTCATCATACCGGTAGATCCGATCAGTTCTGAAATCCCCTGAACTGCCTGACGCAGCACATCATCAGAGGGTTTGAATGCGTCAAAAAGGGACATGTTTTTGCTGGCCTGGCTGATAAGGCGGTCATTTGGTATTATGATCAGCGAGTCAACATGCCTTTTAAGCTCGGCAATGCCCTGCTCAGCAAGTATCGAGCGGGCCTTGCCTTCGTACGTGAATGGCTTGGTGACGACTCCTACGGTCAGAACTCCGGTTGCCCGCGCTGCTTCAGCGATGACAGGCGCTGCACCTGTGCCGGTACCGCCGCCCATTCCGGCAGCAATGAAAACCAGGTCAGCACCTTTGATTGCATCTGCCAGTTGCTCCTTGTTTTCAAGAGCGGCTGCCATGCCGACTTCCGGCTTCGAACCGGCACCGAGACCCTTGGTCAGTTCTCTACCGAGTTGCAGCTTAACCGGCGCTTTTGAGGTTCGCAAAGATTGAGCATCCGTGTTGGCAACAATAAAATCTACTTTATGTATGGAACTGGAAATCATGGTGTTAACGGCATTACCGCCTCCGCCCCCGACCCCAATTACTTTAATAACGGCGCTCTGTTCAATGGTTTCATCAAATTCAAACATGCATCTACCCCCTCTATATTTTGAGTAATAAAATCTGTTCTGAGTGCCGGAAATGTAACCTCAATTTAGCCAAGAATCAAAGGAAAAATAATATATTTTCCAGGTGAGAAGGGTGTTGTTTAAAAATCAAAGTGTTAAAGGATATATGCTGATGTTGTGCCGATGGTGGCTGTTCTGTTATACCATACAGGCTATATACCGGAGGAGGTAAGCGTCCTGTATGGTGTGCTGAAAATATGTGAGTAAACTGTCGCTAAAAGAACTCGCGGAACCAGCCCTTCATCCGCCCAAACACAGACCCGAACAGGTTTGTATCAGGTCTGCTGGCCGGAAACTCGCGGGCGCTTGAGTTGCGGCTTCCGTAAACGACAAGGCCAACACCGGTGGCATAAACCGGGGATTTTACGACATCAGTCAATCCACCGATCTTTTGAGGAAGTCCGCGCCGTACCGGCAGGTTAAAGATCTGTTCTGCCAATTCCGGAATTCCTTCCAAAATGCTGGAGCCCCCAGTAATGACAACTCCCGATGCAATTGAGTCTTCCAGGCCGGATTTAATAATCTCACGATTGACGAGGGCGAAGATCTCCTCCATACGGGGTCCAAGTATCTCACATAATACGTTGCGCGAAAGTTCACGGGGTTTGCGTCCGCCGACGCTCGGCACTTCAATCTTGTCTTCTTTGCCAACCAGTGAAGCGAGGCAGCAGCCGTATTTCTGTTTGATTCTTTCAGCTTCGGCAAACGGAGTGCGCAAACCGACTGCAATATCATTGGTTAGTTGATTGCCGCCCAGCGAAATTACTGATGTATACTTTATTGCACCTTCTGCAAAAATGGCAATATCTGTTGTGCCGCCACCGATGTCTACCATACAGACGCCGAGCTCTTTTTCGTCTTCAGAAAGTACCGCGTGGGATGACGCCAACTGTTCCAACACAATGTCTGCCACATCCAGTCCGGCACGATTACACGATTTTACTATGTTTTGGGCACTCGCCACGGCGCCGGTAACAATATGTACTTTTGCTTCAAGCCTGACCCCGCTCATGCCAAGCGGTTCGCGGATGCCATCTTGTTCATCGATGATGAACTCCTGCGGCAGGATGTGCAGAACTTCTCTATCCATCGGGATGTTGATCGCTTTGGCAGCCTCAATAACGCGGCGGACATCCTCTTGCGAAACTTCGCGATTCTTGATAGCAATAACGCCGTTGGAGTTTAAGCCTTTGATATGTCCACCTGCAATGCCGGCATACACGGACTTTATCTCGCACCCGGCCATCAATTCTGCTTCCTCAATGGCTTTTCTGATGGCTCCGACCGTACTTTCAATATTGATAACCACACCTTTGCGTAATCCACTGGAAAGGCTGGTTCCAATACCAACGATATCGATGCCCTCTTCAGTGACATTGCCGACAATAGCGCAAATCTTGGTTGTACCGATATCGAGGCCGACTATCAGATTATCCCGTTTTATTGCTGACATACCATTCCCCCCTGCTGCATAAATATAAATGTGTTACCTAGCTTTTTTTGACGATGATTTTGTCGTTGTAATCGAGGTCGATATAATGAATTGACGGTAGTTGCACCAACAGATCCCGGTAGATACGGGCAAAACGTCCTATTTTAGCGGGGAAATCTCCCGAGCCGATCTTGACGGGAAGTGCGCCGGAAGCGGTGAACAGAGTAAAACCATATCCCCTATCGTAATGAATCTCCGATACATCCGCAAGGATAAATGCGCCCTTTTCCTGTAATATTTTCAAGAGATAACAGGTTGTTTCAAGCGCCTCTTTCGTACCTTTCGGATCATTACCCAACTCGTCCTCGCTGAAGCCGGTGATAACGGGATAATCAAGCTTGTCACCCTTGTTGAGACCCTTAAAGACATTCCCCTTCTTGTCCAGATAATAGATAAACCCCATATTGACAATCGCAATCGGTTCACGTTCGGCGATGATAATAGAGACAGTATCGGGAAAATAGCGGTTGATACGCACCGTTTCCACCCATGGGTTCTGCAGAATATGCTCCCCCATGCGTTTCAGGTTCATGCGGAGCAGATCTTTTCCCGGCTCGATGCCTGCCAAACCAATAATTTCCTCACGGGTGAGATGTTTGGCAGTAGAGACTTCAATCGACTTGAGAGAAAAAACGGTTACCTTCGACACAACCCGGTAGATACCATAGAGAATACCGCTCGAAAGCGTAAAGAAAGCTAAACCGGTGATTACAATTTTCAGCGGGCGCAGATATTTCTTGATATCAAGCGGTTTCCGCTGAATTTTAATTTTATTCGGCGCCACCTTTTTGCGCTGATATGAGGATTTTGCAAAATCCCGCATGCGTTAGTTCACCTTTATCGAAAATGACGCCGATTCAATTATTCGTGAAACAAGGGCTTCAAATGACAGTCCGGCGCCTTTCGCCGCAATTTCAGGCAGGAGTGAGAGGGCGGTCATTCCGGGCAATGTGTTTACTTCCAGCACATAACAGTCGCCGTCAGGTGTCACCAAGAGATCTACGCGGCTGTAACCGTTGCATCCGAGCGCGCGATGGGCTGCGAGGCCGATCTGCTGTGCCTTTTTATACAACGATGGCTCCAGGCGCGCCGGGAAAATATGCTCTGCCATGCCGTCAGTATATTTTGCTTCGAAATCGTAGAATTCATTCTTGGGGATAATCTCTATTGCGCCGATCGGTGTATCATTAAGTATACCGACCTGTACCTCCTGCCCCTTGATGTACTGCTCTACCAGAATTTCATCGTCATACCGGAAAGCCTCTTCCAGGGCTGTTGCCAGTTGCGTTTCCTCTTTGACAATGGCCACGCCTACCGAAGAGCCTTCCTGCACCGGCTTGACAACCAGCGGCAGCCCGAATGGCAGGTTTGCCACATTCACGGTTTCCCCGCGACGGTAACAGCGGAATGGTGCTGTCAGGATCTCGCTGGCAGCAAAGGACTGTTTGCTGAATCGTTTGTGCATGGCCAGGGCACTGGCCAGTACGCCGGATCCGGTATACGGAATCTGCAGCAGTTCCAGCAACCCCTGCACGCAGCCATCTTCTCCGTAGCGGCCATGCAGGGCGATAAAGACAGCTTCTACTCCCTCGCGTTTCAGAACATCGGCCAAATCACGCCCGACATCAATTGCCACCGCGTTGTACCCTTGAGCAACCAGAGCCTGGTGAACAGCCGCGCCGCTCTTTAGTGATACCTCACGCTCGGCTGACAGCCCTCCGAACAGCACTCCGATTTTTTTTGATTTCATCATGATGAAAGCCTTCCTGAAAAGCTGCACAAACAGACGTAATTGTTAGATTTCGCCCACTATACGCACTTCTTCCTCAAGTGTCACGCCGGATGTTGTAAAAACGGCTTTTATTATCTGCCCGGCCAGATCTAAAAAATCCTGTGTGGATGCTCCTCCGGTGTTAACCAGAAAATTGCTGTGAACCTCAGATGCCTGTGCACCGCCAACACGTACGCCGCGCATTCCTGCTGCGTCAATCAATCTCCAGGCGGCCATGCCGTGAGGGTTTTTGAAGAAGGATCCCGCGCTGGGGTAGCCGACGTTATGCTTGGAACGGCGAAGGT
This sequence comes from Desulfuromonadaceae bacterium, assembly GCA_028687585.1. Classification (GTDB taxonomy): domain Bacteria; phylum Desulfobacterota; class Desulfuromonadia; order Geobacterales; family Pseudopelobacteraceae; genus JACRCG01. The sequence continues at coordinate 28,165 of JAQTZV010000009.1, read as the reverse complement.
CGCTGTCTTTGCGAATCTCTTCTTCTGTGTGGTGCGCCTGGCGTTCGTTCAGCTTGAAGAGTGCCGCCAGAACAATGTCACCATCTTGAAGTTTCAGATGACGGTATCCGTAATCAAGCTCTTCTATTCTGAAGTCATGGACATTCCCGTCACGCAGCAACGTAAGCTGCTCCGTACGCTCCAGAATCCCTTCGCCATACGCTCCGGCGTTCATCTTGATCGCGCCGCCAATGGTACCGGGAATGCCGGAGATAAATCCGATCCCGCCCAGTCCTCTTTTCTGCGCGAAACGAACGGTCGCAAGGTTTTCTGCACCAGCCTCAGCTCTGATAAGCGCCTCTCCAACGGATGAAATCCGGTTGAACCGTTCCAGCGAAATGACCGCTCCGCGAATCCCCTTGTCCCGCACCAGCAGGTTGTAACCTCTGCCGATCGGCAGCCATGGAATATTCTGCCCCTTGAGCCATGACAGCAGAACTTTGAGATCTTCAACATCCTCCGGAATAGCAAACAGATCTGCCGGACCGCCGACCTTAAGCGAAGTGTGGCGGCACATCGGCTCCGATCGCAGCAGTTGGCCGCGTATTTCCAATCCGGCGGGATTCAGTTCCGGTCTCCGATCAATGCTACCAGCGCTTCACCCTGTTGCCAGATATTTCCAGCTCCCAGCGTGATGACGATGTCGCCTTCCCGGACGACTCCTGCCAGATGCTCGGGAATCAGTTCGCGATTGGCAATCCAGGTTACATCTTTCTGACCGTGGCGAAGGATCTCGGTGGCCAGCCGTTCTGCTGACGCACCTGCTATCGGCTGCTCTCCTGCAGCGTACACATCAGTTAAAATCAGTACGTCGGCATCATAGAAGGCGGTGACGAATTCGTTGAACAGTTCATGGGTTCTACTGTAGCGATGCGGCTGAAATGCCGCCACGATGCGGCGCTCGGGCCATCCTTGACGAGCCGCTGACAGTGTCGCCTTTATTTCGGCAGGATGATGGCCGTAGTCGTCAACGACCATGATTCCCTTCGGTTCTCCTTTAACGGTAAAACGCCGCCCGACGCCGCTGAAGGCCGCAAAGCCTTCCTGTATGGCAGTAAACGGCACATCCAGCTCAAGTGCCACGGCGATGCAGGCCATCGCATTCAGAACGTTGTGCGGTCCCGGCATCGGAAAGGAAATTTCACCCAGTCGGTACCCTTTGAAATGTGCGATAAATGACGTCTGAAAGCCGTCATGTTTGATATGTGTTGCACGAATATCGGCCTGCGCTGACAGACCGTACGTCATGTAGCGTTTTTTGACCCGAGGCAGGATCTCGCGAATATTCCTGTCATCCAGGCAGAGGACGGCAAGCCCGTAAAAAGGTACTTTATTGATGAATTCAACAAATGTGTCCTTTATCTCTTCGATCCCGGAATAGTGGTCGAGATGATCGGCGTCGATATTTGTTACGACAGCGATTGTCGGCGAAAGCATCAGAAAGGATCCGTCCGATTCGTCAGCCTCGGCAAGCAGGAATTTGCCCTGGCCGATCTGGGCGTTGGTGCCGATAGCATTCAGCTTGCCACCGATGACGACAGTTGGGTCGATGCCGGCATGGCCAAGAATGGCAGCGCCCATTGAAGTGGTTGTGGTTTTTCCATGAGTCCCGGCGATGGCAATGCCGTATTTCATGCGCATCAGTTCGGCCAGCATTTCGGCACGCGGGATGACCGGCACATGCAGCTTCTTGGCCTCGATCACTTCGGGGTTGTCGTCATGAACGGCAGATGATATCACTACGACATTGACATTCTTCAGATTTTCGGCGCTGTGGCCGATGCCGATTTCCGCACCAAGTCTCGCCAGACGTTCGGTGATGTCAGAGCTGCGCAGATCGGAGCCGGACACTTTATATCCCAGGTTGAGGAGAACTTCCGCAATACCGCTCATGCCGATGCCGCCGATGCCGACGAAGTGGATTTTATCTATTTTCCCGTACATGGTTTTGTCCTCTCTCTATCGTTTGAAAATCCCTTCTGCTATTAAACACCAGCACCTGCCGTCATCTCATCAACAATAATCTGTGCTGCATCCAGCCGCGCCAGACTAAAAGCCAAATCACCGGTATGGCGTACGAGAGTCTGATCGTTTGCCAGTGTAACAATTGATTCTGCCAGTGTTGTTCCCGTTAGTTCCCTCTCCAGCATCATGAAACAGGCATCCTTCTTGAGTAGTGCTTCCGCATTGCGACGCTGGTGATCATCGACGGCATGAGGAAACGGGATAAACAGACATGCCTTGCCGCAGGCGGTAACTTCTGCGATCGTAGTGGCGCCTGCGCGGCAGATGATCAGATCTGCTGTGGCGTATTCTGCGGCCATATCTGTGATAAAGGGAGTTACCCTCGCTTCGATGCCCGCTGTACGGTAGGCTGCTGCAACGTCTCCGCACTCCTTTTCACCGGTCTGATGAGTAATTGCCAACCTGATTGAGCTCTCTTTTAACAATGGGAGTGCCTCGATCATGGCGCTGTTGATGGCATGGGCGCCCTGGCTGCCGCCGAATATGAAGAGATGAAATTCCCCCTGGTCACGTTGTTCGCTCCCCCCCTTTGACAAAGGGGGAATTGAGGGGGGATTTTGTTTTGCGACCATGTCCAATATCTGTCGCCGCAATGGATTACCGGTCAGCTGGGTCGTAGCGGAGGGGAAATACCGGGCTGATTCTTCAAGCGTGATGAATACCTTGCTGGCAAACCGTGCCAGCAGGCGATTCGTCAGGCCGGGGATGGCGTTTTGTTCATGGATGAAGCGGGGGATCGCCATGCCCCGGGAAGCCAGTACCATTGGCAGTGAAGCATAGCCGCCCACGCCAAGTACCATGTCCGGCCGAAAGCTTTTCAGTATTTTTCTCGACTGAGCGTAGCCATACGCCATCATAGCTGCACCCTTAATCTGGCTGAACGTCCCCTTGCTGCGGATCCCCGTTGCTGCAATCAACTCCAGCCGGTAGCCGGCCGCTGGTACGGCTCGAGCTTCAATGCCGCGTTCGGTCCCGACAAACAGGACTTCATTGGCAGGATCACGGGACAGAAATTCTTCGGCGACGGCGATGCCGGGAAAGAGATGTCCGCCGGTGCCGCCACCGGCGATGATCAGTTTCATGTTTCCTCCTTGAGGCTGATGGCGGAGATCTTCAGTCCCGATGATATGTTGAGCAGAATTCCGACGGCAAACAGACTGATGAGCAGAGAACTGCCGCCGTAGCTGATAAAGGGGAGTGCCAGGCCCTTGGTCGGGACCATACCGGTTACGACACACATATTTACCAATGCTTCAATCCCGAATAATACGGCAATTCCCAGCGCAAGAAAGCGCCCGAATGTGTCAGGAGCGGCTACAGCGATACGCATGGCGCGCTGTACCAGCAGAAAAAACATACCGATTATCACAATCACGCCAAGAAAACCGAGCTCTTCACCAACAACGGCGAGGATAAAATCGGTATGCGCTTCCGGCAGATAGAAAAGCTTCTGTTTTCCTTCGCCGAGACCTACTCCAAAAAGGCCGCCCGTCCCGAAAGCCAGCCAGGATTGGATAATCTGAAAACCGCTGTTCTGGGGATCCTGCCACGGGTCGAGAAACGACATAATACGGCGTTTGCGGTAAGCAACATTCATTATCAGAAAATAGATGAACGGCATCGACATAAGAACGATGGAAATGATGTAGACGAGCCGCGTACCGGCAGCAAAGAGCATAATAATGGCAACGGCAGCAAGAGTGAGAGCCGAGCCCATATCAGGCTGCTTGAGCAGGAGTCCCAACATCACAACCAGAATCAACATGTATGAAACAAAACCGGGCCCGAGTTGTTTGATCTTGTCCTGTTTTCTGTCCAGCGAATACGCCATGTACATGATCAGGGCAATCTTGGCAATCTCTGATGGCTGCAGATTGAATCCGGGCAACCGTATCCAGCGTGACGCTCCGCCGACGCTGCTGCCAATGCCAGGGATCAGCACCAGCACCAGCAGCACAATGCAGCCAAGCAGTATTGGAGCGGCCAGCTTGCGCCAAAACTGATAGTTGATCCTCATGGTCCACAGCATTAGCGCGAAGCCGAGCAGTGCGAATATGCCCTGACGTTTGAGGAAGAAGAAACCGTCGTGAAAACGTTTGGCCGCCATAACGGAAGAGGCCGAATACACCATTACCACCCCGAAACAGGTCAGGGCAATGGCCATCAGCATGATTACCAGATCATATTCTTCCAGTTTTTTGAACATCTACAGTGCCTTTACCGCTGCAATAAACCGCTCGGCCCGCTCTTCATAATCTTTGAACATATCAAAACTTGAACAGGCCGGTGACATCAAGACCGTTCCGCCAGGGGCCGTTATTTCGGCTGCAAAACGAACCGCCTCTTCCAGTGAAGCCGCCCGCCGGGTATCGGTCAGGTTCCCCAATTCCTGCGCCATACGCTCTGCTGCTTCGCCGATAAGCACCAAATGCCGTACGCGCTCCTGCACCAGAGGAGCCAGAGGGGCATACGAACCCCCTTTGTCCTTGCCTCCGGCGATGAGGGTGATGTCGGTAAAGCTTTCCAGCGCCTTCTCGACACTGCCGACGTTGGTAGCTTTGCTGTCTTCGTAATACCGGACGCCGTTCACTTCGCGCACAAACTCCATGCGGTGATGCAGCGCTTCGAAGCAGAGAATTATCTCATAGGTCTCATCCGGACGGCAGCCGAGCAGCAGTGCGCACGCCATCGCAGCCATGATGTTTTCAAGGTTATGCACCCCCTGTAATCGGATGGCAGCGGTGGGGAAGCACTCTTCGTGACCGTTATGGCGATAGGTGATGACGCCGTCACTGTAGAAAATTCCTTCATCAAGTTCCACTTTTCTGCTGAAAGGAAATACCGCTGCTTTGCAGCCTTGCGCATGCTTCCAAACCAGCGGATCGTCACGATTTACCACGGCAAAGTCATCTTCAGTCTGATTTTCAAAAATCCGCAGTTTTGCGTCTATGTACGCCTGATAATCCGGATAGCGATCGAGATGATCTTCACTCAGATTTAACAGAGCCGCGACGGTGGGACGGAACGAGGATATCCACTCAAGCTGGAACGAACTTATCTCCGCTACCACCTGATCGACAATCTGATGCGATTCTGCCACCTCAATCAGCGGGTCACCAATGTTGCCGCCGACAAAGGTGTGATAGCCGCTGTGTTTGAAGATGGCGCCCAGGATGGTAGTGGTCGTTGTCTTGCCGTTGGTGCCGGTTATTGCCGCCAGAGGAACATCGATGAAGCGCGCCGCGAGTTCGATCTCGCTGATAATTTCGCGGCCAGCCAGCTTTGCCGCTACCAGTTGCGGCAAATCCATCGGTACTCCGGGGGAGACCACGATCAGATCACTGGAGAGAAAGGTCGCTTCGTCATGGCGCTCCAATTCCAGTTTGATGTTGTATTCCGCCAGTTCTGTTAATTGGCACGCAAGAGCTGACTCGCTGCGCATGTCAGTTACCGTTACCCGGGCGCCCTTCGAGGCCAGAAATCGGGCGCAGGCAACGCCGGTTTTTGCAAGACCGATGACAAGGATGTTTTTATCAGAAAGATTCATGGTAACCGGCCTCATCGATGTGCATAAAAATTGACGGAGTTTTCATATAAAACTTTATTGGCTCCCGTCTCACCCAATGTGTCAATAACAAGCGCCATATCTTCATCCAGGAACGGTCGTGGCGCCCGGGTGGAAGGGAGGTCGGTGCCGAACATCAGTGCCTTCGGATTGGCGGCGTGTATCTCTTTCAGGGCGCGGGGTACATCAAAATCAACGCGGCCAAAGCCGGTCGCCTTGACATGAACACCTCGCCCCACGAGGCGCAGCAGGGTTTTGAATCCCGTGCCGGACAGCCCCAGGTGATCAATGCAGACAGCGGGAAGTGTAACAAGAGTATCGTAAAGTCCTTCAAGTTCACTTGAATCAACGTGCAGTTCCGTATGCCACCCCGCCAGTTCATGGACGCGGCGCGCAAGTCGGTCAAGATGCTGCACAACCTCGGAACCACCGCGTTTGAGGTTGAAACGTACCGCCCGCACTCCCGCCTTGTTGAGCCGCATGATCTTCTCATCCGGGGTGTCAGCCGGTATCTGCGTTACGCCGCAGAAGGAGGGACCAAGCGTTTCAAGCGTATTCAGCAGATAGCTCTGGTCAAATTCCTGGAAGGAGCCGGAAACCACTGCACCGCCGGCAAGGGTATATCCCTTCATGCGCTTCAGGTACTTGTCGCAGGTAAAGGCATCCGGTAAGTATCCGTTGTTGGCAATCAGCGGGAAACGCGGATCAATGATATGAAAATGTGCGTCAAATATTTTGAAGTTTCTTATTTCCATAAATATCCCATTTGACCGTTACCAATGCTTGTTAGGCGCTACCGCATCTTCAGCGTCGAAATCGCCACCAGCGCCAGGATGATACTGATAATCCAGAATCGGACGATGATCTTCGGTTCAGCGACCCCTTTCAGTTCAAAATGATGATGAATGGGCGCCATGCGAAAAATCCGTTTGCCGCGATATTTGTATGAACCGACCTGAAAGATGACTGACAGCGCTTCGATGACAAATATGCCGCCGACAATCACCAGCAGGATTTCCTGTTTGGTCAGCACCGCAATGGTTCCCAGAGTCCCCCCCAGCGAGAGTGAGCCGACATCTCCCATAAAAACCTCTGCGGGGTAGGAGTTGTACCAGAGAAACCCGAGCCCTGCGCCTACCATCGCGCCGCACAATACCGCCAGTTCGCCGGCGCCGACCACGCGCGGGATCTGCAGGTAGGCCGACAGGGTGGCATGTCCCGCGATGTAGGAGAAGAGCATGTAGGTGGCGGCGTTGATCGCAACCGGGCCGATGGCAAGCCCGTCAAGTCCGTCAGTCAGATTGACCGCGTTACTTGCGCCGACAATCACCAGAGTGGCAAACGGTATAAACCAGATCCAGAGGTCCGGATGGAATCTTTTGAATAATGGAAAGAATAGTTCTTCACTGAAACCGGGATTCAGAAACAGATACAGTGCCACCGATCCTGCCAGTACAACCTGCCAGAACATCTTCTGCCGGGCAGACAATCCCTTGGTGTTTTTCTCGACCACTTTTTTGTAGTCATCTACAAAGCCGATGATGCCATAGCCGATCGTGATGAACAACGTGAGCCAGATGTACTGATTGGTGAGATCTGCCCAGAGCAGGGTAGGTATGACAATTGCGGCCAGGATTATCACGCCGCCCATAGTCGGTGTCCCCTGTTTCTGCAGATGAGATTCCGGGCCGTCTGTACGAATAACCTGACGGGCCTGCAATGATTCCAGTTTGCGGATGATCCAGGGGCCAAGGATGAAGCAGACGATCAATGCAGTAATCATTGCGTAGATGGTGCGGAAAGTGAGGTACTTGAATATGTTGAACAGCTTGACGTTAGTCGCAAGCGGGTAAAAAATATGGTAGAGCATCGGTTATTCCCCTTTGATCAGGCGCTTCAGTTCAATCGCTGCATGTTCCATGGCCATTCCGCGGGACCCCTTGAACAGTATCACGTCACCTTCCACCAGAGAATGGTGCAGATGCTCGGCAATTTCTCTGTGGTTCGCGCAGCAGATGACTGACTCTGCCGGTATACCCGTGAGTGCGGCACACTCGGCAGTGTATTTTGTCATCAGCGCCCCCATCAGGTAGAGGCGGTCAACAGTTTGTCCGGCAACGGTACCGACACCCAGATGAGCCTCTGTCTCGTGCTCACCCAGTTCCAGCATGTCACCAAGAACAGCGATGCGATGTCCAGCTTCAGCAATCTGTGCAAGAGTTTCCAGAGCTGCCTTTGTTGAAGCAGGATTGGCATTGTAGCTGTCGTCAATGAATGTGATGCCGCCCATCCTCTCTATTTGGAAACGCCCCTTGTACGGAGTAAAAGCTTCCAGACCTCGGACGATGGTCGTTAATTCAACCTTTTCAAGAAGCGCGGCGGTAGCAGCCAGAGCGTTATACACATTATGACGACCGCTGGCTTTCAGATGAACGGCCGCTTCACCATGAGGAGTGTAGAGTAGGAAATTTTGCCCATCTATCCCCATGGGTTCTATTTCCCGGGCACGCACTTCACCCCGGTCGATGCCAAAGCTGATTCGCCGGGCGGATGCATTTTGGGAGAGCGAAGCGACACGGGAATCATCTGCATTGACAACAGCCAGGCCGCCATCAGAAATTCTATGCAGCAATTCACCCTTGGCGGCGGCAACCGCGTCAACGGTTCCCATGGTCTGAAGATGAGCCGGCATGGCATTGAGTACGATCCCGACACGCGGGGCTGCAATGACAGCCAGGCGATCTATTTCGCCCGGTTCGCTCATACCCATTTCCAGGACTGCCCAGCGATGCTCAGGGCGGAGCTGAAACAGCATCTGCGGCAGGCCGATCAGGTTATTGAGGTTGCCGGATGTTTTGAGCCCCGGTCCGGTTATCTCCAGAATCGTCGCCAGCATCTCTTTAACGGTTGTTTTTCCGTTGCTGCCGGTGACTCCGATAATCGGGATGTCGAAGCGGCGGCGCCACTCAGCAGCAAGGTCACCCATTGCACAGAGACTGTTTTTGACTGCAATACAGGTACGCACATTGTTGGCTGCGTGATCCTTCAGCCATTGCTCCTCGGCAAGGATCGTGCTGACGCCTTTTTCTGCCACCTCCTGAATAAAGGCATGTCCGTCAAAATGTTCGCCGCGCAACGGAATGAACAGCTGGCCGGGGGTGACACTCCGGGAATCGGTTGATATGCCGGTTACCTCACCGGCAGCAGGGCCGACAATCCGGCCATTTGTGGCAAGGGCAATGTCATGTATGGTAAACATTATGGCTTGTTCTCCGTAAAGGCCGCTGCCGCCTCTTCCCGATCGTCAAAATGGTACTTTGTTGTGCCGATTATCTGATAATCCTCATGCCCCTTGCCCGCGAGTAGGACGATGTCATCCGCTTTTGCGAGACGGATAGCGCATCTGATAGCGTCACGCCGGTTTTCAATGACGACAAAACCGTTGTCAGTGAAGCCATCGGTCAGTTCTTCGGGCCGGTACTCGCGGATGTTGAGTGGTGTTATGCCCGCTTTCACCTGCTCCAGAATAACCGTGGGGTCCTCGGTGCGGGGATTGTCGGATGTGACGATGGCCAGGGTGCTCATTGCGGCGGCGATTCTCCCCATGATCGGGCGTTTGCCGTTGTCACGGTCTCCGCCGCAGCCAAAAACGGTGATGATTCTTCCCGCGGCAATTTCCTTCAGCGTGGCAAGGACATTATCCAGCGCGTCACCCGTATGAGCATAGTCAACCAGGCACGTGACACCGGCTCCGTTTTCTACCCGCTCCATGCGCCCCGGGACGGTAGTGTGGTTTTCAATGCCCTGCTTGATCGCCGCGAGCGGCAGATCAAGGGCTACTCCGGCAGCGACAGCAGCCAGAATATTGGAAAGATTGAAGCGCCCCAGGAGTCGTGAGGTGAGTTCAAATGCTCCTATCGGTGTTGTCAATGTGGCTCGTATGCCGGTAACTGCCGACTCTACTGTCGTTGGACGCACATCGCAGGTGCCCTGAATCCCGAATGATATTACCGGGCAGGCACAGCGCCCGGCAATATCCCTCCCGGAGGGATCATCCATGTTTATTACAGCCCTTCGGCGCGGTTTTTTCTGCGATGGTTGCAGCAGTTCTACAAAGAGCCGGCATTTGGCTTCCAGATAATTTTCCATCGTGCCGTGGTAGTCCAGATGGTCACGGGTAAGGTTACTGAAAATGCCGACATCAAAGTGACAGCCATCGACTCGTTTCTGCTCAAGTGCGTGTGAAGAGACCTCCATTACAAAGGCCTGGGCACCGGCAGCGCCCAATTGATTGAATGCCCGCTGAAGCTCAGTTGATTCAGGTGTCGTGTGAGACGCATCAATGGTTGTGGCACCGAAACGGTAACTGATCGTGCCGAGCACCGCAGCCGGAAGCCCTGCCGCGGCCAGTATTGCTTCAAGCAGATAGGTCGTGGTCGTCTTCCCGTTGGTGCCGGTTATGCCAATCAGCGGTTTCAGAGCAGTTGGGTCACCAAAAAAGTGTGCTGACATCAAGCCCATAGCGGCGCGTCCGTCAGAAACCTTGACCCAGGGGAGCCGGTCCGGAGCTGCTGCTGCGTCCTCAAGAACCACCGCCGCCGCTCCTGAGGTCACTGCCTTTTCGATATAGCTATGTCCGTCACTCTTTGTGCCGCGCAGAGCAAAAAAGAGCGCACCGGGCTGAACCGCGCGCGAGTCGCAGGTCAGAGCGTTGATGCTGACGGATGAGTCTCCATGAATCTCAGAGTCAGGCAGTTTTTCGAGCAGTTCACGTAATGTCATGCGCCCTCCGTAACCCTGACAGGCAGGATACGTGCGTTAATGTAAAAACGGCAAAACCTGCCGGTTGCCCGGCAGGTAGATTCAGCTTCAAGCCGATGGGGCAAACTTTATCCAGACTTTGCTGTCTCCCCGGATCTTTTGTCCCGGTGGCGGACTTTGCTCGGCCGCCCGGCCGCTTCCGATTAATCTGATGTTGATGCCGCGCTTCTCCATTACCAGAAGTACCCTGCGCATGCTCATGCCATTAAAATTCGGCATGACCGCGCCTTGGTCAGGAACATTCAGGTTGTTACCATCCGGTATTGAATCCTCTTCCGGCGGAGCAGGAGTTTTAGTGCCGGCAGGTTTCGCCGCTGCGGTCATTGGTTGCGTCGGCTGTATTTTCAGGTAGGCCAGTGAATTCTGCGCTATTCCCCGGAATGCCGGCGCGGCAACAACTCCACCGTATTTAATTCCCTGTGGTTCATCAATAATAACTACAATCGTTAATTTCGGTTTATCGGCAGGGACAAATCCGACAAATGAGCCGATGCGCCTGGTCGGTGAATACATGTGTGTAACCGGATCTACTTTCTGGGCTGTCCCTGTTTTTCCGGCCACCCGGTAACCCTCCAGCGCAGCTTTTGTTCCGGTTCCACCTTCACCAGTGACGGTTTCCAGCATTTTTGTAATTATCCGGGCGGTGTCCGTAGATATAACGCGGCGCACAATCTGCGGCTCAAACTTCTGTGCCACCGTGCCATTGTCGTTAATAATCTGCTCCACCAGGTATGGTTTCATAAGGGTGCCGCCATTGGCGATGGCCGAGAGCGCTGTTGTCAGTTGGATCGCCGACAGGGAAACGCCCTGTCCGAACGAAATAGCCGCAAGATCGACTCCGTACCAGTGGTGTTTCAGGTTTCCGACCGCTTCTCCCGGAAGGTCTATGCCGGTACGCCCGCCAAAGCCGAAGTTGCGAAGATAGGCGGACAGTTTTTCCTCACCCACCTTGAAGCCGATCTTTGCTGAACCGATATTGCTTGAATATTTCATGATTTCCGAGACTGACAGCCGTGATTGAGGATGATCGTCATGGATTATACGGTCGGCGATACGGTAGGAGCCATTTTCACAGTTGTATATGTCTGATGCTTTGATGGTTCCCGAGTCAAGAGCCGCAGCGATGGTGAATATCTTGAAAGTGGAGCCGGGCTCAAAGCTGTCTGCGACCACATGGTTGCGCAATTGGGCAAGTGAGTAGCGCGAATATGCGTTCGGATTGAACGTAGGATAGTTTGCCATTGCCAGAACTTTACCGGTATCTGATTCCATAACCAACGCCATTCCCGCTTTGGCGTTGCTGTCTGTCACGGCTTTTGCCAGCTCTTTTTCGGTGATAAACTGAATGGTCTTATCAAGTGTCAGGATGACACTTTTACCGGGTGAGGAGTCCTTTATGACCGTATTCATTATCGCGATGTTTCTGCCGAGAGCGTCCCGCTCGGTAATCATATACCCAGTATTGCCGAGAATAGTGCTGTCGTACTTAAGCTCGATCCCCTCCAAACCGTTCGGATCATGACCGGTAAAACCAACTACATGTGCAGCAATCTCCATGTTGGGGTAGAAGCGCTTGGATTCCGGCGCAAACCCGATACCGGTGAGCTTCATGTTTTTGACCCTGATCGCAACTTCGGGCGTCAGCCAGCGCTCAAGCCAGATAAATGATTTATTGACTGACAACCTGGTAACCAGTTCAGATTTCGGAATTCCCAAAATTGGCGCGAGTACGGCGGCGGTACCACCAACATCTTTGATCCGGCGCGGTTCGGCATAGCAGGAATCCATCTGGATAGATTCAGCCAGTGTGGTGCCGTTACGGTCAAGAATGCTTCCGCGCGCCGGGGTAAGGTCAACTCTATGCTGGTGCTGTTTGTCTGCCTTTGTTTCGAGGATTTCGTGCTGAAGTATTTGGAGGTAGAATGTTCGTCCAACTACATTCAGGAACAGCAGGCCGAAAACAGTACCGATCATGATGATCCGGATACGGGCCCATTTCTCCCGTTCATCTTTCATTTGACGTGGATGATCTGCTGCTCGGTCGGCAACGCCATTCCGAGCTCGTTTTTGGCGATAGCTTCAATGCGGGACGGTGATTTAAGCGAGGCAGCCTCAAGTTTCAGGCGTTTCTGCTCTTGTCCCGCTTCACTCAACTGGCGGCTGATCTCGGATATCTGCAGATTGAGATCAACCAGTTTGAAACGTGACCAGACATGAAAGACCGAAACAATGGTAAATACGATCATGCAGATCATGAGGTATTTAAACAGGTCAATACGATGGGGAGTTACCGCAATCCCTGCCAGTGCGCGGGGAGCGGCAACTTTGGTATATTCAGTTCGCGCTTGTGCCATAATTATGTACCTCGTGCTGGTTACAGCTTTTCTACCGCCCGCAGTTTGGCGCTGCGTGCCCGTGGATTTTCGTCTGTTTCCGCTTCCGTTGCTGATACCGGGCGGTTGGTCAGGATCTTCACTCGCGGCTGATTGCCGCAGACACAGATCGGCAGCTGCCGTGGACAGGTGCATCCTTCTGCATATTCCTTGAAAATATGTTTAACGATCCGGTCCTCCAGCGAGTGAAACGATATGATCACCCCGCGTCCGCCCGGTTTCAGCAGATCGAGTGCCGCTCGCATCCCCTGCTCCAGACTTTCAAGTTCCGTGTTAACCGCAATGCGGAGAGCCTGAAAGGTACGGGTGGCCGGGTGGATCCGTTCATCCCACTTGGCCTTGGGAACAGCGCCTTTGATAATATCCACCAGCCGAAACGTAGTGGTAATCGGCGACTCTGTCCGCTCCTTGACGATGAAAGCGGCGATCCTCCTTGCCCAGCGCTCTTCACCATATTCACTGATAATCCGCTCTAACTCTGCTTCCGGAAGTTTATTGACAAAATCGGCGGCCGTTTCGCCGCTGCTGCTGTCCATCCGCATATCCAACGGCGCATCCTGTTGAAAACTGAAACCGCGCTCCCGTGTGTCCAGTTGGTGCGACGAAACACCAAGATCGAGAATGAAACCATCCAGTGCCGTTATGCCGATACCGTTTAACTGCTTTGCGACACCGGCAAAGTCGCCATGCAGCAGGCGTACATGGTCTCCATACATCGCCAGTCGCACTCCTGCGGCGGTCAGTGCAGCCGGATCCCGGTCGATGCCGACCAGAAATGCTCCGGGAGCTTTTTCAAGGATCAAAGTGGAGTGACCGCCACCGCCCAGCGTACCGTCCAGATATGTTTTGCCGTCCATCGGATCCAGAAAGCGGATGACTTCATCCGGCAGAACCGAGAGATGATGAAAGCCTGACACTACAGACCAAGCTCAGCGGCAGCTTCAGTACCGCTCGGGAAGTTCTTCACATCCTGGGCCCGGACTTTCTCCCATTCGCTCATGCTCCAGATTTCAATCTTGTCCATCGTCCCGACGAACTGGATCTCCCGATCAAGGGCAGCACTCTTGCGAAACGTCGGCGGAATCAGAAAACGCCCGAGTTTGTCGGCGCAGCACTCCTGAGCAGGGGAAATAATGGTGCGCATGATGCTTTTGCGTTGATCCGCGGTGAACCCTTTGCTGACGCGGAAATTTTCCTCAAAGACAAACCACTCCCTGTAGGGGAATATCAGCAGGCCGGAGCTGTGCAGACCGCCGCCCAGATCAACCGGAACCGAATTGGTCAGGAAAAAACGCTCGTCACCATGCGACCCGACAAGGATTTCGCGGAATCGTGCCGGCAGGCTGGTGCGCCCTTTGGCATCTATGGTCGTTTCGAAAATTCCTCTGAACATAGGTCTTCTCTTTGCATTATTTTCCACAATGTTCCACTTTTTTCCACAGTGATGGAACTTATACCGCCCGTCAAGGCCTCTGTCAATATAAAATATGAATTTTGTAGGGGAAATTATGGCCGTAAACATATAAATGCCACTTGGACTGTTAATGCTTCCGGCGCATCAATATGTGATGTATCTGTTTGCCGGATTAGTTGCAGGATATTCGGGCACGTCACCCTTTCCACTCTCTACATCAAGCTTGAAGGAGTTGGCATGGCCTTGATATATTCGTGAGCTCTGCAGTTACAATTGCGTTGACGCTGACACCCTTCGAGTGATAAGTAAAAGTTCGGAAAACAGGTTTTACTATCCATTGGTTGTCGCAGTATACCCATAAGGAGGGAGTAATATGAAAACGGTAAAAGACATTCTTAAAACCAAGTCAAGTGGCAACAGTATTCTCACCATTGATCCGGACAAAACGGTATTAAATGCAATCAAGGTTATGGCAGAAAAAAATGTCGGGGCGCTTCTGGTAATGGAGAATGATAAGCTTGTGGGTATCATCACAGAACGAGACTATGCCAGAAAGGTCATTCTGGCGGGGAAATCGTCCAACAATACGCTGATCAGGGAGATCATGGATCAAAATTTTCTGGTCATTAAGCCTGGCACCACAATTGAAGAGTGCATGGCCCTCATGGTGGAAAATTTCACTCGCTACCTTCCGGTCATCGATGATAATCGGGTGACCGGTGTGATATCGATGGGCAACGTGGTCAACTCGATAATTACCGAGCAGAACTTTGTCATCAATGACCTCCAGCAGTACATTATGAGAGGTTAAGCCAACCATTGGGGACTGAATAGAGCGCACGGTATGTTGCATGCGTCTAAGCAGGCCAGATAGACAGAAAGCGGCCCTCCGGGGTCGTTTTTTTTCTCTGAAATCGGCGCTGTGGAAGCTGTTATTTGTAAATCGGCTTCGGAATTCCCCCGGCATTCATCTCCAGTTGCAGGAAAAGCACCGTTGCGATTGTCGATAACAGCGATAATTAATTGTCAATGGCTGGACTTTTTGTATTGGGGGAGACCCATATGAACCTGTCACCATTAATTTCTAAAGTCCATTTCCCCCCAATTTCAGAGGTAAAACGCTGGCTGGCTGAGCGCCCGAACGATGGGCTGGATCTGGTCGATCTTTGTCAGGCGGTGCCGGATTACGCCCCCGCTCCGGAATTGACGGCACATCTGGCCGGCATTTTGACCGATCCGCTTATGTCAAAGTACTCCCCTGATGAAGGACTTCCGGAGGTGCGTACATCGATAAGCGACTACTATCGCAGACGATATGGCGGGGTGGTGACGCCTGACAGCATCTGTCTGACGATCGGCGCCAGTCAGGCGTTCTGGCTGGCGATCGTCACCCTCTGCCGCGCCGGTGATGAGGTCATTGTTCAGTCTCCCTGCTACTTTGATCACCCCATGGCACTTGATATTCTCGGCATCCGCACCGTATTTGCACCTTTTGTCGAGGCCGAGGGGGGACTTCCCAATCCGGACGCCATCAAATATCTGATCACTCCGAGAACCAGGGCCATTCTCGTTGTATCTCCCAGTAACCCGACCGGCTCAATTACCTCAGCGGATGTTATTCGAGTGCTGTTTGACCTCGCCAGACGACACAATATCGCCCTGATTCTGGATGAGACCTATAACGAATTTATCCCCGGCGGCGTTCGACCGCATGAACTCTTCAGTGATCCGGCCTGGGGCGACCATTTTGTCCAGATCGCCTCGTTCGGGAAAACATACGCTCTGACCGGGTACCGCGCCGGCATGCTCGTTGCCTCACGGGAATTCATCCATCACGCGCTCAAAGCGCAGGACACCATGGCAGTCTGTCAGCCGCGCATAACCCAGCATGCGGTCAAGTTCGGCGTCGAATATCTCGATCGGTGGGTTGCGGAAAACCGTGAAATGATGGGGCGACGCCACTATCTGTTCCGCTCGGAATTCATGCGGCCGGGCAACCGGTTTCAGTTGATCGCAAGCGGCGCTTTTTTCGCCTGGGTGCGCCATCCCTTCTGTGGCTGCAGCGGACGCGAGGTGGCGAAACGGCTGGTCGATGAAGCAGCAGTTCTCTGTCTGCCGGGAGAAGTTTTCGGCCCCGGTCTGGAAGGGTATCTGCGGTTGGCGTTTGGCAATGTCCGGGAAGCGGCTATTCCGGAGGCGGTGCGGCGGTTTCGGGAGATGAAGGAATAAAAATACCCCCCATGACGTATTGTGTCACATACCTGTGATATCCTTCCCCTCAAACAAATTATTAGCGTAATCACCTTAATTAAAATTTAAAATCATGGCTATAATGGGTAATTTCTGCTATGGAAAATTGGCTCAATTGTCATGCGTGCAGAGGTGCGTTGAATTGATGGCGTGTCAATATCGGAGGGACGGATATGTTCACCAAACTGCTTGAACTGAACAGGATTATCGAGGGGAAGATGGTGTCAAAGGGATTCGGCCTTATGGGGTCTGTGCTACCCGCTTAAAACATTGACCGAGCCGTGTTCAGCTGGCGCGGTAATCCTCCAGCTCCAAATTGGCTTCTATGCCGAAATCACGGAGCAGATCCATCATGCGGGAGACGGATACACCTGCTATGCTAGCCGATTTTTCAAGGTACGCCTCGGATGAACGGTATTTATCCATGGCGAGGTGCCGCCTGCCAAGTTCGACCAGTTCAAGTTCGGATTTTAAAATGTTCTTTTTCATTATCGGTAAACCTCTCTGCGATGACCAACGCGGATGACGGTAATAGTGATGATTGCCGTGACCAGATCAATGTGCATGACAACCCGGTAATCACCAACGCGCAATCGCCACAAGTCATCATAACCTTGCATCTTGCGCAGATCGCCCACAGGATACGCCTCTCGCAAGCGGTCCAGAGACGCAATTATACGCCCCCTGGCGCTTTTATCCAGCTTGGCAAGTTGCTTCCCGGCCTGGTCCGTAAAGAGAAGCTGTATCATTTGCCAAGAGACCGTTTGATTTCATCGAAGCTGGCAACCTTGCCCTCTTTGATTTCGCTTAGAGCAGCCTTGATACTGCTCGCTTCCTCCGGGCTGATTGCCTCATCGTCTAGCGGACATTCAGCAAGATAACGCCGGAACTCATCGTCGGTCATCTGTACCGAAAACGGGATACCCCTGGAGAGTCGGACACGGTTTAGAAACATATTGATCGCTTCGGTAGTGGAAATACCAAGTGCTTGGAGTATTCGCTCGACATCCGTTTTAAGAGATGCATCGACTCGCATGTTTATGGTTGCATTTTTTGCCATGTATAACCTCCTGTGATGTTTGACTGTAAAACAATTGCGTTACATTGACAACATTATTGTTCTTGCAAAATTTCTGAATTTCGCGAGGTCGCCATGCAACTCGTCATCAACACCTACGGCGCATATCTGAAAAAGAGCGGCGAATGCTTTGTCATCAAGAACGAAGACAAGGTGTTCGAGGTGTCGCCGCGCAAGGTGGAATCGATCATGATTACCACCAGCGCCTATCTCTCCACCGATGCCATTAAACTGGCAATGGACAACAATATTGACATTGTGTTTCTTGATCACCACGGCAACCCATATGGACGTGTGTGGCATTCAAAACTGGGCAGCACCACCTTGATTCGCCGTCGTCAGCTTGAAATCAGCGAATCCGAGCAGGGGTTCGACCTGGCGAAGGAATGGGTAGTTGCGAAAGTCTCCAATCAGGCGGAGTTTCTGGATCGACTGAGCCGTCCGCGAGAGGATAAGGCCGAAAAGCTGAAGGCATCATCCAGCAGCTTGAAGGAACTCAGCAGGAAGCTGGGCGCGCTCTCCGGGACATTGGATGAGCGGCGCGGCACCATCATGGGGCTGGAGGGAACTGCCGGCAGGATCTATTTCGACCTGCTCAGTCATGTCATGCCGGAGCGTTTCCGCTTTGATGGCCGCAGCCGCAATCCGGCCAAGGACGAGTTTAACGCCATGCTCAATTACGGCTATGGCGTCCTGTATTCGCTGGTGGAAAAGGGGTGCATTCTGGCCGGACTTGATCCCTATATCGGCTTTGTGCATACCGACAACTATAATAAAAAGTCGCTGGTCTTTGACCTGATCGAGCTGTTTCGCATCTATGCCGAGGAACCGGTGGTATTCCTCTTTTCCGGTCGCAAGGTAAAGGTGGAATATTTCGACAAGCTGCCCAATGACGGCATGACACTGAACAAGGAGGGAAAGGCATTTCTGATCGAGGCGCTGAACAAGCATTTTGATGAATCAATTCGCTACCGGGGGCGCAACATCCAGCGACGCAATACCATCCAGATGGAGTGTCACCGTATCGCCAACAGTTTTATTGAGGTGAACGCATGATGACCTGGGTGCTGTACGATATCGTGAAAAATAAGTCCCGCACAAAGGTTGCAAAGTTTTGCAAAGAATACGGCCTGTATCGTGTGCAAAAGAGCTGTTTTCTGGGTGATCTCAATAAAAACGAGGTGGATGAACTGGGATTGAAATGCAAAGCTATGATGGATCTGGAGACGGATGCCGTTTTTCTGTTTCCGGTGTGTGAAGATGATTTCAAGAAGATTCGCCTGCTGGGCAATTTGTTTGATACGCAGCTTGTGAGCGGTAAACTGCAGGCGTTGATCCTGTGAAACCGATGGTGACGGAAGGAATATTTGTTACGGCGTCGGAACTTTTGGAATATCTGTTCTGTCCACGCTTCATCTATTTTATGAACTGCCTGTGCATCAGCCAGCATGAGGATCGGCGGTACAAGGTGCAGATCGGTCGTGAGACGCATATCCAACGTGAATCGACCAATGTTGATTACCTGCGCAAGAAGATTGGTTGTGTTGGCAAGGAATTGGGAGTCTGGCTGTCGTCGCCACGTTACAATATCAAAAGTATTGTCGATGAAGTTCTGACGCTGGATGACGGCACGATGGCTCCGCTTGATTATAAATTTGCCGAGTATAACGACCGGCTCTTCTCCACCTATCGGTATCAGGTGGTATTGTATTCGCTGCTGATACAGGAAAATTATGGAAAGGAGGTTAGCCGGGGATACGTATGCTATACCCGCAGCAACAGTTTGATTATGGAGGTTCCGATTACTGATGATGACTTCAATAGTTTGAAAGTGATAATCGGTGAAATGATTGCAATCACCCAGAAAGGGTTTTATCCTGTCGGGACGAAAAATACGGCAAAATGCCTGGATTGCTGTTACCGGAATGTCTGTGCATAAGCTGCATGGTTTGTTTTTATTGGGATGACTATGGTTAAGCAGGCAAAAACGTAACAATTAAAGGATGATGCGGATTTAAAAACAATGTAAGCAGGCGATTTAATACATTGGGAAAGGGGTGAAATGAGGGTGAATAACAAGAAAACGAGCTGTCGAAAATTAGGGTTAATTACAGGCTGTATGCTGCATTACGGGGGAAAAGCGGTATTCCGGGCTTATCCATAAGAACAAGGATTGAAACTGCCACCCAGCAGGAGAAGCAGTTCACGTAGCGGAGTATTCCGGGCTTATCCATAAGAACAAGGATTGAAACCTATGACGTATGTAGCCAATTGTGGGCTGAAAATTGCCTTTCACGGTAAATACGTGTAAGATATCCGGCAAAAATTGTGTGATGATTTTAAATAAAACCGCTTGCGCAGCCATTAATAGTGCGCCAGAAAAGGAAGCAGGAAATGGTTCAAAAAAGAATTCGTGTAAAAATAAATTCCCCCGGTTTGACTGAGCTGCCGCCGCTGCCGCTGGATGCTCCCGGCCTGACTTATGATTATCGCCGCTATTTCACCTATAGCCTCGGCCAGAACAAATATTGCCATTCGGTCAATTATTATTACAAAGCACTGGCGCTGACGGTTCGTGACCGTCTGATGGAACGGTGGAAGAAAACCCGCTACACATACATCGAGTCACACTGCAAGCGGGGGTATTACCTCTCGCTTGAGTTTCTGATGGGGCGGACTCTCGGCAATGCCATGCTGAACCTCGGCATTACCGATGCCGCTTCGGAAGCGATGCATGGGCTCGGCATCAAACTGGAGGATCTGGAGGAAGCGGAACGGGATGCCGGCCTCGGCAATGGTGGTCTTGGACGTTTAGCTGCCTGTTTTTTAGACAGCTGCGCGGCGCTGCAGCTCCCGGTAATGGGATATGGTCTCCGCTATGAATACGGCATGTTCCGTCAGCGTGTCGTTGATGGTCACCAGATGGAAGAGCCGGATCACTGGCTGCGCGACGGCAATCCCTGGGAGCAGGAACGCCCCGAATTCACCCAGCGTGTCCGTTTCGGCGGTCACAGTGGCCATTACATGACGGAATCCGGTGGGCGCCGGGCCCGCTGGACCGACAGCCATGATGTCCTGGCGGTGCCATACGATATACCGATCCCCGGCTATCGCAACGGCACCGTTAACACCCTGCGGCTCTGGAAATCGGCAGCCACTGATGCCTTTGACCTGGGTGAATTCAATGCCGGAGGCTATGCCGAATCTGTTGCCACCAAGAATGAAGCCGAAAATATCACGATGGTGCTGTATCCGAATGATGCCAGCGAAAACGGTAAAGTACTCCGGTTGCGTCAGCAGTATTTCCTCGCTTCGGCTACTCTTCAGGATGTTGTCGAGCGTTGGATGGAGTCGCGCAAAGGTGATTTCAGTGATTTCGCTGCCAATAACTGTTTCCAGTTGAATGACACCCACCCGAGTTGTGCCGTGCCTGAGCTGATGCGGATTCTGATGGATGATCACGACATTGGGTGGGATCAGGCATGGGGAATAACCTGTCAGACGATGGCGTACACTAATCATACATTGCTTCCCGAGGCGCTCGAAAAGTGGCCTCTGCCGCTTTTCGGCCAGTTGCTCCCCCGGATTCTGGAGATCATACTGGAGATTAATGCCCGCTTTATGGCGGAAGTCTCCTGCCGGTGGCCCGGGGATAATGAGCGCATGCGGCGTATGTCAATCATTGAAGAGGGGGGAACACCTCAGATACGGATGGCATATCTGGCCATCGTGGGCAGCTTTTCTGTCAACGGAGTTGCCGCCCTGCACTCACAGCTGCTGGTTCAGGGGCTGTTCCGCGATTTCTATGAACTCTGGCCGCTCAAGTTTAACAATAAAACCAATGGGGTGACCCCTCGTCGCTGGATAGCGTACAGCAATCCGGGCTTGAGTGAGCTGCTTACAGAAAAGATCGGTGACGGCTGGGTGGCCGATCTGCAGCAGATAAGCAGAATTGCCGAATTCGCAGATGATTCTGAATTCCGGCAGCGGTGGCACGAGGTGAAACTGGCCAATAAGACGCGGCTGGCGGCTATTGTTCAGGCCAGGTGCAATGTTACTTTCAACCCCGAAGGACTGTTCGACGTCCAGGTCAAACGGATTCATGAGTATAAACGCCAGCTCCTCAACGTCCTGCATGTCATCCATCTTTATGACCGGATCAAGCGCGGTGACACTGCCGGCTGGAGTAATCGCTGCGTGCTCATCGGCGGAAAAGCGGCGCCCGGGTATGCCATGGCAAAACTGATCATCAAGCTGATTAATAATGTTGCCGCCGTGGTCAATGCCGACCCGGCTGTCGGTGACAAGCTGAAAGTGGCGTTTGCACTCAATTACAACGTGAGTGCCATGGAGGCTATCTGCCCCGGCACAGATCTTTCTGAACAGCTGTCAACAGCCGGTAAGGAGGCGTCCGGTACCGGCAATATGAAGTTTATGATGAACGGCGCCATAACCATCGGTACGCTGGATGGTGCCAATATCGAGATACGTGAAGAAGTTGGTGAAGACAACTTCTTCATGTTCGGTTTGACGAGTTCGGAGGTGGACGAGTTGCGCTGGAATTATGACCCGCATGGCGTGATCAGTCATGATGATGATCTGCAGAGGGTTATGAATCTGCTCCGCTGCGGCCACTTCAGTCTGTTTGAGGCAGGTCTCTTTACTCCGATCATCGACGCAATCTGTTCACCGCAGGATCCCTGGATGGTTGCCGCAGATTTCCGCAGTTTTGTCGATGCTCAGCAACGCGTCGCGACTGCATATCAGGACCGTGAGCGCTGGACCCGTATGAGCATCATGAATACCGCCTGCAGCGGCAAATTCTCTACCGACCGGACAATCTGCAATTATAACGAGGAAATCTGGCATCTGAAGACAATGCCGATCGGAGAGGTAATCTAGAAACTAAACTTCGTTCCTTTAAAGGTACCGGGTTGCCAGGCGCACATATTTGAAGAGGCAGGGCCATTACGGACCCTGCCTCTTTTTTAACTATTGGATTGTCCGGTCAGCTTTTCTTGAATTTTTTCCTGGAGCTGGCAAAACCGGCAAGACCAACGCAGAGAAGCAGCAAGGTGGAAGGCTCGGGGACTGGTGCTGAATCTTTTACCAAGAAGCTTCCAATACAAAGGGATGTGCTGGTGTCGCCAAATGAGCCAGCAGTCTGGAGGGCAAGATAATCCGCATGGTTGTTGTATCCGACAATTGCATAATTATGAGAACCTAAACCTGAACTGTCTCCAGTCAGTCCATAGCTATAAGTTGATAAACCATCGAAAGGATAAGTTATACCTAATAGAGATACAAGTGTAGCATTAGCTACGTAATTCGGATTCACAAAATTCCAGTATCCCCACGCCCAATTTGTCTGAACCACTCCGGCATCAAAAAACAACTGACCTACTTCATGTGCTGTCGCATATCTAAAACCAAGAGTTGTTGTATACCCGCCAGAGCCAGCAAGCACGTCATTATAGCTGATTCCCGTTGTGGCTGTAAGGTCAAGCCACGATAGTCCTGTGCTACTATCATGTGTCAGCAGTCCATCACCCGATGCATTCAAATCTTGGCTAATCAAAGACGCCTCAGGCACAGTCACCATGCCCAAAGTGAATACACCCATTGTCAATAACGCTAAAATCTTTTTCATTTTTAACCTCCAATGTATGGATTTTAACAGCTATGCGTGAGTGTTTTTCAAAAAATATACCAATTCACAACATGCTGTAATTATTTACTTCGTCTGCCTTGCGCCGACATAAGAAGCGGCATGTAAGCATCTTCGACAGTTTATGCCGAGTAAGCTCTCCACAAACTAACTGCTTATTATTATAGTTTTATTGTAATTTGACGTGTTAGTCCGTTGTAATGTTATGCTGACGTAAGGTCTAATTGTGTATGGTTTTTCGACAAAATACTGAGAATCCAGTTATAACAAGAACTGTTTTAATTTGCCCATCTGTAGGCGGGTGGGGTGAAGGTTGAAAAAATCGAACAGATTCTGGCGGGTGCTGCTGATAAGAAAAAGAGGATGAATATTCAGATCGTGTGGGCGGAGGCGCGGTACTTCTACCGTTTGACGAATTGACTGTCAGCGTGCTATCGTCAACCAGCATCGTTAATTTCAGGAGGTTGTTATGCCCTCACTCCAACGGATAGAATTCCAGGTTGCATCCCTTTCCGAACAGGAACTTCGTAAATTCCGCTCTTGGTTTGACGAGTTTGACACACTGCGTTGGGATAATTCCCTTGCACAAGATATTGGCAGCGGCAAACTCGACTCTCTTGCAGCGGAAGCGCTTGCACAGTATGGCGCCGGCAAATGTAAACCGCTTTGATTCATCAGACTTCCCCCCGATACTGGGCTTGTTACTCTCGCCTTCCAACCTCAATTCAACAACTGGCCGACGCCAATTTTGCCTTGTTGAAACTGAACCCCAGACACCCTTCGCTTCATTTTAAACAAACCGGACAGTTTTGGTCTGTTCGCGTCGGCCTTCATTACCGCGCTCTCGGAGTCTCCATCCCGGATGGAGTAGTCTGGTTCTGGATAGGAACGCATAGCGAATATGACCGCTTGATTGACTGAAATCAGGACAAATTTGCCCTTCATCAGGTGGAAGAGTGAAGACTGAACTGCTGATAACCTGGTAAATAATCCAGTGATTTTTTTGAGTATTTGAAATAGAGTGGCAGGGTAAGTATAGAGAGATTCAGTACTTGTTTTCAGATTTTTCAGGTGACCATGGACGTTATCACTACCCATACGAACGCCGATTTTGATTGCTTGGGTGCCATGACAGCGGCATTACGCCTGTATCCCGGTGCCCTGCTTTCATTCCCCGGTTCCCAGGAAAAAGCGGTGCGGGTGTTTGTGGAGCGGTATCCTGAGTATCTGCCGCACTTCACCCGTGCCAAAGAGATCGACCTTGCATTGATCACCCGCCTGATCATCGTTGATTGCCAGCAGGCTTCGCGTATCGGTCGCTTTGCAGAGGTCCTGGAGCGCCCCGGCCTGGAAATCGATATCTATGATCATCATCCGTTGACGGATGAAAGTATTCGTCCGACCGGCGGTACCATTGCTGTTGGCGGTTCTGCCTCAACGCTGCTCGCTGCCCGGTTGTTTGCGCAGGAGGTTTCATTGAGCGCAGAGGAAGCCACCCTGATTCTGCTCGGGATTCATGAGGATACGGGGCGTCTGTTGTTTGCATCGACGACGTCCGATGATTACCGGGTGGCGGGTTGGTTGCTGGATCAGGGCGCCCGGCTGAATATTGTCAATGATGCTCTGACGCCCGAGTTGACAAAAGCGCAGATGGGACTTTTGCGACAACTGCTGACAACCCTCAAGGCGAACACGATCAACGGCGTGGTTATTTCAATCGCTCACGCCTCCTGCCATCACTATATCGGCGACATTGCCTCACTGGCTCATTTGATGCGCGACATGGAAAATATGGACGCGCTGTTTTTGGCGGTGGCCATGGAAGATCATGTCTATCTGGTAGGGCGCAGTCACGCCCCCGAAGTTGATGCCGGTGAAATCATGCGGGCTTTTCAGGGGGGCGGGCATACGACCGCTGCCTCAGCTGTTGTGCATAACCAGTCACTGAAACAGGTGTTGGAGCAGCTTGACCTGTTGTTGCGGCGCTCGGTCAAGGAAAGCGTTACGGCAGGGACAATAATGTCAACCCCGGTCAAAACGATGCCCGACTTGGTTAGTATTACCGTTGCCCGTGAGTATCTGACACGTTATAACTGTAATGCCATGCCGGTTATGTCCGGGAAGGTGATGGTGGGCGTTGTCTCTCGCAAGACCATCGAAAAAGCACTGCACCACGGTTTGGGCGAATCGCCGGTAACCGATTTCATGCATACTGAATATCTCTCTGCAACCCCCGATACCCCGCTGGCAGAAATCCAATCGTACATGGTGACCGGTAACCGCCGTTTCGTCCCGGTTTTTGTCGGAACGCAACTGACAGGTGCGGTGACCCGGACCGATTTGATGCGTCATATCTACGGCAGTCGCCGTCAACAGAGTGGTCCGCTCTATGATCTCGAATCCCTGGAAGTTCCGACCCGGGTCCGTTCGGTTGCGGGACTGATTAGTAAACGCTTCCCGGACGCGATCCGTGAAACCCTTCAGAGGCTGGGTGCTATTGGTGATGGCCTGGGAATGGCGGTTTATGTGGTTGGCGGTTTTGTCCGTGATCTGCTTCTGGGAATCGATAATCTGGATATGGATGTTACCGTGGAAGGCGATGGCATTTTTTTTGCGGAACGCTTTGTCGAACTCCATGGCGGCAGGGTGCGCAGTCACAAAAAATTCGGTACTGCAGTGCTGGTCCTGCCGGATGGCAGAAAGATTGATGTGGCCAGCACCCGTCTGGAATATTACGATTCTCCCGGTGTCCTCCCGACCGTTGAACGGGCGTCTCTCCGGCACGACCTGTACCGTCGCGATTTTACGGTGAATACTCTGGCAATATGCATCAATCATGATCGCTTCGGTCAATTGACCGATCATTTCGGAGGCCAGCAGGATATTCAGGAGCGGGTCGTCAGGGTACTGCACAACCTCTCCTTCGTCGAAGACCCGACCCGGGTGTTTCGGGCAATCCGTTTTGAGCAGCGCCTCGGGTTTCATATTGCGCCGCATACCGAAAACCTGATGCGCAGCGCGGTGCGGATGCATCTTCTTGAAAAGCTTGGCGGGGAGCGTCTGCTGAATGAGCTCGTACAGATCATGCGTGAAAAAGATCCGATTGCCGCCATAGGTCGCATGGCTTCTTTTGGGCTCCTCCCGTATATTCATACTGCGCTCAAACTGGTCGCGGCCACGGAAAGGGTGCTGCAGGAAACCGGACAGGTTATGGCCTGGCTGCGACTACTGTATCTCGATGAGAGATGTGAGCCATGGCAGGTATATCTTCTTGCATTGTGTGATGGACTCACACCGCAAGAGTTTCACGATGCCTGCATTCGTCTGGCAATTCCGGGTCGCCTCGCGTCGCGCCTCTGCAATCAACGTCACCTGGTCTTTACAACACTAAACTCCATCAAGCGACGTTTGAAACAGGCGGATGAAGTGCAAAACAGCCAGATTCATACCTGGTTCAGCGGTCTTAGCCTGGAAATGCTGTCATATCTGGCTGCACGGGCGAGCAGCGAGCAGGTCAGGCGCTTCGTGTCACTCTATCTGACCCGGCTGCGCACGATAGTTCCGGTTTTGAATGGAGCGGATCTTCGTGAGCTTGGCATGGCACCGGGACCGCTGTTCCGGCGCATGAAAGATCGCCTGTTGCAGGCGCGTCTGAATGGCGAGGTGAGCAGCCGGGATGAAGAGGTGGCGTTGGTGCTTTTATTAACAAAACAGAATAGAAGCGAGAAAATTTATAAAAACAGCAAGTTATGAAAGTGACCGTGAAGTTTGAAATGCAGAACGTACGAAATGCTGGACAAAAATTAATTCATACATTATATTGCCTGTTCGCTTGCACGGAGAGATGTCCGAGCGGTTGAAGGAGCACGCCTGGAAAGCGTGTGTACGTTAATAGCGTACCGAGGGTTCGAATCCCTCTCTCTCCGCCATTAAATGGCTTTTTATTTAAAGTAGTTATCGGCGTATAGCCCTTGTGTTTGACCAAAGCTTTGACAAAAAGCGGCGGAGAATGCAGGGGCTTTTTGTTATTTCGACCGGCTTACTGGTATCGCCATCTTTTGCTGATAACGATCAGGGAATGCTGTCAGTATCTCTTTCAATGACAAAGAATCACTGCCAGGGTAGTTGAATATTCTGACGTTCATCTACCACCCTAGCGATACGTACCTACCCCTCAACGATCATTTTCTTGATGCTGTGCCCCATGAGATCAACCAGTCTGCTCTTGTTTACACCAATTTTGCCCACTGCATAAAAGTATGTCGAGCTGTATAGCAACAAAGCGGCTGAATTCGGTATATAACACGGAACCCTGATACTTCTGCAGATAGCTCACAAAAACTTTAACTTACACTCTGAAGTGGTATAGTTATTTAGGTCGTAATCTTAACGTTACCAATAGGGGGCAATAGATGGAGTCAATGCACTTCGTATTCGTATATGGAACCCTTCGATCAGAACATAGCAATCATCACCTCTTGAAAGATGCCAATTGCTATGGTGCCGGGAATACTGCTGAAAACTATTCCATGTATCTTATCAGTGGATATCCTTACGTTACCAGCTTTGAGTCAAGATATCCGATTGTTGGGGAACTGTACGGGATAGATGCTGGTACTCTGTCAGTATTAGATAAAATGGAAGGTCACCCACGACATTATGAACGTAGAGAGATATCAGTAATTGTAGGCGAGAATCAATATACCGCTTGGATGTACTTCAAAGATCCTCCGGGTACACTATTACTGAATGGTGATTTTTCAAAAACAACGTATGGAAAAAAACGCTAGGAGTCTGTCGGCCTTGATGTTTTGGCCGAATTGTTTCTACCCGTTAGTTGAATCCGCTGGTAGATCCTGACCAGTCAACAGATCAGTTTCGATACGCGGATTGGTTCAAGTGTGCTTTTGTG
>JAQTZV010000008.1 GCA_028687585.1 Desulfuromonadaceae bacterium | reverse complement strand
TTCATTGCCTGCGTTGATGGCCTAAAGGGGTTCCCAGAGGCCATTGAGACGGTCTATCCCGCCACTCAGGTACAACTTTGTATCGTTCACATGGTACGCAACTCTTTAAGGTTCGTCTCATGGAAGCTTTAGTGGACCCATTGGTCAAGACAATAATCCTTTGGGTTTAAGGTGGTAGCTTCTGCTTTTGATTTTGGCTCTACCCATAAAATAGCTTTTCGTTCTTTGAATTTGTCTACGATTCTTGCTCCGCCGCCGCTGGCCGTCTGATAGACCTGGATCGGCGTGAGGTTGCCCAGAGATTGATGCGGTCGTTCGGTGTTGTAAAAATCAAAATATTCTGTCAAGCCCAGTTGTAATCCCGGCATGTTGACATACCCTTTCAGGTACACATCCTCATGCTTGACGCTGCGCCAGAGCCGCTCTACAAAGATATTATCCAGTGCCCGACCACGTCCATCCATACTGATAGCGATGTCGTGCAACTTGAGAACGCCAGTAAATGCGTCGCTTGTGAACTGACAACCTTGATCTGTATTGAAGATCTCCGGTGTGCCGTATGACCGAATCGACTGTTCCAGACAGTCAACGTAAAATTCGCTGTCGAGTGTGTTTGATAGCCGCCATGCCAGTACCTTGCGTGAATACCAGTCGATTACTGCTGCCAGGTACACAAAACCACGCGCCAAGCGGACGTAGGTGATATCTGTACTCCACACCTGGTTGGGGCGCGTAACATCCACGCCTCTGAGCAGGTATGGATAAATCTTGTGCTCAGGGTGAGGACGGCTGGTGTTAGGCCCCGGTGCCATGCCTGCCAGTCCCAAGATTCTCATCAGTCGCTGAACCCGTTTGCGGTTGACGAGATACCCTTTGATGCGTAGATGAACCACCATCTTGCGGCTACCGTAAAACGGGTGGAGCGTGTATTCGGCATCAATCAACGTAAGGATCAATTCTTCTTCGTCCGGTACGGAGATCAGAAGAGGGGCATAAATGGTCGAACGGGTAACGCCAGCTAATTCGCACTGACGGGAAATTGCCAAGGGCTCTGTAGTGCTCACCCAACGCCTGCGCTCTGTTACTGGCTGATCCCGGACTTTTTTTTAAGCCAGTCCAGTTCCATCTTTAACCTCCCGATCTCGGAGTAAAGCCGCTCGGGACTGGCGGAGGGATCATCAGGCTTGGGGCCGCGCTTGCCGTCGAAAATTCCGGGTGCCTGCGCCAGTAGTGCTTTCTTCCACTCCCCAACCTGGGTCGGATGAACAGCAAATTCCTGGGCAATTTCATTCAAGGTCTTGATGCCTCGGATTGCTTCGAGAGCTACTTTCGCCTTGTACTGGCTGGTGAAGCTTTTACGATTCTTTTCGCTCATTGCCTGCTCCTTTTTATCGCAGGCTACCATCTTAAACTATTGTCCGGATTATGGGGTCCACTATAAGCAACGCAAAGAAGTTGCGGCTGATCTGAAACTTATCTACCAGTCAGCGACAGCGGAGCAGGCTGAGATGGAGCTGACAGCATTTGAGGAAAAATGGGATAAAACACACCCGACTATCAGCCAGTCTTGGCGGCGCAACTGGGCACAAGTAATACCGTTTTTCGCCTATCCGGCTGATATACGCAAGGTTATCTACACGACCAACGCCATTGAATCACTAAATATGTCGCTCAGAAAAGTAACAAAAAACCGGGGCTCATTTCCCAACGACGAGGCCATGCTCAAGTTACTTTACCTGGCACTGAGGAATATCGCGAAGAAATGGACCCTGCCGATCAGGGACTGGAAAGCCGCCATGAATCGTTTTTCCATTCTATTTGAAGACAGAATGCCAAATCTTTAAAACCGAAACCCAGAACCATTTACACAAAACTATTTACAGGTCCGGAATGTAGACCTGACACCCATATGATGTGACACCCATATGATGTGTGACACCCATATGATGTGGACACCCATATGATGTGTACACGGCTTTCCGATGTTCTTCACTACAAGGCATGCGCTTTCGTCCAGACCGATGATGTCGGCACTTTGTACAGATTGTATCGTTCATACAACAACCTGCTTGGAAACCTGGCGTATCCTGCATTTCGATTTCTGACCTTGTGCCGCTTGCGAAGGTGAAGAGGTACTTGGGGTCGGACCAAGCTAACATGCCGTAATCGCAAATTAAACATAACGTAATAAACGTAATTCCAAACCTTAGAAGCGAGTTTTGACGGGCAAAAAAGGGTTGCTAAGAACTGCTGGACGAGAGAACCAATTGCAGGGGCTGACGCAGGGTCAGGCTGAAAGGGCTGTGAGGCTTGACTTGTTGATATTTGAAGGTGCCTTTCAGCCAGGGCTAACACTCCCGATTGAGGCATTGACGTTCATTACACTGGAAAGTATACTCGACCCAACACTGGGGTTTTTACCGGTGCTTTGCTTACAACGACAGGTTTGAATCAAGATGAGGTGCCACATGATTGACCGTAACAATCCGCTCATCCGCGAGGCTACCAGCCTTCCCCCCCTGGACAAACTGCAACTCGTTGATTATCTCCTTGAATCCCTTGATATGCCCGATACGAATATTGAAAAATTGTGGGCGGATGAATCTTCCCGTCGCTGGGAAGGGTATAAGGCCGGAGAAATTAGTTCTGTTTCTGCTGCCGAGGTATTCGAAAAATACAAGCCATGAATATCCGTTTTCTTGAACCAGCCAGGCACGAACTTGATGATGCGTTTAACTGGTACGAAATGGAGCAGAGTGGTCTTGGGCGACGTTTTCTGGCGGAAGTCCAGTCTGCCTTGAAGCGGATAACTGTTTTTCCAGACAGTTGCGCCGTTATTGCTCCCGGTCTGCGGCGCTGCATGACCAGGAAATTTCCTTATTCGCTTGTTTACGGTGTGGAGAAGGACACTGTTGTTGTCGTCGCCGTTGCCCATATGCATCGCGCACCGCTTTACTGGCTGGGCAGATAACATCACAGGGAAAGCTATAGAGGTCAGGCGCAGAGTCAGGCTTCCAAGATGGGCAGATTACTAAAAAGGCGGCCATACGACCGCCTTTGCGCTATCCGCGAGAAATTGCCGGCAATATCATCGATTCCGAAACCGGGGTTGCTTCTCTCCTGCACTATGCAAAGTTGTCGGATTGCGATCATCATTGTCATATTAAAAAAAGGACAGCCGACATTTGTTGTTGTCTGGCGGGAAGACAAGGGCAGGATCAGGTTTGTGGAGGTTACTTATGCAGGCACACACGAAAAAGCACCCTACTGAAGACTTTATAACGTTGCGGTTAAAAGTTCACCGCCACAACGCTCCTTTGGTAAGGCGCTATGCAGAAATTGTCGAGTCAGAGGAGGAACGCACCTATACGGTTGCCGAAGTATTTCCGGAGTATCTCGGCAAGGAATCGCAAATTGCACTGCGTGCGTACCGTACGCGTGAAACCCTTACCCAGAAACAGCTTTCCGAATTGACCGGTATTCCGCAACACCATATAAGCGAGATGGAAACCGGCAAACGAAGTATTGGTAAAGAACGGGCAAAGAAGCTGGCCGAGGCTCTTCATTGCGATTATCGGCAACTGTTGCGCACACCTCCTGCCTGCAATAAATGCTTGTTTTACGGGCAAAAGACAGGAAGGGCAGGGGGGGCTATCAGTTGCGGTACACATCACTGCGGCGACCGACCTTGACAACCCAGACGGTCAGCCTGGTATCCTGAATGGCAAGGTCCAGCGGGACGCTGTAATCTATTCTTCTAACAGAGCGTATTGGGGGCGGACCAAGCTAATCAGTCGTTATTACAATTCAAACATAACGAAATGAACGCAATTCCAACTCTTAGAAGCGAGTTTTAACGGGCAAAAAAAGGCCGCTAAGATTCCGGGGATGTCGTCCTTCAGCCTCAATTCCGGCTAATAGCCCGTTATCCCTCAAGATGATTTGAAATAACGAACCCGGAGGGTTCAAAGCGGTATCTCGGGGAAATTGCAGCTTGACGAAACATATCAGGGAGGATATTGTTGGTCATGGCTGAGAGGAAGATTCGAGATGAACGGCATAAAATTTCCAACAAACGGGGGAACGGTCAGTTGCGCCGTGAAACCTGGGAAGATGAACTTGGCAACATTACCAGGTACAACCTTGCCTACATGAATTATCATCTTTATTCCGGTGATAATGGCCGGGTTATTGGATTCGACAACCAGCATGGATACCATCACAGGCATTTTATGGGGAAAATGGAGTCCGTTGAGTTCGTGTCGTTCGAGGAACTGGAGAATCAATTTGATCAGGAATGGTCTTTGTTCCTGAAAGAAACAATAGAGAGGTAACCGTATAATGAAACTGACTATTACGACCGGTACGGAAATAGATTTCTTTGAGCGAGGGAAAGAACTTGCCCGAAAATTGGACAGAGGCGAAAAGGTGGAACCTGAGTGTGTCATATCGTTTGAGGACCCATCAGAGCTTCTCGAACTGGTTACGACAGCCAGGATGAATCTCTTCAGGGTGGTTAAAGAGGAGCCTGGATCAATTGCAGAGATAGCCCGCCGTCTTCACCGGGATCGGAGTGCAGTAAAGCGAGATATTGATAAGCTTACTGAGGCTGGGCTTTTCAGTGTTGAAGAGAAACCTTTTAGCGGTCATGGGAGAATGAAAGTTATTTCAGCAGCTGCTGATACATTTAGATTAATGGCTCAGGTCGGGTGAATGGCGCAGACTGTGTAGGGCGCAGGATCAGGGTTTTCAAGATGAGAAAATCACACAGCAAAGGCGGCCAATCGGCTGCCTTTGCTGTATCCGCAAGAAATAGTCGGTGAAATCATTGATTCCGAAACGGGGGTTGCGATAACCGGTTTCTCTCCTGCCGGGTTGTAGGGACGGGAAGAGTAGGGTGGATATCAGTTGCGGTACACTTTACGAAGGTGGCCGACTGTGACAACCCAGACGGTCAGCTCGGTATCCTGAATGGAATAAACAATGCGGTAATTACCCTTGCGAACGCGGTATTTGTCCTGCCCGGAGAGTTTTTCGCTTCCGGTTGGTCGGGGATCGCCGGCGAGGTTTCCAATACGCTCCATAATCCGCAGAAGATCACCTTTCGGGATGGCGTCGAGATTCTTCCTGACTGATCTTGAAAACGACTTTGAACCGCAAAGACGCAACCAGAAGTAGTCGCTTTCAAGCGAGAACGCTAAGAAAAACAGAGCATTATATTTACCTGTTAAACTGGAATGTGCCGATGCTGAAGGATGGAATCAAGAGACTGGTAAATAATCTTTGATAGTCCAAAGTGATTTAATATCTTATGTGTAAATCGGTAAATATTATTGCCAATATGGTTTATGTTTGGTAATATTTTTTGCCGATTTATCTTTATTGGATAAACAATATGATCGATACCATCAAAACTATAATTCTTGATTTTCAAGAGACCGAGCTGAGTACAGGCACCGTGCGGAATCTAAAGATTGAGCATGTCTCCGGAAAAGCATCTGTTTGCATTGGTGTTCGCAGGAGCGGGAAATCAACCTGCCTGTTCCAGATCATGCAGCGCCTTCTGGATAGCGGAGTACCACGCCGGAACATCCTCTATGTGAACTTTTTTGATGATCGTCTTCATGAATTGCAGCATGGGGGGATTGGTAACGTTATCGAGGCGTATTATGCGCTTTATCCTGAAAAGAAGAACAGCGAGATGGTCTACTGTTTTTTTGATGAGATCCAGGTTGTTGCCGGATGGGAATCTTTTGTAGACCGTCTGATGCGTACGGAGCAATGTGAAGTTTACATCACCGGTTCTTCGGCACGGATGCTTTCGAAAGAGATTGCCACGCAAATGCGTGGCCGGGCGTTGTCGTGGGAGCTGTTTCCGTTTTCATTCAAGGAGTTCCTTGACAATCGAAACGTCAGTGTCAGAAAGCCGCTTTCGACAAAATCGCGGCTGCTGGTGCAGAAGTGTTTTGAGGAATATTGGGAGAGTGGCGGTTTTCCTGAAGTGGCCGGGGTGAGTCGTCTTCTGCGAACAAAGATTCATCAGGAATATTATGGCGCCATACTGTTCAGGGATCTGGTGGAACGTCACGATGTTTCACATCCGCAAGCGGTGAGCGATCTGGCGCATTGGCTGATTGATAATATTGCTTCGCTCTATTCCGTCAACAACCTGACCGGCTATCTGAAATCACGAGGGCACAAGGTGCCAAAGTCGTCTGTAGCCGACTATCTTGAGTGGTTTGAGGATGCATATTTTCTGTTCACAGTCCGGCTTTTTGATGCATCTCTCTCCCGGAGTAATGCCAATACCAAGAAAATATACTGCATCGACCACGCTCTGGTGAGGTCAGTCTCTTCCGGTGTCCTTTTAAACAGCGGACATTTGCTTGAAAACCTGGTATTTACGGCGCTTAGAACCATTTATTCTACAATCTATTATTACCGGACAAAAAGTTGCAAAGAGGTTGATTTTATCGTGCCACAGCCTGATCGTACGAAGTTGCTGGTGCAGGTGTGCGACTCTTTGGCCGATACCCAGACCAGAAAACGGGAAATTGGCGCACTGCATGAGGCAATGGTTGAATGCGGGGCAACGTCCGGGATTATTGTAACCAGATGCGAAGAGGAGCGGATTGTCGTTGATGGTGGGGAGATAACGGTGATTCCGGTATGGAAGTTCTTGTTTGATCTGCCTGCATAGTTGAGGTCACCTTTGGGGCAGGCACGACTTTCAGACATTTGGTGAGGAAATTTTATACGAGAGAATCGCAGGTATGTGACGGATAGAGCAGGGAGAACATCAGTTGCGGTACACTTCTCGGCGGTGGCCGACTGTGACCACCCAGACGGTCAGTCCGGTATCCTGAATGGAATAAACAATGCGGTAATTCCCCTGGCGAACGCGGTATTTCTCCTGCCCGGAAAGCTTTTCGCATCCGGCGGGACGGGGATCGTCGGCGAGGTTTCTAATACGCTCCATAATCCGCAGAAGATCACCTTTCGGGATGGCGTCGAGATCTTTCTTGACGGACTCTTTGAAGAAAATACTATAACCGGCCATTGGCCTTGAGCACTTTCAATACGGCTTCGTAGGAAACCAGCGGCTCATTGACCCGTTCTTCAAAGGCCGCCAGATCTTCGGCATCCTCAATCAACGCGCCAATCACGGCATCGTTGACGATGTCGGAAAGAGAGCGGGATGTCTCCAGCGCTTTATGCTGAAGAGCTCGATGCAGAGCCGGATCAAAGTAGATGGTTGCCCGTTTGGTAAGTGCGCCCATGGTTTTGTACCTCCTTTTTGTCACTGTAGCGCTGTAACGCTATGACGTCAAGGCGTTATGATAAAATTACTTCAGCTCATTGACTGTGCGATATATCTGATGTACCGTTACTTCTCTGTTGATTGGAACATCCTGCACAAATCCGGCAGCGGCATCGAGAATGTATCGTGAATTACGCCAGCTCGAAAAACAACTTCCTGGTCCTTTGGCTGATTCTTGCCGTACTTCTGCTCACGACAGGCGGCATCACCGCATATTCCCTCTACAACGAGCATGGACTCATCGACTTGCGAGAGCGGGAGCGGCTGGCAACTCAGACCAAAGTCATCGATGAGAATCTTGTAATACAGCTTAACGGCGTCTATCTGGCGCTTAAAGACATCCGCAATGACCTGGCCGACTGGAGAAAAAAAAATGACATGGGCCTGGCCAACCATCACCTGACAGCATTGTGTGACGCCATGCCGGGCGTTCGGACCATATTCATCACAAACGCTGCAGGAGAGATCATTGCAGCAAGCCGGAAGCAACTTGTCAGACAGGACATCAGTTACCGGGAGTATTTTCAGACTCCGTTCAAGAGCAGAAATCTTTCTACCTTATATATTTCGCCCCCCTTTAAAACCCTCTCCGGGAATTATGTCATTAATGCAACAGTGGTGGTTCCGGGAGCAAAGGGGGCGTTTGCCGGTGTTGTTGCCGCAACACTTGATCCCGATTATTGCAAAGCATTACTCAGTTCAGTTCTCTACGCACCGGATATGTGGTCGGCCATTGCTCACGGTGATGGCAAACATCTTCTTATGGTGCCCGATAACCCCGAAATAGCTGACGCGGATCTGGCCAAACAGAGTGCATTCTTTATGCGCCACCAAAAGAGCAGGCTCCCGGCTACTGTTTTGATTGACTCCGCGTTCACGACCGGTGAAATGCGGATGCTGGCCCAGCGAACCATCAAACCTGAGAACGTTCCCATGGACAAACCGTTGGTAGTGGCCGTCGGGAGAGGGGTATCGGCCCTGTATGCCGATTGGCACAGAGAAGCTTTGGGGAAAGGGAGTTTGTTCGGGGTTCTGGTTTTATCCATGACATCAGCCCTGTTTTTCTATCAGCGCAGACAGCAGAGAATTGACGCCCTCTCGGCCGGAGTCGTTGAAGAACTGATACAAACCAGGGAAGCAGCGCTCCGTGCCAACACAGCAAAAAGCCGCTTTCTTGCAACAGTTGCGCACGAGTTTCGCACCCCGCTCAGTATTCTCACCAGCAGTACCGATATTCTGGATCGTTATGGCGAGCGGCTGAACAGGGAAGAGCGTGCCGAGCAGCAAGGACGCATTCGCAATGCCGCGCAGCTTATGTCTGATCTTGTGGATTCGGTGCTCTCGTTCAACCGCTTGGCCGTATTGACCCCACAATCGATCCCGGTTGCTCTGGATGTCGGCCGATTTTGCAAGACGCTTGCCGAAGAGATAAAATCCGTTTACAGTAAGCGGCACGATTTTCGGGTCACCATCGCCGATGACTGCGGAACGGCTTTGCTGGACGGGTTACTCTTTCGCCGAATCGTGGAGAATCTATTGACGAATGCCTTCCGCTACACCTCTCCGGGCGGTGTCGTTTCGCTGAACGTCACCCGTGAGGGCGACAAGCTGTGGGTTGTGGTTACTGATTCAGGGATCGGCATCCCGGAAGAGTGCCGGAAGCGGGTGTTCGAGGCATTCTACCGTGGCTCTAATGTGGAAGACCGGCGCGGCCTGGGACTGGGGCTCTCCATCGTTCACGATGCCCTGTCACATATTGGGGGATCTATCTCCATTGACAGCGCCGTTGGCAGAGGCACGACCATACGGGTTGAGATTCCGGTTGTTGACCAGTCGGATACGGAGGGACCAACATGTACACAATCCTGATTTTAGAAGATAACCCGGTTATCTGCAGCAACATGGAAATAATCCTCAAAATGGAGGGGTTTTCGGTTAGCTCTGCTGCTGACGGTCAATCCGGTTTGGACATGATCAGAAAAGAACGTCCGGATTTGATCCTGTGCGATATATTGATGCCGTTAATGGATGGCCATGACGTGCTGGAGACGCTGAAGAACGAAGGAACGCTCGCTGATATACCATTCATCTTCGTTACCGCGCTCGAGGAGAGAGCCGATGTGCGCCGGGGGATGTCGGCAGGAGCGGACGATTATCTGACCAAACCATTTTCTGCGGAAGAGCTGGTAAGTGCCGTAATCGGACGCCTGCATCGTCTTGAATTGCTGCGCATGAGCGGAATAAAAACAACTTTCGAGAAGGAACGGGCCTTCCTCAATGAACACATTACTGCCCGGGAGCGTGAAGTCCTGCTCCTGGTAGGAAATGGCGCAACATCCAGGGAAATTGCCGAACGCCTCGGCATCAGCGCCAGGACCGCGGAAGTACACCGGGCAAACCTGATGCATAAGCTTGATGCCGCAAATTCAGCCATGCTTGCGCGCTGGGCGGTCATTGCGGAATTACTGTAACTCTTTCATCCTCAATCAACGTTTAAAAATAATAATAAGTTTTTCCTATCACTACGTAGTTCCCACAATAGACAGAACCAAACATTTTCAGTATTTATAATGAAAAATAAATCTATAACAAGATTTGTTTATACTTCATTCGCGTCTTCGGGCGCATATACTTGATGTGCGAGGTGCACCCAATGTTATCACACGTTAAAATGAAAACGCAGTTGATCGCCGGTTTTGGCATAGTCGTCCTGTTTCTGGCAATTGTTGCGGGACTCGGCTATTGGGGGCTCGGCATGTTACAGTCTGAAATAGTCACTTTGTCCGAAAAAAGTGACAAGCTGGTGGAGTATGCCCAGCGGTCACGCGCCAACATCAACATGATGCGGCGCTATGAAAAAGACCTGTACATGAACATTGACAATGCCGCCAAAGTCGAAGAGTACAAGAAAAAGTGGGGCGAGGCTCTGGAACATACCCGCAAACGCACCGCCGCAATGACGGTTCTGCTTGATTCCCAGAAGGATAAGGATACCGTCGCCGCAGTTGAGAAGAACGTTGCTGCGTATGCCGACGGCTTTGGCAAGGTCTATGACCAGATAAAGTCCGGAGCGATTACGACCCCGCAAGATGCCAACAAGGCCATTGGCGCCTACAAGGAAGCCACGCACAAGTCGGAGTCCCTGGTCGTCGAACTGGCTGGTCAGATAGACAAGCAGAGCGCTCTTGACGTTAAAAAGGTTGTTGCCGATGGTCGCAACGTTAAGCTTGTTATGGCGTTGCTGTCACTGGGTGCCATAATCATTGCCCTTGGGCAGGCGGCGCTGATAACCAATTCGATCCTCAAAAAACTGGGCGCCGACCCTGCGGATGTTCGCGCCATTGCCCGGGCTGTTGCCGATGGCAACCTTACCGTTACGGTGCAGGTGCAGCCAGGTGATCAGGACAGCGTTATGGCGGCAATGAAGATGATGACCGACAACCTGCGCACGATTGTCAACCAGTTGTCCATAACCTCGTCCGAGGTTGCCTCCGCCGCCAATCAACTCACCTCCACCGCCCGCAATATCGCCGATGGTTCTGAAGAGGTCGTGGCGCAAACTACCACCGTTGCCACCGCCGGCGAAGAGATGTCTGCCACATCCGGCGACATCGCCCAAAACTGTCAGATGGCGGCAGAGGGGGCGCAGCGGGCATCTCAGTCGGCTCAGAATGGCGCAGAGGTTGTCGAGCGCAGCGTCAGGGTCATGGAACAGATTGCCGAGCGGGTGCAGGAATCAGCCAAAACAGTCGAAAGCCTTGGTGCGCGCAGTGAACAGATAGGCGACATCATCGGCACTATTGAAGACATTGCCGACCAGACCAACCTGCTGGCGCTGAATGCCGCTATCGAAGCCGCCCGCGCCGGAGAACAGGGACGCGGTTTTGCCGTTGTTGCTGATGAAGTTCGTGCTTTAGCTGAAAGAACGACAAGAGCCACAAGAGAAATTGGAGAGATGATCAAAGCGATCCAGAACGAAACTAAAAACGCAGTTGCCGCAATGGAGCAGGGGGTTCGTCAGGTAGAAAACGGCACCATGGAAGCGGCCAAGTCCGGCCAGGCGCTTGAGGATATTCTCCAGCAGATCAACGACGTTACCATGCAGGTCAATCAGATCGCCACCGCTGCCGAAGAGCAGACCGCCACCACCAGCGAGATTTCCAGCAACATGACGATGATTACCGAAGTGGTCCAGCGCACCGCGAACGGCGCTCACGAAACCTCGACGGCAGCGACCCAGTTGAACGGCAATGCCGCAGAACTTCAGCGACTGGTGCGTCAGTTCACGTTGTAAAAAAAGCTGGCGGATTGCAGGCGATAGGAACTACAACGAGAAAAAGGGGGCTGCGATTACGCAAGCCCCCTTTTTTAATATATTGATTATCTCTTCTAGCCGAGAGTGTTGACGAGCTTGGTCAGGCGGGAAACATTGCGGGAAGCGGTTGAACTGTGAATAACACCTTTTGTCGCAGTTGCATCAATAACCGGAATAGCCACTTTAAGAGCGGCAACGGCTGCATCCTTGTCTTTAGCTTCTACCGCTTCACGAACACGCTTGATATATGTCTTAAGCGTCGATGATACATGACGATTACGTGCGGTTTTCTTTACAGTCTGTTTGATCCTCTTGATTGCTGACTTATGATGAGCCAAAACTTCACCTCCAGATATTTTCTTGAGTATGTAACAAAATCGAAGCTAACTTTTTAACACTATCCAGCAAGACGTGTCAAGATAATTGTAGCTGCGATGGGTGATGACGTGATGAATCATTACGAAAACATGTTCATCAATCATCTTTCCTGATTCGAACCACCTGGCTGACACCTTCCATACGTTCAATTTCATGATCATTCAGAGTCCCGGTGTCACCAATGACGCCGATGATGGTGCGGTTGGCTCCTGTTGACTGATGTATATCAAAATCACGGGTAATCAGATATTCCTTTATTGAATCAAGTGCCGTTTCTGCAGCATGTGTCTTCATTATAATCAACATGATTCATCCTCTCCCTTATACCAATTCCAGATCAAAGCCCCCTCTTCGTTGGCCCGTCTTCGGCTCCTCAGCATACTGATTGTATGCCTCCGTCGCCTCACTCCTCGCCGCCTTGATGGCATCTTTGATTTGAAATTGGAATTATATTTCTTCTTTATGTGACATTATCCGTTCCAGGCGACGGGATTCATCGACGACACGCTCAAACATTCTGACGATTGCCTCATCATCCAGCGGACCAGGGTTATCATCTTTCATACGGTTAAAAATCCGTTTCTCACGTGCCGGGTCAAAGACCGGAAGGTTAAGCTCTTTTTTTGCGTGGCCGATTTCAAGAGCCAAACGGGCACGCTCATTGAAAATACGCAGCAGCACATCATCAAGAAGATCAATCCGTTTACGGATTAAGTTGATATCCACGTTACAGCTCCCCTTAAAACTTTTTCTTAATAAAGCTGTCTACTTTACCATCTTTATCATCAAGGAACGGGTAATCAAGGTTATAATGCAGCCCTCTGGATTCCTTGCGCTGTTGCGCACAGGCAATAATCAGTTCTGCCACCGTTGCAATATTACGCAGCTCTATCAAGTCAGATGTAACGTTAAAGTTCCAGTAATATTCATCAATTTCTCCATGTATCAACTTTATGCGACTCATGGCACGCGCCAGGCGTTTGTCAGATCGAACGATGCCGACATAATTCCACATCGTTCTCCGGATTTCATCCCAATTCTGAGAGACAACCACCATCTCATCACTGTTGGTAGCGGTACCGGAATCCCAGATAGGTATTTCGCGATGGTCACTGGTAAGTGAGGGCAGCGCTGCACTTGAATGACGGAATGCGCGACCTGCATACACTGCAGCTTCCAATAGTGAGTTACTGGCCAGGCGATTGGCGCCGTGCAGACCGGTAAACGCAGTTTCACCGATAGCGTAAAGACCGGGTATATCAGTTTCAGCATCAAAATTAACCGCTACCCCACCACAAAGATAATGAGCGGCCGGAACGACCGGAAGCCCCTCTTTGGTCATATCCAGGCCGAAATCCATACAGGTCTGGTATATATTGGGGAAGCGATTGCGCACTACATCGGCAGGTTCATGAGTTATATCAAGAAAGACACAGTCGTCGCCACTGGTTTTCATCTCGTTATCAATGGCGCGGGCAACGATATCCCGGGGCGCCAGGTCTTTCAATTTGTGATATTTCTCCATGAAAGCGGTACCATCACGTCGGCGCAAAATTGCGCCTTCACCGCGTACCGCTTCAGAAATAAGAAATGATTTTGCCAGCGGATGAAACAGTGTGGTGGGGTGGAACTGCATAAATTCCATATTGGCAATTGTGGCTCCGGCACGATACGCCATTGCAACACCGTCTCCGGAAGCCACGTCAGGATTGCAGGTATACAGATATACTTTACCGGCACCACCGCTGGCCAGAAGAGTAATTTTTGAATTGAAGGTTATTACCGTTTCGCCGGGAATATCGAGAACGTACGCGCCAAGACAACGATTCTGTTCAAGCTGGCGCCGTTTTATCTTTGCAGAGGTAATCAAGTCGATGGCGATATGATTCTCATAGATGGTAATTCTGGGATGCTGTCTGACCGCTTCGACCAATGCCCGCTCTATTTCACGTCCGGTGATATCTTCAGCATGAAGAATACGCCGGGCGCTATGCCCGCCTTCCCGGGTCAGATCGTAGCTTTCACCACTGGTCGTAAACTTTACTCCCCATTCAATCAGGTTGCGAATGGTCTGCGGACCTTCCTCTACAACCATTCTGACGACATCTTCATGGCAGATTCCGGCCCCCGCAACGAGCGTGTCCTCGACATGAGCATCAAACGAATCGTCGTCTGAATAAACCGAAGCAATGCCGCCTTGAGCATATTTGGTGGCTGATTCTGAAATATCACGTTTGGTAACCACGGCAACGGTGCCGTGGTCGGCTGCCTGAAGGGCAAAGGAGAGACCGGCTATACCGCTGCCGATGACGAGGAAATCGCTTTCAATACGCATGGGGGGTCCTTTATGGAGCTGTATTCACGGTAATCTGCGGACCTTACGGCCTTCTATCAGAATTTTTCCTTCTACAAACAGTTTGATAGCTTCGGCAAACGTGTGATGTTCAGATTGCTGAATACGCGCGGATAATGTTTCTTCAGTATCATCTTGCTCTACCGGAACGACTGATTGCAGGATAATCGGTCCGGTATCAGTGCCGCAATCGACAAAATGTACGGTGCAGCCGGAGTAGAGCACACCGTAGTCAAGCGCTTGCTGCTGGGCGTGAAGGCCGGGGAAGGCAGGCAGCAAGGCAGGGTGAATATTCATAATTGCATTCGGAAAGGCGTTAACCATGATGTCGGTCAGAATTCTCATAAAACCGGCCAGAATTACCAGATCAACCACATAACTGCGTAAAATTTTGACTGTCGCGGCATCATATGATTTTCTATCCGGAAATTTGGTATGCTCAT
The DNA here is from genome assembly GCA_028687585.1 of Desulfuromonadaceae bacterium. Taxonomy (GTDB): domain Bacteria; phylum Desulfobacterota; class Desulfuromonadia; order Geobacterales; family Pseudopelobacteraceae; genus JACRCG01. The sequence goes on along the minus strand of JAQTZV010000008.1, from coordinate 168,691 downwards.
GAATAACAACCGGTATGCCGTGCCGGGCAGCCCGTGTAAGAGCGTATGCATCCGGGTTATTACTGATGACGCAGGCGATTTCAGCCCTGATTTCACCTGAGATAATTCGATCGATAATTGCCTGAAGGTTAGTACCGCTTCCTGAAACCAGTACTGCCAAACGACAGGGCGCATTCCCTGTCATAACTACTTCTCCACCAACACAACGCGCTCTTCACCGATACCGCAAACAGCAACATCACCAATTACCCACGCGGTGTCACCAAGACCCTTCAAACGATCTATGATCTCTTCCGCCTGATTTTCGGCGACCGCCAAAACCATACCGATACCCATATTAAAGGTTCGGTACATTTCGTCACGCTCAACGTTTCCAGCCTTCTGTAACACCGAAAAAAGTTCGTGGCGATCCCAGCTGTCAGTATAGATATGAGCCTGGCATCCTTTGGGGAGAACTCGAGGAATATTTTCCAGCAATCCTCCACCAGTGATATGGGCAATGCCATTTATTGAGAAATCTTTCAGCAAATTGAGAATAGAGCGGACATAAATCCGCGTCGGTGTCAGCAGTATGTCAGCGACAGAAACACCGGAGCCGGGGAACTCGTCATGTATGGTGAGGCCCAGGCGATCAAATATCAACGTCCGGGCAAGTGAGTAACCATTACTGTGTAATCCGCTTGATGCAATCCCGATTAACCGGTTACCGACAGATATACCTGACCCGTCAATAATATTTTCCCGGTCAACAACGCCGACGGTAAACCCGGCAACATCATATTCACCTTCAGAATAGAAACCGGGCATTTCTGCTGTTTCCCCGCCAATAAGTGCACAGCCTGCCTGCTTGCAACCTTCGGCGATACCTTTCACAATTTCGGCTGCTTTTTCCGGCAGCAATTTACCGGTTGCAAGGTAATCAAGGAAAAAGAGCGGCTCAGCGCCCTGGACGATAATGTCATTTACGCACATGGCAACAAGATCAATGCCGATCGTGTCGTGTCGATCAGCAAGAAAAGCGATCTTAAGCTTTGTGCCGACTCCGTCAGTTCCGGACACAAGAACAGGATTCTTGTATTTTGCAGTGTTGAGAGAAAACAAGCCGCCAAAACCACCAATATCAGCCAGAACCTCAGGCCGTGACGTGGCTTTAACTAACGGCTTGATCAGATTAACAAAATTGTTTCCGGCAGTAATATCAACACCGGAATCTTTATAGGTCACAGATTTATTACTCATATAATCTCCTCTTTCTGAATGAATCTTTGTAGAACATGACCTATAAAAAGTCAATTTAAACTGGCAATTAAAAACAGACTAAACAGAATAACTCTTGACAAATTCACGGCTTTTAGGATTATTGAGGGATGTTATTTATTACGCCGTCATATGCAAGATGTTTTATTCTCTGCCACACTGTTCTCTTCCTCTGTGTGCTGGTAAATCCTTGTCGTGTTAATGCCGATATATACCGATATGTTGATGAAGATGATATTGTCCATTTCACTGATGCCCCTACCGACAGGCGCTTCAAGATTTTCATGCGCGACTTCAAAAAAGATAAGGCGCTGCGTACTAAGCTCACATACGCTTCTTCGGTTAATCCTGCTGAATATGAGCAGCTCATCAAGAACTGTTCAGAAAAATACGGCGTAAATCAAAGCCTGGTTAAAGCGGTTATTCATGCCGAATCGGGGTATAACGCCAATGCTGTCTCCCCAAAAGGCGCCAGCGGCTTGATGCAGTTAATGCCCGCAACGGCAAAGTCTCTTAACGTAGCTGACCGGTTTAATCCAAAAGACAATGTTGATGGCGGGGTAAAATACCTGAGATTTCTGCTTGACACCTTTCGGGGTGATGTTTCGCTGGCCGTGGCGGCATATAACGCCGGACTCAATAACGTTGCAAAATATGGCGGGATTCCCCCGTACAACGAGACAAGAACGTACGTAAACAGAGTTCTTTCCTACATGAAGTCATATCAGGAAAGCGGAATACAATAATGCCACCAGATCGCAAAAATAATATCCTGAACCTGCCCAACGCTCTTACCATGGCGCGGATTGCAATCATCCCGCTCCTTGCCCTGTTATTAATGTCTCCATCCCGTTCAGCCGGTTTTTGGGCTGCGGCACTCTTTGCGGTGGCATCTATCACCGACTGGTTGGACGGATATCTGGCCCGTCGCATGGGCATCGTCACTATTTTCGGCAAGTTTCTTGATCCGATTGCGGATAAACTTATCGTCATGGCAGCGCTGATCATGATCCTGCCGTTTAATCGGGTTCCGGCCTGGATGGTGCTGATAATCCTCGGAAGGGAGATTATTATTACCGGTCTGCGGGGTATTGCTTCAAGTGAGGGGATTGTCATTCAGGCCAGCGATCTGGGCAAGTATAAAACTATTTTTCAGATCGTCGCCATTATCGGACTGGTACTTCACTACGACTACAACTGGTTTTTCGGAATTTCACACACACTGCTCACGGTCAATATGCACAACGTCGGCATGTTTTTTCTCTGGATTGCCGCCGTATTGACCGTCTGGTCAGGCGCCGATTATCTGATACGCTTTATCAAAGTAATTGCCCGCTAATAACAATTTCAACGCAAAGCCACATCTTCGTTGACTCGTCTTCGGCTCCTCAGCATACTGTTATGAAGTTATCGATTTGACTGCCCCAACAGCACTTCAAAAGTCTCGCCGTTGTAACTGAATTTCACCCTGTTTTTATAGATTTGTTCCACTTTAACACCGGCAATCATCCCCCCGTTTGCAATCGGCTCGCCATTTATCATGGCAACACCTCCCAAGCGATCGTCTTGCAAAGCAATACCGTTAACCCGGAGAGCCGGAGCAGTTATTGCTGTCGGTGCGGGGGGGGGAGGGGGGGGCTGTGGCGCCGCAGCAGGCTGCGCAGCCACGACCGGCCGCTTGGTAACTGGTACGGTGCCTTTTGCCTGATTGGGTGGCGATCGTTTTGTTATCGATTTTCCTTCTGTAACAATCGGCTGTTTTGCCGGAGCCACAATAATAGCCGGCGGCAGCAGCTCGGCAGCAATTTCCGGTGCAGCTGAATCTGATTGGCGTTTTTGACCCGATATGGTACTCGAAATCGGGCTCGTCTGTTCAGGCGTCTTGTCCCGTTTCATAAACAGATAGGTGCCGCCGGCTCCAAAAGCCACGAGAAGCAGGGAAACCATCAGTATACCCGATGAGGAAAATCTCGAAGGGCTCTCCACCCGTAATATTTCTGCATCAATCCGTAATTCATCCGGACGGCGTGTGGCGTTGTCAGTTTCAACTTTTTTAAGTGCTTTGAGAATTGAACTCATTTTGTGCTTCCGGCAGATGAAAGGGATGGTGTTTTCTGCTCTGATTTGGTCATGTCAGGAATCTGTTCAGTCTCTTTCCGCACCAGATAAAACGTTCCTGTGGCAATAGAATTCAGATTATTTTTAGAAAGTGTGCTGTTGCCGAAAAAAGACGACGAAGTTGTTACGGAATCTTTCCCTGCCGACGTAACTGCTATACAGTACGGCCCCACGGTGTCGCTGAACTTTGTCACGACAAGGAAGGGAATATTAAAGCGGATAACATCGTCCAGAGTTCCTTTGAATTCGGTAACCCGTACATTTCTCTTCGCCGCAAAACGGGAAAACATTCTGGGAACAGTAAACAAATCTCCGCTGAGGAGCGTTATTCTGCGAACTGACAATTTATCTGCAATAGCGTTAAATGCTTGCAGGTGAATGCTCTTTTGGTCATGCGACACTATTTCCTGTTTCAACCGTAAAAACTGTTTATTCGCAGTCGGTGTCGGGGCGCTAACAACCGATGTTTCGGGTATTGGCGCCAGGATTGTTTTCTGTGAAATACGCGGAGTCGGAGATGCAGCGGGCTGGCCAGTTTGTGAAATCTTCGTATCAGACACAAACTGACGTACATCAACAGTCACTGCCAGGCAAATAATGGCTAAAATTATTATCAAACCGGCAAAAACGAGGGAAAGGCGCTTTCCCGGGGTTGCATGTAACAGTTCCCTGCTGGCCCTGAAAACAATTCCTGCCGATATGCGCCGACGCTCTTCGCCGTATGCAATCAGCAGTGACCGGTCGCAGAGTATGTTTATCATGCGCGGTAATCCGCGAGTGTAATAGTAAATGCACCTGATCGCAAACAGAGTGAACGTTACGCCGCCGGTTTCACCGGCTACTTCCATTCTATGGCGTATATAGGCACGAGTTTCAAGCATGTCCATTGATTTAAGCCGGTACCTTACCGCGATACGCTGGTTCAGCTGACGAAGGTCAGGGCGCTCCAAAAGGGCACCTAACTCAGGTTGTCCTGCCAAAACAATTTGTATAAGTTTATCATTTTCTGTTTCAAGATTTGAAATCAGCCGTATCTGTTCCAGAACAACCGGATCAAGATTTTGTGATTCATCAATGACAAGGACAACGGTTCGACCGTTAGACGTCTCGGACAGCAGGAAATTATTAATCTCCACAAGATGATCATTCGCATATTCGCTTTGAACCGTAAGGCCGAATTCCTGGCAGATACTTCGAAGCAGTTCGACACCGGTAAGGCACGGATTGACTATCAGCGCCGTGCGATACGTATCTTCCTGCAGTTGGTTCAGTAATGTCCGCAGAACGGTAGTCTTACCGGTTCCAACCTCCCCAATCAGTTCAATAAAGCCATAATGGTTGTTTATGCCATACAGAAGGTGAGCGAATGCTTCCTTGTGATTTTTACTCAAGTAGATAAAACGCGGATTGGGGGTCAGCGTGAAGGGTTTTTCGTTGAAACCGAAATATTTAGTATACATTGACGCCAACCATACTAACGTGGGATTAAGTGACGACTCGTTCTTCAGCTACTGGCACATAATTAGTAGTTGTGTATTTCATAAAAGCTGACTATTTTCAAGTGAATTCAAATATATCCGCGCGCCGTTACCCGGCGGCAGTTATTTAATCCCCAGGCAGGCTGTTATTAATGCACTACATTAACCATACTACCGCATCCATTTATAATACAAACACAGAATACAATTTACCGGCCAATACCAGACTTGTCTCTGCCCGCTATCCCGTCCGCGTGACCGACTATTATGCTTCCCTTATCACAAAGCCTGATGATGCCATCTGGAAGCAGTGTATGCCGGATGTGCGGGAATTGGAAGATTTCTCCCAGTGTCCCGATCCGCTGGATGAATCTGCCTTAAGCCCGGTACCGGGTCTCATCCACCGCTATCCTGACCGGGTAGTTCTGCTCGTTTCGAATCGCTGTCCGGTATACTGCCGGTTTTGCATGAGAAAACGACTTGTAGGAAGTGGCGACGCACCCATGGGAGACGCAGAGCTGCGCGCTGCACTGCACTATATTGCCACGCATTCTGACATTCACGATGTAATATTATCCGGCGGCGACCCGCTAATGCTTGATAATGAGTCGTTGCAGACAATTCTGACCGGCCTCCGCGCCATTCCTCATGTCACCATCATTCGTATCGGCACCAGAGTGCCGGTGACGCTTCCGTCACGCATAACTCCGGAATTGTGTGCGCTGCTGAGCATCTTTCACCCGCTCTACATTAATACCCACTTCAATCATCCGGATGAAATCACTTCAGATTCGACAACTGCCTGTGCATTACTGGCAGACGCCGGTATTCCTATGGGGAATCAAACCGTTTTGCTCAAAGGGGTCAATGATACGGTTGAAACCATGCGCCGCCTGATGACCGGATTGCTCGCACTACGGGTCAGGCCGTATTATCTGCATCAGATGGATCTCGTTCAGGGAACGGCACATTTCAGGACATCTGTCCGGACAGGTCTGGAAATAATAAGAGGTCTACGCGGTCACATTTCCGGCCTGGCAATTCCGCACTATGTCATTGATCTGCCGGGAGGGAAGGGGAAAGTTGCAATTCTGCCGGATGACGTTGAAATCATAGGCTCGACGCTGCTGCTTCGAACCTATACCGGAGAACGGGTAACCTATCAGGATATCACAGATCTTCCGGAGTAAATGCAACAACGTCATCGATCGAAGCAACTCCCGCCGTCAGCATCACCAGACGGTCAATCCCCAGGGCAATTCCCGCCGATTCCGGCATCGATCCAAGCGCATCAAGAAACGGCCCGGGCAGCGGTAACACCGATTGACCGGCGCGACAACGGACAATATTGGCCTCCGCAAAACGGCGTCGCTGTTCGAGTGGGTTATTAAGTTCACTGAAACCGTTCGCTAACTCCAAACCACCGACGTACAGTTCAAAGCGTTCTGCGAGGCACTTGTTCTCCGGCTTTACGCGAGCCAGAGCGGCCAGTTCGACGGGGTAATCCAGCAGAATAACCGGTGCAGCAAAATCTGCCAGAGCCGGTTCAATAACCGAAGTCAATATCTCCTCGTAACAGCCTTTGCTGAGACATTCCCATACATCGCAATTCCCGAAACGCGTAAACGCCTCCTGCACGCTGATACGCTGCCAGGTGTCAAAGGGATTGAAACGTGCCGAATTATGCGTAAAGCAGAGCGTTGCGGGGATACAAACGGTAGCCACATACTGCAGCAGCTCTTCACAATCGGTCATCAATGTCTGATAATCACGATTGGCACGATACCATTCAAGCATGGTAAACTCCGACAGATGCCGGGAACCACGCTCGTCAGAGCGCCAACAGTGTGAAATTTGAAAAATTTTTTCATGACCGGCGCAGAGCAGGCGTTTCATGCAAATTTCTGGGGAGGTCTGGAGCTGCCAGGAGGAGGGGAGGGAGAAAACCGGATTGATATGCTCTTCAGGGGCGTTGGCAGGAATAAGAAGGGGGGTCTCAACTTCGAGAAACCCCCGCTCCCGGAAAAAATCACGTACCGCTGTTATTACCTGCGCCCGCAACCACAAGGCGTCTGATTTCACGATCAGCCTTTAACGCGAGTCGAATACTCGCCGGTACGAGTATCGATAACAATCAGTTCACCCTCTTCGATGAAAGGGGGAACACGCAGAACATACCCTGTTTCAACGGTTGCCGGCTTGGAATCATTGCCGCTCGTGTCACCCTTTGCCCACTGTTCGGTTGCCGTCACGCGCAGATTGACAAAATTGGGTAGAGAAATGCCGATTGCTTTTTCGCCGAAAAGCATAACTTCAGCCTTCAGGTTTTCAAGCAGGTAGTTTTTAGCATCGCCCAGAGTTTCTTCTTCCATCACAACCTGCTCGTACGTCTGCTGGTCCATGAACGTATAATGATCGCCCTCCTTGTAGAGAAACTCCATCGAACGCTCTTCAAGACTGGCCGGTTCAAAGGATTCTCCCGATCGATATGTTCTGTCGAGCAGCGAACCGTTGATCATATTGCGCATCTTGGTGCGATACAGAGCCTGTCCTTTGCCTGGTTTCACGAAATCAAACGCAACAACCAGATACGGATCGCCATCCAGAATTATTTTCAAACCTTTTTTCAAATCGGCAACAGTATACATTTATTCCTCGCACAGTGTATTTTGAAACAACACAAGCCCTCCAGATTGGACGGGCCTGTTGATATCAATCAGAAAGAGAGCCGATTATTTGGCGCGATAAGTGATACGGCCTCTGGTGAGATCGTACGGTGACAGCTCGACGGTAACCTTGTCGCCGGGTAGTATTTTGATAAAATATTTACGCATCTTGCCAGAAATATGAGCAAGAACAACATGTTCGTTCTCAAGCTTCACCCGAAACATTGCGTTCGGCAATGGTTCGATTACCGTACCTTCAACTTCAATAGCTTCTTCTTTTGTACTCATACGTTAATCGGCTCCTCAATAATGCGTGTGATTCCAGCCGTAATACATTACTGATAGAACCTTGAAAATGCAAGCTAATTGTAAGAAACTCCTCTAAACGGCCCAAAAAAGTCTTTTGCAATTTTAATGTATCCCTGCGATGTTCATTTTATCATCGCCTTAACTTGATTACATCTGCATATGAGTTATACTGATACGACAAGTCGAATGCTGTTCGCACGACTTCAGAGAAAATCTGAAAAAATCTACGGGGGCGTGCATGTTGCTGGACCTTGACAAGTTGTTGTTAAGAAGCATTCGGAACAAAATTGCCCTGGCAACCTTTATTACGATCTCCATCGTACTCCTCATTGTTTCATCGACCCTATTCCTTTATTTTCATAATACGCTTCGCGAGAGCATCTTCCAGCAGCAATTCACCCTGGTATCCGAAATAGCAGAGCAGATGAACGGACGCATCGAACTTGCCCGGAACCAGCTTTCTTTGGTCTCCACCTCTATTAACCGCGCGGTTCTTGTCGACAAAACCAGGATGGAGCGCGAAATATTGAGTGCCAGTCCGGCCGGCTTGATTTTTGACGCCGGCTTTCTTGTGATCGGCACAGACGGCCAGGTTATCAGCGAAAGCATGGGTTTTCCCGAACTTATCGGCACAGATCTCAGCCTCCGCGAATACGTTCGCCGGACGTTGGCAACAGGAAAACCGGTTATCTCGGTTCCATTTCAGCTAAGCATTCCGCCCAATCCCCCCATGATTGCCATGGTTCTTCCGGTCCGGGATGACGGTGACCGTATTATCTGCCTCCTGGCCGGTTATCACACGCTCGGCAATGATGACTTTCTGACCAGATTATCCTCCAAACGGATCGGCGCCGGTGGCTATCTGTTTCTTATTCAGGGACGCACGTACCTGACGCATCCGGACAGTAGCCGTATTCTGGAAGAAATTCCGGAAGGGAAAAACAGGGGCATTGATTCGGCGCTGCAGGGCTTTGAGGGCTCGCTGGATAATGTCAATTCCAAAGGGCAGCATATGCTCAGTTCATATAAGCGGGTCGGAGATTCCGGATGGATACTGGGGGCCAATATCCCCTACGACGAGGCCTTTGCGCCTCTTAAAAAGCTTGCAATTACCGCAAGCATTATTGCGTCTGTCGGGATTCTATTTTCTCTTGTTGTTCTTTGGTATGTCGCCCGCCGTGTCGCGCTTCCTATAACAGTTCTGTCATCTCATTTGACTTCCATCGGCACTGACAAGCGTGAGTGGCAGCCACTCACTATTTCTACCGGCGATGAGATTGAGCTGTTGTCAGAAGCCTTCAATACCATGATGAAGGAGGTGCAGGATTCCAAACAGCTGCTTCAGGATGAAAAGAATTTTTTCGGCGGCATCATTCAGAATGCTGCAGCGCCGATGTTCGTCATTGACCAGACGCACACCATCATCTTCTGGAACAGTGCCCTGGCAACGCTGACCGGCAAAAGCTCATTTCAGATGGTCGGAACCAAACAGCAGTGGACCCCGTTCTACCCCGAAAAACGTCCGGTTCTCGCCGACCTGGTCATTGATCATGCCTCTGTTCGTATTGATGAACTCTATGCCTGTCATTCCTCATCTCAGTTTATTTCCGGCTCTCAAAGAGCTGAGGGGTGGTACGACAATCTGGGTGGAAAACGTCGCTATATATTCTTCGAGGCGGCGCCGATCAAAAACAAAAACAATGAAATCGTTGCCGCAATTGAGACACTGGAAGATATAACCGACAGGAAATTGGCAGAAGAAGCCACTGCGTCTCACAACATGTTCTTGCAGGCAGTTATGGATGCAATCCCTAATCCGGTTTATTATAAAGATCTCAAGGGTGTCTATCTTGGCTGCAATTCTGCATTCAAAAGTTTTTTTGAGAAATCTGCTGAAGAGATAATCGGACGAACACTTCTGGATATAATGCAGGAAGACTATGCCGGACAGAGTATTCAGAATGATCTTTCCGTTATTGAAAGCGGCAGCGGCGTCCAATATGAAACTGAATTAGTACGCGGAGATGGCTTGATCAGAAGAACACTGGTCAGCAAAGCGCCATTCACACATACTGACGGTTCAATGGCCGGTATTGTCGGTGCTTTTGTTGATGTGACCGCGCAGCAGGAAATGGATGAAAAAATTCGCAAAATGTCCCGTGCCATTGAACAGAGTCCGGCGACCATCGTTATTACAAATATTAATGGAATCATCGAATATGTAAACCCGAAATTCTGCCAGACAACCGGCTACACTGCTGATGAAGCGATCGGCCAGAACCCTCGCGTTCTCAAATCGGGTGAAATGCCGGTAGAGGGGTATATCGAATTGTGGCAGACCGTCTCCTCCGGTAGAGAGTGGCGCGGTGAATTTCATAACAAACGCAAGAACGGCGAATTGTATTGGGAGTATGCCTCTATTTCACCGTTGATTGACAAGGATGGTCGTATTACCGGCTATCTTGCCGTAAAAGAGGATATTACCGGACGGAAGCTGGTGGAGGCTGAGTTAAAACAAAGCCGCTTGGAGCTGGAACAGCTCTTCGAACAAGTAGAATATGCCAAGCAGGAGTGGGAGGAAACACTTGACCACCTGCGCGACTATATCATTCTTACCGATAAAGATCATTGCATCAAGCGGTGTAATAAATTGTTGGCCGAGGATACCGGCAGACCGGTATCCGAACTGCTCGGGCGCAACTGGATGGAACTGATCGGCGAAGCGGGTTTCACATTTGTCACCTTCAACGGCACGACGGGTGAAATTTATAATAAACGTGCGGAGCGTTCCTATGATGTCAACGTGAGTCCGATTAATGTTCCGGGAAAATTGCCCGGCCATGTCGTCTCAATAAACGATACTACCGAATTACGGTCTGCCGGCCAGGAACTTGAAAAGGCCTTCTCGGAATTAAAGGACGCTCAATTGCAGATATTCCAGCAGGAAAAAATGGCATCCATCGGTCAACTGGCAGCCGGCGTCGCCCATGAGATCAATAACCCCATGGGGTTCATTTCGAGTAATCTTTCAACCCTGAACAAATATGTCGACCGGTTGGCTGAATTCATCGCTGCCGGAGACGAACTGCTCATATCGTCTGCGGGGAGTGAGGGGGCCGAAAAAATAACTGCTACCCGAAAACGTCTTAAAATTGACTATGTCATGGAAGATTCCCGTCAGCTGATTGCCGAAAGCCAGGATGGTGCTGCTCGAGTACGTCGCATCGTCCAGGACCTCAAGAGTTTCTCGCGTGTTGACCTGGCAGAATGTGCGCTGATCAACCTCAACGAGGCTCTCGATACCACCATCAACATCGCCTGGAACGAAATCAAATATGTAGCCACCCTCAACCGGGAATTCGGCGATATCCCCCAAATTAAATGTTTCCCCCAGCAGATCAACCAGGTGTTTCTCAACCTGCTGGTCAATGCTGCCCACGCCATCGGAGAAAATCAGGGATCCATCACCGTTCGCACCTGGAGCGAGGGGGACAGCGTATTGGTTTCTGTCACCGACAACGGCTGCGGAATCCCGGCAGAAATCCGGCAGAAAATTTTCGAGCCGTTCTTTACCACCAAAGAGGTTGGCAAGGGGACCGGATTGGGCCTTTCCATCAGTTACGATATCGTCAGAAAACATGGCGGAGAGATCACGGTTGAAAGTGAAATAGGGGAGGGCACCACCTTTATTGTCAAACTACCGGTTGAACCGCCAGCAGGAGGTGAAACAGCATGAGCACTGCTCTGACTGAACATGGTGCACACGTACTGTTCGAGCGCCTCAATCAGCAACTGCGCTTTACTCAGGAGATTATCAACGCTATCCCCACGCCGGTATTCTACAAAGATCGCACCGGTCATTACATCGGCTGTAACCGGGCGTTTGAGCAGTTTTTCGGACTGCAGCAACATGAGGTGATCAGTCGCAGTATGCGCGGCATACATCAGATGCACCCACATGAATTGCATGAAAAAATGGACCGGGAGTGTCTGACTGCCAACCAGCCGTGCCGCTATGAAGCGCGTCTGGCAAATAACGAAGGGACCCCGTTTGATGTCATAATCACCAAAGCGCCGTATCTGGCTGACAAGGGGAAATCGGGAGGAATTGTCGGAACGTTCACTGACATAACCGAGCGCAAACAGAGTGAAGTCACGCTGCAGCAGATGCAAGGGCAGATTATTCAGCAGGAAAAGATGGCTTCCATTGGTCAACTAGCGGCAGGTGTGGCGCACGAGATCAATAATCCGATGGGCTTTATCACCAGCAACCTGACCTCGTTAGCTAAATATGCCGAACGGTTGGATCAGTACATCGCTGCGCTGCTGCAGTCACTATATTCCTGCACGTCTCATCCTGGGCTGGCCGAAATCGACGCTCTGCGTCAGAAGCTGAAAGTTGATTACATCATCAGCGACGTGTGTGAACTGGTTAACGAGAGCCTGGATGGTGCTAAACGTGTACAGCGTATTGTCCAGGATTTAAAAAGCTTCTCACGGGTTGATCAGGTCGAATGCTGCCGGGTAAATCTGAACGATTTGCTGGAAACCACCATCAACATCGCCTGGAATGAATTGAAGTATATCGCCACGCTGGAGCGCGATTTCGGAGAAATTCCTGATATTTCCTGTTTTCCGCAGCAGTTGAATCAGGTGTTTCTCAACCTGCTTGTCAATGCGGCCCAGGCCATGGAAAAACAGGGCAACATCGTAGTCCGTACCTGGGCTGATAACGACAGGGTATTTGTCTCGGTTGCCGACACCGGCAAAGGGATGCCGGAACATATTCAAAAAAGCATCTTCGAACCTTTCTTCACCACCAAGGAGGTCGGCAAGGGCACCGGTTTGGGGCTGTCCATTTCTGCCGATATTATTCGCAAGCATGGCGGTGAGATTACCGTCACAAGTGAAGTGGGGTGTGGTACGACCTTTACCGTGATTCTGCCGGTAACGGTGAAGGATTAAATAAACATCCAGATTGGAGCATATTGTGAGCGAAAATTCCGAACAGATTAAAATTTTGTGCGTTGATGATGAACGCAATGTCCTGCGGGCGCTGGAGCGTATTTTTCTTGATGATGACTACGAGATTGTACTTGCCGGTTCGGGAGAAGAAGGACTGAAGGCCATGGAGGAATCCGGCCCTTTTCAGGTGGTGATTTCTGATTACCGTATGCCGGTCATGAACGGGGTCGACTTCCTCAAAGGTGTGTACGACCGCTGGCCGCATACGGTGCGTATTGTCCTTTCCGGTTATGCCGACGCCAGTGCGATTGTGGCTGCGATTAACGAAGGCCATATCTACCGTTTCATACCCAAACCATGGAATGATGACGAACTGAAAATTACCATTCAAAACTGCCTTGAACGTTATTCCCTCCTGAAAAAAAACAGCGAACTGCTGGATGAACTTGCTGCGGCAAATCAAGCGCTGGAAGAGAAAATCCTATTACGTACCGAACAGCTTGAGATCCGTAACCAGGCGCTGGAGTTTTCACAGAACCTGATGAGTAACCTGCCGGTCGGGGTCGTGGGTATAGATGCAAATGGTATGATCGCATACTGGAACAGTATTGCATCACGGCTGCTGAAGGATGTCTGTGGTGATTTATTTGGCGCTGATGTGGGCTCAAATTGCGATGAGTCGTTTGGCCGTCTGGTTGAACAGGTACGCCGGAATAAAAGCATTTCAGCAGACACAACGTTAAGCGGATTTCCCTGCCGGGTCTTGGGGCGTACGGTTGACTTCAGTGACAGCGAGGTGGTAGTTCTAGTTCTTATTGAGGAAAGTGCATGAGAACGGTCCTGTTCGTTGACGATGAGCAAGCGATCCGTAATGCCATTGAACGGATGTATCTGGAGCGTGATGATGTGCGCTGCCTCTTTGCCGCTTCCGGCCAGGAAGGGCTCGATATTATGCGCCGAGAAGAGGTCTGGGTTGTTGTCTCTGACTATCTGATGCCCGGCATGCGCGGCATCGAGTTTCTTGCCAAAGCTAAAACGGTGCGACCTGAAACGGTTCGCATCATGATGACGGCATTTGCCGACATTACCATTGCTATTGACGCCATTAACAAGAGTGAAGCGTACCGCTTTGTCACCAAGCCGTGGAACAACAACGACCTGTTGGCTACGGTCGATGAAGCCCTGATGCGCTATCTGTTGATTCACTCTCTGGGGTCGGAAGACGAAAACGTGTACCTCTCGCTGGCGCAGACGGTAGAACTGAAAGATCATTACACCAGGGGGCACTGCGACAGAGTCGCCCTGTATGCGGTGGCTCTTGCCCGGGCAGCCGGACTGGATGAACGCTGTATCAACGATATCAAGCATGGCAGCTGGCTGCATGATTGCGGCAAGATCGGTGTTCCGGAAGGAGTACTCAATTCCACCGGTCATCTGTCTGATGATGAACGTGAAACGGTGCAGCAGCACCCCCGCTGGGGATCTGAAGTTGCCCGGCAGGCCCGCATGTCGGACACGGTTGTGAATATCATTTTGTATCATCATGAACGCGTTGACGGAAATGGGTACCCATCAGGACTGGTGGGTGCGCACATTCCGATTGAAGCAAGGATTGTGGCTATTGCAGACGTGTTTGACGCCCTCTATTCCGACCGTCCGTATCGCAAGGCATATGACTTTGACCGAACGATTGAAATCCTGCATGAAATGACGGAAACCCACTTTGACCCGAATCTGGTAGAGCTTTTTCTACCGATTGCTGAAGAGGTACGTAATGGCTGATGATCTGAGTCGCATAACCGTATTGCTGGTAGATGATGAGGAAAATATCCTGCGCGCCCTGCAGCGCCTCCTCATGGATGAAGATTTTGAGGTCGAAACCGCGACATCGGGCGAGGCAGCGCTGGAAAAGCTGCAAACTCTCGAAAATGTCGGTTTGATCGTCTCTGATCAGCGCATGCCCGGCATGAACGGTGCTGAATTTTTGGGACGTTCGCAAGAATTTGCACCGGTTGCCGTTCGAATCCTGTTGACCGGATATTCCGATATCAATGCCACCATTGAAGCCATAAACAGGGGCGGCGCCAGCAGGTATCTTTCCAAACCATGGAACGATGACGAGTTGGTACAGACGATTCGAGATGCGGTGCGGCACTATGCTCTGATTGCAGAGAACAAGCGGCTGAACACAATTATTGCACAACAAAATGAAGAACTTCAGGAGTGGAACAGTAACCTCAAGGAACGGGTATTACAGCAGACCACGGCAATCCGTAAAAAGAACGAAGATGTTCATGCCGCACTTGAGCGGTCACAGGCAAACTATCATGGCATCATCAATACCTTGTCGAGCCTTGTTGAATTGCGCGGCAAGCGGACTCATCAGCATTCCCGCAATGTTGCACAGCTTGCGGTAGGCGCCGCAAAAGAGATGGGCATTGCCGACGAGGAGCTTGAGACGATCAGAATTGCATCATTGCTGCACGATATCGGAGAAATCGGCATTCCGGAACGAATACTTATCATGCCGCCGGAGTCAATGAAACCGGAAGAATTTCGCGAATACAGCCAGCATCCGGTGCGTGCCCAGATGCTGCTTGACAGTATTGAGGAGTTGCGCCCGGCGGCACTGCTCGTTCGGCATCATCATGAAAATATGGATGGGACAGGATTTCCCGATAAACTTTCCGGAGAAAAAATTCCGCTTGGCGCCAGGATAATCGCGTATGCTGACCAGATAGACCGGGCCGCCATGATGTGCGTGGAGGATGTCGCTGACCAGTCGCTGGCAAGAGCCGGCCTTAACCTTGGCAGTCATCTCGATCCTGCACTGCAGCGTGCATTCAAAAAAATTGTCCGCTACTGCTATTTTACCGATCCGAAACATGAAAAACTTGCCATTGGTTCAAAACATGGCAGCAATACTTCAAGCTTGATAGATGATGAGCGTACAACTATAGAGTTGGAATTGAAACCGGAGCAACTGCAACCTAGTATGATTCTCGCCAGGAATCTGTTCAGTGGCTCGGGGCTGCTTCTGCTTAATAAAGGGGAGGTGCTTGATGACGACCGGATTAAGGCTGTGAAGCGTTACTATGTGCTGGACCCCTCAGATGCCGGAATTTTCGTCCTGGTTAAGCGATAGCGCCGATGATCGAATTTGACGAACAACAGCAGCGGATGGTGCTGAAACTGGTCTACTACGGCCCGGCGCTATCGGGCAAGACCACCAATCTGCTGACGCTGCACGACCAGCTGACTCTTGATGGCCGCGGCGATCTTATGATGCTCGATACCACCGAGGATCGCACCATCTATTTCGACCTGCTGCCGTTTTTTTATGTGGCGCCATCGGGGATGAAGATAAAACTCAAAGTGTATACCGTTCCGGGACAGGTGCGGCACGATGCCACGCGCAAGGCGGTACTGCAGCGGGCTGACGGAGTGGTATTTGTTGCCGATTCGCATGCCGCGCAGATGTCGGTCAATTTCGAGAGTTTTGATAATCTGGAGAAGAATCTGGCGCTGGTCGGCCTATCCTTTGAGCAGTTGCCGCTGGTGGTGCAGTTCAATAAACGCGATTTGCCGGATATCGTCGCGGAAAATGAGATTCGCAGCGCCTGGGGGCCAACCGGTCTGCCGGTAATTATGGCATCAGCCCTGAAAGGGTGGGGCGTAGTGGAAACGTTCCGCGAGGTGCTGAGGTTGACGTTTGATGCGGTCAATAGCCGGCATGGCCTGACGGAGCGGTATGGAGTCGAGCGGGAATTCTTTCTGGCAGAAATACTCAAGGTGCAGCAATGAATAGTGATAACCCGCAGGTTACTTTTATTGTCGGTGAAGAGAGGTGTCTGTCCAGGATCATTTCACGCGCAGAGATCGAGCCACTGCTGCGCAGCCTGGTCAAGGCCGGTCCGGTACGGGCGGCGGTGCTGGACGAAGAGCGCCTGCCGCTCTGCAGCCAGGGGGATGACAGGCCTCTGGAGCAGTTGCGGGAGATTCGTCACCCGTTACTGGTAGAAGGAGAACCGCAGGGAATGCTGGTAATTGCCGTTGATCCGGAAACATGCAGCAGCGCCGAAGCGTTGGCCCTACTGGCTCGTGATGCGCTGCAGCTGACCATTACCAATAATCTCAAGCGCATGCTGACAACCGAGATGCATACAACGATCGTGCAGGAATCGTATGATCAACTGGTGGAAACAAATCAACAGCTGGTCGAATCTGAACGTCGCTACCGGGAGCTGGCCACGTTGTTAGAGCGGAAGGTGGAAGAGCGGACGGCGGAGTTAAAAAAAGCCTACAGTCGCATGCTGCAGCAGGAAAAACTGGCTGCGGTCGGAGGTCTGGCAGCCGGCATGGCGCATGAGATAAACAATCCCAACGGATTTGTACGCAGTAATCTGGTGACTTTGAACCGTTACGTCGAACGCATGAAAGAGATGCTCAACCTGTATCAGCTGCTGATAGCCCGCAATGCGCCGCTCCTGCAACTGCGCGAGGAGACGGAACAGCGCCGCCGTGCATTGAAGCTGGAGTTCGTTGTTTCCGATTCAACGGCTTTGCTGGAGCAGTCCGTTGAAGGGACCGACCGGATTGCCCGGATTGTTGCCGACCTGAAGGCCTTTTCTCATGTCGATGAAACCGGTGATTGTGACGCAGACCTGAACGGGGAACTGGAGCGGATCATTGCGGTGCTGACGCCGCAGATTCCACCGGAAACGGCTATTCTGCGCGATCTTCAGCCACTGCCACTGTTTGGCTGTAATCCCGGGATGCTCTCGCAGGCATTTTTTAACATTATCCAGAATGCCATCCAGTCCCGTGACAATGGCCTTAAAATTAACATTTCAACGGCACGTGAGAACAATGACATTGTCATTACTGTTGCAGACAATGGCTGTGGTATTCCGGAACTCAACCTGACACGGGTTTTTGAGCCGTTTTTCACCACCCGCGAGGTTGGGCGTGGCACCGGCATGGGGTTAACGGTTGCCCGTGAAATTATCAGGAACGCCGAAGGCAATATCGAGATTGACTCACGCGAAGGTTTTGGAACAACAGTAACAATACGGTTGCCGCATAAACAGATAACTACAGACAGGACAACTCATGAGTAAATATGCCGAACTCTTCAAATCCATGGGCGGACAGACAGCCACCGCTGAATTACCCGGCAGCATAACCGGGCTTGATACTCCTTTAGCGGATGAGCACGGCTTTACGTTACTGTTTGTTGATGACGAAGAGAACGTCACTAACGCCCTGCGGCGCATTTTTTTAGAGGAGAACTACACCATCCTGACCGCAAGTTCCGGACAAAAAGCCCTCGAAATACTTGCCCAGCAACCGGTGAATTTGATAATCAGTGACCATCGCATGCCCGGTATGACCGGCGCCGAACTGCTCAAAACCGTTCGTGAAAAATACCACGATACAATCCGCATCATGCTGACCGGTTATGCCGATGTTAATTCCATCATGGGCGCTGTCAAGGAAGGCGCCGTCTACAAGTTTATTACCAAGCCATGGAATGACGAAGATCTTCGTCTGACGGTATCATTGGCGCTGCAGCAATATGTGCTGATGCATGAAAACCGTCACCTGAAAGAGCTTGCCCAGCAGCAACAGAGCAAAATAAAAAGTTTTGCCGGACTTTTTGAGCAGAACCGCGGGATGCTGGGAGATATTCTGGTCAAAGCCGGGCTAATCAGCATGCAGGAACTGGATCTCGCCCGTACACAAAAGGATACCAATGAGTACCTTGGTGATTTCTTTGTCAAAACCGGCATCCTGGATGAGTCAAAAATAATTGCGGCGCTGCAGAAACATCTTGGTGTCGACTTCATTGACCTGCGGGAGGTTGTCGTCACGCACAATGTGGCGCGCTGCCTGCCGAAGGAACTGTGCGAGAAAAGCCGCCTGATGCCGATAAAACTTGATGGCAGCACGTTGACGGTCGCCATGGCTGATCCGTCCGATATTATTACCTGCGACAATATCGGGAGGGTGACCGGGTTGCGGGTCGTCCCGCTGTTGGCCGCTTCTTCTCAGATTATTGAAAAAATAATGCAGGCGTGGAGCGCCGCCGAACAGGGTGACCTGGATGATTTCGGTGATCTGGAGCCTCTGGACGAAATAGATATTGTACTTGAGGATGAAGCCGAGGAGGCCAGCGTCGAGGAGCTGATCGGTTCATCAAAAGTGCCGCCGGTGATCCGCATCGTTAATGCCATTATCTCCGAAGCAATCCGCTATGGAGCCAGCGACATTCACATTGAGGCAAAAACCAAATACACCGTGATCCGCTACCGCATCGACGGCATGCTGCACTCCAAGATAAAAATCCCCTCAGACCTTCACCCGGCAGTCATCTCGCGTCTGAAGATCCTTGCCAAGATGGATATTTCAGAACGAAGACGCCCTCAGGACGGGCGCATCACGGTCAAGGCCGGTACCCGCATTGTTGATATGCGGGTCTCGTCGCTGCCGACCATCAACGGCGAAAAAATCGTCATGCGTATCCTGGATAAGAGCGCTTCAATCAAGCATCTGGATGAACTTGGCGTGCTGGACTATGACTTTCAGCGAATTTCCGTCATCAGCAAAAAACCGCAAGGGGTGATTATAGCCACCGGCCCGACCGGCAGCGGCAAAACTACCATGCTTTACTCGCTGTTATCCGCCATGATGAATCCGAGTAAAAATTTCGAGACCATCGAGGAACCGGTCGAATATTTCCTGGAAGAGGCCAACCAGGTAGCAATTCACGAGAAAATCGGCCTCTCCTTTGCCCATGTTCTTCGAGCCACACTGCGCCAGGACCCGGACGTCATTCTGGTGGGCGAAATCCGCGATGTCGAGACCGCCGACGTGGCATTCAAAGCCGCCCTGACCGGTCATATGGTGCTCTCTACTCTGCATACCAACAGTGCCGTCGCTTCGATTACCCGGCTGATGGATATGGGAATAAAACCGTACATCATCGCTTCAGCACTTGAGGGGGTAATCGCCCAGCGACTGGTACGCAAAATCTGCCTCAGTTGCCGTACTCCGGTCGCACCTGACAAGGACTTGATGGAGCTGCTCCGTTTATCCCCCGACTTCTTCAGCAGTGATGTCTTTATCGGTTCCGGTTGCCAAAAATGCGACAACAGCGGCTATCGTGGCCGTATTGGCGTGTACGAACTGTTCGTCATGAACGATGATTTTCGTCAGATGGTCAGCACCAATTACAAGGAATCGGAGCTGCTGACCCTTGCACGGGCCAATGGCATGCGTATTCTGCTGGAAGACGGCCTGGAAAAGGTCCGCACAGGACTGACAACCCTGGAAGAGGTGCTGCGGGTAATCGGCCCGATGGTGCGTATGGAACGGACCTGCCAGCAGTGCCAGGCAATTATCGACTCCAAGTTCCTCTTCTGCCCGCATTGCGGCACGTTCCGTCATAATAGCTGCACTTCATGCCGCATGCCGCTCGAAGAGAGCTGGCTGGTCTGCCCGTTTTGCGGGGTGGGGCGGGCAGCCAAACTATGACCTGAATAATCCCCTCCCCCTTGGCGGGGGAGGGTTAGGGAGGGGGGGAGGTTGCCATGGAATCTGTGCTTTGCATCTTCCCCCACCCCCTAGCCCCCTCCCGCAAGGGGCGGGGGGACTTTACGAAAGAATAAGTGTTCCAAGGGACTAGCGGCGAATTAGAACGAAATCAGAAACAATAATAATCAAATAGGAGCACTGTAATGAATGACAGAATTCTGTTGGTGGATGATGAGTCTCACGTATTATCGGCCCTGAAGCGTGCACTGTTTGACGAACCTCTGGATATTGTCTCGGTTACCAGCGCTGAAGAAGCGCTTGAGATTATGAAAACAAAACGATTCAAGGTGGTTATCTCTGATGAACGCATGCTCGGCATGCAGGGGGCGGAGTTTCTGGCACAAGTGAAAACAGAACATCCGCAGACGATCCGCATGATGTTAACCGGCCATGCGACCCTGGAGGCTGCCATGAAAGCGGTCAACGAAGGGGAAATCTACCGATTTTTCTCCAAGCCGTGGGACGACCATAATCTGAAATTTGCCATCAGGTCGGCTATTGAGAAATATGATCTGGAAGCGGAGAACCGGCGCTTGCTGGCGACAGTTAAAGATCAGGCTATGGAAATAAAGGTTCTTGAAAAGCGGTATCCCGGAATCAGCAGAGTTGAAAAAGATGCAAAGGGTACGTTCGTGCTGCCGGATATTACCGATGATGACATTGCCGCTCTGATTGCAGAGTGCGAACGGGAAACGATGGAGAGGTAACATTGCAATTTGCAAGAGTTGCGCTACACTTACCCTGACGAAACTTTGTTTTATGAAGGGGCTCAAGTGGCAACTATTTTGCGCAAACATACAGACAACTTTTTCTCCCTGACAAGCACTACTGCTATAAACTACTCTGATTGGCCGCTTATAACCGGCGCTGCGGATATTTCCGTGCGCCGGTTTTTGTTTGGGGGCCTGGCCGCAGACCGCGCCCCTACGCCCGGGAAATATATTTCGGTAAATGCCGCATCTATAAAGGCCAGCCAATGAAAAAAACAGATAGATCCCCTCCAATAGATGGTTCGCTCCGCAAGCGGGCGGAAGAGCGGGTTAATGAAAGTGTCCCGGTGGCGAATACATCCATCTCCGCTGTAGACGAGCAGAAACTTCTTCACGAACTGCAGGTTCACCAGATCGAGCTGGAGCTGCAAAATGATGAGCTGCTGCTGGCTCACGCCGAGGCGAAGGCCGCTCTGGAACAGTATCAGGAGCTCTACGATTATGCCCCGGTCGGATATTTCAGCCTTGACCATGACGGCAGCATCCGCAAAGCCAACCTGACCGGCGCGGTGATGCTGAAGATTGAACGTTCGCATCTGATCGACAGGCGCTTGCAGCTGTTTCTGACCAGTGACACAAGGGGCGTATTCACCGACTTTCTGGAGAGGGTATTTCAGACAACGACCCGCCAGAAATGTGAGGTGGCGCTTCATTTGGAGGGAGGTCAGCCGGTTTTTATCCGGATTGATGCCGAGGCTCCCGAAGGTGGACGGCTCTGTTTCGCCGCCGTTACTGATATCACTGAACGCAGTCAGTTGTCGCAAAAACTGCAAAACGCACATGACAAACTGGAGGAAACCGTACATGAGCGGACGAGAGATCTGACAAGTGTGAACACGGAACTCCGTCTCGCCATGAACTACAACCGCAGGTTGATCGAAGCAAGCCTGGACCCTTTTGTGACAATCAGCCCCGACGGCAAAATAACCGACGTCAACTACGCTACGGAAAAAGTTACCGGATATTCCAGAGAGGAACTCATCGGAACTGATTTTTCCGATTATTTCACCGATCCGGAGAAGGCCCGGACCGCGTATCAGCGGGCTTTTTGTGATGGCGCGGTGCGCGACTATCCCCTCCATACTGTTCACCGGGATGGACATGAAACATCGGTACTATACAACGCTGCGGTGCTTCTGGATGAAAACGGAGCATGTAAAGGGGTGTTTGCTGCTGCCCGTGACATAACCGAACTGAAGGCACTCGAAGCGCAGCTCTTCCTGACCCAGAAGATGGAGGCCATCGGCCAGCTTGCGGGGGGCATCGCTCACGATTTCAACAATGCTCTCACAGTCATAATCGGTTTCTCCAACCTGATGGAGATGCAGATGGACACGGCAGACCCCCAGAGAGAAAATATCAGTCACATTCTTTCTGCCGCCAGCAAAGCAACCGAACTGACCAGAAGTCTGCTCGCCTTCAGCAGGAAACAGATTATGAATAAACATACGGTTGATCTCAACCTGATCATCGAGAATGTCGAAAAATTTCTGCATAGAATTATTGGTGAGGATATCGCTCTCAAAATAATAATTTATAAGGATCTGCTGGCGGTAAATGCCGATAGCGGGCAGATCGAACAGGTGCTTCTGAACCTGGCGGTCAATGCGCGGGATGCCATGCCGCACGGGGGGATGCTCACCATAGAAACCGGGTATGCCTTGATGGATGCCGCCTTCAACAATGTCCATGGTTTCGGCGAAGCGGGAGAATACGCCCTCGTTACCATAACGGATAGCGGCACGGGAATTGATGACGTTACCCGCAAAAGATTGTTCGAACCATTCTTTACCACCAAGGAAATGGGCAAAGGGACCGGTTTGGGCCTCTCCATCGTCTACGGCATCGTCAAGCAGCATAACGGTTTCATTGATGTTGACAGCGAGCCGGGCGTGGGGACGACCTTCTCTATCTACCTCCCCTTAACGAAGACGGAAATCAGAGTAGAAACCGGTCACATTGACGAGCGCCCGAAAAAGGGAACCGAGACGCTCCTCGTGGCCGATGATGATGCGTTAATACTGGAGTTGACGGTGAAGATTCTCGAACAGTTCGGCTATACGGTAATAACCGCCATAGACGGGCTAGATGTCGTGAACAAATTCAGCGAGAACCGGGAGAAGATTGCACTCCTTATACTGGACATCATGATGCCGAAGATGAACGGCAAAGAGGCATATGATGAGATCCGGAAGATTCGCCCCGATATGAGGGCGATCTTCGTCAGCGGCTATACCGCGGATATCATTCATAGTCGGGGAACGTTGGACGAGAGTTTGGAATATATCTCCAAGCCTTTGAAATTTATGAAATTACTGCAGAAAGTTCGGGAAGTGCTTGATGGGAAGTAACTGTGAGGAACAATCATGACTGATATAAACCGGGGGCGGGTGGTAATTGTCGATGATGATTGCGAGGTGGGCTTGAGCCTGCAGGGAATCATTGAAATAAGCGGGTACGAAGCGCACACCTTTGACAACGGTTGTGATGCTTTGTCTTTTCTTGGTGACCATGAAGTTGATCTTGTTCTGACGGACATACGGATGCCGGGAATGGATGGCATTGAACTGCTGGACAGCGTACTTGCCCTCAATGCGGATATCCCGGTTATTCTCATGACCGCTTTTGCCGATATCGACCTGACCATATCTGCCATCAAGATTGGAGCCTTTGATTTCATCATCAAGCCCTACGATCCGGTATGCCTGCTGAAGACACTTGAAAAGGGGGTCGCATTCCGCCGTCGGTATATGGCCGAACGGAACTACCGGCAAGATCTGGAGCGCGAGGTGGAAGAGAGGACGCGTGAATTAAAGAAAGCCCATGAAATTGTGCTCCAGAACGAGAAGATGGCGCTGGTCGGGCAGATCGCTGCAGGGGTCGTCCACGAGATCAATAACCCGGTGGGGTTCATCTCCAGTAACCTGGAAACGTTTGGCAGATATGCGGAACGGCTTCTGGTCTTCTTCGGGGTTTTGACTGAATCTCTTGGCAGGTACTGCCCGACGGAAGAACTTGAACGGATCGAGGAGATGCGCCGAAAGGCACACATAGACAAAATTGCGGACGATCTCCCGGCGATACTTGAAGAATCACAGGAAGGAGTTGAGCGGATCACGGAAATTGTCAGGAACCTGAAAGGTTTCTCGCGCGTGGATGACGGCGTATTTGTGTCTGCAGACATAAATGACGTAATAAGCAAGGCGTTGAACATCGTCAAAAACGAAATCAAATATGTAGCAACAGTGATCACCGACTATGGCGAAATCCCGCCTGCTCAATGCCTACCAAACCAACTCACACAGGTTTTTATGAACATACTGATCAATGCGTCCCATGCCATTAAAGGTCATGGAGAGATAACCGTCAGGTCATGGTATGAGAATGAAAAAATCTATGTAACGATCAGCGATACGGGGTGCGGAATTCCGGAAGATGTTAAAAAGAATATTTTTGTGCCATTCTTTACCACCAAAGAGTCGGGAAAGGGCACCGGTCTTGGATTATCAATAAGTTATGATATTATTCATAAGCATTCGGGAGAGATTTCTGTGGAGAGCGCTGTTGGTAAAGGGACGACCTTCAACATTATGCTCCCGGAACATCGCGAACAAGGGGTAAAAAACACCGTCTTTGCTGCTGAGAAGAACTGATTCGTGATCAGCGTTATCCGGTTTGGTTTTTGTGAAAAGAGTCGGTATGAGTGCTCAGGAACACCAACAGTCGCGTTGTAAATCCTACAACAACGATCGCAGCAAAGCAGAAAGCCGTGAGCTTTGTTAATATGCTGCAAAATCATTCGAAAACTTTTCCTCTGTTGACTTCGTCGTCTACGAGCAGAAATTCAATATGACGCTGCAAACATTCAGAAGGGTCAGGACATGCCGTACCGCAGATATCCTTACTTTTAGCCATATTATCACCTCGAGTTTTGTCCCATAAGATATATTATGTCAAGTACGAGTACTTTGACATAATATGGAGGTCTTGTAAAAAAATATATGCAGCAGATATGGAGGCCTTGCAAAAAAATATATGCAGCAGATATGGAGGCCTTGCATGGTGCCGGCGATATGTACTATAGTCGCGGCGTTGTATGACGATAACGCTACAGGAGAGTACTGCCGTGAATCCTCGCTTACCTGCTGAATGGGAAATACAAGATGGCGTGTTAATGGCCTGGCCGCATGAAGGAACTGACTGGGCATATATGCTGGATGATGTTCGTCCGGTTTTTGTTGAAATTATCCGGCAGATAACCCGCTTTGAACGGGTATTGCTGACGGCACCGAATGCCGCTTCTGCGGCTGAGTACCTTGCCAATGCCGGCGTGGACCTGACCAGGGTAACGGTCTGTGAAATTCCAAACAATGATACCTGGGCGCGTGACTTCGGCCCGGTCACCGTCATGTATAACAACAAGCCGACCCTGCTGAATTTTGGCTTTAACGGCTGGGGACTCAAGTATCCCGCCAATTTTGACAACCAGATTTCCTCGCATCTCAAACAAAAAGGAGTGCTGCTCCCCAACTTGAATACGATCGGCCTGGTTCTGGAAGGCGGAAGCCTGGAGAGTGATGGACTCGGGACGATCCTGACTACGTCGGAATGCCTGCTGTCAGCGAACCGAAACCCGCAACTTGACCGGAGCGAAATTGAACAGGCACTGGCCTCGCTCGTCGGAGCAAAGCGGGTACTCTGGCTCAACAACGGCTATCTGGCCGGCGACGACACCGACTCTCATATCGATACCCTGGCCCGCATCTGCCCGAACAACACCATCGTTTTTCAGGCATGCGACCATCCGCTTGATGAACATTTTGAACCGCTGAAACTGATGGAAGGTGAACTTCGGGCGTTCACCACGCCGGATGGTTCCCCCTACCGCCTGATCCCCCTCCCCTGGCCCACGGCCCGCTTTGACGAGCAGGCGTGCCGACTGCCGGCGACGTACGCCAATTTCCTGATTATCAACGGTGCGGTACTGGTGCCGACCTATCGTGATTTCGAGAATGACCGCACTGCTCTTGACTGTCTGACGCAGGCTTTTCCGGGGCGTGAAATAATCGGCATCGACTGTCTGCCGCTGCTTGAACAGCGCGGTTCTCTCCACTGTGTGACCATGCAGTTCCCACAGGGGGTGCTGGCATGACACAGCTGCGGGTTGCTATGATTCAGCAGAGCTGCACCGACAACCGGGAGGATAATCTGGCCAAAACCGAGCGAATGATCCGGCAGGCCGCCACAACCGGGGCACAGCTGGTGGTGTTACAGGAGCTGCACACCTCCACCTACTTCTGTCAAATTGAGTCCCCTGCCCTGTTTGATCTGGCCGAGCCGATTCCCGGCCCGTCCACGAAGACACTTGGTGAGCTGGCAGCCGAGCTGAAGGTGGTGATTGTGGCATCGCTGTTCGAGCGCCGTGCCGCCGGTCTGTATCACAATACGGCGGTGGTGTTTGAAAAGGACGGCAGCATCGCAGGTATGTACCGCAAGATGCACATCCCGGACGATCCCGGCTTTTACGAGAAATTCTATTTTACTCCCGGAGATCTCGGCTTTACCCCTGTCAAAACCTCCGTTGGCACACTGGGCGTGCTGGTCTGCTGGGACCAGTGGTATCCCGAGGCGGCCCGGATGATGGCGCTGGCCGGAGCGGAACTGCTGATCTACCCGACCGCCATCGGCTGGGATCCGGACGATCCGGAAGAAGAGCAGCAGCGTCAATATGACGCCTGGGTTACGGTGCAGCGTGGCCATGCAGTGGCGAACGGTTTGCCGGTGCTGGCCGTCAACCGGGTCGGTTTTGAAGCGTCGCCGCAGGATCCTGAAGTGGGCATTCAGTTCTGGGGGGGCAGCTTTGCCGCCGGGCCGCAGGGTGAAATTCTGGTGGATGCTTCGCAGGAGCATGAGGAAATTATCGGCGTGGTGATTGATCGTACCAGAAGTGAGCGGGTTCGCCGGATTTGGCCGTTTTTGCGTGACCGCCGGATTGATGCATACGGTGAAATGTTGAAGCGGTACCGGGACTAAAAGCTGTGTGAACTTTTCATCAGAAGACTCACGCCCAGGTACGTAAACAACATCACAAACGCCCCGGCGATTCCCAGCCAGGCAAAAACAGTGTCCCAGCGAGACCCTTTCAACCTGATATGCAGCAGCAGTGCGTAAAAGAGCCAGAGAATCGAGGTCCATAACTCTTTCGGCGTCCAGAGCCAGTATGTTCCCCAGGCATAATACCCCCAGATTCCACCCGATATCATCGACGCTGAAAAAAACGTCCAGCCCACCAGCGCTGTTTTGTATAACAGATCAAGGTAGCCGCGTATGCCGGTACGTAAATACGCAGCACTTGCAATGGCGCCTATGGCAAAAAGGGCATAGCCGAAAAATGCCACCACAACATGCAGTTCGAACCAGAGGGTGTCAAGAATCTGCGGCAGCGGCATGTTGAGCGGTTTGAACAGGAGTGCTGCCGCAGTGATTATACCGGCGGTAATCCCGACAACTGCCGTAAACCATCGCATGCGCCGCACAACAGGAAAATATGAGGCCAGCAGTCCCATGAGCGTCAGAGACATGCCGAAGAACAACAGAGTATCATGTGGGCCAAGCAGCGGCAGACGACCGAGCAGAAGGCCCCGGTTTAACAGATAAAACAGTTGACAGCTCACGGCAACCATCATACCTGCGCGCCAGAACGATCCAAAAACAAGGCACGCAACAACAAAAAAAAGCAGCGGGGGAATTGAAGCGGTAGCGCCCATCAAAGTATGACAACCGACGTAATTGTGCGTTCGTGAAGATAACGTTCCAGCAGATACAACGGCATGGTAAAAAGGCTCCTAAGGGGGTGATTTCCATTATATTCACCCCCTTTTTAGCAAAACATTCGTACTCTGTCACCAATACTCTCGATTTATTCGTGACAAAACTGCACCAAATTCAGATAAATTGCGGTATAGTACCGGCAGTTTACAGTTTATACAGGGGGCTACATGTCATTTAACGGTGACCTTGAACATTTTCCGCTGGTGGATGTCATTCAACTGTTACACATGTCCAGTAAGACCGGCATCTTATATTTAAAATGCCCGAAAGGAGAAAGTCAGCTCGTTTTTCACGAGGGTTTTTTTGTCAGTGCCAATCATCTGAACAACAGTTGCCGCATCGGCAAAGTACTGATTGATATGGATGCCATTACCAGAGAGGAACTTGACCTGGCTCTGACAGAACAGAAAAATGCCGGAAGAAACCGCAAGCCTCTGGTGGCAACCTTGATTGAACAGGGCACCATTGACAAGGATACCGCCTACAAGGGCCTTGAAACGTTGATTGAAATGACTATTGTCGAAGTGCTGACCTGGGAAAGCGGCACTTTTTCGCTGGACGTTTCAAAAGAGTATGTTTCAGATG
This sequence comes from Desulfuromonadaceae bacterium, assembly GCA_028687585.1. Lineage (GTDB taxonomy): Bacteria > Desulfobacterota > Desulfuromonadia > Geobacterales > Pseudopelobacteraceae > JACRCG01. The sequence goes on along the minus strand of JAQTZV010000008.1, from coordinate 140,116 downwards.
AATATCGCTATTTTCCGGAAAAACTGCACCAGGAGATTCTGCTGAATGCGCAGGGGGTTCTGATGGACTCTCTGCGAATTTATGATGAGAAAATGCGCGACGGCACACTGAGTAAAATATTTTTTACCGAGGAGAGCGCCAGTGACACAGCCGGTACCAGTGATCAAACCGGCATATCCGAAATAACGGCAGACCTGCTTGGCCTTGATGCCCTTGACACCATTACCCGGAAAATTCCGGATGTTTTTATCGGCCTGAAAGATCATGACCCGGCTGATGAGCACCGTCAGGCAGTGACTCAGGCACTTCCTGAAACAACTATTGATCAGCAGGAACGGTTGATAACGTTTCTGTCAAGCATCTCCACCCTGCCGTCTTCGCAAACTGCTCCCCCTGTTACGGCGATTATCCTGCTCACACAAAATGAACTGCTTGCACACGCAATCAAGACTATCTGCAAGCACGAGAATCTGTTTATTTTTACCTCAGACGAAGAGACCGGGTTGAACGTCGTCATAGAACAGTCACTCGGCAGAGACCTCCATCCGGTTCTGATTGTTGATATCGATCACGATGCCGACGGATTACACGCGTTGACACTCGTGCGTAACAAGATTGCCGCCTATCCGCAGGTTTCGATTATGATCACCGCGTGCGGCCAAACCTGGCGAACAATCAGTATGGACGTCCTCAGCATGGGAGCGCGTTCAATAATTCCCCGCCCCTGCAAACGCTGTCATGAAGAGTCATATATCGATCAGATGATGGCGCTTTTTTCGGGAATCGGCCCCTTCTTGAAATCAATTTCACCCGTGCCGCGAGCGGACGTCGGCCACCAGTTTGTCGCGGCATTACATCACCTGAAGTCATTATCCGAACCCCCTGAAATTGCGCTTGTCATGCTTCAGTTTGCCGCAGTGCAATTTGAACGGGCAGTGACTTTTGTTGTCGCAAGAACTGAACTGATTGCAGAAAAAACGCTTGGTATATCCGCGTCGATATCTGATGGGCCATCAGCTCCACTCATGTTTCGTATTCCGCTTGAAGGGAACTCGGTTCTTCAGGAAGTCGTTGAAAAAGGGAAGTTGTATTATGGGCAGCGAAGTGATGCGGTACTGACTGAGCAGCTGTATAAGGAGATCGGAGCGCCGCGCAGCCCGAAAGTTGTTGCTGTTCCACTGATGAGTCGTGGTAAGGTTATAGCCGTAACGTATGCAGATTTTGGCAGCAAACCGGTTTCTCCACCGCAAATCAACCTGCTTGAAGCTCTCGCGCAACAGGCCGGATCAACATTGGACAACGCACTGTATCGAAAAAGCATCGAAAGATCTGCCTGACAGTTTGTAACGGCAGATTATTTTTACACCTGCCATATGGTAACGGAGGAATATGATGGACACACATGTTCTGCATCAAATTCTTGACATCGCATTTCAGAAGAATGTTTCTGATCTTCATTTTGAAGTAGACAATCCCCCGTTTTTTCGCGGGCGGGGCCAACTGGTTCGCGCAAAAATGCCGAATCTGACACCCGATGATACCCGGTTTATCGCCGAAACCGTTTTGGCTCACAATGGCCGTCACGTACATAATGATCTCAAAGAGTGCGACGCATCCTACTCACTTGCCTCAGGCGGGCGTTTCAGGGTAAGTATTTTTCGCCAAAAAGGACATTTCGGGATCGTCATGCGCGTTATTCCACCGATTATCGGGACGTTTGAAGAGCTGCATCTTCCGAACGTACTGGGTGACATTGCCCAGACCCCTAACGGACTGATTCTGGTCACCGGTCCGACCGGAAACGGGAAGTCGACATCACTTGCCTCGATGCTTCGTCATCTAAACGAAAACTTTAACTACAATATAATAACTATTGAAGATCCTATAGAATTTCTGTTTTCATCACAAAAAAGCTGTATTATTCAACGGGAAATAGGCACTGATACCGACAGCTTTTCCGCTGCTCTGAAAGCGGCACTCAGGATGGATCCTGATGTCATTATGGTCGGGGAGATGCGCGACAAGGAAACTATCGATTCCTGTATAAAAGCGGCTGAAACAGGGCATCTGGTGCTTTCCACCCTGCACACCCAGGGGGCGGTCTCTACCATTAACCGGATAATCGGTCATTTCCCGCCTGATGCCCAGGAGATCATGCGTCACCGATTGGCCGACATCCTCGTCGCAACAATTTCAATCCGGCTGATCAAGGATAAGTCAGGCGAAAACATTATGCCGGTAGTCGAGATCATGCGTACGACCACCACCATACAGGCATGTATCCGGGAAGGGCGACTTGATGAAATTGAAAAACATATCGAAAATGGCGCCTCGCAATATCACATGCAAACGCTCGACATGCATCTGCTGCAGCTGTATCGCCAGGATCTGATTACCCTGAAAGACGCGCAACGGTTAACTCATTCAATGGATTTTGAACGCAAACTGATGTTCGATAATTAATGCCGAATTTGAATAGTACAAGGTAAATAGCGCCACTATGGAAAAAATCCTGATCATTGATGATGAAGCCTTCATTCGAGAGAATGTCTCACGAATTTTGTCGGAGGACGGGTTTGAGGTCTGCCAGGCGGCCAACGGGCAGGAAGCGAGTGAGCAGGTCGCATCCGGTGAAATCGATCTGGCCCTGCTTGATCTGAGCCTTGGCCCGGAGCAGGGTATCGACGTCCTGAAAACCCTCAAGGATCTTGATCCTGAACTGCTTGTCATCATCATCACCGGATTCGGATCGGTGGAAAGCGCCGTGGATGCTCTCAAGATGGGAGCATTCCATTATATGAAAAAACCTTTTAAGGCTGATGCATTACGAGTAATAGTTAAACTTGCGCTTCAAACACAGACGTTGAAACGTGAAGTTCGCAACTTAAAACGTGCGGACAATTGTCTGCCGGGACGCTCACCGATGATCGGCAGAAGTGAACCGTTTCGTGAAGTGGTTGATCAGGTGCGGGAGATCGCTCGAATCCCTTCCACCGTCCTCATAACCGGAGAGTCCGGCACCGGCAAGGAGCTAATCGCCCGGGCTGTTCATGATCTTTCCGACCGGAACAGTGCTGCTTTTGTTGCCATTAATTGCGCTTCCATCCCTTCCTCATTACTGGAAAGCGAACTCTTCGGCCATGAAAAAGGCGCCTTTACCAGCGCTTCCGTTCGTAAAACCGGTTTGTTTGAAGAAGCACATCACGGCACTGTTTTTCTTGATGAAATCGGCGAAATGGATTCGGGTATGCAGGCGAAGCTGCTGCGAGTGCTGCAGGAGCGCACAATCCGGCGAGTCGGCGGTATTAAAGACATTAATATTGACGTGCGGGTAATAGCGGCAACGAATCGCAATCTCCTCGACAAAATCTCGGCAGGGACATTTCGAGAAGACCTCTACTACCGTATCAATGTCTTCCCGATTCATATTCCGCCACTCAGAGAGCGGAGAGAGGACATCAGCATCATCGCCGCCTATTTTCTGGACACGTTCAGCCGTTCTTTTGGGCGGGATTTTAAAGAGTTGTCACCGGAAGCGGCCAGATTAATGGAAGGGTACCGTTGGCCGGGGAATATCCGGGAACTGAGAAATGTTATTGAACGCATCTGTATTATGACATATGGCCCGACACTTCTGCCGGAACACCTCCCCCAGGAAATACGCGGAATACCGTCTCCGGCAGTTCCATGTTCCGCTCCGGCAGCAGTTCTGCCGACAGAAAACGGACTGGATGATGCGGTCATGAACTTTGAAAAGAACATCATCCGTCAGGCATTGGAAAAAACCGGCGGTAATGTGCTGCAGACCGCCTCCATGCTTAAAATCCCCCGTGGGACACTCCGCTATAAAATGGATAAGTACGAATTGTAGTCGCCGGATTGCCTGCTACGAATAGAGACGATTGTGTCTTTCAAGGTCCCGGAGCGCCTTGTTAAGCTGCGAAGCCGTCAGGACTCCGTTGGCAATGAAATACTGCCCTACCTGCGGCTGCATCGAACGCTGATGAATCAGCAAAAAGTTGCGCTGCTTAACGGTGATATATCCCATACGCCAGGCTCTCTCGGCAAATCTTCCCGGGATCGTCGTTGACTTGAGTATCCAGCCAATATCAGCATCATCCAGCCACTTCCACGCTTTGGCAAGCTCTCCCAAACATGGCCGCAGATCTCTCTGCCATGCAAGAGCATGCGCCAGCATCTGAAACGATATGTGCCGGGAATAATACAGATACATGCCAAGCGGCAGCGTCTTCTGCGGCAACTCCCCCTCGTAATATGATTCTTCACAGAGCGGCAGGTATTTCGGAATCCGGCGGATTCCGGCTCTGCCCGGGTGGCGCGGCATTCGCTGCTGCTGCTGCTGCTGCCAGTTTCTTCCCTGACCGGATGTTTCCGCAACAAATGCATTGGGGGAATATGGGGTGGGCGCAGCAGTGGCAGAGCGCCCAAAACTTGCAACCAGCCGCTTTTGATAAAAGATACGCTTGAGTTCGCCGGGCGGTATCTCGGACAGAGCCGCATATGCTCTGCTAATGGCAACGAAGTGTTCATGAGAACGGCCACCGTTCCGGTCAGGGTGTTCCGCCATCGCAAGCGACCTGAAAGCCTTTTTAAGCATTTCTCGGCTTGGATTCTGGAAGTATGCACCCTTGAGATCGGAGTCACAAAACAGCAGATTGACCGCATTCTGGAGTTGAGCTATATGCACAAAATGCCCTTGATACCGTAGGTTCTGTTTCTATCCGGAAACACCGGGATACGAAACCACCTGGAACATACCATGTCAGGGATTGACCCCACCACTGTTTTCTGTTTCCGGAGTATTACGGGACAGCATCTCGAAGCGCAGCGGCTCTGTGGTGTCGAGATGTACGTCACGCTGGGGAAACGCAATCCGGATATTTTCCTCGGTGAAACGTTTCTCAATCATGAACCGGAGATCGCTGGTTACCAGCAGCGGGTTTGTCTCAGGGCCATGTTCGATCCAGAAGTACAGGGCAAAGATCAGCGAACTTTCGCCGAAATCCTCAAACAGAGCTTCCGGTGGAGGTGTTTTCAGGATCAGGTTGTGCGCATTGCCACATTCGGTAAGTACGTCACGCACCAGAGTAGTGGGTGAACCGTAGGAGACGCCGACCTTTACGATACGACGCAGTCTGGCGTTGCTGTGGGTCCAGTTGGTCACCTTGTTGTCAAGAAACGTCGAGTTCGGAATCACCGTCTCCACACCATCGAAACCCAGGATGGTCGAGGCCCTGATATCGACCGTGATAACTCTCCCCACCACGCCGTCTACATCAACGGTGTCACCAACCTTTACATTACGTTCCAGCAGAATGAGAATGCCGCTGATGAAATTCTTGATCAGTGTCTGGGTGCCGAAACCGACGCCGATTGCCAACGCACCGCCAAGAAAGGCAAAGACGGTCAGCGGAATTCGCGCAAGGTTGAGGGTGATGATCAACAGGATGAAGACCGTCAGCGCCATCAGCCAGCGCCTGATGACATTTGCCTGATGCTCACTGACGCGGAAACGGGTAATCATGAGCCGCTGTGCGCGTCGGCCAAGAAACGCCGCTACCAGATAGCCGATCAGGAAAAGGAGAATCGCGCCGACACTTTTGCCAACGGTGACCCCTCGTGACGTAACAATCTGCTGCCCGGCAACTTCTACGCTGTCTTCAATCGCGAACAGCTCAAATCGCCAGATGCTGCTCAGTACACCCGGAACCGTCGTGAACCACTCGTGCATCTTCTTCATGAAACTGCGTGTTTGCTGGATTCGTTCGATATCTTCCCGCCAGGATTGCTGCTCGGCATCTGCATGCTCGACAGCGGCTTTCTGGCGTTCGGCCAGCTCCCTCTGTAATTGTCTAGCCGCAAGAAGCCGGCTCTCTGCGGTTCGGAGTACTCCCTGTCGGGGGATTTTGGCCAGCCGTAACTCCTGTTCATGCTCGGCTGCCTGATACATATCCAGTTGCTGCTTGGCAACCGCCAGCCATGGTTTTAGCTGTTCCCGGCTTGTGCGGAAATCTGCAAGGATAGCACGCAATTGTTTGGCATCAGTGCCGGTTACAGCGGTATAGCGTTGTTCCCAAAAGGCGGCGGTCGACTTGTTTATGGTAATGAGCGCCGCAACAACCTCGGTTTCAAAGCTTGAAGTATCTACCCAGGCAAGAGCTGCACGCTGTTCTGCTTCAAGTTCATCCCGTCGGGCAATCGTTGCTGTTGAACGGTCTGTTTTGCTATGGCTGCGGGTAAATGAGTCGAGCTCTTTGCGCAATTGTGCCAGACTGCTCCTGCTCTGAGCATCGTGAGCCAGTGTCGCATCCAGTTCCTGTTCGAGGCTTGCGCGGCTTGTCTTCAGACGGGCAAGTGCCTCGCGCAGGTCTCCCCGGCTGAAAACCATCTGTTTTCTGGCTACCGACAGTTGTCGCTCCAGTAGTTCCAGCTCCACTTCAGCAACTCCAAGCCGCTCGCCAAGGACTTCATACCGTAGGGTAATCAACTCCGCCATGGTCTCAGCATTGGCTGCCCCGATCCCGGCCAGTTCCTTCTGCTGTGCTGCGGTTACCCGCTCTTCGGAGCTCTTTGCGCGATCAAGCTCATCGGCTGCCTGCCGCTCAATCTCCCGCGCCTGCTTCGCGGATTCCCTGTACTGTTCGACCTGGCGTTCAAGAAGTTTCCGGTTAATGCCAAATCCCTCTGATTTGTCGCGGGCAGTCAGCAGAGAGATCATGATCTCGTCAACCATCAGAATCGAATAGGGAGGCGGCTCTTCAAATCCGGACCAGCTTTTTGCTTTTTGGTCACTGAGGATGCGGGTGCGGCGCACGTCTTCACGTTCATTGATCAGGCTGAGCTGGGAGTTGAGGCGAGTTACATGGCCGTCGAGGAGCCGAAATTTTTCTTTTGCATCCTGGCGTATAAGACCGCCGGAGGATCCGGCCAGCGCACGGTCCCGTGCGGCTTCTGCCGCTGCCAGCGCCTGCCTGGTGATTTTCAGCTGCTGCTCGGGAGTCACCGCTTTGAGCGCTGTGTCACTTTTGTTTTTATCCAGCGGGAGGATGTCCGAGAGTACCGGTATCGTTGCAGAGCGTGCAGAAGCGCTGAAAAGCGAAACCGTCAGCAATACTATGACGAATAACGCGACTGGCGCACAACTCCGGCGATTGTGAAATTCTTTACATGGATAAATCCGGTCGGTCATGCGATGTAATCCCCTGTGTTATTTACGTTGCCGTGGTAGAAGGTAAATTGGTTTTCGTCCGGAAGCTCCGGAGGAGAAACTACGAGATAGGTAAAGCACCGAACATGCCAAAAGGTTATACGTACGGTACTGGCGGACGCAAAACAGATTCAGCTCTGATCTCCAATATATGCGCCGTCATATATGGCCGTTTCATTATATATGACGGATTGCTCCGGCAGTTCCTCCCGCTCTCCCGCGTTCGCTCATGTTCTTTCCACCATATAATCGGTCTCTTATGGCCTCATAATCTGAAAACGAGCACTGGCGCACTAGTTGCTGTATAATCAGAATTACAATAATCACGCAAACTAGACACATCTGCCTGTCCGGTATCAGTAAAAAGGCCCGTACAGGGCATTTTTTAAGGTGACTTCCATGTTCAACGTAATCAGCAACGAGATAATAGCCGAGAACCTTCACAAGATGGTGGTGTCGGCTCCGCGCATAGCACACGCTCGGAAGCCCGGGCAGTTTGTCATGGTACGACTGGATCAGGGTGAGGAGCGCATACCGCTCACTATCAGTGACGCGGATTCCGCAGCCGGCACGATTACCCTCTTCATTCAGGCGGTCGGTGCCTCGACCAGAAATATCGTCGCGACGCCGGCCGGCGGATTCATCAGGGATGTCGCCGGCCCGCTCGGCAAGGGTACCCGCATCATCAACTGGGGTCGCGTTGTCTGCATCGGCGGCGGAGTCGGGACAGCGGTCCTCTTCCCGATGGTAAAGGCACTTGCGGAGGCCGGGAACCAGGTCACGACAATAATCGGCGGGCGTTCCGGCAACTTCATCCTCCTCGCCGCCGAGCTCACCCCTCTCTCCGATACCTTTCTGGTTACCACGGAAGATGGCAGCCTTGGCACCAAGGGTTTTGTGACCGCTCCCCTTGCCGACATACTGGCCGATCCGGCGCGCATTCCCCGGGCGGTCTTTGCCGTCGGTCCGGTACCGATGATGAAGGCGGTTGCCGAAATGACCCGCCCGCAGGGGATCGAAACCATAGTCAGTCTCAACCCGATCATGATTGACGGCACCGGCATGTGTGGCGGCTGCCGGGTACAGATCGGCGCCGAGACAAAATTCGCCTGCGTGGACGGGCCGGAATTCGATGCCCATCAGGTTGATTTTGACGGACTGAGTGACCGCCTGACCAGTTACCACACGGAAGAGGCCGGCATGCACGCGGCCGCAGAGTGCAAAATCGGCCGGAATGTGTCAGTATGAATAATACATTAATCAGGCAAGATGAGAATCTTGTAAATTGAAAGAAAGGGAGATTGCTATGAAAAAAATAGTTGTTGCGGCGTTAATGATGTCCACAATACTGATGCTGTCCGGATGCGGAGGTGGCGGCAGCAGCCCGCCTCCTGTGGTGGTTGTGCAGCCGGTTGTGACACAGATCCCCAGTACCCTGGCGTTCGACGGAGATATCCTGAACGGTATCACGGTATCACCGCTCAACTCCTCAAGCGTGTATGCCGGCATAGATCCTTTCTCACCATCTGAATACCGTGCCTTCCTGGTATTCCCATTGACAGGCTTGGGCGGTGTTCCTGGCAGTGCCTTCATTGATGCGGCGACTCTCGATATCTTCATCAACAGCATTGTGTTACATCCCTCGGCAAGTTCAATCCCGATACGTATCGAACTTGTCTCCTACCCCCCCCAGACATTGCAGCCCTCGGATTATTATCGCATCAATCTGCCTCCTCTGGCCTTCACAACGATTATACCTCCAATATCCGGTGCCGACGTTCTTCGCCACGTTACGTTAGATGTAACCTCATTGATGGTAGAAGCCCAAAGGCGTGGATTGGCAAACTTCCAGATCCGCATATTGGAGGATGATGGGTTCGTTTTCCCGGGACTTATCGAAATAGACGACACGACAATAAACCGGGCACCTTTGCTGACGGTCACGTATTTCTGATGGTTGCCACAGCTTACTGACTTCAATAATACTGCGGCAATTACAAGAGGCTGATATGTATGTAAATGTTACAGATCACACAGGGTGCAGGACCGGCCGGGAGGTGGCACCTTGAACAATACTCTGTCGGCGAAAGAACGGATGGGCATAGCACGGGTAGTCATGCCCCAGCTGCCGGCCGATGTCAGGAGCCGGAACTTCGAAGAGGTGAACCGCGGTCTCAGCGAAAATCAGGCGTTCACCGAGGCGCAGCGCTGCCTGCAGTGCAAAAACCGGCCGTGTGTTGCCGGCTGCCCGGTCGGCGTCTCAATACCCGAATTCATCAAGGCGCTGGCCGCCGAAGATCTGCCCCGCTCCGCGCAGATCCTGCGGAATGACAACGCCCTGCCCGCGGTCTGCGGCCGGGTTTGTCCCCAGGAGACCCAGTGCGAGGCGCTCTGCATTCGAGGCGTCAAGGGGGAAGCGGTCGCGATCGGTTATCTGGAACGATACGTTGCCGACTGGGCGCAACAGCACCCGGAACAACAGCTGAAAGAGACGGCAGCCACGGCAACCGGCAAGACGGTTGTCGTCGTCGGCTCCGGTCCTGCAGGTCTTACCGCCGCAGGTGAACTGGCCCGCCTCGGCCATGCCGTCACCATCTTCGAGGCCCTGCATGATACCGGCGGGGTGCTGCGTTACGGCATCCCGGAGTTCCGCCTCCCCAAGGATATCATCGACCGCGAAGTGGCCCTGCTGAGCGAGCTGGGCGTCGGTATTGAATGCAACGTCATCATCGGCAGGACCCTCACCATCGCTGAACTGCGCAGTCAGTTCGATGCGGTATTCATCGCCAATGGTGCCGGGCTGCCGGCCATGCTGAATATTCCGGGAGAAAACCTGAAAGGGGTCTATGCGGCCAACGAGTTCCTGACCCGCGTGAACCTGATGGAGGCCGGTCGCACGGATAACAGCGCAACGCCCGTTATCAGGCGGAGCGAGGTGGCGGTCATCGGCGGCGGGAATACCGCCATCGATTGTGTCAGAACGGCCCGCAGGCTGGGTGCCGAACGCGCCATGCTCGTCTACCGGCGCGGCGAGACGGAGATGCCGGCCAGGCGTGAAGAGGTCACGCATGCCAGAGAAGAAGGGGTGGAGTTCATCATGCTGACCGCACCAACGGAGGTCCTCGGAACGGAGGACGGCTGGGTCTCGGGCCTGCGCTGTCGGAAGATGGAGCTCGGCGAGCCGGATGATTCGGGGCGCCGCTCTCCCCGGGCGATTGCTGGGTCCGACTTCGATCTGTCGGCAGGCGTCATCATCGACGCGGTCGGTACCAGTGCCAACCCTCTGCTGACCGCCTCCGCTCCCGATCTTTCCCTCAGCACGCGGGGCAATATCCTGATCAATACCGGGGGTGAGACCAGCATACCGGGGGTGTTCGCCGGTGGAGACATTGTGCGGGGCGGTGCGACCGTTATCCTCGCCATGGGGGATGGCAAACGCACTGCAGCGGCAATTGACGCGTACCTGAAGCGGGCTTGAGGTAGAGAAGGGGTGTATTCGTAACAACATTTTTGCAAAAGGAGGATTGTCATGTCACTAGGAAAAACATGGTACACCGTGGAAGAAGCGACCGAGAAGTTTGGTGTGGCGCAGGAACAGTTGCTCAAGTGGGTCTCGGAAGGGATTATCCGCACAGAGAAGGAAACCGGCCAGAAGATGCTGATCAACGGAGATGATCTGGCTCTCAGGCTGCAGGAACAGACAGGGATTTGATCAGTCGTAACAACCAGGGGGGGATCATGGTGTGGACATGGTTGGTCCAGGGAGTCGATGAAGTATGAACCCAATCCTTCTTCCTGTTTCTCGTAGAATCGGGCGCCGTCTAGACGGCTGAAGAGTTTTCTTACTGCAATGCTGCGTAATAAAACAGAGGAGTGTCAGGCGGCGTATATTACTGGACTCAGAACATAAAAGTGAAAGCCGGTTTGAAATCATGGCGGCAGTTGTCGATTGTCTGAAAGTCAATCCTGACACCAGAAGCCTCACGTCAGGAGGGTGGTGAAGATTTTCAACCGCAGTCGCTGGGCCGTTTAGCAGCATCTGCTGCGGCAGCTATAAATAAACTGGCCCCGGAATTTCTTACAGATAAAAAGTCACTAAGTAGCTGTTCTCTCAAGCAAGAGTAAATATCCACATATTTTGTGGATAACCCTGTTGATGACGTTGATAAGTTCCAAAAATGTTACGGAAAGACTAGGGGTTTGTCGGATTGCACAGAGAATGGACACGGCATGTAACTAGCTGATATATAGTGTCAATAGTTATTTTTTGCGGTATACAATCAAGTCTAAAACGGTCTTGAATCCCAATGACTAAAAAACAGGCATTATATCAGCCACTAACGAAATATCCGGGTTAATTTAATACACAACAGGCAGATTTTTATAGTATGCCTTTATCCGTTTTTCGAAATTGTGGTTGCGGATATTGCATATTATCCACGGCAGCGTTTTGGCGGAAACATGCCAGGGATTTGCAGACGGTTCGGCGGAAGAAGGAGATCAATCGGCTGTTGGGTTCAGAGGTACGGATCGGTTTGCGGGTGGATTGACGACGCTGAAGTTTGCTTCGATGACGTATTGCAGCCGGGTTACGGCATATCGGGAGTTGGGTCAGGAACATCAATATTTCCTGAAGATCTTCTGTTGGTGCCAGTGAAGCGCGTCAGGTTCAGGCCACAATGCCTGCTCGGCAGGCCCGATGATGGGGCGCCCTGCAAGAGTCTGCATATGGCTGGGGATGTTATTGCTCGCGGACAACTGTTTTGAGACAAGCACGGCGTACGGCGTTAAGTTGCCGTTACCGCCTTATCCGGTTGAACAGTCATTTTCAATCCCATGCCGTGAAGTATGGAAAACAGGTTTGACAGGGCCGGATTGCCACTGGGGGAAAGCATGCGGTACAGGCTCTCCCGCTTAAGATGCGCCTTTTCAGCAACTGCTGCCATGCCGCCTTCCGCTTCAGCGATATTGCGGAGCGCCAAAAGCAAAGCGTCTTTATCTTCCTCTTCAATGATGGCATTGAGATATCCGGCTGCATTTTCCGGGTCTTTTAACCACTCAATATGTTCCGAATGATAATTGCCAGTTTTTCTTGCCATTGCTATTTCTCCCTTTGTCGCTTCCAGTAAGCTTTTGCCGTTTCAATATCCTTGTGCTGGGTTGACTTGTCTCCGCCTATGATTTCTCCTATAATTGTCTCATGTCATGGCAGATCCCGCCTCTGTGTACTTAGCCTTCCAACCGTCCGAAATAATCATCCAGCGTGACCGCCGTAACTTCGCGGGTCAGCGGACGGGTCTGATCGGCAAGTGAGAGCAGTAGACCAGGCTTCGGATCAAGCTGGGCGAACGATGCACGGAAGGAAGCCAGGGTCCGGGCCTGCTGCGGAGTTGGAGTTTTGCCAAGTTTGATCTCCACAGGAATCAGAACCCCGGCTGACGGTTCGACGAGCAGGTCAACCTCCAGGCCGTTGCCGGTCCTGATGTAGTACAGCGGCGGCTGTACACCCTTCCCCAGAAAAAACTTGACCGTTTCCTGTATGCAGAAGTTTTCGAACAGATGACCAGCCATCGGACCGTTGAAGAGATGTGCTTCATCCCGCACCCCGGCCAGGTTGCAGGCCAGGCCGATATCGATGAAATAGACCTTGGGCGACTTGGTGATGCGTTTGCCCATGTTGGCATAGTACGGCGGCAGCAGATAGACCACCCGGCTGGCCTCCAGGATCGAGAGCCAGCTTTTAATGGTCGGGACGGAGATGCCCAGATCGCGGCTGAAATCGGACATGTTCAATTGTTGACCGCAGCGGGCCGCGAGCAGGCGCACAAACCGCTGGAAGTCACGCAAATCGCCGATATTGTAGAGTGTGCGGATATCGCGCTCCAGATAGGTCTGCAGATAGGAGGCGTACCACGACTGCAGATCGACGGCCTCATCCACGACCAGCTCGGGATAGCAGCCGCTCAGGGCCGCATGCCTGAACAGGCTGATGGTATCCGGTAGCGGCAGATACCGCCGTTTCTCGGCCACCGACAACGGAAGCAGCTCCAGCAGAGCAATCCGTCCGGCCAGCGAATCGCTCAGGTTCTTGATCAGACCGAACTGCTGCGAGCCGGTAAAGACATACTGTCCTTTGACACTGCGCCGGTTATCCACCCGGATTTTGACATAGGAGAGCAAACTTGGCGCAAGCTGAATTTCGTCGATGATAGACCGTTCTCCCAGTGAGTCCAGAAAGAGCAGCGGGTCGGCATGGGCCTGTTCCCGGTAAAACGGGTCATCCAGGGTAACGTATTGATAGTCTGGAAGGCAGTGCCTGAGCAGGGTTGACTTGCCGGCCTGGCGCGGGCCGGTAACTGCTACGCAGGGAGAAGATGCGAGCAGTCGCACCAGTCGTGTTTCGATGTCACGGGGAATGTAGGTCATGAGAGGAGAGTAGCATGAACAGGACGGCATTACAATGCATATTTAAAGTTATAATTTAAATATGCATTGTAATTTAAAATAAATGAGGTCGATAACGGCCAGCAGCAAGAGCGGCTTGTGCGGGGCCTTGCTCTTGGTGGCATCGGTCCAGGTTGGGCCGGGGGCGCGGCTCAAGGGAGGAGAAGTGTTTGAAGGTGGTGGTGAGTGAGGTCATCGGTCTTTATATAGGCGGCAAGTTCACCAATGGTTAGCTCGGACAGTGAGATCACAGCGGCTTACCTCTGCGACGGGGACGGCGCCTGTTTTGCGGCATTTGCTGCGGCAGCTATAAATAAACTGCCCCCGGAATTTCTTACAGATAAAAAGTCACTAAGTAGCTGTTCTCTCAGGCAAGAGTAAATATCCACATTTTTTGTTGATAACCCTGTTGATGACGTTGATAAGTTCCAAAAATGTTACGGAATGACTACTGTTTTATCGGATTGCACAGAGATTGGACACGGCATGTAACTAGCTGATATATAGTGTCAATAGTTATTTTTAGCGGTATACAATTAAGTCTAAAACGGTCTTGAATCCCAAAGTCTAAAAAATAGGCAGTATATCAGCCACTAGCGAAATAACCGGGGTAATTTGATACACACCAGGCAGATTTTTATAGTCTGCCTTTATGCGTTTTACGTAATTGTGGTTGCGGATAATGGCATGTTCTCCACGGCAGCGTTTTGGCGGAAACGTGCCAAGGATTAGCAGACGGTTCGCCGGAAGAAGGTGATCAATCGGCTGTTGGATTCAGGTCCGGATGGGTTTACGGGTGGATTGACGACGCAGAAGTTTGCTTCGATGACTCATTGCAGCCGGGTTACGGCGCATCGGGAGTTGGGTCAGGAACATCAATATTTCCTGAAGATCTTCTGCTGATGCCAATGGAGCGCGTCCGGTTCAGGCCATAACAACTGCTCGACAGGCCCGATGATGGGGCGCCCTGCAAGAGTCTGCATATGGCTGGGGATGTTGTTGTTCGCGGATAACGGTCGGTAACAAGAACGGTTTGTGCGGGGCGCGGTATTTGGTTGCCGCCGTCCAGCGGGAGCGGCTGGTGTCGGAGCGGAGGGTGGAGAAGGTTTTTAGGTAGCGGGTGATCATTAAAAAGGTCCGGCAACCGTCATCACCAGTTGCGACGTAGCACGGGTCATGGCCACGTAGAGCAGTTTGGCGGTCTCCACGTCGCTCTTGGCCCGTTCGGTGATTCGGCCGCCCATGATTGCTACAAGGGGGAATTCCAGTCCTTTGCTGTTGTGAATTGTCAGGAATTTTACCTTTTTATCATCCTTGTCAAAGGTAATCGATTTTTTACCGACGACGAAAATATTTTGTGCCTTGAGCGCCCGAAATAGCTCATCTTTATCCGTGTGATCCCAGTACAGCACCGCCATATCTTTCCACGCGATCCCCTTTCGATTGGCTTCCTTCAGGCGACTGGCAATCTCATCGGCCTCGGCCCTGATAGTCGGGAGTTTAACCAGGAGCGGTCTGGTTCCTCGTCTGCCCGCAGAAAGCGGGGCCAGACGCGGTATGCCGTCCTCGTCAGCATCCTCCTGGGTCAGCAACTGGCGGGCAAAATCGGCGGCAAAATCAAGAATCTCACGGGTATTGCGATAGTTCACCTTCAAGATGGTTGTTCTGCCCTGTGCCTGGATACCGACACCCTTGAAACTGAACTTCCCTTTTTTGCGGGTGTCATAGATGGATTGGGCATCATCGTACAGAACCAGCAGCGAGCTGGTTTGGGGATTGACCATCTGCACCACCAGCTTGAGCCATTCAGAGCGGAAATCATGCCCCTCGTCGATCATGACGGCATCATACTGCCCGGACGGAATCATCCCGCGATCAACCTCACGAATCACCGTTTCAACCATTTCATCGAAGAAAGCGTTGTCGTCGCCGTGATTGCGTTGCGTTTCAATATGGTAGGCCGACAGCTGTTTCCGGCACCAGGCGTGAAAGGTATGCACATGGACCTTGTCGGCAATCCCTTTGATCTGCATCCACTGTTCCAGCCGTTGAGCAAGCAGGCGGTTGTAGCAGAGTACCAGTATCGGCCGTGAGCAGGCTTTGGCCAGATGTTCGGCCCGACAGCCGAGGATAAGCGTTTTGCCGGAACCGGCAACACCATGAATCACCCGATGTCCCTGCCCCAGACTACGGGCCAGTTGCTCTTGTTGCAGGTCCATAACCCGCATAAGATCAGGAAACCCCTGCGGTTCGTCGTCCAGATCATCGAAAAGTGACGCTTGTTTGTACGGCAGGCGGATTTCCGGAAAGAGATGCCAGCGCACCCGGTCGATCTGCGGGAGGGTCAGCAGGCCGTGAGAATTGAAAGGGAACATCCCCCAAAGCCGTTCCTGAAAAGACATCGCATCGACAGACTCAGTCATCTCATCCTTGCAGATAACGTGGTGCGGCTCGATTGCTTCCCCGAGGTCGGTTTGCTCAAAGTCGTTGCGGGTTATATTGGTAAAGACAACGCCAAAAGCCCACGGGCAGAGCAGTTTTCCTTGGTACTTGCCTTCTGCCCAAATCAGTTGGGGGTCGGTTTTAAGAATGTCCGCAACAGCCATGGCGTAGATACGGGCCTGTTCAAGGGGGTTCTTAACTTTTGCGGGAATGTTGTTGACGAATATGGTTGCTTCGTGGCTGTTGATGCTCTGGATGGTGGACATACGCCAGTCCTTCACTTCCAGAACAAGCAGGCCTCGCTGCGGATGCATGATGATAAAGTCGGGGTGGAGCCTGGAAGGGCCGATGGGAACGTTGTACCAGCAAAGGTAGTCGTCTTCCAGCTTTGCCTCAAGCAGTCGGGCAAAGCGGCGCTCGCCGGGAGTGTCGAATTTGCAGGAAGTTATGCTGGGGATCAGGGTGGACATGGTTGGCCTTGGATATTATGGATAATGGTAGCATGCCCCTTGTGTTCATCTCTATCTATGCCCTTAATGGCATTATTTCCCTTTGCGCTTTTTGTTTTCCTTGATCAAAAACTGGATATAGCCGGTGAGGTTGTAGTTATCCGGGAACGGATAATTACAAGGGTCATAGGCTGTGTCTGTGTGATTAAGCAGTTGTTCGAATTGATATTGCAAAAAGCGATATTGGTGTTTTTGCGCCAGTCCGAGTCCTCGGCCATAGAAGCTGGCAAAATCCGCATGCGCATGTTTTTGCAAAAATTTAGTGTAATAATACAAGGCTTCAACATGATAATATCTGATATGGCTGAGTTGACTTATCGCCTCAAGATAAAGTATTTCAGCCTTTGTGGCATCCTGCTCGACAAAGGCTAACATCAGCCCTTTAAGACCTCTGGTATAGGGGTTGACCGTGACTAGAATTTCAATGTCTTGCTGCTTAATTGGTATCAACTTTGAGCGCGTATATGATACCTGCATCCTCTCCAAATGGGCTTTATCGTAGAGGCCCGACAGGTAGGCATCAATAACCTCAAGTGCCGACATACTCCCAATATTGGCCAAGACCTCACAAGTGGCAAAGTCGTATTTACAACATTCTACAAGCTCCTTGTTGTACTCACCCAGCGCAAAGAATGACGCTGGATATTTAATATCTATGAGTTTATGTTTTGCTTCATATTTTGCTGAGTACAAAGCCTCACCTTCCATCAAATAAATATTCAACGCAGCGCCAGCCAGTATATGCTCAACAGGATTTGACCTATCCAATGTAGCCAGTGTCTCTAACGGTGTCACCTTCTTTATCTCGGCAAAGGCGTTGTCGAAATCACCATCAAAATAACGAGCGAGAAGTAATTGAGTCTCAACACATTGCCTGTCCCTGCCATGGAAGCTATCAACCTTGATGGAGAGTTCACGAATCAAACCGCTAGGCGAACATATATTAATAAAAAACAAGCCTAATTCTTCTAAATAATCTATTAAATCTGCACTATCTACTTCCGCCATATCGAAATACGTGATGCTTTTTAAAAAATTGGCTTGTTGACTATTAAATATTTCTAGGGTGCGCTTTTCGTTGTTATTCTTTAGCTCTATTAGGGCTGAAGTAAACATACGGTTATATTCAAAAGCGTTGCGATAAAACCGGGTGAGGTTATTCCGGCACCGCAGTTGCCCCTCGGCAAACTTGCCTACTATTGATTGCAGTTTGATTAGTCCATTATTGTTTTCGATAATCGATTTGTTTTCCAGTGCTTTGATGATCTTGTCAGTAATCATTGTCTGTTGTAACTCGACATTGCTGTTATTTTTTGTATTTCTATGGCCGTTGGTTAGCCGTTTGAACGTTTCCAGCCCGATACCATCGGGAAATAGCGACAGCAGTTCAAAAGCCATCTTTTCATTGTCGAGCAAATGATTGTAGGAGTATAGAATTGAACCATAGATCGACTTTTTCTTGGCGATGTTGAGATCGGAACTATTGTCAAAAATCTCTAGTTCACTATCGTTGATTTTGCTGAATAGAGTCAGTTTCTAATTCCTTTTTTAAATCTGCAAACCTTTTTCCTTTAGGCATATTCGCGGTAATCAATTTTATCGCCAGTGGGTTGTTGTCCAAGAGATTCTCTATTATATCCTGCCTCAACAATTCCAGCTCATCAGGAGCGATTATCCGCTGGTCAAGGCAGGAGATAAATAGTTCGACCGCTTCATCTGTTGTAAACTGTCGCATTTCATAAACGACTTCACCCTCTACTTGCAGACGCTCTCGTGAAGTAATTACAATGGTTGCAAAATCGCAGACTAAACCTAGAACTGACTTAATTTCCTGGTGATCATTCAGGTATAGAAGGGTTTCAAAGTTATCGAGGAGGATCAGGCGAGACTGCTGATCATGATGGTCTCTCAGGTGCTGCTTAAGATCCTCGGCCTGCTCAAGGTTGAATGCTGCAGCAACCTTATATTGAAACTGCTGACTGTCGGTGATAGGTTCGCAATCAACAAAGCTAATCCCACCTTTGAAATATCCCCGATCAGCTAAAGCCACGGTGATTTTTTTAACAGTAGTTGTCTTACCGATTCCGCCGGAACCCTTGATGGTTAACACTCCGCCATCTTCTTTAAGAGCCATTAGTTTGCGGCAGATCTGTTCGAGGTCACCGGTACGCCCAATGAAGTTACGCACTGTCTTTGGGTCAATACTTTCTGGCAGAGAGGTTTTGTGCTTCTGGATATTGTTGTCACCCTGGATCTTTTCTGACAGCGCATTGAGTTCAAAGGCTTGTCGATTAAGAAGCAGAGAGTTTTCGTAAAAGTCCAAATTATTTTTCTTGAAAAGCTGAAATACAACACTCCGGAGCTGTTTCTTTTCCACATCAGCTAGGATCAATGTAGGCAGGAATATTTTTGCTGTTGAAATAGGATCCGGTAACTGATCTACAAAAAAGAAGATACCCGCAGTTCTTTCATTTCCGATTTCCTCTTCTAACTCTTCAAACCCAATCCTGCGACTGCACAGGCAATCATCCTCTATAAGCAATTTGTGTTTGATTACCTTTGAGAGAATCAATAGATAGTCATAACCTTGTACATTGTTGAGGTTATCGATGCTCAGGCTATAGTGGTCAATCGGGCAGGCAATATTTCTGAATTCTTTGAGCAACCCAGAATAATGTTGTTCCTCATCCAGAGGGCTGGCAGAGAATAGAGCAATTTTTTTACCGCCCAATTTAATCTGCTGCAGTTGTTGGTCGGGCTGCTTACTGACGGCATCTTTACCGGATTCTTGTTGTCGTGGAGCATGGCTTGTGATGCAGTTGACAAGCTTTACCAAAGGATCACCAAAGTCTTCAAATGGCAGCAATTCCACGGGTAGTTCGCCAATCTTTTGCTTGATGGAGTCAAGTTGATCTCGATGAACCAAGGCATAATGGGGGCCGGTATTGCCACCAAACAGTTGGTGTTGTTTTGCCATTTCTTGCAGCAACTCAGCGTCATCAAGGCTGCATCCGACAAATAGCAGCCGCTGATCACGACATAGCCCTCTGAATACCTCCAATGCAGCCTGGTAGTTTTTATCGTTTTCTGCGTAGAGATTGCAGTAACTCTCTGCAGTAAAAATTACAGTGGAAATGTTGTCGACTCGGCCATGAAAGTGCCAAATTGCCGGTGCCTGAAGAGTACCACGCTTAAAATCTGCCAACTCCGCCTTATTGTTATTATCCAATTCGCTCAAACGCTCGCAATCCGGACAAGCTCCGCGTAAAACCTTGTCATAATTAAGAGTTAACACTCGGTTGCTAAGTCCCCAGATCGCCTTGGGTAGCGCTTTGCTTTCATCAGTGATTCTGTCCAATGGCTCTTCAAAATATTTCTTGAAAAATTTGCTCCACAACGCTCCTTGTAATCCTTCTCGTGCAAACCGAGCTGCTAATTGAAATTGTTTTAATTTCAACATAGAGGTAATACCATCAGAGAGTTCTTCTTTACCTGCAAGCCTAAGTTCCTCAGCGGCGTGCCCCAGTAGTTCAACCCAACTGGGAAAGACCCTTTCCCCGGCTATGTCGGTCAACGACATCGACACGCCAGCTCCGATTACGGGAATTAAGTTATTGCTCTGAAAGGCATTAAGTAAATCTGGGGGCAACTTATCGTGCATGGTATCTCCATATCAAAATTGGTTAAAATCTCAAAGCAATCGGAGAGAATAGCGGCACTTCCCGTTTATTCAAAGTGCCGCCATTCATAACTCACCTTCAACGACTTGTTCAAAACCGACCCCCATTGCAGCAACCCTTCATTCTGCAACCGCCCAACAATGATCCCCGGCGCTATCTCCAGCTTGTCGGCAAGCTCTCTGATTGCCGCTTCCGTTTTCGGCATGCCGGACAGCACCTTGGAGGCTTGCGGCGGAATCAGCCAATCCCTGGCAAATTCGTTCGCCTCGTTTTCGTGATCGTTACCAAGCGCCCCCTCCATTTCGATGAAGCGTAACCGCTTGCCGTGACGGAGCAGATGCCCGGCTTCGTGAAAGAACGAAAACCAGAAATGATCATTGGTTTTGTGCCGGAGACTCAACATCAGCAAGGCCTTGTCCTGCCCGATCCAGAGCGTGGCTCCGCTGACGGGGCACCCCTTTGGTGCCGGTTCTATAACCACCGCAACGCCGCACTTTGCGCACTCTTCAACCAACTGCGGGATAAATATATCCGAATCGGCTTCCCTAGTGAGCGTCCGTAACTTCACTAGAGTATCCTTAAATGCCAACTTGTCGTAAGCCTCAGTCTTTATCGTCGCCGCAGTGCGCTCGCCTTGGCGCAACCAGGCCGCGACCGCCCCGGTATGTTTCTCATATTTTTCGGAAGCACGGAACGCCGCCAACGGTTCGGCGTATTCCTGTTTCCAGACGTCTACCGAAGCCACGCCGAAGAAACGCAGACATTCGGCAACTTGCTCGCCCTTATCCATAAACGCCCGGATCCAGCCGAAATTAAGCATATCTTTCAGCGGGATCGCCTTGAGCCAATCAGCTTCAACCTTCAGGTCCGCTCTTTCGGCTATGCGCATCAAACCTTCGCGATACTGGGCTTCACGGGTAAGCCAGAATTGCGCACTGCTCCCCAATACCCGCTCCAGCTTTATGGCCGTATCTTCAGTGATCGGCGCCTTGCCGTTTATCAGCAGGCTGATATGTTTGGTCGTATAGCCGGTGCGCTTGGCCAGTTCGGTCTGTTTCCAACCGTACTCCTCAAGAAGATCGAGGATGGTATCCCCCGGCAGCGAAATCCAATCAGGAGTGAAAGTAGAGATGTTATTAGTCATGATAATCACCTATGAAAATGATGCGAACCTTTGTGACAAGAACCCAGGCGATCGAGCCATCTTCGAGTAACGGAACCGGAATGTTTGCCGGTTCAAAAACAAGCCGCTTGCCACCATGAAGATCGAGGGCAAACTGACCAGTGCGATCACCTTTCAGCGGATGCGGACGCCCAGCACTTAACTCCGCCACGCTGGCGATAGCCCGTAAGTCCGATAACCTGGTTCTCAGCTTGCGGCTGCAGATGTCGCCAAGTTGTTTTGTCATTATCCGCTGTTGTTCGCAAAGAACCTGAAGATCTGGAGAAGAAAATTCTATATCCATTCGGATGACCTTTTATAAACTAGTTTACCGTTTTGGTAAACACTTTTAAATATATTTTTTTTACAGCCTTTGAAACACCTGCGAATAAATGCAGAACACTGCCCAGATTATTTATAGACCCTTCATTGCCAGCGAATAGTCCCTGCTCTGGCTTCAATGATATGCGGGAAATCTCCCAGAAAATTCATCCCAAGCAGTCCCGTTTCTTCATTTCCGGATCGCGGTATGATCTGCACGGTTAGGTATCGCTTTGCCTTTGGCCCTACCGTAACAGAATCAACAACTACGTGGGCTGTCTGTACCATACTCCCATCTGCGAGCCTGGCCTTTCCGCCGGTTGTCTCTGTTGTTTGAACTCCCAGCCGTCGGGCGAGCGCAGGTGATATTGAGGTGTTCGTCGCTCCAGTGTCCAGTAAGAGTAACGTTGTAACCGTTCTGCCTTTATGGGCAATTGTTAACGGAAAGCTGAAAGGCAGGATCGGTGTAGTTGGGGGACCGCTCGTTGCGAGCTTCATGGTCGAACCGGACAAAACTCTCCGGATAAAGCCGGCCGCCCATGCGTACTTCCCCCTCCCCTATTATTTAATTTCATTAAATATAAGAGGCTACGTGTATATACGTAAAAACATCTGACGTCAAACAGGGAATGGGAAAAGTTGTAGTTTTCATAATTCATAATTCGTCCATCATAATTCAGAACTCATCAGCCTGTGTATCCCTGCACCATCCGTCAGCAACTTCATCTGCTGGATGGCGATCCTGTTCAGTTTCAGCAACCGCTCCGGTTGCAACATACCTTCTGATGTTTTGCTGTAAGGGTAAAGCTATTGAGTCCCGCCTGCTTTTTAAACCCATCGAATACGATGGGTTTAAAAAGCAGATTATTGAGCTGCTCTCAGATACGAGCGGCGAAAAGTGCCGGAAAGAAGGCTGCTTGACAGTCAAAATGTGATGGTATATGGTACCATAATGAAAAGAAAAGCCACTTTGGTTATTGAACGAAAACAGAACCTTGCTGACGGCAGCATTATCCAAGCTGTTGTCTGGGAGTTGCCGGTCCCGCTTCCGGGATCACGGCACCGTTTCAAGTATCGGCTGTATTACGGAAAGAGCGGAACATGTCTGGTACGCTTCGACAATGAGCAGGGCAAAGGAGACCACCAGCATATTAATGGCAATGAGTCCCCTTACCAGTTTAAGGATATTCCGACGCTTATAAGTGATTTCAGATCGGCTATTAAAGAATGTGAGGAGCCAACGTGAAAAAGAAGATAGTCATAAAAGGCACGAATGAATTTTTCTCTGAATTGGAAAAAGACTGGACGGCAATAGATCGTGGGGAAGTTGTCCCTGGTCCGATTCACCGAGTATATTTTGAATCTGCGGAGGCATTGTCTCGGGTATTGACTCGTCAACGAAGCCAACTCTTACGCACACTCCATGCAAACGCTGGATTAAGCATAAGGGCACTCGCTACACTCTTGCAACGGGATTACAAGAATGTTTACCAAGATGTGAAAATTTTGGAAGAGTCCGGATTGATAGAGAGAGACGGCAAGAACCATATTATTGCACCACACCAGACGCTCTCCATCGAGCTACCTTTGGCAGCATAGCCTATTCCGCTGCTTTAATAAGTTCTGCCAGCGCAGACGGGTGATATTCGACCAGCTTCATCGTCCGAGTCGCTCACGCGCCTGTTTCATCGCCTCATCCGCTGGGACGCAGGTAACAGTCCCTTCCTGTATGTCTCGATACCGCTCCTGAATCTCGGAAACCCACAATGCTTCTATCTCGGCATCTTCCTCTTCGGTGGTTTTAAGCTTTGCCACCATGCATTCATACTCTTCTATACCTAATAGAACGAGCTCGCCGCGCCCCCTGCGGGTAAGATAAACCGGTTCATGTTCTTTACGGCATATTTCCGAAAGATGACTCAGATTGTTTTTGAGATCGGATACAGGATGTATATGGGGCATGACATGCTCCTTTCAATCAGCGTAACTTGCAAGGTTTCTGTAATAATGAAGTTATATCAAAGTCCCCGATACTACTCCAGTCCAAAACATCCTCGGGGAAAAAGCGGGACACCCCCCCCAATTTATTCAAAGTGGCATCATTCAGAACTCACCTGCAACTCAGCAACCGCTTTCGCCGCTCGTACAACAAAGGCACTCAATCTTGTCCACGAAACACACGAAAAACACGAAAGAGATCAGAAGATTATTCGTTCCACTGCCGCTTTAGGGTAACAACCGAAATTAACCAGTAACCCAACCTTCATTCCGGTTGACTTCAGATAATTCAACACCTGAGAGCGATGCTCACCGGTTAGCTCGCGCAGTGCCTTCAGTTCGACAATTATTTTGTCAAAACAGATCATATCCGGTTTGTAGAACTGCCGTAATTCTTCCCCTTTGTAATACAGCTTGAGTTCCTGCTGGGAAATAAAGGGTATTTTCCTTAATCGAAGTTCCTTTTCAAGGCATTCCTGATAAACCGCTTCAAGAAAACCGCTGCCAATTTCGCGGTATACCTCAAATACGGCTCCCTGAATTGCGTAGCATTCATCCCTGAATATGATTTTGTCTTCCATTTCGTGCCTTTCGTGTTTTTCGTGGACAAGAGGTTTTGGCTTTTGTTACGCCTATCTATCATTTATTCGAAGTGTCACCATTCATAACTCACTTGCAACTCAGCAACCGCTTATTCGTTCGAGTAATTACGCCGTCACCTGTTCCGGCGTCACACTCAGACGCAAGCTCTCCTTTTCGGGTAAGCGTAAAACTGTTGAGACCGGCCTGCATGTTAATCCCGTCGAATTCCACGGGATTAAAATCAGGATTGTTGAGTAGTTCCATATACCGGGAAAACTCTATAATATATTGCCGGTTTCACCAACAGAAAAGGCCACCCGAATAAGAGGCACATCAAGGGATTCATCAAAATGGGGAAACAAACTCCGCTGTACTGACTTCATCAACCATGATAGTTTGCCCTTGAGCTTCACCGGTGCCCTTTCGGTACGGTTTCTCTTCGCAACAGAACAATTTCATAACATGCCGTGAAGCTAAAGAATATTTCGCTGCCGTATATAAGGCATTACTCGCATGATCACATTCCTTCACACCGCCGACATCCACCTCGGCAAAACATACCGCACCTCTGCCGGTGAAGCCGAGCGCTACGAAGATTTCTTCCGTATGCTCGGCGGCATCGTTGCCGACGCCATTGCCGAACAGGTAGACTTTGTCCTGATCGGCGGTGACCTGTTCCACACCGGCCAGATCCTTCCCCGCACCTTTGCCCGCACCATCGAAACCCTGCAGCCGCTCATAGACGCCGGCATCCCCTGCATTGCCGTCGAAGGAAACCACGACTGGATTCATCGCCGCGACAGCATCTCCTGGATGGAGGCGCTCTCGCAGATGGGCTACATCCACCTGCTGCGCCCGTCCCGCAGCGAGGATGGCGGCTACCGTTTCGATCCGTTCGATCCTGAAAGCGGCGCCGGCGGGCATATACATATCAAGGGCCTCAACATCTACGGCCTCGGCTACATCGGCACCCAGGCAGGCAACCATGTGGCGCGTATCTGCGAGGCGGTAGCCACGGAAAACAACCTGCTGCTGTTCCATGTAGGGGTCTGGAGCTATTCGCCGGTGGAGATAGGCAACATGCAGCCGGACGAGGCCCTGCCGCTGGCTGATACCTTCGATTACGTGGCACTCGGCCATGGGCACAAACCCTACTGTATCTCCACCCCGGAAGGTCGTCATTACGCCTTCAACCCCGGGGCGCCGGAGCGGGTCAACTTCGGTGAGGAGAAATACGCCAAGGGCTATTACCTGGTCAGCGTAGATAACGGCACATACCTTCATGAGCACCGCCCCACCTCCCCTCGCCCGATGCTGGTAGCAACCATCAACCTGGATGGTGCCGGGAATGCCGATCAGGCATTGGAAAGTTTCCGCAGCCAGATAGCAGAAAAGCTTCCCCGGACAGATGACCAGCGCCGTCCATTACTCGAAGTCAGACTTACCGGACGGGTGGCCTTCCATCCCTTTGAACTGGGACGTGAACGGCTGCGACTGACGCTGGAGGAGATCTGCAACCCGCTGCATGTGGAGATCAAGAACCATCTCTCGCTGGTAACCCGCAGTGGTG
The DNA here is from genome assembly GCA_028687585.1 of Desulfuromonadaceae bacterium. Lineage (GTDB taxonomy): Bacteria > Desulfobacterota > Desulfuromonadia > Geobacterales > Pseudopelobacteraceae > JACRCG01. The sequence continues at coordinate 114,180 of JAQTZV010000008.1, read as the reverse complement.
GCGGGGAAGAGGTCAAACGCACTCTGTCCGAGATCGAACGGGATGTACTGGGTGAGCTGATCAGCGCCAACAGCAGTTACAAGGATCGTAAGGATGAACTGGTGGGCCTGGCTCTGGCAATTCGTGATCAGGTCATGAAAGGTGACGTGGAGGGGGAGGAACTTTTGGGACTGCTATCTGGCACACCACGAAGGCACGAAGAACACGAAGGGAAACCATTATGAACAAGCCGAGTATCATACCAGATGATGGAACGCGTGAGATTATTGCGGCTGCGTTGGAAGTCCACCGACACCTTGGCCCGGGATTGCTTGAGTCCGCTTATGAGGAATGTCTTTGTCATGAGCTGGATTTGAGAAATATTCCTTTTGAACGTCAAAAGCCATTACCGATTTTCTATAAGGGGAAAAATCTTGATTGTGCCTACCGCCTGGATTTGGTTGTAAAAGAGAAAATTCTTTTGGAACTCAAAAGTGTGGAAATAGTTTTACCCATTCATGAGGCACAGATATTGACATACTTAAAACTGACAGGACTCCGTACAGGCCTGCTGATTAACTTCAACGAGGCTCTTCTCAAAGACGGAATCAGTAGATTCGTTCTTTAATCCGATTTTTACACCACGAAGGCACGAAGAACACGAAATTAAGGATTAAATATATTGGCTAAAATCTTCTCGTGTCTTTTTGCATTGCTGCCTGAAACATTGATTTAAAAAACAGTATCTTTCAGATTTTCTTCGTGAACTTCGTGACTTCGTGGTGAAATAATTTTTTGTGGTGAATTAACATGCAGATTCTCTCCATACATCTCAAGAACATCAAGTCCCACCGCGACACGGAGCTTTCCTTCTCTGCCGGCATCAACGTCCTCTCCGGCCCGAACGGCGCCGGCAAGAGTACGGTCTTCGAGGCGATCGGCTATGCAATGTTCGGGGTGGATGCCAAGGACTTCGTCTCCAATGTGGAGCGCTTCCTCTCCATCGGCAGCAAGAAGGGGGAGATCAGTGTGGTTTTCCGGGCTGATGACGGCGAAACCTACCGGGTGAGCCGTACGGTCGGGGCCGCTGCCAAGTGGCTGCTGGCCAGGGAGATCGGCGGGCTCTTCGAGGTAGAGGATCACGCCCGCCTGGAAGAGACCGAGGCACGGGTGGCGGAGATACTCGGTCTGTCTAATGGCCGGCCGCTGGCGGAGCAGTTCAAGCTGGTGATCGGACCCTTCCAGAACGACTTTCTCGGGCCGTTTGTCATCAAGCAGCCCACCAAACGTCAGGAGGCCTTTGACGAGATCCTTGGTATCGATGCCTGGCGTAAGACGTACAAGGGAACTGCCGCTCTGCTCTCTGCGGTACAGGAGCGGATGAAGGTGCTGGCGGCCGAGGTTGCGGGCAAGCAGGAGCAGCTGGTCGTACTGCCTGACAAGAGCGCCGAACTGACAGCCAACAGAAGCGATCTGGTGCTGCGGCAGCAGGAGCTGACTGATAAGGAGACAACGCTTGTCGCTCTGGAGACACTGTTGGGAGAGCAGGAGGCCCAGGAAAAGGCGATTAGCGCTTTGAGCAATGAAGTACAGCTGCTGGAAAACCGCATCAAGGATGGCAACGCCAAGACCGCCGAGCAGAAACTGAGGGTGGAGGAGAGTCAAAAGGCCCTGAAAATCGTGGATGAATCGAAGAGCGGCAAAGAAGCTTTCGACAAGGCTGAGGCCCTTCTGACCGCGCTGCGCCGTCAGGAGCAGCAGCGGCGTGTGGTCGAGCAGGAGATTGCCGGACTGGAAAAAGAGTCGCTGCGCCTGTCCCAGCTGTTGGCACATGAGCGCGACGAGATCGACAAGTCCGGCAACCAGCTGGCCGGGGAACAGGAGAAGTTACATACCTCCCGTATAGAATTGCAGCCGGATGCACACCTGCCTGCCACAGCCGCCCGTTTAGCGGGTGTGAAGATGGAGATTGAAACTCTGAAAGGTCAACGTTCCTTGCTGGACGGCCGCCGCGAAAGCCTGCTGGAGGGGAGGGAAAAACTGGCCGGGGGTGTCTGCCCCTTTTTTCAGGAGCAGTGCCGCAACATCGCCGGCTCAGAACCGCGCGATGTTTTCAGCTCCCGCTTCGCCGATCTGGATCGGCTTGCGTCTGACCTGGACGGGAAACTCAAACAGCTGGACATGCAGCTCAAAGAGGCCGAGGCGGCTGAAAAGGAGCTGAGCAGCCGCGCCATACGCCTGCAGGAGCTTGACAAACAGCTGGCCGCACTGGAGGAGCGCCGCAGCAAAAACAACCAGCGGTCGGCCGGGTTGGATACCATCATAACACAGCATGCCGGGGCTGCCGGTCGGGTGGAAGCCCGCAGGGGCGAGTTGAAAGCCTTTGCAGATCTTGATGCGGCCATCGTCCAGTCCGAGCAGGAGCGTCTGCAGCACCAGCCTGCCCGGGATGCCTGCACTGCAAACCTGAATGTCGCGCAGGACCTTGAGAACCGTCTTCAGCAGCAAACGAAGATGGAGCGGCTGCTGAAGGAATTGACAGAAGAAATCACCGCCAGACAGGCGGAACTGGCCGATAAAAAAAGCAGATTCCGGATTGAACTGCTCCTGCAGTCACGTCAGGACAAAGAGAAACTGCTGGCCGATAGAGCCACCCTGCGCCAGCAGATCATTGACCTTGACCGGAATGCCGGGCGCCTGGAAACCGAGATAGCCCGGCTCAATAAGATACACGTAGAGATTCTGGGCAAACAGGCCGAGATAAAGAGCTATGATGAGAAGGAGAAGCTGGTCAAGTTTCTGCGCAACCAGCTCTTCAAGAACGTCTCCTCCCAGCTGTCGGAACGTTTTCGCGAGGAGATCAGCCTGCGGGCCGACCGTATATACCGGACCATTGCCGAGTCTGATGAGGAGCTGTACTGGGGCGACAACTACCAGATCATCCTCAAGGATATGCAGGACGGCAGTATGCGGGAGCGCAGTGACGACCAGCTCTCGGGCGGTCAGATGATGAGCGCAGTCGTTGCACTGAGGCTGGCACTGCTGCAGACTATCGGGGCACGAGTTGCGTTCTTCGACGAACCGACTTCCAACCTTGATGCCGCCCGCCGCGAGAATCTTGCGCATGCCTTCCGTGCCATCGATGTTGGCCGTGAGGAAGTCACCGAGCACTGGTACGACCAGCTCTTTCTGGTCAGCCATGACGTGGCCTTTTCTGAGATTACGGATAAAATTATTGAGTTGTAACGTGCAAGTACTGTTATCCAGGGGGCTGAATAAAAGGGGCTATCGGTATGAACGATCCATTTCTTGACCACCCGCTGCTCACCGGCCGCTATTTCTACCCTTTGCCGGACAAATTCGATACACCGTTTTTTGTTGAAGGAGATGGTTTCAGGCTCGGCTGCCGTTACCTCCGCGTGCATGATGATGCACCGACTATTATTCACTTTCATGGCAACGGTGAAAATGTGGCTGATTACCTCGGGGGGTTTGAGGAGATCATAACCGGACTGGGGGCAAATCTGCTATTGGCAGAGTACCGTGGATACGGCATGTCCAGCGGTGTGCCGGCTCTCGCCGCCATGCTGGGTGATGTGGAGCTGATCGTTGCGGCATCCGGAGTCCCACCGGAACACATTATCTTCTTTGGACGTTCACTCGGCTCACTCTATGCCATGCACGGCGCCGCCTGCTATCCTCAGGCAGCCGGAGTGATAATAGAGAGCGGTCTGGCCGACCCGCTGGAACGTATACTTGTCAGAGTCGAACCGTCAGACATCGGTGCAACGATTGACGAACTGCGAGCATCGGTTGACCGCTGTCTCAATCAGCAGGAAAAGATTGCGGCATTCAGGGGGCGCGTGATGGTGATGCATTGCCGTAACGACGACCTGGTATCAGTTTCTCACGCAGAGCGTCTATATTCGTGGGCCAACGAACCGAAGAAGTTGCTCATCTTTGCACATGGCGATCACAACACCATTATGTCGGTCAATCAGAAAGCATATTTCTCTGCGGCTGAAACCTTCATTCATCAGTTGCATGATTCAAGTACAACTTACTGACTTTGCATTACATTTATAGAATTAGTGGTGTTGTGTTTCCGAATCCCTGCCTCAAATCAAAGGGTTACCGCTACAATTTACCGTAGCACATCAGGATTGAACACGCCTCTGTAAAGTGCAATAACTTCCGGAGAGACCTCCAGCAATCTCTTCTTCTTCTCCTTCCAGTCATTATCTCGCCACTGACCTGTCTTAATGAAGTTCTCAGAAGCGCTTCCACTGGCGAGTATTTCTTCTCCGATGTAGGCGAATTCCTCAACTCCCCTTTTGGCCGACTGGTATCTTTCTACGTAGTGCATATCCTTCCAGCTCCCATCCAGAGGCACTTCATGTAACCTTCGATAATTGTACAGCTGATGCCATATGACATATTTAACCCTGTTGTACGCGAGTGAATCGGCTCTTCTGTCTTTCGTCGTGTCAGCACGGACCACGCCATTTGGAGACGGTTTGCCATATCGTGGGTCTACATACCATCGCGCAACCGCCTCGTAAAGCGAACGGTTTTCAATTCCCTGGTGAACCTGGAGTATGTGCAGGAATTCGTGTATCAACAAACTTGTTTTGAAGCGCCGTAAGAAAACAGGATCCTCCGGTTTCATTCCCCTTTGTTCGTAAATCTCCCTGAATGGTGATTGAAGCACCGTGTTGTCCCAGTCCGGATTGACGCCAATGTAGCCTTTTGCAGAATATGACCTCGCCGTCTTTGCGGAGGAATCAAAAATTATCGGGACCGATATCAGGAAGGGTCTCAATGAAGGATCGAACACTTCAAGCGCACTCTTCAATACGGCGGCGTTTCGTTCGTGCGAGATTGGTATTGCCGCTCTATTGAGAAACCATCTGGGCAAAAACGAGAAGATGGGAGTCTCAGCAATACGCAGGCTAATCCCGTAGGAGCGAAGCCCGGCGATAACGCTATTCTTCAGGTATATGGTTGCACCTGCTCCGAAACCAAGTAGTAACAACGCAACCAGGAACGCATTTCTCATACCGTGATATTTAGTGGTCCTCATCTCTTTCCTTTCGCCCAACGGAAAACCCACAAAGCATCTATCTGTGTTGTTATGAGCGTAACCCTGAATATCAGATCAAACAAATCAGCCAAGTTTATGCTATTAACAGACGATAAAAAAGCCCCTATTTTCAAGGGGCTTAAATACATCATCACATCTTATTGGATTGTTAGTTGGTGCCCGAAGCCGGAATCGAACCGGCACAGCGTTTCCACCGAGGGATTTTAAGTCCCTTGCGTCTACCAGTTCCGCCATTCGGGCATAATTTTCAGCAGATACTTAATCAGCAGTTTACTCGCTCTTTAAGCTCTTTTCCTGTTTTGAAAAACGGCGTCTTCTTGGACGGAATACGTACGACTTCACCGCTTTTCGGATTTCTCGCTTCACGTCCAAGACGTTCACGAATGGTAAAACTGCCAAAACCGCGGATTTCTACTTTATCGCCGGACTTGAGCGCTTCTTCAATTGAATCGAAAACCGTATTAACGACAATTTCCGAAACTCTGATATTTAACATTCCGTGCGACTGGACAACTTTTTCAATGAGTTCACTTTTGGTCATACATACCTCTGGCAGATAATATATATTAATTGGTTTTATTGTTTAAACTCTGTTTAAGTAAATCGCCAAACGTTGAGGTTGACTCACCCTGCGAACCCATGTACTGCTCGAAATCGGCTTTTTCAACTGCGACATGCATCGATTTAATGGATAGAGATATACGGCGATCTTTAGAATCACAGCTTAAGACAACTGCTTCAAGATTATCACCGATTGCCGCAAACTCTTTCGCTGAGGCAACTTTTTCACGAGAAAGCTCAGAAACATGAATCAAACCTTCGATTCCCTCTTCAAGCTCCACAAAGACCCCAAAATCAGTTAAAGAGGTAACTTTACCGGTAACCAGAGCGCCGGCACGATATTTACCCGCAGCAAGACTCCATGGATCAGGTTCAAGCTGTTTGATACCAAGGGAAAGCCGCTCGTTTTCTACATCAACCTTCAGGACAACCGCCTGTACGAGGCTCCCTTTTTCATATACATCGCTCGGATGTTTGATGCGCTTTGTCCACGACATATCCGACACATGGACCAGGCCGTCAATACCGTCTTCGATTCCGATGAACATTCCGAAATCAGTCATGTTCTTTATTTGTCCCTCAATTCTGGTACCTGTCGGATATTTATCGGCAATGGTTACCCAGGGATTTCCCGACACCTGTTTGAGGCCGAGAGAAATTTTACGATTCCCCATATCAATGCCAAGGACGACAGCTTCAACTTCTTCATCAATAGCAAGAATATCTGCGGCACGGCGAACCCGCTTTGTCCAGGACATTTCAGAAACGTGAATCAGACCTTCAATACCCGCTTCCAGTTCGACAAAAGCACCGTACTCCATCAGGCTGACAACCCGGCCACGTACGCGCTCCCCAATCGGAAACTTGGCAGGAACATCAAGCCATGGATCAACAAGGGTCTGCTTGACACCAAGTGAAATTTTCCCTTTTGCCCGGTCAAATTTGAGGATTTTTGCGGTGATCAGCTGTCCGGGTTTGAGTACATCAGACGGTTTACCCAATCTGCCCCAGGAAAGATCTGAAACGTGGAGTAATCCGTCAACGCCGCCTAAATCAACAAAAGCGCCATAGTCGGTAACATTTTTAATTGTTCCCTCAACGATTTGTCCTTCTTCAAGTTTTTCAAGTGTTTCATCACGAACGGTTGCACGCTCTTCTTCAAGAACGGCGCGGCGGGACAAGACAATATTGTCACGGCGCTGATTGACTTTAATTACCTTGAAGCGTGCTTTAAGGCCATTATAGCTGTCTGAGTCAGATGAAGGGCGGATATCAACCTGTGAGGATGGCAGAAACGCCTGTATGCCACCGATGTCAACAGTAAAACCGCCATTAACTTTACCGGTTATCGTACCTTCAATTATGCCGCCTTCCTGACAGGCATCACCGATTTTATCCCACGCAGAAAGGTAATCTGCCTTCTTTTTGGAGAGGACATAGCCTTTTTTCCCATCCTGACGCGTCATCAGGACACGAATTTTGTCACCGACCCGAACAGATAATTCGCCACCTGCATCCCTGAATTCGTCGACAGGCACATGCCCTTCCGATTTCAGCCCGATATCAACGAGGACCGTATCTACATCCACGCGCACTACAGTTCCCTCTATGATTTTATCCTTTTCAGGACGATCTTTTAAACTCTCAGTGAAAAGCGCTGCAAATTCACTGCTTTGCTGATCGCCGTCGAGTTCCTCATGTTCTTCTCCGGCAGCGTCAAGCTTTTTAAAATTCACCATTACACCATACCCCCTGGACATTTATCGTTCTTCTGTTTTTATTAAGCGTAGCAATGTATCAATATGAACATAATATTTCAATCGCTTTTATTCAATTGCTCAATTTTATTCAAAACTTCATCGATTATCCACTTGGGAGTCGAAGCGCCGGCCGTCACTCCTACCTGTTCGACACCGGTAAACCAGGCCGGGTTAATTTCAGAGGCCGTTTCAATATGGTAGGTGCGCGGCTGAATCCCGGCACAGACTTCAAGCAGGCGGCGCGTATTTGCACTGTTAAACCCGCCGATAACCAGCATGCATCCAACGCGGCCGGCCAGCTCTTTCGCTTCTTCCTGACGAACGGCGGTGGCGTCACAAATGGTGTTGAAGACACGAATTTCACCGCCACGCTGCAAACATCCCGACACCACATTTTTCAGATTTTCAAACGACTGGGTGGTCTGCGCTACCACTCCGATCCTTTTCATTTTAGGGAGTTTTTTAACATCATCGCTTGACGCGACAACATAAATCTTCTCACCGCCGTAGGAAACAATTCCCTGAACTTCAGGATGATCAGCATCACCGACAACGACAACACTGTACCCGGCATCTGAAAGGCTTTTCACATGCTCCTGAGCTTTTTTTACAAACGGACATGTCGCATCGACAATATCAAGTTTTTTCTGCTGAGCCTCGTTAATCTCTTTCTGCTCGACACCATGTGACCGGATAATTATGGTTCCCTCTTCAAGGCCATCAAGAGAGTCAACGGCACGGATACCCAGCTCTTCAAGTTTACCGACAACTTGTGGAGAATGAATAATCGGCCCGAGTGTGTAGGTTATTTTATTTTTGCCGGCAGCCTCAAAGGCAATCTGGGTTGCCCGCTTTACCCCGAAACAAAAACCGGCCTGCTTTGCAAGGATAACATTCATGGCAACGTATCAATGTTCTCTATTTTATGACGGCAGAGGGTCTCCATGCTCCGCAACACCTCATCGATAGAAAGCCGGGACGAATCGATCAGCACCGCATCATCGGCCTGCCTGAGTGGTGCAATATCCCTCCCGGAGTCCTGCTGGTCCCGTTTTTCTACAGCTAAAATCGTTTCAGCAAGAGATGCCGGTTCCCCGTTACTTATCATTTCTTCACAGCGTCTTCTGGCGCGCTCTTCCACAGAGGCACTGAGATAAAATTTAATTTCAGCTTCCGGAAAGACCACCGTGCCGATGTCACGCCCTTCTAGAACAACCCCTCCCCTGCTTCCCATCAGTTGCTGCGCTTTCCGCATCGCTTCACGTACCGGTTTGAGCGTTGCGGTTCGAGAAGTTAGCAGCGACATTTCCGCTGACCGGATTTTGTCGGTCACATCGGTACCATTGGCACGGACCACCTGCCTGCCTGAATCCAGTTCGAGTCTGATATCCAGGTTCCGGCAAAACTGCTCAACAGCAGCAGAATCATCAAGATTAACGCCTGCACGTGAGAGCAACAGGGCGGCCGCCCGATACATGGCTCCGGTGTCGATCTGGATATACCCGAGGCGTTCAGCAAGGAGACGTGCAAGAGTACTTTTCCCGGCACCGGAAGGTCCGTCAATTGCGATGACTATTCCGTCTGGTCGCAAAGGCATCGGTTATTGTAACGCCACTTTTTCCAACAGCGGGAAAAAAGTCGGGAAAGAGGTTGCAACACAGCCGATATCTGACACGGTGATTGCATCGGCGGCAACCAGAGCGGCAATGGACATGGACATAGCGATGCGATGATCACCACAACTGTCAACAGCCCCGCCGAGTAGTTGCTCGGAACCGGTAATATCCATGCCGTCTTCAGCTTCGGTGACCGTGATACCCAGCTTTTTGAGATTGACCGCCATGGCGGTGATCCGGTCGGTCTCTTTCACCCGCAATTCTTTGGCATCCCTGATAGTCGTTACCCCTTCTGCTCGTGCGGCGGCGACACAGATAGCCGGGAATTCATCAATGGCACGCGGAACAACACTTCCTGAAATTCTGGTGCCCTTCAGACGGGAGGAGCGAACCAGCAAGTCCGCTACCGGTTCACCGGAAACGTCACGCAGGTCCACCAGCTGAATATCTCCTCCCATGGCCTGAAGAATATCGATAACGCCGGTCCGGGAGGGGTTCACACCGACGTTTTTTATAAGCAGTTCTGAGTTTGGCGTTATTAACGCCGCCACTATAAAAAAAGCGGCCGACGAGATATCGCCCGGTACTGTTACCTCCTGAGCGGTTAGTTCCACACCGCCACGGACCGTTACGCCATCATTGAGTATGTCAAGCGAGGCGCCGAAATAACGAAACATCCGCTCGGAATGATCTCGAGAGAGACTCGGTTCGGTAACAGTGGTTGCACCGTCAGCGTACAGAGCAGCCAGCATGATTGATGATTTGATCTGGGCACTTGAAACCGGTGATTGATAACTGATCCCTTTCAGGCTGCCGCCATTGATAGCCAACGGAGCCAACGTACCGCCGTTACGACCGGCAATGCGGGCACCCATGAGAGAAAGTGGTTCAACAACACGCTTCATGGGGCGCTTGCGCAGATATTGGTCACCGGTCACCACAGAGAAAAACGCCTGCCCGGAAAGAAGACCGGTAATCAGTCTGATTGTGGTTCCGGAATTTCCGCAGTCGAGAACATCACCCGGTTCTTTAAGGCCATGCAGTCCTCTTCCGGTAATCTGAATTATTTCGCCATCATCAGCGATTGCAACTCCCATGGCACGAAATGCGTGCATGGTTGACATGTTGTCTTCGCCACGGAGAAAGCCGCGCACCGTGGTGACGCCATTGGCTATCGCGCCGAGCATGATTGAACGGTGGGAAATTGATTTATCACCGGGAACGACGATGTCGCCCCGTACAGAAGCTGCAGGTTGTATGGTAATTGAATTCACGGGCACTCCAGACAAGTTTGTATATAAACTATTTCAGTATCAGATAGAAAATCAACGAAAAAACAAAACCGATTTAACAGGGATAAAGGGGGTGGACAGGATAAAATCATTAAAATTAAACAGTTACGTAAAGTTTTATAGATAGAATCCAAAAGCTCATGATTTTACCCCCTTCATCCTGCTCATCCCTGTTAAAGAATGCTATTGATTGTGTATCAGACTATTCCGTCGCGGAACTGTTTTGCGATGGTAAAGAACTCGGTCAAGCCGGCCTGATCGCTCGTGTCGATCCGTCTGCGCAGTTCGGCCAGACTGGCGGAAAAGCCGTCGATACTCTTCAAAAGCGCCTCCCGGTTCATCAGCGAAATATCGCGCCACATGGCCGGATCGGAAGATGCGATACGGGTAAAGTCGCGAAAACCGCCCGCTGTGTAGGAGAGTACGTTTTCACCCTCCACGTCAGCCGTGCCCACCGCATGCACCAAGGCATAGGCTGCCATATGGGGCAGATGTGAAATCTCGGCAAAAATACGATCATGATGCCCCGGCTCCATGGAGCAGACTTCTGCCCCGGTAAGACGCCAAAGATGGTCAACCGTCGCCAGAGCGGCACGGTCCGTGCGCTCAGTGGGAGTCAAAATACAGCGTTTGCCCCGGTAGAGCGTGGCAAACGAGGCCGCAGCCCCCGAATGCTCGGTGCCGGCGATGGGGTGTCCCCCAACAAAGTGACATCCGGACGGCATAAGCGCTTCGCACTCGCTGACAATAGCCGTCTTGACGCTGCCGCCGTCCGTGACAATGCAGCCGGGAGCCAACGACGGGGCAATCTCTGCAACTACAGCAGGAATGGCACAGACCGGTACGGAAATAAACACCATGTCTGCCCCCGCTACCCCTTTGCGGACGTCCCGGGTAATCTCATCACAAATCCCCAGGGCAAGTGCCTCCTCAAGGTTAGCGAGAGATCTGCCGATGCCGACGACACTCCCCACAGCGCCTGCTTCACGCAGGGCACGTGCCAGGGAGCCTCCGATCAGCCCCACTCCTATTATTGCCAACCGATTTATCATAATGGTCATCTGCCCGCCCCCCTACATTGACCTCGGATATGATCCGAGAACCTTGAGAAACTGGCAACACCCTTTGAGTTCATCCAGAGCTTCGGATACTTCAGGATCGGAAACATGACCGAAGAGATCAAGGAAGAATATGTACTCCCACGCCTTGCTCTTGTATGGTCGCGATTCGATTTTGGTGAGGTTGATCCCCCGCCTGGCAAACGGTTCCAGCATACGGCAGAGAATCCCCGGTTCATCTTTAACCGAGAAGAGCACTGAAGTTTTGTCGCTGCCCGAGCGGTCACACCCCTTACGGGACACTACCAGAAAACGGGTAAAGTTGTTGACCTGGTCCTCAATCCTGCTCCTGACAACCTTGATATCATAGAGTGAGGCGGCCAACTCACTGGCTATGGCGGCGGCGGTGTAATCCTCACTGACAATCTGGGCCGCTACGGCCGTGGAGGCAACATCGACCAGCGGAATGCCCGGCAGATTATCATCAAGCCATTGACGACACTGGGCAATCGGCTGCGCATGCGAATAAACCTTCTTGATGTCTTCCAGGCGACCGGTGCGGGACAACAGGTCGTGATGCACCTCAAGAAGAATCTCTGCAGTGATTTGCAGCGTGCTTTCCGTGAACATATCGAGAGTGTGGGATATGACCCCTTCGGTCGAATTTTCGACCGGCACAACGCCGTAGAGCGCTTTGCCCTTTTCCACCTCTTCAAAGACGGACGGGATTGACTTCATCGGGACAAATTCGGCTGAAAGACCAAACTGCTGCATCGTCGCCAGATGGCTGAAGGTTGCCTTGGGCCCCAGAAACGCAACTTTCATCGGCGATTCCAGAGCAAGGCATGCAGATATTATTTCGCGATAAATATTTTTCAGAGCATCATTAGGAAACGGGCCGGAATTTTGACTCAGCAATCGTTCATAGATTTGCCGTTCCCGACCCGGAACGTGAAAATCGAGATTTTTGCCTGATTTAAGACGGCCAACATCAAGAACGATCTGGGATCGTTCATTTAACAGATCGAGTATGGAATCGTCGATAGTATCTATCCGCGCCCGAAGTTCTTGAATGGTTAATGTATTATTCTGCACAGGGAACCGCCTGATGAATTAGATAACTATGCTGTAAAAGGGGGGTTAATGTAAAACAAGGACAGATAAAAAGCAACCGCATTTCGGGCGTCTGCCGTAACCCTGATAAACAGGATACGTGCGTTAACGAAGTTGTTTTCAGCCTGAAAAGCGCAGAAAATAACTTCTAACTTACTAATAATCGGTCATTTCAGCGATTGATTTCTCCCACACCAAACCTGACGAGCCAGGAGTCAAATATTTCCACCTTTTCTTCTCCAAACGGGAGCAGTTTCTTTCGTACCTTTTCAACTGTTTTGCGTTCGGACAATCTACCCGGCTTTTTCGAATAAAACAGATCGGCAAAACAGATGATCTGCTCGGGTAGTGACTCGGGACACATCTCTCTATGCGGCAACGGTAAATTTTGCCGGACAATATCTGTGAGCGTCAAGCCGACACCGGTGTGACGCTCACAGACCAACGCATGGAGCGGAAATCCTTCCCGGTCGAGAATTTCACGTCCGTGAACTCCGTGCGTAATATACGGATGCGGGCCATGCAGCCCAAGGCTGGGCGCATGTACCCGGCAGACGCCGATATCATGAATCAGCGCTGCTTCTTCAATAAAATAGCGGGTTTCTTCCGGCAACGACAGGTGATCGGCAACTTCCAGCGCGAGGTCCGCAACATTCCGGCTATGTTCAAGAACAATTTCAAGCGGTGTACCGTCAAGATATCGAGTTAACAGGTTTGTTGCCCACATACGTTGCACACTCCAGTCATTATTTTGAAAAAAATGCTACATCTATGCACATATTTTAGTCATATATTTGACATGCAAACGCAACAGTTTGACCTGATACGTTTTTTATGATTGGCATGCATAGTGCAAATTGCTAAGAGATTTTTTTAGACACTCAACAACTTTCAGACAGTAAAGGAATTCCTCATGTACGCAAAATTTCCGTTCTATTCAGTAGCTCAGCTATATGCGCTCTCCCTTAATGCGCCGGTTGCCATCATGCTGGGAGAAGACCACCTGTATTGGGTTGTGGACCAAGATAATGAGAAGAGGTTCCTGCAGGAGGGATGTTCATTGTTATCATTCGCGATCTGAAAAAGACGGTGAGTAAAAGCAGCGTACTACTACTCTTCCTGATGAATGATAGAGCTTCTCCAGTTAAACGCCTCAAGTTGTGCCGTCAGCAGTTGATCGAGTGAGACCCCGCACTCGCCGAGAAGAACCGTTACCGCAGCAAAATCCGTCACCTCAAGTTTTTCCGTCAGCATCAACATATTGCCAAGCCGGCCTCCCCGATTTAGCAGAGCCGAGCTGACATCATCATTGAGGTTGAGGTTGGCAATAATCTCTTCCATCGGCGTGTCAAACAAAACATCCAGCAGGGAAAGAATTCCTACCATAAACGCAGCCTCAGCCTGTTCATCACTGAATACACGTCCGACCAACTGCTTAAACATAATCTCCATAAGTCTTCCGCGGACGGCACCCATCTCAAGCAACGGGTGATTAATGCCGCGTGTATCATGCCCGGCAAACAGAGACAGCTGCGTCCAGCGCCTCAGAGGGTTCATCCCGATGAGAAGAATCGCATGCCGCAATGTTTTGATTTTTTCACGCATCCCGAGAGATACCGAATTTACGAGCTTCAGCAGGTTGTAAGAAAGACCGGGATTCTCTTTGAAAGTCATTTCTATCATCTCGATACTGGCTTTCATGGACAATTGCTGCAGCAACTTGAGCAACGCGAACTCCGAAACATCGATCTTTCTTTTTTTGAGCACCACCGGCCGCGCGAAGAAATAGCCTTGAAACAGATCAAAGCCCAAATCGTAACAGATCTGAAACTGTTCCACCGTTTCCACTTTTTCAGCCAATAGCTTGACCGGATAATTGCGGAACTGCCTGATCACCTCCGGCAATGCTTCCATTCCAGTGTCAAGAATATCTATTTTGATAATATCAGCGACAAAATAAAATTCATTATTGGAGGAGTCAAAAACATGATCATCAAGGGCGAGGGTATAGCCCATCTCTTTCAGCTCACGACAGCGTTCAAGCACCTGGGCGTCGAGCTTGATCGTCTCCAGCAGCTCAAGGACAACTGAATCCTTCGGCAAAAGTTCAGGTAAATCCGACAGCAGCAAGTCGAGATATATGTTTATATAGCCCAGCTTTCCACCGAGAACCTCATCTATGCCGAAAGAAGAAAGTGCATGCGTGATAACGTCCGAACACGCCTGGGAATAGTTGTCAAAAACCGCATGCCCAATATCGGCGGAACGGAACAGCAGTTCAAAGCCGATAATCTCCTGATTGCGATCAAGAATCGGTTGACGTCCTAAAAAGAATTTTTCGGGAGAAGAGGCCATCATTAAACCTATAAGCAAACCACAGCAATAATTTGTGGATAGTAGCAGAAGTTCAGCAGAGTTCAAGTGTCATTTTTTCGACTAACCGCTTTACAATCTTCGGTACGTCATGTTAGCTTGGCAGAAATTGGTCCTGTGACGGTCACTGCCCATTCTGAATGTTCTCGTCATGGAGCCCCAGGAGCTCTTTATGAAACGAAAAGCAATCGCCCTCCTCTCGGGGGGACTCGACTCAACCCTTGCCGTCAAG
Source organism: Desulfuromonadaceae bacterium (assembly GCA_028687585.1). Classification (GTDB taxonomy): domain Bacteria; phylum Desulfobacterota; class Desulfuromonadia; order Geobacterales; family Pseudopelobacteraceae; genus JACRCG01. Next base: position 99,092 of record JAQTZV010000008.1, on the reverse strand, counting down.
ATGATGCTTGATCTTGATATTGACGTCGAGGCCCTCAACTTTACCTCCCCGTTTTGTACCTGTACCGGCAAAAATTCCGGCTGTAAATCTGAAGCGGTCCGTGTTGCCCAGGAATACAGCATTCCGATCAAAGTGGTGCATAAAGGCCTGGATTATCTGGAAATTGTCCGGAATCCGGTCCACGGTTACGGCAAGGGCGTCAATCCATGTATTGACTGCCGGATATATCTGCTTAAGAAGGCCAAAGAGTATATGCTCGAAAGCGGTGCTGACTTTGTTTTTACCGGAGAAGTGCTTGGTCAGCGCCCGATGAGCCAGAGACGGGACACACTGCGGGTAATTGAACGGGAAAGCGGGCTTGACGGCCTGCTGTTGCGCCCGCTTTCTGCCCGTCATTTTGAACCGACGATCCCCGAAAAAGAGGGATGGGTAGACCGGAGCAAACTGCTGGCGATTGAAGGGCGGTCGCGTTCAGTGCAGATGCAGATGGCTGAAGATCTGGATGTAAAGAACTACCCCTGCCCGGCCGGTGGCTGTCTGCTCACTGAACTGTCATTCGTTCCCAAAATCAAGGATGTCTTCGCTCATTCTGAAGAGCTCAACCAGCGTGATTTCCGGCTGCTGAAAACCGGCCGCCATTTCCGTATCGGACCACAGAGTAAAGCGATAATGGGACGCAGCGAGGCGGACAACAACCAGCTTGAACTTGCCCGCCAGGCCGGAGAAACCGCCCTTACCTGGCTCGATGGCAACACACCGGTGGTGATCATTGTCGGTGAGCAGGACGAAGAGCTCTTCAGGTTAAGCGCCAGAATCATGCTGCGCTATACAAAAGCCGAACCGGGCGCCGAATGCAGAATAGAGCAGCGTTTCAATGATACGAAACAGCTGTTTTCGGTTGTTAACGATATGGGACCTGATGCGGTGGAGAAGTATCTGGTGGCGTAATACCAATTCTAAATCAGGGCGCTATCTTCAAAACGGGCCTTCGGCAGTACGCCGGAGGCCCGTTACTTATTTACCCCAGCTTCAACTCATCAAGCGATAACCGGTAACCGGGGAGAAGTTTTTCGAGAAAATAGCGAACCTCCGGCAGACTGCTTGCGGACAGCTGTTCAAAATGCTCAGTTTCGGCCCGGCGGAACTCACGGTTGCCGCTCTTTCCCTCTTCAATGCATTTCGTCAGTGCCGCAATTTTGTCGGCAGCCTTTACCAGTTGGACATACTCTTCCTGGTCATCGAAAAAAAACAACGGCTCATACTCTCTTGCCAACTCAGGAGGCAGCATCGCCAGCAGTTTTCTGCGGGCGGTATCCTCTAACAGATGAAATGATCGTTTGAAGTCAGGATTAAAATGCTTCACCGGTGTCGGCATGTCACCGGTAAAGATCTCACTGGTATCATGAAAGATTCCGTACAGAGCCGCTCGCGAAGCGTCAAGAGTGCCGTCAAAATAGGTATTGCGGATCATTACCAGCGCATGGGCAATAATTGCGACATCAAGACTGTGTTCCTGGATATTTTCCGGAACCGTGTTACGCATCAAACCCCAGCGGCTGATGTAGCGCATACGGGAGAGAAAAGCAAAAAAATCAAATTGTTCAGGCTGTGGAGCTTCAGTCATTGTCATACTCTTTCATACGGCTCAAAGAGCCGTTTGTACTCATCCAGCGCAAAGCGGTCAGTCATGCCGGCGATATAATCGCATACCACTCGATGCAGACCGAAACGCTCCAGACGTGACTGGTATTTTGGCGGAAGCAGGTTGGGATGGCGCAGATATGTTTCAAATAACCGGGTGATGAAGAGTTCTGCCTTTATCCGCATCTTGTCTACCTTGTAGTGGCGGTACAGATTTTGGAACAGAAAGCGCTTGAGCGCTAGATTTCGTTCAGTTATATCGGGATTAAAATGCACAACAACCTGGTTTTCTCTCCGCAGACCATCGAGGGATTCAATGCCCAACCGTTCGATATTTGCTGCGGTAGTGCTGCAGATATCGCCAATCAGCAGCCCTATTAACGCACTGATTGTCTGAAGGACCAGGCGTTTATCGTCAATAGCCGGGTACGTGCAGAGTACTGCGGAGCTGACCTCCTGCCACAGGTCCACCTTTTCCAGCATCCCGATGGTTATATATCCGGACTTTAACCCATCATCAATATCGTGATTATTATACGCAATTTCATCTGCATAATTAATGATCTGCCCTTCAATCGTCGGTACAACTCCGGGCAAAAAATCTTCCATAACTTCGCTTGCGGAGTCATAAGGCGACGAGTGTTTAATAATTCCCTCTCGCACCTCCCAGGTAAGGTTCAGTCCATTAAACCCGGGATATCTCTCTTCAAGCTCATCAACAACTCGAAAAGACTGCATGTTATGTTCAAACCCTCCAAAGCCCTGCATCAACCTGTTGAGAACATCCTCGCCGGTATGGCCAAAGGGTGTGTGGCCTAAATCATGGGATAACGCTAACGCTTCGGTGAGCTCTTCGTTTAAATGTAATTTTCGGGCAATTGCCCTCCCGATTTGCGCTACCTCAAGCGAATGAGTCAGACGCGTGCGATAATAATCACCTTCATGATTTACAAAGACCTGCGTCTTATATTCCAGGCGCCTGAAAGCAGCACAGTGGATAATGCGATCCCGGTCACGCTCAAATGCCGGTCGATTGTCACGATGATTTTCCGGATGCTTGCGGCCACGCGAAGAGACACTGGTACAGGCATACCCCGCCAAATCAGTTCGTTCAGTTGAGTTGTTCATCAATGTCCTTTACATGGATATTACAAGCTATTTTGGTTGGTTATTGTATGGGTGTAAATTCTTTGCTTTATGTTTTTTATTGTTTTTTTTACCCGTTATACCCGCTATTGAAAGGACATCTGCCAACTGCATTTTCCAGACACCATCCATGTGAGACATTTTAAATTCGCGAGTCGCTGCCGTAGCTGAATTAGGAGCGCCCTCCAACCCTATTTTAACGTATACCGTCGCTTCGGTACTTTTCTCGTTCAAAATTTTGAAATGCTCCATTTTCTGCCAGCAACAGGCAGGACGGGTTGTCGATTCACGCATTTTTTCCACAAAAGACTCGCGCGAAGTTTTGCCTCGATGCGCCAATAGGTCAAAAAGCTGTTCATAGCGCCCATCACGCCAGGTATCAAGTGTGTCAGACATATTTTTTTCGAGGAGGGACTCTGCTTGTGCGGTACTTCGCAATCCAAAACCTGAGAACAGAACGACCATGACGGCAATTGCTGCAACCAGAAATCTTACATTCATATTCCGCCCCCCCTTGAGACTGGACAAATAGGATACATGCGCCTCTAATGGATCAAACCTCCAGCATATCAGTTGACAACCCCAGGCCTGCAACCTGTCCCATGACTTCAAGGTGAAGAAATTCACTCCGGAATAATTCTTGAGACACCCGCTGGATATCCTGGCTGCTGACCGCATCATAGTTGGCAATGACATCTTCAATGGACTGCTGTTTTTGATGGTAAATTTCATTTTTTGCCAGACGGGTCATCAAACTGTCGCTACTTTCAAGCGACATAAGTGTTTTTCCTTTCAGTTGTTCCCGTGCAGCATCGAGTTCATCCTGTGGTACCTCTTCAGTTACAAGGCGTGTCATCTCCCGTTGCGCAATATCAATTACTTCACGGCAATGATCTTTTTCAGTGCCGGCATACACGACCAGCGCCCCGGAATCCGCATGGGAAATAATGTACGAGTAAACGGAATATGCCAACCCTCTTTTCTCCCGAACCTCCTGAAACAACCGGGAACTCATGCCGCCACCCAGTATTGTCGTCAACAGGAAAAGAGGATACCGATCGCGGTGATCATAACAGAGCGAACGTGTGCCGAGACAGACCAGCGTCTGCTCCATTTCGCGCTCAATGAGTTGCATCATTTTTCCGCCGGGAGAAAATGAGTCCGTATTTTGCGGCTGCCACGGTGAAAATACATCGGAAAAAAGCGGCGACAGAATGGCAACCAGTTCGTCGTGCTCTACATTACCAGCAGCTGCTATAATTATATCCCGTGGACGATACCGACTGTTTTTGTGGGACATAATTGAGTCTCTGGTCAGATTCGTGACCGTTTGTTCACTCCCCAGAACCGGCATGCCGAGCATCTGGCCCCGAAAGTAGTTTTGGTGAAAACGGTCATGAATGTACTCTTCGGGCGAATCATCCCGCATTTTTATTTCCTGTAGGACAACCTTGCGCTCTCGCTCAATTTCATCAAGTGGAAACGTGGAATTCAGAAAAATATCCGCCAGAAGATCGGCGGCACGAGGAAGGAATTTAGCCAGAACCTTGGCATAATAGCAGACATACTCATGTCCGGTAAACGCGTTGAGGATGCCTCCCATTGAGTCTATTTCGCGGGTGATCTGGTGAGCGCTACGGCGCTTTGTGCCCTTAAAGAGCATGTGTTCAATAAAATGGGCAACACCATTATCTTCCGGAGATTCATGCCGGGTACCATTTGCAACCCAAATGCCGGTCGTTACCGTGTGCATAAAGCCAATTTTTTGGGTAACGATGCGAACGCCATTATCAAGTGTCGTTGTTGTTATCATTGATTAAGAATACCCCAGTTATTTACTATTTCAACTAATATATTGAGAACAATACCGAAATATGCTTAAAAGTCAGCAGCAAAGCTCTGCAGGATACCTTCTGACACCCTGATGCCGCTTGCCCAGGCGCCGGTAATCCCCCGTGATGTTCCGGCGCCGTCACCTGCCATGTACACACAAGCGCTCACCCTGAAATGACTATCGAGAAAGGCGGGTTTGTTGGCGTACATTTTAATCTCCGGATAGTACATTATGGTGCTTGGGTGGAGGACACCGGGGACAATGGTATCAAGCCTTTTCATGGCTTCCCAGAGATGACGCATAATCTTTGCCGGCACAGCCAGTCCCAGATCACCCGGCGTGACCTGGCAACTTGGAGGGAAGTCGTAGAGGTCTTCATTAAAAGTCTCTCCACTGGAGCGTTTCCCCATGCGAAAATCTCCAACCCGTTGCATAAGCGGCATGCCACCGCCGATTTCATTGGCCAGTCGGGCGAGAAAAACAGCCATCTGCTGGCCGCTCCGCACCGGATTTTTCAGGCCGATTGTCTTGAGCAGGGCAAAATTCACCAGATTATTCCCGGAGTGATGTTCTGAAAGGGCATGGCCGTTAACCAGGTTAAATTCCTGATAACGCTCCAGCACTACCTTGGCGAGCCCGGAGTTGGTACAGAAGGTGCGTACACTATTGGGAAAGATAAACTTGGGATCATAATAGTCATTTACGATCGGGTAGTTTTCACGCTTTGTCTCAATGCGGATTCCAACATCCACCACATTGTCGATATAAAAAATGCCCATCCGCTCCATCACTTGCTGGAGAAAGCTGAAACCTTTCCGTCCGGGCGAGACAACAACCCTACGCCCACGAAATGATTCGCCATCGGACATCACTATACCGGTACCCGAGGCATTATCAAATATGTCAGTTACTTCCCGCTCCAGCAAAAACTGCACTCCACGCCGCGACAGCTCGTCACGAAGGTATTGTATCAGCCGCAGGCTGCGATCGGTGCCGACATGGGCCTGACGAATATCAAGAAGAGTAGTGCCAAGCCGTTCAGCCCTCCGCCGGTACACGTCGATATTCTGTTTTTCTTTTATAACCGGCTGCAGCCATTTTTCGACTTGCGGTAATAACCGCTCGGCCTCTTCTCTGCTCCAATTCTCGACAGCAAAGCCGATCGGAAACGTATAGTTCTGCTTGCAGTCGTTAAGCAGACCCCCGGAGCATATTTTCTCTCTGTCAACCATAAGAATGGAGAGAGAAGAAGAGTGTTCAACAAGGTGAAACGCGGCGCCAAGCCCTGTCGGTCCGGTGCCTACAATTATAACATCATAATCTGGTGAAGACATGAAAGGCTCCCCTGCAGCAATTAGGGCTCTCGGGAGCACGCATAATGAGTTATGCTCTTATTCCGGAATGTTCGTCAGCCTGGACTGAGGTTACTGCAGTAATTACGGTTGTCAAGCGGAAGGTACTTCGCGCTATGTTAGTTGCCTTGTCTTTCCCATACCATAAGTTGTAGTATTAATTCCATGAAAACTATTGATCACAGTGAACGGCTTGTGTTCTACAGCGAAGGGGAAGAGCTGGCTAACCGCTGCACCCACGGATTCGGCGCGTTGGTGAGCGTAATCGGGGTAATCGCCCTGATCACACTTGCCTCCAGGCAGCATGATATATATCGCGTTGTCAGCGCCTGCATGTACGGCGTGGCTATGATCACCTTCTATTGCCTGTCAACCGCCTACCACAGCGTGCACAAGCCCTACATCCGATATATTTTCCGTATTCTGGACCACGCCAGCATCTACGTGATGATTGCAGGGAGCTACACTCCTTTTGCCCTGGTGACGTTACGGGGAGCCTGGGGCTGGTCTCTATTCGGGACGGTCTGGGGGTTGGGAACAGCGGGGGCGGTCATGAAGATCTTCACGATCCATCGCCTGCGGTATATCGGACCGATACTCTACATAGCTCTTGGATGGATCGTGGTGATCGCCTGGAAGCCTCTCTTCGCAGCACTCCCGGCAAATGGTATCTTACTGCTGTTTGCCGGCGGTGTAGCCTACACTGTGGGCGTCATCTTTTACCTCTGGGATCGCCTCCCCTACAATCATGCAATCTGGCACCTTTTTGTCCTTGCAGGAAGCGCATGCCACTTCTTCTCCATTTATTATTATGTGATCCCGAAACAAGGCTAGTACAGTATTTGGAAAGAGCGAACATACGGATTTGGAACAGTTCTATTCCACCACTCTGTCCCAATAACCTTTCCTGTCAGTCAAGTACAATAAAGAGCCGGCCCCCCAAAAACAGAGAGCCGGCATCAACTGCTGAAACAATCACCGCCTTGATTTCATATTCGATTTGAAATTGTCATAAAATCGGCCTACTCGGCACTCAGGTATTCCACCGTGATGGTCACTGTACGGTTGAATGAACGGGCCTCAGGCGACAGGTTGTCAAACAGCGGGGAGTTCTGACCTACGCCCGAGTAACGGATCCGGTCTCCCGGGGCTTCGCCATACGCAGCTGTCAGCATCTTGTTTACTGCCAAAGCCCGGCGCTCGGAAAGCTTCTGATTGTATTTTTCCGCACCGATGTTATCGGTATGACCGACGATCTCTACCTTAGCCTGGGGCAACGTTTTGATGCGCTCCACGATCCGGTTGACGATGGTTTGGTTCTGGGCTTCAATCGTATCCTTGTCGAAGTCGAACAGAATCAGGGCGTATTTTTCCTGAACTATCAGGCCCTGCTTTTCTGCGAGCTTCTGGCTGGTCTGGATGAAGGTAACCTTGACCGGTTCAGGAGTAAGCGCAATTGTCTGGCCCTTATTATCCAGCATCTCCATCTTCACGGTAATGTCGCCACCGGCGGCAAGCGCCTTAAGATCCCTTGACGCGAGCGGAATATTGATTTCTTTGGCCGGCGCCCCCTTCCCTGACATGTTGGCCAGAGTTTCCGAGGCGTTAGTGGCGGTTACCGTCCAACTGGCAATGCCGTAGGGCGCAACGACATCAGGCCGCATCGTCAGATTGGAAGTGTCGATCCGGGTGGTAAGGTAGGTGCTCCGGATAGGCTCAAGTATTGCCGGGTCAGTCGAAACGACCTCAACTCTCCGGTTCTCCGCCTGACCTTCCTTGGTTTTTACGGAACTCGGCTTCGTTGGTAGGTTAAGCGCCTTGATAGTTATCCGGTCAGGGGCGATGTTCCAGATCGTCTGCAGGTAATCCCGCACAACTTCAGCCCGTAGTGTAGAGAGTTTTTTATTCCCCTTTTCCTTGCCGGTGTTGTCGTTGCACCCGACCAGTGTGATTTTGGCTTCGGGATTGTCAATCAGACGTTTACCGATAATATTCAGACCCTGGTAATATTTTTCGAGGGTAGTGGTGAACTTTTTCTCATCGAACCCTGCCGTTTCCCCGGGAGCGCTGAAACGAAGATACTGTGACTGAATGTCACTTGACGCTTTGGCGAAGTAAAAATGAGCCAGCATCGGAGAAGAATCAATAGTCTTGATCTCTTCGATCGTCACGCCGGTAGGACCGGCAGGAGCCGACGTCAGGCGTGCGCTTGTCTGGACAATCTTGATGGTAACCGGTTGCGCAGTCAGCACCAGATTCTGCCCTTTGCTGTCTTTGAGCTCCATCTTCACGGCAAGGTCGCCCCCGGTGGCAAGCACCTGCAATTCAACTGACTGTAGTGGAATGCTCAATTCCGCTGCAGGATTGCCCTCTCCGGCAAGGTCGGCAACGCTCCCCTTGCTATTGCTGACGGCAACTTTCCAGCTGGCGATGCCGTAGACGGAATCAACCACCGGCCGCAGCAGCAGCGTAGTCGTATCCAATTTTGCAGCCAAACCGGAAGTTTTTACTTCATTAATTGTCAGACTGGTCGGCGCAACGGATAGTTTTCCGCTCGGCTCAAACAGGTAATTGACGACATACAGATACTGCATTTTCGAGGCAACACTCTGGAAAATAGGCACAAGGTTTGTCTCTGATTTAGCCTTCCATATCTGGCCGCCGTTCTGGGTGGCAAACTTGGACAGGAATTTGTCGGCTTCCGCTGTTTCCATATAATCAACAGCGAACGCACTGAAAGCCCCGACCCCTTTTGCTGCTTTGAGGACATCCTCGCGTTTGTACGCGCTGTTCAGATCCTGTCCGTCGCTGAAGACAACCATGAAGTGGGGCTCCTTGGCAGGCATTTTTCCGACGAGATCGAGGCCGGCCAGCATTCCCTCGTATAGTGTGGTCTTGGTGGTAAGGCCTTCCTTTCCATAGGCCGTATCAGCGAAAGCCTGCACCTCAGCCGGGACATTTGATTTGAATGTTTTCACACGCAGTTCGCGGCCATCGACGGTAATTTTCTGCGTGCTGTCAAAAACCACAACCTGCACATCATCAATCGGCCGAACGGTCTTAAGCAGCTCGGCAACACCTTGAAGCAGCGGCTTGACCGCGTTACGCTCGCTCATTGAGAACGAATTATCCAGAACCATGACGATATGACGCGGCACATCAAGGCTCTCGGTAATCGGTAGCACCGAAACGATTTTCGCCTTTTTTCCCGCCTGCGTTACCGAAAAATCCGGGGTACCCAAGCCGAGTAACGGGTTTTTATTAGCATCCTGGACGTTTACCACCACCCTGCCATCCTGGATGACCTGATCAACCTTCACCGTTGCACCCGGCGTGGTGACACTGACTTTCACCGAAGACTCGCCGGCGGCGAAGGCTGCCTCGCTCACAAACAGGGCAATCAACAAAAGGTAAAGCGATCTTATCAGCATAAATTATTTCCTCCATTTTTTTTATTCGCCATTGCTGCGAAGCGTTTAGAAAATATTCATAAAAACTGTACCACTGACTATGTAGAAGTCAACAACAATGAACCATCATTAAGCATTTTCATCAGAAGCCGACACTTCTCCGGAAATGTCACCGACCACCCACGCTGAAAGCAGGGTGTAGGTAACGGCAAGCACTACCGGGCCGATAAAGAGACCGATGATGCCGAAGGCAAACAGTCCGCCGAGCACACCGGCAAAAATAAGAATCAGCGGAAGATCGGCACCTTTTTTAATCAGAAACGGCTTGATAAAATTGTCGATGGTACCGACAAACATCGTCCAGAAAATCATGATGCTCCCCCAGAGGGTCTGGTCCTGCCAAAAGAGCCAGACCACCGCCGGTATGAGCACCAGCGCCGGTCCGACCTGTGCCAGACAGAGCATGAACATGACTGCCGTAAGCAGGGTTGCGGCCGGCACCCCGCTCACGGCCAGGCCTATCCCGCCAAGAAGAGCCTGAACGAGCGCAGTGACGCCAACCCCGAGAGCAACCCCCCGGGTCGCCTTTGCCGCAAGGATTGCAGCATCCTCTCCCTGCTGCCCGGCAAGCCGCCGGGCAAAGAGACAGACCCCTGTAGCGGCCATTTCGCCGGTGCTATAGAGTATTGCCGAGATAATCACCGTCAGGAGGAACTGCGCTATCATCATCCCGAAACTCCCGGCCTTTGACGCGATCCAGCTCGCGGCAATTCCACCGTAGGGCGTTATGCGCGCGGAAAGCTCCGCCGGAGAGCTGGTGGCGAGATGGCTCCAGCCATCTGCTATCTTTTTACCGACTACCGGCAGATTGCCGACCCAGGGAGGCGGCGCCGGCAGAGAGAGAGTGGCAAGGGACCTGGTCCAAACGACAATCTCGTCGGAGCGTTCAACAACCGTTATGATTGAAAGAGATAACGGCACCACAAGCATCATAAGCAGCAGCAACGTCATGAAGGCCACGGCCAGGGAGCGCTTGCCCCAGAGCAGCACCTGTATTTTCAGCATGAGCGGCCACGATGAAATAACTATCATGGCAGCCCACAGCAAGGCGCTCAAAAACGGGTGCAGAATCCAGAAACAGGCAACAATGAGCAAGCCGATAAAAAGCAGCGCCAGCATCGTGCGGGTGAGGTCTCGCGGTGGGGAAGTGGCTGTCATTGGTGCAATTTTCCTCCGGTTAATTCGGTTAATTAGTCCGGTCCGGAAATAGCTGCACAACGCGCAGCGCCGAGCAGTGCAGTCCGGTCATTGAGAATAACCCGAACCGGGATATTCTCCAGAAGCGGGCTCAGACGCCCCTTGGCACAGAAGGCCATCATAAACCCCGGCCCTTTCAGCCGTTCAATAATTTTCGGAGCAATGCCCCCCCCGAGGTAGATACCGCCGGTGGCCAGCACGCGCAAAGCAACATTGCCCGCCTCTGCCCCGTACAGGGAAACGAACAGGTCAAGGACCTGACCGCAGAGTGGACACTCTCCTGCAAGGGCCGCCCGGGAAATGACCGCAGCCGGATCCCCTAAGCGCATCGCCTCTGCAATCGCCGGGATTTCAGGAAGGTGCCGGGCGTCGCGCAGGAAACGGTAGATATTGCAGAATCCGGGACCGGAGACGACCCGTTCGGTGCTCACGCGTCCATGTTCGTCGCGCAGAAAGAGCATCAACTCCGTCTCAAGCTCATTGCGGGGGGCAAAATCAGCATGTCCCCCCTCGCTGGGAAGCGGCCGGTGAGCAGTGCCGTCCCAGTAGGCAAGGCCTTCTCCCAGCCCGGTGCCGGCAGAAACAACAGCGATAGCACCGGTGGGATCCGGAACACCAGGGTTGAGTGTTATCAGGTCATCCGGCCCCAGGAGATCAATGCCGTAGGCATTGGCCGCAAGATCGTTGATCAACCGCACCGCCGGAAGTCCGAGGATGCGGGACAGCACGGTGGCCTCAATGCTCCAGGGAAGGTTGGGCGTTCTGACATGGCCATTGCGGACCGGCCCGGCAATGCCGAAACAGGCGCTCTCCGCAGTCAGCCCCTGCTCGGCGGCAAAACGGCTGACGATCTCCTCCAGGCTCCCGCTCTCCCGACTGGGGAAGCGCTCCTCGACTACCGGCTCCAGAGTCCCGCCGGTGCTGTCGAAATAGGCGAGCCGCGTGGATGTTCCGCCGATGTCTCCGGCAAGGATCAGCATGTGATACCTCTCATTACTTATGGATTCTCTCTCTCTTTAGCAATGCCCGATTCCTCATATCAAAGGGCCCTGTAGTAGTAGCGGTTTAAATCAAAAAGCCCTCCACGCACCGGCTCATCCTTGTTGAAGCGCTGCTGAAACCAGTCGTAGGTTTCCCAGAAGCGGTCGTCCGCCCGGTTTATCCCGTATTTTGCCAACCGCGCAAGTTCCTTCGGGGTATCTTCATAATGGGCCAGCAGGTCGATAAAATCAGGCAGATCTTCTTCTTGGACATCAAAGAAATAATTCGGGTATGAGCCTATCAGCCCAGCGACAAAATCAACACTGTCCTTTGTCGCATCGAGATGGGCATCTTCCTTGATCAGGAAAGACACATTGTCATGCCATCGGTTGACCACCATACTGCTGATCACATTAGTGCCGTTCTTCAGGCGGATCCTCAGGTAGGCAAGGTTGGAGTTGTTACCATTGATGACTCTGGCGAACGGAGTGCCAGGCTGAGAAAGAGCCCGGAATGCCCCTATATAGTCATCCACACTTTTGTATCCTTTTGGCATGACAGGGTACTGTTCACCAGCCCGTAGATAGTTGAGCGGATCGAACTTTATGCCACTGGCCGGGAGCAGATGCCGGTCCACCACTTGTTCGACAAACTCGCGCTTGGGGTCAGCGGTGACGAACGAGATCCGGGCCGGCAGAGCAGACGGGTAGTAATGCATATTCTCCAGTTTCTCGCCGATATACCACGACTGCATGATCTCCTGTCGTTTAGCCGGAGGAAGAAAATCGAGGAAATAGCTCTCCCCTTCGACACGCAGTTCGTCCATATACAGCCGAACCGCCAGTTGATGACCGGCGGTGCCGTAAATGTCAAATCCGGCAACAAGGGCATAATAGATCCGCTCCAACAGGGGATAATCGAGGACCCAGAGAGTTTTGGGCAGATTCCCGAGCGCTCCCTTATGCACCGATGCGCTGTCGAAATGGCGATAAATGGTGAGCAGCGGTTCATCGCCGGGTCGACTTCCCGCCCAGATTGAGTCAATTCCGAGGCCGGTGTAATTGTGCGACATGTAGTAATCCTGCCGGGCTTTGTAAAACTCCACCGCCGCGTTACGATGCTTGTCGGTAAGCGCCGAGAACAGCCCCAGGTCGCTGCCGCTCTCTATTGGCATGGTAAGCTTGTCAGCGTGCAGCTTCAGAAACGCCGGGTATTGCACACTCAGATCGTGATCGGGATCCATGAACATCACCCAGAAGTGATCATCAATCACGTTGAGGGCGATCTGCCCCTTGCAGACCGGACCATGAATGAATGTCATAATCGAGTAGCGGGCATTGTCGAGCAGAAACTGGTAGCGCGAACGGGGAGGGATCTGTTCGAACACAGCAAACGGACGGGAGCTCAGTTTCGGGTCATACCCCATCAGGTGCGGCGGCTGCAGCCATTCAGGCTGAATGAACAGCTCGTCAAATCGCTTGAGTTGCCTATCATCAAGATCGAATACCATATGGGTCTTCTGGACGATAGTGGAGTGGATTTTCCTGAAACGGTAGTACACCTGTGCCACACCCGGATCGTCATAGGGACGGACAGAAGCGATCAGATTGATCGGTTGGCCCGGCGGAGTTGTGGAGCGCACCAGTTCATAGAATTCGCCCGTCGGTGTGCCGAATTTCAGATGTGCAAGGAAGAGATGTTCGTAAATATAGCGCGCCGTCATGGCGTGCTTGGCATCGTTGCGGTTGAAAAAGTCTTCCCACTCTCCGATGGCCAGGGCATCCGCCGGCTTCGGTGTCGTGAGCAGTTCCTGCTGGGCGGCATCAGGTCCTTTGGCGCCCTGAACGAGCCACCCGGCGACTGTCTCGAACTCGTCCTGCTTCAGCGGTGGAAACCCGAACGGCATACCGTTGTTGGGGTGCTTTTCCAGATATCCCCCCAACTCTTCGCGATTTTCGGCACAGGTCAGGTCATCCGCTTCAGGCTTGTACTCGCCGGTACTCTTCTGGTTTTTCATCTTATGGGAGAGCAGCTGGATCATCAGCGAGTTGTTCAAGCCGTCACCGACACTGCTCTCGGTAACGCTGAAGAACTGCTTTTTGCGCCACTCCTGTGTGGTCTGGGCATCGGTAAACAACCGGGTCGGCTCCATGGTTGTCAACCGCCCGGCGTTATAAATCGCGCGTTTCGTCGCCCCCCGGTCGATCCCCTCAAATGAGTCCAGCTTGAGCTGACAGGGAGAGTTGTAGCAGGAGTGACAGACTGTGCAGCGCTTATCCAGCAGCGGTTTTACCTCTTTCTGGTAATCGATGGTCCGGGTCGGGATTTTAACTGTTACCGGAGGGAGCGCTTTCCCGGCGCAGCCGGTGAAGAGAATGAGGAGCAGCAGTATGCACAAATTGAATAATAAACGGTCTGTCGTATTAACCTGAAGCATTATGTCACCGTGTAATAGAAATTATATTTTTTGTATAATTACATATTAAACGACTTAATGCAAAATACAGTTAGTTTCCTGATAGAATCAAGGCAGCACATTTTTTGTCAAATAACGTTACCAGGACATTTTGAGCGCTGCACTTCATATTGACTCAACAATGAGCGGAAGTAAGCGCTCCATAATTATCCGCGCCAAAGCCGGTTGTTTCAACTTTCAGCAAATCATCAGGGTACACACAAACCTTGTTTTTGCCGGTTCTCTTGGCTTGATACAGAGCTCTGTCAGCTTGTTTTACCAGATTGGCAGTGAAGATGGAGCTTCCTTCATGACACGTTGCCAGACCTATACTGGCGGTCATGAGCAGCGGTCGGTCATCGAAGGTGAAAACGGTTTTTGCCAACCTGTTTCTGATCCGTTGTGCAATAGCATGAGCAGTCACCGCTTTTGTCTGCGAAAGAATAATGGCAAACTCTTCTCCGCCAAAGCGGGCTACCAGATCTTGCCCGCGGCAACTCTCCTTAAGAATTTTCGCAACAGTCTTTAACACCTGGTCACCGGCTTGATGACCAAAGGTGTCGTTCACCTGTTTGAAATTGTCCAAATCGATTATAAGGAGAGAAACCGGATGCATGTCCGGGTATTTTACTTTTTGGGCGAGAGTCTCATCAAAAATTCTGCGGTTTGAAAGTTCCGTAAGGCCGTCGCGCATAGCCAGATCTTTCATCTTGCCATGTTCCTGTGCATTCCTGATCGTCTGACTGAAACAGGCTGTCACGCTAACGAGAAGTGACTCGGAAAAGGTTTTATCCTGCCCGGCCTTAAAATAAATGGCAATGGCACCAATGTTGTCCGGTAATGTAAGGTGGGCAGAGGCAAGTGAACTCTCTGGTACATCAGACTGAGAGCAAATTGCCCCAACAGTAATTTTTGCTTTGGCAGCAAGAATTCCTTTCTGAACCATCGGTGAAATGGTAACGGTTCTTACCTCAGGATTTGAGGAAAAAGTAAAGACAATCCGGTAAAAAGGGGAATACTCATAAAGAGCTCTGGCGGCGATTGAGCAGATATCGTCAATTTCCAGAGAAGTACAGACAGCTGCCATAAAACTACTGATGAAACGCGCCTCTTCAAGTAGGGCATGCATGTATTCGGGAGCGCTAGTTTCTTCAGCACTCCCATTCTTGAGTTTGATTCCACTCTGTACGGTTTTGTCAAAATTTTCTGTTAACATGGCTGCCCCCATTTCACTTTAGGCACTTATTGCGTTTTTTCTGTCATGATGCTGACAATCAACCACACAAGCAATATTTGTACCATACCCATAAAACACAAAATACACTTGTATTTTACGGGTGTTATAAGATAATGGGATACTAAACGACTAGTTTGTACGCGTTAGATATGCATAGAAAAAGAGATGGTGTGTCATAGTTTTGACATAAACAAGATATTCCAGAGGCAAACTCCTTAAAATTCGAGATCCTGCAATTCCACAAAAATTGGGAGGATAACGGGTACATCAAGCAGAACTTTTTATGCTTTCCGGCGGAACCACGCTATAACAGCATCAAGCGCTTGAGCTCCCGGAAGTTGATCTATAACTCGTCCCTGCTTCAACAGTACTATTGCCGGGATACCACGGATTCCGAAGCGAGTTGCCAGATTTGAGCTGTCCTGGGTATTGATCTGTAATACTGCCGCCTGTCCGGCCAGTTTTTCTGCAAGAGTTCGCACCACCGGTGCGAACGTATGGCAATGCGGTCAAGTAGGAGCCCAAAATTCCGCCAAAACCGGGCCTGGATAGGAGTTTATGAATGAGTCGAAGGTTCGGTCGGTCATCTGCTGAGCATGACAGTACATTGGCGGCAGGACTGCCTTGCAACTGCCGCAATGTCCCTTGAGCCCTTCTTTATCTGCCGGGATACGGTTGCCGGTGCCGCATAATGGGCATTTCACGATGTAGCTTACAGCATTCATGTCAGTTTCCCTCTTTGTTTACGCTGAAATCCTCTTTCGGATATTTCCGCCTCAATCTTTCCAGCCCTTTCTGCCAACTTTCAGCCTCGCCATATTCTAAGAACCGGGGATAGCGCTCGTGGCAGCCTTGATCCGGCGCACATGCTTGATAGGGCGCCACTGTTGCTCGGTTCGGGCGGCAACCTCCCGTCCGTAAGCCATCAGACCGTTGCCGTTGGAACAGTAATCCTAAAAACGGCTTTTGAGTCCACGAAAAGCACGATAAAACACGAAAAATTAAAGCATTACAGTAAAACAGTGATTCACCAAGCAGGTTACGTCGTGAAGTTGTTTGTCTTTCTGATTTCGTTCGTGTATTTCGTGCTTTTCGTGGATTACTGCTTTTTATAGGGTAATAACAGTTAAACGTCTCTGCACGGAAGATCCTCCCGGTCAAAAATCAAATACTCAGACCGCCTTACCTTAATGGCTAACACTGAACTGGCCAGAATGTAAAGCTTTATTGGTTGACCGAACTGATAGTCGTCAAGGCGAGCCATACGTTTAGCAATGGTGTCCTATGCTCAAAATAGTGAGGGCCGCATCAAGCGGCCCTCGGTGCATCTTCATGTGTTCAGGAGACAGGTACACGATAGCGGGTATGCTGTTCCTTTTCCGGCTTGGGGAGCCGGGTGGTGAGGACCCCGTGTTTGAGCTCCGCCGTAATCAACTTCTCATCTATATCGTACGGCAACTGGACAGTGCGGAAAAAACTGCCGTACCTGCATTCTGAAATAAGGCACCCATCACCTCCTTTCTGTTCTCGTACGACTTTCATTTCACCATGTATTGTTAACCGCCTGCCGACAAGCATGACTGAAAAGTCATCTTTATTAAGTCCAGGTACTTCGGCCCTGACAATCAGTTCATCAGACGCCTCATGCATGTCCAGCTGGGGGCTACCAAGCTTCATGAATTCTGAAAGGGTCCTTTCCGGTGACTGTTCCTGTTTCTTCCATGTCACCAGCCTGTTCAGGAAATGGCCGACTTTGTCGTGAACCCTCTCCAGCGCCTCGTTCCATTTTTCAGGCAACTTCACCCACTTTTCCTTAACCAACCTGTACGGAGATCCGTTTCGGTTTTGCAACTTCCGCCTTGGGCACCCGCAGAGTCAGAATACCGTTAACATACTCTGCTTTTGCCTTTTCGTGATCGAGACTTTCCGGAATCGTGAACTGACGGTAGTAACTGGCAAGTTCGAATTCACGATAGGCAGAGGTTCCCGACATGCTGTGCTGTGCCGGTGCGTTGATGGTCAGAATGCCTTTTTCGACGTTAACATCGAGAGCCTCTTTAGATGCACCGGGAATGTCAGCGGTAAGGACAAGACCTTCTTCGGTCTCTATGATATTCACCGCCGGGCGGATATATTTTTCGTTCGACCGTGTCTCTTCACGTGCCTGGACATTCCGTTCATCATTTCTTTCCGTCAAGCTGTTTGCTGCCATGATAATTACCTCCTTTCCAAGTGGTTTGATTGTTTACGAAAGCTTGATTTCAATTTTCTTCGGCTTGGCATGTTCTGCCTTGGCCAGGGTGATCTGCATGATACCGTCTTTGCACTGGGCAGAAATTTTTTCAGGATCGATATCAACCGGCAGTTCCAGAGTCCGGGAAAATTTGCCGGAACCGAGTTCAGAGCGATGCACAATCTGCCCTTCTTTTTCGACAAACGGCTTACGCTCACCACTGACGGTGACAGTGTTCCGCAGCACAGAAAGTTCGACATCTTTTGGATCTACGCCGGGAACCAGTGCCTCGATGTATACATGCCCTTCATCTTCACTGAAGTTGACCATTGGAAAACGACGGGTTGTTACCGGCGAAAGGAATGTCGGACCAAATTGTCGATTGTAACCTGCGCCACGAACCGCTTCATCGATCTCCCGTCTTAACGTGTCCAGCTCTTTGAAAACATCCCAGGTTGCCATGTGAATTACCTCCTTTCATTTTGTATTTCTGACTTATGGATAAACAGCTTTTTAAAAAAATCAAGGGGGAATACACAAAAATATATGCAGTTAACATATTAGTATTGTTGTTAATAATATAATTATTGCCCTTGATTTCTTGAACAATAGTTGCTATATTTTTAGCAGTCAACAGGCGAGAGTGCCAATGCAAATCACCTTCATGCAGGAGGTATGTTATGGTCGCTAATTACCCGGTTTTAGCTGACAGCCTGACGCTGTATTTGGCTGAAATCAGACAATTCAAAATTCTGAATGAAGATGAAGAACGTTTCCATGCCGAGAGGTTGTTTGAGGAAAAGAGTCTGGAATCGGCGCATACGCTGATCACTTCCAATCTTCGATATGTTGTCAAGGTTGCATCAGAATATCGTCATTATGGTCTCAAGATGCTTGATCTGATTCAGGAGGGAAACATCGGACTGATGATTGCGGTACGGAAGTTCAACCCATACAAGGGCGTGCGCCTTATCTCATATGCCGTATGGTGGATTCGGGCCTATATCCAGAATTACATTCTTTCCGCATGGAGTCTTGTGAAAATTGGAACGACCCAAGCACAGCGGAAACTGTTCTATGGGTTGCGCAAAGCAAAGGAAAAGCTCTTTCAGTTGACGGGGCATGAACCGAACATCGCCGGAACTGCTCATATGCTTCAGGTCTCTGATCAGGATGTGACTGATATGGAACAGCGCATGAAAGGAGAAGTTTCACTTGATAGCTATATTGGCGAGAGCGACAACGTAACGGTTCTTGAAACCATCGCAGATGATCGAATGAATCAGGAGGAGCTGCTGGATACATATCAGCAGGAGCATGAACTGAAACTCCACGTAAAAAGAGCTTTGGAAGGATTAAACGAGAAGGAGCGTTTTATAATTGAGCATCGGGTGACAAGCGATGAGCCGTTGACACTTCAGGACATAGCGGATCATTTTCAGATATCTCGTGAACGGATACGGCAGATTGAAGAGCGGGCTTTGTCTAAATTAAAGCAGATTCTGGCCCCGCAAGTAATGGTGATAAATTAATTTACTAACACCCAAAATTCTTTACCAGAGAGTTGATACAATTGAGGTGTTAAAGCAGCAAAGGCGGGGTAGCTCCCGCCTTTGCTCTGTTTATTACCGTTTAAATTAAAATTAAATATCGTAGTACAGTTCAAACTCAAGTGGCACCGGACGCATACGGACCGGATTTACCTCAGCCTCGGTTTTGTACTCAATCCACTTCTCGATAACGTCGGGGGTGAATACATCACCCTTCAGCAGGAACTCATGATCATCTTTCAGACATTTAAGTGCCTCTTCAAGAGTACCCGGAGCAGATGGAATGTCCTTCAATTCCTCTGGTGACAGCCCGTAAATATCTTTATCAAGTGGCTGACCCGGATCAATTTTGTTCTCAATGCCGTCAAGACCGGCCATCAGCATGGCTGCAAAAGCCAGATACCCATTGCATGATGGATCAGGAGTACGGTATTCAACACGCTTGGACTTAGGATTGGTGGACATCATTGGGATACGGAGTGAAGCGGAACGGTTACGGCTTGAATACGCCATATTAACCGGAGCCTCAAAACCGGGCACAAGGCGCTTGTATGAGTTAGTGGTTGGATTGGTGATGGCACAGAGTGCTTTGGCGTGCTTGATGATACCGCCAATGTACCAGAGGGCCATCTGGGAAAGACCGCCGTATTTATCGCCGGCGAACAGGTTCTGTCCGTCTTTCCAGATCGACTGGTGACAATGCATCCCGGAACCGTTATCGCCATACAACGGCTTCGGCATGAAGGTTACTGTTTTATCGTTGCGGTAAGCAACGTTTTTGATAACATATTTGAACCACTGCAACTGGTCAGCCATATCAACGAGTGAAGAAAAACGCATATCAATTTCTGCCTGACCACCGGTGGCAACTTCATGGTGTTGGCACTCAACACGAATACCGACAGACTGGAGCACTTCAACCATCTCGTTACGCAGGTCATTCTGGGAATCAACCGGAGAGCAGGGGAAGTAACCTTCTTTATGACGCGGTTTGTAACCAAGGTTGGGAAACTCTTCGCGACCACTATTCCAGGCACCTTCAGACGAATCTACAGCAAAAAATGACTGATTGGCAGTTGAAGAATAGCGGACATCATCAAATATAAAGAACTCAGCCTCCGGGCCAAAGAATGCGGTGTCGCCGATTCCGGTTGACTTCAGGTACATTTCAGCTTTTTTTGCAATATTGCGCGGGTCACGCGAGTAATCTTCTTTTGTGATTGGATCAAAAATATCGCAAATGATCGACATTGTCGGAACCTTGATAAACGGATCCATCTTTGCGGTTGTCGGATCAGGAAGAAGGATCATGTCAGAGGCGTGGATCGGCTGCCAACCGCGGATTGAAGAGCCGTCAAAGCCCTGCCCCTCCTCGAAGGTATCCTCATCAAACTCGGTAATAGGCACTGAAACGTGCTGCCAGGTACCAATAAAATCCATAAATTTGTAATCTACCATCTTCGCGCCATTTTCTTTGGCAAATTCAACAACTTGCTTCGGTGTCATCTGTTACTCCTTTTTGTGGTTTATTATATTACAGCGCATCTTCTCCTGTTTCACCCGTTCTGATACGGATCACTTCTTCAACATTGGTAACAAAAATTTTCCCATCACCGATACGTCCGGTTTTGGCAGACTTTTCGATTGCTTCGACTACTTGCGGCAGAATTGAATCTGCGACGATAATCTCAAGCTTAATTTTAGGTATAAAATCAACTACATATTCTGCCCCCCTATACAGTTCCGTATGACCTTTCTGGCGACCAAAACCCTTTACTTCGCTGATCGTAATCCCCTGAATGCCGATTTCATTGAGTGATTCTTTTACTTCATCCAGCTTGAACGGCTTTATAATCGCTTCAACTTTTTTCACGATAGTACCTCCCGTTTCTTGATATTTGTTCGTATGAATAAGGAATGCTTCATATATGGGGCTGATACCAGAGTTAGACAGTCAACCACAAGAGCAAGCTTCTTGCCAAGTTGTTGCCTAATTATTATTCACGCATTTTTAAATACTTAGAAAAAACAGTGCGTATAGAGGAGATCTCAATGCCACCCGGTATGCCTAATTAACAGTCACGCACAACGGTTGTCTGCACATAATTCAGGCAAAGCAGCATACGAATGGTACATCACAAAAATATATCCTTCAGCTCCTTGATTATCTCAACCTGACGCTGGTTGATATAATATGCAATCTGCTGCTGTGAATGTTTTTCCGTATGGAACTCAATTAAACAGGTAAAAGGAGCACTCGTTCCGATTACGTTAATAATCGTCGCAGTGATGCCAACTTCCAGAATCGGTTTCCCGCTGGCATCCGGCAGTTTCAAAAACATATTTACATCAAGTCCCGGTGTTAAAAGGTCTGCTGACATGGTGTGTAAAGCGGCACCTCCAAGCGAAATGTCTTTTACATTGCCTTTTAAAATATCTCCTTCAAAAATCATTTCAACTTCAACGGGACATTCAAGAAGAACACGTACAAACTTCCTCGTGACTGAACGGATTCGAGTATATCCAAAATTACATAAAATAACGCGCTTTTTTGCAGAGCTGACATAAAAAGCCTCACCAATCATATCCTCAGTAAAAGTACTCCGTGGGTGCGAATGGATGAGCGTCATTTTTTCCAGATTTATTACTTTTGCCTGATATTCATGAACAGAAAATTCCGCCATCTCATTTTCAACATTCAATAAAACGGCATCGTATGATACGGGAACCTCTCTGAAATAATTTAAAAAAGAAAATTTCTGCCCGATCATCCCTTTCAGAAACTGCAGAATAACGAGCGCATCTTCCTTTTCAGTTCCCCGAATGGTTTTGTCATAATATTGAAACACCAAGACACCCCTCAGAAGAATTGAACTATTTTCAAAAATGAGCTATATATCACCAATGAATTTAAGTATCAGAAAATATCACGAACAACAAGCACAATTGACGCCGCATCGTATAGATTTTTCCACACTTGGGTTCATGCTTCACTGTCTGCGTATTCTGCCTCTATCTCTTGTTTTTTGCCTTGTAAGCACGTTTGCAGAAGCTGATATTTTCCGCTTTGTCACCGTCGATGGCATTGAGACTTTTACTGACACACCGAGCAACAAGAGCGCCATCGTCGTCATCAAAGACCAGCCTTCCTCTACCTCTAAAAAGCGTGCTCATTCAAAAAAACAGAAAATTCACACTATTTCCCTGGATGAAATTGCCCTGAAAGCGGTAACTGCGTCCCTCTTACCGCAAAATCATGAACAAAATATTTTTGAGCCTCATCTGCCGTCTGTCGGTGGAACGATAACCTCAAAAATTGGCATGAGAATCGATCCGATTGACGGCACCTGGCGGCATCACAACGGTGTTGACATTGCAATACCTTCAGGAACTCCGGTTAAAGCGGTTGCTTCCGGTGTGGTCGTCTACAGCGGCCGTCGTTCCGGATACGGCAACACTATCGTCGTAGAGCACGACAACGGAATCATTACGTTATATGCACACAACAGTCGAATTGTGGTTGCAGAGGGGCAACAGGTTTCCGCTGAAAGCACTCTGGCGCTCTCAGGTTCTACCGGAAGATCAACCGGACCGCATCTCCACTTTGAAGCCTGGCAGGCCGGAACAAACGTCACCTCAGCATTTCTTCCCGACAGCGGCGTGACCATTCCACCATCGGCACTTGTCGCCAAGAGTTATCGTGCAGCCCGCCTCAGGAGTGAAACCCTTTCCGACGGTTCAATCCTGTTTACCAACCTTCCCGCGTCTACCCCCTGATGCGTGACCAGATAGCAAAATATTGCGCAAAACTGGTTTCAGATGGTTCATCACACGCCGGGCAAATCGCTTTTGCCGCTCAAGATGACATCATGATTTCAGATGGAGACCCCATTCTGGCTTCACTGGCAGAAACGGTACTCTCCCGCCTCAACTGTCTTGCCCTTGCTGCCGCAACTCCTTCGCTACCCTTCGCTGAGCTTCTCATTCAGAGGTCCTCTGTTTTTGAACACACCATCGTCCCCCGCGACACCGAAACCCGTACGTTTCTGCATGACATTCCCATCGTCCGTAAAAAGGAACTCGGCTTGGATTCTGCGGAAAGAATTGCCGAGCTGTTAGGAAATCGCAAAGGGATTATCGTGGAGGGTATAGGAATCATTGCTGTTGGGGCATTGACGATCGAACAGTCGTATATCAACTGGTCATCAGTTTTTCATGCAACCTATATCAAATATCTGGAAGACATTCTTGCATACGGTTTCATCATTCCGGGCGAAGAGGCCGCCTTTAACCGTTTTCGCTACGAATCACTTCTTCCGATTTCAGCCGATGGGCTCGAGTTTCAACAAGGCCCCTTACTTGAAAAGAGTGTCATTCTGATGGAGATTGCCACTGTTGGGCGATATACTGTTCAGAGCCGGCTGGTTGATTCTTTTTTCGGCAACATTTCCTATTCAAACGGCAATTTGATCTATATTTCGCAAACCGCATCGAGTCTGGATGAACTTCCGGGGTGCATTGATCCGGTTCCTTTTGAAAACAGCTCAACGGTCGGCATCACCGCCTCCAGCGAACTGGTCGTTCACCGCTCTATTTTCGAGACTACCGGCTGTCGGGCCATTTTGCACGGCCACCCGCGCTTCGCGGTAGTCATGAGCATGATATGCAGCGAAAAGGGGACGTGCCATACTGCAGATTGCTGGAAGGATTGCACAAAAGTTCGTTTTTTGGGAGGAACTCCGGTAGTCGCGGGTGAGATAGGCGCCGGCGGCATAGCCAAAAATGTCCCGCCGGTGATCGGAATAACCGGTGCGGCTATTGTTTACGGACATGGAGTATTCAGTACCGGCATGTCTGATTTTCGCGAAGCATTTCAGTCGCTGGTTAATGTCGAAAATTGGTGCAGACTGGAGTATTTCCGGCAATTTGATGAGAAATATGCTCATGATGCCTAAATCTGAATATAACTCTTTGTCTTGCTCTGGTAGGATGCGTAAATTAGAATCGTACAGAGGGTATAAGAATTATTCGTTGTGCAACCAAATATCAGGAGGCGGTGAATGAAACGAGTGACGTTGTTACTGGCTGGTGTGTTAATGATAACATTGTGGGCTGGAACGGCTTTGGCGGACGATTCGCGATTTGCCTTTTCCTGGAGGACGGTAGAGGATAAACGCACTGATTTGACGTGGGCGAGAGATGCCGATATGGGTAAATTGGACTGGGCTGGTGCCTCCGAATTAATAAATACGCTGAATAAAAAGGAGTACGCCGGTGCAAAAGATTGGAGACTCCCAAACAAGGACGAGCTTGGGACTTTGATAACCTATGCCATGCGCGCCGGCTACGGTGGCGGAATGGAACTCTTATCTCCGTATCAGTTTTTAAATAAAGCAGGATTTAAAGACGTTCAGCTTTGTTTTTACTGGTCGTCGAGCCCTTCCGATGTTAGCGCGTCCAACATCTGGGTGGTAAATATGTTCGATGGCAAGGGGAGATTTGAGAACAAGGAAAGTAGTTTTTGCGTATGGCCTGTCCATGGCGGAAAAACAGATAGTAAGTGATTACCATATAAGGAGAGGGCTCACGAAATGTGAGCCCTCTCCTTTTTCCAAAACGATACAAATATCAAGCGAGGTCCTGAACACCCTGGTAAATAATATCAAACAGCTCCTGGATATTCTCCTCTGCGATGCAGGAGAACGCAATACGCAGGTCGGTCTTGGTAGTGGAAATGGCACCGACGCCGTATTTGTCCAATAAATGGACGCGCAGTTTTTCCGCTTCCACCGTTTTCAGCTTCAGACACATGAAGTAACCGGAGTTAAATGGATAGTAATCCCATGCTTTTTCGTATTTGCTGCTGTTAAGAACTTGCTTGGTTTTCAGTGCGCGCCCCTTCATAACCTGGAACTTTTCTTCCTTCTGAGCCAGGAATTGTGGAGAACGAAGTGCCTCAATGACAAAGGTCTGTGAGGGGTGCGGGCAGTTGGAAATTTTGGCGCGAATAATACCCATCGCCTTCTTCTCAAGAGCGGTTATAACCGGAGTATTTTCATAGCTGTTACCGTCGGCAAAGGTGATAAAACCGGTACGGAAGCCCCAGACAAACTCCTCCTTGGTGGCGCCGTCAAGTTTAACCGCAAGAATACGCGGATGAAGGTTGGCAAGTTTACCGAACAGCGATTCTTTGAGACTGTCCTCGTAAAAGAGCCCGAAGTAGGCGTCGTCAACCACGACAACAATGTTGCACCCGGATTTGGCAACTTCGAGGATAGCTGCCACAATAGCGTCCCCTTCGGCTACTGTCGGGGTATAGCCACTGGGGTTATTCGGGAAGTTAAGCAGCACTACCGCTTTGCCCTTTTCTTCGGCACTGTTTTTCAGTGT
Source organism: Desulfuromonadaceae bacterium (assembly GCA_028687585.1). Lineage (GTDB taxonomy): Bacteria > Desulfobacterota > Desulfuromonadia > Geobacterales > Pseudopelobacteraceae > JACRCG01. Next base: position 73,606 of record JAQTZV010000008.1, on the reverse strand, counting down.
CGCAGTGAAAGCATCGATGTCATAGCCGCCAGTTACGGTAAACGTCGGGTGTTTTTTGACAATAGCACCGTTACAGGTGCCAAAAGTCAGGTTATAGTTACCCCAGAGCATGTCGGGAAGAATCAGGTGATCTCCCTTATCAACAAACATGTCACCAACAATGGAGAGACCGTGAGTCAACGCATTGGTAACTATGGGGTTACTGAAGTGCTTCCCCTGCTGGCTGGGGTTTTCCCGCAGCATTTTTTCAGTCCAGAGAGCGCGCAGTTCCGGTTTGCCGGCTGGCGGTGCATAGGGGTAGATATCCTTGGGATCAAAGGCGGAGAGCTTGTCCTGGATGCACTGCAGGTACATCGGGCCGCCGTTCTCAGTTGCAATACCGATGGTGGCATTGTATTTGTGCGCCTTGTCTTTCGCTTCGGCCGACTGGGTCAGAATACCTTTGGGAAAAAAGAGGTTCTTACCGAGATCGGACAACATTTCCAAAACGTGCGGGCTGTGTTGGGTAAGCAGATCATTCAGTTCTTGTGCTAATGGGTTCATCGACTTCCTCCTGTAGTTTTTAATAACTGATTCGAGCGTGCAGACTCTAGTGTGCTGAAAGTCACAAGTGTGCAGTAGAACAATACCGGTCCACTTTTGTCAATAGAGAAATACCCCCAGCCTACTTCCGCACAAAGATTTCTTTAGCCAGATTGCTGTCGATTGCAAACTCCGAATACCCTACCCGAAAAATGTATGACGGATACGCCTGCATCAAAACGATACGGTTACCCGGCAGCACTCCCATTGCCATCAGTTTCTGCATTTTTTTATTATCATCAGTCTGAATATAGGCAATCTCCCCCTCCTGCCCCGATTTGAACTCGGTAAGAGGAACAACTCCCAGGTCGCCTTGCGCACGGGCCTGAAGGCAGCATTCACCCGGAGGGATCGGTTTGCCGTGGGGGCATGTGGCCGGATGATTGAGCATGGTACACAGCTTGATGTCGGCTCCATCGTTGAGCAGATGTTCAAACTGACACGCTTTTATTTCGCCATCGTTACCGCGGATATTGAGGACATCCATAAGCAGCCGTTCCGCCAGTCGATGGCGACGGATTGACATTTTACCCTCTTCGCGACCTTCGGGACGGAAATAGATCATCCCCTGACGGATTTCGATCAGGGTTTGACTGGTCAGCTCGAGATACGCGGGATCATCTGTTGGAAAACTCATCTTTTCCGGGTCAAGAAAAGCTGCCCCCCCCTCTTCCACGGCAGTCCAGAGTGACTCAAGTATTTCTTCAGCTTTTTCAGAGAGTTTCATTATTTAACTCCTTTTTCTGGACACTTTTCCCGAAGATGTCTCGTAATTTTTTTACAACGCCCGCTTCCAGCGGGTTCTTATAATTACAGCGAGGGCAATGGACACTGTGACAGCCGCCGGAACAACCGCCACACCCCTTTTTACCATGTTCTTCTTCAAAGTCCAAACCACAGAAACCGCAGATCATGACAATAATCCCGTCACCAGCAACGCCCGGTTAAGAACATAACCGCTGCCAAATGCCAGCAGGCTGACAAATATACCAATAGCGCCGGCTACCTTCCAGCCCCGCTCTTTTTTCATGACAAGGAACTGGGCAATACAGGGTATGAAAAGCGTTAATGTTACGGCGGCAACGGTTAACTGGCGGGCATCCATCAGTCCCTTGGTCTGCAGTTCATACAGTCCGGCAGCACCGTAATCACGACGGAAAAAACCGAATATGAAAGCCACCGCCGTTTCTTTCGGCAGACCGATAGAAGCCATTACCGGCGTCATCGCAGCAACCATCTTTTCAAATAAACCGGTAATTTTCCCAAGCCAGAGTAAGACCGATGCCAGCACAAACAGCGGCAGTATCTCAATGAAATACCACTGCATACGGGTATAGGTTTTGGTAACCACGTTGCCCAACTGGGGCATGCGCATAGGGGGAAGCTCCATATAAAACATCGGAGCTTCACCAGGGAGTATCTTTGCCGAGAGCAGTCCGACAACGATAAACAGCAGCAGCAGACAGCCACTCCAGACTGCCAATGCACCCGGAAACTTTGAAAGCAGCGATATAATGACGCCCAACTGGGCAGAACAGGGGATTGTGAGAGAAAGCAGTATCGTTGCGATGACTCGCTCACGGGTGGTTTCCAGCGTTCGGGTCACCATGGTCGCCATGGTATCGCAGCCGAAGCCTAGCACCATTGGAATCACGGCACGCCCGGTCAAGCCGAAATATTTGAAAATCCGGTCGACCAGCAATGCCAGACGGGGAAAGTAACCGGTGTCCTCCAAAAAAGAGAAAAAAACGAAGAAGGTGGCCACAATCGGCAGGATGATACCGACCGCATAGCGGATTCCGAGCGTGATTATGCCATACTCGCCCACAAACAGCTCCTGGAGTATCTCCCAGGGAATTAACGACTTGACCGTTCCCGTTATCCATGGATTGAATATTTCGACAAAAAACTTCTTTTCAATAAAGTCCACAACGGTGCCGGCACCGAAAACTCCGACAAACTGATAGAGTCCAAAGTAGAGCACTATCATAAGCATCGGTATACCGGTCAATGGCCGCACAGCAAGGTTTGACAGCCGTTCGGCAGGTGTCACCACTCGTTTTTCCGGAGCGGAAAATACGCCGTGCATGATCCGCCGCACCATATCCTTACGCTCTATCGACAGATCAAGGTGGAATGATTCGCGACGCTCAAACGTAATCTCTCGAACCTTTTCCGTCAGTGGTGCATAGCCGTCTCCTTCACGCTGCCGGGCCAGTTCGATGATTTCCTCATCCTGTTGCAGCAACAGCAGAGCCAACGCGCGGCGCGAGAGAATGTATTCCCCCTGCATCAAACCGGCAACTTCCGAGATATCACGTTCAAGCAGTCGACTGTATTCAAAGCGCTGCTGATCGCAGGCGCACCGATAGTCATGAAGCGCCGTTCTAATTTCATCAATACCACGCTTACGGGCGGTAGCAGCACCGATAACCGGGATGCCGAGTTTTTGCTGCAGCAGCTTCAAGTCAATGCGAAGACCCATCCGTTCGGCTTCATCCATGATATTGACAACCAGTATGACCGGCAGTCCGGCTTCTATCAACTGGATCGTCATGGCCAACATCCGCTCCAGATTGCGGGCATCAAGTACATGAACAACAACATCAGGCGTTTCGTGCAGCAGGATCTCTCTGGCTACACGCTCCTCCTCGGTGATCGTATGGATTGAGTACATGCCGGGGGTGTCAATCACCTCCCACTGCTGCCCACTGATGACAGCACTCCCTCGCGCCACCTCCACCGAGGTGCCGGGGTAGTTGGAAACTGTAACGTACGCACCGGTCAAGGCATTAAACAGAACACTCTTCCCAACGTTGGGGTTACCGACCAGAGCGACTCTTTTAACATCTCCGTTCAATTCTGTTTCAGACAAGGTCTGTTTGCTGCAACATGATGCCATATCGACTCATCCTTGGTATGCTCTTGATATTCAATTTCAGTTTACAGATAAAAAAACACCCCGCCGGCAAGAAAAGGGGCAGAGTGGCGATTCACAACTGTTTACAGACAGCGCAGTAACCGTATATTTCCATTTTATGGCTTTTAATCAGAAAGCCGTGACGAGCGGCAATTTCTTTCTGCAATTTTTCAATAGTTTCATCCTCAAATTCAACGATTGAATTGCATTTCGTACAGACGAGATGATCATGATGTTCACCGGCAATGACGTGTTCATAGCGCGTCTGGCCGTCATGAAGCAGGATTTCACGTGCAAGACCGGATTCGGCAAACAGTTTGAGGGTACGATACACCGTGGCGTGACCGATACCGGTGTTGCTGGATTTAATTTTGAGGTAGAGTTCTTCGACACTGATATGCTGATGGGTAGAGAGGAATACATCAAGGATAACATCACGCTGGCGGGTTGAACGGAGGCCCTTGGACAACGCAAAATCGTTAAATGCCTTCTTTTTTTCGAGAATCATTCGCCCTCCTTATTGAACATGATTGTCAATATACGGAGGACGAATGAAAATTACAAGCTCATTTTACGGGTGCAACATGTTATTTATTGAAAGCAGGTAACGTCCTACCCAGTTTTTGGCAAACTGGTAGGCGGTCCGGCCGCACCGTTTGCTCTTGTCATGTGACCACTGGATGGCGTCACGCTCGATTTCACTGCTCCAAGGAATCTGTACATTACGCAGAGAACTTTCTTTTTCAACATTCAGCTTTACCGCGTCAATGTAACGATCCTGAGAGAACGCATAGAATGCAACCCATATCCCGAAACGGTCGGAGAGAGAGACCTTCTCTTCCATCGCTTCACTCTGCTGAAGTTCACCCTTAACAAATTTACCACCAAGATGATCTGATTCATATTCCGGCAGGAGGTGCCGACGATTTGATGTTACATAGATCAAGACATTTTCAGGGGCAGAATAGACCGAGCCATCCAGGGCGCTTTTCAGCATTTTGTAACTCAATTCACCCACTTCAAAGGTCAGGTCATCACAGAGCAGGATAAAACGGTACGGCTGGTTTTCGACGGCGTTGAATATTTCGGAAAGATATATCAGGTCTTCCTTTTCTACCTGAATGAAGCGCAGCCCCTGTGGAGCGAATTCGTTTAAAATTGCTTTGACAAGAGACGATTTGCCGGAACCACGCGAGCCCCAGAGCAGGGCATTGTTAGCGGGCAGACCGGCAATAAACTGGCGGGTGTTATTCACCATGACCTCTTTTTGCTCCTCGATCCCGAGCAGCTCCTGTAACGTCGTTGTGTCTGTGACGCGAACCGGTTCAAGATAGCCGGAAAAAGAGTGGCGTCGCCAGTTGGCGGCGGGGCAATGTTCCCAGTCAATCGCAGCGATCGCTTTGGGGAGCAGCATTTCTACGGAACTCAGCACCCGTTCGAGCCGGGCAACAACATCTGGTTTCAAGTTGAACATGGATTCGTTTTCTCTCTTTTTTTGATTGGTTACGATGGCACTCAGAGCATATCACCGGTAGGCTAACTAGCTGGGAAAAGTCACTAAAATGCGGGCAATCTGTATACGTCATCAGGTAATAGGCTGTCAAATCAAAAATCCAGGGATGAATCTTCTGTTGCTATTTGTTTTAAATTTTGGGTAAAAGAGAACACTTTTAATTCGAGAAGTCGCAACTTTGGTGGAGAACCATGAAAATCATCGACGCAATTAAACCGGATACACAATTTATCTCTCTAGAATATTTTCCGCCAAAAACACGGGAAGACTGGCCTGTTTTTTTTAAGACCGTGCAACGGCTTGCCGTGCTGAAACCGCTTTTTGCCTCGGTGACATACGGCGCCGGCGGCAGCACAAATATCGATTCGCTTGAAATTGTCACCCGAATCCAACAGGAATATGGCATTGAAACCATGGCGCATTTGACCTGTCTCGGCTCAAATACCAGCGAAGTAACCGGGTTTCTGAATGACCTTGCAGCGGCGGGAGTCTGCAATGTTCTGGCCTTGCGCGGCGACCTGCCCCAGGATGGCTCCGTCGAAACCCCCCTCCCCTCACCGCTCCAATATGCATCCGATCTGGTCAACCTGATTCGGTCGGCATACCCGGCCATGGGAATCGGCGTTGCCGGTTACCCTGAAGTTCACCCTGAATCTGCAACTCCGGATGATGATCTTTCCTATTTGCAGCTGAAATTCGATCGGGGCGCTGATTTTGCCATCACCCAGCTGTTCTTTGACAACAGCCTGTATCACGCTTTCGTGGAACGTGCCCGTGCCGCCGGAGTCACGAAACCGATACTTCCCGGCATTCTGCCGGTTGTCAGCCTGAAGGTGATTAAAAGAATCGTTTCTCTCTGCGGAGCGACCATACCGGCAGAATTTCTTGCTGAACTGGAAATGGCTGATAAGACGGGAGGTGCGGCGGCGGTGCAGAAAGTCGGCATTGCCCACGCCCGGCGCCAGGCCTGTGAGCTCTTGGAAGCTGGAGTTCCTGGGGTTCATATTTACACGCTGAACCGTGCCGAAGTGGTACTGGAACTGGTGGAAGGGTTACTTTTGTTGTAGGGCCCCTGAGGGCCCCAACAACAAATTCATTACCGTTTTCTATTTTTCTTCGAAACGGTGACCGAGGCATCCGTTTTACTGCGATACCCGCAATCGCGGGGGAGCCAGTGCAGAGTCGGCACCAGCTCCGGAGTCAACTTTATACAACTGGGATTGATCTCAAAACGTCGCTCAAAAATTTTGCACCGACGACTGTCAACATCAAGAAAACGGCAGGCAGACTGCATATAGAAGATATTGCCCCGCTCATCCTCAATTTTTTCGAAGCAGCAACTCCCGCACTGTTTGCAGTAACTGTCCCAATCTGTCGCTTCAGGAGTACATTCAGCCATCGTTTATTTTTTACCCCGTTGATTTTTTGTCCGTACCATATCAGCCAGCGTTCCCATCCCAGTCCGGGCACCGTCAGCCTGGCGGCGAAACTCTGATAATGTCTCTTCTTCTTCAGCAGCAGCGCGGGCAGGGCCAGCCAGCGCCAGTGATATGCGGCGACTGGCGCGGTCAATACTCTCTATTTTCACCTCAAGCTGCTCACCCTCTTTAACAACTTCACGCGGGTGGTTAATACGCTTGCCTGAACCCATTTTTGATATATGCAGCAGACCGTCAACACCATCACCCAAGGTTACGAAGGCACCAAATGTATCCAGCCGCGCAACGGTACCGGTATGGAACGATCCTTCAGGATACTTGTCTGTCACCTGATCCCACGGATCGTCAAGGGTATCCTTGACACTGAGGGAAATCCGGTCCTTTTCCGTGTCGATTGATTTGACGACAACCTTCAGCTGCTGGCCGACACTCAGCACCTCACGCACATCTTTTACCCGGCTCCAGGCGATTTCTGATACCGGTATCAGTCCTTCCAGCCCGCCAATGTCGACAAATGCACCGTAATCCTGCAGTGACGTTACCGTGCCGGTCACCGTCATCCCGACGACTATTCCCGCCTGTGCCTCCTCTTTCAGGCGGCGTTGCTCCTCTTCAAGCAGGGCGCGGCGGGAAACGATGATGTTGCGGCCGTTTTCCGCGTATTCGCTGATCTGAAACGTTAACCGGGTGCCGATGAGCGCTTCAGGGCTTTCAACGCGGCGCAGCGCAATCTGCGAATAGGGGCAGAATGCCCGGGCGGTGCCGCCCAGTTTGATTTCATAGCCCCCTTTGATCTCCTTTTCAACGACTCCTTCCACCGGTACGCCCGCCTGCCACGCCTGCTCTAGCTGGGCAGTGCCGCCGCCGGAAGCTCCACCGCCGATTCTGCTGGTGAAACGCATCTCCCCATTACTGGACGAAAGGAAATATGCGGAAATTGAATCTCCTTCCTTGACTGTGACGTTGCCGTCAATATCAAGAAACTCTTTCCGTTCGATGACCCCCTCACCTTTCTGGCCGGTATCCATAAAGATCCATTCGCTACCGATCTTCAGTACTTTACCGGTCAGCTTCTGTCCCGGCTCCAGCCATCGGCTATTCTCCTTGCTGCTCTGTTCAAACAGCTCGGCAAAGCTGCCATCATCAACACCTTCGATTTCTTCAATCATATCATCATCATCAATGTCATGCTTACTTTTCATCTGCGTGGCTCCCCTGGACATTTTTTGGTTGCGGGACTATACCACAACTCTTATGTTTATCAATTACCTAAAACGGTGGCAGTCGGCATCAAACCGGTTTTTTACCGCTCCCCCTTGAAAACTTGAAACCGTATGATTATGTTGCTGTTACTCAGAATACATCACAACGAAGGAGATTTTACCAACCATGTCAAAAACCACCAAACAATTCCAGACCGAAGTCCAGCAATTGCTTGACCTGGTAATCCACTCACTCTATTCCAACAAAGATATTTTTCTCCGCGAACTTATATCCAATGCTTCCGACGCCATCGATAAAGTCCGTTTTGAATCACATTCCGACGAAACTCTTCTGGAAGGGAACAGCGACTGGAAAATCAAGCTGATTCCGAATAAAGAAGCCGGCACTCTGATCATCCGCGACAACGGCATCGGCATGAACATGGCCGAAGTGGAAGAAAACATCGGCACCATCGCCCGTTCCGGCACCAAAGCATTCATGCAGTCACTGAAAGAAAAAGCCGACAGCAGCAATCCGGAACTGATCGGTCAGTTCGGTGTCGGCTTCTATGCATCATTTATGGTTGCTGACCGGGTCACACTGGAAACCCGCAAAGGCGGAGCAGTTACTGACGGCTGCCGCTGGGAATCGACCGGTGACGGCAGTTATACGGTAGAAGAGTGCAGCCGCGAACTGCGCGGCACTGAAATCACTCTGCATCTCAAGGAAGAATTTAAAACATATCTTGATGAATGGAAGATCCGCTCGATTGTCAAGAAATACTCCGACTACATCCAGTATCCGGTCGTCATGGATGTCACCCGAAGCGAAACTCCGAAAGGGGTAGACGGCGAAGAAATCGAAGGCGCCGGCACCATCGAAAAAATCGAGGAGCAGACTCTTAACTCGATGAAAGCCATCTGGACCCGCGCCAAGAGCGATGTCACCGATGAGGAGTACACCGAGTTCTACAAGCATGTGTCACACGATTACGACCCGCCGTTCCGCACCATTCATTTTTCGGCGGAAGGTGTCAGTGAATTCAAGGCGCTGCTCTATCTGCCCGCCAAGAAGCCATTCGACATGTTCATGAATGACCGGAAGAAAGGACTTCAGCTCTATGTACGCCGCGTTTTCATCAGCGACAAATGTGAAGAGCTGATTCCGGACTACCTCCGTTTTGTCAAGGGGGTCGTTGATTCCTCAGATCTGCCGCTCAATGTGTCCCGCGAAATTCTTCAGGAAGATGTGCAGATCAAGCGGATACAGAAAAGCCTGGTTGGCAAGATTCTCTCGACACTTTCAGAGGTTAAGGAACAGAACTTCGACGAATACGTTACCTTTTGGAAAGAGTTCGGGCAGGTCATCAAGGAGGGGATGCACTTTGACTACGCCAACAAGGAAAAGCTGCAGGAACTGATCCTGTTTGAGAGCACCACCACTGCAGTCGGCTCCTTTGTTTCGCTGAAGGAGTATGTCGGCAGAATGCCGGAAGGACAGAAAGATATTTACTACATCACCGGCGCCAGCCGCGAAACCCTGGAGCAGTCGCCACATCTGGAGGCATTCCGCGCCAAGGGATATGAAGTGCTCTTCCTGACCGATCCGGTTGATGAATGGGTTGTGCAATCACTGACCGAATATGATGAAAAACACCTCAAAGCGGTTGATCGTGGCGATATCAGCCTCGACAGTGACGAAGAGAAGAAGGAAAAGGAAAAGAAACGTGAAGAAGCACAGAAAGAGTTCAGCGATCTTATCTCCCTGATGAGTGATCGCCTCAAAGACAAGGTCAAGGAGGTTCGTTTTTCAAACCGCCTGACCGAAAGCGCCTGCTGTCTGGTAGCTGATGAATACGGCATGAATGCCAATATGGAGCGCATCATGAAGGCGATGAACCAGGCGGTTCCGGAGTCAAAACGCATCCTGGAACTGAACCCGGATCACGCAATTTTGAAGGCGATGGCCGCAATCCACCAGAAAGATGCCTCTGCAGCCGCGCTGGCCGACTATGCCGACCTGCTCTACGATCAGGCACTGTTGACCGAGGGGTCCACGATCAAAGACCCGCTACGCTTTACCCGGCTGGTAAGTGATCTGATGGTTAAAGCGGTGCAGTAACGGTTATCACCTAACCCATTAACACTCTTATAACAAATCGGGGCCGGATCATTGATCCGGCCCCGATTTGTTTACGTCATCTCCCGTAAGTGGGCTTCAACCAGCTCCTGATAGCCATCAGTCGGGCTGTTTTTGTAGACCATTGAGGACGCAATCTCGCTCGCCATTATGGCATACCGGTATTTAACCGGCAGGCTTCGGCCTCACGCACCCGACCTGCAACGCTGCCTGCGCCGATCACCTGGAGGACTTTTTCATCAGCCACGTTGCGGCTGAAAAAACGGCGGCAATTATTGCCGAACCGATTCAGGGTGAAGGAGGTTTCATCACACCACCGCCCGAGTATTTCCCCCGCTTGCGTGAAATTTGTGATAAATACGGAATCCATTTGATAATTGACGGGTCACTGCAGGAACTCCGGGGCTGACGACATCCGGAGCAGGCAGCTTCCCTGGTCGCAGTTCCCATTCTGCAACCAGGAAAAAATAATACATTTCCGGGGCAGTATGCAGATTACCGTAAAACTATGTGCCAGTTACCGCGTCGGGCGTTTTAAAGAGGCTGAACGGGACTATCCCGCTGGATGCCCGGTCGGCGATCTGCTTCAGACCCTCGGCTTCACCGGTAAACCGCCTGGAGTCATACCGCTGAACGGAATGCCGGCAGTGCAGTATACGGAACTGCATGATGGGGATACCGTGGCATTGTTTCCCCTTGTTTCCGGAGGGTGATGATGCCGTTACTTTCAGCTCCACGTCTCCAGATCATGCTGGCAGCCCTCCTGATGTCCACCAGCGGCGCTGCCATCAAGACATGCGATTCCTTCTCCAGTTGGCAAGTAGCCTGTTTTCGCGCCGGCATAGCGGCAACAGTACTGCTGCTCATTGTTCCCGGAGTGATTCGCAACTTCAATTTCCGCACGGTGGCTGTCGGCGGCGCTTATGCCTGCGCGTCGGTTCTGTTCGTACTCGCAACCAAGTTGACAACATCTGCTAACGCCATCTTTCTTCAGAGCACCTCCCCCATTACCATAGTCCTGTTAAGCACCTGGCTGCTTAAAGAACCGCTGCGTCGCCGTGACGCACTGTTCATGGGTGCCCTGGCCGTTGGGTTATCACTCTTTTTCCTCGGTAGCTATCAGCCGACTTCCAGCGCACCCGACCCGGCGCGGGGAAACCTGTTTGCCCTGGTGAGCGGGTTGTTCTGGGCTGTGACCGTCGTCGGATTGCGCTGGCTGGCTCATACGGGGAAAAGCACCGGCAATACGGCATCTGCAGCCGTCACTTTCGGCTGCGTCATTGCCTCTGCGATTACCCTGCCGATGGCATTACCGGTACAGCAGAGTCATGCGTCAGACTGGCTGACGGTCATGTATCTCGGCACATTTGGTGTGGCACTGGTATTTCTGCTGCTCAGCAGGGCAATGAAACAGGTCACCGCTATTGAAGCAGGGTTGCTCCTCCTCCTTGAACCGGCTCTCAACCCGCTCTGGGCCTGGATACTCCAGGGTGAAAACCCGGGTATTCCCGCCCTTGCAGGTGGCGCAATCATCCTCACCGCTACGGCCGTTCACACCTGCTGGCCGGTCAAGGCAAAAGCCCCGCTTCTGTCATCTGAAGCGTAATAGTCTGCCACCAATTTAATGTGCAAAGGAGATTCGCATGAGACGTGCATCCTGCGAAATTAATAGTTATGAAACCATCCTTCAGATAATAGAAAAATGCCACGTCTGCAGAGTGGGACTGGGGATTTTCATATCAGAGCGTCATCGGGCATGGCAGGATTCAGGAAGTGACCGATCATCTTGACAAGGTCAGGGGACTGAATCTGATCATGAAGCAGTATGTGGAAGGCGAATGGCCAATGGCGGCGGCGCATGTTGCAGGAACCAGAGTGTGGAAACTTTTGATTGAAAGCATCACCGGCAAGCAATCGGAAGATCATTTCTGTTCGTGAATAACGGCATTTCAGCATTTTTAAACAGCAACATGAAAAGCAACGCCCTGTTGGTGGTCCATGCCGGAAGGCCCAGCAGTTTCTGATTGACGCGGATATCGTAATTGTCCTGCAACAGATGGGTAGCAAAAGAGTGACGAAAACGTATGGGAGAACAGGAGGGGTCGGAGCAGGAGGGGTCAGCCCTTGACATGCGACATTTACAGAGTATACTCCCTGTGCTGATTGGATGAGGGAAGTGTTATGGCGAGACCGATACGCATAGAATATGAAGGCGCTTTTTATCATGTAACTTCCCGTGGCAACGAGCGGGGCAAGATCTTTTTTACCAAGGCAGATTACCGGAAATTCAAGGAGTATCTCCGCGACGCGCAAATCAAGTACGGCTTTATTCTCCACGGCTATGTCCTCATGACTAACCACTATCATCTGCTTATCGAAACCCCAGAGAAGAATCTGAGCAAGATCATGCATTACCTGAATAGTTCATACACCACCTACATCAACATCAAGCGGAAACGAAGCGGCCATCTGTTCCAGGGTCGGTACAAGGCCATACTTGTTGACCGGGACAGCTATCTCCTTGGATTAAGCAGATACCTTCATCTGAACCCGGTGAGGGCAAACATGGTGGAACGTCCTGAAGAGTATTCCCATAGCAGTTATGCTGCCTACACAGGAGAAAGTGATGGGCTGGTCCGTACGGTTGACCTGTTGTCAATGCTCTCCAAAGACTCAAAAACAGCAAAACAGAAATATAAGATATTTGTCGAAAGCGCCTTAGGAGAGAAGCAGGAAAGCCCGATGAATAAAGTGTACGGCGGTATGATCCTGGGGAGCGTGCCGTTCATCAAGGAAGCACTGAACCGACTTGAAGATGAGCTACTTCAGCGAACTGAAACTGCACACAAAAAAGCGTTGCGCTCACCCTGCGAAACCGATGACATTTTGTTAATTGTAGCCACACATTACGGCGTTACGCCAGAGGTAGCTGTTAGCGGGCAAAGGAATGACATCCGAAAAGTTGTTATTTATCTGTTGAAAAAATTATCTGTTGCATCCAATCAGGAAATTGGTGCGGCTATTGGCGGCATAAGCGGTTTTGCCGTGGCAAAGACCTATCAGCGCTATGTAGCAGAAATGTTTAAAGATGGGGCTCTACGGGAGGTAGTTGAGAAATTGATGGGTCACTTGTCTCGTGTCAAGGGCTGACCCCTTTACCTGGCCCTGCATACTTGATTATTTCGGAAAGGGGGAAGAACGCTTCGAAAATACCGCGGTTTTGTGGAAGAATTGATTGGCAGTGAGTATGAAAGCCCGTTTGGCGGTGTGATTGCCTCTACCATTCTTGGGAGTGAACGCTTTGTTTGTGAGATTACCGAAAAGCATGTTGACGCCAAACAGGGTGACCGGGAATTATCCTCAGCCAGAAAGCTGATATCTAAACCATCATTGCAGGCAATTCTTGAAGCGGTGGAGATTACCTTTGGGGGCGGCCTAACAAGCAAAAACGCAACAATCTATCTTTGCCATAAATATAGCGGCGCAGGACTTAAGGAGATAGGTGAGATGTTCGGTGTCAAGGAATCGGCAGTCTCACAGGCAAGCCGCAGATTTGCACAGGTTCTGGAACGAGATAAAATAATGTTGAGCCAGATTGAAAAAGTCAGGATGAGCCTAAAACTATAAAAAGTGTAGGTTTGACCCCTGTTTGATAGGTTTGACCCCTGTTTGATCCCTGTTACATGACCTAATCCAGCTAAGTGAGATCATCGAAATATAATGTCGGTGACGAAAAATCGGAGGGCCAACCTGCGCCAAAGACGGCCATAAAAGCCGGCCGATCTTGGCTTCAGGCGTTCTGGCGGGAAAAAGGTGTTAAAAGAGTAAATCAAGCGTGCGTCATTGGATGCTCTTTTAGATATGCGCGCAGTGCTTCATTCATACGGGTCTGCCAGCCCTTCCCCGTTGCCTTGAAAGCGGCGAGAACGTCACGATCAAAGCGCACGGTTTGTGACTCCTTAACACCGCTGCCTAGCTTGCGGCCTGGCTTTTTGGCAAGCATCTCGTCGGCTACTTCTTTGCTGAACAATTGCGGAAGAACCTCGGAAGCTGGTCGAAAATGTTTGAAGTCTTCTTTCGTCAGCTCCCGTACTTCTCCATCTTTGTCAGTCAATGGTAAGCGGTTTGCCATATTTATCACCTTCCCTTCTGTTTGCTTTGCGAAAACTGATTACTCGGACAGCATTGGCAACCGGAGTAAAACAAAGAATATGAAGACAACGGTCAAGATATCCGACAGCAATATATCTGGTTTCAGGATAATCATTACGGATATCAACAGTGATTTCAGCGGAACCCCATCCGAAATCAGAGGCTCGATCAAACGGCAAGCCACGCTCGGCTGAGTTCTTGTCTGACTTGTTCTGATCGAATTCAATCTTCATAACTATATTTGTAACAACAAAAATACTGAACGTCAACCAATAACGTTACAACAAAAAAGGTAGACAACAATATGACCCTTGAAACATACCTCTTCGGAGTGTTACGTTTCATGATGAAAACTACATAGATTTAAAATTCTATCCAATTATTCTCCTGTTTAACGACATATCGCACCCAGGCACCTCCGAATTTTGTTCGAAGAATCTCTTCCAGCGAATCCAACGCGTGTATCAAAGGACTCTCAGGTCTGTCGTCAAAGCCCACCAGTTGAAAGAATACATCCTTCGTATCAAGAGTCATCTTGCCAAGTTCGCTTTGCCTCCATACCCATTTCCTTGTCTGAACCACGTCTCCGCTGGTAAATACCAGCTCACCTGCTTCGACCGTCTCATATTCTTCCGCTCCAAAAGGGAGGAATTTCTCGTTCCCCCCGGTAAACCCAACGGACAGATCATCATGGATATCTTCAAGGGCATGCCCACCCAGGGAAACCTGATTTTCGATAGATATGGCGTTGCACAGATCAACCAGTGCGTTGATTGTTGGAAGCTGCCCGCCTTTCAGGACTCTCTTCATCATGGCTTCCATGGAATTCTGAAATTTGTTCGGATTGATGCCCGCTTTTTCCATCACCAACCTGTACCCGTTAATCACCGGCTGGTTTTTTAATTCCTCCTCTTTTATGGTTTCTCTGGCATGTTGTTCGGCGTTCCGCAATCGTTCAGTGTCTTCAGCTGATGCTGCACTGTTTCCTACCCCCCTCGCAACAATAATTCCAAAGCAAAGATCAGGATTCAATTCAAATACCTCTGGTTTTACCGTGTATTTCATGATGTTTTGCTCCCGGTTATGTTGTAGTTTTTAGCTTCAGGCTGCCAGCTTCAGTTGTTTGAACCCCTGGAAATAAGCCTCATCCGGCGTTCGTTTGTCAAGTGATGATTGTTGCCTGCTTTTTTTATGCAGCCGGCCTTGATTTTCGTGTACTCTGCCACTACATTCTCTGCACAATGCAATCAATTTCTAAATCAGAACCAGCCAAAAATTCGCAAGGAGTTGCACATAATGAAGAGGCAAACATTTAAAGTTTTCACAATGCTGGCTGCCATGTTGTTTCTTTCTCTTACAGTAATGGAATTTGAAGCTCATGCCAGAGCCGGTGGTGGTCGCTCCATGGGTAGTTTCGGATCACGCAGTTACTCTCGCCCCGCCAGCCCGACTCAGCAATCAGCACCTTACCGCCCACAGCAGAGTGCGCCATCTCCAGGATATCAACAACCGGCCGCTGGCGGCTTCATGAGAAGCATGGCGGGCGGCATCGCCGGCGGTCTGCTGGGCGGTATGTTGTTCAGAAGCCTTGGATTCAGCGGTATGGGCGGCGGTGCGGGTGGTGGCGGTATAGGTTTGTTTGAAATAGTTTTGCTTGCCGGCATTGGTTACCTGATCTATCGCTATATCAAGAAAAAAAGGGAAGAGAGTTCCACAAATTCTTTTGCGCCGGAACCGTACTACGGTGGAAATGTATCTCCGATTTCCCCGAACTCCCAGAACTCCCTGCCGGAAGTCGACGATGTCGAAACCGGCTTGTCCCATATCCGTCAATTTGACCAGTCATTTGACGAGAACCGTTATAACGACCTGGTCATGGATAATTTTTTCAAAATTCAGGGTGCCTGGATGAACCGTGATCTGGCACCGGTTAACAGCCTGCTGACGGATGAAATGCGCCGTATATTTCAGTCTGATCTCGACAAACTTATCCGGGATAAACAGATCAACCGGCTGGAAAACATAGCCGTTCGAAAAGTTGACATCGTTGAAGCATGGCAGGAAGCAGGACAGGATTATATCAACACCCTGATTTACGCCAACCTGCTTGATTATACGACTGATGAGGCCGGAGCTCTTATTTCCGGCAACAAGAGTGATCCGGTCAAATTTGAGGAGTATTGGACTTTCACCCGTCCTGTCGGCAGCAACCCCTGGAAATTGACCAGGATTGATCAAAAATAAATGAAATCCAACCACCCTCCAACCCCCTCCTTAAAGAAAGGAGGGGGAGCTTTCGGCTCCCCTCCTGTTTCGCTTTGAAGCGCCTACTTCTGGCAGGAGGGGCCGGGGGTGGTAAGGTTTTATCTCCTTCCCGTTTTGTCACCACATTTCCATGAAATCAACATGAAACCCCTCAATCTTGCATCAATCGACATTTCCGGATTCAATCTGATAGAAGCGAGCGCCGGTACCGGTAAGACGTGGTCGATAGCAGCCCTCTACATCCTGCTGCTGCTTGAAAAAGAACTGCGCCCCGAACAGATTCTTGTTGTGACGTATACAAAGGCTGCCACAGCGGAACTCCGCGAGCGAATCAGGCAGCGTATTGCGTCAACGCTTGACCTCTACTCCAACAGGAGACCTCCCGGCAATGATGATCTTGAGAGGCTCCTCATGTCAACACGCACACAGAACGGAGAACGGGCAAAACTCCTTCTGAAGCGGGCTCTGTATTCTTTTGATAATGCGGCTATTTTTACCATTCATGGCTTTTGCCAGCGGGCGCTCCTGGAGAATACCTTTGAAAGCGGCTCTCTTATTGGCAGTGACATGATCAGTGATCAGAATGCACTTATCAAAATGGCGTGCGATGATTTCTGGCGTTCGCACATGCTGCCGCAATCGGATGACTTCACCGAAATCCTTGTTAACCGCGGATATACCCCGGAAAAACTGGTAAAACCCCTCAAAGGACATCTGCAGAATCCTGACCTGATCATAGTGCCTCCTGCTGAAGAGGTACCGTTAACACCACTTATATTAGATCGTGACAAACTCTATAATCAGCTCTGCACGTTGTGGAACAGTCAGCGCAGCAGCATTGTCGAAATGATAGATCAGGCCCGACTTAACCAGCAGAGCTATAAACCTGCACAGATTATTTCTGCAGCAGCCTCTTTTGATATCTGGGTTTCCGGAGGAAGCGCTTCACTGCCAAACAGCAAACTTGATTTTTTCTCTGCCGGGAAGATCGCTTCAAAAACAACCAAAACGTCAATTTTTACGCCAGAACACCTGTTTTTCGACCTTTGTCAGCAGTTGTCAGAGGTGCTGAATTCGATTGACCAGGCGTTCACAAATACTATTTATTCCTGCCAGCATGACTTAAAGCAGTGGCTGGAACAAGAATTGTCCCGCCGGAAAAAAAAGCTGAATATCCGTTCATTCGATGACTTACTGCTTGATCTTCATTGTGCACTTGAAGCTGATACGGGGCCTGCTCTTGTGGAGAAACTCCGGCAACGTTACAAAGCTGCCATGATAGATGAATTTCAGGATACCGATCCCGTCCAGTGGAATATTTTCAAACATCTGGCCGCTGATCCGGATTATCCGCTGTTTCTGATCGGTGACCCCAAGCAGGCAATTTACAGTTTTCGGGGAGCCGATGTTTATGCCTATTTAAAGGCCGGAAAAAAAGTTTCCTCCGACAAATCTCATTCTTTGGGGACTAATTTCCGTTCTGATGCTGCGTTAGTGCATGCAGTCACCTCACTTTTCAATGCCGCTTCCGATCCGTTTCTCTGCCCGGATATTACATTCCAATCAGTTGAATCGGGGCGTTTAAAAGAGGATGGATTTCTTTTTGACGGTGTCAGAGATGAAAATCCATTCAAAGTCTGGGTATATCCACGCAATGATGAAACGAAAGCTGAACTAAAGCCGTCAGCTACGCATAACATTGTATTATCCGTTGCAGCGGAAATATCCCGCCTGCTTGAGCCGGAGCGGGGAATCATATTGACGACCGGAGTGAGGCGTAAACTGGAACCGGGTGATATCGCAGTGCTGGTGAAAACACATACACAGGCTGACCATGTGCAGAAAGCGCTATTATCACTCGGCATTCCATCTGTTCAACAGGGAAGCGCCACCATTTTTGAAACATCTGAAGCTCTTGATCTCTTGATAATATTACGAGCCGTTGCGGAACCGCATCGTGAAGCACTGATTCGAGAAGCGCTCCTGACTCCCACCATGGGATTAAGCGCCAATCAGGTCTCTTGTTATGTCGAGAGTGGTGGTGAGCATCCTGATTGGGAAATGTGGCTCCTTAATTTTTGGAATCTGCACTCAGTCGCTCAATCCGGTGGTGTCGTTGCACTGATTTCCCGGCTGCTCGGAAGCTGTGGAGTACGTATGCACGCATTGTCTCGAGTTGGTGGCGAGCGTAGTCTCACAAATATTCTGCACTGTTGTGAGATGCTGCACCAGATCGAGCGGGAACAGGGGAAAGAGTTGTCAGGGTTAATTACCTGGCTCGAAAGAAGTTTGACGGTTTCAGTCAGGGATGACACGGCACTACTCCGGCTTGAAACAGACAATAATGCGGTCATGATTGCAACTATTCACGCGAGTAAGGGCTTGCAATATCCGATCGTTTTCGTTCCCTTTGCCTGGGATGCCCCATCAAAAAAAGTTGACAGAGCGCTATTCCACGATGAAGAAGGAAATTTGATACTGGATCTTGCAAACAGGGCCGATAGTCTGCAACAAGCTTCGGCTGAAAGAAAAGCTGAGGCTGCACGGCTGTTATATGTTGCGTTGACCCGTGCGGAGTTCCGCTGTTATGCCATCTGGGGTGCAATAGGCGGAGCGGCGGACTCACCGTTATTTCAACTCCTTCACGGCGGATCATCGTCAATCAATGTGAACACATTTTCTGCACTCGGTGACCATACTATTCTTGATGACATCAGCAGGCAGTCAATCGTCACTCGAAATGGCATCTGCGCCGAGATGATGCCAACGGATCAACCAGATGTTCTGTTTCAGGCAGCTACAGACGATGCAGCACCATATACCTGCAGGTCCCTTAGCCATGCCATTTGCGACGATTGGCATGTTGCAAGCTTCAGCGGTATGACATCCGGAGCGGGACATGTACTTGAACCATTTGAACCGCATGACCGCGACTCGCTGCGGGTTACCGGCACTGTTCCGGTTGATGCGGAACCATCATCCGGCGGCTTGACTATTTTTGACTTTCCCAAAGGCACAAAAGCCGGAATATGTCTCCACGAAATTTTTGAGCTGCTTGATTATTCACAATTGAATAATGACGTACTTGCAACCACGGTAGGTTCTTCGCTCGCACGGCATGGTTTCCATGAGCAGTGGTTGCCCAGCGTTACACGCATGGTCGTCGATGTCACTTCTGCCGGAATAATTGGGAATGATCCGGGATTTTCTCTGTCAAAACTACAACCAAAAGAGATGCAGACCGAGATGGAATTTTATCTTCCTGTCAAACATCTTGAACCTGACACATTGAAAACGCTCTTTGCAGGGATGCTTGATGAAAAGCAGTGCCATGATTTTTATGAATTGCTTGACTCACTTTCGTTCCGCCAGAGTCGTGGGATGCTGCAGGGATTTATCGATCTGGTTTTCACTCACAACGGACGATATTACCTCCTTGATTGGAAATCAAACCATCTCGGCATGAAAACATCAGACTACGATCAAAAAGCAATGCATGACTCGATGTGCCGAAGCGCATACATACTGCAATATCATCTGTATGCTCTGGCATTGGATCGACTTCTGAAGATGCGACTGCCTGACTATCGGTATGAAAAACATTTCGGAGGAGTAATTTACCTGTATGTGCGTGGAGTTTCAGCAGATTCAACGGTGAATGGGATCTATTATGAAAGGCCGCTGCCGGAGTTTATACCGCGAGCCGGCGAAATAATGCTCGCTTAATACGGTTTTTGTTGCTTCCTGTATTTTCTGACGCTGTCCTCAAATGTGCGCTCGATCTCACCCTTTGGATGCTCATGCGCATAATACCAAAAATAGCTGACCAGTGACGAAACAATTGCAATAAATAACATAAGCAACACCATGCGAACTACTGTGCGTCTGATTGAATACTTTGTTGATGCATCAATCTGATCTTCATCCCCAGGCAACCTGCGATACATATACTTTTCGCGTAACTGTCTGATCCTTTTAAGCTGAATTGTTGAGATATAATTTACAATTGCATCCCGATCACGTTCATCGAGATACACAAACTGCACACCGGTATTGAAATACTCGTGATCGCTTCCAGCTGCATAATTGCGATTGGCAAACACAACCCTGCCGATAACATCAATAATCCGCTCAGGTGAAGGTACAAAGATTTCCATTAAGGCATATTCCCCGATTTCAAATCCCTGATGCGTGATAATACGCAGGCCACCGCCACTGATATTAGCCGCAAGGGGTATTATGGTGTCCCACGAGCTGTCAGGTTGATCCTCGGGCAGACTCAGACTATGATTCGGTTCATCTTCACTCCCCTCCACTGACTCATGAGGATGTTCATGGGACACATTCTCGCCCTCTGGCAGATTTTTAGCTTTCCAGCGCTGGTTTTTTTTATCTAAAATCTGTTGCAGTCGACTATTCCGTCGCACTTGCCACTCTTGTCGAAGGCGATCGATGTTTTGTTCACGGCTGACGAAAAATTTTATCGGAAGATAGGCATCAATCCGGTAAAATTCTCGCAGTTCATCCGAAACAATCTCACCGATCAGGCGTAGCAGCAGCTCATGTGCATCGCCTTCGGAAACTACAATCGCCCTGCAACAGTAGCCGTTTTCCTCACTCCCGCAACGCAATTCAAGAATTGATCCGTAATTCAGGGATACACCAACCGGCAGAATGTCCCGGGAAAGTTGCAGAGATACGAGATCTTCATCGATTTCATGAATTATTGCCCAGTCTCTGAAGACATCAGCATTCGACAGCGGAATTCCGACTCCGACTTTTTTCCCGACAGGAAAATAGTGTGAATAGAGTTCCATATCACTCATGAATAAATACTCCGGAGAGAGGGGGGCAACGTGTCATTTTTTAAGGGCGGAATTTAAGGAGACAAGCAGTTGATCAATGCTGATTTTGTGGACACCGGCTCCATGGCTGAGTGTTTCAAGGTCGGCAATCTGGCACTCGTAACAATCGAGATTATATTGTTTGAATACAGGCAGCGTTTCGGGATGTTGGGCGATGATGTCGGCGATTATCATTTCTTGACTGATCATAATGCACCTCATGCATGTAAAAAAATGATTCGAATTAACGAGTTTCCGTCCGGAAAGGGTGCTTTTTCCCCTTGGCGGCGTCAATCTTCGGCTTTGCTTGTGCGGCGTACCGATGTACGCCTCCGCGCAAATCCTTGATTTCCTTGCCAGGTGAAAAAATCCCCGCTTTCCAAATCGGAAACCGGTCGTTTCTGCCCGGAGTTTCCGGAAAGAAACTAACGAGTCTCTGATAGACCGTATTTTTGCCGCAATGCCTTTTTAATTTCCGGTGGAACAAATTTGTCGATATCGCCGTTAAGAGAGCATACCTCCTTGACGATTGAGGAGGATAGATAGCCGTACTGTAGCGACGTCATCATAAAAAGCGTTTCAATCTGGCGGCCAATACTGCTGTTCATTTGAGCAATCTGAAATTCATATTCAAAATCGGATATTGCCCGGAGACCACGAATGATGACATGAGCCCCGCGGGACGATACGTAATCTATCAGAAGTCCGCTGAACGTGTCAACGGTGACCCTCCCATCCTCTTTAACGACATTCTGAATAAGTTCGACCCGTTCATCAGTTGTGAACAGTGCATTTTTCTGCGAATTTCTGGCGACAGCAACGATAATTTCATCAAATATTGTCAGACCACGTTTGATTATGTCGAGGTGACCATACGTGATTGGATCAAAGGAACCTGGATACACCGCAATTTTTTTCATTTTTCCTCCACGATAAACAACTCAAGAGCCGTTTCTCCGTACTCACGGCGATCAAATCTTTTCAGCATCCCATATGACTCCTGTAACGGACTTCGTACGGAACATTCAATAACAAGGATGGAACCTGATGGTAAAAGAGCGGTGGATGCAAGAGCATCCGGCACAGTTTGATACAAATCGGACGAATATGGTGGATCAAAAAATGCGAGATCAAAATGATCCCCACGCACGGCACAACGGTGCAGCGCTATTACGGCGTCCATACTCAAAACTTCAGATCGGTTTTTACATTTTGTATCTGCCAGATTTTTATTGAGTATCGGCAATACCGATCTGTTATATTCAATAAAACAACAAGATCCGGCACCACGACTGATGGATTCAATACCAAGGCTACCGGTACCGGCACAGATGTCGAGGACACGAATATTACTGAAATCAATCCTGCTTGCCAGAATACTGAACAGAGCCTCTTTAACGCGATCTGAAGTCGGCCGTGTTACAACGCCCTGGGGTGTTAACAACTTTTTCCCCCGGAAAGCTCCCGCAATAATTCGCATATACACAACCCACAAGCTCTGAATTCATGGGAAACTAACGTAAATAGCGTCATTGGTCAAGCGCGAAGGATTGTCATTGCATGAGATGATAAAAATATGTTGTTGCCGGCAATACGGTTTTGATTTATCTAGCCATATTATTATTTAATGTTAGTATGTGAAATCATGGAATCGCAATCACCTGACATAATGATAAACAGTATTGATATCAAGTTGCTGGCGTCCCTTATCGTCGAGCTGAACATCGCTCGCCGCAACTGCAGCGCCTATCCAATAGGGCATCCAGTTATTGCTTCGTCATTAACGAAAGCGCTTTGCGTGTATGATGAGCTGTTGAGCACCCGGAACGAGTTGGTTATTGGTGTCACAAGTGAAGCTTTGATGGTTGATGGTACTGTTTTGGAAAAAACAAATCTTGTCTATCGAAATTTTTCACGGGCACTTTTTGAAAGAGGGATTGGTGCTCTGTTGTTTCACAGGGGATTGACGATTGAAGAGCTGAATAATTTTACACGTATATTGGGGCTCAAACGTGAACATATTCTCCAAGCCGGAGGTATCGAAGAGGTCTGGGGTAAGGCCAATATGGAAGCAATTGCAATCCGGCCGGTCCGATATGATCTATTCAAAACGTCGGACAAGGATTCAGCCTCCGGCACCGACACCATGCAGTCACAAGAAGAAGGTTTGTGGGATAGATTCGCCAGAGAAATTACGGTAGCCGGCATGCTGGGTGAGGATAGTGGAGATATTTACCTGGATCCGGAGGTCCTGGCTGAAATTCTAAATCAGCAATTTGACAGCGGCAACATACATGAAGCTGCTGTTCGTAGCGCTATCTCCAGACTTTTAGCCTCAGCAGAACATGACGCACAGACGACAGCTGACAATAGCAGTCAACCCTATCTAAAGCTGGCAACCTTTATCAACACTCTTGCTCCCGAGTTGCGCAGGCAGTTTCTGGAGAGCTCTTTCGGGGATAAAAACAAAGATAATCTCACAGCAGCTGAGCACATTCTCACTAAACTCTCCGACAACACAATAATTGATACCCTTGAAGATATCAGCCATAACCGCCTCAACGTTTCTCCGGTGGTATTCGGACTGTTGCAGCGCCTTGGAAAGAATGCAAGCGCCGCACAGCACTCAGCCATCGATGTTTTAGAAGTGAATAACCTTTCCCAAAAGATGAAAACAATCTTCCGTGAGCATGCCTCGGAAGAGTTCGTGCCTGATGACTATCAGAACAAGCTCAATCATATAATCGCAACAGACCAGATACCCCGCGATAACATGGAAGAGGTCGCTGATCTTCTGAGGTCACTTGAAGACAAATATATTGAAAACAGTGTCGGTCGGGTGTTGATGAACCTTATCCGTGAAGGAATTGAAACACCTGAAGAACGTGATCTGCTCTTACAAAACCTTAGTGACATGTTTGGTTTTTATCTGCAGACCGGTGACTATGACCAACTGCATATAATGATTGACCAGATTTCAGACGGAACGTTCCCGGCCGAAATTCAATGCTGGCTTCACGAGGAATACGAACGGAGCGAATTTTTGGAGGAGATTCTTAATGGTCTCATTATATGGGGCAAGCCACGCTATGAAGATATCCGTTCCCTGATCCACAAAATCGGCGGGCCGTTTATTGAGCTCCTCCTGGATCGTCTATCTGAAGAGAATAATATGTCACTCCGTCGATTTTATATGGATAGCCTTATTAAAATGGGGCCCCTGACCCGGGTTCCGATAGCTAATCGCCTGAATGACACTCGCTGGTATTTTCTGCGCAACCTGCTGATTATTATTTTTGCCCAGAACGACCCATCAGTTGTTCCGCTCATACGCCCGCTGCTCCGCTCTCAAGAGCCGAGATTACAACATGAAGTGCTTAAAACACTGGTGCACTTTCGAGATCCTCAGTCCGAAAAACTTGTTATTGCTAATATGGATAGCTCCAATACGGAGCTGCAAATGGCTGCTATCCATCTTGCTGAACATTGCAAATCGCCAGCCATTGCTGATAAATTGGCAGCAATGCTGTCACAGGGAGGATTGTCACCGGCCGTTTGTGATAAAAAATGTGCTATTGTGCACGCATTGGGAGGAATCGGCAGGGCTGAAGTTCTTCCGCAACTCGCAATAATTCTCAGTTCCCGCAGTTTGTTCCATTCTCAACAACTGACAAAGTTAAAAAAAGTCATTATTCAATCACTGCCGAAATATCCCGCTGCTGTTTCCCGTCCCGTTCTCGAGCATATCGCGAAGGGTTCCGGCGATGTTGCCCGTCTTGCAGTGGAAACGCTAAAAATCATTTCAGGAAGACAGCAATGAGTAGTGATCGTAAGCATATGTACGATTTCATACGCCAACTGCTCTCTGCAACGGCGAATGCAGCTCTCTACGGCATGCTGCATCCTCAGGTAGAGCGGCTTTCGGCGCAAGCGTTTACCAGCATTGAAGTTTTGCTGCAATCCCGCCCGGAGGTTACCTTACTGGTAGTGGGAAATGAACTCGTTATTGATGGCAAACCACAGGATCTCGGTCCGTTCCTTGATCGATTCACGCAGATTCTTACTTCTCGCGGAGTTGGCGCCATCAAACTGCTGTCCGGCATCTCCAAATCAGAAGTGGATAGCCTCATTAGCGGACTTGCCAGACAGCAGAATGATGACGTTCAGGATCTTATCTCTTCTGAGCACATTCGCCTCGGCAAAGTGGACCTCAACATTTCCACATCGACAAACCGTTTATTATCAGATAATTCGCTTGCTGCGGGAATTAAATTACCTGATATGCCGCATAAAGAACTGTCCCATTTTATAGAAATGTATGAAGCGGTCAGAAACAAAAAAAAGATCCAGATCAATAGAGTACGCGATGTCGTATCCGGTTTTATAAACGTATTCCGGCAGGAAGGGAAACCCCTGCTTGCCATGGCTGCACTTCGAGATACTGATGAATATACCTTTACCCATTCAACCAATGTGTGCGTTCTTAATCTTGCCCAGTCAATGGCACTCGGCATTGACGGTCAGCTGTTAAATGACATCGGTGTGGCGGCAATGCTTCATGACATCGGTAAACTGTTTATTCCGGAAGAAATTCTGACAAAAACAGGAAAACTTACCGATGAAGAGTTTGCCATTATGAAGCAGCACCCGGTGAAAGGCGCCCGCCATCTGCTGGAAACACCCGGAGTACCAAGGCTGGCGGTCATTGCAGCGTATGAACATCATATGAAATTTAATTTGAGTGGCTATCCAAGAGTTGCAAGCGGGTGGCAGCAGAACCTCTGCAGTCACATGACGATGATTTCTGATTTTTTTGATGCGTTGCGCACCAGACGCTCCTACCGCGAACCGGTTTCTCTGCCTGAAATTACTGCCATGATGCAAAGCATGATCGGTACAGAACTCCACCCTGCCCTCACCCGGAATTTTCTGCGGTTAATTGCAGGATTAAATGAATCTGCCTTGTAAGTTTCTTCACCTCTGATTCCTGTTAACACTCTGCATTCGCCCTGCTTTTCATTATCTCTTTCGTTGACAACAGCTCAGAGAGGTGCTACTTAAAAAGCATTTTACCTGTAGACTTTATCCGTTCTCCACGCGCCGTTACCTGCGTAGCCGCCAAATGAGGTCATTTTTCGTGATATTATTGAGATTGTGCCGCAACAACATCCTTCGGATTCTGGTCGTTCTGGTCATAATTTCATCTTTTACCGTTGCCTCGGCTTTTAGTCAGGAAACAGAGGATTCACAGATCTTTATTGCCGGGTTTAATGCCTACCAACAGAAAGATTATGCCACTTCAATAGAAAAGTTGACCGAGGTGTTGCAAAAGTACCCGGACACTACTCTCAGGGATATGACTCTGTTCTGGCTTTCCCGCTCCTACTTCAAAGCCGGTAACCAGCAGGATGCTGCTCGTTATCTTTCCCAGTTCTCCAAAGAGTACCCTGACAACCCGCTCAAAAGTACCGTTGAAGACGAACTGCTTGCTCTTACTGCGCGCTTTGAAAAAGGCGAAAAGCTTGCGGTCGGCCCACTTCCGGTGAAACAGCCTGATCCCATGGTCGCCCAGAAAGCAAAAGTTGAAAAGGAACAGATAGCAGTTGCAAGGGCTGAAGAGGCAAAGCAGGCCGCAGTTGCAGCCGAATCTGCACGAGATGCCGCGCTCAGGCAGGCCGAAGAAAATGCACTTGCTGAGCAAAAGGAACTGGCTCGTGCCGCTGCAGTCAGTGCAGAACTTGAGCGGATCGCGCAGGAAACAGCCACACGAGAAAAAGTTGCGCAACTGAGAGCCGCCGCTGTCAAGGAAGAAGAGGCCAGAAAAGTTGCCGAACAGATTGAACAGGCCAAACAGCAGCGCATAGTTGCAGCGAAAGCGGAGCAGGAGAGAATTGCGGCTGAAAAAGCCGAAAAAGCAAAACTTGCTGCTGACGCAAAAGCTGAACAGGATCGACTGGCTGTTGCTAAGGCTGAGGAAGAGTTGCGTGTAAAAACGGCAACAGAAGCCGCACATGCCGCTGCCCAGAAAGCCGAACGGGAGCAGATTGCACTTGCCAGGATTGCGGAGGCCAAGCAGGCCGAAGCTGCCGCAGAAACAGCTCGTATGGCCTCCCTGAAAGCAGAAGAAGAGCGGAGGACGGCCGATCTCGCAGCCAGAGAATCACAAAGAATGCAGCTGGCGGCTCTCAAAGCGGAAGAAGCAAGGTTGGCACAGCAAAAACTTGACGAGGAAAAGGTCAGAGCTTCAAAACTGGCGTATCGCGAGAAGGCCATCGACCAGTATAAAACGATCATGGACAAATTCCCCACTTCTACTGCAGCAGTCACCGCAGCAGCAAAACTTCGTGAGCTTGGAATCGCAGTCGCTTTACCACCACAAGCAGTTGAAACGCCTCTGCCCGAGAACGCACAGGTGTTAAAGCTGGAAGTTGCCCAATTTGCCGGTTTTGAGTTTAATCTCCTGCCGCGCCCGGAAGTTTTCACCGCCGGACAACAGATTGCGGTGCCATTTGAAATAACCAATCGGGGCAACGGCATTGATTCTTTCTCTCTGGAGTCAGCATTTCCAACTGACTTTAACGCACAGTTTATCTCGGCAGCAGCGCCTGACGTTACCATCAGCCACACCACCGATCTTGCACCAGGTGAAATATTTAAAGGTGCCGTTGTCATTGTTATTCCGCCTGGCAGCATCGACGGTCTTCGAATCACGCACCCGGTTAAAGCAACTTCACGCCTGATTGCTGAGGCGAGCCAGACCCGCGAAGTCAAGCTCATCGCCTCTGCGCCGCTCCTTCGAGCTGTTCTTCGCACAGAAAAAACCAAGCCGCTTCCGGGTGACAAAGTGTTATATCGTATTGCCATCCTCAACATAGGTTCATCCGTCGCGAAGGATGTGACCCTGCGCCTTAACTTTCCGCCGCAGCTCGAACCGGTTGATTCCGCTGACTCCGGGTTCAGACAGGAGATGAAATCTGAACTGGTCCTTGACGGCATGCAGGTTAACTCCGGGGAAAATCGTGAATTCAGCGTCACCTTTCAGCTTAAGGACGATTCTCTGGCCGGACAGGAGTTGTCAACTCGCGCGGAACTGATTAACAACACCCAGAGAACCACCGCCGCCTTTATTTCAAACATGGCGTATGTAGAGCAGCAACGAAATATTTCTGTTCGTGCCGGCTCAGAGCGTTTGGTTGTAATTCCCGGTCAGACAATTACCGCTCCGTTTGTTGTTACCAACAAGGGCAATGGCCGGGAAAAGTTTACGATCGTTTCTGTTGTTTCCGGCACCCAGGATGCGGTGATTTTTCATGACGTTAACCGCGATGGTATTCGTCAGGCCGGAGAACCGGTGATCAATGAAATCGGTCCGCTTGCGCCACGTGAAGAAGTCAGCATAGTTGTTGAGATCAAAACTCCTAAAAGTGCTCCGGACAGCAGCAAAGGGACTGTTCAAATTTCAGTTGGCCCAGAAGGGGATTCCGTTCATTCGGCATCAGGATCCACGCAACTGACCTATTCACGGCCGGTGTTACATATGGCGATGTCAGGTCGTGACGGGCGTCTGAAGCCGGGTGATGTTGCTTCTTTTGATTTATCAATTGCCAACACCGGTTCTAATCTTGCGAAGCTTGTAGAGTTGCAGAGCGCATGGCCGGAGCAACTTGAGCTGGTAGCCGCTGAACCTGCCGTCAGCGCCATGAGCAATGGTATTGTGGTCTGGCGCTTCAAAGATATGGGTGCCTCTGAAAAGAGGATCATCGCGGTTTCATTCAGGGTTAAACCGGTCACTGGGGTCGGCACTGCTATCCAGGTCAAGAACATCCTGACCTACGAAGACCAACTGGGGAACAGGTATTAATATGACACCATGCTCGTGCCGTTTCATAATCATTGCACTGATAACTAGTCTGACACTTCCAGCGTGGGGGCAGAAATACCAGCTGTATGTTCCCCAGTCGGTCACCGCCGACCAGAAGATTTTACCGAAGGATGGCGTATTGGTTCAGGAAATTGTGGTCAAGAAAGGTGACTCCCTGTATGAACTTTCCCGCAAGTTTAACGGCAACGGCATGTATTACCCCCAGATACTGCTCTTTAATTCGATTAAAAAGCCTCGCCTGATCTATCCGGGAGATACGCTCAAGATCCCGGTGGCGCATAATAAAGTGAATGATGCAGAACATGCTGATACCAAGCCAAAGGATGCTTCCCACAAACGCATATCCGCTGGAGATAAAAAAACTTCCGCCAAACCGGAAGCAGATAGCCAAGTCCAGCAGACAAGAGACTCTTCATCGGTTTCGGCTCCTACTACCGAGATCTCGTTAAGTGATTTGAAAACTGTTGAAACGGGTAAAAACAGAGTAAGCCGCCATAAGAAAACTTCAGTAACTCACACAAAAAAAAGCAAGTCACACGCACACGCATCTACAGCCGTAGCACCTCCCCCGTCAACACCGGCTGCTGTGCTCAAAGAAGCTTCTGATGCTGCTTCCGGCCAAAGACTTTTTGAGTCTGCAGTCAAGGCATACCGACGAGATGATTGTCGCACGGCCCTTGAACTATTGGACCGTTATCTGGCCGACAACTCCGGATCGCCGCTGGCCGCAGATGCAACTCTTTACAAAGCTGACTGTTATCTTAAGTTGTCTGTTCAATAGTGCATTCAATTAAAACACTCCGTAACATACTACCCCATATCTAACCTGACTTCGCACCTTCACACCTCACGTCCTGTTGAATAGCCGGCAGCTCTGCTTGACTTCTGGGCATACCATGATTAACTCTAGAGTAGATGTAATAAATACTTGTGACTAGAGGTAGGACATGGACTTTAACAAACTGACGCAAAAATCCCAGGAAGCGTTTACCGAAGCGCAAAACAAGGCCGTTTCATTCGGCCATGTCGAGGTTGATGGCGAACATCTTCTCTGGGCTTTGCTGGATCAGCCGGACGGCTTGGTTCCCCGCCTTCTGCAGCGCATGGACGTACGCCCGGAGCTTGTAAAAAATGAGGTTGTAGCGATGCTTGATCGTATCGCACGAGTGTCGGGTCCTGGTGCGGAGGCTGGCAAAATATATGTTTCCCAGCGGCTCTCTCGAATTCTGGTGGCTGCCGAAAATGAAGCGAAGCGGCTGAAGGATGAATATGTATCGGTAGAGCATCTGTTTATGGCTCTGCTGGCAGAAGGGGAGAAAGTCCCATCCGGGAAAATTTTAAAACAGGCCGGTGTTACTCACGAGCGTTTTCTAAAGACGTTGACGGAGGTGCGCGGCAGTCAACGGGTGCAGAGTGCCAACCCTGAGGCGACCTACGAAGCACTGGAAAAATACGGCCGCGACCTGGTAAAAATGGCCCGTACCGATAAACTTGATCCGGTCATAGGGCGGGATGATGAGGTACGTCGGGTTATTCGGGTATTATCCCGCAAGACAAAGAACAATCCGGTATTGATCGGTGAACCGGGGGTCGGAAAAACTGCCATTGTTGAGGGCTTGGCCCAGCGCATTGTTCGTGGGGACGTGCCGGAAGGATTGAAGGACAAGAATATCTTTGCTCTGGATATGGGAGCGCTGATAGCAGGCGCAAAGTATCGCGGCGAGTTTGAAGAACGCCTGAAAGCGGTATTGAATGAAGTAAAAGAGGCCAATGGCCAGATAATTCTCTTTATTGATGAGCTGCACACCATCGTTGGCGCCGGCAAGACCGAAGGCTCTATGGATGCAGGTAACATGTTGAAGCCGATGCTGGCCCGTGGTGAATTGCACTGTATCGGTGCGACGACACTTGATGAATACCGGCAGAACATCGAAAAAGACGCCGCCCTGGAACGCCGTTTTCAGCCGGTTCTGGTTGAGCAGCCGACCGTTGAAGACACCGTATCGATCCTGCGTGGACTTCGGGAACGTTTCGAAGTCCACCATGGCGTCCGCATTCAGGACAATGCTCTGGTAGCGGCGGCAACCCTCTCCAACCGCTATATTACCGAACGCTTTCTGCCGGACAAGGCGATTGATCTGGTAGATGAAGCGTGCGCGATGATCAGGACTGAAATTGATTCTCTCCCGTCTGAGCTCGATACTATTTCACGCCGGGTGATGCAGCTGGAGATCGAAGAGGTCGCCCTTAAAAAGGAGAAGGACAAGGCGAGCAAAGAGCGGTTGGAAATACTGCGTAAAGATTTGGCAGATGATCGCGAAAAAGCAAATACCATGCGGGCACGCTATGATTCTGAAAAAATAGCAATCCAGCGGGTGCAGGGGTTGCGGGAGCAGCTTGAAAAAACCCGGCGTGAAATTGAGCAGGCGGAGAGAGTCGGCAATCTTGAAGAGGCATCGCGCCTGAAATATTCTGAACTCCCCGGGCTGGAAACAGCCCTGAAAAATGAAGAAACGGCGCTCGGCCAGAAACAGGGGGGGCAGAAACTGCTGCGCGAAGAGGTGACAGAGGACGAAATAGCCGAAATTGTCGCCCATTGGACCGGGATTCCGGTGCTGAGATTGGTAGAGGGTGAGCGGGAAAAGCTGCTGCGGCTGGAGGATATTCTGCATCAGCGGGTTATCGGACAGGATGAAGCGGTTCAGCTGGTATCAGATGCCGTTCTCCGAGCCCGCTCCGGCATCAAGGACCCGCGCCGCCCGATCGGCTCCTTCATTTTTCTCGGCCCGACCGGCGTCGGCAAGACCGAACTGGCGCGCACCCTCGCCGAAGCACTCTTCGATTCCGAAGAAAACATGGTGCGGATCGACATGTCCGAGTATATGGAGAAGTTTGCCGTATCCCGCCTGATCGGAGCTCCCCCCGGATATGTCGGTTATGAAGAGGGAGGACAGTTAACCGAGGCGGTGCGGCGCAAACCATATAGCGTCCTGTTGTTTGATGAGATCGAAAAGGCTCATCCTGATGTGTTCAATATTCTCCTGCAGATTCTCGACGACGGCCGGGTCACCGACAGTCACGGCCGTACGGTCAGCTTCAAGAACACCGTCATTATTATGACCTCTAATATCGGCTCTTCGTATCTGCTGGAGGGAATCACGACGAGTGGCGATATTAGAGAAGACGCCCGCAAGAGCGTCATGAATGAGCTCAAAGCCGTCTTCCGGCCCGAGTTTTTGAATCGCGTCGACGACATTGTACTTTTCAAACCGCTACATATTGATGAGGTTATGAAAATTGCCGATCTTCTTGCTGAACAGCTCAAGTTACGCTTGAAAGATCAGCGTATAATACTTCAAATTAGCGATGAAGCTCTGAAGTTTATCGCCAAAGCCGGCTACGATCCGGTCTATGGCGCGAGGCCGCTCAAGCGCTATCTGCAGCGCGAACTGGAAACCCGTATCGCACGGGCAATTATTGGCGGGACTGTGTCTGAAGGAGGAACATTGTCGGTGGCATTAGAGAATGGAGCGCTTTGTATTAAATCCTGAATTTTGGATTTAGAGCGTTACCCTTTTCTTTTCATTTTCCGGATCGCAGTCGGGATGGCGTTGACAAGGAGTTGCTCCCTGGTAAATGTTGTCGGGCGGAGGGGTGCCGCGCTGTTCGTGCGAAAGGATACAATCCGTGTAATGGGGCTGGAATTTCCGGTTACAGCTGATCAGGGCGCTGACCACGTCAGTACTGATGGTCCCGTTCAGCGCCCGCACGGAGACTGCCTCCAAAGCAGTGCGCAGATTATAGGAACTGGGACGATACGGCCTGAGGGAGATGAGCGCATCAAACACGTCGCTAACCGCTACGATTTCCACAATTCTGTTCCGCAGTGCAATCCCTCGCGGATAACCTGAACCGTCGCACCGCTCATGATGATCCCGGGCGGTAATCGCCGCCGGATGGTTCGAGTCCTGAAAAAAATAGCTCAGCAGAACATAACCCGCCGTTGCATGATGACTGAGCTGCATCCGTTCGTGTTCGTTCAGCGGTGTCGATTTATTGTAGACGGTCGGCGGCACGCAGACTTTGCCGATATCATGGTTCGATGCTGCCACAAGCTCCGTGGACAATTCCTTCCGGTCATCGAAGAGGTCCTGGGCAAGCAGCCGGGAGAGAGCGAAAACCGTCAGGATGTGGCGATAGGTATAGGGATCGTGGCTCTTGAAGTAACTGTAAATATCCAGCAGGTGCTGGCCAAATTCGACCTGCTGCAGTGAGTCGAAAACAGCTTTTGTACGTGCCGGATTGCAAAAGATATGGCTATAGGGTGGCTGTTCAATATAACTGCGCAGGTCTTTAGCGACCGTACCGTACTCCAGAAACCGCGTGGCGGGAAACGTTTCCGTCCGCGCCGACCGTACAAGTTCCGTCATGGTTTCCGGCGTCAGACAGATGCCGACCGGAAGCAGTTCTTTGCCGTCAAGGGTAAGAACCGGGTAGCAGAGTTGCAGTGGTTTTTCCATGGCTCCCCCCACAATCATTTACGGCTCCACCACCGGAATTTTCACGGTAAACGTGGTTCCCGCACCGATCTCGCTGACAACCTCGATCTCACCACCATGTTTGAGAATGATATCCTGACAGATGGAAAGTCCCAAACCGGTTCCCTTGCCTGCTTCCTTGGTGGTGAAAAACGGCTCGAAGATCCGTAGGCGGATATCCTCCGGGATTCCGCAACCGGTGTCGCTGATGGCAATGAATATCCAGCCGTTATCCTGCCGGGTGCTCACGGTGATTTCGCCGCGTGTATCAATCGCATGGGCGGCGTTCACGAGCAGGTTTATGAACACCTGACCGAGTTGCTGCGGATAACAGAGGGTGTGCGACAGATCGCCGAACTCACGCATGATGGTTGCCTTGTACTTGAGTTCATTGTGAGCAATACCAATGGCGCTTTCCATGCATTGATTGATATCAGCAGATGCCTGTTCGGCGCCGTCCGTCCGTGAAAAGCACTTCAAGTCCTGCACGATTTTTCTGATCCGATCAGCGCCGTCGGCAGACTCAGCAAGCAGCTGGGGAAAGTCCTCCAGAATATGGTCTATTTTCAATGTGTTGCGCAGTGCGAATACATTTTCCATGATCCGGACGACCTGTCCGTCAGCCGTTATCGCCTTGTCCTGCTCGAAGATGAATTCCGCCAACCGTTCGCCATACTTTTTGAGTGAGCCAAGGTTGCTGGTTATAAATCCAACCGGATTGTTAATCTCGTGGGCAATTCCCGCCATCAGCAGACCGATAGTGGCCATCTTATCCTGTTGCAGTAACCGGTCATGTATCGATTTGAGCTCGTTATAGGCTGTTTCGAGTTCGGAGGTGCGTTCCCTGACCTGTAGCTCCAGGCGCTCATTGTGGTCTTTGAGAATATCCCCGTACTCCTTCATCCGCAACAGATTGCGCGTCCGCAACAGGATCTCCGTGGCATCGAACGGTTTGCTGATGAAATCGTCCGCTCCGGCGGCCATCCCTTGCAGCTTCATCACTTTCTCGTTGAGGCAGGTCACCAGGACGACCGGAATGTGTCTGGTTGCCTCACTCTCCTTGAGAAGCCGGCAAACCTCGAAGCCGTCCAGATCCGGCATCATCACATCGAGTAGAACAAGGTCCGGCGGCTCCTCCCGCGCTGCCTGTAGCGCGGTTGTACCGTCAGAAAAATGTCGTGTAGCGTATCCGTTCCTTGCGAGGGTGTCGCCAAGCAATTGTTGTGAAAAGAGATCGTCATCCACGACAAAGATCGTGTGCGACACGTTATTGAAAGTCGGCTGTTCCGTCATGGTATTCCACCTCTCAAAATTAATAGAGCTTTCCCTCAAATTCACCCCTGGCGGGTGGCAGACAGAGGAATCGTGAAACTGAATCTGCTCCCCTTGCCCAGCTCGCTCTCCACCCGAAGCGTACCGCCGTGCAGTTCCACCAACGTCTTGGCCAGAACCAGACCAAGCCCGACACCGGCAAATCTCTTGGTGTAGGGCGATTCCAACTGGGTAAAGGTGGTGAAGAGCTTCGGAAAATCGGCGGCATCAATACCGATGCCGCTATCCGATACATTGATTTCAAGGAAGCGTTCATCGGCGTACTCAGAGGTGATTAGCCCGGCATTCACCGCCACGTTTCCGTTGTCCGGGGTGAACTTGACCGCGTTGCTGATCAACTGATAGACCGCTTTTTTGAGCTTGGTCGCATCCGCCCGGATCATGACATCGGCCTCCGGCTCCGCTGCAAGCGTGAGCGTGAGCGTGATGCCGCGCTGTTCCGCCTCCTGCCTGAAGATGTTCAGGGACGGGGTGATGATGTCCCGTACCGGAAAAACGGAGAGGTCAAGAGCACCGTCGCCGAATTCGCTCTGGGCCATGTCGAGGATGTTGATCAACATGTTTCTCAATCGCCAGCCGCCGTTCTTGATATTATGCAGATAGTCACGCTGTTTGTCGTTGAGCGGGCCGAACAGCTCGTCGCACAATACATCGCTGAAACCGATGATGGCATTCAACGGGGTTCTGATCTCATGACTCATGTTGGCAATGAACTCAGTCTTGGCCCGGCTCGCTTCCTCGGCGGCAAAACGTGTTTTCGTGGCTTCATCAAGCGCATTGCAGAGAAGTCCCTCTGTCTTCAGCTGTTCGGTGATGTCATGACCGACGCCATCAAAGAGCAGATCGCCGTTCGAATCGAGATACGGCATCCCGTTTGCCACAAAACTGCGCCAGGAGCCGTCGGCATGCTTGACGCGATAGGGTGGGCTGGTCGCCGCCCGCATCGTGCCGATGACCTGCTGAAGATATGCCGCAAGGGGCGCTACATCATCGGGATGGACGAATGGAATAAAGCTTTTGCCCTCAACCTCGCTGACCGGATAGCCGAAATGCCGTTCCCAGGCGGGAGATACGAACAGGAACGTTCCCTCACCGTTCAGAGTGAACAGTACATCGAACGAATTGTCGATATGCACCCGGAGTTTCTCTTCACTATCCCTCAGCATCTGCTCCGACCGCCTCCGCTCGGCAACATCCTTAAAAATTCCCAAAAGACAAGGCTTGCCACTGATCATCAGAGGAGTTGAACGGATATCAGCGTAAAAAATGCTGCCATCTTTTCGTTTCACCGGGACATCCCTGGCATTTTCCACTTCATTCCGGGACTGTTTTTCAATCACATCCATGACATACGGCAGATCCTGTTTGGGATGAATATCGCTGATGCATAAATTCTGCAGTTCATTCTCGCTATAGCCGAGCTTGCTGCAGAGGACCCGGTTACCCATCAGGAGCCGCTTCGTCCCGGCATCCGCGAGAACAATTCCGATAAGGGCGTTGTCGAATATGATTTTGTACAGATCATCCGTTTTCTGTTGACGCTCTTTCGGCCATAGTTCTTTCATTGTACATGCTCCGCTGGTTCCTACGCCGTTTCCGCAAAGATGCCGGCAAACTGTTCGTGGATCTCTTTAAAAGCTGCCAGCACCCGTGGGTCAAAGTGTTGCGGGATGGTTCTGCCGTCTCCCTCGGTGATGATGCGGAATGTTGTTTCATGGTCGAATGCCGGTTTATAACAGCGCTTGTTGCGCAAGGCATCATACTGGTCGGCGAGGTTCAGGATGCGCCCCTCAATCGGAATCTGCTCACCGGAAAGCCCGAAGGGGTAGCCGCTGCCGTCAAAGCGTTCGTGATGACAGAGGGTGATGCTCCGTGCCAGGGTCAGGCGGACATGGTCGCCGATGATTGCTGCCCCGAGAGTCGTATGCTGCTTGACCAGATCGAACTCCTCCCGGCTCAGGGGAGCCGGTTTTTTCAATATTTCCGGAGTGAGATGGATCTTGCCCACATCGTGCATGATCGACTGGTGGCGAATCAAGGCGACGAACTCCTCGGACATGCCCAACTGCCGTGCCAGCAGAGCGGAGAACTCACCCACTCGCAGGATGTGGTTTCCGGTGTCCTCATCGTTAATTTCTGAGGCCCGGGCCAGAGCATGAATGGTATAGGCGAAGGCATCCTCGGTCTCACGCACTTGCTGTGAAAGAGAGTTGAGAAACAAGCTCTGGGCAACGACGCTGTTTAATACTTCGGCATCGTAACGGGTGACCTGGTGCCCGTAATTGAGGGCACAGAGGGTTATCTGCCGGCTTTGGTGGCAGATCAGATTGAAAACCGGGGCACAATATTCGTTCAAGACAGTGACAAGATCACGGTATCGTTCCTCAAGGTCGTGCTGATTGAGCCAGACGACCCCTGTCCCTGCGGCAACAAGTGTATTCAAATGATGGACAACAATTGGTGGGAGAGGTGTCATCGCAAGTGTGCCGGCTTCATAGCCGAACATGTGACAGGAACATCCCTCGCTTACACTCCCGACCCCGACTAGAATCTGCTGGGGATGCTCTAATACCTCAGGTGAACCGGCGATAATCTGGCGAACAATGTCGCTGATGCTGGTCATCAAGTCGAAATGAAGCGGATCGAAGCTGGTGGATAGTTGTTCGCCGAAGTTGGTCAGGCTGGTAATGTTGTGATAGGCGGAGTAGAGCTGATCGCCCATCGCCTTCACCTTCAGAAGCATGCCGATGCGAGCCAGCACCTCAGTACTGTCGAACGGCTTGGAAATATAATCTTCGGCACCGGCTTCTATCCCCTTGATACGACTTTCCTTTGCTGCATATCCGGTAATCATGACTACCGGAATATGCCGGTACCGCTCATCGTTCTTTATTATGCGGCAGACCTCGAAACCGTCCATCTCCGGCATCATCACGTCCAGCAGCACAATGTCCACCCGTTCCCGCTGAATTATATCCAGAGCCTCCCGGCCATTCGACGCCATCAGGACTTCAAAGCCGCGTGGCACGAGCATGGCTTCCAACAGGCTGCGGTTCATCTGCTCGTCATCAACACAGAGTATCCGTGGTTTCAGGCAGTTCATTCACGTTTACCGCCCGACAGATAGCTTGTGATCGTATTGGGCAATTTCCTGATGTCGATAGGTTTTTCGATATACCCGTCAAAACCGGTGACAAAAAAATCATCCTCGCCATCCTGTGCGTTGTTGCATGAAATAGCAAACATGCCGATATCCCTGGTTCTGGGGTCGGAACGCAACAGTTTGCCGGCCTCCAGGCCGTTCATTACCGGCATCTGGATATCCATCAAAATCAGATCAGGGTGATGCTCCAGTGCCAGACGGACAGCTTCTTTACCGTTTTCCGCAAGCAGCACATTAAATTGCGACATTACCAGCACATCGTGAAGTAACGCCCGGTTTTGATCGTTGTCGTCTACGACAAGTATGGTTTGTGACATGCTGCCTCCTTGCTTACGGGTACTCCGGTTCATGATTATATCCCGCTCCGGTAATCCTGTTTTCGTCTGTTATCGGTATGGCAAAGAAAAACCGGCTCCCCTGGTCAATTTCACTTTCAACTCCAACCAGACCTCCAAGGAGCTCGACCAGACGTTTTGTCAGGGCGAGACCAAGGCCGGTGCCTTCATATTCCTTGCTGTA
Source organism: Desulfuromonadaceae bacterium (assembly GCA_028687585.1). GTDB lineage: Bacteria > Desulfobacterota > Desulfuromonadia > Geobacterales > Pseudopelobacteraceae > JACRCG01. The sequence goes on along the minus strand of JAQTZV010000008.1, from coordinate 35,115 downwards.
ATGAGAATCGAGCTGACTGAACTCCTTGAAGAGCTTTGGGAAATCCTCTTGCTTGATGCCGATACCGCTGTCTTCAACGGATATCTCCATAAAATCCTTTTCCACCGGCTCAGTTTCGCTCGGGAGATACTTTTCATCCGCCAGCATGTCGGAAAGCGACGTTCTCCGCACCGTTACCCGAACGATTCCGCCTTCAAATGAAAACTTGACGGCGTTTGAGAGCAGGTTGAACATGATCTGTTTGAGTTTCCTCTTGTCTGAGTTCAGGTCGATATCACAGTCACCGGCAATCTCCAGACTCAACTGCACGTTGTCCTTAACCGCCTTCTCCTGAAACATCGCAAGCGATCCGGTGACAACTTCCCGGACATTTACCGAGGATGTCGACAGCGTCATCTTGCCGGATTCCACTTTGGAAAGATCAAGAATGTCGTTGATAAGGCTCAGCAGATGTCGCCCGCTGGAGAGAATATTGCTGACATATTCTTGTTGTTTCGTGTTCAACTGGCCGAACAGCTCGTCCCCCAGCAACTCGGAGAAGCCGATCACCGAATTGAGCGGGGTACGCAGTTCGTGGCTCATGTTGGCGAGAAAATCGGTCTTGGTCCGACTGGCCGCTTCCGCCTGACTTTTTGCCTCGTGAGCCATTTCTTTCTGCAGACTGAGTTGCGCATTCAGGCTCTCCAGCTCCACCTGTTTAACCTCCAATGCCATCATATTTTCTTCCAGTTGCTCATTGAGCGCAAACAACTCTTCTGAGGTGTTTGCCAGCTTCTGATTGTTCTGAATGGCGGTTTCATAGGTGGAGAGGAGCAGGTTGAGGATCTGGAGACGATCCGAATTGATAAAATATTTTTTCCCCCGGAAGTATATTTCCAGCCCAATCCGTACTCCCTGGTCGGCCTCAAGATTACGGTTGGCCAGGACATGCTGGATGCGTGAGAGCAGGAACTCCTCATTGTACGGTTTCATGATAAAATAGTCGGCACCGCACTCCAGTCCGGTTATGACATCCTCCGGATCGGAGAGCGAGGTGAGCAGGATAACCGGTATGTTTTGCCGTTTCGGGTCTCCCTTGATCCTGCGACAGAGTTCATAACCGTCCATTTCCGGCATAACGATGTCACTGATTACCGCTAATGGCCTTTCGCCAACGAGAAGAGCCAGAGCCTCCTTCCCGTTGGCGGCGGCTACCACACGGAAATTATTATGTTCCAGCATATGCCGCAGCATTTCCCGCTGGGTTGGACTGTCCTCTACGATGAGAATCAGGTAAGAAGGTTCATTTATTTTACTGTCCATGGTTATTCACCCCCTTCAAGCCACCGCATTATCTGACCGGGCAGCTCACGGGTATTGATCGGCTTGGCAAGATACCCGTCGAATCCGATTGCCAGGAATTTATCCCGATCACCTTCCATGGCAAAAGAAGTCAGGGCGATGATTTTCAACCGGCTGGTCGCCGGGTCCCCTTTCAGGATGCCGCAGGCGGTAACGCCGTCCATACCGGGCATCTGTATGTCCATCAGGATCAGTTCCGGCATAATTTCCCTGGCCAGAGACACCCCCTCCTGACCGCCGGAGGCCACAGCAATTTCATGGCCGTAAAAGGTCAAAATGTCCTTGATAAGCGTACGGTTGGTCAGATTGTCTTCAACTATCAGTATTTTGTGTGACATGCGCATATCTCCTGCTATGAATTTAGCGGCAACGTAAAGCTGAACCTGCTCCCCTTGCCAAACACACTCTCCACCCGGACCGTACCGCCGTGCAGTTCTACCAGGCACTTGGTCAGCGCCAGGCCAAGGCCGGTCCCCTCGTACTCCCTGGTATACACCGGTTCCAGTTGGGAGAATGGCCGAAAGAGCTTCGGGATGTTTTCCGTCCTGATCCCGATCCCGGTGTCAGCCACGGTTATTTCGATTACCTCGCCATCCCTCTCCCTTTCCGCACTCACGTCCACTGCCCCACCCGCCGAGGTGAATTTAACCGCATTAGAGAGCAGGTTGAACATGATCTGTTTCAATTTTCTCTGATCCGCCGTAATGGTTACATCAGCTTTCGGGGCAAGTTTCAGATTGATGCGTATCCCACCTTTCAGAGACTTCTCCCTGAACATCATCAGCGAATCGTTCAATAATTCCCTGAGTGAAAAGAGGCTCAACTCAAGCTCCATCTTTCCCGACTCAACCTTGGAGAGATCGAGTATGTCATTGATCAGGGAGAGCAGGTGCCTGCCGCTGATCAGGATGTTGCCGACATACTCGCGCTGTTTCTCATTCATCGGGCCATACAGCTCGTCTTGCAGCACTTCGGAGAAGCCGATAACCGAATTAAGCGGGGTGCGCAGTTCGTGGCTCATGTTGGCCAGGAAGTCAGACTTGGCCAGGCTGGCCGCTTCCGCCGCACGCCGTGCGATTTCGGACTCCTGAAGTTTCTTTCGCTCCGATCCGTCCCTGAAGGAGCCGATAATATAGGGCTTTCCGTCCAGGGTGATGGGAGATGAATTGATGCCCGCGAAAAAGACGCTCCCATCCTTCCGTTTGATCGGGATATCCTCAGCAATCAGAATCTCTCCGGTCAACTGTCGTTCAAACTTATTTAAAATGTGCGGCAGCTCATCTTCCGGGTGAATATCCATGACGCCGAGCTGCAGAAGCTCTTCCTTGCTGTAGCCAAGCATGCGGCAGATCGACGGATTGCACATATAAAAATTTTTGTCTTCTATGCCGATGGCAAGCATACCGTCAGTCTTGGTCTCGAAGATGGTCCTGAATCTCAGCTCCGATTCACTCAACACTTCCTCTGCCCTAATGCGCTCGGCTATTTCATTGGTCAGCTCCTGCGTTCTCTGAGCAATCGTTTCTTCCAGCATTTCGTTGAGGGAGCAGAGCTGCTTCTGAACCTTGATCAATTCCCGGTTCTGCCAGACGGCGTTCTCATAGGTGGAGATGAGAAAGCTGAGGGTCTGCGCGCGGTCCGAATGCACCTCATACTGTTTACCCTCATATTCAAATGAGGTGCACTTCAGATCGGGGTGGTTCCTGAACTGGACGGGATTGTTCAGCAGCGTCCGGACTTTTGCCATAAACTGATCATCGCAGATGGTTTTTGTCATATAGGCGTCGGCGCCCGATTCAAGGCCGCGGATGATTTCTTCCGGTTCATACAGTTGTGTCAACAGCACTACCGGAATCTTTTTAAGGGATGGCGTATCCTTAATCTCCCGACACATCCGGTATCCGTCCATCACCGGCATCACGATGTCACTGAGGATGAGCGCCGGCCTGAGCGTCCGCGCCAACGACAGACCCTTTGCACCGTTATTTGCAACGACAACCCGGTATCCTTCCCGCGAAAGTTTTCTTTTCAGCACTTCCGTCTGCACGAGGCTGTCTTCGACGATAAGGATCAGATTTTCTGTTTTGTTTTCATGTTCTCCGGGCATGCGATTACCTCCGGGGTGCTGCCTATCAGATTCATCGATGTTTTCATTGTTTTCTGTAGGGGCGGCGTCTCAGACCCGCCCTTGGTGCAATGTCCAACAATGCTGCATTTTGCAACATGGGCGGGTCACAGACTGCGCCCCTACGCCACACGTTTAACCAACTGCGCGAGCAGTCCGGCTATCCGCTCCGGCGGCAGGATAAATTCCGCCGCGCCCAGCTTGACCGCCTCGCCCGGCATGCCGAAGATGATGGAGCTTTCCTCGTCCTGGGCCACAGTCACGGCGCCTTTGTCCCGCAGCAGTTTCAGGTCTGCAGCGCCATCTCTCCCCATTCCGGTCAACAGCACTCCCAATGCATTGGAGCCGAACGTTTCGGCAACGGAACGGAAAAGCCGGGACACCGAGGGGCGCAGGCAGTTTTCCGGCTCCTCGCCGGAGAGGATGATGCGATTGTCTCTCCCGACCAGCATGTGGAGACCATCCGGAGCGAAATAGGCGTGGCCGGGAGCGGGATACTCACCATTGACGGCAATATGAGACGGAAAACCGCTTGTGGCGCAGAGCCATTTCACGAAGTTATCCATAAAGCCCGACGCCATATGCTGTACGACCAGCAGCGGCGCGGACAGATTTTTCGGCAGTGCGGAAAATATCTCCTGGATGATGGCCGGGCCTCCGGTTGAAGCGCCGATAGCCACGACCCGAATCTTGTCGTGGGTTATCCTGGCGGCAACTGCGGGAAGAGGCGGCACCGGCGCCGCGTTGCGAAACCGAGGCCAGCGTTTGACGACCTTTATCTCGCTCATCGTCTTCACGGTTCTGATCAGCTCGGCGGCATCATTTTGGTAGCCGGGGTGTCCCGGCCCGATCGGTTTTCGCAGGATGGCCAATGCTCCGGCCTCAATGGCGCGAAACGATTTGTCTGTATCAAAGGCGTCATAGCTTCCGCTGACGATAATGATCGGCAGCGGATTGCTCTCCATGATCCGGCGAGTCGTGTCGAAACCGTTCAGCTTCGGCATATGAATATCCATAGTGATCACGTCCGGCTTCAGCCGTTCCAGGGAGGAAAGCGCCTTTTCACCGTCGTTCGCGATCCCGACCACGGTAATGTGCGGATCGGCGGAGAGGATATGAGCGAGCAACTGCTGTTCGACCTGCGAATCTTCTACTATGAGAACTCTGATCATGTTAGCTCCTGGGATAACTCTCGAACCGGAGAATCGGGGAACCGGCGATAAGTTCTTCATCTGCCCCGTTTCTCCCCTTCTCCCCTTCTCCGATTTATATCAGTTTCCTCATCACTTCCAGTAGATTGCTCTGATCGAAGCTGCTCTTCACGATGTAGGCGTTTGCCCCGGAATCAATTCCGCGCTCCCGGTCTTCCTTTGATGCAAGCGCAGTTACCAGCACCACCGGCAAATTGCCATATTTCCCGTCAGCACGGATTTTGGCGGTGAGTTCAAATCCGTTCATACGCGGCATATCTACATCGGAAACCACGATATCGAACGTGCCGCTTTTCAACCGGGTAAAACCGTCAGCTCCATCCACCGCCGTAACGACAGCGTAGCCGGATGATTCAAGAATATTCTTGAGCAGAGTCCGGGTGGTGATTGAATCCTCGACAACCAGTACGGAACGAGGCCGGTCAGCACTCACCGTTGCCGAATCAAGGCTGCGCAGAGAGGAGAATGCGGCTATTTTGACCGCCGATTTCAGCAAATCGGTTACATTGAGGATCGGTGCAATCTGGCCGTTTCCGAGAACCGTAGCTCCCGCCACATTACGAACGCGGGAAAGCTGACTCCCCAGACCTTTCAGCAGCACCTCCAATTCACCCAAGATTTCATCCACTGTAAAGGCGATGCGCGTTCCGGATGCGGCAAGAAGCACCATCGGCAGCAGGACAACTGCATCCGCGCCCGCGTTTGTTTCGGGAAGCTCTAACACGGACGCAAGCCGGGCCATTGCAACCGGCTCTCCGTCAAGAGTGATAGTTTCCCGGCTTTCCACGCTCTTGACATCTTCCGGTTTAACCCGAAGCACCCTGGCGACATACATGGCCGGCAGCACAAACAGGCGCTCACCAAGCCGGACAAGAATGCCGCGAAACGTAGCAACCGTAAGCGGCAGCACGATGCGGAAGGTTGTCCCGAAATCGGTCGCCGTTTCGACGCTGACAGTTCCGCCAAGCTTTTCCACCTTTTCCCGGACAATGGCCAACCCTAAACCACGACCGGAAATTTCGGTAATAATCGGGCTTGTCGTGATCCCGGACTGAAAGACATAATTCAGCAACTCCGGGTTACTGAGTTCGGCCACCGTATCTCCCGACAACGTTCTACTCTCCAGCAATGCAGACCTAACATCCTCCAGGGGGATACCGCCACCGTCATCGGAGATAGTCAGTTCCACTTTGTCGTCCTTGGGGAGTACCGTGACGGAGATCGTTCCGCGCGGCGGTTTGCCTTTCGCCTTACGCTCAGCGGAGCTTTCGATGCCATGATCGATGCAGTTTCTCACCAGATGCAGCAGCGGATCCTTCATCTCCTCCAGGATACGCCGATCGATCTCGATTTCGTCACCACTGATGGTCAGATCGATCTTCTTGCCGTTCTCCCGTGAGAGATCCCGTACAATTTTGGGCAGAATCTCCAGCAGGGACGAGAAAGGAAACATCAGTACTTTCTTCATATCATCAAGCAGGTTGTCCACCATACTGCCCAGAGCCCGGGCATCCCGTTCGGCCGACTTGACCTCGACGGTGAAGCGTGCTTCGAGAGAGGTGACAACGGTGTTGTTCCACTCCAGAAAATCGAGCAGCCGAGCCAGTGAACGTTTTCTGTCCACTGCTTCGTGCCCGGCTCCGCGACCGTACGACCTGAGCTCCTGCACCTGCGGTCCGACCCTTGCCCACTCTTTTTTCCAGGCGCCGAAGATCGTTCCGACGGTCCGCATGTCGAGAACGCGCTGAGATGATGCGAGTTTGGCGGAAAGCATCTCCTCCGACTGCAGCAGCAAGGATGTCAATCGGGAGGTGGACACCCGTATATAAACCTTCTGAACCGGAGAATCGGAGAGGGGGAGAAGCGGGGTGACTTCCTGAACCGGTGAATCGGGGAGTGGGGGAATGGGGGAAACTTCTTCCATCTGTTCCTCTTCTCCGTTTCCCCGTTTCTCCGATTCTCCGTTTCGATTTTTTTCGGTCTCCCCGTTTCTGCCTTTCGTCTCTCCCCCGTTTCCCCGACTCTCCGATTCCCCGGATCTGCCTCTAGCCGCTTCTTCCAGCCGGCTGATGAGTTGCCGCTGCAGCGCCTTGGCATCCTGCGTTCGTTCCGCTCCGGCGTCAGGAAGAATCCGGGTGAGCAGATCCAACGCTTCCTGAAGTAGATCGAACAGTCCGGGAGATGTCGGCAGCACATCCTTCTTAACCAAGGCAAAGACACTCTCCAGCGCCTGACAGAGCGATTCAATCTCAACCAGATTGACGGCGCGAGCCGCTCCCTTCAGACTGTGCGCCTCGCGGAATACGTTTTCTACGAGCTCCACCCGTTGCTCCGGGGCAACACCTTTTTCCAGATCGAGAAGTCCCGAGCACATTCCCTTCAGGTGTTCGTCCGCCTCCATCTTGAAGGTTACGAGCAGTTTCTTCAGAAATTCGGCATCCTTGTCTGTCATGGAAACCTCATATTCATACAGTATACCTCCCCACCAGATCCTTCAGTTTTTGCCCCAGATCATGCAGCCCCTGCACCGTGATTTCCACCTGCCGCATACCGGTGACGTTCTGTTCACTGGCCTGACGGATGTTCTCCATAGCAAGCGCCACCTGATCCATGCCGGTCAACTGCTGCTGACTTGATGTCGCGATCTGCACCGCCGCCTGGGCCGATTCGTCGATACTCTCTCCCATCTGGCGGATCGCCTCACCTGCTTCCTTTGACTGTCTGACCCCGTCCTCGACCGCCTTGTTCCCCTGCTCAGTGGCCATCACCGCCGCGTTGGTCGCCTTCTGTATGTCGTTCAGGATGGTCCGTACCTGTGCCGTGGCTTCCTTGGATTGTTGCGCAAGACTTTTCACCTCCTGCGCCACCACTGCGAACCCTTTCCCCTGTTCCCCGGCCTTGGCCGCTTCAATGGCGGCGTTGACCGCCAGAAGATTTGACTGTTCAGCCAGGTCGTTGACCGTGGCGATTATCTCACCGATGGTCTGGCTCTGTTCGGAAAGACGCACGATACTTTCGGCGATTGCTTCCATCTGACTCTGAATCCGCCCCATGCCGACAATGGACTCCTCCACCGAACGCCTCCCGACCTGGGCCACCAGAACCGACTTCTGAGCAGCATCCGCGACGTTGCGCGCCTTCTGGCTTGACACCATTGCAGTCTGCTTGACCTCTTCCACCGTGCTGCTTGTCTCGCTCACCGCTACTGCCGTCTCGGAGGCGCCGCTGGCCACCTGGTTGGTGGAAGCCATGATCTCGCTGGATGACGAGGCGAGCACATTGACCCCCTCGATGATCTCCCGGGTAATCTCCCGCAGATTGCTCCCCATGATTGCCAGGGCGTTCCCCATGACATCCTTTTCTGATTTGGGAGCGACCGTACTGATGAGGTTGCCTGCAGCTATCTGTCCGGTTGTCAGAGCGTATCCCTTGATGTTGTCAACCATGCGGCGAAACATCAGGATCAGCAAGCCAACCTCATCTTTTCTGGTGGTCGAAGGAACGTTGATGTCCAGTTCCCCCGCAGCAATCCGCTCCGCTATGCCGGTAATCTCCGTAAGCGGCTTGGCAATGGCCTTGTTCAAGACTATTGTCACCACAATGCAGAAAACAAAGGCGCTTGCACCGACAATCAGGAAGACTAAGGCAGCGGTTTTCGCCATCTGGTCAGACTGGAGAATCCGTTGCCGGGCAGACTCTTCCTCTGCTTTCCCGAGTTCATAGGTAATATCCCGTATCCTGTTGTAACGGTTATCCTGATCGCCAACCCCCAACGTTCTGGCCTCTTCGTTCTTCCCCTTAAAAATCAGGGAGATCTCTTCCTCCACCGTTTTCCGGTATGCTTCACGGGTGTCAGCCAGCTCCTGTAATTTTGTGATAAATTTATGATCTCCTTTTTTAAGTTCCATGAGCGCTTTGACGTTTTGGTTGATGTTACTGGTCCGCTCTTTTATATCCTGTGCCATTGCCTGCAACTTTGAGCGGTCACTGGTTATTGTCATCTCTATCATTTCAGCTCTTGTGTGGTTCTGGTGGGATCGAATTTCGACAAGATCCAGGACAGACTGGAAGCCGCTTTGAACCAGCTCCCGCTGTGCTCCCTTGATTGCCGTGATGCTTGTGTAGGCTGTCACGATAATGATGGCCAACAGAATAAGCATTAATCCGAAGCTGAAGATGATTTTTGCCCGCGTGGAAAGATCATAAAACCATTGCATGTTGTGACTCCTTTTTGAAACGGAGAATCGGAGAGAGGGGAGTCGGCGTAACACCTTCGTTCTTATCTTCTTCCCCGTTTCTCCCCGTTCCGTTTCCCCGATTTATTATTTCTCGATTCTGTCTTTCAAACCTCTTCATGCACCACGATGTCCGGTCCGGAAAGGATCTTCCCGCCATCAAGCACCACTAACCGCTCTTTGGTAACTCCCAGCAGATACTCAGCCCGAATTTCAGTCAGAGTCGGAAGCGACGAGAACAGGCTGGAACGGGATATCCAGCGTGCAGCGATGATGGCATCCGCCAGAATGCCGAATTCCATACCGCCATCGTGAAGGATGATAACCTTGTTGAGATCAGATAATCCACGGTTTGGCAGATCAAAGAATATGCGCAGATCGACAACCGAAAGTATCTTGCCCCGCATGTTGATGACCCCCAGCACAAACGCAGGAGTGCAGGGGAGCGGCGTGAAATTTTTCAATGGATATACTTCGCCGATGTAGACAGATTCGATGGCATACCGCTCATCGGCGAGGAGAAATTCAATAATCTCGATCCGCTCCCCTTCCGCTCCACTTTTTTCCGGCTCACGCGCCAGCACCGCTGCCCGCGCCTTGAGTACCCGCTGTCGTTCAACGTCGGTTTCGTTCATGGTATCTCCCTAGTTTCTGTCGGGAGTTTCCGGACATAAACTCCCGACATTCCGGCAGTTGTGGCTCTGATGATCTCCTTGAGTCTCTCGGCAAACATACCGTCGGATTCCGGAATGACATCGTCGGGACGATATCTGTCGAGCAGTGTAAGGGCGTTACTGAAATGCCGTTGCGACTCCTTGATCATTCCTTTCCGCTGTTCAAGATTACCGAGCGTGAAATGCGCCAGAACCAGATCCTGATCGAGGTAGAGCGACTTCTTGAGCGATGTGGCCGCTTCGTCGTCCATCCCCTGTTCCTGAAGAATTACGGCGCGGAGATAATGAAGACCGGCGGAGAGCTTGTCGGCTGCAAGCGCGCGATCAGACACCTCCAGCGCCTCCGCGAGCTTTCCTTCATTCGCGTATATGCGGCACAACAACGCCAGCGCATTGATATCCCCCTGATTCTGCACGAGTTGCATGGCAATCATTTCTGCTGCTTCCCGGTAAGCGCCTCGTTCGTAGAGAGTGAGAGCCTTCTGGTAGAGATCCGCTTCCGGAACCGGAGTAGTCTCTGGAACCGGGGGAACTTCCTGAACCGGAGAAGCGGAGAAGCGGGGAAGCGGGGAGAGATTCTTCACCAGCTCCGTTTCTCCGTTTCTCCCATTCTCCCATTCCGTCTTTTCTCCGTTTCTCCCCTTCTCCGGTTCCGACTTTCTCCAATTCACCGTTTCTCCGGTTCTCTTTCGATAAAGCGTCGCATCGGGAAAGGAAACCGAGTCGAACCAGGCAAGGAACAAGTTCGAGACTTCGCAGGGACTCACAATCAGCCACCCCTCATCCAGAAGACAGCGTTTAAATCGTTCGACTACCCGTGCAGCAAGTTGCGGGTCAAAATACATGAGCACGTTGCGGCAGAAGATCACGTCAATGGCGTTGGTATCGGTGACAAGGGAGGGGAAACTGTCCTCCACCAGGTTTATGTTTGAAAACGTCACCATTTCCTTGATGTGGGGAAGTACTTCATACCGTTTGTCTCCTGCTTGCCGGAAAAAGTTCTGCTTAAACCAAGCAGGAGATGTCCGGAAGGACCAATCCGAGTATATTCCCGCACGCGCCTTGCGAAGTGCGTGGGGGTTGATATCGGTCGCCAGGATCGATATATCCCATCCGCGCAGAACGCCGCGCATCCTGTGGAGCATGATAGCGATGCTGTACGGCTCTTCACCCGTTGCGCAGCCGGCGCTCCATATCCGTAAACGACGCTCACCCCCCTGCCGTTTTTTGATGATTTCCGGAATAATCTCCTGTTCGAGAATCTCGAAGCTCCGTGCCTCCCGAAGAAAATAGGTTTCGCCGATGGTGAGATAACCGGCCAGTAGTTCGACATGTGCTTTTGAAACGGGGTCTGACATGAACCACTCAGCGCACTCCTTCGCGTCTGCAAGCCCGAGTTCCCCGGCTGCTGTGCCGAGCGCCTGTTCCATGGTGTTCCATTTGGCGCGCGGGAAACAGAGCCCCATGCGTTCTGCAATATATCCGCTGACTTTGCCCAGCATGGCGTCACTGAGTGACTGTTTCATGGCTGATGCAGTTCAAGTGTGCTGTCAAGCGTCTGCGCTTCGCCGGGAGAGAGCAACGAGCCGGGGTCATGGAGCAGAATCAGCCCGGCGGAACTCTTGGCTATACCGGTGAGCAGGGGGAGCGGCGGGAGAATCCCGGCTGCTTCGGTAAACGACTCCTCCGGACATTCCCGAACCTCGCAGGCGGTGTCGGCAATCAGGGCCCGCTTTCGTCCAACTGTAGTGATAATGATCAACTGATCGTCAAGTTCGACGGGACGCTCCGGCAATCCGAAGCGCTGCCGCAGATCAAGCACCGGAATAATTTCTCCCTGAAAATTGATCACACCGCGCACCGCTGCGGGCGCCTCGGGAAGTTGCGTAATCTCAACCATCCTGACGACCCGCTCCACCGCGTCAAGCGGGAGCCCATAGCGCTGCCCGTCAAGGGTGAAGACAAGAATCATGTTTTGCTTGATCATGTCGTATCTCCTCGACAAACGACATCATATCCCGGCACATGTGCCGTCTTTGACGGTTTTAATCTGTCAGTTTAAAGCGTACTATGTATTTTTACATATGCAAGCAGCTTTCTGAATATAATACCGATATGCACTGAATAGTGCAGAATGGAAGAATTTCCAGCGGCTGTTCAGAGGAATTGAGGGATGGGATTCAGGGGATGGGATTTTGCGTATATGTAGTCGAAAGTTTCTCTTTTAGAATCACATTATCTTCAGATCATCAGGCTACACCTGAGCGATACAGGCCGGGGAGTCGAAACGTGGATTGTTCACCAGGTCCGGTACTTTGAAGGTTTGTAGTTGTTCGGAGGGGAACGGCTGATAGAACGGTTGCAGTTGTTCAGGGTCGTGCATGTTGTGGCTCAGCCAGAGGGAAAACGTATCAGGATGGAGAATCACCGGCATGCGGTCATGGATTGGTGCTACGAGCTTGTTAGCTGCCGTTGTCAGGATGGTGAAGGTATCCAGCTCGCTGCCGTCCGGCGCCTTCCACGACTCCCACAGACCGGCCAGACACATCGGCGAATGATCGGCCATCCGAATGTAGTACGGCTGTTTCTTCGTACCGGTGTGCGACCATTCGTAAAAGCCGGAAGTGGGTACGATGCAGCGCCGGTATTTGATTGCATGACGAAAGGCGGGCTTCTCGGCAACGGTTTCGGAACGGGCGTTTATCAGATGACTGCCGAAGCTCAGGTCTTTGGACCAACCCGGCACTAATCCCCACTTCAGCAAATCAAGCCTATTGCTATCTCCCAGGTTGCGAATTACGGCAGACAACTGGGTCGGGGCCACATTGAAACGTGGCTCAAGTTGCGGAGCCTCAACAAGGTTGAAGATCTTTTTGAGTACATCTGCCGGTATGTTGGTTACAAATCTTCCGCACATATTGCTATCTCTATTACGGTTTGATATAGGCATTAAGCCCGATGGTTACTGGTTTACCATCCACTTCAGCCGTGGTAACGGCATTCCCGCGCGTACTGGCGACTACCAGGGTTTTGCCGGATGCCGAAGGTGTCGGTTTCTCCAGATCGATTTCAATACAGAGCTTGTTGCCTTTGATTTCTACAGTCATTGCCATTGTTTGTTCTCCGATGCAATTGTTTGAGTTATTGTTTGAACTGACATATTAAGTAAGCCTCTTGATTTACAGGCAAAGGTTTGAAAATGGAAACGTAATGCCAGGGCACTTTACGACGACTTGCGGCACGTTTTTCGGACCTGTGAACCTTATTGTGTAACTGGTTATCATCATACTGTTTAATCACCTAACTCGTGTAGTGTTTTGTTAACGGGTTTATTCCCATAATGCTCTCACGCAACAGAGAAAACTTATAAGGTTTCTGAATAAATCCGGACAGACCTTTGCCAACGAACTTCTGCGTTACTTCAAGTTCACTGAACCCGCTGCTCAAAATTACATTCACATCGGGATTCAACATTCGCAGCTCCCGGAAACATTGTTCGCCATCCATATGCGGCATTGTAAGGTCAAGTATGACTATGTTGATATCATCCCTGACTTTATAGACTTCTATTGCCTCACGGCCATCATTGGCAGTCACAACGTTGAAGCCCAGTTCCTTGAGCATTTCGGCACCTACTCCTCGAATTGTTTCTTCGTCATCGACAAGAAGCACTGTGCCGCTTCCCCTCCAATGTTCATTCTGGGAATCTACATTGAAAATCTCGGAAGGTTTACCGCTTGCCGGAAGAAGAATCTTAAAGGTACTTCCCTTACCCGGCTCACTGTAGACCTTGACAGCGCCCTTATGGCTGCGAACAATTCCAAGAACAGCGGCCATCCCAAGGCCCCTTCCGGTGAACTTCGTTGTAAAGAACGGGTCAAACAGCTTTGCCAGGGTTTCTTTGTCCATACCGCACCCGGTGTCGGCAATTTCGATAAAAACATAGCGCCCATCAGTGATGTTCTCGTCAAGCCAGACATCTTTCAAATAACTCCTGTCACAATCCATGCAACCGGTGGTTATAGCAATTACACCGCTTTTGTCACCGATGGCTTCCGAGGCATTGATGACCAGGTTCATAATAATCTGGCGAATTTGAGTGGCATCGGCCTCAATGGATGGCAGGGGGTTGGCGAGGTTAAGGCGCAAGACCGCCTTTTTGGAGATTGATACCTGTAGAATATGGAGCATTTCTTCCAGCAAGCCGTTGATGTCGTGGTTGCTTATGACAAACTTACCTTTACCGGAATAGGCGAGCATCTGCTTAGCCAGATCAGCAGCGCGGGCAGAGGCTTTTTCTATATTGTGCAGGTTATCAATTGCGGGAGATTCCGGATTGATTCGCATAAGCGCCAGATCGGCGTTACCGATAATGGAGGTAAGGATATTATTGAAGTCATGGGCGATACCGCCAGCCAGCACGCCGAGGCTCTCCAGTTTCTGAGTGTGCTGGAATTGCAGTTCGAGTGTTTGCTTTTCCCTTTCTGCTTGTTTGCGCCCGGTTATGTCACGAATGACTCCGATGTATCCAATTGTTGTTCCGTCAGGACTTTTAATAACTGTTCCCAAGGTCTCTCCGGGGAATATCGACCCATCTTTCCTGCGATAACTGACCTCGTAAGGCAGAGCGTGTTCGGTAGTCGTCAAATTAAACCTGAGCCTGCCCTGGAGCTCATATTCCTCCTGACTTTCATAAAAAAACGATGTCTTCCTCCCCTTCAGGTCATCAATAGCGAATCCGAATATTGAAGAAAAAGCCGGATTTATCCCGACCACTTCACGATCAACGTCCGTGTAGACGATGGCATCCGGAATACAGTTAAATATTGCTTCAAACAGAGCCTTTTGTTGCGCCAGTTCGTTTTCTGCCAGCTTGCGCTCTGTGATGTCACGAAATGACCAGAAACGTCCTACAATTTCATTGCCGATTTTCTGCGGCTGAGAATAACGGTCGAAAACCCGTCCATCAGCAAGACAGATAGTGTCGGTACTTGATTCTTCCGGATGATTGTACAGTTCGGTGACTTTGGCCAAATACTCCTCCGGGTCTGCCATCTGCGCAACAATGTGCGTGAGTACCGGAGCAACGTCAAAAGGTTGCTTGAGGAGTTCTGCCGGAACGTGCCAGAGATCGACATATTTCTGGTTCCAGCGGGCGATTTTACCTTCACGATCAACGATCACAACGCCATCCGGCGTCGATTCAAGTGCGGCTGTGGCCAGAGAAGTTGAGTAGAGTAGTGCCGTATCAGTAGCTCTGCGATCTTCCTGCCTCTTCAGTATCAGACCGATAATCATAGTGAGGACAGGATATATGAGCAGGATAGGAATTGTGATGTTCCAGAAGATGGAACTACGCATAGTAGCAGGCATGAGGAATATGCAAGAGAGCATTGCCAGTTGGACAACAACACCAAAAGAGTAGAGGTGCACCCAGGTGAGCGGTTTGTCGTGTTTATCTTTCCAATGTTTCCAAATTACACCTATAGAGGCGGTAACTACAATTACAACCGTCCCGACTACGCCCCCGGGGCCACCCTGATAGAGCCGAAACGCTCCGGCGATCACTACCGCAATCAATGTCGGAATAAACCCGAAATAAAGACCACATAGACTGAGAAGAACCCACCTGGTATCGAAAAATACGCCCGGCTCAAGAGACCAAGGACTCAACATTACTGCGATACTGATAAGCCCGACGAGGCCCCCGGTCAGACAATCTTTAAGGTTTTTATTGGGAATGGCATAGATGCGAAATGTGTCATAAATGACGCAAAGAACAAGCATCAAGGCTGCATTGTTTAAAAATCCAGTGAGACTGTCTATCATTAGCCATCCCTCGCCCTCAATGACTTGGCACCCTACAATCAAAAAAAATACTGATTTGATGCAGTAATGTTTTCCAGTCTTTGATCGGCATCGGTCGATTTTTTTGCACTATTCTTCAACGCCAGATATATCAGCTTGAGCATGTCTTCGTCACTTGGAAAGTTACCACGGTTCTTTGAAACCTTGCGGAGTAACATATTCGGGAATTCTATAGCTCAAGGATATGGTCAGTGGCATAACGGAGTCACTCCCCGAGTGGGATCGGCTGTTGGAGTTCCTACGTCCCGGTGAAATTATAATAATCTGACCGAGTGTCGAAAGGCTGGAGAGAATTCTGTTGCACAAAGACAACTGGCTTAACGTATTCCGTGCTGCCTTGTCTGAGTGTGAGGAGATATCTACGCAAGTCACTTCATAATCACTATGTTAATACCCAAAAACTATTACAGAGATTGAAGGCTCATAAAGCGCTTGTACTCTTGGTCCACTCCAAAAATATGCGTTATTAACCAGTCCATAAGAAAATCTGTTATATTTTCGGTCACATGGTGCCCATCATCAAAATCTCTCTGGATTCCTTCCAAACGAGAGACAAACTGGTCGTGAAGCATTCGGTGAGAAACGAGGTCAGGGTAATGAAATGAGAGCATCATCATTTCTTCTTCGGTAAAATGCTCTATTGCATAGCGATTTAACGTACTGATAAGACTACTTACTTCTTCAGTCCCTGCGTCATAATGCAAAGTACCATCAAGAGTTTTTATTAAGTCAAAAAGCCCTTGGTGTTGTGCATCAATTTTCGGAATTCCAATCTCCATACTTCTGTCCCACTCAATTTTAAGCACGGTTATGCTCCTTAATCATGGGTTGTTTTTTTTGTTTGGCGGATGTCAAGTAAATGTCAGCTCTTCTTTAACTACCTTTTTAAGCCAATCAAAAGCTTCTTTCTGGTCACGGAAGGCCATTGTTTCCCAGCCAAACTCATCTGGCAAGTTAACCTCCCATTTTTTTGTTATGCAATAGTTTTCAAACTGTGGCGAACAGATAGCTACAATCAACTGATTATTTTCCAAAGCTATTATTTTTGCGACTTCAACAAACCGCATAATGTCATCATTTGATAATTTCAATTTATCAGCCTCAGTATAATCTAAATAAACATAGCGAATAGCCGCCAGTGAAGATTTGTGCTCCTGAAAAAATTTAACAATCGCATTTGCAAAATCGCTACTGTTAGAAGCTGAACCGACCGACCTCTTGAATATCAAACCTTTTCCGTTGTCTGCGAAGCTAATTTTATAAGACATTATGTTCCCCCTTTACGAATGAACTGTGGTCAACATTTACTGGATACAACTAGATTGTTATGACAATGAGACCTTAAAACTTTCGCTGAGCCATGTTGTATTCCTGTATGAAAGCCTTTTGAATATTGGCCGCATTTACATTCAAGCCGGTCAGTGAAAGGTAGCGCAGTCCCCCCTCAATGCAGTTCTCGATGACACTGTGCGGTCCATCCATTCTTTCAAAGATCTTTTCTGTGACACTGCCCAGAGTCAAATATACGTTTTCGTATAACACAGCTTTGGCGTTGATCTTGGCGTTTGCTCTCTCATCAGACTTTGCACGAATGGCAGTAATTCGATCAGTCAATGAAGCGGACGTCTTTCGTATTTCAGCCAGTTCTGTTGGAGAGTTAGTCTCAGCGGCAATTTTATTTGTTCCTGATAATTCCGCTAAAAGACTGTTTAACAGCTCAACATCATGAAAATTAACCCCGGCAAGAAGGCGTGTTTGCTGTGACGAAGCTGAACCGAGTTTTTTGGCTTCTATTCCCCCCAACGCTGTGCATGAGCCACCGGAAATAGCTCCCTTGTCTACAACAATTTTGCCGAGCGTCCTGATAGTACAATTATGGATTTCTACAGCAACGATTATGTCACCTATACACTCAATGTCAACATCATGGATAAATTGAGCTTGTATCGATCCGCCACAGACTATCCGCCCTTTGTTTTGTCCATCCATACCGCAAAATACAATATTGCCATCGCTGACGATAGTACTGACACCTATATTTCCGGTAACAGCAATCCCCTTAGTTGCCGTAATGTTAAAATTGTCAAGAACATCGCCACGCACCTCAACGACTCCCTTGAAATCGATTGAGCCGACCCGGAAATTTACATCCCCTTTTATGCAATACTCTTCCTCGACAGATATTTCATCAGGGGTCTGACAGAGGCGACCTGTCGTAGCGGCAACCAGAAGTGTTCCATTTTCCTCAATGCTGATGCCCTTGCCTATTGCAGCACTCATCGGCCTACCCGGCTCTGGAGGAATAGTCACCCCCCTGATATTCTCCCCGGGGGTTCCGTCACCAGCAGGAATGATCCAGCCGATTTTTTCGCCAGCGGATATATTGATAAAGTTTTGTACAATATACATATCTATTTCGCCTGCATCTTCATCTCCAGCACCAATTTCGGGTGAAGCCTGAACAGAGTACTGGATATGTTCATCAACACCATTAACCGGCGGGGTTCCCGAAGCAACCAGGAAATCAATCAGAGGCTGTCCGGCTGCGACTTTAACAGTAAAATCATCAAAGGCCTGCTGATCAATTCCCGTTTGAACGTGGTGCTGTTTCAGATATAGTGCAAACTCATCCCGTGTCATCATGGAGCCCTGTTCACGAGGAACGTAACTGCAACGGCACTCTAGACCATTATCGGGTATTTTTAAGAACAGGCTATACCCGAGCCTTTTGACTTCACTCCCAGAAATTGCCGGAGGTGTTTGTTCATTTTGATCAGCCATTTTTTCCTCCTTGTAGCTGACTATTCAAATTTGTAACTGGTATCATGAAACCAAGACATAAAACGACTTATTATTGAAAAATTAATATTATTTTTATGTATATTCCGAATAAAGTGAAAGCCAGCCACTACGACAACTGTAGTTTTGAATTCACCAGATTACGAATATTCATAATCGATGATGGTTTTTCTAAAAACGTAATGTCATTTGTAGTAAAAAAATCGCACATATCCTTGTCTAGTTTCCCAGAATGAAAAATAAATACCTCGTTTGGATTTATAAACAATGGAATTGAATTTTTGTACAATTCCAAACCATCCATAACGGGCATTCCCACATCGGATATAACAAGACCATACGGGTTGTTCTTGATCATCTCCAGAGCTTCCTTGCCATTAATTGCTCGGTCGCTATCGCAAATGTCCTCCAGTAGCGACGACAGCAGTTCAGAAATTGCAATCTCATCGTCAACAATAAGTATTTTTTCCTTTTTAGCATAAGAAAGTTTAGTGAAATATTGCAGTTTGTTTTTGCCATATACTGTGGAACCAAGATAATTTTCAATATATCTCATATGTCGTTGAACTTGAATTTCTGAATGCTCAAATATCCTGTCCTCGGTTTTTAGGGAGTTAAGAACATAGAGGAAAAGGTAATTCCATTCTGAGTACTCACTTTCAACTATACAGTCTATTACCAATTCTGAGGTGAGATGACCGCTTTTCAAAAGCGACGTTACGTTATTGAATGTTGCCTCGATTTTTAATTTTATGGAATCATCAACTTCAATTTGTGGTTTCTTCGGAAGATGTGCCCCCAGATATTGAGAGGCACTAGTCATGATGTGATAGTGATCCGCTTCATCAGAAGATAGATGCTGAAGCAGTGTTCGTAACTGCTTGTCATCACTGAAATATTTTGATGCATCGCTGTAAAACTCATTTGCCAATCGTTCAATTTTTACCAGCCAATCAACTATCGTTTCCATAAAGATCCTTTCACGCTGATCTGTGTAATTAACGACTTGGCTTCTACTACCACCATTCACTACCATTTTAGTAGTTATACAACAAAATGGCAAACTCTCAGTAGAATGGAACCCTGCAGTCAAGTTTGATACTGAATTGATTCAATGCTGATTACCGGTTTATGATCGATACAGTAAGCTTTATTCTGTTTACTTCAATTGAGAGGAATGTATAGAATATTCGGCGGTTACGTCTTGCTAATTGACAACTGGATTACAATAGACAACACAAGACGCGAACAGGCAATAGATAACAAAAAAGCCACTATTTCTAGTGGCTTAAATACCGCATTGGACTGCATAAAATGTATTATGGCGGAAGTACATGGGAATCGAACCCACCGAGCGAATTTCTCATCCACCCCACCGGTTTTGAAGACCGGGCAGCCCGCCAGCGACTGAAGTACTTCCATTGGCAATGATGATACGTGGTTACTGTAAACTGATCCGCAACAATTGGTACTGCATTTTCCCTGCGCGACGCTATTTATACATGCCGGCCACGATACGTACAAGCGGTTTTTCTAATACATATATTTTTTGTCCGTGGCTCAACCTGATGCTGTTTCTTGCCATGCACTCACTCAACTGCTATATATCGATGGAGTCAGAGCCCCGTGAGCTAGATAATTGCCGAATAGGAAAAACTCGGCTTTGGCGGATATTGATTTTTCAGGAGTTACGCATGCAGAAAAAATACAGTTCAATTCCCAAAGTCGATACCATACTGACGCTTCCTTTCCTGATTTCACTGCTTGAAACAGAGCCAAGACCGACAGTGCTGGCGGCGGTCCGCAATGTCCTGGCAACACTGCGAAGTGATTCCGTAAACGGCAAGATGCGTGAAGCAATTAATGAGGGCCTCCTCTGCAACATGATAAAGACCGAACTGGAAACTCTCGTGGCTCCCAGTCTTCACCCGGTTGTGAACGGTACCGGAGTGGTGATTCACACCAATCTCGGCCGTTCTCTCCTGGCAAAGTCTGCATGCCGGCAGATGCTGGAAGTTGCTGAACGATACTCGAACCTGGAGATGGATATGGCAACAGGTGAACGGGGAGAGCGCTACAGCCATGTAGAGTCGCTCCTCTGTGAACTGACCGGCGCTGAAGCGGCGATTGTCGTTAACAATAACGCCGCCGCTGTCCTGCTGGCGCTGTCAGCGATGGCCGTCGGCAAAGAGGTGGTGGTTTCGCGGGGCGAGCTTGTCGAAATTGGCGGAGCGTTCAGAATTCCTGATGTTATGAAATTGAGCGGCGGCATCCTGAAGGAGGTCGGCACCACAAATCGCACCCATTTAAAGGACTATAAGACAGCCATTTCCGAAAATACGGCCCTGCTGCTCAAGGTCCATGCCAGCAATTTTTCAGTAGTAGGCTTTACCGCTGAGGTGTCAGTTGATCTGCTCGTCCGGTGCGGCAGGGAGGCTGGAATTCCGGTTATGGCCGATATCGGCAGCGGTTCTCTGCTGGACCTTTCCCGATACGGCATTAGCGGCGAAACACCGATACAGGAATATATCAAGGCGGGAGTTGATATCATAACCTGCAGCGGCGACAAGATGCTCGGCGGGCCGCAGGCCGGCATAATCTTCGGCACGCGGGAGATTATATCCCGCTTGAGATCTGAACAGCTCCTGAGAGCACTCAGAATCGACAAATTGACTCTTGCGGCACTTGAAGCAACGTTGCGCCTGTATCGGGATGAACGGCAGGCGGTGGCAGAGATACCAACTCTGCGTATGCTGGCGATACAACCAGGAGAACTGAAGTCCAAAGCGACAGCATACATTCGCCGGATCAGGCCCAAAATTTCTGCATCAGTCAAACTCACGGTTGTTGCCGGAAACTCCCAAGTAGGTGGCGGGGCGCTACCGCAACTCGATCTGCCCACGTTCCTTCTTGCCGTTGCGGCCGAAGGGTGGTCGCCGCAGAAGATAGATTCGGCTTTCAGGCAATGCAAAACGCCGGTATTGGGAAGGATTAACAAAGGGCAGTATCTCCTTGATCTCCGCACACTTCAGGACGCGGACATTCCGGCGCTTGTCGATGCCATGGGCGTGTTTCAATGACAAAACACCTCATCCTGGGCACCGCCGGCCATATTGATCATGGCAAGACCTCGCTGGTCAAGATACTGACCGGTGTCGATACCGATCGGCTCCCTGAAGAGAAGGCGCGCGGCATAACCATTGAACTCGGCTTCGCCAATATGCAGCTGCCGGGGGAGATTCAGCTCGGCATTGTTGATGTTCCGGGGCACGAACGCTTTGTCCGTGCTATGGTGGCCGGAGTTGGCGGCATGGATATGGTCATGCTGGTGATTGCCGCTGACGAGGGAGTTATGCCGCAGACCCGTGAACACCTCGATATCTGCCGACTGCTCGGTGTAAAACAGGGGATCATCGTCCTGACGAAGTGTGATCTGGTCGATGCGGACTGGCTTGCACTGGTGACGGAAGAGGTGCGTGATTTTGTTGCCGGGAGTTTTCTGGCGGGAGCAGCGATCGTGCCGGTTTCAGCGCGCCGGGGTACTGGGATCGAACAGTTAACGGAAGAACTGTGCAAGATGTCCAATACCGTTGATCAGAAAAGAGCTGACGGTGCTTTTCGTCTACCGGTTGACCGGACGTTCACCGTTGCCGGATTCGGCACAGTGGTCACCGGCACCCTGTTGTCGGGGCAGATCAGGATTGGTGATGAAGTTGAACTGTTTCCATCCGGAATCTGTACAAAAATACGGGGCATCCAGGCTCACGGCAGTACGGCTGAGGTCGGATCAGCCGGGCAACGTCTCGCCCTCAACCTTCAGGGCGTTGACAACAATCAGACCAAGCGTGGCGATGTCGTGGCTCCAAGGGGAATCTACCGGACGACCAGAGTGGTCGATGTAGAGATTTCCTGCCTGAAGTCGGCGCCGCGACCGGTAAAACATCGATCAACACTGCGCCTGCACTCGGCGACCTACGAAGTTTCGGCTCAGGTGGTGTTGCTGGACAGAGTGGCTCTTGAGCCGGGCGAGAGTACATTCGCCCAACTGCGTCTCGCAACTCCCGTGCTGCTGTTAAACGGTGATCCATTCGTGCTGCGCAGCTATTCTCCTTCACAAACAGTCGGGGGGGGAACTATTCTGGATCCATCTCCGCCGCGAAGACGCCGACGCTCGCTCGAAGCGATAGAACTGCTTGAGTCGATGTCTCTGGGAGATGAGTCGGACATGGTTGAACGTCTCATTTCTACCTCGCTCCTCTCCGGAATCTCCTTCCAGGAACTTATTCTGCGCAGCGGTGTATCGTCAAAACGTCTGGAAGCGGCGATTTCTCTCCCCCTCTCTTCGGGAAGGGTGATTCAGATGGTTCGCGACCCGCGTATTTTTCTGGGACGTGACAGCTTCCTCAATCTCTGTGAAATCCTGTTCAACAGGGCTGAAACCTATCTGGCCAACAACCCGATAAAGGATGGCATCAGCAGAGAAGAGCTGAAAACCAGGCTTCCGGCCCGGAGTGACGGACGTTTCTTCAGCCAATGTCTGCTGCATCTCGAAAACGAAAAAAGGATTGAATCAGACCGTGATCAGGTCAGGCTTCCGGGAAGAACAGGAGGGGCAGTTGACGGCAATGGCGACATTCAGCAGAAGCTGGAGGAGATGCTGATCAGCAGCGGAGCCGAACCACCAACCGTGAAGGAGTTATGCGAGACGCTCCGACTTCCGGAAAAAGCGGTGCTTGACCACCTGACCCTTCTTACCCGCCAGGGACGCGCCGTCAAGGTAAAGAGCGACATATTTTATGCACCCGGTCCGTTGCAGCAGATCTCGGACACCATGCTCGAACACCTCCGTACCAAAGGAGAGATAACTCCAGCTGAATTCAGGGAAATTACCGGGCTCTCCCGTAAATTTATGATTCCGCTTCTTGAATATTTTGATTCGCTTAAAATGACGGTACGGGTGGGTGACAAGCGGTTACTGCGCAGACGGTGAGTAGAAAATATTATTGAGCAACTTCATTCATCGCCCCGGTTCGATATCCCTGCAGATCGAGCGCAACATAGGTAAAACCGGCGGCCTTTACAAATCTGATCACTTCATCACGCGCCATTCCGGTCGCTCGGGCAAACTCTTCTTCACCCAGTTCAATCCTGGCAACATCCCCATGATAGCGAACCCGCAGCGTCCGGAAGCCGAGTTCCCGCAATGATTCCTCTGCCAGACCGACCTGGCCGACACGCTCCGCAGTAATAGCGGTGCCATAGGGAAATCTGCTGGAAAGACAGGCAAAAGCCGGCTTGTCCCAGGTGGGCAGAGACATTTTACGTGAAAGATCACGGATATCCTGCTTGGTAAAACCGGCTTCCTCCAGCGGACTGCGCACCAGCAACTCTTCCGCCGCTTTCCGGCCCGGGCGGTGGTCACCGGCATCATCACTGTTTGTACCATCCAGTACAAAATCAAGCCCTTCCTGATCAGCAATAGCTCTCAGTTTACTGAACAGTTCTTTTTTACAGTAATAGCAGCGATTTCGGGGATTATCACGAAACTCGGGAATATCTAGCTCCTCTGACTCAACGACTAGATGGCGGCCGCCAATGCGCTCTGCCAGCTCACGAGCTTCACTCAATTCTCTCTCCGGATACGTCTGCGAGGTTGCCGTAACCGCTAACGCACGTTGCCCCAATACCGCTGCTGCAACAGCAAACAACAGCGTCGAATCAACACCGCCTGAAAAACCGATGACACAACCACCCATATCAGTAAGAATTGTGCGGAGTGCCGCTGTTTTTTGTTTTAATTCTGTATTCATCATTTCAGATTAATCCTGTAGGGCAATGTATCGTACCTAACCCGCTTTAAACACAGCTATTCAGGCTTTTCACCAAGCTTGTCAAACACCTTCAACAACTCGATCGGGAGCGGAAAAATGATGGTGCTGTTCTTCTCCACGGCAATCTCGGTCAGCGTCTGAAGATAGCGCATCTGCATGGCGGCGGGATTCTGACTGAGAGTGTTGGCGGCTTCCAGCAACTGCCGACTTGCCAGCAGCTCGCCTTCAGCGGCAATTACTTTGGCACGTTTTTCCCGTTCGGCTTCAGCCTGTTTACCCATTGCCCGCTGGATCTGCTCGGGAAGATCAACACTCTTCAGTTCGACGGCGGAGACCTGAATGCCCCAGGGCTCGGTGGAGGAATCGATGATCTCCCGAAGCCTCAGACTCAGCTTCTCTCGATCGGCCAGCAGCTCGTCCAGCGTCACTTCACCGAGTATCGATCGCAGCGTGGTCTGCGCAATCTGACTCGTGGCATAGTTATAGTTCTCGACTCCGAGGATTGCCTGTTTGGCGTCCATCACCTTGAAATAGACAACAGCGCTGACCTTCAGACTCACGTTATCGCGGGTAATGATGTCCTGGCTCGGCACATCCAGCACCACAGTGCGCAGACTTATCCGCATGGCGGTCTGAAAGGGGCGGAAGACGAAGACAAGGCCGGGACCCTTGGGATCCTTATTGACCTTGCCGAGTGTGAACACCACCAATCGCTCATACTCGTTCACTACCTTGAGACAGCTCGCGAGCCAGACCAGTACGACAAAAACGAATGGCGCAAAACTGAATATCGTGTTGTACAGAGCGTGCATGGTGTCCTCCACTGGTAATGATCGAAATTCAGATAACTTCTGTCAGTCACTATAGCTCAAAACGAACCTCCGTCAAATCAATAACTACGAATGAACTTGAGGCACAAAAAAAGGGACCCCGCAATCAGGCCCCCTTGAATAAAAACTCATATATATACCGATCATCCGACAAAGGTGTTATTATTCCTGGCCCGATTGGCAAGTATGGTGGAATCCAGCAGCTCACCACAACAGGTGCATTTCCAGGCATCGAAAGATCGGACAAAATCATAAAACTTCTCGGCAAACATACGGCCTCTGCAACGTGGACAGTTCATGGAATCCTCCGGTAATCATTTTTTGTTGAAGATGACCAGGTATTACATCTTGTGTGCCAACAGTTGCCACTCTGCATAAAAAAGCTGTAGCATGATTGTATTTATCTATTATTTTCAGCTGGTTGAATAATTTTTTTGATCAACTCCAGCTTCTTTTCACCAATCCCTTCAATCGCCGTAAGGTCACTAACATGCAAAATATCGCCATTTTTTTGACGATACAGTACAATGCGCTTCGCCAACGCCGGCCCAATACCAGGTAAACGGTCAAAATCAGCTTCACTCATACGGGAAATATCGAGTGGAATTCCGAGAACCATGCGCTCTGCTACTGTCATCATATCGACCGCTATATGGGGAGCCCCTTTGGCTCCGGCAACAAGGTTGACGGCGCAGCCATTCAAGAGAGGAGCAGTGGCATCAGCTTCAATGCGATCTTGCTCAAGCGGCTTTATCGGCATCGCCATATTTATGACGGTTCCCGCCAACGTATTGGCAGGCACTTCATAAACTCCCGGATGATGGACATCACCACTGACCTTTATCAACATTCTGCCACTCGATAAAACGCGAAAAGCCGGACGAGCAGATAAATTCTGACTCGGACGGCTCTTAACATAGAGTGGCACAACAAGAAGCGCCGCGAATACGACAATTACCACCCGTCGCATGATATCGGTATTCAGATTATTCCTCGGATTTGTGCAGTTTGTAGTCGATGCTGTCAATAAGAGCCTGATAGGAAGCGTCGATAATGTTGTCAGAAACGCCGACGGTGCCCCAGCGAGAGTGCTTGTCTCCTGATTCAATCAGCACCCGGGTTGAAGAGGCTGTGCCCTGCCCGGCAGGCAGCACGCGCACCTTGTAGTCAAGCAGTTTCACTTCCTTCAATTTAGGGTAAAACTTTTCCAACGCCTTGCGGATAGCGTTATCAAGCGCGTTGACCGGTCCATTCCCTTCAGCGGCGGTATGTTCAACCTTGCCGCCAACCTTGACCATAATGGTGGCCTCGGCAACCGGTCTCTGATCCTCACCCCGTTTTTCATCGATCACCCGGAATCCAAGAACCGTGAAGAATTTTTTGTGGGAACCGATTGCTTTTTTCATTAACAGTTCAAATGACGCTTCTGCACCCTCGAACTGATAGCCGCGATTCTCCATCTCCTTGATGTTATCAAGAATCTCCATCGTGACCGGATCTTTGCTGTCCAGATTGATATTAAACTCTTCTGCCTTGGCAAGAATATTTGAACGGCCGGACAGATCGGATATCAACACCCGGGTACAGTTACCGACCAGTTCAGGGCGCATATGTTCATAGGTTTCCGGGTGACGCTGGATCGCACTGACATGGACCCCGCCCTTGTGGGCAAACGCAGAATTACCGACATAGGCCTGATGCTTATCGGGTGAAATATTGGCCAATTCGTATACGTAGCGGGAGACATCCCGAAGGTGTCGCATCTGTTCATCAGTAATACATTTCTTCTTCATCTTGGCCTTCAACGCCGGGATAATTGAACAGAGATTGGCGTTACCGCATCGTTCACCAAATCCGTTGATGGTACCCTGAACCTGGACAATCCCGTGCTTAACGGCAATCATGGTGTTGGCAACGGCACATTCACCATCATTATGGGTGTGGATGCCAAGCGGGGTTTTGATCTGCTTCTGCACAGCCTTAATAATTTCGGCTACTTCAAACGGCATGGTGCCGCCATTGGTATCACAAAGAATAATACAATCCGCGTTGGCCTGTTCAGCCGCCTGAAGGGTCTTTATTGCGTATTCGGGATTGGCCTTGTAGCCGTCAAAAAAATGCTCGGCATCATAAAACACTTCTGCAGCATGCTTCTTCAGATACTCCAGGGAGTCATTAATCAACTCCAGATTTTCTTCAAGAGAGATACGCAATGCTTCATGCACATGAAAATCCCAGGTTTTTCCAAAAATGGTAATTGCATCAGGCTCTGCTTTAACCAGTGTTATGATGTTGTTATCTTTGTCAGGAGTCACCTTGGCGCGACGGGTAGAACCAAACGCCGCAATTTTGGCCTGATGCAGTTTTTCCTTTTTGATATCCTTGAAGAAAGAAATGTCTTTCGGGTTACTCCCCGGCCATCCGCCCTCAATATAGTGAATACCTAATTCGTCAAGCTTGTGGGCAATACGGATCTTGTCCTCCATCTGAAAGGAAATATCTTCGGCCTGAGTACCATCCCGCAGGGTTGTATCATACAACGTAATCAAACTCATGTGTGCCTCCCGAAAAGTAGTAAAACTGCAGCTATTTCTGACAAATAAAATTGTGTTCCGTTCTAGCTGTTTTTTACAGATTTTTCAACTAAAACGGCAGACAGCCGCAAACTGTTTTTTCTTGACCGGTGCCACGGGACACCTTACCCTGCAACTATGACTTCCGATTTGACATCTGCACCAATCCCGAAGCTCGTCCGCCGCCTGGCGATACCGGCCGGAACCGGCTTTTTCTTCAACACTATGTTCAATGTGGTAGACACCTGGTATGGCGGTCAACTGTCAACTACCGCACTGGCCGCCATGTCGCTTTCCTTTCCGGTTTTTTTTCTGTTACTGGCAATCGGCAGCGGTGTATCCACCGGAGCAACAACATTGATCGGCAATGCCCTCGGACGTAAAGATTATGACGAGGCAAGGCTCTACCTGACCCAGTCACTCTCATTTGCACTGCTGCACTCGCTGCTGCTCACCGCCGCCGGCCTGACCCTTGCTCCGCAGATCTTCATGCTGATGGGCGCCACGGGTGAGTACCTCGCTCATGCACTGAGTTATATGAATGTCATTTTCGCCGGCAGCTCTTTTTTTCTCCTTAATTATGTTATGAACGCTATCCTCAATTCACACGGCAACACGCAGGCGTACCGCAATTTTTTGATCGGAGGTTTTTTTCTCAACCTGATTCTTGACCCCTGGTTCATGTACGGCGGAGCGGGAGTGCCTCCCCTTGGACTGGGCGGCATTGCTCTGGCGACTGTTTCCATACAGTGCATCGGCGTTTTTTATCTGTTCAGTCAATTGTCAAAAACCGGCAGCATGCCAACGTTCCACCTTGCCGACCTTCGGCCCCGCTGGAGTTATTTTCGCGAACTTTTCAGACAGGGCTTTCCGTCAGCCATGAATATGATGACAGTCTCGCTTGGAATTTTCATCATCACCTGGTTCGTCGGCCGTTTTGGTGAACAGGCGGTGGCAGCGTACGGCATCGGCACGCGTATCGAGCAGATTGCCCTGCTTCCGGTCATGGGCCTGAATATTTCCACGTTGGCGCTCACCGCACAGAATTTCGGCGCCGAACGAATTGACCGGATACGCGAGACCTTGCGTGTTTCGCTCCGCTATGGAGTGGTGCTTGCTCTTTCCGGTACTTGTGGGGCACTCCTGTTTGGCCGCAAATTAATGGGATTCTTCACTGCAGATCAGGCTGTCATTGACACCGGAGTCGCCTTTCTGGCTGTTGAAGCGTATGTCCTTCCGGCGTATGTTTTTCTCTACATCTCCGTTTCCGCCATGCAGGGAATCAAAATGCCGATCTTTGGACTCATTGTCGGCCTGTACCGCCAGATTGCCGGACCGGCATGTGCGTTCCCCCTGCTCACGACGGTCATGGGGTTGGGGTTGGTCGGTGTCTGGTGGGGAATATTCGGCGTAACGTGGTCGGCGGCACTGGTTGTAATTGTTTATGTCACCAGGACGCTTGCAAAACTTGAAAAGGATATTATTACTCTATGAAGCGGGTCGCTATCAGTACGCTTGGATGCAAAACCAATCAGTTTGAATCGGCAGCCATGATTGAACAGCTTCTGGCAGCCGGATATCGTGTTGTCGCTTTTAATGAACCATCTGACTTCTATATCATCAATTCCTGTACCGTCACTGCACGAACCGATGCGGAAACCCGCCGGCTTATCCGCCGGGCCCGCCGCTTGAATCCTGATTCACGCATTATCGCGACCGGATGTTATGCGCAGGTAGCGCCGGGTGAACTGGAGAACATGCCCGAGATTGATTGCGTACTCGGCAATCAGGAAAAGCTGAACATCTCGAGCCTGCTGGAGTCTTCCGGGCATTCTGTCGCAGATATTTCACACATCACCCATGCCGAACCGCTTAAACTGACCAGTTTTGCCGAACATACCCGGGCATTTCTCCAAATTCAGAACGGCTGTAATGCTTTCTGCAGCTACTGCATTGTCCCGTATGCCCGCGGTCGCAGTCGCAGTGTTACTACCGATGAGATCCTTCAGGGCATGCGTGATCTGACTGCGAACGGATTCAAGGAGATCGTACTGACCGGCATCCATTTGGGCGCCTACGGTCTTGACCTTCCGCCACCAACGACACTGGCAACGCTCGTCACACAGATTGATGCCGGGCAGATTGTGCCTCGTCTGCGTATCGGTTCGGTTGAACCGAACGAAGTCAGCGAAGAATTTTTGAAACTGATGGCTTCGTCCGGTAACATCTGTCACCACCTGCACCTGCCGCTGCAAAGCGGGAGCGATGCGGTTTTACACCGCATGGGAAGAGCGTACAGTGCTGATTTTTTCCGGGATCTGGTCGTACGGATTTCCGCAGCCATGCCGGATGCGTTTATCGGCGCCGACGTGATAGCCGGTTTTCCGGGAGAGACGGAAGCGGAATTTGCGGAGACCGTCCATCTGCTTGAAGAGCTGCCGCTCTCCGACATGCACGTATTCCCCTATTCCAGTCGACCGGGAACCAGGGCGGCCACCATGCCCGGACATCTTCCTGACCGCATTGTTACGGAGCGGGCCGCACGACTGCGGGGTATCGCCACGCTGAAAAAAGCAGCTTTTCTGGAGCGATTTGTGGGCAAGGAACTGGAGGTATTGGTTCAGGGGTGCAATGATAACACCGGAATGTGCAAAGGATTGTCCCGCAATTACATCAATGTTTCATTTCCCGGCACAAAAGCGCTGGTGAATGAAGAGGTAACAGTACTGATAAACAGCTTTGAGGGAGATATTTGTTCGGGTAATTACGAACCTGCGGCTTGATATTATTCCTGCCAGAAACTTTTACCCGCACCCTCCCCTTCTCATTTGCAACTTGTAGATTCAGCAGCTTCTTTCAAGAGCTTCTGGTCGTCAACAATTCGAAATATTGGCTCTTTTCTATGCTCAATAACTTCAAGGACACCGTTTATTCTGACGTATGTGTAAGTAGGCTCCAAATCAGGGTCGATTCCGCCTTGTTTGTTTCGTCTTTTATCAGTTTCCGGATGCCAGCAAACTCGCCCCTTTTCCTTGTTTAGAACCTTTCCGCTGGCATCTAAAAGTTCAAAAAGAGCATCTCCTCCCGTGAAGTAGGTGAGATTCACAGTTACCTCACTTTTCGATTTTCCCAAAGGCAAGGCGAACCATTTTGGCAATCGAGACTCCTGGTGCCAGAGTAAAGTTCGACTCGACATTTAGGCTGCAAGCAGCAAGAACGGTAATGAATAACAGGGAGCGGTTTAGTATTTTCATGTTCATTCGTTGTTCATCCGTTTTAACGGCATGGGCGCTTACCTGACGGCTTTATCGGGGCCCACTATAACGCTGCTTGTGATGTTGCTAATTATGGCAATAGCAAAATAACAAGCGGCGGCCCCTTTCAAGTTCTATGAGCTTGGTAATAACCATCTCAATCCCAACGATTGCTTCAATACGCTGCAAAAAAATTCGGGGGACATCCATAATAAGTTTTGTCAAGGGGAAAACGGAGATTTCCCATAACCTTCCGAACTCTACCGGTGGCCTTATTTTGTACTCCTCATGCCGTTCAATCTTATTAAACTTTCCAAGCGGTCCGCATGATCATACGACCAGACATCCATTTGTTGCACCTGGAGTTTATTACCGGTTGATTTTCAGGGCATTGTTGTTGATGTCCTGAAAACCAACCCATTACACCATTACAGAAGATTGAGTTAGGGCCAACCCGTCGGCCTCGAAACACCATAAATGGCGTGCAACAATTTATCACTGTGGGTTCCTCACTAGTTGATCAGGTCAATTGTCTTTTACTATGTTGATGTGATGCGGTTACTTGGTAGCTATGGCTCGTGAAATTCTTAGCATGTCTTTAGTAAAAGTGCAAAAACACACTCGAAGCAATTCAATAAATAGGGAGCGCCCCTATTTATTGAATTGCTTTAACTATTTATTTTTCTGGAGCAGGAGGAGATTTAAACTCACCGCCCCGGACTGATACCAGCCATTTCCCAGGTAAATCAAGAGAGACTATATCCAATCTCCACCATGACTCCGGAACGGAGGGTCTGGAGATTGACGCAGCTGTATTCCGCTGCCGTCAACAGTTTTTTGGTTAAATCAGGGTCCGTCTCCTTGGCGGTTTTAATCTCGACCTGGCAGCGCATATTTTGAAAACCGACAGGAACAGTTTTATCCACCACGAGAGTGCCGCGGACATCGATATCTGCTTCGACAGCAACCTCAAGAAAAGTAAGCGTGATCCCAAGTCGATCAGCAATGATGCGAATAGTTGAATCTAAGCAACTGGCCAGAGCGCTACAGAGCAGATCACCGGGATTGGGAGCATCATGGTCTCCGCCTACCGCCCGGTGGATACCAAACCCCCATTTTTCGCCATAGTCCTGACTCCCCGGAATAACCAGACCGTGAAACGGATCATTTTCCAGGCTCCAGGAGGTTCTCCCCCGATCGGTAATTTGTGCTTCTTCGGGAGCAACTTTATAACGTTCACGCAATGGATCCTGGCGTGTGTGAGCATCTTTCAAATATATCTTTCGCATTGGTAAACTCCTTTCAATCGTTGACATTTTCCCCTGGCAATTGACCCGGGGGATTGAACTTTAGATTGTTACCCTCTCACCTGAAGATCACGACCTCAAGATAGTCCGAGGGAACAACCACGGTGCCGTCCTCTGCCCGGTTGTACTGCCCGATCAATTTCTCAATCTCATTGAGCAGGGCTACCCCAGCTGCTTTATCGAGGGCCTCGAACGCCTTCACCATGGGTCCATAGTAGGTACAGAAGATATCGAGCAAATGTTTCGACGAGTAATAGCGGAAAGTAAACTGCCGCTGACTGACTTCGATTTTCGATGCGACCGCCCCGAATTGCTCGTCGATAAAGGCCGGCGTACCCCAGGTGGTGTAAGGGTTGACTCCTGCAGGCGGCGGCACTTGCTGTCCGACAACTTTGAATAGTTGCCCGGCAAAGCTTCCAGGAGTCCAGGACGCCAAACCGATCTTGCCGCCTAGTTTACACACCCTGAGCAATTCCGCTGCTGCTTGCCCCTGATTTGGTGCAAACATCACCCCGAAGGTGGAGACCACGTTGTCAAAGCTGGCGTCAGCGAACGGCAGATCCTCAGCGTCGGCTTCGCGGTAGTCAATGGTCAGTTTCTCCGCTGTCGCACGGATGCGTGACTGTTCGAGCAGCGCAGGCACGTAATCGGTCGAAACCACCTTGCAAAAGCGGCGCGCGGCCGCAAGTGAGGCGTTGCCGTTTCCGGCCGCCACATCAAGCAGGCTCTGTCCTGAGCGGATGTCCATCGCCTCGCACAAGGCTTCGCCCGTAATCTGAAGCGTGGTGCCAATGTAGCCGTAGTCGCCAGTTCCCCAGGCGGCTTTTTGTTTTGTTTTAATTGCCAGGTAATCCGGCGTGGTACTCATTTTCATACGAGTTGCGGTTTCCATATGATTCTCCTTCCAATCTGGATTTTAGTGATTCAACAGGCCAACTGCCAACTGCGTCGATTTCAGTGGCCGATCCTTAGGAATAGCATAGAAGATTCCGCACAACGTAGCTTGAGGAACAGATGTGTTTTTGATGGGGATTGTGTAAAAAGTGAGGTCAGTTTGTCCTGCGGCTTATTTAAGGTTCAGCAGATCATGGCCAAGTTTCTGGCCCAGTAGGGGAAGCACTTGCGCAGGGGTGAGATCCGGCTTGATACGATAAGCGTCTTTAAGGGCCTTAAGTGCCAACTCCTGCTCATTGCGAATCAGCCTGATGCCAGCCAGAACGATCCGTGGCAGGTAGTTTCGGTGATCGCGTTGGCATGCCAGTTCAGCCTGCCGGACGGCACTCTCCATGTCCTTGGCCATCATCAGTGCCAATGCCAGCACTGCACCCCAGATGGACAGCCGACTGTCGAGTGGGGAAATGTTTATTCCGTGCGTCAAGTACTGAACGGCCTCTTCAACCTGTCCGCTGAGTAAACAGGCCGAACCCAAAGCGGCCCAGGCCTGGGCGTTGTCAGGGTTGATTTCAACCGCATTTTTCAAGATCGGCAAAGCCCGCCCCGGGTAGCCGATATCCGCAAGTGCACAACCGGCAAATCCGAGCACAGTCGAATCCATACTGTCGAGCTCAAGGGCGCGTTCGGCGGTTTCGAGGGCCTCAACCCTGGCCCTCTCCCGATCGCCGAGAAGGCCGATACGATCTCCCAGTCCAATGACCAGCGCCAGATAGGCGTGTGCCAGGGCAAAATCGGAGGCGAGCCGGCAGCTGCGGCGCAGCAATTCGGCAGCGGATGTAAAGGAGTCGGGATGCCAGCCCTTCAGAGCCAGCATACTGCTCGCCTCCAGAAACAAACCCTGGGCGCTCCGCTCTCCACCGGCAGCACAAACGCTATGGTAAATCGCGCGGTACAGCTGCGGCTCCAGCTTTGCAATGACGGCGGTGACCGCAAGATCCAGGGCGGCATCATGAGGACCGGGCACGAAGAAGTGCTCAGCCCACAACAAAAATCCTGACTTTGCATCGATAAGTTTGACATTGATGCGATAACCGGCATCGTGATTTTGCAGCACGCCCTCCAACACATAATCAACACCCACATGCTCGTAAATCGCTCGGACAGTCGGGATGATGTCGCTTTTCGTGTAGCGGGCGGCCTGGTAACTTAATCGCAATAACGGAATTCGAGTGAGGATCGTACCGAGACCGCTACTCACGCCCTCAGCGAGGCATGTCGTTTCAGGATCATCCACCATGCTGCGAAACGGCAGCACTAGCAGTGAGGGACCCACGCCGCCTTGTGGCAAGGCATGTTCTGAGGGTGTATTAACTGCGGAGTCGGCAGCGAAAGAGTCAGATTCAACCTCGGCATTAAAGCTGAACCCGCGTCCTCGGACAGTCGTGATATAGTGTTGTGAATCGCCACTGTCGCCGAGTGCCTTGCGTGCGCTCTTTACACAGGTCGATACCGTTGCGTCCGACACCATTCGACCCTTCCATACCACTGAAATCAGATCATCACGAGAAAACACCTGGCCGGGATGCTGTATCAGGAGGCTCAGCAGATCGAACACCTTAGGTTCGACCTTGAACGGCAATCCGTTGCAGCGTAGCTCAAAGCGCTCAGAATCCAGTTTAAATTCACCAAAAGTCAGAATCACGTTTAGGCAGCTCCTTTTTTGTTTCAATTCGTTATTGACCGGTTAGCAAAACAGCACAAGGCTCAAGCATCTAACTGCTTCTACTGTCCCACCGTATACAGCTGGCGTTGGTCCGCAGATCTCTCTGCACGTTCCTTTTTTACTTGCCTCATAAACTCTGATGGAGGCGCATCCTGCAAACTCCAAAACGAGAAAAATTGCGACCATAATTTGAGATAATGTGTTCTTGTTTTTATATTCTGTTTTATTTGATTTCACCGGGTAGGTCAGGAGCCTTTCGGCTCCTTTCCCCCCTCAGAACCGTACGTGACAGTTTCCCGTCATACGGCTCAAGCCCTCCAAAATAATCTCCCTCTCGGGATACCCGACTCTCTGCTTCTTTCCCTTTATTGCCCCTTACGCCGCTTTCAGTGCGGCGCGACCTGCTCGCCTACGTTGTTGTTCGGCTCTTCGTTGTTCGAAGTATGTTAC
>JAQTZV010000036.1 GCA_028687585.1 Desulfuromonadaceae bacterium | reverse complement strand
CGAAATCAGAAAGATAAACAACTTCACGACGTAACCTGCTTGGTGAATCACTGTTTTACTGTAATGCTTTAATTTTTCGTGTTTTTTCGTGCTTTTCGTGGACTCAAAAGCCGTTTTTAGGATAATACTCCTGTTCCGTCTTTGTCAGGGGCAACCCTTGCAGCCTCTTTTTAAACAACTCCTTCTGCTTCGGCGAAAACATCTGCGACAGGGCAAAAGCAAGGGAGTACTCCCCGTGCTTTTCCTTGACGATGCCCGCTGTTAGAGCAATCAAGTCAGCTCTCTGATCCAGAATTGCATGAGATGATCCCGTTTGACACTATCAGTCTCACGCCAGAAGAAGTGGGTGGTCACTCCCGAGAGCCGGACAAAACCGGTACGGGCAAGGAATCTTGTAATGGGGGTGTAGTCGTGCGGGCGCAGTGGGTGATCATCGGGGCGCTCAACCGTGGCGCAGGTGAGGTGGCGGTAGCGGCCAAGGGATTTGATGTGGCTTTCAAGTTGATCAAGCAGCTTCTGACCCAGCCCGCAATTGCGGTAGTCCGGGCGAAAGAGCAGTTCCCCGACGTAATATACTTCGTTAAGCGGGAATGTTGTCCCGGCAAAGGCGTCACGCATCTGGGCGTCTTCATGAATGAGCGGCATGCCTGCAACCGCCCCGACAACCGCATGCCCATCATATGCGAGAATGACGCAGGCATCAGGTGCCTCGGCATAGGTGACCAGGTATGTGAGCTCGTCTTCTCTCAGCCCCTGATACAGATAGGGATACTCCTGAAAAATTTCAAGACGGAGCGTCGCCACATCGTCCAGTATATCTGCAATCGCAGTCCCGGCAAGTAATTGCTCGCAAATTTCCATGCTGCCGTTCATATCAAGCCTCTCTGCTGGTTCCTGATGGTTCAGGTTCAGTGATACGATACATTTCAATGCGGAAGCTGTTGTCTATTACGCAGCAGACATCTGACGGAGTTTTGTAATGTCCCGTAACGGAGGAGCACCGAACTGACGGTTGTATTCACGGTTGAACTGCGAAGGGCTCTCGTAGCCGACCTGAAACGCTGCATTTGCCGCATCCATGCGTTCCGCCAGCATTAAACGTCTGGCTTCATGCAAACGCAGATGTTTCTGGTATTGTAACGGGCTTAAAGCGGTCATGGAGCGAAAATGGTTATGAAACGAAGAAGTGCTCATGCGTGCCTTGGAAGCCAGATCATCGATACGAAGCTGCTGGGTAAAGTTGTTTTTCAGCCATTCAATTGCCCCCGCTATATGCTGACTCTGACTTCCCGTCGACGCAATCTGACGTAGACGCGCCCCCTGTTCCCCCACGAGTAAAAGGTAAATGATCTCCTTCTGAATGATCGGCGCAAGGACCGGAATGTCATGCTCTTCATCAAGCAGGTCGATGAGACGCTGAAAGGCTGTGAGCAGTGGCAGGGTAATTTCGCTGGTTGCCATGCCATGACCGGATTGTTGCGCACGATGATGAGGGAAATTACTGTCAACCAGCAGCCCTGAAACCTCCTGTATGTCAATCGTTACCTTGAGCCCCAGTAACGGCCTTTCTTTGCTCGCTTCGATGACCTGGAAAAATGTTGGCAGGTCCACAGACGTGATCAAATACTGGCGATCGTTATACACATACTGTTCATTTCCAAGCAGTACGCGTTTAGCGCCCTGCACGACCATGCAAATGCTCGGTTCGTACACTGCGCTCATAGGTTCGGTCGGTTCGTCTTCTCGAAAGAGGGATAAAACCGGGATCGCGCTTGGAAACTGATTGCCTGTGTTCGTCCATCGGGCAATGCTCTCTCTTAGCGTTTCGAACGCTACTTTCATTCTGTTATTCATGTAAGCTCCACATTTGTCTGTTATTACGCAAAAAGTTACCAACCACTCGATACAGCCATACTATCAAGCCTGAACCGGCCTTACAACATTTACGGAGATTTTTATGCGATTAGGCAAGAATCTAAAAGGATTGATCTATCTACGTTTCCATCATCAGAGGTACGATGAAATCAACAAAGTCAAGAAATGGGTCCGTAACGAGAACGGTCACCACAACCCCAACCTGTATATATCCACAGGATTGCCGAACGCTATGACCGCCGGCAATGACAGTGAAGGAGCAATTTCAAAAAAGGATACCTCCATCGGAATGAGAATGCGGGTATTGAAGGCTGGCAGTAGCTCATGCTTTCCAAACCCGACCAGAGTACAGCAGCTCGAAGTCAAATTTACTGATGTATGCGTAGGAGTTTTTCGTATGGCAAACATCAAAAATGCTGGTAAAATTCAGACTTACTTTCTAAAAGATATTTCCTGTAACCAGCGATGATATTCTGCCGTTTTAACATCAAACCCATTCACAGGGAGGACGCCGATGATTGAACTCAAGGTAAACGGAAAAAGAATGCAAACCGTGGCCAGTGTGGATACTCCACTGCTCTGGGTGCTTAGAGATCATTTGAAGATGACCGGTACCAAATACGGCTGCGGTGAGGGATTGTGCGGCGCCTGCACCGTTCTGATTGACGGAAAGCCTGAACGATCCTGCATTACCCCGGTGGGAGATGTCCGGGGGAAATCCGTTACTACCATAGAGGGGATACCGGAACAGCACCCGGTCAAGCAGGCCTGGCTTGCTCAGGAGGTTTCCCAGTGTGGTTACTGTCAACCGGGACAAATCATGTCAGCTGTCGCCCTGCTGAATACGTCCAAGAAGCCGAGCGATGCGGACATTGACCGCGCTATGAGCGGAAATCTGTGCCGCTGCGGTACCTACGGCCGCATCCGCACGGCTATTCACGTAGCCAG
The DNA here is from genome assembly GCA_028687585.1 of Desulfuromonadaceae bacterium. Taxonomy (GTDB): domain Bacteria; phylum Desulfobacterota; class Desulfuromonadia; order Geobacterales; family Pseudopelobacteraceae; genus JACRCG01. Next base: position 40,604 of record JAQTZV010000036.1, on the reverse strand, counting down.
CGGCAGGAAAACAGCACGGGGAGGTAAAAAACCATGAGCAAATCCAAAGATTTGACCCGGCGTCAATTCATCAAGACCGGTGCGTTACTGGGTGGCGGACTGGTTGTGGCCTGTCACCTTCCATTCGGGCGCCGCAATGCCCAGGCAGCTCAGCAGGGTGAATTTGCCCCTAATGCTTTCCTTCGAATCAGCCAGGACGAAAGCATTACGGTGATCGTCAACAAATCAGAAATGGGCCAGGGAATCTACACCTCACTCCCCATGCTGGTGGCAGAGGAATTGTGCTGCGACTGGAAGAAGGTGCGTTTTCTCCCCTCGCCGGTTGCACCGGAATATAATCACACCCAATTCGGCCCTATTATGGTGACCGGGGGGAGTAGTAGTGTCCGGTCAGAATGGTCCCGGCTCTCACTGGCTGGGGCAGCGGCCCGTGAGATGCTGATAACGGCTGCGGCTCAGACCTGGAATATTGCCCCGGCCTCCTGTAAGGCAGAAAACGGCTTTGTCGTCAGCCCTTCGGGGGCGAAGCTCTCCTTCGGTAAACTGGCTGATAAAGCGGCAATGCTTCCTGTGCCGAAAGATCCGCAGCTGAAAGCCGGAAAGAAAAACCTGCTGGGAACGCCTGCCAAGCGACTGGACAGTCCGGCCAAAATCAATGGTACAGCCATATTCGGTATTGACGTGCAGGAACCGGGCATGCTGACAGCCGTGATAGCCCGTCCGCCGGTATTCGGCGGAAAAGTGGTCAGCTTTAATGCCGACAAAGCCAAAGCGATTCCGGGTGTTCGCAGTGTCGTTGCCATCGAAGCCGGTGTCGTTGTGGCGGCTGACGATTTCTGGCAGGCACAAAAAGCGCGGAAACTGCTGAGCATAACCTGGGACGAAGGCGTATGGAGTTCACTATCAACCCCGGCAATGCATGAACAGTATGCGCGCCTGGCGGAGACACCCGGCCTGGTGGCCCGCACGGAGGGTGATGCGGCCGCGCATCTGGACAATAACCCCGAAAAGATCGAGGCGGTATTTGAAATGCCCTATCTGGCCCACGCCGCTATGGAACCCTTGAACTGCTTTGTGGCTTTGAAAAAGGACAGCGGTCTGATCCGGACGGGCAGCCAGTTCCAAACGGTCGACCGCGCCGCTGCAGCTCGTGTAGCAGGACTGCAGCCGGAACAGATCGTTTTTGAAACCACCTTCCTGGGCGGCGGCTTCGGACGCAGGGGCAACCCCGCCTCAGATTTCGTTATCGAGGCGGTTCAGGCGGCCAAGGCACTCGGCAGACCGGTAAAGGTTGTCTACACGCGGGAAGATGATATGAAATCTGGCTACTATCGCCCCATGTGGTACAACCGGGTCGAAGCAGCAGTGGATAAAAAGGGGTTCCCGCTGGCGTGGCGCCACCGCGTCGTGGGACAGTCCATTATCGCCGGCACTGCCTTTGAGCCGGTCCTGGTCAAGAATGGAATCGACCATACTTCCGTTGAGGGCGCTTCGGATACGCCGTACTCCATACCCAATCTGCAGGTGGAACTTCACAGCACGGCTAATGGCGTTCCGGTGCTCTGGTGGCGCTCGGTCGGTCATTCGCATACCGCTTTTGTCATGGAAAGCTTCATGGATGAACTGGCCCACAAAGCCGGCCTTGACCCTTACCGCTACCGTTGCGCCCTGCTGGCCAAGCATCCTCGCAATCTGAAAGTACTGCAGACCGCCGCCGAAAAAGCCGGCTGGGGAAAACCGCTACCAAAGGGACGCGCTCGCGGGATCGCGGTGCACGAGTGTTTTGGCAGCTACGTTGCTCAGGTAGCCGAAGTTTCGCTGGGCAAGAGCGGCACCGTCAAAGTCCACAGGGTCGTTTGTGCGGTTGACTGTGGACGTACTGTCAATCCGGATACCATCAAGGCCCAGATGGAATCGGGCATCATTTTCGGCCTGTCTGCAGCCTTGTATGGGGCTATTACTTTCAAAATCGGCCGGGTTGAGCAGGGCAACTTCGACAGCTATCCGCTGGTTCGCATGAGCGCAGCACCCAGGATCGAGGTACATATCATTGACAGCAATGAAGAACCGGGCGGAGTTGGCGAACCAGGCGTACCCCCGATCGCTCCGGCAGTCGCCAATGCCCTGTTTGCGTTGAACGGTGCCCGGGTGCGTACACTGCCAATGACTCCTGAAAGAGTTCGATCTGCCCTGAAAAAAGCATGAAAACAACCGTGGCCGCATTGCTGCTGGCAGCCGGCAAATCAAGCCGTATGGGTAGTTGTAAACCTCTCTTGCCTCTCGGAGACGTGACGGTCATGGAGCGCTGTCTGAATACACTGCATCGTGGGGGAGTCAACGAGATTATCGTTGTTGTGTCGTTACATGGTGAGGATGTTGACCGTGCGGCGCGTGATCATTCGGTGCAGATCGTGGTAAATACGGACGAATCCGGAGATATGGCATCATCCATCCGGGTCGGTCGCGATAACACAACCTCAGAAACCAGCGGGATAATCGTAGCCCTCTGCGATTATCCGCTGGTTTTGCCAGGCACGGTAAAAACCCTGATCGACGAGCACGCAAAGCACCCAGAATGCATTATCACACCCACCTGCAAGGGACGTCGTGGACATCCACTGCTACTTCCACGTCTAATTCTTGAAGAACTTACCGAAGGAAAAACTCTGCGGGATGTGCTGAAAAGAGATGCTGCTCGAATCCGCGAAGTTCCCCTTGAGGACGCCGGCATCCTTATAGACATGGACACACCCGACGATTACCGTGCCGTGTGTGGAATGCTTTACGGTGGATGAATCGTACAGGCAAAAGTCTCCGGGCGCATGTAAGGAGGTTGACACAATCACCACAATATGGCGTCTCCTGTTAATCGCACAGGATGAGCTGATCAGCAATTCCCGGCCTGAACTCACAGTATTATCACCGCTTTGCTTCCTGCCCGAGGCCGAATACAAAAGCATACTTATCAAAGTAGGGCTGCCGGAAGTTGTCGCCGAATTACTCGCCAATTCAGATACGGGAGCTTCCAGCGGCGCGCTGTTTGGTGACAGACGTCAGCTAGGAACACTCATCGGCCGGGCCACAACGTCGTTAACAACAGCAATTGCGGCGGTGCTGTAAAGTGGAACTCATTTACTAAGTGCATGAGAAAAAAGGGGCTTGCTGCTTTGCACAAGCAACCAGCCCCTTTTATCTGCTGCAACTATGCCAGCTCTGTCAGTACTTCACCTTGAGAGAGCTCAGCTCCTCCTTGCTGACATCCTTGCCTCGTTTCAAGTTCCAGTTGCCGACCCAATCCTTGAATAACGCCAGATTAGCTTGTCGCTCATTCTCATTGGCGCCTAGATGCTCGTACATATTGCCAGCCTTTTTGTCGGCTTTGCCGCTGCCGTCATCCAGACGCCGCATCAAGGCTCCGTTATATGGCCAGCCAACATGGGTAATCAGGTGGTTGTAGGTATCCATGCGCATACCAACACCTTTACCGGTAAACCCTTTCTTGTCGCCGGCAAACACTTCATGCTCAGGAGAATCCGCACCGTGGCAGCTTGCGCACTGCCTGTCAAAAACCGGTTTAACGTCCTTCTGCCAGGACACATCTGACGCCTGCGCCTGCAATACCAACGTTAATGTCAATAACGCTGTTCCAACCATCACTTTCTTCATAGAGCCTCCTCCTGATATATTCCGGCAGATACCGCTTTTTGTGTCATTTCAGAATGCCGCCTGCCTTTGTGCGCATTAGAATACAAAAAATATTAATGTGCAAGCAAAAAGGATATAAAAGGTCTTATTTAATTTGTATTGCATTTTTATACATATTTTTATTGACTTGATGTCTTATTGAATGCTTGTTTGTGCCATGTACGCCGTAACACATTTCGTCATGGAGCGGCCATGCCCCGTCTGACACTTTTCAAAAAAATCCTGATTATCACCCTCCTTTTGTCACTCGTGCCACTGGTAACATCCTCCTTAATGCTTTTGATCAACCTTGAGTCAATCAGTTCTTATCTCAGCTCGGAAATAGCGGAAACTTCCGACACCCAGGCCTCGGAATCACTGCAGATGCGGGCGCGGCACGTCGCCGAAACCGTGGCAGGCGTGTTGCGTCAGTGCGAAAATGACCTGCTATTTCTCGCCAGAAGCAGGCCGGACCGTCTGACGCTGTTTGATTTTTACCTGACCAGGCGGGGAGAAATCTGGGAAAGAGACCAGGAGCCGGAACTTTTTTCGGAAAATCATGATTTGATCCCCCTCTACCAGTCACTAGCGATTATCGACAGAAACGGCCAGGAGCGTATTGTCATCCGCGACGGAAAAACCGTGCCGGAAAACGAGTTGCGCAATGTGGCCGAACCGGCCGCAACGGAGTACAAGAGCGAAGATTATTTTCGGGAAACCCGCTCCCTTGATCCGGGACGAATCCATGTAACCCATCTCACCGGGTTCCACATTTCCCGCCAGCAACAGCTGCAAGGGGCCGTCGAACCCGAGGATGCGCACGGCGAGCAATATCGCGGCGTGGTTCGCTTCTGCACCCCCCTGAATGACAAAAACGGCAATTTTGACGGTATTCTGGTCATCTCGCTTGATCATCGCCACCTTATGGAGATTACCCAGCATATCGATCCGGGTCGCGGCTATTCAACCATTTTTCCCCGTTACAAGAGCGGCAATTACGCATTTCTCTTTGATGATGAGGGGTGGGTTATCACTCACCCCAGATTCTGGTACATCAGGGGGCTTGACAAGGAGGGACGGGCTGTTCCTTCCAGCGCGGAGCGACCATCACAAGCCGATCTGGATGCGGGGTTGACCCCCTTCAAGCTGGACAATGGCGCCAACATAGACCCCAATTACCCCAATATCATCGATGCGGTCAGAAAACATCACAGCGGGTATGCGGAAGTTTTGAGCACCAAGGATGCAAAAAATATCATAGCCTACGCACCTATTCTGTACAGTACGGGGAATTATCGCACGCATGGCGTCTTCGGCGGGGTAGCTATCGCATTCAAAGTCGACCAGTTCAACGACCTGATCCGGAAAGGGAGCAGGCTGATCAGCAGTCAGCTCAAGGCACACCGAACCAGAAGCACTGTTATTCTGCTGCTTACGGCTTGTCTGTCCGCTCTTGCCGCCTGGTGGCTTTCCCGAGGGATAGGAAAACCGCTTCAGGAATTGACCGACGGAGTCAGGAAACTTGCCGAAGGAGATACCGGCAGCAGGGTGGTTGCCACCTCATCCGATGAAGTCGGTGAATTGGCACGGACGTTCAACTTCATGGCAGACGAACTTGAATTTCGTAAAAACAGCCTGCTCAACACCCTCGACGAACTGCGCAATTCCCGGCGTGAAATCCTGGCGGAACGCGATTTCAAGGAAAGCGTCCTCGAAAGTATAACCAGCGCCATTGTCACCATATCCCCCGACGGCGTGTTGACCTCGATCAACGACACCGGTATCCGGATTTTGGGAAGCAGGGATCAGGTGATCGGATCTGCGTACCGTCAGGTTTTTGCGGAATGGGGCGATGTCCCCGAGCGCATTGAACATACGCTCTCCCAGGGAGGCGGATACGGACGGCAACCGCTCAAGCTGGACAGGTGCGGCGAAGTTTCCTACTACGATGTCGGTGTTTTTCCGACAGGCAGGTCCGGTGAGCATGGTGTCACCATCACCATACGCAACGAAACCGAGCGGGAAAAACTGCGTGAGGAAATGATGCGTCTCGACCGTCTTGCTTCGCTGGGGAAACTCTCGGCCGGTATCGCCCACGAAATACGGAACCCGCTGACCGGCATTTCGCTTCTGCTCGATGATTTGCACGACAATGCGGCTCGCGGCGCGGAGGACCGGGAGATGCTTCGGAAAGCGGTGGCGGAAATTGACCGGGTAGAACATCTGGTCAACGCCCTATTGAGCTATGCCTCCCCGGCACGGGTCGAGTTCCGTGAAAGCGACTTGAACCTGGTTGTCAACGACACAGTACTGCTGATGCGTCGCCCGGCCTTCAAGAGCGGTGTCAGCATCGATGTGACGTGCGGCGTTCTCTCTCCGTTCCGATTCGATCCGGAGAAGATCAAGCAGGCGCTGCTTAATATCATTCGCAACGCCGTTGAGGCCATGCAGTCCGGCGGATTGATCACCATCGCCACGCTCGCATCCCAAGGAAACGTCGTAATAAAGATCAGCGACAACGGACCGGGCATCAACGAGAAGGATCTGCCGCTGATTTTCGAACCATTTTTTACCCGCAAGGGGGCCGGAACCGGCCTTGGGCTTTCCATCACCCAGCGCATCGTCGAGGAACATCATGGCAGGATACTTGTGGAGAGTACACCGGGAATGGGAACGGAATTTACCATTGAACTGCCGCTTAACAGCTGATTGTACCATATGGGTCCATTGCCGGAACGAAGCTGGAAAAGCTTTGGGAACTACTTGATAATCAAGAGCGACAGATAATCCGGAGAGTGTGCGGCTATTTCGTTGAAATCGGTCAGCACCTTCTGGCGGGAGCTGCCGACCCGCTCGACAAAGACGGTGCTCTGTTCCTTTCCGGTCGAGCGGAGAAGCTCAATAATCGCTGAAAATAACGGTTTGACCTTCAAAAGCACGACGGTCTCATACGTATCGAGCGCAGCGTTAATAACCTCAATCCCGGCGGTGGCAGGGATCACCACCATCTTTTCATCTCCCTCCACGAGCGGGAGCGCCGCTTGGGCAGCAGCGGCGTTAATACTCGATATGCCGGGGATTATCTCGATCGGAACGAGCGGCCACTGTTCACGTAAGAGGCGAAGCAGGTAAATAAACGTGGAATAGAAGAGCGGGTCACCGATTGTGATGAAGGCGACGGATCGTCCCGCTTCCGCATGGGCGGCGATTAAAGCTGCTGCTTCCTGCCAGGCGGGTATCAGTCGGGCTTTGTCAGAAGTCATCGGAAACTGGTGAATAATGATCTCTTGACGCTCCTCGTTGATAAACTCCCGGATTGTACTGAGTGCCACACTCGCCTCAGACGGATTTGATACCGGAGCAAGGATTACATCAACGCTTCGCAGGACCCGTTCAGCTTTACGGGTTAACAGTTCCGGATCGCCCGGACCGACGCCGACAGCATAGACCGTTGCCACTATTCGCCACCCTTCCGGGCAGAAATGACATACACCGGGTTTTGGGCTTCAAACATTTTGTATTCCGTCAGGTTGCGGGTCTTGGCCACATTGATGCAGGACGCTTCAACCGTAAAGCCATGGTCTTCAAGAAATTCAACCGCCCGGGTAAGGGTATCAAGAGTTATCGCGTTAATCACGACAACACCCTCCGGTCTCAAACGCAGTGAAACAACGTCTATTACCTCGTCAAGCTTGCCGCCGGCCCCGCCGATGAAAACTCGATCGGGGTCAGGCAGATCGTCCAGGCCGTCCGGGGCGTAGGCTTCGATCAGCTTTATATTGCGGGTGCAGAACTTTTTCATATTTTCAGTGATAAATCCGATGCATTGCGGATTTTTTTCCACGGCAAAAATCCGACCGCCCGGCATCAGATTGGAGGCCTCGATCGAAACCGAACAACTTCCAGCGCCGATATCCCACAGAACCAGATCATCCTGCAACTGGAGTTTCGCCAGAGTAACCGCCCGTACCTCCTGTTTGGTAATCAGTTTTTTCGACGTGTGGAACTCGTCGTCATCGATGCCGATCAGCGGATAGTGTATGAGGTTTGGTTCATAGGTGCGAATCAGAATCAGGATGTTCAGTTCAGAGGCAGCAATCTCCAGCAGTCCCCGTACGGTCGTTTTGGTGAATGCCTCGGTCGGCATCCCCAAGTCTTCACAGAGCCACGCTTCATAACCTTCCGCGCCACGCTCAATCAGTTCGGTTGCGATGGCTGCCGGCGTATTGATCTTGTCGGTCAGAACACAGGCTTTTTCGGCGGCGATAATTTTGTCTATTGCCTGATGCATGCCGCGGCCGTGGACGGAAACGAAGATGCCATCATCCCACGGCTCTTTAATCCTCGCGAATGCGTACTGCATGCTGGTTACATTGGGGAATATTTCAATGCGTTCTTTGGGGAGGTTGCGGAGCAGGAAACGCGAAATCCCGAAAAAAGTCGGATCGCCCGAGGCGAGCACAACAACACGTTGATCAGTTTTCTTCAGAAAATCGATGAGTTCGGAAAGGTCTCCGAGCTCTTTTTTTATACCGGAAAATTTCGGGAAAATCTCCAGATGACGCTGATGGCCGATCATAATGTCAGCCGTGTCAATGATCTCCAACGCCTTGGCGGGGAAACCATCCCAACCGGTAAAACCTGCTCCTATCAGATAAATCGTTTGCTGTGCCATGGTGTGTGCCTCGTATCGGAAGTCAGATTCTCGTCCGGCGAACTATAGCATCCGGATGGTAAAAAATCATCCGATACTTTGACCGGTTTATAAAACCTGAGTGATCCGCTCCAGCAGCGCCTCGGCGGTAAAGGGCTTCTGCAGATAGTTGACGCCATCTTCCAGTGTTCCGCCCCGCAGACTTGGATTGACCGGGTAGCCGGAGATAAAGATTACTTTGAGAGTGGGGATTTGTACCACCAGCTGTTCGTACAACTCCGGGCCATTCATTCCAGGCATGACAACATCGGAAACCAGCAGATCAATCTGAGTGGTGTTGTGCGCCAAAAGCTCAATGGCCTGATGCGGGTCTGCAGCTGCAAGAATCGTATAGCCGTGCCCCGAAAGCATTTCCTGTACCATCTCCCTGACCATCTCATTATCCTCGACAACCAGGATGGTGATCGCACCGGCAAGCGGGCCGCTGCCTGACTGTACCGGCTGCGAAACCATCAGCGGTACCTGAGCACAGGCCGGGAAGAAAATATCAAACGTAGTCCCGTCTCCCTTACGACTGATAACGGAGATATAGGCGTTATGCTGTCTGACGATGCCGTACACAGTTGCCAGCCCCAGCCCGGTGCCGTGACCGATCTGCTTGGTGGTGAAAAATGGTTCAAAGATATGGTTGAGGACTTCATCACTCATGCCGCAGCCGTTGTCCCGGAACGACAACAGTACATATTCACCCGGAATCATGCCGGGATGCATGCGGGCATTTTCTCCATCCATCCACATTTTGCAGGTTTCTATGGTTATTCGTCCTTGTGATCCGTCAAAGGCATCCTGGGCATTTACCGTCATATTAAGAATAATCTGTTCCACCTGGGATCGGTCACCCTTGATGAACGAGCCTTCCGGATCAAGCACAAGCTCAATGCGGATGCTCTCCCGGATGGTGCGGCGTAGAATTGTGTTAAATGACAGGATGACTTCGTTGATATCAACGATTTCCGAGGTGATCGACTGGCGCCGTCCAAAGCTGAGGAGTTGTTGGGTGAGCGCCTTGGCTTTGTGGGCAGCAGCGAGTATGCCGTTCAGTTTTGGCGCCAGCTTGTTGTCACTTGACAGTGCCGCTGCAGCCATTTCGGCATACCCCATAATAGGAGTCAGCAGATTGTTGAAGTCGTGGGCAATACCACCCGCAAGGTGCCCGATTGCCTCCATTTTCTGCGCCTGCCGGAGTTGTAATTCCAACTGTCTCTGTTCGGAAATGTCACGGCAAAGAATGACCATGCCACGTTTGCTGTCGTCAGGCTTATACAGCGGAATTTTAGTGGTCTCGAAAATGTGTGTTTTGCCATCGGTACCGGGGATTATTTCTTCTGTATGAGTCGAACTTTGCTGCTCCCAAACGGCTTGGTCTGATTGACGGAAGGCCAGCAGGGCATCTTTTCTTTCCGGCACCAGCTCTGCCAGCTCAAGGTCGGATTTCCCCTGATAATCAGCAGTCTGGAGGCCAAAAAAATCTACGCCGGCGCTATTGGCTACTATCCATCTGCCGGCGCTATCCTTAAAAAAAATGACGTCCGGAATTGCAGAAAGAAGCGCACGCATGTCGGCTTCGCTCGCAATCGCCCGCTCTTCGGCCTGTTTCAGCCCGGTTATATCAGAAACGATATGGACAGCGCCGCTAATGGCGCCGCCGTTGTCTTTAATCGGATGGACGGAAACTTCAAACCAGCGGTCTCCGTAAATAATCTGCATGTCGGCCCGTTGTCCGCTCTCCAGCATCTTCTGAAAGGGGCATGCGATAATGGAAGTCCGGCACGTATGGGCAACGGCACAGCATATATTGCCGGTTATCTGATCAGTATCCTTTCCAAATATTGAACTGGTGGCCTTGTTACAGCTCAGAATATTCCGCTCAAGGTCCATAACCCAGATGGCATCTGCAACTGAATCAAAGGTGGTCTGCCAGACGGTTGCAGACGCCACGATCTCCGTCTGATGTTCTAATTGCAGTTGGGTGGCCCGTTGAATGCGTTTGAGTTGACGAAGCAGTATTAACGTCAATACACCGAGCCCAATACAGGCAGCAAGAGTCAGTGTCGCCTGAAGCAGCGTTCCTTTCAGCCAGGGGGTGGTAATTTCATCAATACTGACATTGGCCATCGCTACCAGCGGGAAGCTGTTCAGTGAATCGTATGAAATTATTCGGCCATCGGGCTCCAGCAGGGCTTTGCCGGGAGTAATCCGAAACGTTCCCTGGGGTGAGCGCGGCAGATAGGTCCGCATGAGGTGTGATTTTTTGAAGTCGGCAGCGTAATCTTTCTCATTAAACGGAGCGGCCAGAAGAAGCGCACCATCCGTGCGCATCATGATGACGCGCCCCTGCTTGCCGAGATCGAGGGATTCATAAAACTTCTGAAAATATTCCATCTCAAATCCGACAGCAATCACCCCTTCAAAAACACCAGTGGTGGAGCGGATAGGGTGAGACATTGTAAAGCGCCATTTGCCGGTGAGTCGGCTTTTGAACGGTCGTGAAATAAACGCCGAATCATCGTCCGGATTGGTTTTATGATAGAGAAAAAATTCGCGGTCGGTCGCGTCTGACTCTTTTATCGGGGAATCAAGGGTGTGTGCGAAGAGTGCTCCGTGGCGGTTTATCAGTACAATCGATCCGATCTGAGGGGCGGTGCCTTGGTGCCGGGTGTAAACTTCACGCAGATGCAGGCTGCTTTCCTTGTCGATGCCGCCATGAGCGGCAACCTGCGCGGCAACAGCCAACAGGACGCTGTCGGTTTCGCTGAAGGCCCGTTCAGCATGTTCCCTGAGAGCACGGGCATAGCCTCTGGTCAGCTGTTCGGAAGCCCGCAGAGTCAAACGATACTCCGTAGCAGACTTCCACACTGAAAAGCCGAGCAACAGAAGTATCAGGGATACAACGGTGATAATTATGTAGCGCTTGAAGGATGCATATTCATCTACAGGAGTATCAAGCTTCATGAAATTCACTCACCCACATCGGAACAGATGAAAAAAGTTTATTTTATGACGCGGGACACTATAGCTAATTATGATTATTTTGCAACAGCATTAAAAAAGCGGGCCGGGGAAATTCCCGGCCCGCTTTGAGGGGGGCTACGCTTTGTGAGCCCGTTTGCGGCGGGTCGGATCAAGCTCTTTCTTACGCAGGCGAACCGAGTTGGGCGTTACCTCCACCAGTTCGTCGTCCTCAATGAACTCAAGTGCCTGTTCAAGGGTCATAGTTTTTGGCGGGGTCAGCTTGATGGCGTCGTCAGTGCCGGAAGCACGCACGTTGGTCAATTTCTTCCCTTTGCAGGGGTTGACATCCAGATCGCCATCCTTGTTGTTCTGGCCGATGATCATGCCGCCGTAAACTTCGACGCCGGCACCAATGAACAGGGTGCCGCGCGGTTGCAGCGCGTCCAGTGAGTAGGCGGTTGTTTCGCCATGATCCATAGCCATCAGCGCGCCGTTTTTACGCCCCGGGATGTCACCTTTGTACGGGGCATATTCGTGGAATGTGTGGGTCATCACCGCGGTGCCGCGGGTATCGGTCAGAACCTCGCCGCGCAGGCCGATCAGTCCGCGTGCCGGGATGATGAATTCGAGGCGTACCATCTCGCCCATTGGCGCCATGGCAACCATCTCACCTTTACGAGGCCCCATTTTTTCGATAATGGCACCCTGAAATTCGGAAGCAACATCAACTACCAGATATTCCATTGGTTCCATTTTAACGCCGTCTTTCATCCGGACAATAACTTCCGGCTTGGAAACAGCGAGTTCGAAACCTTCACGGCGCATGTTTTCGATCAGGATCGAGAGGTGCAGTTCTCCGCGGCCTGAAACCATGAACGTATCGGCGCTTTCGGTATCATCGACACGCAGAGAAACATTGGTTCGCAGTTCCTTGGTCAGGCGCTCGCGGATGTTACGCGAGGTGACCCATTTACCTTCCCGGCCGGCGAACGGAGACGTATTGACAATAAAGTTCATTGAAAGAGTCGGCTCGTCGATAGAAACGTAGGGAACTGCGATCGGGTTTTCGGCCGAGGCCAGCGTTTCACCGATGCTGACCTCCTCAAAACCGGCTACGGTAACGATGTCGCCAGTACCCGCCTCTTCGATATCAACCTGTTTTAACCCCTCGTAACCGAGCAGCTTGGTAATGCGTCCCTTCGTAATACTCCCGTCCTGCTTGATCATGGCAACTGTTTCACCGGCCCTGACTTTGCCGTTAAAGATACGACCGGTTGCCATACGGCCAATATAGTCGTTGTAATCGATGTTGGCGATCAGCATCTGGAACGGGGCGTTGGCATCTCCCTTGGGCGGGCGGACATTTGCTTCAATCACGGCAAAGAGCGGCTCAAGATTGGTTGATTCAATATTGATGTCAATTTTGGCGTAGCCAAGCTTGGCACTGGTGTAGACCACCGGAAAATCGAGCTGATCATCGGAGGCATTCAGTTCGCAGAACAGATCGAAGACCATATTGAGCACTTCGTCAGGACGGCTGCCGGGGCGGTCGATCTTGTTGATGACGACAATCGGCTTCAAATTCAGATCGAGTGATTTTTTCAGGACGAATCGAGTCTGCGGCATGGGACCGTCAAGGGCATCCACCAGCAGCAGTACGGAGTCAACCATTTTAAGAACGCGCTCTACTTCGCCGCCAAAATCGGCATGGCCGGGGGTGTCAACGATGTTGATTTTGTAGGGCCCGTGATGAATGGAAAGATTTTTGGCAAGGATGGTAATGCCGCGTTCTTTTTCAAGGTCATTCGAGTCCATAACCCGCTCGGTGATTGTTTCATTGGCGCGGTAAACCCCGGCATGTTTCAGCATGGCATCAACCAGAGTGGTCTTACCGTGGTCAACGTGAGCAATAATGGCGATGTTTCTGATTCGTTCCTGCATGGGTAAAGCTCCTCAATTCAAGCAAAATAAAACGACGGGCATTGCTGCCCGTCGAAGATTTGGTACTATGCCAGATAATTGTTGCGATGACAAGTATTTATGTGATTGTTAAGAATTTTGTCTTGTTGTTCTCTCGAATCAATGGTCATGGTACCCCATAACCACAAGCAGGCAACTGCCGTCAGCGATGACGTTGATACCTTTCTCCCGGCAGAGTGCCACCGCTTCCGGATGCTCCGCTCCCGGCTGCATCCAGATGTTTTTGATCCCTTTTTCAATCGCCAGTGGCACAAGTTTCGTGGTGACCGCCGGCGGCGTAATCATTGAGATACTCACAACCTCAGGCGGCAGGTCGCTGATCGTGGCGGCACAGGTTATCCCTTCAATATCTGCTCCATTGGGATTGACCGGTATGACTTTTTTGCCGTTCTGCTGGTAGCAGCGCAGTACCTTGTTGCCATACTTTTCACGGTTGGTGGAGGCGCCGACTACCCCGAAAGCGGGTGACGCGAGAAACTGCCGTATCTGCTCTTGACTCGTCATGGTGGACTCCTGTCTGTTTAGAATTCTGCAGTGCTGTTCTAATGTTATGGCGTAATCAGTTTAAGCGAGGGGAAATAGGTACGGTAACGTGCCGCGTCGCGAGTCAAAAGCGTTAGCCCCGAAACCGCTGCATGGGCACCGATAAAAAAATCCGGCAGCGGCGAACTCTTTGTTCCGCCAAGCTTGCGGTAGCGTATGAAACACTTGCCGGCAAGAAACGCTGCTTCCCATGGAAGCGCTACTCGTTGGAAATAATCCGGGGGGAGAACTTCCTCCAGCTCTTCAATACGCTGAAAACCGACTGAAATCTCGGCATAGATAACCGGATTAATGATCAACGAACATCGGTCGGCGGCTTTTTGCAACTGCGTGGAAGACCATTCGTACCAGTGTGCATCCTCTTCCAGTATGTCAAGCAAAACGTTACTATCGACCAGTACGTCAGTTTTCACTCCCCGCCTCTCGTAAGCGCCATAATTTCGTCGGTTGTCATTCGTACAGTTGCACGTCCGCGCAGGGTTTCGATCAGTCGTTTTCCCCTGCCGGTTTCTTCGGCAACGGTACGTAAAACAACGGTATTGCCCTCAACCACAAATTCAACTTCGCTTTGGGGGAATATTCCCAGTTTCTGGCGAACGTTACGAGGAATTGTTACCTGCCCTTTGCTGGTTACCCGCATGATTTTTGTACTCCTTTTACTAATGTAATACTTTGTTGAGTATTACATTAGGGAGCGGATATGTCAATCCCTGACTCAGGAATATCGCATAACCACCAATGCTATCAAGCAGGCCGAAAAATAGGGTCTGAGATTCTCAAAAACAAAAACGCCCCGTCAGGATGATTCCAACGGGGCGTTTTGCATGCATGGTATGTTTTGTCCGGAAAACTATTCCCGGACCTGCCCGTCCCCATACACAATAAACTTCGTCGTCGTCAGGTCTTCCAACCCCATCGGACCGAAGGAGTGCAGTTTGGTGGTGGAGATGCCGATTTCGGCTCCCAGTCCGAGTTGGCCGCCATCGGCAAAGCGGGTTGAAGCGTTGACCATGACACAGGATGAGTTTACTTCGCGGATAAAGCGCTGGGCACGGCTGTAGTCGCTGGTGATGATCGATTCGGTGTGCAGCGAACAGTAGCGGTTGATGTGGTCAATAGCGGCATCGATGTCATCAACCACTCGGCAGGCGAGGATTAATTCCAGATATTCGGCATGCCAGTCATCTTCCGTCGCTGGCGTCGCGATTGGCACCAGGTTGCAAAAAGCCTTGTCGCCGCGTAATTCTACCCCGAGCGCCGACAGTGTGGCGGCAATTCTTGGGATAAATTCTGCGGCCACATCTTTGTGGATCAGGAGCGTTTCCAGGGCATTGCAGACGCCGGGACGCTGGGTCTTGCTATTGATGATGATCTGTTCGGCCTTGTCGAAATCTGCCGACTGATCGACAAAGATATGACAGACACCCTTGTAGTGCTTTATTACGGGGATGCGTGAATTTTCCACCACGAAGCGGATCAGGCTTTCGCCGCCGCGCGGGATGATCAGGTCGATGAACTCTTCCTGTTTGAGCATTTCCAGAACCCCATCCCGTTCGGTGAACGGAATCAGGGAGAGTGCTGCCGGGGGGATATCCATCTCCCTCAGCACACCCTGCAGAACCGCAGCGATGGCACGGTTTGAGTTAATCGCCTCAGAGCCGCCACGAAGCACCACGGCATTGCCGGCCTTGAGGCAGAGCGCGGCGGCATCGGCGGTCACGTTCGGCCGTGACTCATAGATGATGCCGATCG
Organism: Desulfuromonadaceae bacterium; assembly: GCA_028687585.1. GTDB lineage: Bacteria > Desulfobacterota > Desulfuromonadia > Geobacterales > Pseudopelobacteraceae > JACRCG01. The sequence goes on along the minus strand of JAQTZV010000036.1, from coordinate 24,979 downwards.
TACCGAGCGGGATACGCATCTTGCCGACCATGAGTTCGTTTGGCCGCTTCCACATTTTGGTCACTTCACCAACCGGATCAGGCAGGGCGGCAATCTCGCGCAGAGCAGCGGCGATTCCCTTGATGCGGCTTTCATCGAGCATCAGGCGGTCCAGCATGGCGGCTGAAAGTCCCTTCTGTTCTCCAGTGATCAGATCCCGGCGATTTTCAGAGATGAGTTCTGCCGTTGCACCTTCAAGTGCGTCAGCCATTTTCAGCAGCATGCTGTTTTTTGCGGTGGTCGATAAGCGCGCCATTTCCAACGATGCGCTACGGGCGTCCTGTGCGATTTTTATGACTTTTTCAGCGATACTCATGATCTTTGCTCCAGATGGTAAGTTTTTAAAGGATTATTTCGCCCGCTTGTCCGGTTTTTCGATCTCAAACTTGTCCAGGCGGTACTGCATGGTCTTGTAACTCATCCCCAATAGCGGCGCAGCCTTGCCGATAACCCATTCTGCCCGTTCCATCGCCTTAACGATCAACCCTTTTTCAAGAGACTCGAAATCGATCCCGTCTGCCGGCAGGTCAATATTAATGCCACCTGCCAGTGTGCCGCTCGCGGTGATCTCACTCGGAAGGTCTTCCGGTTCGATATAGTTGCTTTCTGCCATAAGAATTGAGCGCTCGATCACTGACTCCAGTTGACGAACATTGCCGGGCCACCGGTAGTTCATCAGTAGCTTCAACGTCTGTTTCGAGATGCCGTCCATCGCAATTCCGGCGGCCTTGCTGTATTTTATCAGAAAGAATTCTGCCAGCGTTTTGATGTCGCTGCCACGCTCGCGCAAGGGGGGAAGATTGACTCTAATGACGTTAAGCCGGTAGAACAGATCCTCACGGAAGGTTCCTTTTTTTATCTCCTGCTCAAGTTCTTTGTTGGTGGCCGAGACCAGGCGTACGTCCAGGCCGATGTTAACTTTACCGCCAACCCGGCGGATCTCTTTTTCCTGAATGGCACGAAGTAATTTGGCCTGCATGGCGACGTTCATCTCGCCGATTTCATCCAGAAATACTGTCCCGCCGTCCGCAGCTTCAAAGATGCCGATCTCGCGGGCATTAGCACCGGTGAAGCTCCCTTTTTCGTGACCGAAAAGCTCGCTCTCGATCAGAGTGTCCGGTATGGCAGCACAATTGATGGCGATAAACGGTTTGTCGCGGCGCGGGCTCCCGTCGTGTATCGCTCGGGCGATAAGCTCTTTGCCGGTTCCTGATTCACCGACAATCAAGACAGTTGAATTCGAGGGGGCGATCTTGGCAATGATCCGGAACACTTCCTTCATTTTAGGATGTTCACCCTGCATATTGGGTATCGTTGCGATCGATTCAATCCGTTTCTGCAATACCCGGTTTTCGCGGACCAGATTTATGCGCTCAAAGGCCCGCAGCAGGGTAAGTACCAGATTGTCGCGCTCCAGCGGTTTTTCCAGGTAATCAAAAGCCCCTTTACGCATGGCCTCAACCGCCGAATCAACCGAGCCGTGCGCCGTCATCATAATTATGCATTGCTGCGGGTCATCGGAGAGAACCTTTTCCAGCAGGTCAAGCCCGCTCTGCCCCTGCATCTTAAGATCGGTCATGATCAGGTCAAACTCACGTTTTTCCAGCTGTTCCAGAGCTTCGCGTACGCCGGGTACATCGACAATGTCATAATTTTCTTTTTTAAGTATCAGATTAAGGATGTCCCGCTGCCCCTTTTCATCGTCAACTATCAATATGCTGCCATTACTTTTCATAGTTCCTCATTCAGGTTTCCGTGGGCTGTAGCGGCAAGGAAACGATAATGGTTGTTCCGGAGCCGATCCTGCTTTCAACAGCGATTTCACCGCCATGCTCTTTAATGATCCGCTCGGTAATAGCCAGTCCCAGGCCGATACCAACATCCTTGGTGGTGAAATATGGCTGGAATATCTTGCTGATGTCGTCGGGAGAGATGCCGCTTCCCTGGTCGCTGAAGGTCAGTTTCACCTGTCGCTGGTCTAATTGCGCTCCAAGGGTAATCGTGCCGCCATCAGGCATTGCCTGAGCGGCATTCGTAACGAAGTTAAGAATGCAGTTACGGAACAGTTCACCATCAATCCAGAGCGGCGGCAGATCAGCAGGAATCTGTTGCACTACAACAACGTGCTGCTCAGTCAAGCGGCTCTGCAGTACCGGAAGAACCTTGGCCAGTAACTCATGATAGACAACCTCTGCCCGGCGGAGTTTGAGCGGCCGGCCATAGTTCATGAAGTTCACTACCATATAATTTGCGCGTCGGACCTCTTCTTTGATGTTATCAGCCAAATCCCCCAACTCGGAGCATTTGTCACCGCAGAGCGGGAGCATCTCGGCTTTGAGATGATCAATCGCCAGACTGATATAGTTAAGCGGGTTGCGAATCTCATGGGCGATTCCTGATGCCAGCTGGCCAACCCGCGAGAGGTGCTCGGCCTCATAGAGGCGCTTTTCCAACACTTCACGCTCCCGCAGTTTTTCGACCATGTTGTTGAAGCCTACAGCCATTTCGCCGATTTCGTCATTGCTTTTCACCGGGATGGTCACCGACAGATCGCCGGCAGAAACTCTCTTGAAGTCCTCGACCATATTTTTGATCGGAGTGGTGTAGCGCCTGGCAAGGAAGATAATCAGACCAATGCCGACCGTGAACACCATGCCGGTTGCAAACAGGCGGCGGATAAAATTTGCGCGCTGAATATCGTGAATATTGTCCAGCAGCATATTAATCTGGACAAAGCCGAGCTGTTCATCACCGACTATTACCGGCACAACAACTTCATACGGCTTCTGGGAGAGTATCCCGCTGCCAATCGGGCGCTTTGCAGCGTGGACACCTTTTTCCAACTTTTTAAGATCCCGTTTCTTGCCGATCTTGTCGGGATCGGAAGAGTCGATAATCTCCCCTTCAGAATTGAAGATGTTAATTTCGTTGATGCCCTTCTCGCGGGCTTTCAGTAAATAATCGGTCAGACGGGAGGTCTCGGTATCCGAGGTGAGATCCTCAATACTCATCTGTACCGCCTTGGAAATTTCCTGAGAACTCTCCTGAATTTCATTCACCAGTGCGGTCTGAGCGGATTGGTTGAGGATGAAAAGGGTCAGCATCGTCAGAACCAACAGCGAGAGCATGATAATAATCAGCTTGGCGTTAAGTCTCATGAGAGCAGGCTATGCCACCATTTCGCCGATCAGATCATAATCAGATGAGTCGGTGATCTTGAGTGTGACGATATCGCCAATATCAGCTGTTCCGGAGGTGATATAGACCTGGCCGTCGATGTCAGGTGCCTGGCGGGATGAACGTCCTTTGAGCAGCAGTTCCGTCTCCTCGCTGAATCCTTCGACAATAACCTGTTCGGTTGTTCCGATCAATGTACGGTTGTGACGGAAGGAGAGTCGCGCCTGGGCTCGCATCAGCTTGCGGTAGCGTTCGCGTTTGACGCGCTCGGATACCTGATCCGGCATTTCCGCCGCCGGAGTGCCTTCTTCCCGTGAGTAACAGAATACGCCAAGACGGTCGAAGCGGGCCTGTTCAACAAAGGTGGTCAACGTAGCAAAGTCTTCGAGGGTTTCGCCCGGGAACCCGACTATCAGCGATGTACGCAGGGCGATACCGGGAATTTCGCTCCGCAGTTTTGCTATCAGGTTGCGAATCTGCTGTTCCGAACTCCGGCGCTTCATCGCTTTCAGAACCGGGTCGGAGATGTGCTGGATTGGAATGTCCAGATATTTACAGATCTTTGGCTCATCCCGAATCAGGGCAATCAGGCCGTCGGTGATGCCGTCCGGATATGCGTAGAGCAGCCGTATCCAGCGTAGCCCATCAATTGCGGCCAGTCGGCGGACAAGCGCTTCCAGTGTCGTGCCGTCAGTCATATCACTGCCATAGCGGGTGATGTCCTGGGAGATGACGTTAATCTCCTTTACCCCGCGGGCAACAAGCCGCTCCGCCTCGGCCACCAATGCGTCAACCGGGCGGGAGCGGTAGGCTCCGCGCAGCTTCGGAATGATACAGTACGAGCAGCAGTTTGAACACCCCTCGCCGATCTTGAGGTAGGAAAACCAGGCCGGTGAAGAGTTCAGGCGCGGCAGTTCTTCGTCATAAATAAAATCGGGGTCGCCGATGTAGCGCAATTGACCTTCCGTGCCGCTTTTTTCGGCCAGAATCTCAGCGATACGGGGATAATCGCCGGTACCGATAAAAATATCGACTTCCGGCAGTTCCAGGGCAAGCTCCTCCTGATAGCGCTGCGGCAGGCAGCCGGATACGATCAGGGTATGGCAGCGCCCGTCATGCTTCCGTTCGGCCAGATCGAGGATCGCATCGATACTCTCCTGTTTTGCTTCCTTGATAAAGGAGCAGGTGTTGACGATAATGACGTCGGCATCCTTTTCGTCCATGGTGATCTCATAATCCTGTTTCGAGAGCACCCCCAGCATAACTTCGGCATCCACCAGATTTTTCGGGCAGCCGAGGCTGACCATGCTTACTTTCTGTTTAATTGTTTCGCTCAAAATACCCCTCGTTCCTACTCTCTGAAATTGGTAAACTGCATCTCGACATCCAGATCCTTCCCCTTCAATAACTGGATCGCATCCTGGAGATCATCTCTGTTTTTCCCGGTCACCCGTACCTGATCATCCTGAATCTGGGCCTGCACCTTGAGTTTGCTCTCTTTGATGGCAATGGTGATGTCTTTTGCCTTCTCTTTGGAGATTCCCTGCTGGACGGTGATGATCTGGCGCACCATGCCGCCTGAAGCCTGCTCCACCTTGCCGTACTGAAGCGCCTTGATGGAGATGTTGCGCTTCAGGAATTTCGACTGCAGTACGTCAACGACCGCTTTCAGTTTGTAGTCGTCATCCGCCAGGATCTTGACGGAGTCTTTCTCCGGGGTGATCTGGCACTTGGAACCTTTAAAGTCGTAGCGTTGCCCGATCTCTTTGATCGCCTGATTCACGGCATTATCAACTTCCTGCATGTCTACCTTTGAAACAATGTCGAATGACGGCATGAAAAACCTCCATGAATTACGGTTTTATTACCTCAACCCCTTCCGGGATTTTAAAATTAAATGCTCCATCGGCCAGCCCTTTGTTTACCCGCGTCCGGCTATAGTCAATGCTTGTCTTGTTGCCGCCGGCATCATGGATGACCGAGGATATAATCGGGAAAACATTCTTGACTTCTCCGGTTGTCTGCAGTTGTTCAACGGCTTCGGCAGATACCGTTAACTGGAGTTTTGCCAGAATCTGGCTCGTTTTTTTGGGTGCCAGTTCAAGCCGATAATTGCCGTTTTTATCCTGAGGTTCAGCGGCGAAGCTGACATCAAAGTCACGTGATACATGGCCAAGTCCGGTCAGATACGTCAGCGCAATGGAGTTGCCACCGGCAAACATGGCAGAGACACTGTTAACCAGCACCTGCTTGTTGTCCGGTGTATAAAACCAGACCTGTTTGCCGTTGGAGATGATCTGCTGTTTCGGCTTTGCATAATTGAAGCGGAACATGGCCGTCGCCGCTGTGGGTCGCTTCAGCAATACTTCGCCACTCCCCTTCTGCTCCCGATTTACGGCAGATATAGTGGTTTTCTGGGAAAAATCAGCCTGCACATCTCGCAGACCGGCATACCCTTTCTCAAGAGCAGAAACAACCTCTTTGAGAGATGCCGGTGTCGAAGCCGCTGACAGGGGGAGGGCGGAAAACATTACCGACAGGAACAGCATACATATTCTCAACATTTGTGTACTACCTTTCTCAGCACGGCTGAGTACGTTCGGACAGATTAACAACCTGATCCGGGGAGGAATCGGGCAAAAGAAGGATGTCTCAGAAACATGAGCAAGTATTGCCGGGCAATTCTGACATATATAGTCGTCCGCCGCAACCGTTTCAATCTGTGTCGTCAGTTGTGATCCGGCGGTTTGTTTCAGGCCAGCGCCCCGGCGTCGGCGACAAACAGCACCCGTCCGTCACCGGTTATCGTCGCGCCACTAATCCCCCGCAGGTGTGAAAGCGGCGAACGGAGAGGCCGGACAAAAATTTCCTGCTGACTCACAATCCGATCAACGCCAATTGCCAATGTGGTGCCGATATCACAGATAATTACCGACTGAAGATCACTTTCAGGAGCGGGTGTTGTTGGCAGGTTCAACGCCTGCCGCAGATTCCTGATCGGTAATGATTTGTCACCCAGGGTGACGGTAGGCCGACCTGACTCATCGGTTATTTCGGAAGATTCGAGTTCAACGGTTCTGATTACAACGTTCAGGGGCAATGCGATCTCTATATGACCGGATTGGACTATCAGTGCGGGAATAATTGAGACCGTTATCGGGAGTCGCATAACAAAACGACTCCCATGACCCCTCTGTGACTGAATCTTCAGAACTCCGGCCAATGAGTGTACCGTTTCACGCACCGCATCCATGCCGACACCACGCCCGGAAATATCGGTAACGGTTTCGGTGGTAGAAAAGCCGGGCATGCAGATCAATTGATATGCCTCTTGCTGCGTCATCTCTGTGGACTGTTCCGGGGAGATGAGCCCCTTTTCAATGCCTTTCAGTTTCAACCGCTCAGGATCCATGCCGCGTCCGTCGTCTTCAATGATAATTTCAGCATAGTCTTTATCACGACGTACCGTCAAAGCTATCGTTCCGCGAAACGGTTTCCCCGCCATCACCCGTTCATCGGCCGTCTCCATGCCGTGATCGACAGCGTTGCGCAGGATATGAACAATCGGTTCAGCAATCTCTTCCAGAATGCCGCGATCAAGTTCTATCTCTTTCCCCTCAAGTTGAAAATGGATTTCTTTCCCCTGTTTATGCGCCAGGTCGCGCACCAAACGCGGGAAACGTTCCGCAATAAAGGCAAACGGCAGCATACGTGCTTTAAAAACTACATCGCGCAGATTACGCAGCAATGTTGAAAGTTGGTGAAGAGACTCCTGGCTTTCGGCGGCATCAGCCAGTCGAACAGCCTCTGCAAGGCGATAGCGGTTGGTGATTAATTCTCCGGTAATATTTACCAGATGATCGAGTGTTTCTGTTCTGATACGGATACTTTTGAATGAATCTGTCTGCCTGAATTGGTGAGTACGGGGAGTGGAAGGTTCCGGGTGACTTTCTGCGTCTGAGTGGATAACGGTGGCAGGGTAACGCGTGTGAACTTCAGCCGTCGGATCAAATGAGGACAGGCGCTCAACAAGTTCGGTGATATCTTCACCGGAATCGCTCCCTGATTCAATCTCTGATGTCAAGCGTGCCAGCGCATCGCTCCCTTCCAGTAAAAGATCCGCCAGAGGCGGCAGCAGTGCGAACTCTCCGTTACGAACCTTACTCAGTTGGCTTTCCATGTTGTGAGCGATCGCCACGATCTGTTCATAGCCCATTGTCGCCGCCATTCCTTTTAGGGAATGAGCATGGCGAAATAGTTCGTCAATCACGGCACTTTCTCCCGGGGAATCTTCAAGGCGTAAAATCAACTCCCCGAATGCGGAGATATGGCTGCGGGATTCAGAAACGAACAGATCCCGATAGGGGGACATGTCCATCCGTTAATCCCCCAGACTTTCCAGTACTTCGGCAATATTCTCGGGAGTAAACGGTTTCTGAATGAAGGCCTTGGCTCCGAGTTCAAGCGTTTTTTGCATGACCATTGGTTGTCCGATCGAAGAGCAGACAACAACCTTTGAATTCGGGCAGACAGCAATCATCTCTCCCAGAAGGTCAAGACCGTTTGAATCCGGCAGGATTATGTCCAACAGGATAATGTCCGGATGATTGGTATGCAGATTCTTCATGGCCTCTATGCCGCTCGCCGCCTCGGCGGTCACGACATACCCCTTTTCAGCAAGGATTCCACGTAAAATTTTGCGCATGAAGAGGGAGTCATCGACAATCATCACGGTCCGGCTCATAATCACCCCTTTAATTTGCCCAACAACAGTTCATTAACAACCGATGGGTTCGCTTTCCCCTTACTGGCTTTCATAACCTGCCCGACGAAGAAACCGAAAACTTTTTCCTTGCCGCTGCGATACTCATCAACCTGCCCGGCATTGGCAGCCATGATTTCATCAATCATGCGTTCGATAGCGTCCCCGTCTGATACCTGTACCAGCCCCTGCTCTTCGACAATAACCTGAGGAGCTTTGCCGCTGCGCCACATTTCGTCAAAAACGGTCTTGGCAATTTTGCCTGAAATGGTGCCGTTATCGATCAACGTCAAGAGTTCTGCCAGCTGTCCGGGTGCTATAGGACATGCTTCGATGGCTGTTCCGCTGTCGTTAAGGGCCCGGGTGATTTCGCCCATGATCCAGTTTCCTACCGCTTTGGCGTTGCTATGAGCCGCAATACCGGCTTCAAAATAATCGGCCAGAGCCCTGCTTGCGGTCAGCACCTCGGCATCGTAGAGCGGCAGTCCCAGTTCGTCCATGAAGCGCTGGCGACGCTGTTCCGGCAACTCCGGCAACTCCTGGCGCGAGCGATTGATCCACTCATCACTGATAACCAGCGGCACCAGATCGGGATCAGGGAAGTAGCGGTAATCGTGGGCTTCTTCCTTGCTGCGCATTGAGCGGGTTGTCCCGCTGTTCGGATCGAAAAGTCGCGTTTCCTGAACAACAGTGCCGCCGTCCTCTATCAAGTCAATCTGGCGCTGGATTTCATATTCGATGGCCTGCTTGACAAACTTGAACGAGTTGACGTTCTTTATCTCGGCCCGGGTACCTAACGTGTTCGATCCAACCGGCATAACCGAAACATTGGCGTCACAGCGGAAACTTCCCTCTTCCATGTTGCCGTCGCAGATGCCGAGCCAGGTGACGATCTGGTGCAGCTGTTTCAGATAGGTAACCGCTTCGTCGGAGGTGCGCAGATCCGGTTCGGAGACAACTTCCAGCAGTGGGGTGCAGGCCCGGTTCAGGTCAACACCCGATCCGTCACCCGGACCGGAAAGTTCTCCGTGTACCAGTTTGCCGGCATCTTCTTCCATGTGGATACGGGTGATACCGATCCGCTTTACGGTATCTCCGTCAACCGCAATATCCAGCCAGCCGTGCTGACAGATCGGATCTTCAAATTGGCTGATCTGATACCCTTTGGGAAGGTCGGGATAGAAGTAGTTCTTGCGGGCGAAAATACTGCGCGGTGTGATGGAACAATTAGTGGAAAGGCCGGCCTTGATGGCGAATTCCACAACTTTTTTGTTGAGTACCGGCAGTGCCCCCGGAAGTCCGAGGCAGACCGGACAGGTCTGGGAGTTGGGTTCAGCGCCGAATTTCGTCGAGCAGCCGCAGAAAATTTTGGTATCGGTCAGGAGCTGAACGTGAACTTCAAGGCCGATGACGGGTTGGTATTTCATGAGTATATGCTCCGGATAGTTAAATCGTTGCTTTTCTGGTGTGCCACTCGGTGGCCTGCTCAAATGCAAACCCTGCCTGCAAAACAGTCTCCTCACCGAACGGCTTGCCGATCAGTTGCAATCCGATTGGCAAGCCGGCTGCCGAAAAACCGGCCGGGATTGACATGGCGCAGGTACCGGCCAGATTGACCGGTATGGTGAAAATGTCCGACAGATACATCTGCAGTGGGTCGTTGATTTTTTCGCCGACCTTGAACGCCGGTGTCGGCGCTACCGGTGTCAGCATGACATCGACGTCAGCAAAAGCTGAGATGAAGTCATTCATGATCAGCGTCCGCACTTTCTGGGCCTTGACGTAATAGGCATCGTAATAGCCGGATGAGAGCGCATAGGTGCCGAGCATGATGCGGCGCTTGACTTCGCTGCCGAAGCCTTCGCTGCGGCTCTTGGTGTACATTTCCAGCAATCCGTCTGCCTCGGCACGGTGGCCGAAACGAACCCCGTCGTAGCGGGCGAGGTTGGAACTGGCTTCAGCGGTGGCGATCAGATAATAGGTTGCCACCGCGTAGTCGGTGTGCGGCAGCGAAATGTCGACAAATTCGGCGCCCAGTCGCCGGTAGGTATCAATGGCAGCATCCATCGCTTTTTGCACATCCGGGTCGAGGCCGTCGATAAAGTACTCTTTGGGCAGGCCGATCCTCAACCCCTTTACTCCCTGTGACAGCGTGGCGGAGTAGTCTGGCACCGGTGTGTCTACACTGGTAGAATCTTTGGGGTCGTGGCCGGCAAGCGCCCCCAGCATGACCGCACAGTCCGCCACATCGCGGGTCAGTGGCCCGACCTGATCCAGTGATGAGGCATAGGCGATAACGCCGTAGCGGGAAACCCGGCCATAGGTCGGTTTCAGACCGACACAGCCGCAGTGCGAAGCAGGTTGCCGGATGGATCCACCGGTGTCTGTTCCAAGCGTTGCAATCGCCTGCCTGGCGGCAACTGCCGCTGCCGAACCTCCCGATGATCCCCCCGGAATGCAGGTTGTGTCCCATGGGTTGCGGGTGGTGCCATACGCACTGGATTCGTTTGACGAGCCCATGGCGAACTCATCCTGGTTAAGTTTGCCGAGCAGCACCGCTCCGCAATCGCAAAGTTTTTCCCAGGAGGTGGCGCTGTAGGGCGGGATAAAGTTGTGCAGAATACGCGATCCGCAGGTGGTGCGAATTCCTTCCGTCAGAAAAATATCCTTGATTGCCAGCGGAATGCCGGTCAACAGTTCGCATGCTCCCTGCGCAATCAGTTGGTCGGCCTTTCCTGCGGCAGCCAGCGCATGTTCAGGTGTTACCGTAATAAAAGAGCCAACGTTCGGCTCAACCGCTTCGATGCGCTTCAGCATGGCTGACGTCGCCTCAACAGAAGAAATCTGCTTTCCTTTCAGTGCGGTATGGAGCTCGTGGATGGTCATGTTGAAAATGTTCATTTTTTGTATCCCCTGAATCTATTCAATAACTTTTGGCACGGCGAAAAAGGAACCTGCGCGATCAGGCGCATTTGCTAACGCCTTCTCCAGGCCAATGGGTGAAAAAACGATGTCCTCGCGGAACGAATTTTCCATCGGTACGGCGTGAGAAGTTGGCACAATACCATCTGTATTAAGCTCTTTCAGCTTTTCCACATACCCAAGAATTGCGCCCATTTGACCGGCAAACAGCTCTTTTTCTTTAAGGCTGAGCTCAAGTCGGGCCAGACGTGCCACGTACTCGACATCTGTTACCGTCATCTCCATAGTTCCAACTCCGAAAAAAATGATAATTGCCGCGTGGTTGTATCATGAAATCCGCTCTGTTACAACATTGATCCGATCAATTAATTGCTCCGGATATTTTTTCCTTGACACGATCATACACTTTCAGTAAGTTACACCTCTTCAAAAAAATCTTGGCCGGTATTCGATTACAGGTTGTACTGTGGGTGGGGAATTTATGAGAACAGAAGTTGCAAAAGCAGAGAATGTAAAGCGTGACTGGTATATCGTTGATGCACAGGATGCGGTTCTGGGTCGTCTTTCCACTCAGATAGCAGGTGTTCTGCGCGGGAAGAACAAGGCTCTCTACACGCCAAGCGTTGATACCGGCGATTTTGTTATCGTTATCAATGCTGAAAAGATCGCTCTGACCGGTCGTAAGTTAGCCGACAAGATCTATTACAGCCACTCCGGTTACGTCGGTGGCCTGAAAGAGATTTCAGCCGGTAAACTGCTTGAAAAAAAGCCGGAAGAACTCATCAAAAAAGCCGTCAAAGGGATGCTTCCCAAGAATAAACTTGCCCGGGCCATGCTCAGCAAGCTTAAGATATATGCGGGACCAAATCATCCACACGCAGCTCAGTTGCCCAAGAATCTGGCACTTTAATATTCACTAAGGAGAAAACGATATGGCCGCAGTTAGTTATTATGGGACAGGCAAACGCAAAACTTCAATTGCTCGTGTTTGGCTTAAGCCCGGCGTCGGTACTTTTACCGTCAACCACAAAACTCTTGATGAATACTTTGGTCGTGAAACATCAAAGATGGTCGTTCGCCAGCCGTTTGAACTGGTTGAGAAAGTCGGCATTTTTGATGTGTATGTAACTGTTTCCGGTGGCGGCGATACCGGTCAGGCCGGCGCTATCAAGCATGGTATCACCAAAGCGCTGTTGCTGCATGAGCCTGAACTGCGCGGTGTCCTTAAAAAAGCAGGATTTATTACCCGTGACTCACGTATCAAAGAGCGTAAGAAGTACGGCAGGAAAGCAGCCCGCGCCCGCTTCCAGTTCTCCAAGCGTTAATCGCCGGATTGATACAGAGGTATATTCAAGGGGAAATCCGCAAGGGTTTCCCCTTTTTTTTTGACTAAATTATAAATGTGATGAATATCAATGTGATGGGTGAGTGAGGTGGACGGGGTTTGTAAGACAGCCTGATGGGTAGAACGAGCAATGACCCGATGTTGTCGTCGTCTCTGGCTTCAGGTTGCCAGCCTCAGTTTTTCAAGTCCTTTGAAAAGGTCTCTTTCGATGTCCGCTTGTTAAGTGATGAATGCTTTCGTGCTTCGTTGTGTCAGTCGAACCAGTATTGCGGTTCTTTGGAGCTTGACTGGCACACACATGTTGTGGACTAGGTGTATTTACTCGGTGTGATACCGTGAACATTGCACTTTCGGTAGAAAGTTGTTCTCGATACACCAAGTGCCTTGCAGGTGAGGGCTATGTCCTTGTATTTATCCAGAGTGGTCTTGATCAGTTGTACTTCACTATGTGAAAAGCTGGAACTAATTCTGTAGTCGACAGAATCTGACCCTTCGCTAGAAGCTGCGGAAGCAGCTTCGTCCGTTTGCGGGAGTGTTTGCTGATTTGCCTTTTGCGATTGCCTTATTTTTATCGGTAGGTCCTGAACGGAAATAGTATCTCCACAGCAAATCATTGCTGACTCGATAACATTTCTGACTTCACGCCCGTTTCCAGGCCAGCTGTAACCGGTAAGTGCTTTCATCGCCTCTGGTGTAATGAAGGATGGATTAACGCCGTGCTTCTGGCATAACAACTCCATAGTATGTTGAATGATTACGGGAATATCCTCTGGGCGTTCTCTCAGCGGGGGGATGTCAAACGTTGCGACACCAAGCCTGAAATAGAGGTCAACCCTGAAGGCTCCCCGATCGATCTCTTCAGACAGTGATCTGTTTGTTGCCGCAATGATCCTGCAGTTTGTGGATATCTCCTTGTCTGATCCCACCTGATTGAAACGCCCCGTCTCCAGTACCCGCAAGAGAGCGGCCTGTATGTCCAGAGGCATCTCGCCAACTTCGTCGAGGAAAAGCGTTCCGCCGTTGGCACTCTCAAACAGCCCCTTCCTCCCGCGAGGATCAGCTCCCGTGTATGCGCCGCGCTCATATCCGAAAAATTTACTTTCGAAGAGCTCTTTGCTGATAGCTCCGCAGTTTACCGCCACGAATGGACCTGCACTACGCTTGCTGTGGGTATGAATGTAGTTGGCAACAATCTCCTTTCCGGTCCCGGTTTCTCCAAACAGCAGCACATTGATTTCTGATGTCATGACTTTGCTGACCCGCTCCATGATCAGCTTGAGGTCCTCATTTGCCGTTGCAAAGTCTCCGAACATTTCTACGCAAGGGATTTGTGCTGACCTGTTCGGTAATGAAACTACAACCGGGCTTTTTCTTTTAAACACCAACAGGGAGCCTATTTCCGATTCTGTCCCTTTTAACTGGATCTTACGAATCTTCTCGGGCAACTCGTCAAGCATGCTTTCGTTTGTCAGGCTAATTTTACTCGGATCGTTGTCATGACAATGTCTGACAGGACGCCCCATGCGATCCAGAATTACGATGTTCTCTGATGGATACCGGCTTGAATAGTCGGAGTAGTGCTGGATTAACTGTAAGCGTTCCAATTCCAACTGTAATCTGATTTCAGCCATGATTTGGCCTGAAAGTGCATAGGTGAGCGCGAGAGCGTCCTCTCTGTAGTCCTTATCAAAGGTCGTAAAGTTGACAACTCCGAGAATCTCGGTGCTGTCGGGTGCCAGAATCGGAGTAGCGGCGCATGACCACTTTTGCCAGCCCTCACAAAAGTGTTCATTGGCGTAAATGTGGACAGGCTCTTTTTGGGATATGGCAGTGCCTATGCCGTTCGTGCCTCGAAGCGACTCGAGCCAGCAGGCTCCTTCAACCAACCCGGAATCTTCGGCAGCTCGTACACGTATTGATGGATCACCGATAACAGAGAGGATGGTGCCCTTATGGTCCGTTAGGATAAGAATGTTGGGAACAGACGTAAGAAGAATGGAGACCCTTTTCAGGATCGGAGAAGATGTATCAATTATTAAACTGCTATTTGCACAAGCCGTTTTATATTCCTCTTCAGCAAGTATCAGGCCTTCATGCATGCGAGAATCGATGCCGAGAGTCTTGCAGCGCATCCAGTTGTTGACAAGTGTTTTCTCGTACGGATCAAGCTGTTCAAGGGAGACATGCCCGACCTCGAATCTATCCCACAAACTATCAATTTTACGGCGATCTTTATGATAGGATATGAGTGGAGGCGCAATAGCCATGGGATACCTCTTTATACCATTCTGCCGGGTTTTTATGTAAGGCGACAATCCATTATCGGCTTCTGAGGCCATATTTATTTCTCTACCAAATTACCATGCAATGGTCAGCATATACAAGTGAATTGCATTCAAAACAAACGTAGTCTCATCATGATCATTTATTTATGCAATTGTCCGGCCGATAAAAACAAACTGCCCCGCTGAACTTCCTCGAGTACCTCTGAATAATTTTTGCTGAAAATGGCATTTCGGCAACCTATTTATGCCAAATACATCACAAATCGTAGCAATATACAATGGATACAAGCTTCTTGTTCATGGTGCCGCCCGCCTTCGTATCCCGTTTCTGTCCCGAAATCGGGACTGTTCCAGTACCGATTTCGGGACAAACGATGTTCTGTAAAGAACAGCGTGATGTGAATTTATACATATATCTCTTTGTAATCAAGATAAACTTCAAAGTAACAGCAACTTACAACCTAATAAACACGGTTTCAAACCTTTGGCATGTCGATTGCTAATATGATCTCAGACAGCAAAACAATGTTCTTGTGAAATTATATTCAGCGTGTGGTCCGTATAAAAGTCATTTCTGACCGGTTTATTAAAACTGCCTCAGAAAGGAGATGATGAAAATGCCATGGTATTTCAACCCTGTTACAACCTGTAAGGCCTTGAACAAAATTGCCTGTCACTATGAAACTTCTGCGCTGCAGGATCTCAGATCCGCTTTGGATCATGCCACGGAATTAATCAGGAGAAAACAGGAGCATTACTACAAAAGCAACCAGCAAAAGGGAGGTGGACCTATGATCATGGATATCTAGTACAGGGAAACGGTCTGGATAAGTGGTGGCAAAAAATTGAAACAAATCATTCACACAAGGAGACATTTATGCAAGTACAACACTCGCCAGTACAGGTAATGGGCATTGATGCCGGAGGCACGATGACCGACACTTTTTTTGTACGGCAGGATGGAAAGTTCGTCGTTGGAAAAGCTCAGAGTAATCCGGGAGACGAATCTCAGGCAATTTATGAGTCGTCCGTAGACGCCCTGGCCCAGTGGGGACGTGAAGTTGATGCAGTCTATCCGGAACTGGATACCTGTGTCTATTCCGGCACCGCCATGCTCAACCGCGTTGTTCAGCGAAAGGGGCTGGATGTCGGGCTCATCACCAACCGTGGATTCGAAGATATCCACTCCATGGGAAGGGCCTGCCAGTCGTACCTTGGTTACGCCCTTGAGGATCGCATCCACCTCAACACTCACCGCTACGACGAGCCATTGGTTCCCCTCCATCGAACCCGCGGTGTGGTCGAGAGAACCGATGTCCAAGGGCAAATCGTCATACCGCTGCGCGAGGATGAGGTCAGGACAGCAGCGCGTGAACTGATAGAGGCTGGTTCAAAGGCCATCGTCATCAGCCTTCTTCAATCCCACAAAAACGGTAGGAATGAGCAGCGTGTGCGGGATATCTGCCTTGAGGTGATCAAGGATGAGGGGCTTGAAATTCCTGTCTTTGCTACTTTTGACTACTATCCATCGCGAAAGGAAAGTCACCGTACCAATACCACTATTCTTGAGGCGTACGCTGCTGAGCCGTCACGAGCGACACTCAAGAAGGTCAGCGACCGTTTCAAAAAGCACGGCGCCAAATTCGATCTTCGGGTAATGGCAACGCACGGCGGCACCATCAGCTGGAAAGCCAAAGAGCTGGCGCGTACGATCGTTTCCGGCCCGATTGGCGGGGTAATAGGTTCCAAGTTCCTTGGCGGACTCTTGGGGTATGACAATATCGCCTGCAGCGACATCGGCGGCACCAGTTTCGACATGGCGATCATCACCAAAGGGAAATTTGCTATTCAGTCGGATCCAGACATGGCGCGGCTTGTTCTCTCCTTACCGCTGGTCGCCATGGATACCGTTGGTGCTGGCGCGGGTAGTTTCGTCCGCCTCGACCCATACACCGGCGCTATCAAGCTCGGCCCAGACAGCGCTGGTTACCGGGTAGGAATGTGCTGGCCGGAGAGCGGCCTGGATACGGTTTCCGTGTCCGATTGCCACGTGGTTCTGGGGTACCTGAATCCTGATAACTTTCTCGGTGGCGCCATAAAACTCGATGTTGAACGGGCCCATCAGGCCATAAAGGTTCAAATTGCCGATCCGCTCGGTCTCTCCGTTGAAGAGGCGGCAGCGGGGGTCATTGAACTGCTCGATCAGCAGCTTCGCGAATATCTGCGCGCAACCATCAGCGCAAAAGGGTACAACCCCACTGATTTTGTCTGTTTCTCCTACGGTGGTGCCGGTCCGGTGCACACTTACGGGTATACGGAAGGTTTACGCTTCAAGGACGTCGTCGTTCCTGCCTGGGCAGCCGGTTTTTCAGCCTTCGGCTGTGCGTGTGCCGAATTTGAGTACCGATACGACAAGAGCGTGGATATCGCCATCCCTTCAAATGCCACTGACGCCCAGAAACAGGAAGCGGCCAAAACCCTGCAGGATGCGTGGTCCGGCCTGGCTGAGAAGGTTATCGAAGAATTTGTCATCAATGGCTACAAACCAGAGGATGTCATGCTGCAGCCGGGATACCGCATGCAGTACATGGGGCAGCTCAACGATCTTGAAATCAATTCTCCTATTACCAGCGCCGCAACTGCAGAGGATTGGGAAAAACTGGTAGTGGCCTTCGACGATACGTACGCTCGAGTGTATGCAAGTTCTGCCCGTTCACCGGAACTTGGCTTCGGCGTAACGGGAGCGATTTTGCGCGGTGTTGTCACCACCCAAAAGCCGACGCTGCCTGAAGAGCCGATGAGTGGGCCGATCCCGCCGCCAGATGCCCTCATAGGAAAGCGCCCTTTCTTCCGCCACAACAACTGGCTGCATGCAGATGTCTATCAGATGGAGAAGCTTAAAGCCGGCAATCACATCGTTGGGCCGGCCATCATCGAATCGTCCATGACAACCTTTGTGGTACCGGACGGCTTTGAAACCTATCTGGATGCGCACAGTCTGTTCCATCTTAAGGAAGTAACCAAACTGGCGGTAGTAAAACATTAAGCGGAAGATTTGCGTCTGTTCCACCTCAATAATGTCCAAACAAACATCGGAGGAAGTGCGATGAAAAAAGATAATCTAAAAACAAAAGTAGAATCTATATCCAGCCCGGAACTGATTGTTGTTCCGGATTCCAGTGGCGGCACGTCGGAAAGAAAAAGTCTGCTTGCAAGCGGTCTGACCCTTAAAGAACATCGAGATGGAGTACTGCTTCGAACCAAGCAGACCGGCAAGTATAACGGTATAGCAACTCTGGACTTAAAGGAAAATGATCCAATCCGCTACGAAAAGCTGTTTTCCAAACTCCGGGGCGGGCTGGTCCATTCACGTGAAACTGCGAAAAAAATCGCAGCGTCACCGATCGTAGAGCAAGAGGGGGAGCTCTGTTTTACCCTCTACAATGCGGCAGGCGACTGCGTTTTGACCTCGACAGGCATTATTATTCATGTCGGCACAATGGGCGCCGCGATCAAGTACATGATCGAAAACAATTGGGAAGATAACCCTGGAATCAATCCCGGCGACATGTTCACTAATAATGACTGCTCCATTGGCAACGTTCATCCGTGCGATATCGCGACCATTGTGCCGATTTTCTGGAAAGAAGAGCTGGTTGGCTGGGTTGGCGGAGTTACCCATGTCATAGACACTGGTTCGGTTTCACCGGGTTCGATGTCGACCGGACAGGCAACACGTTTTGGTGACGGCTACCAGATCACCTGTCGCAAGACCGGCATCAAAGATGTACCGCTGCGTGACTGGCTGCACGAAAGCCAGCGTTCGACGCGTACTCCCAAATACTGGATTCTCGATGAGCGCACGCGCATCGCCGGCTGTCACATGATCCGAGAATTGGTCGAAGAGGTTATTGAAGCCGAAGGCTTGGGAGCGTATCAAAAATTTGCATATGAATGTGTTGAGGATGGCCGGCGCGGATTGCTTAACCGCGTCAAGGCAATGACTATCCCCGGGACGTACCGTAAGGTGGCCTTCACCGATGTCCCTTACGCCCATCCGGACGTTGTTACCTCATCACCTTTTGCCAAGCTTGATACCATCATGCATGCGCCGGCGGAAATTACCATCCGGCCTGATGGATCATGGAAACTCGATTTTGAGGGTGCAAGCCGCTGGGGCTGGCATTCCTACAATGCCAATCAGGTGGCGTTCACCAGCGGTATCTGGGTTATGCTGACCCAAACTCTGGTGCCGACCGAGCGAATCAACGATGGCGCTTACTACGCGACCGAATTCCGCCTGCCAAAGGGGACCTGGATGAATCCCGACGACCGCCGCACCGGTCATGCCTACGCCTGGCATTTTCTGGTAGCCGGTTGGTCGGCCCTGTGGCGCGGCATGAGTCAGGCATATTTCAGTCGGGGTTATCTTGAGGAAGTCAACGCCGGTAACGGCAACACTTCCAACTGGCTGCAGGGGGGTGGAATCAACCAGGACGGCGACGTTCATGCCGTCAACAGCTTTGAACCCGCTGCGACAGGCACCGGGGCCTGCGCTATCAAGGACGGCCTGAATCACGCCGCTGCGATCTGGAACCCTGAAGGCGACATGGGTGACATCGAAATATGGGAAATGGCAGAACCGCTCCTGTATCTTGGCCGCAACGTCAAGACCAATTCCGGCGGCTATGGAAAATATCGCGGCGGCTGTGGTTTTGAAACGCTCCGGATGGTCTGGAAGGCAAGCGACTGGACCATGTTCTTCATGGGGAACGGCTACATGAACAGCGACTGGGGTTTCATGGGAGGGTATCCCTCCGCCACGGGGTACCGTTTTGAAGCTCACGATACGGATCTCAAAGAGCGGATCGCCCAAGGGTTGCCGCTGCCGCTCGGCGCGGACCGTGTCCCATGTGACTTCGATTACGAGAGCAAAATCAGCGAAAATGCCCGGGTAAAACGCGACCAGCAGGCGATGACAACAGAAAGCCTGTTCGAAAATTACGATCTGTACCTGAATTACGTACGTGGCGGACCAGGCTTCGGTGATGCGTTGGACCGCGAAGCAAAATCTGTCGAGATGGATCTCAACACCCGTGCCGTACTCCCGGAGTTCGCTGAAAAAGTGTATGGCGCTGTGATTTCCCAGAATGCCAAGGGACTCTGGTGCGTTGACGCTGACAAGACGGAAACCCGCCGTGCCGAAATGCGCAAGGAGCGAATCGCGAGAAGCCGGCCAACGCGTGAGTGGATGAAGGGTGAGCGGGAAAAGATACTGAACAAGGATGCCTCCGTACAGGTTCGCCACATGTTCGCCACCAGCTTTGGTCTCAGCGAAAAGTTCCTGAACGATTTCAAAACATTTTGGGAACTACCACAGGAGTGGCAGCTTCCGGAATCGGAATTGGGAGTGCCGACTCATGGCATGACAAGCCGTATGGACTTGTCGCAATTGCCGGACGTCACAACCATTGTGCTGGTCGAGGAATAAACCCGATCTGCGACTTGAAGCATCAATACATATCAAAGGAGAAATAACCATGCCTACTTACACACGCGAACAAATCGGCAATATGGTCGATGGCAAATTACAATCTGATTCGGTGCATCGCATGCTTTCAATGCCAAAGGACCCGGAGCGTTTCGAGATCTATCTTGATGTCCTGCAGGAGAAGGTTTCTTGGAAGGACAAGATCATACTTCCACTTGGACCACATCTGTACATCGTACAGTCACTGGCGGATAAAAAATGGGTAACAAAGTGCAGTTGCGGACATATATTCGGCGATTACCGGGAAAACTGGAAACTGAACGCGTTGCTCTATGTACGCGACACAGAAGAGGCGATGAGCCAGGTGTATCCCAAACTCATGGCTCCGGATACCAAGTGGCAGGTGTACCGTGAGTACTGTTGCCCGACCTGCGGCATCATGCAGGATATCGAAGCACCAACGCCGTGGTATCCGGTGATTCATGACTTCGAACCGGACATCGATGCCTATTACAAAGAGTGGGTTCATCTCCCTTTGCCGGAGCGCGCTAACTAGACTGATTACGGCCGGGCGAAACCGCCCGGCCGATTATTTGCATTCTTTCCTGGAACCCTTCCTGAACTAATGCGCAAGGAGAACAGGCATGAAAATCCGAACTTCAATTGATGAAGCCATTAATGACATTCAGGACGGTGCGACCATCATGGCCGGTGGGTTTGGGCTTGTCGGCGTCCCTGAGAAGCTGATTGAGGGATTACTTCGCAAAGGTACCAGGAACCTGACAATTATATCCAATAACTGCGGAATCGATGACTATGCCTTGGGAACACTTCTGAAGACCAGGCAGATCAGAAAAATGGTCGCTTCGTACGTGGGAGAAAACAAGGAGTTTGAACGGCAATTCCTTTCCGGTGAACTGGAACTGGAGTTTGTGCCGCAGGGAACCCTGGCTGAACGGATCAGGGCCGGGGGGGCCGGTATTCCGGCCTTTTATACCCCTGCCGGAGTAGGAACCCAGTTGGCCTCAGGGAAGGAAACAAGGGGCTTCAATGGCAAGGAGTATGTTCTCGAAACCGCCCTGACAGCGGACTTTGCCTTTGTCAAAGCCTGCACAGGCGATAGGGCGGGCAACCTTGTTTACAACAAGACGTCATGTAACTTCAATCCGATGATGGCTGCCGCCGCCAAGGTTACCGTTGCCGAAGTTGAGCAACTGGTGGATACAGGAGAGCTTGATCCCAACTTTATCCATACCCCTGGGATTTATGTGCAACGGGTCATTGAATGCTCCGGTTATGAAAAACGTATTGAGCGCAGAACGGTACGCGTCTCGGGAGGAAACGGACCATGTCATTGACCAGAGAGCAGATTGCGCAACGCGCCGCGCAGGAAATTGAGAGCGGCTTTTATGTGAACCTGGGTATCGGCATCCCGACGCTGGTAGCCAACTATATACCAGATGACAAGCATGTAGTTTTGCAGTCGGAAAACGGCCTGCTCGGGATCGGTCCCTATCCGACGGAAGCAGAAATTGACCCGGAGTTGATCAATGCCGGCAAAGAGACCATCACGATGACACCGGGGGCAAGCCTCTTTTGTAGCGCCGAGTCATTCGCCATGATCCGTGGCGGACATATAAATCTCTCCATTCTGGGGGGCATGGAAGTGTCAGCTGCTGGAGACCTGGCCAACTGGGTGGTGCCGGGAAAAATGGTGAAAGGTCCGGGGGGCGCCATGGATCTGGTTCATGGGGCGCAACGGGTCGTCATAATCATGGAGCATTGCAGCAAGAACGGTCAGCCCAAAATCGTGAACAATTGTTCCCTGCCGCTGACCGGTAAAGGGGTCGTGAATCGTATAATCACTGACAGGGCGGTTATTGATATAACCAGGGCCGGTTTGGTGCTGAAGGAAATCGCTCTTGGGTATTCGGTAGATGATGTGCAGCTGGTAACCGAATCGAAATTAATAATTGACCCACTGCTGAAGACGATAGCAGTGCAGTAATCCACGTATCAGGAGACAGGAGAGGTGAGAAATGCGCAGTGTATCTGTCGTTGGTATCGGTGAAACCAGGTTCGGACGGTTCCCGGAAACTTCGTTGAAAGAATTAATTCTGGAGGCAGGAACAAAGGCGATCGCTAATGCCGGGCTCAGGAAGGAGTATGTTGAAGCGCTCTTTATGAGCAATTTCAGTGGGCAGCCGTTTTCAGGCCAAGGACATTTGGGGCCGTTGGCTGCGGAGGTTCTGGGCTTGGGGCATATCCCGACGATCCGGATTGAAGGCGCCTGTGCCTCAGGAAGCCTGGCTTTCAGGCAGGCGCTAAGTGCCGTTGCATCAGGCATGTATGATGTCGTGCTGGTCGGTGGCGTGGAAAAGATGACCCACCAGTCGACCGAGGCGGTTACTGCAGGGATTGCCGGTGCCTCTGACATAGATCTGGAGGCCGGCATTGGCGCCACCTTCCCTTCCATCTTTGCCATGATTGCCCAGCGTTATTTCCATGAGTACGGAAATGTACGGGATGCGATGGCCATGTGTGCCGTGCAGAACCACGAAAACGCCTTGCTGAATCCCGACGCACAGATGCAGAAGAGGATTACTGTGGAGCAGGTGAAGAACGGCTTTCCGATCGCCGATCCCTTCACCATATTCGACTGTTCTCTGGTCTCTGACGGTGCTGCCTTTGTAATGCTTGCGGCAACCGATGTGGCAGAGAGCTTTTGCCCAAAGCGCCTGGTGGAAGTAGTCGGTTGTGGGCAGGCCGGTGACTCGCTGACCCTGGCTTCTAAAGGGAGCATGACAACTTTTGCCGCTACCGTACGTGCGGCACATCAGGCGTATTCGATGGCAGGACTCTCGCCGGCGCAGATCGACCTGGCGGAGGTACATGACTGTTTTACCATAACACAAATTATCAATACTGAGGATTTGGGGTTCTTTGTTAAAGGTCAGGGGGCACGTGCTGTTTCTGAAGGAAAAACAGCAATCAACGGCCAGATTCCAATCAATGTAAGTGGCGGCTTGAAAGCCAAAGGACATCCCATCGGCGCAACTGGCTTAAGCCAGATTTATGAAATAGTTACTCAGCTGCGTGGAGATGGTGGTCCGCGGCAGTTAAAGAAGGCGGACATCGGCTTGACTCACAACATTGGCGGCACTGCAGCCACCTGCGTTGTCAATATCTTTCGGGGGAGGTAGTGAGATGAAGAGGTGCGGAGCCATATATTCCTTTTGCGTTGTGCATAGCAGTACGGAGGCTTTTCAGGGGAAAACGCCATACGTATTAGCCGTTGTGGAGGATAATCGGAAGAAACTGATGGCGAGGGTCGAAGGATACACAGAAAAAACGGATATCGCGGTTGGTATGGAGGTGAGGTTTCTCGCGGAAGATGAAAAGGGGAATCCCATCTATTCATTTGGCTAGTTGCTGCCGGCTAATACCAATTCTAAATCAAGGCGCTATCTTCGTTGGCTCGTTTTTGGCTCCTCAACATACTCGTTGTATGCCTTCGTCGCCTCAATCCTCTTCGCCTTGATATCACTCTTGATTTAAAATTGAAATAAATTCAATTCAAACAGCAAAAAATGAAAAGGAAGGAAATTATGACTACAGAGAGAACCTTGAATCTTGTACTTCTCGGACCTCCCGGAGCCGGTAAAGGTACTCAGGCAAAAATGCTGACGACTTGCTTCAAACTTCCCCATATATCTACAGGTGAAATTCTTCGCGCAGCCGTAAAAGAGCAGACGCCGCTGGGCATCAAAGCCAAAGAATTAATGGATATGGGGGCTTTGGTTTCCGATGAGATTGTGATTGGCATTGTCGAGGAACGGTTAACCAAATCCGATTGTGAAAAAGGTTTTATCCTTGACGGTTTTCCTCGAACATTACATCAGGCCGTTGAGTTGAAAAAAATCCTGCTAGTTCGTGGTAAGGCCATTGATCATGTGATTTCTGTCGAAGTCGCCAAGGATGAGCTGTTGGCAAGAATTACCGGGCGTCTCTCCTGCCACAGCTGCGGGAAAGGCTTCAATCAGGTTTTTGACCCTTCTGCGTCAGGTGACAAATGTGACGGTTGTGGCGGTGAACTCTACCAGCGCGATGACGACAATGAAGATTCTATGCGAATGCGCCTGGATGTATATGAACAGCAAACTGCACCTCTCGCAGCGTACTATGCAGACGACTCTCTGCTGAGAACCATCAATGGCAGTGGGTCGATCGAAGGTATTCAGCGGAACATTCTCGATATACTCGGAAACAGGTCTGAGTGGATATGCTGAAAAAAATTAATCACATCGGTATTGCCGTACACAATCTGGAAGAGGCGATGCCCCATTACGGAGGCCTGTTCGGCATGACCTTCACGGGCATTGAGGAGGTTGTCGGATACCAGGTCAAGGTGGCCTTTTTTCAGATTGGCGAGTCTAAGATCGAACTACTGGAGCCTACTGGCAACGAGAGTATTATTTATAAGTTTCTAAATACAAACGGGCCGGGAATCCATCATATTGCCTACGAAGTTGATGATTTAGCGGCGGCTATCAAGCAGCTTGAAGCAAAAGGCATCAGGATGATCGATAGAGCCCCTCGTCATGGAGCCCATGGGACGATGATTGCTTTTATCAATCCGGAGAGTAGTCGGGGGATTTTGACCGAACTCTGCCAGGTAGGGAGTCAACTTTAGCCGCAATTAAGTCAGTTTACGGGTGCTGGACGAGCACATTTCCCTTGACATATAAATCGGTATTGAGGTACTTATTTGCCTGAATAACTAATAAGGAGAAACTTCATGGCTACAGCAGACGAAATCATTTCCCGCACCGCCCCGGCACACCTGATCGACCACAACCTGATTGACCGCGACATCGAAAGCCTCTGTGACGGCATGGTCCTGTACGAGAAGCGCCCGGCCACCCGTCGTGACGGCAGTATCGCCGAAGGTCTCTACA
>JAQTZV010000056.1 GCA_028687585.1 Desulfuromonadaceae bacterium | reverse complement strand
CGAAAGTGAGAAACTCGCCATTTCAAAAATCAAGGGAGAAGTGCGTCCAGAATTCAATTAAAAAGCTAACTATAAGATTTTAAAAGAGCAATATTTTGGCTTGACAGGTTGACTATAGAATGTCCCCGTTGCTTTCCGCGCATTGCTTTCCGTTGCTTTCTACAAACTCAGGAAACATCCCGTGTTGCAGACTTTTTGCCGGAGAAGCAAGCTGGCGGAGCAGTAAGGAAATGCGGAAAGGTTATGAAAAAACAGAAAAGTTAAACGGCAACTAAAACCATATGATTATGCTGCCTGTTTGCGGTGAATATATTGTCCTGCGGCTTGGGCCAATAGACCGGAGCGAGTCATGTGATACTGCGCGGCGTAACGGTCTATCTCATTCAGAAGATTTTCCGGCATGGTGATATTAACCCGCTTTGCTTTAATTTTAAGCTTGGCAAGATCAATGTCTACCAAGAGCCATACCCCCCCTTGATATTCGGGGTTAGCTGCCAATTGTTCTAATGGTGTTGGCGCCGGCACGGGTATATCTTCGCCTTCAAAATAAACCTCTGCGGCCTCTTGAATCATGCGTGGTAAATCCTCCCACTCGTCAGCGGCAGAGAAACAGCCGGGAAAGTCGGGAATAGTTACGCCGTGGGCGTGTTGATCGTCTCCAACGTGAATATATGCGGGATATAACATTTTTATCTCCATTCCCAACCGGCTTGACAGTAAATGTTTCGCAAGGTTCCGATTGCCATCTCTTTCCGTGGATGCGGCACCGCTACATGACCAGCTTTCGACGGGTGCTTGTACTTCTGGTGGTCGCCTTTACCACCAACACAGCACCAACCCTCGTTCTCAAGCCGTTTGATTATCTCTTTACTGGTCATAAGTAATTTATACGCACCGATACACACCGTGTCAAAGCAAAATAAAAGTGAAACAATTTCTACACTGAAATTGCTCGCTCCGGATTGACACGAACAAACCATTGACGTATGCTTTGCATAAAAGTATACGTCTTATACATTTGGGGGTTACCATGCAAACCAAGCTTACTCTTCGCCTTGAAGATCAATTAATTGAGCAGGCAAAATCTTACGCGGCACACGCGGGGAAATCAGTATCGCAGATCGTTGCGGAATACTTCAAGCTACTGACCTCTCAGGAGGCCAAAGTCAACACTCCTTCAACACCAATAACTCGATCACTTCGGGGATTATTGCGAGAATCAACGCTGGATGAACAGGATTACAAAAAATATCTGGAGGGGAAATACCTTTGAAAATTCTTCTGGATACAAACATAGTCCTCGATCTGCTGATGGACCGGATGCCATTTGCGGATGCCGCAGCAGAACTGTTTTCAAAGGTGGAAGACGGGACCGTCATCGGATACTTGTGCGGTACGACAATAACGACCGTGTATTATCTTGCAGCAAAAGCGGTAGGTGCGCCAAGAGCACAGGAAGAAATAAAAAAACTGCTGACTCTTTTTGAAGTGGCGCCTGTTAACAGACATGTTCTCGAATCGGCACTTGTTGCCGATTTTAACGATTTCGAAGATGCGGTGATTCATGAAGCAGCCTGCCATGCCGGAGTTGAAGTCATCGTTATCCGCAATCAGAAGGATTTC
The DNA here is from genome assembly GCA_028687585.1 of Desulfuromonadaceae bacterium. Lineage (GTDB taxonomy): Bacteria > Desulfobacterota > Desulfuromonadia > Geobacterales > Pseudopelobacteraceae > JACRCG01. Next base: position 9,465 of record JAQTZV010000056.1, on the reverse strand, counting down.
AAAAAATCAAGATTATCGGTCTATTCCTCGGAAGAGATCGTAAAAATACTGGCTTCAAAAAAGTAGTGGATAGTTCGAAATTATGGTTTACCCCACAATCCGCCCGTCAACCAGTTCAACCACCCTCCTGCAGCGATGCGCCAGACGGGGATCATGGGTAACGATCAGGAAAGTGGTCCCTGATTCCAGGTTTACTTCATATAGCAGTTTGAATATCTCATCGGCAGCGGCGGTATCGAGATTTCCGGTCGGTTCATCGGCCAGAATGAGCGGCGGATTGGCCGCCAAGGCACGGGCGATGGCAACTCGCTGCTGCTGGCCACCGGAGAGTTTGGCCGGTTTGAAATCGAGGCGATCAGCCAATCCTACCCGCGTAAGCAGCGCCGTTGCCCGCTCGCGCTGCGCCGGTGTCGGCCGGCCATCTTCCAGCATCAGCGGCATCATGACGTTTTCGAGGGCAGAAAACGCCGGGATCAGGTGATGGAACTGGAAGACAAAGCCGATACTCCTGCCCCGCAGCTTTGTAAGCTCTACATCCGGTAACGTTCCCGTATCACGCCCCTGCACCCGGATTACGCCGCTCGTCGGATGCTCCAGCAGGCCGATGATATTCAGCAAGGTGCTTTTACCGGACCCGGACGGGCCGATCAGGGCGGTAAATTCGCCCTGCAGCAGCGTCAGGTCAATTCCGTGCAGCACTTCGGTCGTAATACCATCGTTGCCGTACTGTTTGCGGACATCGGTCAGCTGAATTATGTTGTTCATTTCAGACATTGCGGATTGCCACCACCGGATCAAGTTTCGCCGCCCGCACCGCCGGAGCGGCGGCAGCCAGAATACCGGTAACGGTTGCCACCCCCGCCGCAATCAAAAACATGCCCGGTTCAAGCACCACCGGAAAAATCGGTGTGCCGTCAGGATTTTTGGCCGTGCTGGCGAAGAAGGTCACCAGCAGGGCACCCAGACCGCTGCCGAGCAGGGAGCCGACCAACCCGACAACGCCCCCCTGAAGAAGAAAGATATGCCGGACTCTTCTCCGAGAGCATCCCATAGCCCGCAAAATACCGACCTCCCGGGATTTCTGGATAACCGATACGACCAACACGCTCGTTATGCCGAAGGCCACCGAGATGATGACAAAGAATTGAATCATATAGCTGGATGCACTCTGGGATTTGAGGCCGACCATCAACTGGGCATTGGTTTTCATCCAGCTCTCGGCGGTCAGCCCGGTCTGCCGGGCGAGCTGTTCGCCGATAACCTCTGCTTTGAAAAGATCGCGTACGGTAACATCAATGCTCGATACGCCGCCGACAAGATCAAGCAGGTTCTGGGCCGAGCGGAGCGTAATAAATACCCAGCGGCGGTTGAGGTCGCGGATACCGACGTCGAAAATACCGGCCACCGTAATAGTTTCACTGCGGCCGTCAGCGGTCTGCAGGCGGATTTTATCCCCCAGTGTCACCCCCAGTTCCCGGGCAAGATCGGTGCCGATGGCGGCATCATTGGCGGTAATGCGGAACTCACCTTCTTTCAAGAATGACGGCATTGGCACTATTCGGGTGTATTTTTCCGGGTCAATCCCCATCAGTGCCACCGATTTGGTGGCGCTTCCCCGAATGGCAAACGAGGGACCGGCTACCAGCGGTGATACGGCGGTTACTTCAGGACGTTTCTCCAGTTCACGCATAACCTGCTGCCACTGAAGAATAGAGCTGAGCCGCTGGGCGCGGCGCTCGACATTGGCGGAGACGGCCAGCGTACTGTCCGGTGTGATGATGCGCCGTGCCTCATCATCCGGCGGCCGCATGACGACATGCGCCTGCGTTCCGAGGGTCTTCTCAATAATACTGCGCTGCAGCCCGGTAATCAGCGAGGTCAGGAATACAATCACCCCGACCCCCATTGTTACTCCTCCCAACATGAAAAAGGTTTGCGCCCTCCCCTCTTTCAGAAAACGGAGTGCCAGCAGCCACTCAATGCGCATTGTTTTGAACACCTGATGCTTTCTCGCGTACTGCAGTCTGCAGACGAATCCTGCTGCCGGCCGGCAGCTTGCTGGAGCCGGGCAGCACCATGTCCCCCTCTTTCAGGCCGCTTTTGACTTCGCTGGAGCCACTGCCGCGAATCCCGAGGGAAATTTCCTGGCGTGCTACCCGTCCGTCGCGGGCTACCAGCACCCAAGGAGTTGTCGAGGCGTCCCGTACCGCTTCCGACGGCACCGTCAGCACTTTTGCATGCCGGGCAATTTCTATTTCAAGGGAAACGGTCATATCAGGGACGAGGTAGGCGGGAGGTTCAGCAACGTCACAGCGCACTTCAACCGTGCCCCGTTGCGGGTCCACTGCCGGCACGACGGTAGAGAGAAGGGCCGGGAACGTTTTTTCGGGATAGGCATCTGCAGAGCCGACGGCAATCTGTCCGACCCGCAATAAACCGAGGTTTTTCTCGTCAATATGGGCGGTGATCCGGATGCGTCCGTTCCGGGAGAGCACGAGCAGCGGCACACCGGGCTGGGCAACATCGCCAACTTCGACATTTCTACTGATCACCGTGCCGTCACCCGGTGCGGTAATGACCGTACGGGCAAGCTGTTCCCGGGCAACGGCAACCGCAGCTTGTGCCTGAGTCAGCCTCGCTTCAGCAAGTTTGACATCGCTCCCCTGCGGCCGGCTGTTACTCCGCTGCAGTTTTTCCCGTTCGACCACACCGGCAGCCACGTCACGGGCCCGCACCGCCTCGTCCAGGTCGGCACGGCTGGATATTCCGCCATCAAACAATTTTTGTACGCGTTCAAGCGTGCCGGCAACCTGATGCAGTGTCGCTTCGGCTTCTCCGACCCGTTGCTGACTCACCGGCCCGTCAATAGTACCGATCTGCCTTATCCGTTCCTCCAGCTCCCGCACAAAAGAGAGTGACTGATCAAGTGCGGCCCGTGCTTCGTCGTCACGCAGCAACACCAGAATCTGCCCGGTCGTCACCCGGTCACCGGCATCGACACGCACCGCGGCAACCGAGCCGAGTATCTGGCTTCCCACCTCAACCCGTGCCAATGACGTTACCCGCCCGGTGGTGACAACCGTTTGCAGCAGGTCCCGTCGCTCTACCGGGATGCCGGCGACACTTTTCCCCCTCAGCGTCGCCATAAAAACTGCAACGACCACCAGCAGTAATGTCGCAATAATAAAAAAACGGCGGGAAGTTAAGGAGCGTACCGTCATGCAATTCACCTCATGTTATTGCTGTGTACCATGACTTCTCAACCATCAGCGCTTGATTCTCTTCTCAAGCTCCAGGTCAAGCTGTTTCAGCTGTTCCAAGCTTTGGCGCATATCTTTGTTATCTCGGCTCAAAGACAGATTGTGTTCTTTAAGCGCCTTCAATTCACGCAGACGATTCCGAAGAACCTTGGCCTCAGCCAAGTGCAAAAGCAGCGGCGCTGACTGCCTGGTCCAGATACTGTCAGGATACTTATCTGATAACTGCTCCAACAACGCCTGCGCCCGCAAAAGACCTTTTCCTCCATCATCCTTCAAACTCAACAACGCAAGACGGAACAGCGCTTCGTCAGTAACGCCGATCGTTGGCACTCCGCTGACAACCTTTTCCAGCAGGGCTTGCGCCCGCTGCTCATTCCCGAGACGGATCTGATCCACGGCACTGACCATATAGCGTTCCTGATCGGAGAGCGCCGTATACCGAGACACCCGCTCTCCAACCCCTGCACAGCCCGCATTCAGCATGACCGGAATCAATAGTGCCATGAAGGTTATGAGTTTAGGTTTCATAACATCCTGCCTCCCGTATGATGATGAAATTGCTGCCGGGTGTCTTCTTGACATGATCCTTGGCCTCTGCCGCTGCAGTAGCGATTTCTGCAGCGGTGGCATAATCTCCGGGATGGCAGTCCAGGGCCGCGATTGACATGGAAACAAGGGGAAACAGCCTTGGCACACCGTACCTGTCGATCCCGTTGATGGCGCCTGTAGAGCGATCCTCATCCGAATAGTACGACGGGATCATGGCATCGAAATCGTTGATAATCGCCCGACAGGCAGCTTCGGCCTTATCGCTGGTAATAATGACGACAAAATCGTCACCACCTATATGCCCGACGAATGCTTCCGGGTCGTGTACTGTATGTACCGCTTCATAAATCAATTGACCGGCTTCCTTAATCAGCTCACTCGCCTTGATATATCCATAGCGATCATTGTACGACTTGAAATTATCAAGATCAATATAGCACATTGCAAATGGAACTTTCTCACGCAGGCGACGGCTCAAAGTTCTCTCTATGGCAATATTGCCGGGCAATCTGGTCAATGGGCTGGCATCAAGGCTTATCTGTTCCAGTTGTTTCAGACGCACCGCCATCCGGGAGAAGTCCTGAGCCAGGGCACCGATCTCATCACCGGGTAAAATACCTGGCTCATGATCAAAATCGCCATCTGCTATCCTATGGGTCGCTCTCTGCAGCTTTCCGATGGATGTCGCAAAAGAATAGATCATCAAAAATGCAATCACAAAAGCGATTGAAACGCCACCAATTGCGAGACCTATCGAGATGGCGATGGTTCTGGACGCTTTTTCGTCCGACGCTTTCAATTTGCACTCCAAGGAGTATTGTTGATCTGTGCGAAGCCGGACAAAAGTCTTTTCCATTCGGTCAACCGCCGTGCGCATGACAGCCAAGCCAACATTCTGATCCGCAAACTGCTTTTTTACCAAGTCGGCATATCGCGCGTATTCGGTTACCAGTGCAGCCACAGCCGGCTCACGGCTCACTTGTTCGAGCAGCGCCAGCCCATCTAAAAATTTGGCGGAGTTCCGCTCGTACTGATCACGGAACTCTTGCTGATGAAGTATCTGGTACTTCCCGACAGACCGCTCCTGAGCGAGCAGTATCTCATGCAGCGAAATGGTGACCGTTGCCGCCGTCAGGTCATTTCTGGCAATCTCCTCCTGGATTCGGTGCATGGAGTTCATGCTGGCAACGGAATAAATCAAGGCCGCCAGCAAGAAGAAACCACTGACCACAAAACTGATGATCATCTTCTGAATAAGGGTTAGTCGGGTAAAGTAAAACATCGGCATGAAAGCAGCCCCTCGCTTACGTGGTTGTATTTGAAGTTGGCACAATCCCGTACTTTTCCATCCGATAGATAAGAGTGTGACGGGGAATGCATAAAAATTTTGCAGCAGCGGTCTGATTCCAGCCGGTGCGTTCAAGGGCCTCAGTCACTACCTCACGCTCCAATTGTTCCAGAGAATAGCCGCCATCCGGCAGGTTGACCACTTTCCCGGAGTTTATTGAGGAGCAGGATACCATGCCGCCTTGTAGTACTTTGTCTGGCAGATCATCAATGGTAATGGTTTCACCACTCCGCATGATCAGAAGGCGTTCAACAAGATTTTCAAGTTCACGGACATTCCCTGGCCACCGGTAGGAATTAAGAGCAGCCGTGGCATCATTGTCAAAGACGACTGAGCCTGCTCCATACTTGCCACAGAAATAGCGCAACAGCAGGGCAATATCCTCCCGCCGTTCCCGCAGCGATGGCAGATGGATCGGGATGACCGCCAAACGATAGTAGAGATCCTCTCGGAACGTAGCATCAGCCAGCGCTTTATCCATATCCAGATTGGTTGCGGCCACAATCCGTACGTCGAGCCGCTGTTCTTTGGTACCGCCAACCGGCTCAATTACCTTTTCCTGCAACGCCCGCAACAGCTTGGGTTGAAGTTCAAGCGGCAGCTCTCCCACCTCGTCCAGAAAGAGCGTGCCGCCATCGGCCAACTGAAATTTGCCGGTTTTGTCTTTAATGGCCCCGGTGAACGCCCCTCTGACATGACCGAAAAGCTCGCTTTCCAGGAGATCGCGCGGGATCGCCGCACAGTTGATGGCGACAAAGGGGGCATTGCAGCGGCCGCTATGATGGTGGATCGAGCGGGCGACCAGCTCTTTACCGGTCCCCGACTCGCCCGTGATCAGAACCGATGCCTCCGTATCCGCCACCTTGCGAACGATCTCGAAAACCCGATCCATGCCTTTTGAAGACCCGACAATGGTACGATAGTCAGCCTTGTCTGCCAACTCATCTTTCAAACGCCTGTTTTCTACAGTCAGCCCGCTGAACTGGAGCGCCTTGGCAACGGTCAGACGCAGTTCGTCACGGTTAAAGGGTTTAGTGATGTAATCATACGCTCCGGCCTTCATTGCATCGACCGCGACATCTACCGTTCCAAAGGCGGTTATCATGATCACCAGCGCTTCAGGCGAGCGTGCCTTAATGGCTTTCAGCACCTGCATGCCGTCCATGCCGGGCATTTTCATATCAGAGATAACCAGTGCCGGGGCCTCTTCGGCAAAAAGAACCACCCCCTCTTCGCCGTTTGCGGCAGACAGCACCTGATAGCCGGCGTCCTGAAGATTGTATTCTATCACGCGGCGCAGCGACGCATCATCATCAATTACCAGGATTTTCTGCGTCATAGACTTTCCCCAGCCTGCAAAACAGGCAGCGTAACCAATACGGTGGTCCCCTGACCAACGGCACTTTCTATCTGCAGCGTACCGCCATGACCTTCAATGATTTTCCGGGAAATCGCAAGCCCCAAGCCGGTGCCGTCAGACTTGGTCGTATAAAATGGTTCAAAAATTTTTTCCTGAGATAGTGTATCGATTCCGCAACCGGTATCACAGAATGTGACTTCACAAATAGCGGCCCGCTCTTCCAATCGGCAAACCGATGTCGACACCGTAAGACTCCCGCCACCGGGAGTCGCCTGAAGGGCATTAATAACGATATTAAGGAATGCCTGCCGCAGTTTCTCACCGTCCGCCTTCACGATTACATCAGAATTAGCGGGTTCCAAATACAGTGAAACCTGCCGCTTTCTGGCATCATTAGCCACCAGCATGGTGACCGTCTCAAGCTCTTCCTGAACGTGGCAGCGTGCCATCTCTGACGGCAACGGGCGGGCCATGCGCAGAAAGTCCTCTACCACCCGGTTAAGACGCTCCGTCTCCCTGATCTGTATCTCAATAAATTCGTATTTTGGATCACCCGGACGGTAATCATCTCTGAGAATCTCAGCCGTACCGCGGATCGATCCGAGCGGATTGCGGATTTCATGAGCCAGTACTGCGGCCATTTCACCCAGAGTTGAGAGTTTCTCAGCTCGCCGCAGGTTTTCTTCAATTGCTATGATCTGTTCTGATTGCGCCTGAAGTTTTTTGAAAGAAAGCTCCAAGCCAATAGCGGTCTGCTGCAGCTCATCGCTCCGATCCCGCTCACGCTGCACCAGAAGACCGGTTACGCCGCCAACAACATTGTATAAGACAATTTCAAGATATTTTTCCAATTCCACCGTAAAATGCCCCCCCCACTGAAAGAGGATATGGGGGGCATACATGATACTGACGGCCAGAGAGCAGGCCAGACCGCCAGGAAGTCCGAACCAGATGGCAGCCAGGATGATTGGCAGGTAGTAAAGACGCTGGAAAATATCATGCAGATAATGCAGATGGAGCGGCGTCAAATAATGCAGCAGACTAATGGCAATTATGAATAGAGCCAGCAGAAGAAAGCGTATGGTTGAAGATGTTTTCATAAAATCAAGGTTATAGCGCAGCGCGGTAAGAATACAAGAAAAATGGTGCCCACTTACTTAAATACGGCTTCCCGAAAAGCAACTACCTTAAATTGTCCCCGAAACAACTGCTTGATTTTTTACATATCACTTGCTATGTTTTAGCAGTCTCATTCATAGAGTGCTAACGCATCACGACAAAGAGGTGAGTTTTTTATGGTAGCTCAATTACCCGCAATAACTGACAGTCTCCGACTTTACATGAACGAAATACGAAAATTTCCACTGTTGAGTGAAGAAGATGAGCATCGCTACGCGGTTTCATTTTTTGAAGACAGGCAGCTGGCAGCCGCCCATACCTTGATAACATCCAATTTAAGATTTGTAGTGAAAGTGGCATATGAGTTTCGGCACTACGGCCTCAAAATGCTCGACCTTATACAAGAGGGCAATATCGGGCTGATGATGGCGGTCAGAAAATTTAATCCACACAAAGGCGTTCGCCTGATTTCGTATGCGGTATGGTGGATAAAGGCATACATACAGAATCATATTATATCGTCATGGAGCCTTCTCAAAATCGGCACAACTCAGGCGCAGAGAAAGCTTTTTTTTAAACTTCGCCAGGCAAAAAATGCCTTGGTCGGAACAGATATCGATACTGAAGATGTTATGACTGCTGCACAGTCGCTGCGGGTCTCCGAGCAAGAGTTCTCTGAGATGGAACAGCGCATGCAGGGCGACTGTTCTCTCAATGCTGAAATACCGGGAAGCGACGGCGCAACCGCCCTGGAGTCTCTTGCTGACGACAGACTCAACCAGGAAGAGCTTTTGGCAACCTTGCAGGAGAATCAAAATCTGCAGCAAAAAATTGCAGGCGTCGTCAGTCAATTGAACGAAAAAGAGCAGTATATCATTGCGCAGCGAATTACCGCAGATGAGCCCATGACGCTGCAGGAAATTGCCAGCCATTTTTCTATTTCACGTGAACGGGTGCGCCAGATAGAAGAGGGTGCTCTGAAAAAAACAAAGCAGGCCCTTCTCCCACTGTTAGCAGCCTAGTTCTGACTACTTCACGGCAGACCCGCCTACTCTAAAGATTGGCCTCTTTCAAAGAGGCCAATCTTTATTTTACAATTAATGCTTGACATTCGAAGTTATTTTCTTTAAAAACACAAGTTCCGTTTCTTACTGCCACAAAAAAGGCAACGGCCCCGTTAGCTCATACTGGTAGAGCAGCTGACTTGTAATCAGCAGGTGATCCGTTCGATTCGGATACGGGGCTCCATTTAAGAAACTGTGTAGCGATCATCCCTGGAGGGATTCCCGAGCGGCCAAAGGGAACAGACTGTAAATCTGTCGTCAGCGACTTCGGAGGTTCGAATCCTCCTCCCTCCACCACATAATCATCGGATTACGATGGCACATACGAATCCAGAAGACTCCACGTCGCTTGAACTGGTAAGAGATGACCGTACGCATTCCAAAAAACTTCGTCTGGTAGTGCGGGAATAGCTCAGTTGGCTAGAGCGTCAGCCTTCCAAGCTGAGGGTCGCGGGTTCGAGTCCCGTTTCCCGCTCCAGTAATAAAATGTGCCCACATAGCTCAGGAGGTAGAGCACTTCCTTGGTAAGGAAGAGGTCTCCGGTTCGAGTCCGGATGTGGGCTCCACTTATTAATGAAATACACTCAAAGCAGGAACAATAAAAAGCTACTTTCAGGAGGGCCTTTCTCATGGCGAAGGCAAAATTTTTACGTAATAAAACTCATGTAAACATCGGCACTATCGGTCACGTTGACCATGGCAAAACGACATTAACCGCTGCGATAACGAAAGTTCTGGCTGGTAAAGGTCAGGCTGAGTACAAGG